>JAXMAV010000008.1:0-409937 GCA_046350255.1 Gemmataceae bacterium
TCGAAGGAACCGATCGGCCCTGCTGAGGCATTGCGTCGCGCGCAGCTGGCGATGCTGCGCAACCCCGAGCGCATCCCCGAGTGGGCCGTCGGCCGGGGTCCTCTGCCAAAACCAATCAGCGGGAGTGGCAAGGTCGAGAAGGTGGAAAGCAAGCCCGGCCACGCTCGCGTGTGGGCTGCGTTTCTGGCCAGCGGGCTGGGGGAGTGAGTACGCCTAGCCAGGAGATCACCCAGCGATCCTGTCCATGCCGACACGATCGAGCATCCGAGGGGATCTCATCAGGTGACATCTCCCGTAGGTTTGGGCCGAGCGTGATCACGCAACGGCACCCGATGCAATCGCGCTACGACCAACTCGTCGCCCACCTGCTCACATTGCCCTGACGTTGGGCAACTCTGTCGGGGAGGTCGGGCACTGCACATAGAGTTAAATTCAACTCTAATGACTACCAAGGTAGTAGGTGGGGGCTCCCTTTGGGTCGCCCCCTAGATTTTGAAACTGCATGGTAACTCGCGCCCATCGCGCATGTTGCCATGAACCATCAACTCTGCCGACCTGAAGTCCCTGCGCGCTGTTCATTCCATGGGAACTAAAAACTCCTTCCCGACATAATACTGCCGCCTGCGCGCCGTTATGATTTATAACCTGAATCTCTTCCCCGACATCATGGCGCCTGCGCCTCGTTATTGTCGGTGCTTGCGCCCACATCAGGTTTGCGCCCACCCCGAATGACACCATAACGAGCAGGTTGCCGCGCCACATCTAGACCAGGATCATGGAGTACTACTCACTTACGACTGGTCCCAGCGGGCGACTGTCAGTGACCCGTTTGCATCTTCCCTGGCATCCAACAAGTAGTTTGAGAGCAGATAACAGAAGCATCGAACTGGGGTCACTCGGAGGACAACGCAGTCTCATCTGAGGGGGGCGCAGACAGATCAACGAACAGGTCGATCAACGGTATGCGCAGGCTGCGCGCGATCTTGCGCAGGTTAAGCACGGACACGTTGCGCTCGCCGCGTTCGACGCTCCCGATGAAGGTCCGGTCCAGCTCACAGCGTTCACCGAGTTGCGCCTGCGTTAGGCCCTGCGCCTCTCGCCGCTGGCGTATGTGCGTGCCGATCGTCTCCAGAAATCGCTTCGCGTCCAGATCCATGTTACTTGACGCACATCTTGGCCTGGCGCAAGATGTGTTTAAGTAGCATTCGGGCGGCAAGAACCTGATTCGCGTCTCAGGCAATGCCGTGGCGGAGCCTGGAGGCTGGAGAGGTAACGGAGGTCGGCACTACGGATCGACTCGATTGACGTCCGCACCTGCTTCCACCGGGTCCACCTCCAGCCCTGATGCGACTTGCCCCGAGCGGAAGAAAAATCCGGCGGTCGTGTAAGAAACGCCGCGCGAGGCAGCTATCAGGGGATAAGGAGGAATCATGATCTTCCCCCGACGAGGAGCCACCTGCAGCGCTGCCTCTGCGCCGACGGGGATCAAGACGTGGGTAGAGTTGGCTTGCTGAGTCTGTCGGTGACCATGGTCCCTACCAACTTCATCGCGAGGTATTGCCCATGAACCTCTTGCCCCTTGGCCCGCTCCCTCCACATGATCCCCGCATGTGGTTGCTCACGACTCTCATCCGTGTCGCGGCACCTCACGTCCGCCAGTTTCTACAAGATCCCGGCGGATCGCTAGGACGTGTGGGAGACCTGGTTGTCTGGAACAGCCCTCAGGGGAGCCGGGTTGTCGCTGCTCTGGAGGGGCTGTCCGAGAGCGGCACACGGATCGAACAGGTCGTCGGCCACATCGAGACCGCCCAGATCGGCCTGGCCAGCAGTCTCGGCACGTTGACCTCTCTGTCGATGGCAACGCTAGGGGTCACCTCGCTGGCTGCCGGGTTCATGCTCTGTCGGATGAACGCTCTGCACCAGCGGCTGACAGTAATTGGAGAAAAAATCACCGACATCCAGAACCAGCTCGATGCAGAACACCAGGCTCACATTGAAACGGGGATCAACTTCCTCGACAAGTTCGAGCAAACCCAGTCCGACAAGGATCTTCACACAGCGCAAGAGAAGAGTACCTTCGCGACCAATCTCTACAGGACTCTCCTTAAATGGGAAGTGGATGGTCCGCGTCGGTTGATCGCCCTCAATCAGTCTGGCCGGTATTACCTGCTGGCCTTGATGACCCAGGTCCGTTGCCTCACCCTGTCGAACCAGCTGAAAATTGCCAGTGATCTACTGAAACAAGAGAAGCCAGCACTCACCGCCATGGCCAAAGCCATGTTCGAGAAGGTCATCGGCAAGTCACCCGAGGTATACCTCGATCCAGCCCTGCAAGCAGACGGCGTCACCCTCGATGGAATGGCGGAACTCTATCAGCAGGCCCAGCGTCTCGGCGCGATCTCCGAGACCCAGGTGCAAAACGCCTCGCAACTCTTCGAGTACCTGCGCTCGCGCATCTACGGCGCAGGCCGCTCCTGGTTTCGCCCCTTCGGACGGGCCAGGCAGTATACGCTCAGCCAGCTGAAATACCTGATGGCCTGCCTGGAAGAGGTGACCCGAGTCGAGGCGATGCGATTGCGGATCGACGAGGCGCTGGCAGGGAGGCTGTCGCTGGAGGAACTGGAGAAGGCGGTGGCGGCGGCAAGGACGGAAGCCTGCTCGTCTGCAGACCCCAGGGATGCGACCGTGCCCGTGGTGGCGTTTGCTTTCGCCTGAACTGCTGAACGGAAACGGGAGGGGGTTGCATGCTCTGGGTAACGCTCGCGCTGGGGTTGTTGCTGGGCGCTTTCTTCGGAGGATGGCATTCGATACGGTTGGCCCGGCAGGGAGACCGAGACGGGGCCGAACGGTCGCTGCATCGAGGGGCGCTGGTCGCCGCGCTGGGCGGGGCAGTGTTGACCGTCCCGACGTTGGGCTGGCCGTTCATGGCAGCAACGGTGTCGGTGCCCGAAGAGGTAATCAGAACGGTTACCGAGACCGTGCTAGTGCCGGTGGAGGTTACCCGCTGGTTCTTCTTCAAGGGGACAGAGTGGGAAGCCACTGAAGTGAAAAGGCAGGTGAGAGAAGCCACGCTGCGAAACGAGAAGCGCCAGGAGTTTAGCGGCTGGCTTTTGCTGGCGATGGCGTCGGTCGGTGGACTCTGTTTTTGGCTGAAGAAGCAAGCGGTGCGGTTGGTATGGTGCTTGTTCGGTTAACGGCCCGGGTCCAGATCCCACGTACCAGGAATCGCCGCCATCGGTCGGCGGAAATGTGACCGGCTTGCCATTCCATTTACGACCCTGTAATGCCGAAAGAGGCAGTGAGGGGGCATGGACGAATATGTAAAGAAAAGCCTGCCAATTCGAGGTTCGCGGCGCGAACCCTCGAACAGCAGGCTCCCCTGTCCCTGAAAGGACCTGGAGAGGCATATCAGCGGCGGATATCGCCCGCGTGGACAGCAGCCAGGAACAGGGCCACGCCCGAGATCCAGAACACGGCCCACGACCCAGTGATCCCGCCCACCAGCCCGGCGATCAACACGATGCCGATCAGATTTGCACCGTTTAACTTCTGCTTCGCGCTCAACTCACGACCTCCTCGACTCCATGCCAGCGTGCTCCCCTCACCGCGATAACTGGACCCGGACCTTGGCCAGCGACCGCTGACGGCGACAGACTCGTTGCGCCGCCCTCCTCAGTCGGGCCTGAAACCTGGCACTGTCGAGTGTCCTGCGGATCGCCTCGGACTCGGAGTCGGGCAAGCCACGCGGCACCTCCAGGGTGAGATGAAACTCGTCGATCACGATGTGGTCAGCCATGCGAATCTCCCCATCAGCGGCCCCGCTTGCGGCCGTTACTGGAGAGGGGCAGGCGGTTACCCTGGGTCCCAGGTTCGGGCAGCGCCGGCGTGCCGTTGACCGGCAGCTTCTCTTCCTGCAGGTGAGCCAGGGCAGGGAGCACGCTCGCAGCCGGAGACTCGATACTGGCCGCCTCGGCCTGCCGGCGCAAGCGCTCGGCGACGGTCCGCAGGCCCTCATCCTCGAACCGTGCAGCCAGCCGCAGCAACTCGGCCCGACGCTCCGCATCCCGCGCCAGGAATTCACCCTCCAACTCCAGCGCAGCAGCCGTGGCAAAGAGTGCTTTCGCGCGATCGGTGATGACTCGGAACAGGTGGATCATGATGTCATCCTCGGAATGGATGGAAACAGAGAAGGCCGGGATAGGTTCTCTCCCGACCCGATCAGACGGTGTCGCAGACGGGTCAATCGACACGCCAACCAGCAGCAACGACTTCCTCGAACGTGTCAAACACCTCCTTCGGCAGCGCCAGAAAGGCGTCCAGGCTTCGTGGAAGAAGAAACAGGTTTGCTCGCCAGACCGTGCAGCGATAGCCGGTCTGGCCAGCGATGGCACGCATGTCGAACAACAGCCCCAACTCCTCCTGGCCATGCGAGCGACGGACCAGCGGCAAAAACGGCCACGTTGACCAGAGGGCAGGATTGGCCATGAGATGCAGGTCGCGCAGCGGAGAAGGCATCGGCGGATGCGTGGTCGTGGTCATGAGTAGAAATCTCCAAGGTGCACCAGGAAATCGACAGCGACCCAGCCGACCCGAACGAGAGGCCGACCAGGTCGCTGTCCGGGGGGGATTCAGGAAGCCACTGCCTCACCGGCCTCGCTCAGCGCTGCGATCCGGGCACGCAGTTCGCCGGCGGCAAGAGTGAGTTGCGCTTCCAGTTTCGCGCGTTCGTCGGCCAGGTACTCCGCATAGGCGCTGAGCTTGTGACTGGTGACCCGGATGCGCTCGGCGGCGCGCTCCAGCGTGGACTCGCGCGTGTCCTCACCGAACAGAGCAATCGCGGCACGATGCTCCTCGATCATGGCCGTCAGGCCACTGGTGACGGCCTCCTTGACGGAGCGGTCGCCGTGCGGCGTGCCCGCTGGCACCGGGAAGCGGCGCAGGTTGCCGTTGAGCTTCTTGAGGAAGCGGTCGATCTGATCGATGAACGGGGTGTGCCGCTCGGGCACAAAGTAAACACCTCCCTTGTCCCTGATCGGGAAGAGGTCGGCATTGCGTTCAAAGAGACGCTGGATGGTGCGCGTCACGTCAGCCCCGTTGCGGGCCTCGATACAACGATCCAGTTCCTCCTGAGCCAGAGTCGCCAGCCCCGGCAGGTCGCAGGTGATCGTGCCAGTGGATTTCGCCAGGACAAGCCGGGTCTCGAAGCTGTACTCCCAGGAATCGCTCGCCTTGCTCTCCTTCGTGAACTGAAACGTGATCGTGTGCGCATCCTCGGCGATCTGGCGGATGATCCGGGCCTCCGAGAGCTTCTTGCACGCCCGGGTGAAGGCATGACGGGGTGCCAGTTCGCGGGCCACACTCTCATCGAGGTCGGCGTCCTTGAGGCCACCGATCAGGTCGGCATGCCGGATCTTGACGCCTGAGCAGGACCAGGTCAGGATCTCGCCCAGAAGCGCGGTGCCGGGGGGTACGACGAATGGGCCATTGCCGTTCTTGGGGGTCATGAAACAGACTCCTTCGTGGTGGAAAAGAACCAGGCCCGGCAGCTCTCCGGATGGAGGAAGCCGCCGAGCCGGTGAACTTGGTTGTGATGGGGTCAGATGGACAGGACGCGCCCGACCGCCGCCTCGCGGACGGCCAGGGAGGGGACGACGTGAACCTCATCGGAGATAGGAGCGAGGTCACCCGGCGAGCTGCCGATGACCAGGGTGAGGAGCCGCGCCTTCACCGACTGCTTCCAGTTCAGGAAGTCGGTACGGATCGACTCAGGGATGCGGCACTGGCAATCGGTGATAAAGATCACGTCCGTGTCACCGACCGGGGCCTTGAGCTGCTGGTAAATGCGTGGCATCTCTCGGACAGGGACATCGAGGTTCGACCCCCGCCCAATGAACGCACACAACCAGTCCATGAGCTTCGCTTCGTCCCAGCGGCCCGGCGGTAAGGGCAGCAGCCGCTCGCCGGAGTCGCCCGAATAGGCACATAACCCGATCCAGCGCCGCTGCTGGCGGGCGATCCAGGCGAGTGCCAGGGCCAGCGCCTTGGCAGTCTCGATCTTGCTGCCAATCATCGAGCCGCTCTCGTCCAGCGACACGATGATTGGGCCTTTTGCCACTGGCTCGCTCGACTGGTAGGCCCGACACAATGCCTGCCGCTCGACGATGCGGCGCAGGGTATCCAGCTCGAACACGGGGATGGCCAGTTTCGCCAGCTCCGAAGGCAAGAGCCGCCCGAGGTCGCCGTCCGGCTCGACCCCCACGAAGTCGTCCAGGCCGTGCGTGGTCTTGCGTCGCTGGCGTGACTGAGCCAGTCGGCGGTAGCGTCCAGCCAGCTCGCAGATGCGTCGCAGCACCGGGTTGCTCCGCACACGACGGAACAGCTCGGCGACCGCTTTCGGGTCGTTGCTCCCCGGTGAGCCTGGCCCCATGCCCAGGGCAGAGGCGGCTTCGTGGAGTTCTTCCACTTCCTCACTCGCCTTGGAGACGGCACGGCCCACGGCACGCAAGGTTTCCATCTCACGGTCCAGCTCCCCCTTGCTGACCGCCTCCTGGTTGTCCTCCTGCTGATTGAGAGCGGCATACTGTTCAGCGAACGCCGTGGCAGCGATCTCCGAGGCGGTGCCATCCAGCATGGTCGCCGCGTGCAGCCCGTGGAACTCCGGTGTCTGGAGCATCTGCGATAGGAACTCCCGACGCCGCCGGTCCCGCGCAGGTGGGCAGCAGTTGCGGGTCTGGATCGAACGCCGCCGCGTGAAAGTCAGCCACAGCGTGCTCACTGAGTTTGAGCTGCCCGCCGCGCACTCTCCGTGAGCAGCTCGCGGCCCCGGCGCAGGCCCCACTCGTCGATCTCCAGCGCGGTCGGGTTGGCGGCGATCTCTGGTGTACCCGCCTCCACGGGGGTGATGATGAGTCCGTCGCCCCCGGGCGGCGACATCCTTGCCACTGAGATCCAGCATCTTCAACAACTCGTCGCGGTTCACTGCTCTTCCTCCTTGTAGATGAACTCCTTGAAGCTGAAGCGGCTGGCAGGGGCACTCGCCCTCCAGGCAGGGGCCGTGACGGAACACCCCGACGAGTACACGCGGCAGCTCGGCGAGCCGAGGACCGTGTAGGCTTCGCGCGTGCCCACACTGGCGCGGCTGGTCCACAATCGCCCGGCCGTCGCGCGTTCGGAATGAGTGCATCACTTCTCCTTGTGCTGCTCGTCGTACAGGCGGGTCTGCGCAGCCGGTCGGCCAGCCAGGAGTGGTTCAGCTGCCAGTGCCAGCCGGGTCCGATGGCGAAGATCGGCACGACGCGGTCAGCACCGCCCCGCAGTCCGGGCAGTGGTACACGGGCGTGTCCGCGGCGAAGCGGTAGTAGTCCACGTGGCCTCCGGCGGCGGTCAGCGCGTCCAGCGGTCGCAGGCAGGCGGGGCACGGCATCGGCGCCAGCTCCCGCGCAGGATGTGCTGCCGCTGCCGGTCCACCGGGCCGAGCCGCTCCTTCGGCGCGTTCAACAGTTCGCGGTTGGTCATGGTTCCTCCCCATGGAAAAAGGCCGAGGCGTGATGGCCCCGGCCCGATGAAGCACAGGCACAGGGAAGCAGGGATCAAATGGCCTCGATGCTGGCCAGCTTGATCCGTTTGATCTGCTCCTTCACATAGGCCCGGGCACGCTCCAGCCGACCGTTGCCCTTGAGCGTGCCCAGCGTCCTGTCGATCTCACCCAGCTTGGCCGCAGCGGTCGCGGCCTGGGCGAGGTTCCGCACCTCCGTCTCGGCCAGAATCTGCTCGACCTCCAGGAGCAGCTGGTTGACGCGCATGCCAACCGGGTTGGCGATCCGGGCGATCACCTGAGCGACCTTCTGCGGCTGCTCACCCGGGTCGTCCCAAAGTACGTGTTGCAGGATCTCCAGATGTTCGGGTTCCACACGGCTCGCCCCGTGGAGCCAGGCGAACGCCTGGGCGATCCGGACCGCCTTGCACTGACGGCGGTCGCCCGGCTGGATGCCCTCCTTCGCCAACTCGCGGAGGATCACCTCCAGGGCCTCCTTACCCTCACTCGACCACGGCAGGGCCAGGGCGTTGACATGCGCTGAATCCATCTCGGTGGGGCTGATGCTGGTGGAGAGCTTCGGCGTGTGGTCGCGTTCCCAGAGCAGGCGTTTGCGGCCGGCTGCCGTGAGGATGGGACGCACCGTCTTCCGGAGCCCAAACCGATCAAACAGGGCTGAGAGTTCCTTGCCGGTTTCTGGCGATGGCCACTCATTTGAGGCAGCGAGGCAGAGCTGGAGCGGCACCTTGCGGGAGATGCCATCGCCGTTGTCGTAGGTGCGCTCGTTGAGAATCTTGAGCAAGGTGTTGAGAATTGCAGACGACGCCTTGAACACCTCGTCCACGAACGCAAAGTCGGCCTCAGGCAACCGGCCCGTGGTGATGCGGGTGTAGCGGTCCTCCTTGAGACCGACCACACTTACCGGACCGAACAGCTCCTCGGGGACGGAGTATTTCGTGAGCAAGATCGAGAACTTCCTGCCGCCGGTCCAGGCGAGCAGCGAGTCCAGCAGCAGGCTCTTGCCACAGCCGGGCGGACCGACGAGGAGGGGATGCTCCTGGGCGACCAGGGCGGTGAGGACGACCTCGATCTCGTCTTCACGCTCGATCAGGGCGTCGGACAGCTCCTTGCGTGTGGTGTGAAACTTCTCCTGCACGGGGCAGGCGTCCGGGCGGTGCAACTTCATGGTTTGTCTCCTGGTCATAAAGAGATCTGTGGTTTGCGAAGCACGAACGCGGCGGGACCACCAGGGGACTGCGCGGGCTGGCTCGATTGCCTCTCCAGGGGAGTGCAGTGAGGGACCGGCCAGTCTCTGGGGAGCGAACCCATGCCGCGATCGTGCGACGTGTCAGTTCAGTGTGACGAGGGGCTCACTGGCCTGGATGCCAACACGAAAGCGACCACGACGAGCGTGAAGACGCTGGCCGCGCACAAGAGCGAGCCAGCCAGTGGACCGAGCAGAGGGGAGGCCAGGGCGACGGCGAAGCCCGCGCCGAGCCCGACGAGGATCGGCTTCCGCCAGTGGTACGTCACCTGGATGTGCTCGGCGGTCCAGTCCCGTGCGGACCGAAGCCAGTTGGCCATCGCGGTACAGGCCTGGGCACAGCGGATACGGGCCACGGCGCACCACAAGCGTAGGCGGGAGAGGCTGCGGCTGGTGCTGCTCGACGGACAGGGGTTCGGAGCCACCACGGCCGGAGCGGGCTGCGGCGTGGTAGCCTCACGGATGCGAGCGAGCACCTCGGGGTGGGTCAGCACCTCGGTGATCGCGTGTTGCACGGCCTCGCGGACAGCCTCGGCGACCGCCACGCGAACGGCGTCGGCGACGGCTTCGGGGATGGCCTCGGCCAGCCCGTCGAGCATCGTATCAAACCGATCGAGCTGGTCGGCGAGGCTCTTGCGGGTGCCGTGAGTCAGGGTTGCGGACATGGGATCTCCTTGGGGTTCGTGTGTTGAGATAAAGAAAGACCCCGCATCCCCCCATTCGGGGGACACCGGGGCAGGGTAGGGGCTGTCGGGTGACGTTGAGGCAGGTTCAGGAAGCCGCCCAGGATCGCTCAGGATCCAGGAAAAGGGGTCGAGACGACCTGGGTTGCACCTGCAGGGCCGGGACGGCTCAGAGCGTGATCCTCTGGGCAAGATGCCAGGACGAGACAACGGATGAGGTGCCGTGAGAAGGCCGGTTCAAGGGTGGGAGCCGACGCGGGCGTCCTCGGCTCACTCGTCGCAGAAGTGCTCCCAGTTGGAGCGGACTTCACCGCGTTCCTGGGAAACGCAACTGCGGCTACTACTCAGTAAGTCCGTGACGTACTTCCTGCGCTCGCCGAGCTTCAACTGGTCGATCCGGTCATGATCAGACTCCTGGCCACAGACGCGGCGACCGCTGCTGACCGCGCGGGCAGCGAGGACGGCCAGCGTACTGGGGAACGCGGTCGCGTCCTTGCCGCGCTGAGCGAGGCAGACGCACCACTTCCAGGCCAGGGCGACAGCCTCGGCCTCGCAATCCTCCCGGCGATGCGGGCAGCGGACATGGCGGAAGCGGGCGCGGGCGTGCTGCTCGATCGTCGGCAGGATCACCAGGAAGGCGTGTTGCAGGGGAGTGGTGGGAGAGAGGATCATTGCGGTCACGGGACGGACCTCCGGATACGGACCATCCCCGCAGGGACGGTCGTGTCGAAACACAACCGCCCCCGCGACGTGCGGAGGCGAACAGAGCTTGGAGGACGCTGGCGAACGGGGTCGGCGAGGCGGTCAATGAACCAGCTCTGCCTCGCCCTGTCGTGGGTCCAGGTGAGGCCGAGAGCGGTCCAGTGCCTCGGCGGATAGCGTACGCTGGCGCATCATGTATTATGACGCAAGTCCCTAGATTTATTTAGGCTTCTGACGCAAATCGTAGGCCCCGAGAACACCCCCAGCCAGGACGTACTCCCCCTTCGACCGCGAACCTTGATGGCCCCTGCCAAGTTTGAAGTCCAAGGCGGTTGTGGTAAAATGACCAGATGTGCTGAGTTGGGGAACTGAGGCGGGCGCTGACGACCCATCCTTTCGCCTATCGCACTTCGCGGCAGGATGGTATCTCGCTGCCGGGTGTTCGGACAGAACCAGCAACTTGTAACCTGATCCGCGCTGCGCTTCGCCTGAACACACCACCGATCAGGGCGACTCAAAGGAACGAACTGTGCCCGCGCGGCCCCTTCGCGCGGGCGATGGCGGAACCCATGACCACGGCGTCGGACACGATTCGGAAGCTAATCCTCGCCCACCTCCAGGGCGACGAGGGGGCGTTCCGCGCCGCGGCGTGGGAGGTCGTTGAACAAGAACGCCGCGTCAACCGCTCCGTTCTCGCTAACGAACTCGAGCGCGTCTTAACGGAGGCGAACGTCCAGCCGCCCCAGCGGCGCGGCGTCATGGCCCCGGTCGCCAACGGATCGCTGCCGCGTGACAAGGACCGGAACGCCCCCCTGATCGAGATGGTCGAGACGCGGCGTGAACTGGCTGATCTGGTCCTTGCCCCCTCCGTCCGCGAGCCGCTGGAGCGAATCGTCGGGGAGTGGCGTAAGGCAGACGTCCTCCAGGCGCACGGCCTGCGCCCCGTCAGCAAGGCGCTCTTCCACGGCCCGCCGGGGTGCGGGAAGACGGTCGCCGCCGAGGCCCTGGCCCGCGAACTCTACCTCCCGCTCGGGACCGTCCGGTTCGACGCCGTCGTCTCGTCGTTCCTCGGTGAGACGGCCTCCAACCTGCGCAAGGTCTTCGAGTTCGCCCGCAGCCGCCGGATGGTGCTGCTGTTCGACGAGTTCGACGCCATCGGAAAGGAGCGGGCGGCGGCGGACGAGCACGGCGAGTTGAAGCGTGTCGTCAGTTCCTTCCTCCAACTGCTCGACGGCTTCCGTGCGGAGACGCTCGTCTTAGCGGCGACCAACCACGAAGGGCTCCTCGACAACGCGCTCTGGAGACGGTTCGACGAGGTCGTCTCCTTCCCGAGGCCGAGCCAAGAGGAGGTCGAGACCCTCCTGACGCGCCACCTCCGGCAGGTGACCGTGGCCCGGTCCGTCCGGCTCGGGGAGGTGGCGCGGGGCCTTTGCGGCGCGTCCCACGCTGACGTGGAGCGGGTCGCAATCGACGCGATCAAGCTCATGATCCTGGCGGGGCAAGAGCAGGTCGATCCCGGTATGATTCAAACGGCGCTGAGCCGGCATCAGCACCGCCGGCACCAGTCCGGTGACACACAGCCGACCTCTGAGGAGCCGCCCGGTCGAGCGCCCAAGCCGCGCTCACGCAGGAGGCGAGGTGAATAGCCCAGATGCCGCACCACACTGACGACGCCCGCAACCCGCATCTCCCATTGGTCCGCGAGGAGCCCAACCCGCCTCGCCGCCGTCAGACCCCTCCACCGCCCCAGCGCCCTGATCGCGGCGGGCGGCAGGCGTTCGGCACCGAACTGGCCACCCGCCTGGGCGAGATCGAGCAGGAGGCCCAGGCACGACCGGCCCCCGCCCCAGGCATCCAGCCCCACCTCGTTTTCCGGGTGCCGCTCGCCCCCCGGACCTCGATCTCCGGCCTCGCCGAACGCCTGCGAGCCGTGGGCCTGACCGTCGTCGCCGTCGAGCCGGACGGTGCGGTGATCGCCTTCCGCGACGACGCCGACCTCGCCGGCTTCCGGCGGGCTGTGGCCGAGTACATTCAAGGCCCGCGAATCAACCCGACGACGCAGCAGCCGTACGCCTCGACGTCCTGGGACGCCTTCGAGTCCATCGAGGTCGGCCAGATGCGCCTGTGGGGGCGGGTGGACCGGGCTGGCCGTCGCTTGCGTGACCTGATCGGCGAGGGTGCGGACCGCATCGAACCCGCACGCCTCTACGCCCTCGACGTCGAACTGTGGCACCGTGGCACCCGCGCCCTGGCCCAGGCATCCCTGGAGGAACTCCGGCGGCTGGTCACCGACCGGGCCACGCCGCAGGAGCGGTTCTGCGACCACTTCGTGGGCGACTCGCTGTGCCTCGCGCGGGTGCGGGTGACCGGGGCGAAGCTCGACCGGCTGGTGGGAATGGACGCGGTGGCGGAAGTCGATCTGCCTGCCGCCCCCGTCTTCGACTGGATGATGGCACACCGCGCCCGCCCCGGCGACTTCCCGACGCCGCCCCGTCCTGCCCCGGACGGGCCAAGCGTCTGCGTGCTCGACAGCGGGATCACCCCTCTGCACCCGCTGTTGGCGAGCAACGTCGGCCACTACGAGGCGTTCCTCACGGGGGTGACCAGTGGGGCGGACGAGGTCGGCCACGGCACGCTGGTGGCCGGGGTGGCGGTGTTCGGGGACGTGCGTGCGGGGTACGAGTCCGGGGCGTTCGCCTCCGACGTGACGGTGTTCAGCGCGCGGATCACCAGCCCCGATTCGCAGTTCGACGACGAGCGGTTGGTCGTGAACCAGATCGGGGACGCCATCCGATTCTACAAGGCCGCGCCGTACAACTGCCGCATCTTCAACCTCTCGCTGGGCGAGAACGCCGCGTGGCTGCACACCAACTCCCGCCAGAGCGTCTGGGCCGAGAGCCTGGACACGCTGGCGCGTGACGAGGAGGTGCTGATCGTCGTGTCGGCGGGCAACCAGGATCTCGGGCACGCCCGTAACGCCAGGGAGGCGGAAGCGGCCCTAGCCGAATACCCGCACTACCTCTTCGAGCCCGAGTGCGGGTTGAACTCGCCGGCGACGGCGGCGATCGCCGTGACGGTCGGTGGCATCGTCGATCGGGAAGAGATCGCCGTGCGGCGGGGCTCCGGCGAAGACGACCTCGTCCGGCCCGTCGCCCAGACGGGCCACCCGTCCCCGATAACCCGCATCGGGCCGGGCCTGAACGACGCCGTCAAGCCGGAGTTCGTCGCCCCGGCAGGGAACCAGTTGTTCCAGGGGTTCGGACCGTCTCACCGGCAGATCGGTGACGACCACGGTCTGTCGGTGATGTCCTTCTCGCATGAGCCGACCAAGACGCTCTTCGCCTACGGCGTCGGGACGAGCTACGCCGCCCCCCGCGTGGCCGGCATCGCCGCCCGCGTCTGGCACCGGCTGCGCGGTGACCTGGGCGAAGAACCCCACCCGAACTTGGTACGCGCCGTCCTGGCGACCGCCGCCGACGTGCCGCAACCCCTGTCCGACCTCGTATCGCCGGACTGGGGCGAGGAGGGGGTCCGCCGCGTGTGCGGCTACGGCGCGATCGACGAAGAGCTGGCGCTCGACTCCGGGGACCGCCGGCTGACGCTGATCGCTCAGGGGCGGATCGAGATCGACAGCTTCCTGATCTACGCCCTGCCGGTCCCCGACGAGTTCCGCGGGACGGGCGGGGAGAAACGGGTCGTCGTCGCGCTAGCGTTCGACCCGCCCGTCCGCCGCCGCCGGGCCGAGTACCTGGGCGTGGACATGTCGGCATGCCTGATCCGGGGCCGTGGCGTCGATGAGATCGTGGCCGCGTACCGGGCGTACTCCAGCCAGGAGAAAGCGGCAGCGCGGAGTTCGGGCGGCTCCATCCCCCTGGCCCTCAAGCCTCCGTACCGCTGCGACCTCCAGCCCGGACCAACCGCGCTGAAGACGAGCACTCTGCAGCGCAGTGAGTGGGTCTTCCGCCAGAGCGCCGACTGCTATGGTGACACCTACTATGTCGTCGTGCGGGCCGAACGTAACTGGGCACCGGAAGCGGTCACGCACCAGAACTTCGGCTTGGCAGTCTCGATGGTCACCAGCACCGAAACGCAGTTGTACGCGCTGGTCCGACAGAGGATTGCCCAACGGGTGCGTCTGCGTCAGCGAGTGTAGCGCTATCGCCGGGAGACATCAGGTCAGGCGGGTCGAGCCCACGGGACCGGCTCGATCTGCCCCAGGAACCGCTGATTGATCCGGTTGGCGTACGCGCCCCGGTAGTCGAAGAGGCGCAGCAGGCAGAGTTCCAGGTTCCACAAGCCGAGGGTCCAGGCGTCGATCCTCGCCCCGCCGGTGTGCTTGCCGAACCGCTCCCTGTTCCGCTTCGTCGGGTGGGTGATCGTGTTGCGGATCATGGTCATCGCTGTAGCGGTGTCCGGCCAGTTATCGGCCTTCGCCTGCCGGGTCAGGTCGTCCAGTTCAGCCGGCACGGCGGTCGGGATGCCGGCCCACAGGAAGAGCAAGCGGATGCGGTCGGAGGCGGCGAGCTTGTCGTAGCCTTCCGAACTGAGCCACCCATTGTGCTCGACGAGGACCGCCGAGGCCAGCAGCTCGAACGCCGTCTGGGTCAGGACGATCGATCCCTCGATGGACCCGGCCTGGGCGTTGGCCTCGACGTACCAGTGGATGGCCACCCTGACCACCTCCTCCCAGTCCTCGTCGAGCCAGAGCTTCAAGAAGCCTGGGAACGGTGCCTCGAACTGCTCGCCGTGGTTGCCGTCCAGCCAGGAAAGGCGCTTGCGGAATGGGACCGTGCGGGAATAGTCCCAGACCTGCCAGACTTGCACCCCGCCGGCGTCGAAGCCGGTGGGCAGGCACGGGCCGGTCCATCGCCCCGCCGCGAACGACGCATACCACGCCAGGGCGTCGAGGACGGCAACGGCTTCTTCGGCTTTGAAGGTCTTGCCGTCCTCCTTCACAAGCCGCCCCACATAGGTGATCCCGAAGCCGGATCGGGCCTCAAAGAAATCACCTACCGTCCTCTGATCCTCTACCGCGTCCAGGGTGATGACCCATCCGCCGGCACGAAGCGTGAGGCGGCTCGCTCGCCCGGACCTGTCCGGGTAACGCACGGGTTTCCCGATCAGACGCTGGAAGTTGGGAAGCAAGAAGGAGACAGATTGAGCCGGGGCGTCGTTCGGTCGGACCACCCGGACATTGACGATGCCATTCAGGCTTGCCTCGTATCCCTCCGGGCCGTTGGAGTGGCTCGACCCCGTCACCAAGGCGTGACCGACCACCGTCCCATCATCGAGCCGGAACGACAGGTCTTCGAGCGTGGGATGTACGCCCGGCGGGAGCCTCGCCACCTCGAAACGGACCGCCGGGGAGGGGAGCCAATCGAGCACAATCCGACCATCGGTGCGGAAGAGTCGGTCTTGCTGAGTGAAGTCGATCGGCCCCGTGTAGAGGGAAATTGGTTCGTTCGGTGGACTGGTCGGGACGTGCGAGCGCATAGCATCCGGGTGAGTCGGGCGGGGGGCAGGCGGGGCCGGAGGGGGTGGGACGTCGGACACGGCTGGGTCTCCGTCAGGACAACGCTGCTTCGGCTGATTTCTCCTTGATACGGACCAGCAGGCGCGGGGCTTGGTTCGTGTAGAATACGCCGCTGTTTTTCGGGTGGTATGGCAAAGGAGTGAGGTCATTCAGTTCAGCCTGCGACACTCGCGGTAGAACGCCCCCAGCATGCGTCCTCGATCGGCGTCCGCCGCGACGGCGCGAGCGATGACGGACTCCCACGCCACGCACGCCAACGTCAGGCGATCCAGAACGCTGCGGAACGGCCCCGCGACCCACCGCTCCAGGTCCGCCCGCCGGGGATCGTCATACTGTTCCACCCGTGCCCGCACCCTGGCCTCGATGCTGTCGCGCGAGACGAGTGGGCGGTGGAAGTCGAGGGTGTCCTCGGGGGCAAGGACGTAGAACGCCAGCGATGTGCAACGGGCGACGTCCACCCCGGCGAGGTCCAACTCGCAGGCCATGCAGGCCACGCTCCGCGCCGCCTGATCGAAGCCCTCGGCGTTGTCCGTCCGCGCCGACAGCCGCGCCCCGAGCTTCGCCTCGATGCAGATCAACTGGGTGGCGTCGGTTCGCACCCGAACGCCTCGCTTCGTATTCCCCCGGCGATCGAAGTGGCCGACCAGGGCGTCGGCGTTCGTCAGCCCCTCACCCCGCCGGTCCCCGCGCCGTCGCGGGTTGAACTGGGAGCGCAGCAGGGCCTCGGTCCACCAGCGAGCGTCCTGGGCGATGCGGAACGGCAGCAGATCCACGCCAGAGGCGGCGACGGAGAGTGTCAGCGCCGCCATCCACCCCTCGTTGTAGAACTCGGTCGGCTTGACCGGGGAGTCGGCTTCGTGGGCGTGGCGTAACAGGGCAGCTGTCCCACTCAAGACACGGGCCAGATCGTCTGGTTCCACGGGTCACTCCGTTTCATCACGGCTCGCACCAGTACTGCTCCAGGTGGAGCGTCAACTTCGGCTCGGGCTCGGCCTCTGCAAGACGTGCGAGACGCCCCCGGATGCCGTCGTAATACTCCGCGAACGTCAAACTCTGCACCACGCGGAGCGGCGGCTGGTCCGGCATGAAGGGGAACGCCCGTTCGATGTCGTGGATGAGGCCGTCGCGCGAGGCGGACGGCAACCGGCAGAGGGTGCCGAGGATGCCACCGAAGTTGCGCTCGTCTCGGGTCTGTTCCAGCCACCCGAGCAGGAACTCGACCAGCCCAGCCGTGACCGCCCCGTCCGACGTCGCTCGGGCGAGTGTGTCGCGGCCCGCCTCGCCCAGCCACTCCCAGCAGCCCGAGAGGAACGGAAGCAGCCTCCGGTCGCCCAGCAGGACGAGCCCCTGGAGGATGCCGGCCCGCGTCGGCTCCTCCAGCCCGGAGGCGGGTCGGGCGAGGCCGAGCATCTTCTGCACCCCGGCGAACGGCCCGTGATCGGCGTCGGGCGGTTCGAGGACCGCGTAATCCAGGGTAGCGGTCGAGACGACCGTGAGGGCCGGGTCGTAGAAGATGAAGGGCACCAGGACGCCGTTGCCGGCGTGGCCGGCGGCGACCAGCGAGACGAGCCGCCGCTCCACGCCCAGCCGCTCGCCGGGGTCGAGCCGCCGCTCCAGTTCATCGTACATCTGCCCGCACAACTCCATGGCCCGCCGCGATTGGTTGAGCGAGTAGCGGTGGCACTGCAGCGCGAACAGGTTCTTGAGCGTGGCGTCATCCACCTCCAGCCACGCCTCGGGCGCGTCCAGCAGGCGGACGAGGTCAGCCCCGCCGTCACCCCCCGACTCCGGTCGCCGACTCCCCATCGCAAGGCCCTCCGTCCGGTCGTTGTTGTTCAGTACCGCGCCCCCTGCTCGGCCAGCAGCCGCTTCCGCTGCCTGTAGTCCGGCAGCACCCGCTCCAGCCGGCCCCAGAACGCCGCGTCGTGCCTCGGCTCCAACAGGTGGACCAGTTCGTGCGCCGCGACGTACTCGATCAGCGTCGGCGGCAGGCGGATCACCCGCCAGTGGAAGTTCACCACCCCGGCTCCGGTGCACGACCCCCAGCGGTTGCCCAGGTCGCGGACGTGGACGGCGGAAGGGGTCTCCCCGATCCTCGGGGCGAGCTGCTCCACCCGACGCCGCAGCCAGACCAGGGCGTGGTCCGCGTACCAGCGGGCGAACAGCTCGGCGGCTCGCGGCTGCGCCGATCGCGGCAGAACGAACCGCCCGCCGGTCAGGCGCACCCGCGCCGCCCCGTCCGTCCCTTCTTCCGTCAGCAGCAGCCGGTAGCTGCGGCCCAGGTAGTGGAAGCCCTCGCCGGAGACGTACTCCTTCTGCGGGGCCGGCTGGAACAGCAGCGCTTTCTCGGCCAGCTTGGCGAACACCCAGAACAGCTTGCCGCGCACCGTCGCCTCGACCTGGGCCAGCGGCGTCCCCTCCGGCGCGGCCACGCTCAGCTCGCCGTTCCGCTCGACGGTGATGCCGACCGTCCGACGCCGGGCGCTGCGGCCCACGCGGAACTCCAGACCCTCCAGGTGCAGGGTCTCGTTCATGCGGCAATCTGGGTGTGCAGGGCGCGGGCGAGCTGGAGCACGCGGTCGGCGACCGGCTGGAGCTTCTCGAACGGTACGAGGTCGAGGCCGTCCAGGTAGTCGAAGATCCACCCGCGCAGCTTCTCCTGCGCCGGCTTGTTGCGCCAGAAGTCCACCCGGCTGAGGTGCTTTTTCAGCTCGGCGGTGATGTCCCGGCACGCTGACTTTAGCGCCTCCTCCTGGCCCGCCGGAAGCTGCCCGCAAGCCACCTCCTCGGCCAGCAGCCGGAAGAACGGGGCCTCCCGCTTCGTGTCCAGGCCGGGCACCTGCCGGCTCTCGGCCCTGCGCATGTCCTCGGTGAACTGCCACAGACTGCCGGCCAGCGCGTCCCAATCGTCCTCGAACTCCTTGAGGATCTCCGCAAGCCGCTCGCTCAGCTTCTTGTAGTGGGCCGGGTCTTCCGCCAAGTGGACGCTGATGTGGTGCCGGGCGGCGTGCTCCATCTCCGACGCCTGCGCCCGGCTGGAGCCGGCCTCCTGCACGGCCTTGGGGAAGTTGACGTCGAGGATCGAGATGGGCGGCACCTTCGGGTCGACCCCTCTGGCCCGGACGAACTGGTCGATCAGAGCCTCGACCCTTGGCCCGGCCCCCCGAACGTTCAGCTGGCCATCGCGGTAGCGGTTCTTCGCCTGCATGTTGATGAACCCCAACTGCCGGGCGTCCCGCGAGTACGGCAGGCCCTCGGGCCGGGGCAGGATCATGTCCAGCGCTTCGAGGAACAGCCGCAGCTTGACGGTGAACTCGGCCCGCACCGCCACCGGCTCCAGCAGCTCGACGCACTCCTTGCGGTGCTTGTGGATGTCCAGGCCCTGGTCGCGGAAGAGGTCCATCACATCCCGGTGCCGGTCCTCCAGCGTGGGCAGGTCGTCCAGCAGCCGGCGCATCACCCCCTCGCGGTCGGTCTGGCTGTACATCGCCAGCGCCTCGGTCAGGCGCCTGGCCACCCCGACGTAGTCCACCACCAGTCCGCAACCCTTGCCGGGATAGGTGCGGTTGACGCGGGCGATGGCCTGGAGCAGCTCGGCCCCCTTCATCGGGCGGTCGAGGTAGAGCGCCTGCTCGACGGGGGCGTCGAACCCGGTCAGCAGCATGCTCTTCACGCACAGGATGGCCAGCCCGTGCTGCTTGTCCGGGTCGTCGGACGTCAGCGGCATCTTGAACCAGCCCTTCTCACCGACCCGCTGCTCGGCCTTCGCCTGGTCGCTCCACTCCTTCCAGGAGGGCGGGTCGTTCTTCTCGCCGGAGATGACCGCCGCGACCTGGATTCGCTTGAGCGTGGGCAAGTGCGCGTGGGCGCGGGCCAGGAACTGCTCGTCGGGCGGCAGCTGGGCCATTACCTCCGGCGATAGGTCGAGCAGGTGTGCCGGGAGGTTCTCCAGCTTGTGGACCAGCTCGCCGAGGGACGTCTCCAGGGCATCTCGGTAGCGGACCGCCGCCTTGCGGCTGACCGCCACGACCTGGGCCTTGAGCCCGCGCGGCAGCACGTTCTCGACGTAGTGCCGCAGCATGTGCTCGGCCTTCATGCCGATGAGCTGGTCGGCCTCCAGCAGTTTGAAGCGGTTGGCATACTTGCCCTGGATCGCCGTGCGGTCCTCGGCGGTGCGGTCTGCGAAGTAGCTGTCGAACAGCCCGTCGATGGTGTGCCCGTCGATCAGCACACCCTTCGCCTCCCAGCCCTCGTAGCGGATCGGCAGGGTGGCCCCGTCCGCCTCCGACTCCCTGAGCGTGTAGGTATCGAGGAACGGGCCGAAGATCCCCTCGGTCTTCTTCTTCCCCTCTTCGATGATCGGTGTGCCGGTGAAGCCGATCATGGCGCAGTTGGGCAGCGCCCGCCGCAGGTTGGCGTGCAGGGTATTGGCGTGCGAGCGGTGGGCCTCGTCCACCATCACCAGCACCTCGGGGGACTCGTTCGCCGGCTCGACGAGCGCCTCGGCCCCCTCCTCGTCCCCTTCCGCCTCCTCCGGCCCCCGGTATTTCTGGACCATGGCGAAGACGAGGTCCGGCCCGGTCTCGCTCAGGATCTCTCGGAGCTTCGCCGCCGAGCGGGCCTTTCGCGGCTGCTCGCCAGATAGCACGGCGCTGGCGGACAGCTGCTCTTCCAGGTCGTTGCGGTCGGTGACGACGACCACCTTGAAGCGGCACAGGTCCGGCAAGGTGCGCATCTTTCTCACCAGGAAGGTCATGGTGAAGCTCTTGCCCGAGCCCTGCGTGTGCCAGACGATGCCACCCCGCGCGTCGTGGTCGCCGTCCTGCTCGCGGGTCTTGCCGGTGCGGAGCCGCTCGACCGCCTTGTGGACGGCGCGAAACTGCTGGTAGCGAGCGACGACCTTCACCGTCCTGCTGCCGTCCCGCTTGAAGAGGATGAAGTTGCGGACCGTGTCGAGCAGGTTGACCGGGCGCAGCAGGCCCGCCGCCAGGAGCTGCTGGCCCGACAGCTCGCCGATGACGCCCAGCTCGGCCTTCACCTGCTCGGGGGCGGACGGGGCGACGTCCTTCCACTCCGCGTAGTGCTCGGCCAGTGCCCCCACGCTGCCGGCCTCGGCCTGGTCGCCGGTGGTGGAGACAAGCAGCTGGTTGGTGGCGAACAGACCCTCCGCGCCCTCGTCGCCCTCGACCCAGTCGCGCTGGTTGGTGTAGCGGAGGAGCTGCTCGATCCCCTCGGCCAGCGGGTTGTTGATCGACGGGCTCTTGCACTCGATAACGACCAGGGGGATGCCGTTCACGAACAGGACGACGTCGGGGATGATGACCTCCCGGCCATCGACGCGGAACTGGCGGATGAGGAGGTACTCGTTCTTCTCGGGGTGGTCGAAGTCGATGAACCGGACGGTTCGCCCGCGCTCGCCCTCCAGCCCCTCGACGCCGACGCCTTCGAGGAGCAGGCGGGTAGCGTGCTCGTTCACCTCAATCAGCTTGCCGGCAGGGAGCCGCACCAGGCTGTTGATGGCTGACTGGACGCGGGCCTCGTCGAGCCACTCCTGGCCGCTGTCGTCGGGGTTGATTCGCCGCAGCGCCGCCGCCAGCCGCCTCGTCAGGATGACCTCGCGGAAGCTGGCCCGCTCGGTGAACTCGGGCACCTCCGGGTCGCCGTCGAGGGTGGCCCAGCCGAGCGTTTCGAGTGTCTGCACCAGGGGGGACTCGACCAGGGTGAACTCGTCGCCGGTGTTCATGGGGGCAACTCCATGCTGGGGAACGCGACCGTGGCACTACATCAGGGAGAAAGTCCGACCCGGGCGCGCAGTGCGGACCGAAGCTGTGCGAGGTCGGCGGGCACCTGATTGTTCGCCTGCTGCCATTCGCCGATCGCCTTGGCGAAGTCACTGTCCGGGGTGCCGGGGTTCTGCGGCGGCTGATAAACGTAGTCTCGCACCCGCCGGAAGATCTCCTTGCCCGAAAACTCCACTCGCCAGTTCCCACTCGCCAGATCGGCGTTGTACCCTGTCTCGGCAGCTTGCAGGGCGGCGAGTACAGCCCCCGGCTGCGTCCACTGGTGGGCCGTGGCGGGAAGCTGTGCGAACCAGGGTGAACCAACGATGTGCTGTTCGGCGGCTGCGACCGTGGGCATGGCCACGGTCGTCGGGTGTGCCGGGTAGTTGTCCAGAACCGCCCGCCTGATTTCGGTCAGGACGCGACGACAGGCCAGCCAGATGGGTTGCAGTGCTGCCAATCGGCTCAGCTCGGTATCAACGTCGGCGACACTCCGCCCCCGGTTGTTCAGGCCACACCCCTCGATGGCGCTGGCGTCCAGAGCGTAGTTCTCCACTTCGTGGCGGGGAAGATAGAACAGGCGAGGCCCCGCCGGATTGTTCCAGCTGGCCATGTTGGTGCGCCCGAAATCGCGGTCCACCAATCCGAAGACGTGCCCGATGCCTTCCCTCTCTGCCGCCTGGACCGTGGGGGAGATTGACGCATTGCCGCCGGAGATGAGGAAGGCGATTTCGGGCGGGTCGCCCCACACCCTGGTCAGGTAGTCGCGGGTGATGGGATCTTCAACCCACAGGATGATCCTGGCTGCGGAGTACAGCGCGTTCAGGTGGGCGACGGCGGTCATGCGACAGGCACGCCTCCCTGGCGGAGGTTCCAGGCCGTGGCGCGGGGATCATTCTCCGGCACCAGGAAATGCCGCTGGAATGACAGCACAGAGTCGTACACCCGTGGGGAGTGCGTGGCCACGATCAACTGGGCCGAGGGGAGGAATCGCCGGATGGCACGGAGCATCAGCGCGTGCCATTGAGGGTCGAGGTGCAACTCCGGCTCGTCGATGACGATGACCCCATCGGTGAACTTGGCCAGCATCAGCGCGCCGAAGAAGGCGAACAACTCCAGTTGCCCCGAACTCAGGGCATCGACCGGCACCTTGCGCCCGTCCCGGCAGCACAGGAACACGTCGAATCCGGCGCTTGGATCACGACTGACTGGCTCGACGGTAAACACTTCCTCGCTCTGAGGGTGAAACGTATCCCACACCGCGTTGAGGCGTTTCAGGTCACTGACGTAGTCATCCTCGAACAACTGCTGCTGGGAATTCATCAGCGAATGAAGCATCAGGGCGTGCGCCTTGCTGTCGATCAGGTGTTGCTTGGCCCGCCAGAGGCGATTCTGCTCGGTGTCCTTCGGGCGCTTGCCAGGACGGCCCGCCGTGATCGGCAGGGAGCCTACGAGTTTGGGCGCTCGCCACGAACTGAAATACATGCAGGGGATCGCTACCGGGCGGGTGACCTCTCTTGTGTTGAGATTCTGCCACTCGGCGTGTCCGTTGGATCGTGTCGTGACGTGATACACCCCGTGGGGCGTTTGCACCTCGGCCTGGATGGTCCAGTCGCGGCTCCCATGACGGGCGGCGTCCGGCCCCCTGGCCCCCTGGAGGTTCCCCTCGTATCCCAGCGCGATCAGGCAGGCTTCGAGGACGGAGGTTTTGCCGCAGCCGTTCGGCCCAGCTAGAACGGCGATCTCGGACGCCGAATCGCTCGGCCCCAGGAAGTCGAGGCGCAGGGCATCGATGCGGCGAAACGTGGTGATCTCGATCGATCGGACCCCGATCGGCGGTGTGGAACTTGGCACGGCTACTCTCCTCGTCGCCAGGAGCGAACGCGGGACTCTATCTAGCCTATCAGACGCGGACCCGGCCCGTCAGCAGGTCGTGCATCAGGCCCCGCTTCTGGAGCTTGAGCTTGTGGCAGTAGGCTTCTTCGAGTCGAAGCTGGTCGGTGCTCGCTTCGTACCGCTGAATCAGTCGCTGCTGTTCATCGACTGTCGGCGTAGCGATAAGAAACGCTCGGAAGTGCTCAAGGTGTATGTGTTTAAGTCCGGTTCCAGCAGAGAGCCTGCCAAGCTGCTTCTCGTAATTGCCGCTTTCAAAGAACATATGAATCAACTCGGAACGGCACCTGTGCTGATCCGGCCTTATCATGGCCACCGAGACGAAGATACTGAACTCAGGCATCCCAGTTCGTACAAGTCTAGATACTCCGAGTGTCCCATCCTTGGTGACGAGGACATCGCCGGGAGTGGGATTAGCCCTCCGAGAGAACTCGTTATGGTCCGATAGCGATACTTGCCTGCAACAAGAAAAGTCGATCGTAGAGCCAGATGTCAGGTTTTCCACGGTTAGGAATGGAACGCCGACTTGAACGTAACGCGGAGTATGGTGAATGCCATCAACTATGCGAGTTGTAAGTTCCTCAAGGCGCTTAACAGTCCACCCCTTCGGTATCCGCCCAAGTGGCGAGTCCTTGAACTGCTCGGGCTGGGCGGCGGGGTCGCGGAGCCGCCCCTGCTCGTCGAGGCCGCGCGTCAGCAGGTCGTGCAGCAGCCCATCCTTCATCTGCCGCAGCTTGGCGATCATCGCCTCCGTCTGCCGGATGGCCGCGTCAGCGGCGTCGAGGATGTCGGCGATGCGGCGCTGCTGGTGAGGGTCAGGGCATGGGACGGTGTAATCTAGTAAGTCATCTCGTCGGACGTGAACCAGTCCTGATCCTCCATGGGCATCCCGTTCTGCATTGCGGCGTGCCAAATCGAGGGCGTAGTACAGCCATCGTGGCTCAATATCAGCGAATGGGGTGACTTTGAAGATGTGCTGGTTCAGTAATCCCGTTGGCCCATTCCAGACGAAAGGTCCGAAAGATGTTCCTCGGTTGCCCGACCAGGAGAACAGGAGGGTGTTAGTGGCAATCAGGTATTTCGATGGTGTTGGCTTCGAGTAGTAGTTGAACTCGACACCACCATTGAGATTCTGAATCCGAATAATCGGGATCCCTCGTTCGGACCAGTCCTTGGGCTTGAAAGCGAAGCCGTTCAGGAGGTCGCAGAGCACACGCAGTGGCCGATGAGGGTACTGGTCAGTCTGCATAGCCGAGGCCCTCCAGCAAGCGTTGCAAAGTGCTGGTTGCACTGGTTCTGGCAGACTCGATGGATTGGAGCGAATTCTGATACTTGTCCCACAGATCTTCGACGAACTCGATGATCTGCTGGCGATGGGCCGCGACATACCGCTCCAGCTGCCCTGCCAGCGCCTCACGCTCCAGTTCCAGCACCAGATCACGTCGAGCTTCCGTTCTCAGGGAGGTGTTCGCCGTCTCCAACCGCTCCAGCAACTCCTTCTCCAGGTGCTTCACCTTCTTCCGGGCGGCGGACAGATCCTTCTTGAGTTGCCGCAGCTCCTCCTCGGAGATTTCCTCCCTGTCAGTCGCCTCCTCACCTTCTTCCTCTTCGTCCTTCGCCGTGGCCGCTTTCACCCTTGCGTCCAGCTCGGCCTTGCGGGCGGTCGCCTCCTCCAGCTCGACAAGGTACCTGGGCAGCAGCTTGCGAATCAGCTTGTGCTCGAACGGGTCGGCCTTGCTCGCCGCCTCGTCCTCCTTCTCGACGGCAGTGCGGATGTCGTCGATCCAGCCGTGCACCAGCTCGTCGAACCCGCTGGCGGCGATCGCTCGGAACTCGAACTGGCTGTCGTTCCACCAGCTCGCCGCCACCCCGCGCACCTCGAACGGGTTGAGCAGCCCGACCGGGCCGAGCGCGGCCCCGAACGAGTCGAGCAGGGCCGACCGCTCCTTCATCAGGTTCGTGTTGCCCGGAAGCGCCCGCATCGAGCCGATCCGCCCGTCCCACCAGCGGGTGAACCGCTCGCGGAGCTTCCCCTCCCGGGCCTGCAAGCCGGCGTCGGCCGCCAGCAGCGCCTTGATCCGGCTGCGGTCGGTCAGGGCCGGGGCGAAGTCGAGGTAGTGGGTGTCCCGCTCGACGAAGAAGGTCGAGACCTCGACGCCGTGGGCGACGAACAGCGACCGATTCGCCTCGACCTCAGCTCTGGGCACGCCGCCGACGAGGTGCGCCCGCACGTCCTGCGGCTCCGGCGGCGGCGAGTTGTCTGCGTAGCGGCGGATGTTGCAGTTGTAGTCGTTGGCCACCACGTCCGCGACCGGCACCACCGCCGCGTAGCCCGGCACTGGCTCGAACGCCTGGAAGGTGCGGATGATCTTCTCGACGTGCTCGGGCCGCAGGAAGTTCTGCGCCCGCCCGGCGTGGTACTCGGCGTCGGCGTTGATGAACAGCACCTTGCCCTGCCGCGCCCTTGGCTTCTCCCCCTTGCGTCGCATCACCAGGATGCAGGCGGGGATGCCGGTGCCGTAGAACAGGTTGGGCGGCAGGCCGATGATCGCCTCGACGTGGTCGTTGTCGATGAGCCCCTTGCGGATCTCGCGCTCGGCCCCGCCCCTGAACAGCACCCCGTGCGGCATGACCGTCGCCATGATGCCGCTGGCACGGAGCAGACCGAGCATGTGCTGCGCGAACATCAGATCGGCCTGACTCTTCTCCTTGCACCAGCCGTACGAAAACCGCTTGGGAAAGGCGATGCCGTCCTTCGTGTAGTCCTGGCTGAACGGCGGGTTGGAGATGACCCGGTCGAAGCGCATCAGCTCGCCGCTGTCGCGGTGCAGCGGGTCGGCCAGGGTGTCGCCGTGCTGGATGTCGGCCCCGAGCACGCCGTGCAGCAGCATGTTCATCTTGCAGATGGCCCACACGCCGCCGTTGGCGTCCTGGCCGTAGAGGCTGAGGTCGCTGGCGTCCTCGCCGTGCTCCTCGACGTACTGTTTGGCCAGGATGAGCATGCCGCCGGAGCCGCAGCACGGGTCGTAGACGCGCATGCCGGCGTGCGGGTCGAGCAGCCGGACCATGAGCCGGACGACGTCGCGGGGGGTGTAGAACTCGCCGCCCTTCTTGCCCGCCGAGTCGGCGAAGTGCTTGATGAGGAACTCGTAGGCCGCGCCGAGCAGGTCGGGGAACTCGAAGTCCTCGTTGCGGAGCCGGTAGCGGTTGAAGTGCTTGACGAGCTTCCGCCAGTCGGCCTCGGCGACCGGCTTCTTGCCGACCTTCTTGGTGAAGTCGATGGCCTTGAGGACGTCCTCCAGCGTGTCCGGGTTGGACTCCTCCAGCGCGGCCAGCGCCTTGTTCAGCCCGTCCGCGACGTCCTTGTGCAGCTCGTCGTGGATGTAGCGCCAGCGGGCGCGCTCGGGCACAAAGAAGGTGCCGGTCTGCTGGTACAGGGCCGGGGCGTCGGCGCGCCTGCGGGCCTCGTCCGCCGAGCGGCCCCGCCCGGTCTGCTCGCGGACGATCTCGTCGTACCGTGCCTCGAACACGTCGGAGCAGCGCTTGAGGAACAGCATGCCGAAGATGAACTCCTTGTACTCGGAGGCGTCCATCTTGCCGCGCAGCACGTCGGCGGCGCTGTACAGGTGCCGTTCCAGCTGGGCCAGGGTGAGTTTGCTCATTGCGCCGGCTCCTGGGGGACGCCCCGCTGGTTCAGTCGTTTCAGTTCGAGGTACACCAACTCTCGCCCCTCCATGTACGCAGTCACCGCACCGGGATCTCTCCGGTCGAACTTCCCTGCTACCGCCAGATGGTCCAGCAGCAGGTATGCCTGACGCTGCTTCTCACGGAGGTGTGGCCGCAGGGCTGGGAGTAACTGGCGCAGGACAGACGGCCCCCACCAGAGTTCGTGGCACTGCCGGTGCTTCTCACTCCTTCTCTTGCGAGCTCGGATTCGATTGCCACCGCCGACACAGTCATCCGCAAGCTGCAACAGCGACAGATTCGTGTTCGGTATGGTCGCACAGGCTCCATACATCACGCGCCCGTCCCGGTGGACGCGCTTGCTCTTCCGAAGGGCGAGCGTGCCCTCCCCGTCGATCAAGCCTGCGAGGTAGGCGAGCTTCGTCTCTTCCGTGAACTGGGGCTCACGTTCGACGGATCGTTCAGGCGTCTCACTCGCCCCCCGGCGGTTGAGTTCCTTGGTCCGCGCGTGGAGGTCTTCGCACTTCGCGTTGTACGCAGCCACGGCATCACTGTTCTTGTGGTTCACCTGACCGGCGAAGCCGAGGTATTCGAGCACCAGCTCGGCCTGCCGCCGTTTCAGCCGCAGGTGCGGCAGCAACTGGGGTAGGAGTTCTCGAAGGTGGTTCGGCTTCCAGTCGAGTTGATAGCTCCGCTTGTGCCTGACGTTGGTCGCCTTCCGGTCGTGAATCTTGCCTAGGCCGACCATCTGCTGCACCTTGTTCAGCAGTTCGAGGCTGGTGTGGCCGATCGTGGCGTAGGCTTGAAACCCCGGCCTCCCCTCTCGGTGACTACGCTTCGGCTTGAGGATGCCGACGTACCCCTCGCCGTCGATCAAGCCGCCGAGGTAAGCAAGATCCGAGACGCTGAGCGGGTTGCCCTTCGGGACGACGGTCCGGGGGCGCAGCCCCTGTTGGCAGGGGCAGATCCACCTGCCACCTCTCACCTCCTTGGGCACCGCCTTGAAGCGCCTTCCACACGCCACGCACTCGCACCAGTACAGTAGGCGACCGTTCTTCTGCTCGTCGGTGCGCTCGACGATGTTGACGTCGCCTTCCTTGCGCGTGACCAGTTCCGGCACCTTGATTTCCCTTACCATCCCAACGACCCCCGATCCGTCTAGATATCACGAACTGGTTCTGCGGTGCCGTCAGTGCCAGCGGATTTCGCCCGGCACGGGCTGAACATTGCCCTGGAGCAGGGAGCCGAGGGTGGCCCCCTGGTGCTGGTCGCAGAACGTCTCGACGAACACTTTCAGCAGCCGCGACTCGCGCAGCACCTCGACCTCGCTGGCGAGGTGATCGACCACCTGCCGGGACACCAGCACGACCAGCTTCGCCCTGGCCCGCGAGGCCATCACGTTGAAGCGGTTGAGGCTCATGAGGAACTCCTCCTCGTCCTCGATCTGGTCCGGGTCGCCCAGCGCGAACGAGGCGACGATGACGTCCCGCTGCTGCCCCTGGAACCGCTCGACGGTGTCCACCGCGTCACGGATCGCGTCCGCGTCCGCCGGCGGGAAGAGCCCCTGCAACTGGCCGATGATCAGCCCCTGCTGGGCGCGGTGCGGCGTCACGATGCCGACCCCGTGGGTCCAGAACGACCAGCCAGCGGGCGGCGGGGCCGGGTCGTTGAGCAGCGTGTTCCTGAGCCGCCCGTGCAGGAGCCAGGCCAGCGCTGCGACCGCGTCGGCCTCGAATCGGTTCATCTGGCTGCTGCGGCGGTCGTCGTACACGAAGCAGACCGCCGGGCGGTCGGGGGCCAGCAGGCCCGCCCAGTCCGACGTCCAGTGGAGGGTTGCCGGCCAGCCCGGCGGCTGGGCGGCGGGCAGCGGCGACGTGAGGTCGAGCCGCAAGTTAGGGGCGTTGCTCGTCAGCGCGGCCCGGTAGCCCGAGCGACGGGCAAACTCGACGATGGTGTCGTTGGAGCGGTAGTTGACGTCCAAGGCGCTGACCGGTACGTTGTGGACCCGCTCGAAGAAGCGGTACACCGAGCCGACGAGGTCTTCCAGCCCGGCGGGGGCCTCGGCCTGATGGATTGGCGGCAGCTGAAGCGGGTCGCCGGCCAGGACCACCGCGCCGTCTGTCGCCACGCCGCAGAGCGGAAGCACGGCGTGGGCGACATCCATCTGGGACGCCTCGTCGATCACGATCAGGTCGAACCACTCGTCCTGGGCGTCCCCGCCCTCGCAGGTGAGCAGGTTGTGGACCTGTTCTGGCGGCGCACCGACCACGATCGACCGACCCCCGCCCTGAAGCAGCGCCCGCAGGTTTCTGATGACGGGGGACGGGCTGCGCCGGCTCAGCTCGGCGTCGATGGCCGGGGCGATGTTTCCAGGCGGCGGCTGGTACGTCGAGCGGACACGGAAGGTGGCGCAATTGCCCGTCAGCAGGGCGTGCAGGTCGGCGGCGATGTCGAGCAGGACGTTGTCGATCGCGTTGTACGTCGAGGCGGAGACCAGCACACGCAGCGCACGCCCGGCGAGGTGGGCTTCGAGCACCGCCCCGGCGACAATGGCCTTGACCGTCTGACTCTTCCCCGTGCCCGGCGGGCCCCAGACGAGCCGGGCGCGGTGGGTCAGGGCGTCCTCCCAGGCCCGCCACTGGGAGGCGTTCAGGGTGACGCCGAGGGCCATCAGACGCGAGCGGACCGGGGGCAGGTTGCGGGTAACGGTCGCGGCCCCCATCGCCCCGGCGTTCCAGAGGAAGTCGGCGGGGGGCGTGTGGCCGGAAGCGTTCGAGCCGCGCCGCCGACTGCCGGGCGGGATCGGTACACTCGTCGCTGCCGCGACGCGCGCCGCCATCGGGTTGGCCCGCGCCAGCGGCGGGTTGCCGACCGACCGCAGGGCCGCGTCCAACTTGTCGGTGAAGAAGTCTTTGTGGACCGGATCGAGCATCACGTCCCGGTCGAAGTTGGCGATGCCGGCGTTGGTCAGGTCGTCCAGCATGGTGACGTACTGCCGGTCGGGGTCCAGCGCGATGAGCCCCCGATTGCGATCCAGCCCGACCACAGTTACGCTGGTCGCCCGCTCCAGGTAGCTCCAGTCGCTGCCGTACTGCGCCGCCAGCGGCGTGTTCTGGACCAGGGAGGCGAGTTTCCGGTCGAGGAACCCGGTCTGTTGCTTTGGGGCCAGGGCGAAGTTGAAGTCGCCGACCTTCGCCTTCACCTCCCGCGAGCCTTGCGACAGCTCGTACACCCGGCGACCGGCGCGGGGCGGCAGGCCAAGCTGCGTAAGGGCGGCGAGTTCCGCTGCCCCGGTGAGGCGGAAATCGAGCCGGGCGCTCTTGAACCGGGCGGCGCGTTCGTGCGGCGGCATGGCCCGGATCTGGTGGACTTCCAGCTCAGCCAGCGCGGCATTGAGCCGGGCGAAGGCGAACCAGAGCTGCCCTTCCACGCTCATCCGGGGCCGGCGCTCCGGCGGGCCGACCTCGATCAGGGGGGCGTTGTAGCCGAGCTGGCTGCGGAGGTCGGCCTCCAGCCGCTTGGTGATCGTCTCCAGGGCCGACAGTCGCTTCCGCACGGTCTCCATGAACGTCGCCATCTGGGCCTGCCACGGCCGGGTCGGGTGGGCGATCCGCCCCCAGATCTCGTGCGCCCGCTCGGAGGGGATCTGGTCGCTGAGCGGGACGTGGAACAGCGGGTGGATGTAGAACTGCGCGATGTTGGCCGGCAGCTGCGGGTCGTGGTAGTTGCGGGCCACATCGATCAGCCCGTAATGATGGATGATCGGCGCGGCCAGCAGGCTCCGCACCACCTCCCCCACGATGGTGATGGGCGATCGTCGGGTGGCCAGATCGGGGTTAGGCAGTAAGTCTTCGGGCGGAAACAGCCACGCCAGATAGTTGACGTTGTGGTTGGCGAGGATGGCCGGCAGGTGCCGCCCGATGACACGGGCGAGGTGCTCGTACTGGAGGCTGTCCCAGAGGTAGAACTGCACCCGCGTCCGGTAGTCCTGCCGCCGCTGCGGGCTCAGGGTGCTGAGGGCGGGCAGGGCGAGGGTCTGGTCATCCTGCTGCTGGCACCAGGACAGGATGTCGTGGATCTGCTGCAAGAAGGCGAGCAACTCCCGCCGTTCGACGGCGAGGTCGCGCTGATCGACGACCAGGGTGGTCGCGTGCCCCTGGTTCGGCCACGCTCTCGTCTTCCTCGGGGCCGTCAGCGACGAGTTCTGCGGGCGGGGCTCGTACCAGAACGCCTTGAGCCCGAACGCCACGGTAATTGCGCTGCCGACGTCGAAGTCCACCGAAAGGAAGACGCGCAGGTCGGCCCAGCGGGGCATGCCGGCAGACGTCCCGCTCTGGTTGGGGATGTTCGCCTGCTGACCGGGCTGTAGGCACAAGGCCCGACCGGCCACCACCGTCCGGGTCGCCCGCAGGGTCTGGTGGTCGTTGAACGCACTGTGCCCCGGCGGCAGCATCGCGAGGTCGGCCACCCGTGGCACGCCGGCCTGGATCAGACTCAGCCGCGCCCCCTGCGAGACAAATGCCACCCGGCTGAGGTGGTCGCTGTTCGCCGCCAGCGGCATGCAGTGGTCGGGGTCCGGCGTGTAGTTGTGCCTCGGCTCGCCCAGGTACTCGCAGTGGGCGCAGCGGCTGTCAACGTGCCACTGGAGGTTCCGCCACGGCTGGCCGATCGCAGCGGGCACCTCGACCTGCAAGAAACGCCGGACCCGGATGGCAAACACCTCGAACGGCGTCGGCTCCAGGTCTTCCTCTAGCGCCGCCACCAGCCGGGCGACGTCCGGCGTCAGGCCGGCGGCGAGGAGCCGCCCGTGCAGCAGCAACAGCGCCGGCGGCACCGGGTCGGGGATCTGGTGCTGGGCCATCTGCCGACCCACCAGGAACAGCCGGGACGCCTCATGCGAGCCGGGCCAGACCGCCCCGTCCGGCACAACCACGAACTGGCCGTCCAGTCCCTGTTCGGCCAGCCACCCGGCCAGAGCCATGCTGTAGAAGGCGACCTCGGCGAAGTAGCCCTGCGAGGCGCGGGCCGTCAGCTTGATGTCGATCACTCGGAGCTGCCGCCGGGGGGCCCCGGCGGGCAGCGCGAAGAGGGTGCCGTCCGGCCTCACGCCCTCGGGGAAGGTGAGCGGCGGCAGTACCTCGATGATGTCGGGGCGGACGGAACCGAAGACGACTGGGTGCCCGGCGTGGTCGCCGGCAGCGTACCCGGCGGTGATGCCGAGAGCCGATTGAAACACCAGGCCGATGTCGAACCCGGCCTCCACGATGAAGCAAACCGGGATAGGGTGAGCGACGATGTGAGCGACGGCTTGTTGGAGGTGAAACGGGCGGTAGCGGACCTGATTGGCGGCGTTTGTGAACGGGGTGCCGACGATCGTGCCGGGGCCGAACGTCTGGGTCAGGTCGTTCAGCTTCTCGGCCTGCCACTCGTTGCCGACTTCCTGCACCTGGGCGAGGCCGGGCCGGGGCGGCTGCGGTTCGGGCATGGTGTGCGCCTGCCGCTCAGGCCCGAACGTGGCGTTGTCCGGGTAGAGTTCGAGCGCTAGCTGACGCTCACAGCCGGAGCGGATGAACTGCGACAGGGCTCGCTTGGTGATCTGCGGCATGGGCGTTCACTCCGGGTCGGCGGCTGCAAGTTCGAGGGCCTCCGTCAGCGGGCGGGCGCGGCCCCGGCCCGGCGCGCCGAACGCCCCGAGGGCGGCGGCGACCAGAGACGCCCTGCGGAGGTTGTCGTGGTCGGCCCGGCGGAAGCCGGTGGGCTTCTGGCCCGACAGCCGGTCCGCCCACGCGCGGGCGTGCCCCTCGGCGGCGGCGACCTGCCGGTCCGAGACGCGCAGCGGCGAGTCTGTCACGGGCCGGGGGCCTTTCCGACAGACGGTCACCGCGTCCCAGAGGATCGTCCCGTCGTGCTGGTGCAGGCCGGCGGTGCTGTTGCCCAGCAGCGGGAACACCTGGACGGGACGCCACCCGCCCGTGGCCAGGGCGAACGCCAGCGCCTCCCACGCTTGCGCGGTCCGGTGCTGGTAGCTGAACACCAGCCGACCTGAGTCCTTGAGCACCCGCCGCATCTGGGCGAAGCACTCCCCCAGCCCCTGCCGGAACGCGGCGACCGCCGCCCCGTCGCGGGAGCGGGCGGCGAGGTTGGCCGGCAGCGCCGCGGCGTCCGGCCCGCCCGCTGGGGCTAGCCCGAAGCCCTGCAACCACGGCAGGAAGAAGTCGGACAGCTCGGCGTAGGCGATGTTGTCGCAGTAGGGCGGGTCGGTCAGGATCAGGTCCACGCTCACGTCGGCGACCCCGGCCAGGGCGCGGCTGTCGCCGTGGTGGATGACCCGGTCCGCCCCGCGCCCCGCCAGCGAACCGGACCGGACGAACCCGCCGTCCAGGCGGGCGACCTGGGGCGCGTGCGCGAAGGCGACGGCCCGCTGCACCTGCCGGACGGTGTTGGGGAAGGTGCCCCGGCCCGTGCCATCCAGCCAGGGGTTGACCTCGACGGGGCGGCAAACGTGCCGGTAGGCGCGGATGGAGAATAGCGGGGCCAGACGCCGCCAGCCGAAGGCGTACTGCGTCAGCATGCAGTTGGTGGTAAGGTGGTCGCTGAACGCCAGGGCCAGCGCCTCGCGGGCCGGGCCGGTCAACCCGGCGATGGCCTCGGCGAGGACGGAGAGGTGGAGCAGCTGCCGGGGGTTGAACAGCTCCCGGTAGCGGCGGTAGCCGTACCGGGTGAGCCGGTCGTCCGACCGCCCCTCGGTCGGTATCAGCCGGTCGGGCACCCAGCGCCAGCCGTCCGCACCGTCCCGCCGCCCGGCGAGCGCCCGCCGCGCCGCCCGGACGCGCTCCTGGTCCGCCGGGGAGGCGGCTTGGAACGCCCGTTCGGTCATGGGGAGCCGGCGGGCCGGCGGGCCGTCAGGGATGGTCTCCAGGGCGAACAGCCGCCACTGCGGCGGTCGCCCGACGCGGCCCGCCCCGTCGATCAGGTCTTCCTCGGCCCGGCACAACGGGCAGGTGAGCCTGCCGTGGACGACCGGGCCGTTGGCGACGTCGGTCTGCTCGCCGCAGCCAGAGCAGCGGAACGAGGGGGCGTCCCGGTCCAGCTCATGGACCCGGTGGCAGGAGCGGCAGAACGCCCACTGGCGGTCGCCCTCGGCCTCGTAGGCGAGCTGGTGGTGCGGGTGGGCCTCCACCTCGCGGCGGCAACCGTCGCAGCGGACGACCTGCACCCAGAACCCGTGCAGCACCTGCCGGGCCTCGCCGCCCGGCCCGACCGTGCGGTAGTAGCGCGCCAGCCGCCGCCCGACCGTCCGCTGGAGGTCGGCCTGGGCGGGGCCGAGGTCGGGGACACCGGCGGCGCGCAGCTCGAACCGGGTGATGGCGCAGGCGACGGGGTCTATGTCCACGCCCACGGCGGACGCCCCCAGCCGCGCCGCCTCCACGACGGACGTGCCGCCCCCCACGAACGGGTCGAGGACGGTCCTGCCCGCGTAATCCACGCCCCGGTAGAACGCCTCCCAGAAGTCGTCGCCGGGTGCCAGCCGGGCGGCGGTCAGGATCGCCCGGAACGCCGAGCTGAACCGGCGGGCGAACCAGCGGTGGGCTTGGTAGATCGGGACCGGACGCCGCCCCTCCCGCTCGGCCAGAAGCGCCAGTTCCTCGACCGGCAGCTCCCCAACTTCGAGGAGTGACGCGCGGCCCATGCCGGGGGCGGATCTGCGCTCATGCTGTGGCCGAATCGTGGGCATCGGGGCTCCTGAACTCGCCTGCGGTCGCGCTTACATGCCGAACAACTCGCGGGCCTTCCGCCACCGCTGGAGGTAGTCCTGGGCCAGGTCGCCCGGCTTCGCGGCGAGCCGGTACTTGTTCGACGGGAAGACCCGATTGACCTCCTGCACCGCCTGCCTTTGCTAGCGCCTCGGTTATTAGTTGGAGATAACAACCTCACGCATGACTGGCTTCCCAGACCTCTTGCCTGGCAAGTCATGCGAACCCTGGATGATGTGTCACGACTGGTGCTATTCTGACCACTACCCTCGAAATGTCCAGCTTGGAAGCGTGGCGAAACGAGGTCATTCGCCGAGCTTGCCTGTAAAACGTGAATCACCCAACCGACAGAGGAACACCATGACTGGCAGGAGCATCAAGGTCGGCATGGCGCAGATCCTGGTCGAGGGCGGGCGCCCCCAGGCCAACCTCAGCCGGGCCGTGGAGATGATCCGGCGTGCCGCGAACGGGGGCTGTCGGCTTGTGGTGTTGCCGGAGTGCCTGGACCTGGGCTGGACCGACCCCTCGGCCCGCGAGATGGCCCAGCCGATCCCCGGCGCGCACGCCGAGCGCCTGGCGCTAGCCGCCCGCGAGCACCGGGTCCACGTCGCCGCCGGGCTGGTCGAGCGTGCCGGCGACCGCCTGTACAACGCCGCCGTGCTGTTCGGCCCGCAAGGTGAGATCCTGCTGCACCACCGGAAGGTCAACGAGCTGGACATCGCCCTGGACCTCTACTCGGTCGGCGACCGGCTCGGGGTCGTCGAGACGGAACTCGGCACGCTCGGACTGAACGTTTGCGCCGACAACTTCGGCGACTCGCTGGCGATCGGCCACGTCCTGGCCCGCATGGGCGCACAGGTCATTCTGTCGCCGTCCGCCTGGGCCGTGGACGCCGACCACGACAACGCCCTTAGGCCGTACGGCCAGCTCTGGCGCGACTCCTACGCGGAGCTTGCGCGCCTCTACGACCTGACCGTGGTCGGTGTCAGCAACGTCGGCCGGATGACGGGCGGGCCGTGGAAGGGCCGGAAGTGCATCGGCTGCTCGCTGGCCGTGGGGCCGGGCGGGGAGGTGCTGGCGCAGGGGCCGTACGGCGCGGACGCCGAGGCGCTGGTCGAGGTGGAGATTCGGCCCCGTTGCTCGATCGCTCGCGGAACCGGGTTTGCCGACGCGCTCCGTGCCAGGGGCTATCGCGGGCCATGAACGCAGGAGACGACAGCCAGGAGCATATGACGGTGAGTGCCCCGATTCAATCGCTTCGCAACCTCGGCCCGGCCAGCGCAGACTGGCTGCGCTCCGTTGGCGTGGCAACGGTCGATGACCTCAAGCGCCTGGGGGCCGTAACAGCCTACCGGCTAGTGAAGCAACACCAGCCGAAGGCGTCCCTGAATCTGCTCTGGGCGCTGGCGGCGGGGCTGGACAACCGGGACTGGCGCGAGTTGACCGAGACCGAGAAGCAGCAGCTGAAGCAGGAACTCCAAGAGGACTGACGGCGACATCGCAGGCGTGCAACTGCCGGTAGAGAGGTTGCGGCGGACAACGCGGAAGCACCCCGACCAGGAGTCGAACCCGGAACGCCTCGTTAGGACCGAGGCATGATCTCCGTTTCGCCACCGGGGCAGAAAGAGCGGAAGGCGAGGGATTTGAACCCTCACGACCTCGCGGTCGCACGGTTTAGCAAACCGGCCCGGCAAACCGTATCCGGCTACCCTCCGTACGCCCGCCCCGCTCGCCGGAGGGGCAGGCGATTCAACGTGCTTCGTGACGGTACATGACGTCCGTCCGCAGGACGTACTTGCGGCCCCGCACGACCGGCGTGCCCTCATGCACCTGCCGGTGGTAGAAGACCAGCGCCTTGCCCCGCTCCGGCGTCACCAGCAGGGAGGCCCGGCCCTCATGGAACGCGGTCGCTCCCCCCTCGAACCCGTCGTTCAGGTACACCAGGAACGTGAACCAGCTCTGCTCCCCGTCGTCGCGCCGGAAGCAGCCGTCCGTGTGCGGGGCGAACCGCTGGCCGGGGTCGTAGCGGTAGAAGCGGAACCGCTCGTTCAGGCCGACCGCCTTCCAGCCGAACCACTCCTCGACGAGCAGCCCCCGCGCCCGGCCCCACCAAGCGGTCGCCAGTTCGGGGTCCTCCATCAGGATGCGCTGGTTGTCGCGGACGTCCTTGCGCAGCAGCGGTCCGGCGGACGTGTTGATCGGGGCGTCAGCGTAGCCGATCTGCTCGCTCCCGCTCGATGAAGGCATCGCATTCCTCGGGCGTGAGGAACTGCGGGATGACGAAGATCTTTCGCCCATTCAGGTATTCGGCTTCCACGTCCGTCCCTCCCCGTATGCAGTGGATCCGGCGGGGGTCGAACCCGCATCGCCGGCATGCCGAGCCGGCATCTTCCCGTTGGACCACAGGCCCGTTACCAGTCAGTGGAGACGACGGGAGTCGAACCCGTCGCAGGGTACGAGCGAAGCACCCTCGCCCCCTCGGCACATGCGTCCTTGACTTTCCTGCAGAGGTCAAGCTGGGACTCGAACCCAGAGCGCACCGGGTCGATGCCGTCGGCAACGAAGCGAAACTGATCGGACGGGCAGTGGAACAGTGGGATAATGACCGACAGAGCCGGTCTGATTTGCGGGAACGACTCGGCCAGTGGCTGGATCACAACGCCTCCAAAGAGCGACACGCTCATGTGGAGGCCGCGATAGATGTTGTCCTGCTCTATGAACGGCATCTGATGGGCGAGGCAGGACCAGCGGCGGAAGCGACCCCGTGGGTTGGTCCGGGTCGATCTGCCAGACCTTTTGCCAGTACGACGACGGCAGGCATCCTGCGGCGCCGCCATAGTTGTGCTGGGCCACGCCGATCTGTTTGAGGTTGTTCTGGCACTTCAACGGCAGCACCGCTTCGCATAACTTCTACACGGTGGGGAGAAGGATGCAAAATCGCTCCTGCGGATTTCCCGGCTTCACCCGAAGCAGGTGTCCACGACTGTCGCCCTGATTTTATTCGGTAGCACGCAGCAACGGTAAAACATCACGGTGACCGATTCAGAGCGGCAGGACCACCACCTTCCCGCCCAACTCCAGAGTGCCGTACACGACCGGCGGGGTGACCAACGACGTGGCCTGGACCTCCGCGCGGGTCGGGTTGGGCAACCCCAGCAGGGCTACCGGGAGGTGACCACCCGCAGCTTCCCCTCTACAACGTCAACGCCCTGATGATGGACGGTTCTGCTGGGTTCATGACCAACTCAATCTCGACGGCCACTTGGCGGGCGCTCGGCACCAGGGCTGGTGGTGAGGTGGTCGGCGACTTCTGAGGGGATCGACAATGCGACATGTGACCGCTGCCACGACCGTCCTGCTAGCCGGTCTGCTTTGCAGTTGCCACCGCAGGGAGTCGCCCGCGCCCCCGGAGCCGGTCGCCCGTTCTGAACCGAAAAAGGTCGAGGTCGCCGGCCTGCACAATGTCTACAAACTTTCTGAAAGCCTCTACAGCGGAAGTGGCCCAGAGGGCGACGTGGGCTTCGCTTCGCTGGAGAAGTTGGGGATCAAGACGGTCATCTCGGTGGACGGGGCGAGACCCGACGTGGACCGCGCCCGTAAGTGCGGCATGCGTTACGTCCACCTACCCATCGGCTATGACGGCGTGCCACGCAAACAGGCTCTCCGCATCGCCCGCGCCGTGCGTGACCTGCCGGGGCCGGTCTACCTGCACTGCCACCACGGCAAGCACCGAGGCCCGGCGGCGGCTGGTGCTGCGATGCTCTGCCTGGACGACGCCTGCGGGGCCGAGGAGGCGTTGGCTTGGCTGCGTACCGCCGGCACCGACCCCCGCTACACCGGACTGTACCTGTCAGCTCGGGAGACACGCCGCCCGACGAAGGAAGAACTCGACTCGGTGCCGGGCGACTTCCCCGAAGTTGCCGAGGTGGGTGGTCTAGCGAAGCTGATGGTCGAGGTCGATCACCGCTGGGATCACCTGAAGTTGGCGCGGGAGGCCGGTTGGAAGCGACCGCCGGCACACCCCGACATCGACCCGCCCCATGAGGTGTTGCAGTTGGCCGAGTTGTACCGTGAGGCAGGGCGGCTGTCAGGTGGCAAGGGGAAGCACGGGGACGAACTTCGACGCTGGCTGGTTGAGTCGGAGGCGACTGCGAAGCGACTGGAAGGGGCGTTGCGGGGAGGCAAGAAGGGCGTCATGGATGCGGCTGGAGCGGAGAAGGCGTTCAAGCAAGTCGAGGCCGACTGCAAGCGATGTCACGCGAAGCACCGTGACGTGCCACAGGATCGTTAGCCATCGGCGGGTCGTGTCAGCGTTCTGGAGCTTCCTTCCTGCCAGCCCGACACCCTGCGCGAGCAGGGTGTCGCTGTCCTGCCCCAGGTGCCCGAAGCCACGCCGAGACCCCTGCGCCGACCCGAAGACCCCAGCGGCAAGAGCCTGCGCCCGAGCACGACGGAGGAGTAGCAGTGGACCGCCGAGGAGTCGCACCCCGATTTCCGCCTTGCGACGGCGGCGTCTTCCTGTTCGACCAGCAGCCCATATCCAGAGGTCCAGCCGGGAGTCGAACCCGGTCTTCCGCGCTTACCAAGGCGGCGTGCTGCCAGAACACTTCCAGACCAGTCAGTTGCGGAGGCCGGATTTGAACCGGCGTCGGACGGCTTATGAGACCGTGCTGGGAACCAGGCTCCAGTCCACTCCGCAAGCAGTACAGTACCCCCGGCAGGACTCGAACCTGCGGTGATTGCCTCTGTGTAAGAGAGGTGCCGTCGCCGCTGGGCCACGGGGGTAGAAAAATCAGTAGCCCCGGCTGGATTTGAACCAGCGACCTCCGCGATGTGAGCGCGGCGAGCACTCCGGGCTGCTCCACAGGACCACGAACGAGCGCTCCAGACCGGATTTGAACCGGCGATCTCACCCGTGACAGGGGTGCGGGGACTCCAGGCTCCCCCACAGGAGCGTTGCAGAAGACAGAGCGTCTGGCCGGAGTCGAACCGGCCTGTCCACCTTGGCGGGGTGGTGCCTGAACCAATCGGCCACAGACGCAACAAGCAAGGGCGGAAGGAGTCGAACCCTCTGCGTGCGGGTTGGAGCCGCACTACTCTCCCAGGAGCACACCCTTGAAAGAACCAGCTGCCCAGGCAGGACTCGAACCTGCAACCGTCTCGTTAACGGCGAGCCGCTCTACCGTTTGAGCTACAAGGCAATCGAGCAAGGTAGTTCCGGCGGCTGGGGTCGAACCAGCGGCCTCCGCGTTTTCAGCGCGGCGCTCTCACCAGCTGAGCTACACCGGAATCGGTCAGAGGCAGAGACGCCGGCAGGAGTCGAACCTGCTTGAGGATCGGGTTGCAGCCGACCGCCTGACCGTCCGGCCCCGGCGTCATCAAAGGGACAAGAGACAAGAGCCGGCGGTGGGGCTCGAACCCACTTGGTCCGCGTTACGAGGGCGGTGCCCGTCCCGTCGAGCATCGCCGGCATCTATCGAGCAGCCAGTGCTGGTGTCGAGCCAGCTCGACCGGGGTTCAGAGCCCCGGTCCTCTCCGAGAGCCCGGCTGAAAGAGAAGTGCAGAGCCAGCGGCGGGGCTCGAACCCGCACGCGCCCCTTTACAAGAGGGGTGCTCGACCGATCGAGCTGCGCCGGCGTCAAAGAACAGGGTGGATAGCCGGTTACGATCCGGCACCGCGACGGTCACAGGGTCGCATGCAGCGCCACTACACCATACCCACCATCACGCAAGGCAGTATCCTCGTCAGGAATCGAACCTGATCTGCGACCTTCGCAAAGTCGCGTGCGAACCGGCACACTCCGAGGATGTCATTCAGCAATGCAGTCGGGGACCGGGGAATCGAACCCCGTTATGTCCTGCTCCCAGGGCAGGCGGCTCGCCATGAGCCCTGTCCCCGCTCTGAACCAGTACCCCGGCCAGGAATCGAACCTGGACCTGCTCCTTCGGACGGAGCCATGATGTCCGTTTCACCACCAGGGCATTAAGAACCAGTGGACCGTGGAGGGAGTTGAACCCTCATTTGCCGGGTGCAAGCCGACTGTCTTCCCGTTAGACGACACGCCCAGTCATCGAAGCAGTGGCCCCGGTGGGGGTCGAACCCACATCCCCCTGTTTAAGAGACAGGTGCTCAGCCAGTTGAGCTACAAGGCCAGTCGGTGTGTCGGGCAGGAGTTGAACCTGCACAGCGATTGCGGATGGTTTACAGCCACCTGGGCTCGCCGATGCCCAGCCGACACAGGATTGTCAGTACCCTGGATGGGATTTGCCGAACCCCCAGCATCTCTCGTTCTGAGCGAGAGTGGTCTGCCGGTTGCCTACCGGGCCAGTCGTCCGCCACGTTGTCAAAGAGCGTTCATCAGAGTGCCCGGCGAGAGTCGAACTCGCCTGTTCTGCTTGGAAGGCAGACGCCTGGGCCGCTCGGCCACGGGCACGTCTCGTTCGTCCGTCGTCCACCCCGACAACGAAGAAGGCCGGGGGTCGCGTGACGCCCGGCCTCCATGAGGCTTCACCTGGAAGGGGTCGGTGTCACTGCCGCAGGGGGTGGGCATCCTTCGCCCGACACAGCTGATTGGCCGTCGCCGGGGTCTGATTACCACAGAAGTTCGCGTGATCGCGTGTCATCGTTTCCTTCTGCATCGTCGATCGGGGGCCGGGCCCGTCTTCCTCGCCGCCCGGCGTCCCTCGCTTGTCACGTCTGGTAGACCAACCCACCCGCTGGGAGAGTTCGCTGTCCCTGCCGACTTTTTCGCGAGCCACTCCCGCTCCCTCGGGCCGTCCCCCTGGAACGCCGGCGCGGGCCTGGACTTGCGCGGCGCTCGCCTGACGCAGCAGACGTCCGGCCAGGGGTCGGACAAGTGACCGCCAGGCCCGGTGCTCCCTCAGCGGAAGTGGCTCGACGACCTTCCGGGGGATGTCCCACAAGACCAGTTCGGCATCCAGAGGCTACGGATCCACCAGGCCAGGAGAGAGAGAGATCTGCTTTCTCCTGACTGGCATCGCCCGGATGCTTCGGCCCTGGTCGCCCGGGCTGGCAGTCTCCTTCAGCGGGTGCCAGCGGAGCGTCTGGAGGCGATGGTATCCGATCAACTGGCCACCCGACGGGGAGACTATGTGTATGTGGCCGATGTGGTGGGCCAACGGTTGCTGGTGCTGATCTACCAGAAGAAAGGGCCCTCCGTCCGTCTCGCCCGGCCGTACTACGGAGAGCGGAGCGGGTCGAGGGAGCAGTGGGGCGGACTCCGCAGCGAAACGGAGTACCAACTGGTCTACTCCAACAACACCCCGCTGAGCCTGGAGAATGGGGCAACGGTGGACGACGCGGTCGCCGCCAACCGGACGAGTGCGGCGGTGGACCGGCACCTGGCCATGATGGCCAGCCAAAGCGAAACGGAGGGGATGGAACGAGTGGCGGGGGTAACGCTTTTTGTGTACCATGCCTTGCCATTTGGGGCATTCTGGGACAACCTGGCAAGGGGCGAAGGCAAGGAGGCGATGATCTCCCTGGCAGGCGACCTGGCGATGGCGGCCATTCCAGCCTCGGGAGCGGTCAAGTCGGTGTGGGCCGCGCGGGGTTTGCGAATAGGGGCGGGGGCCACGGAAGCGGGGATCGGAGTCTATCGGGGACGGCAAGCGTATCTGGCGTATCAGGCCGGCAAGCAGGAGGAAGCAGCGGGGTACCTCGGCGAGGCGTTCTTGCGGTTAGCCGGTGTCTCCTGGTCCGCTGTCTCTGCACTGCGGGCGCGAAAGGCTGGGTTATTATCCACTGAAGTGGCCCCAGGCGGAATGAGGCAGGCAACATACGGTACGGGAGCCAACTTCCCTGGTACCCTCAACCAGCCATTCACCGGGAGCTTTGCTGACCTAACGGCAGAGATTCAAAAGGTGTCCCCGGGTTTCAAGGGGTTCGTGGAAAACGCAACCATCCCCGGTGGTGCGCCTGCCCGATTTAATCCGGTCACAAACCAGATCGAGTTCGGCATGGGCATTAACAAGACGACAAAGGGGCTTGTTGCCGAGGAAGTGCGTCACGCTCTCGATGTGGCCGAAGGCTTCAATGTTTCTGCGGTCGTTGCGGCGTTCAAGACGGAAACGGGCCTCGAAGCCGTCAACAACATCACGAAGTTCCAGGCGTGGCACCATCGACGGGTTTACACCCGGATGCTTCAGGATGCAGATCGCGCTCACCCCATCATGGGCAAGATCGTGGGCAAGGGGGATGTGGACTCGATTTACGAACTGTACCAACTTGAAGGGTTTGGCCGAAGTCCAAAAGATTGGCTCCTTCAGCAAAACTTCCCCAACCACTACCACGCCAAATGACTTGCATCTGCCTTGCCTGGGCTGATGCTGGAGGGAGAAGAAATGTTTTGCTTCCGTCTTGCTTGCGACTGTGGCTACGAATCCGAAGACGCCTGTTGGGGAGAAAAGCCGTGGTCCGGGCATACGACCGTTATCATTCCGATCTATAACCCACTTATGGGCAGGATTTGCGAACATGAAATCTCATCGACTGAATGGGCTGAAGTAGGGGAGCAAACCAGTCTGTGGTTTCAAAAACACGGAGCATCCATTCGTGACTTGTACGGTGAGAAAGCAACAGTGCTGATTCCGATTGAATATGACAAGCCCATCATGGCCTGTCCGAAATGCGGTCGTCAGTCGTGTCGAGCCATCGTCACGGGGATCGTGTGAACTCGTTCTCCAGCGTGATCGTTCATCGACTGAGGCCGAAACAGCCGGTACAGTCGCCCAAGCATCACACTGCATTCCCCGCGTCTCTTGCGGCAACTCGTTCTCACTCAAGCCCATCGAGTCGGCCAGGCCCCCGGATTGGGAACGTGGTGGGAGCCTTCGCCCGCCCCGACCTGCACGTCGTTGTTGACCACGGAGGCGTTCTGGGGGTTGCGGAAGTTGTGTAGCGCACCCTGGTGCAGGACAGCCTGGGCGGAGTGGAGACCTCCACCTACGATGCGGCCGGGCAACTGATCCGCCGGGTGTTGACTGACGGCAACAGGACGGTGCGTCTGGACCAGGCCTGGACCGCAGCGGGTCGGCTGGAGTCGGTCGCTCGCTACGCTGATGCGGCTGGCACGGTGTCCGTGGGCGACAGCGCCTTCAGCTACGACGACGCGGGCCGCACGACGAGCCTCACGCATCGGGATGGTGCGAGTGTTCCCATTGCCAGTTTCACCTACAGCTACGACCTGGCAGGACGAGTCACCCAGGAGACGACGGATGGCCAGACGACGGTCTACCACTACGACGCCACCGATCAGCTGACGGGCGCGGGCGGCGAGACCTTCACCTACGACGCCACCGGCAACCGCACGCAGGCAGGCTACCTGGTGGGGGCGTCGAATCGCTTACTCAGCGATGGGACGTGGAGCTACCAGTACGACGCCGAGGGCAACCGGGTGAGTCAGACCCGGCTGTCGGATGGCCTGACCTGGAGCTACGGCTACGACCTGCGCAACCAGCTGGTGTCGGCCGAGCAACGGCAGGCGGACGGCACGCTGGCGTTGCAGCTGGCCTATGCCTACGACGCCGACGGCCAGCGCATCCAGACCACACGCCAGGCGGGTACTGCATCCGCCACGGTCCAGCGGGTGGCCTACGACGGCGACGCCGTGTGGGCCGACCTGGATGGGCTGAACACGCTGACGACGCGCTATCTGCTCACCCAGGAAGAAGCGCCCGCTGCCCGCCTGGACGGGGCCGCGGTCACCGCCTGGCTGCTGACGGACCGCCTGGGCTCCGTCCGCGCCGTCACGGATGCGACGGGCACCGTGCAGGATCGCCTGGACTACAGCGCCTTCGGCCAGGTGAGTGGAGCGACCCACCCCACCTGGAGTGGCCGCTTCCGCTACACGGGGCAGGCCTGGGATGCGGACACCGGCTGGCAGGAGCATCACTGGCGCTGGTACGACCCCACGGTGGGCCAGTGGACGACGGAGGACCCCCTGGGCTTCGCCGCCGGCGACGTCCACCTGCGCCGCTACGTCGGCAATAACGCCACCAATGCTACGGATCCCAGTGGTTTACTGGAAACACACACCTTCCGCTTGGATCTGAAACGGCGAGATCCATTGGCGTACCAGTACCTGTTTGAACACACCGAAGGGACCATCGAACACCCCACCCAGTCGTGGCTCTCCCGGTTCTTGTGCCAGCCTGGGATCAAGGAGGTGACCCAGGAGCAAGGGAATCTGCGGTTTGTCATCAGCCCGAACGTGGAGTTGGATGAGGCCTGGGCGTTTGTCACTGGAGAGGTTCGCAAGACAGACGGGTGGGCGACTTTTCTACGCCAGCAGCGCGCCAACGCGGGAGAGCAGCGACGGAAGCTGATCGACCGGCTGGAGAGACTGGCAGGTAAGGAGGTGCTCCGGGCACGCCAGGAAGAGTTGTACGCCGAGTACCAAGCAGGCAAGGCGCACTACCTGTTTGCTCCGGGGGTCTCGCCGTGGCACGAATTCTATCGGATGGCCTCGTTGGAATTCGGGAAAGACTGCGAAGTGGCGGGATCGTCCCGGCCACCAACGGCGTGGGATTCGCCGGAGCAGTTGAATCGCCTCCTGGGTCCAGGGGGCACGGGGGAGGGCGTGCTGGTAGCGGTCGGTACGGGAAAGGTGGTGTTGAGTGGGGTCCAGGCGCTACGCACGCCGTACCAACCAACACCAACGCCCACCATACCGCAGATAGGCTCGCGTGAGGCGTTGATTGCAAGCTATTACCAACGCCAACAGGTCGAGGGATCCAACAACCCCTATCAGGCGCTCGTTCCTGAGAAGCGCCCCTCCAGTTCCAAGGAAATCTCAGGCAGGGATCAGAAGTTTTTCGGGCTGAAGCTGGTAGGTGGCGGGAGTGGTGAGCCGGAAGCTGGCCAGGCGGGCGGGCAGCAAGTGCCTCTGCTGATGAACAGACAAACCCCTTTACAACGGATGGCCGCTGAAGGAAGATTGCTTCCCGGGCCTGTTGGAAATGCGCCACAGAACTCAGTGCCGACTACGCCACGCCCCGGACGAATGCACGTCGAACCTGTTGAGCTTTCAACAGGCAAAGGGCGTGACTTCGTTATCCCCGGCAGCTCGGTACCGGAGCGGTTCTCAGCCCGTCTCATGGATGGTAGCGGCACGCTTCAGGTCACATGGACAGACAGCCTACGCCAAACTCCCGGTCGGCTCGGGCAAGCCCAGAAACTTGCCGGAGGGCCGGGCAGCTTCAGCAGGATCACAGGCAGGGCGTCAGCGGACCTTGAAGCCGCCTTGCGAGAAGGTCAGTTCAATGCCGAACAGGCTGCGCAACAGCTTGGGAACAGCCTTGGGGGAAAGTGGCGTGTTGATGTGACTCGGGTTCCGGGGTCACAACCTCCGGTGTTCGACATTACCGCAACTCGGATCGGAAACTAGCTATGGACCCTTCACAAAACCGATATTGGCCGTTCGACGTTCTGCCCCCGGAGCGGCAGACAGAGCAACACCGGCGGGAAATCCGATTTCTCGAAACCGCATACCAGGCAGGGTATAAGCCCTACATGGACGAGTTCCAAAACTTCGGGGCTACTTCTGGGAGACGGGGTGGGATCATCCTCTATCGAGGTTGCCGGGGAAAGCATTGGGAAATGCTGTTGGGGACCGCCGAGGAAACGATCCTGTCAGCTCATCTTGATGACTTCGAGTGTGCTGCCAAGGCGGTCCTACGCTGGCTCCGTGGCGACGACGGAGCCGAAATCCTTGAATACGTCCGAGACCATCTTTTCATCGACAGGGTTACTGCCCCCGGCTTTGTGCTACACGATCAGGCGGTATAGGTTAACCCTCAGCAGAATATCCAGCCGCCGGATTGATTCTCTGGGTGGGGTGTGGACGACCACCTACGACGCCACGGGCAACGTGACGGCCACCAGCGACCCGCTGGGCCATGGCGACACCATCGCCTACGACCTGCTGGGCCGGGTAACCCAGACCACCGATGCGCGGGGCCAGCTCACGCGTTTCACCCTCGATGCTGCTGGTCGGCGTACGGCGCTGACCGATGCTTCGGGCAACGTCACCACCTTCGCCTACGATGCCACTGACCGACTGGTGACGCAGACCGATCCGCTGGGCCAGGTCACGACCCTGGCCTACGATGCCGCCCATCGGCTGACCGAGCGTACCGATCGGCTGGGACGCATCCGGGCTTTTAGCTACGATGCTGCCAACCGCGTGACGGCCGAGACCTGGACCGACGCCGCCGGGCAGCCCGCGGGATCGCTGAGCTGGAGCTACGACGCCGTCGGCAACCGACTCAGCGCCACCTCGGCGGCGGGCAGTGCGACCTACACCTACGATGCCCTGGACCGGGTAAGCACGCAGACCGGGCCGTGGGGCCAGACCCGGACGTTCGGCTACGACGCCGTGGGGCAGCGCACCCTGGTGCAGGACAGCCTGGGCGGAGGGGAGACCTCCACCTACGATGCGGCCGGGCAACTGATCCGCCGGGTACTCAGCCAGGGCACCCAGACGGTGCGTCTGGATCAGACCTGGACCGCAGCGGGTCAGCTGGAGTCGATCGCTCGCTATGCCGACGCGGCTGGCACTACCTCTGCAGGAAGCAGCGCCTTCAGCTACGACGACGCCGGCCGCACGACGACCATCACGCATCGGGATGGTGCGAGTGTCCCCCTTGCCAGTTTCACCTACAGCTACGACCTGGCAGGACGGGTCACCCAGGAGACGACGGATGGCCAGACGACGGTCTACCAGTACGACGCCACCGATCAGCTGACGAGTGCAGGCAGTGAGAGCTTCACCTACGACGCCACCGGCAACCGCACGCAGCCAGGCGACCTGGTGGGGGCGTCGAATCGCCTCTTGAGTGATGGGACGTGGAGCTACCAGTACGACGCCGAGGGCAACCGGGTGAGTCAGACCCGGCTGTCGGATGGCCTGACCTGGAGCTATGGCTACGATCTGCGCAACCAGCTGGTGTCGGCCGAGCAGCGGCAGGCGGACGGCACGCTGGCGTTGCAGCTGGCCTATGCCTACGACGCCGACGGCCAGCGCATCCAGACCACACGCCAGGCGGGTACTGCATCCGCCACGGTCCAGCGGGTGGCCTACGACGGCGACGCCGTGTGGGCCGACCTGGATGGGCTGAACACGCTGACGACGCGCTATCTGCTCACCCAGGAAGAAGCGCCCGCTGCCCGCCTGGACGGGGCCGCGGTCACCGCCTGGCTGCTGACGGACCGCCTGGGCTCCGTCCGCGCCGTCACGGATGCGACGGGCACCGTGCAGGATCGCCTGGACTACAGCGCCTTCGGCCAGGTGAGTGGAGCGACCCACCCCACCTGGAGTGGCCGCTTCCGCTACACGGGGCAGGCCTGGGATGCGGACACCGGCTGGCAGGAGCATCACTGGCGCTGGTACGACCCCACGGTGGGCCAGTGGACGACGGAGGACCCCCTGGGCTTCGCCGCCGGCGACGTCCACCTGCGCCGCTACGTCGGCAATAACGCGACCAATGCCACCGATCCCAGTGGTTTACTGGAAACACACACCTTCCGCATGGATCTGAAACGGCGAGATCCATTGGCGTACCAGTACCTGTTTGAACACACCGAAGGGACCATCGAACACCCCACCCAGTCGTGGCTCTCCCGGTTCTTGTGCCAGCCTGGGATCAAGGAGGTGACCCAGGAGCAAGGGAATCTGCGGTTTGTCATCAGCCCGAACGTGGAGTTGGATGAGGCCTGGGCGTTTGTCACTGGAGAGGTTCGCAAGACAGACGGGTGGGCGACTTTTCTACGCCAGCAGCGGGCCAACGCGGGAGAGCAGCGACGGAAGCTGATCGACCGGCTGGAGAGACTGGCAGGTAAGGAGGTGCTCCGGGCACGCCAGGAAGAGTTGTACGCCGAGTACCAAGCAGGCAAGGCACTACCTGTTTGCTCCGGGGTCTCGCCGTGGCACGAATTCTATCGGATGGCCTCGTTGGAATTCGGGAAAGACTGCGAAGTGGCGGGATCGTCCCGGCCACCAACGGCGTGGGATTCGCCGGAGCAGTGGAATCGCCTCCTGGGTCCAGGGGGCACGGGGGAGGGCGTGCTGGTAGCGGTCGGTACGGGAAAGGTGGTGTTGAGTGGGGTCCAGGCGCTACGCACGCCGTACCAACCAACACCAACGCCCACCATACCGCAGATAGGCTCGCGTGAGGCGTTGATTGCAAGCTATTACCAACGCCAACAGGTCGAGGGATCCAACAACCCCTATCGGGCGCTCGTTCCAGAGAGGAGTACCTCCACCAAGGAAGTCTCTGGCAGAGATCAGAAAGTTTTCCGGCTGAAACTGATTGCGGGCGGGAGTGGTGAGCCGGAAGCTGGCCAGGCGGGCGGGCAGCAAGTGCCGCTGCTGATGAACAGACAAACGCCTTTACAACGGATGGCCGCTGAAGGAAGATTGCTTCCCGGGCCCACCCAGAATGCCCCAGCCAGTGGTATTCCACGGGTTGGCACAGCGAAACCCGGCGTTCGAGAGGTGCCAGTTGGTGATCTCACCCACACCCATCCTGTTCCCCGCCCTGGTCACAGCGTCGAGGACGTGGCGAAGTCAATTGCGGAGACGGGCTACAAGCTGGAAGACGCGATTCAGGTTTTTCAGATGCCCGATGGGAAAATGATTCTGGGTGGTGGAAACCATCGCCTGGAAGCCATGCGTCAGCTTGGCGAAAAGACGATTCCCGCTCGCATTTTTGAGTGGTCAAGTCAATCTGAGGGTCTCAGGCAATGGTATCGAACAAGATTTCCTGATGTGTTCAAGGGGTACTGATATGCGTTGGTACACCGCCTCGGCATTAGCAGCGAAGGACATCGACTGCCCACGGTGCAACCGGCGAATCGTCGGATGCTTGCCGAGCGGGGATCACCACCCCAGCCAGTGTCCGCATTGCGCCACGGCTTTGATGATCTTTACGTCCTCGAAACGGAACGTCGCAATCGATGTCGAAAATGCGCCACACGAACTCCGGTCATTCGTGCATTGGCTTCAGCAGAACCTTGGTGAGATAGAGTTCGTGTCGCTCATTGTGTCGTTCGAGGAGATGCTGGGAGTCGAAAGCTAGGTAGACCGGCGGCAACCGGCGTCAGTTCGGCTGTCGGTTGGCTCACTTGTATCCCTCCCGCCCTCGGCGGCAACCCGTTCCCGGTCAAGCCCCTCGGGTCGGCCAAGGCCACGGAATGGGAACGTAGTGGGAGCCTGTCGCCGCCCTGACCTGCACGTCGTTGTTCACCGCGTCCGGCGTGTTGCAGAAGCCGTGCGACATCTTCGGGATCTCCAAAATCGAGTTGCAAAAAGGTCTGCCGGGACTCCTGCCCAGGCCGGGTACTCTTCCCTCTTCGACCCTTCTTTCTTGTGGGACTCCACCCGCAGACACGTCTACGCGGCCAGCGGCGCTTGCTTCGCTGCGGGCACCCCGATGCGTACAGTGGACGGCAGCGTCCCCATCGAGCAGTTGCGTCCCGGGGACTACCTCCTCTCACGCAATGAGCAGGACCCCGAAGGTCCTGTCAGCGCCAGGCAAGTGGAGGAGGTGTTCGTTCGCCAGGGCTACGTGCTGGACCTGCGAGTGAATGGACAGCTCATCCGCACGACGGAGGAGCACCCCTTCTACCGCGCCGGAGACGGCTGGGTGGCCGCGTGGGAGCTATGCCCAGGCGATCAGCTAATGGGCCAGGGCGGCCAGTTGCTGGAAGTGGAGTCGGTGACGCAGACGGGTATCGTGGAGACGGTGTACAATGTGCGCGTGGCCGACTGGCACACCTACTTCGTCGGCGAGATGGAATGGGGGTGGGCGGTATGGGCGCATAATGCGTATGTGGTTGTCAGGCAGTATATATCCGGAGTTGCAACCGGACACTGGAGTGTCGAGGTTGTCCGGGAAAATGGGAGCTTGGAAACTCATCAAGACCCCAATCGTCTTGGAGGACCACATACTTTCATCGTGGATGCCACTGTGGTCTCACCAGGTGGCCGGGTTGAACGAGGCCCGTGTCGGATTATCATTAGTGATACCCAAGCGATGGCCGCTACTATAGTACAGGAGCAACAGATAGCAAATCCGCGTGGGCCCTATCAGCCTGGAGTGAATGATTGCATCACTCACGTTTGTAGTATCCTTGTTGCGGCGGGGATACAAGGCGTGCCAGAGGCAGGCGGAAGTGCGCAATACCGATGGCTTCGGAGTTGGATGTAAGTATGTGTGCCATTCACGGTCCATGTGGGCAGATTCCTGTCTCTCCTGATCTGCTTCTTGTAGACTCTGGATACCATCAGGGGGGACAAGGCGTCTACGAGTACCTAGTCGGCATTCCAACCGATCCTTGGTTGAATTGCTTTGTCACTGACAGTTTTGCTGTGGAGCATGGTTTAAACCTTCAAAAAGGCTGGGAGGAGGAAAGAGGCACATCCCCAATTTGGTTTAAATACCTGGGGTGGATGTGTACCAAGTGCTTCCTGAGTCGCTATCCCTTTTACTGGACTCTTCGTCATATTCCATTGGGTGAGTAAACTGGCCGATCACCATTAGTGAGGGTTGACTGCCAGCGAACTTGCCAGGAACTACCGCCGTTTCCCACGACCTGGGATCTGACAGGAACGCTGAACTGGGTGCTGGAGTACAGCGGGCTGACCTGGGACCACCTGACAGCGAAGGTGAAAGAAGCGGTCGGCGAGAGCAACGTGGCCCTGGCTGCCAGGGTGATCGAGGTGGTGCAGAAGGTCGTCAAGGGCGGCGACGGCATGGTGGCGCTACTGAAGGAGGAAGCGTTCGGACTGACGCCGGAGCAACTGCTCGATGAGGCGCTGCGTATCGGCCTGGAGCAGATCACCAGGGTGTTCGTGCCGAAGGCCGTCGAGTTCCTGATGACCAAGCTGGTGGTGCCGGCGTCCGGCGTGCTGGTGGCGCTGTACGATGGCCTGCGCTGGCTGGCGGACAACGCGACAGCGATGGGTCAGGTGGGCACGAAGATCCTGGAGGGCATGGAGGCGCTGGCCTCCGGCAGCCCCGAGGCCGTGCAGGGGGTGGCCCGCGCGGTCAAGACAGCGTTTGATGACATGATCGTGCCGGGGCTGGACTTCGTCGCCAAACAGGCGAAGCTGGACGGCGTGAAGGCCGCGGCCGTGGCGGCCATCGGTGGGGTGAAGACCAAGGTCGTGGACCCACGTCTACGGCAGTTTCTGACGGCGCTGGTGAACAAGCTAAAGGCCGCCATCGGCATCCAGCCGGGGGAGAGCACGCAGCAAGCCGGGCAGATCGGCCCGCGGGTCGAGAAGATGGTGCAAGGGGTCAAGTACCAGCTGTGGGTCGCCGTACGCAGTGGACAAACGGTGATCATGGTAGCGCGGCAGGGTGGACCCACACCCGCCGGCGGCGGTCGCGCTCCGAATCAGTCGACTCCAGGCAATGACGCGGTCGAGCTGGAGCGGCTGGAGTTGACGGAGCAACTGCTCAAGAATCTCTCGCCACAGGCCAGAGCCCAGGTGCAGGCCGCGGTCGCGGAGGTCATCAGTAAGGCGAAGCAGGCGCAGGCACTGCTGAACCAGAAGGGCAAGGAAGCGGAATCGGCGAAGCTGCAAGCATCGGGTGGCCCGATGGAAGCGGCGAACGCTAGTCTATTGCGCTGTCTCGAAACCAGTGGCGGGCTGGCGACGATGTTCCGCAGCGGTGCTTGCTTCGCCGCGGGCACGCCGATGCGTACGGTGGACGGCAGCGTCCCCATCGAGCAGTTGCGTCCCGGTGATTACATCCTGTCGCGGGACGAGCATCACCCCGATAGCCCTGTCAGCGCCAGGCAAGTGGAGGAGGTGTTCGCCCATCATGGTTATGTACTGGATCTGCGGGTCCAAGGGCACCTCATCCGCACGACAGAGGAGCATCCCTTCTACCGCGCCGGAGACGGCTGGGTGGCCGCGTGGGAGCTAGGCCCAGGCGATCAGCTAGTGGGGCAGGGTGGCCAGTTGCTGGAAGTGGAGTCGGTGACGCAGACAGGCATCGTGGAGACGGTGTACAACGTCCGGGTGGCCGACCACCACACCTACTTCGTCGGCACCGACGAGTGGGGGTTCGCCGTCTGGGCGCACAATAGCTATGCTCCTGAAAACGCCGTAGCTGCGCCGTACTCGCAGTCGCTCTCGATGACGGATCGCACAGCGAGGCTGCTTCGGAACCGCGCTCTGTACTACAGGATCAGCCAGGGGGTATCGGAAACCCGCAACGTGGCAGTCATCTTGTTCCGGCGCGATGGGCAACTGTACACACGGGCCTACCAAAGCACGGGAGGCCACGATGCTCCCTACTCCCACGCTGAATACATCGGGCTGAACGACTTGGTTCGCAACCGAGGGATCAACAGGTCCGACATCATTTCGATCTTTACAGATCGCTACCCGTGTAGCGACTGCGAGCCGGTGCTAGAACGGTTCGGATTTGGAGCGGAGGGCAGCAGCACGTTCAACTCTCGCGTTCACTGGGGTATTTGCAAGTACACCCGCGAGGCCGATTGCCAACGGATCATCGCCGCTGCTGTGGCCGCGATCCAAGCGAACGGCGGTATCAATTCGTTAACGCTTCGAGACCCCGTTGTGGGACAATGGGTCAATGACAACAGCTAACTCGACGGGCGAGAACATGAGCAACGCTCCGATTCGCATGAAGAGCCATGTGGTGATCGTGGCACGTCGGTACGACATCCCGTACAGCGGAATTGTCGAATGCGATGGTTCATTCTGGTTATTTGACAGGGAGCGGTCTCGCAACGACGATGATTACTTCTTGCTCTTCCCCGTGTCACGCTCAAGCGTGGAGCAACTTGTCAATCGGGTGGTTCCGAGTGTACGGCACGTTGATGCTCTGATCGACTCGAAGGCAATCGTCAGCCCGCTGCTTCTCGGAATGCCGGTGGATGACGCTTACAGGCGAACATGGAACGCCTTCGTGGACACCCTGCCCGAAGCCGTACAGCGTGCGTATTGGGCTTCAGTCGAAATCGACGTGTCGGAGGTTCGCGTCAACACGCCAGAGGTGTCGAAACCAGCCACTTCGGTAGCCATGACATTCTTGGTGCAGGATGTGAAGGACGCTGCCATCCCAAAGATGAACATGCTCCTTCCGCTTGCCTCCGATGCCAAGGATGACCTTCCATTCGTTTCGCCCGACAACTCACAGGAAATGCTTTTCTAGCCTGCGAAGAAGGTGTCGGACTCCACCTCTGGCACCAGCAAGGCACAGTAACGGTAAGGCCCGGCCCACGGCGATGCCGGAAGCGTGAACCACATCCCCCGACGCCGCCCAGGTGAGCGCCTCGGCCAGCCCGCGCCGCCGGTACTCGGGAACAGTTGCGACCCCAGTGAGGCCGGCGATCCACCCGACGACGAACAGGATGGCGGACGACGCGGGCACGCCGCCCAGGTAGCCGACGAGCAGAGCCAAGACCGTGTCCCGGGCGCACTCCAGAGAGGGGACGAGGTCGTCCGAAGACACGGCTGTAGCACTTTGTCCTGCTCCGGCCCTCGTCGGCACGCCGGACAACGAGTCATGCCACGGGGAACTTGCCATGGCACGCTCGCTGGTGTTCAGGGAGCAAGAAGCGGAACTGTCATCTGCGTTGCCCCTATCGAGGGGTGTGAGACTCCTATCCGGCGAACCGACCGGCGGCGAACTGCAGCACCTCGGGCCACTGGCGCAGGGCGGCTTCCACCTGTGCTCGCAGCGTCTCGGGCCGGGTGTGGGTGTATTTGGCCGTCATGCCCAGGCCGCTGCTGACGGTCGGTCGGTGCCCCATCACCTGCTGGCGGATGAGCGGATCGACGTTGCCGTCTTGCAGCAGGGTGGCGAACGTGTGCCGCCACGACTTCGGGCAGGTGGATTCGGCACGCCCGATTTCGCCCGTGGTCCGCACGAACGACGTCCGCACCGCGTCGGGCTTGATCGCGCCGGCGTCCCACCAGACCTTCCGTGCCAGCCGCGCCTCCTCGCCGCGCGTCAGCACCTTCTCCGTCGCCGCCCGGCGCTCACGCAGCGTCAGCTCCAACTCCCGCCGGTCGCCGGTCAGGGCGGGCTGCTTCCTGGCCAGCCGCTCGCGCAGGAAGACCGGGCCGGCAGTCCGCCTCCCGATCACCGACCGCAGGACGGCCACCACCTCGGGGAGCAGGGGAACGACCCGCTCCTGGCCCGTCTTGATGCGCCAGCCCAGCTCGGTCTTGTTGCGGACGTTCAGCCAGCTGCCATCTAGATCCACGTCCTCGATGAGCAGGTGGAGGTGAAGTGGATCGGGAAGGCCCAGTCGCCACACCGACTGCCTTCAGGCGCGCACCAGCCAGTGCCTTTTAGTGCCTTTTCATGCTGAATCCAGACGATAAAATAAGGACTTAGAGCAATTACGGAGTATCTCGGACTGGCCGAGACATCATCGTAACTGTTTGGCAATGATAGACTTGCAGGTGCGGACGTGCGGACCGAGCGACCGAATGGGGTTCAGGAGGTCGGAGGTTCGAATCCTCTCGCCCCGATTGCCAGACTCGCTGACAGATGATGTCAGCGAGTCTTTTCTTTTGTCTGGGCAACCACTTACGGCAACGACCTCCGGTCAGGGCTTCCCCACAAACTCGTCAGTCCGGGATTTCGGGTTCGACGAGCAGGGCCAGGTGGGTCAACGACTCCTGCCAGCCCAGGCAGCACATCTCGGGCGGGATCAGGTCGGGGATACCCTCCTGGATGATGGTCAGGTCGGTCCCACAGGCCACCTTCTTCAGGGTGACGGTGGTCTGCATCGTGCCGGGTAGATTGGAGTCGTCGAAGCTGTCTGTGTAGCGGATGCGCTCGTGGGGCACCAATTCGAGGTAGGTGCCGCCGAAAGAGTGGCTCTTCCCCGAAGAGAAGTTCGTGAACGACATCTTGTAGGAGCCACCGACCCTGGCATCCAGGTGGTGCACCTTGCAGGTGAACCCGTTTGGTGGCAGCCATCGGGCCTTCGCGTCGGCGTCGAGAAACGCCCGGTACACCTTCTCGGGCGAAGCACGTAGCACGCGGTGGAATCGGACTGTGTTCGGCATCGTCTTGTTCCTTTCCCCTGGTGTTTCAGGCCGACTTCATGCAGTTGATCATCCAGGGGACGCCGAATCGGTCGGTGACCATACCAAAGCGGTCGGCCCAGAAGGTTTCGCCGATGGGCATCGTGATCGTGCCGCCTTCCGCCAGTGCGGCAAATAGTCGCTCCGCCTCGGCCGGGGATGACACCTGCATCGCCACGTCGCAGCCACGGATGCCATCGTAGGGCATCTCCGGGTGGGCGTCGCAGCCCATGAGCACCTGGTCGTTCAAGGCTAACCGGGCGTGCATGATCCGGGAACCGGTGCTGGCCGGCATGTGATCCCTGGCAGGAGTGTCACTGTAGGGGATCATGGCGGTCACCTTGCCGCCCAGGGTGCGCTCGTAGAACTCGAACGCTTCCTTGCACCGTCCGTCGAAGACCAGGTGTGGGTTCCACTGCATTGAGACGCTCCTTGTGTGCTCAGGCCGTGGCTGGGAATGGACGCCTGAGAAGGGGGCAGAGTCTACCCCGCTGAACAGCCGCGCGCCAACCTCAGTAGCCAGGCGAGAAAATCCGTCCTGGATCCTTGCTGGTGCGAGCCCGCCTCGACATAATGACACCTGCACTACTGTTTGAGTGTCAAGGAGAGACGCACAATGAGCGCTGGGATCGAGACTCCCCCGCGCATGGAGGCATGGCGCGAGGCGTTTCTTCGCGATGGCTACATGGTGGTGGCCTTCGACGCCAAAACCGGCGAGGTCTCCTGGCAGGGGGTCGACGAGGCGGCCAACACCTCCTCGCCCCTGGTGATGGCCTCGGAGGGGCAGCCGATCCCCGACATCGTCTTCATGACCTCGCTGCGCGTCGTCGGCCTCAATCCGCTGGATGGCACGGTCAGCTGGGAGTTCCCGCTGCCGTTTCAGCCCTCGGACACCGCGCCCACGCCCATCCTGTTCGGTGACACCCTGTTCACCAGCACGATGGATAACGCCACCACGGCCATCCGCCTGAAAAGGGGTGACGGAGCGAAGCCAAAGAAGTTCTGGCAGGGCAAGGGGCTGAGCGGCTACTTCTCGACGGGCGTGGCCTCGCGCGAGCGGCTCTTCCTGGTGACCAAGTCGCTGAAGCCGATCCCGCAGGCCGCCCTGGTGTGCGTCGATCGCGCCACGGGCAAGGAGGAGTGGAAGAAGAGCGGCATCGGCTATTTCCACTTCGGCATGGTCCGCACCGCCAATGATCGGCTTCTCGTCCTCGACGACAGCGGCAAGCTGAAGCTGCTGGATGCCAGCGCCGGGCAGTATCGCTAGCTGCGCTCGGCCAGGGTGTGCAACGGCACGCTCGTCGCCCCGGTTTTTGCGGATGGATGTGTCTTCGCCCGCGATGGTGAAAAGGTGGTTTGCATCCGCCTGGTGCCTTGATCTTGCCTGTTACCCTCATCGGAGAGTCCCCCCATGCATCGTTCCCGCCGAGGCTTCACACTGATCGAGTTACTGGTGGTGATCGCGATCATCGCGATCCTGATCGGACTGTTGCTACCTGCTGTGCAGAAGGTCCGCGAAGCAGCCGCGCGCATGCAGTGCCAGAACAACCTGAAGCAGATCTGCCTGGCCTACTTCAACCAGGAAAGCGCGTTGGGGTACTTCCCCGTCAGTGGCAGCAACGGCGGCCCTCCGTTCGGCCCCGGCGTGTATCCCGCGGCGTTCGGATGGGGGCTCAACGTGCTCACCGCCGTCGAGCAGGACAACCTCTACCGACAGTACAACGACAAGCTGGCTCCGTTCACCGTCCTGGGCGGTCCGGCCACGAACCAGGCGGTGACCAGCACGCGGGTCAAGACCTTCACCTGCCCATCGAACCCGGATGGCTCGACGGTCAACCCCTACTCGTACACCCTGGCCGGCTTCGGCGTCACCTGGCAGATGATGCCCGGCGATTACGGCCCCATTCGCGGTGTCGATTCCGCCCTGGCGGCCTCACTCAGCGGCTTCCCGACCGGCGATCTCAATGGCATGTTCCAGGTGGACAGGCGGACGCGGGTGGCGGACGTGACCGATGGCCTCTCGAACACCATCATGATGCCCGAGATCGCCGGCCGACCGTTCCTCTGGCAGATGGGTCGGAAAAACACCACCCTGCAGACGCACTACAACGGGTCGGGCGGCTGGAACGACGCGACCTGCAGTAATGCCACCCTGAACGGCTCGCCGGCCGATGGCAGCTATGCCACCAACCCCTGCACTACCCAGCCGTGCCCCAAGCCAGCCGCGCGCACCTGCGTCATCAACTGCTCGAACGACCTTGGGTTGTACGCCTTCCACACCGGCGGAGTGAACGCCGGCATGGGAGACGGCAGCGTTCGCTTCCTCAACGCCAACACCTCCGCGTTCGTGGTCGCCTGCCTGGTGACCCGGGCCAATGGCGAGGTGTTCAGCGAGTAATGGGAGCTTACGCCGTCGAGACGCATCCAGCGAAGCAGTACCTCATCGCAGAGTCAACGGCTGAGTGGTGCCCGTCCACACGGGTAGGAGGTGCCTGATTTCGCTCCCGATCGTCGAGGAACCAGTGCGGTTCCACCTCTCGCTCAACGTGCCGGACCTGACCCGCGCCATCGACTCCTACGCGGTCCTGTTCGGCCAGCCGCCCAGCAAGCGGCACGACGACTACGCGAAGTTCGACCTGGCCGACCCGCCGGTGGTCTACCGGGGGTCGTTCGCCGAGTCGGTGCCATTGCCGACGAGCAAGCCGCGCGTTGCCCGACTCCAGGCCCCGGCGCCGGTCGGCCCCGCCTGGTTCCGCGCGATGGATCGCAACGGTGATGGCTTCGTCTCCGCCGACGAGTTCCGCGGTCCTCCGGGTCGCTTCGCGCAGCTCGACCAGAACGCCGACGGCCGGATCAGCGCCGCCGAAGCGGACAAAGCCGGGCGCTAATGGCGCGAAGAGCGTCCCTGTCGTGCTCCGATGGCTGGCCTCATCGGCGTCCCTTGCCACCAGCGCCTTCAGTCGGGGAGGCAGCCTGGCCTCCCTGGCTCACATCGTAGACGAAGAGCAGTTCGTAGTCGCGCAGGATTAGTTTGCCCTGGGTGATGATCGGATGGGCCCAGACCTTGCCGGAGCCGGGGCGCAGCTTGCTCGTTTGCGGGATCTTGAACCGGCCCGATTCCTCGTAGCCCTTCTCGGTGGCCTTGACCCGAGCGAGGGTGCCATCGCTTTCGCTGTAGCAGTAGAGGTGGCCGTCGGCGACGCCGACCGACCCCTTGCCGACGCCACGGTTCTGCCAGACGGGTTTGTCGCCGCCCTTGATCAGGTCGAAGCAGAACCAGAAGCCGCGATCGCTATGGCCGTAGAGATAGTCGCCGACGCGCACCACGCCGCCGTGATGGTTCTGCACCACGCGGTTGTTCGTGTAGACGGAGGTCGCCTTGATGCCATCGCCGTCCTTCTCGAGCTTGTAGCACTCGCAGCCCGCCCCGTAGCCGGCGGTGAAGAAGGCGTAGGGCCCATGTACGACCGGGCTCGGGCAGACAGCCACGCGCCGGCCAATGCCTCCTTCTTTCTTCCACAGCAGCTTGCCGTCCTTTGCGCGGACGCCCAGCGCTGCGCTCATGGTCTGCTGCACGTACTGCTTCACGCCGTCCGCCTCGGCGATCATGACGGATGAGTAGGCGGCGCCGTCGCTGAACTCCCGGCAGCGCCAGATCTCCTCGCCGGTCTTCTTGTCGAGCGCGACCATGCCGCCCTTGCTGCCGGGCGTGACGACCACCTTGTCGCCGTCGATGAGGGGAGACTCGCTGTAGCCCCAGTTGGGGATGGCGCCGCCAAAGTCCTTGACGAGGTTCTTCGCCCATTTCACCTCGCCCTTGTCGATGCTGAGGCAGACGAGATCGCCGGTGACACCCAGGATGTAGAGTCGATCACCATCGACAGTGGAGTGCTGCGCGGCCCACCGCCCCAGCCGTCGGAGAAGCGGCCCGCCGAGGTTTGCAGTTTGGTCTGCCAGATGCGTTCGCCATCCTTCAGGTTCAGGCAGGTGACGAACTCGGTCGCCCCCTGCTTGGGCCCATCAGCGCCGAGAAGGTACATCCGGTTGCCAACCACCGCGGGCGTGCCGTAGCCGACCCCAATGGCGGCTGGATCCTTGATCGACCAGAGCAGCTTCGGACCGTCCTTCGGCCACTCCCGGAGCAGGGCGGTGTCGGTCGAGTGGCCGTCCCGGTTCTGGCCGCGCCACTGCGACCAGTCCCCCGCCAACGCTGGAACCACCAGTAGCCCCACCACGATCACACTACCCATCCGCATGACCAACCCTCCAGCGCTCCCGGCTCTCGAACATTCGGACCGCGGGTGCGCTCGCTGAACAGACTCGAAGCTGTCATCCTGTCCTTGTGTGAAATTAGACTCGGAAGGGCCAGACCCTATTCACTCGGCGAACCCAGACGCGTGCGCGTGGGGAGTGGCGAGCCCCACGTGCCTGGCGTCACTCCGTCACTTCACCCTCCATCTCCAACCTGGATCCAACACCGCCTGGCGGAATCGGTAGATGGCCCATGCAGGAAGGCTTGCCGCCTTATTTCTCCACCGCCTGACAAAACTACCCCGACCAACCTGGCGCCGAGGTCGGCAGCGAGGGAGCGGATGAGTACTGCAACTAGAGAAATGTTGAAAGAGCCGAGTTGAGGTTGATCCTCAAATCTCCAGGGTGAGTCAAGTCGTTCGCTTCGGCGTTGCTTTCGTCACAGATCCACAAAATAGCCTGCGCGGCTCTCCATCAGTACCATAGAGGCTAACCTCCCCCTACCACTTCCGACTCACGAGGACCAAGGCGATGGAACAAGGTAATCTCTCCCGGCGAGGCTTTCTGGCACGCTCCCTGGCGGTGATGGGAGCGGCGGGCATCCCTGAATGGTATGCCCGCTCGCTGCTGGCGGCCGACGAGAAGCCCGCGCGCAAGCCCGCCCCCAGCGATCGGCTGACGATGGGCATTGTCGGCATCGGCAGTCCGCAGAGCCGCAGCTTGCAGGTGGTCAGCGCATCGAACCCCAGCGTCAAGGCCGGGCAGCTCACCTTCACCCGGGGCTGCGACGTCGATGGCCGGCACCGCGAACGTGGCACCCAGGAGATGCAGAAGCGCGGCTTCGAGGGCTTCAAGGCCGACGCCAAGGATTACCGCGAGCTGATCGCTGACAAGTCGCTCGACACCCTGCTCGTGGCGACGCCGGATCACTGGCACGCCCAGGTCGCCATCGACGCCATGAAGGCTGGCAAGGATGTCTACTGCGAGAAGCCCCTGACTCTGACGGTCGAGGAGGCGCTCGCTGTCATTAACGTGTCGAAGAAGACGGGCAAGATCGTCCAGACGGGCAGTCAGCAACGGACGGAATACGGTGGGATGTTCCGCCTGGCGGTCGAGCTGATCCGCGCCGGGCGCATCGGCGCCATCAAGTCGATCGAGTGCCGGATCGGCGGCAACCCGACCAGTGGTCCCATCGAGGCCGTCGAGGTGCCGAAGGAACTGGACTGGGACATGTGGCTGGGGCCGACCCCCAAGGTCGCCTACCGGAACAAGGACGGGAAGACCAACTGTCACTACGAGTTCCGCTGGTGGTACGAGTACTCCGGCGGGAAGATGACCGACTGGGGTGCGCATCACCTGGACATCGCCCAGTGGGCGCTGAACAAGGACGGCAGCGGACCGGTCGCCGTCGAGGTGCTGAAGGCAGCCGAGCCCTACTCCAAGGGTGATGGCTACAACTGTCACCCCAACTTCCAGGTGCAGTACACCTACGACAAGGGTGTCAAGGTGATCGCCATGAGTGGCGGCGGCACCGATGCCGGCGAGCTGGTCAACAAGGATGGCAAGGTGCCCGAGCGGCGGAACAAAACACCGATGAAGGTCGGCCCGGACGAGAACGGGGTGCTCTTCCTGGGCGAGAAGGGCAAGCTCTTCGTCGGCCGTGGCGCCCTGCTGGCCAGCGATGCGAAGATCCTGTCCACGCCGTTGAAGCTCGATCCCAAGGTGTACGACGGGCGTCCCACCAATCAGATGCAGAACTTCGTCGATTGCGTGCGTAGCCGCAAGGCGCCGATCTGCGACGCGGTGGTGGGCGGCGGCTCGGTGATCGTGTGCCACCTGGGTGTCATCGCGCTGATGTCCGGCAAGAAGCTGGCCTGGGATCCGAAGTCGCACCGCTTCTCAGACGAAGCGGCCAACGCGCTGCTGTCTCGCCCGCGGCGCAAGCCCTGGAAGCTGGACGCCTGAGCCATCCGTCCGTGTGATGTTTCACTTTCACCCCGGGTCAGCAGCACTCTGACCCGGGGTGTTTGATTGCGCTAGCGCAGTGGAAGAGGACCTGGTAGCCCCAGTGCCAGGGTGAAGACGCGGGGATCGCGCAGGCCCAGGGCGATCCAGGCCACCACGCCGATGATGATCGGCATGTAGAAGGGATCTCCGATGCGCACGTGCGTGGCCACGGCTCCGCCGAGGTAGGCAGTGAGCAACACCGCTGCCAGGAAGGACACCCGAGGAATCAGAAACAACACGGCAATCGCCACCTCGACGATTCCGATGGTGAACATCACATCCTCGGTCCAGCCGAGTTTGCCGAACATCTCGGCCTTCCCCTCCCAGGCCAGGAACTTCCCGCTCGCACTGGCCAGAATCAGCAGGGCGGCCAGTAGACCGCTCAGCACCCACCCTGCCACTTTGCCTTTCGACATCGACAACACCCTCCTCAGCAAGTGAACATGGCACCCACGACATCAATGCAGGCGCTGCAAGTCACGCCTGGCTGGACCAATCCACCGTCTCGATCCGGTCCGGGTTGGGGATGTACCAGACCTGTCCGGTCATCGGATTGAACGGCACCGAGATGTGTTCATGGACGACCTTCCATTTTCCGTCGATGCGGCGGTACCCGACCGTCACGCGCATCCAGGTATGGCCGCTGGGATGATCGGGGGGAGTGGGAAGGAAATGGTGCAGGCCGTGCATGATGGCCGTGTTGCCGTCCACGTGGATCACGATGTCGCGATGCTCCGACTGGAAGTTAGCCGGGAAGTGGGGCAGACAGCTCTCCCAGAGCTTGCGGATAGCGTCGGCGCCGACGACCTTGTAAGGCGGGATGGCATCGTAGAGCACGCAGTCCGGAGCATAATCCGCCATCAGACCGTCAAGATCTCTGGCCTCCAGGGCGCGGGACCAGGCCGCCATGATCCGGCGGATTTCCGCCCGATCCTCGCCACCTGATTCGATCTCAGCTCGCAGAGCGTCTTCGTGCTGGCTCACCGCGCCGGTGGGGTCACTCGCGGCGAAGTCGGCCATCTCGTACAGAGGGCGAATCTCGATCTCCGATTCCTCGGGCATCGGATTGGGACAGCGCTTGACCCAGTCGATCGCTTCCTGCATCGACCGCACCTCCCAGATCCAGTAGCCGGCGACCAGTTCGCTGGTGGCCGCGAAAGGACCGGGAGAGACGAAGCGATCCGCGCCGGAGAAGCGCACACGGGCACCCTTCGCACTGGGCTTCAACCCTTCTCCCGCCTTCAGGAGACCAGCCCGGACCAGTTCCTCGTTGAACCGCCCCATCTCCATGAGCAGCTGCTCGCTGGGCATGTGGCCCGCTTCCGAACTCGGGGTGGCCTTGACCAGAACCATGACTTTCATGCCGATCCTTCCTGGGGGTTCCGAGGTGGTGCCGGGTCCAAGTCCAGCGAACCAGGCAGGACATTATACCCACCTTCTCCTCGCGGGGATCCTGATCAAGCCAGCGGGCTTCGTGCTTGCGTCTGTCGCCCTGGCTCATAAAATCTTAACAATTCGGCGCGATGGCAGGTCGAGGCTCTCCCCAGGTGCCGATGGACTCGACTCCTCCCAGTCTGTTGCAGCAGTTGCGCGACCCGGGCCGGCCCGAGGCGTGGACGCGGTTTGTCGATCTCTACACCCCGATGCTTTACGCGTGGACGAAGCGTCTGGGGTGGCAGGAGGCCGACCGCGCCGACCTCGTGCAGGAGGTGCTGGTGCGTCTGTATCGCGTGCTGCCGACCTTCCAGTATGACCGGCAGGGTAGCTTTCGCCGCTGGCTCAACACGGTGTTGCGGAACCTGGCGCGCGACCTGGCTCGCAAACGGCACGACTCCCCGGGAGGCGACGGCCTGCCCGAAGCACTGGACGGCGCCGACCCCGCCGTCGAGGTGGCCGAGGCAGACTTCCTCCGTCATCTGGCGGGACGCGCCGCCCGACTGATCCAGGCCGAGTTCACACCCGCCACCTACCAGGCGTTCTGGGCCACCGTGGTCGAGGATCGCCCGGTCAACGAGGTGGCCGCACAACTCGGTCTATCGGTCAACTCGGTCTACCTGGCCCGAAGCCGGGTGCTGGCCCGCCTGCGCCATGAACTGGACGGCATGCTCGATTGACGGCTCGAGGCACACCACCTGACCGAAAATCGCTGACAGATTCTCCGGCGTGGGCTCGTAGATGCAGGCAGAGACGATGCGGCCCCGGCCCCCTCGGAGACAGCCATGCGAGTTTCCGCCTTCCCACCCGACGAGAACACCCTGAGGCGCTTCCTTACTGGTGCGCTGGGCGCGGAAGAACTGGCCCTGGTGGCCGATTACCTCGAACACGACCCCGACGCACTGCAACGACTCAGCCGGCTTTCCACCGACGATCAGCTGGTGGATGCCCTGCGCGAGGGCAAGGATAGCCCCCGGGATCCGACCGAGCTGCACGATCTGCTGGCCCGACTGCGTCAGCTGTCGCCCCCCGCACAGGATGCCACCGAAGAGATCGGCCACGGCGAGGGTAACGGCGAGACGACCGGGGACGAGTCGCACGACCTCTCGCTGGAGGAGATGCTGCCCGAGCTACTCGACTCCGCACAAAAGCCGGACGAACTCGGGCGCCTGGCCGGCTACCGGGTGATCCGTGTGCTGGGCCGGGGCGGAATGGGCCTGGTGTTCGAGGCCGAGGATCTTCATCTGCAACGGTCGGTGGCGCTGAAGGTGATGTATCCCCGGGCCAGCCAGAATGCCCGGGCGCGCACCCGCTTCCTGCGCGAGGCGCGGGCGATGGCCGCCATCACGCACGATCATCTCGTTCCGGTCTACCAGGTCGGCGAGGATCGCGGCATCCCATTCCTGGCGATGCAGCTCCTGCAGGGCACCACCCTGGAGTCCCTGCTAGCTCGGGGTCAGTCCCTGCCGCCTGCGCAGGTGGTCCGCATCGCTCGACAAATGGCCGAGGGGCTGGACGCCGCCCATCGGCGCGGGTTGATTCACCGTGACATCAAACCCAGCAACGTGTGGATCGAGTCGGAGCCGGCCGGTCGGGTGAAACTGCTCGATTTCGGCCTGGCCCGGTCGCTCCGCGAGCAACCCGGGTTGACACGCTCCGGCACCGTGGTCGGCACCCCCGCCTACATGGCGCCGGAGCAGGCGCGGGGGCTACCCCTCGACCCGCGGGCAGACCTGTTCGGACTCGGTTGCGTGCTCTACCGCATGCTCACGGGGAAGATGCCCTTTCGCGGCAGCGATGTGCTGGCGATTCTCACCGCGTTGGCCACCGAGACGCCTCCTACCCCGGCGACGCTCAACCCGGCCGTGCCAGCCGAACTCTCCACTCTGGTGATGCGCCTCCTGGAAAAGGATCCCAGTCGTCGTCCCGAGTCGGCTCGTGCGGTGATGGACGCGCTCGACCGTCTGTCTCTGCCTCCCCAGGACAGCACGATGCCTGCCATCGCTCCTGCACCGCAGGGCGCGCGCTGGCGGACGGGGTTGCTGGTGGCGACGGCCCTCCTTCTGCTGGCCGGCGGAGTTCTGCTGGCTCCGGTCATCATTCGCGTGGCCACGCCACAGGGCGAACTGGTGATCACGGTGGACGATCCCACTCTCGAGGTGGTGGTCAAGCAGGGCGGGGCAGTGGTCCATGACCGCACCCAGAAGCGCCACTTCGTGCTGACCCCCGGTCGCGACGGGCAGGTGGAGTTCCTCGATCAGGAAACGGGCGTGCGCGTGCTGACCCGAACGTTCATCATCGAACGCGGCAAAAAGACGGTGGTCGAGGCGACCCTGCGCGAACGGGCAGCCGAGAAGGGACCCGAAGCAAGCCCAGTCGGGACGACGTCCCCCATCACTCCCACGGCGCTGGTGGCCCGCCCCGTTCAGCTGCCTGGCGTGACGAGCTGGACCCTGGAGACGATCGGGCACCGGGGTAAGGTGAAAGCGGTGGCCTTCCACCCCAGAAAAGAGCTGCTGGCCAGTGCCGGTGATGACGGCGTGGTCCGTCTCTGGGACGCCAGCAATGGCAAACTGGTCCGCGCGCTGGTCCACCATCCCGAACGGGTAGATGCCCTGGCCTGGTCGCCCGATGGTAAGTACCTGGCCTCGACCAGCAAGGGAGATCGACGCACAACCTGCCTGTGGGACCCAGCCACGGGCAAACTCGTGCGTACCTGGCCCATCGCGAGCTATGCACTGACCTGGGCGCCCGATGGCAAGCAACTCGCCGTGGAAGATGATGTGACGATCAAGATCTTGCAGGCCGCCGACGGTAAGGAGACAAAAACGATCCCGCAGGTCGGCCACATCCAGCGGATCAGCTGGTCGCCGGACGGCAAGACGCTGGCCGCAATTCCACACCGGGGTACGGAGGTGCTGCGCTGGAACCTGGATGGGCAACGGCTGCCCCCCCTCAAGACGCCAGAGCCTCTGAATGCGCTGGCCTGGGCGCCCGATGGCAAGCAACTCGCCGCCGGCGGCCACGACAAAATGCTGCGCATCTGGAACGCTGCCGACGGACGCCTGCTGCACACCTGCAAAACCAGCGACGCGATCAACGATCTGGCCTGGTCAGGTGACAGCAAGACCATTGCTACCTGCGGATCGCTGGTGCATCTCTGGCAGGCAGTCGACGGCAAGGAGCAGGCTGCGCTTCCCCTGGCAGGCCAGACATTTGCCTGGGCTACCGACGGTTCACGCCTGGCCCTGGGGAACCAGGAGGGTACCGTCACTGTGTGCGATCCAACCGGAAAGGCCGAGCACACCTTGCCCGGTGTACCAGTCACCCCTACCCGCGCCGTCCTGTCTCCTGATGGGAAGCGTCTCGCGTTGACTTACTGGTATCCGAAAATCTGGGATACAGAACGACGCAAGCTGATTTCACTCGGCGACGTACCGGCCCACAGTTACGCCTGGTCGCCCGATAGCACCACGCTAGCTTTGTCTCGCGACAAGGACACGGTTCTGATCGATGGAGCCACAGGGGAGGTGTCTGCGGTGCTCGAGCGGGACCAAATCAGGGGAAGTCTGGCCTGGTCGCCCGAGGGCCATTTCCTGGCCCTCTGCGGCAGCGATAACTCGCTGCGGGTCTGGGAGATCAAGACCCGGCGGCTCATCCAGAACCTTGCTGGGATCCCTCAACATCAGGCACCTCGAGGGATTGTCGCCTGGTCACCAGACGGGACAACCGTGAGCTACGGCGCAGGGGCGAACATCCTCAGCAGCGTGGAGGTCAAAACCGGCCGGGTGCGGGCCAGTGAAGGGGGAGACACCGAGCTGCTGGAGGCAGCGGCCTGGTCGCCGGATGGCAAAATGGTGGCCGTGGCAGGAAGCCTGGGCAGAATCCGTCTGCACGAGAACGGACAGAAGAAAATCGAGGAGGTGAATGCTGGCGTGGGAGTGGAGGGACTGGTCTGGCTGCCGGGTGGACGCGAACTGGCCTGCTTCCTGGCCAATGGCACTACCCGCATCTGGGATCTTTCTAGTAGCAAACTTGGTCCCATAGTGTCCCGACCCGCCTGGGCTGGCTCGATCACGGGTCGGCACATGGTGTCGGATAACCTGGGGAGCCTGATGAGCTGGGATGTACCCACGGGAACTCGGCAAGGAACGATGGTCATCCTCAGTAACACACGCATGGTGGTGATCGGCCCCGAGGGACACTGGTTCAGCAACGGTCTGACGGTGGAATCCCACCTGGTTCATGTTGTGGTCACGGATCAGGGGCAGGAACTGGTCAGCCCCGCCGAGTTTGCTCGTCGATTTGGTTTCAAGAATGACCCGACGCGCGGGGTGCTCATTCCCCGGTGATGGAACCTCCTGATCAGGAGATGCCCATGAATCGTTCCCGTTCGGCGTTCACACTCATCGAGTTGCTGGTCGTCATTGCCATCATCGCCATCCTGATCGGGTTGCTGCTGGCGGCCGTCCAGAAGGTGCGCGAGGCGGCCAGCCGGATGCAGTGCGCCAACAATCTGAAACAGATCGGCATCGCCCTGCACGCGTTTCACGACACGACGGGCAAGTTCCCCTACGACGAGCACGAACAGATCCCCGGTGGCCAGGGGACGTTTTACACCTGCATCCTGCCCTACATCGAGCAGGGGAATAACTCGCCGGCCAACCCGCAGCCCGTGAAGCTCTTTCTCTGTCCCAGCCGGCGCGACATCAGCGTGGGCCCGCGCGACGACTACGGGGCCGGGCACCACCCCTGCTTTTACACCGATATGGCGAACCGGAACCTCTGGTTGAGCATCCTGGGTGGCGGGTATGTGGCCATCCCAGGAACCGGCTTCATGCAGCGCGGCTACACCGGCTGCTCCCTCGTGATGGTGACTGGCGCTGACGGCAGCAGCAACACGCTACTCCTGGCTCACAAGGGCCTGCAACCCAGGTACTATCAGGGGGGCAGCCCGATGTACAACTACACCCAGACCGATGTCACCTGGGCCGCCCAGTCCACCATCGGGCTCCACGAGACGTGGAACGAACATCGCCGCGCTCCGCTGTATCTGCTCCCGGACACCAACGGCAGCCCTTCACCGCACGCCCTGCCCATGGAGGCCTACCTCGGGTCGCCTCATCCGGGAGCGATGCCGTGCCTGATGGCCGATGGATCGGTCCGCTCGCTGCACTACGACATCGAGGGCACGTTTGGCCTGCATCTCTGGGCCTGGAACGACGGCAAGGTCATCGAAGGCCTCCCCTGAACGCAGGCCTCCCGTTGTTCTCTCCGTGCTGCGGCGCTACCATGGCGGGAGATAACGTCGGCGACTCGGAGGAAGCAGACCATGCCCAGGAACATCTCCAGAACCGGGAAACGGCAGCGGCCGCGGACCGCGGTGAAGGGCAAACGCTACCTCTGCGCCCGCTGTCGCAAGCGCAGTCCCAGACCGGTGAAGACGCCCGCGCCGTGGTATTGCCCCACCTGCTTGCAGGCGAAAGAGGCAGCGTTTCCCCCTGCCGGCCCGGCTCGCTAACGACCACCTGACCTGGAAGGTAGGATGACGAAGTTCCAACTGCTGACGATGATGCTTGCGGTGGCCGGGGCTGTCTCCTATCACCTGTCGCAGAAATCGGTGCCAAAGGACGCCGGGCCGCTGGTCGTACTCCTCCATGCCTACCTGGTTGGCGCGGCCCTGTGCCTGTTACTCGTGCTGTTGACCTCGGGCGAACAGGAGCGTGGGGAGTTGCTGCGTCCACGTCTCATCTCGCTTGCCCTGGGGATGGGCGTGCTGATGATCGAGGTGGGCGTCCTGCTCATGTATCGGAGCGGCTGGCCGGTGGGTCGAGCGGCTCTCATCAGTACTCTGCTCGCCACCGCGGTGCTGCTCCCGGTCGGGTATGGGTTCTTCGGAGAAAGCCTTCCACCCCTCAAGGTGGCCGGACTGCTGGTGTGCCTGGTGGGTATGCTGTTGCTGTGCTGGTGACACGTCACCGTCTCGCCCACGTGGTACGAGGCCGGGAACACGGTGCCCACCTGGAACTACACCGCCGTCCACACCTTTGGCCCGATCGAGTTGATCGACGGCGGCGAGCCGCTGCTGGAGGTCCTGAAGGAATCGGTGCAGGCTTCTGATGATTCGGTGGCCACGTCACCCTGGGCAGGTACCGACCAGTCGGAGCGATCCGATGGCCATTGAGTTGTTGCGGTGCTATTGCAGGCAGTGGCAGAAGACGTTGGATGTCCTGGCTCGAAGTGATGCCTGTTGAGGCTCGCAATCGCATTGTTGAAGACACCGCGCCAGGAGAAATGGCGTTACTGTGCCATCACCATGGCCGTCCCAGAATCCCTACTCAATCGCTTCACCTGCCCCGGTCTCGCTATCTGGATTCGCGGGCCTTCGGTTTCCTGGCCCGCCCACTCGGCGACATCTCCCTGACGACACGGCTCAAAATGTTCCGAATACCCAGCCGGGCCTGGTCAAGTATGTGATCGTCCGATGTGACGACCCAGGCGAAATTCGCACGAAACATCATCGCCGTGATCTCAAAAACCAGCTGATTCAGATCGACGTCCGACTGAAGTTCCCCATCGTCGCACGCCTGGCGAAGTGCCGCGATGAACATGGCGCCCCATTCGACATGCATCTTCATGACCCGGTCTCGAGCCTGGCTGGGGCGCGGGGCAAGCTGTGCCGCTACTGTCGCGAAGAAGCATCCACCCGGATAGACCCGATGCAACAGGTGCTGGAAGAACGCTTCCGACAACGCCGTAACTCGAGCGATTCCGCGCAGCGAGTCGGGGACTTTGCGAATCACGTCGTTTTCAAAGATCTCGGCAGCCATGTCGATGGTCGCCAGCTCCAGTTCCTCCTTGGATTTGAAATGGGCATAGAGCCCACTTTTGCTCATTCCGATGTGGTGGGCGAGCTCACCGATCGAAAGCCCTTCCAGGCCGTGGGTCGTGGCCAAACGGGCTGCGGCATCAAGGATGGTACGACGGCTCTCAACCCCATCGGCGCGGGACTTACGCACTGTGGCCACCGTTGCGGCTTTTGTGGTTTTTGCTCTTTCTTTAGCGTCCATGTTGACATTATAGCACGATCGGCCATACTATTAACGAACGAACGGTCGTGCTATCTAACAGGTGCCTTTCTCCAGGAGGTTTCGCATGTCCGCCATCAGTACCATGTCCGTCGCCAATTCCTACCATGGGCCCGATTACACCGCGATAAAGCAGCGACAGCAGTCTACCTGGGCCAGCGGCGATTTTTCTGTCGTGGCCGCCCGAATCCTTTATCAGGCGGAGCAACTCTGCGAGACAGTCGATTTGCAGGCTGGCTGGCGGGTGCTAGACGTGGCCACGGGGAGCGGAAACGCGGCATTGGCGGCTGCTCGTCGTGGATGTGAGGCCATTGGCGTTGATTATGTTCCAGCGTTACTGGAACGGGGTCGGATCCGGGCCGAGGCGGAACGTCTGTCCGTTGAGTTTATTGAGGGGGATGCGGAGCAACTCCCGTTTCCGGCAGCGACATTCGACGCAGTCCTGTCGATCTACGGCGTGATGTTCGCCCCAAATCATCAACTTGCTGCTGCCGAGCTGCTGAGGGTCTGCCGTCCGGGTGGCCGCATTGCACTGGCCTGTTGGACGCCGGAAGGGTTCATTGGAGATACCTTTCGACTGTTCTCGCGTTATCTGCCTCCAACTCCCGGTCTCCAGCCTCCTGTCCGCTGGGGAGATGCGACGTATCAGCGAGAACTTTTCGGATTCGGTGCGGCTTCCATGACGACTTACCTGCGAACGGCCATGTTCCGATACCGAAGCGCCGAGGAGAACGTCGAGTTTTTCCGCACCTACTATGGCCCGACACTGCGTGCCTTCGATGCTCTCCCGGCTGAGCGGCAAGCGGCCTTGAACAATGACCTGCTCTCGCTGGTGCACCAGTATAATCGAAACTCAGGCGCCGGCCCTGTCGCGATTGCTGCAGATTATCTCGAAACAGTCATCATCAGGAAGTAACACAGCGTTTGTAGCCCATGCACATAAGTCAGCCGCGGTGGCGGTTCCAGCTATTTCACTGAGAGAAGCTCGAGATGAAACTGAATGTACCTGGTGTCTTTGGCTTGTTGATACTAACCACTACGATGTTGACAGTCTGCAACGAGACAGGCCACGCCGTGGCCCAACCCGCAGTCCAGCGTAGCAAATGGGAGTACAGGGTACTTACCCCCTCAGCCATTGAGGAGTTGGGTGGAAAGGGTACAGGTGCGCTGGCTGCTGGGCTGAACAAACTCGGCGACGATGGGTGGGAATTGGTGGCGATCGAGCCCGGCCATGTCCCCCCGCCGGTCAAGCTTTCCCGTTATGTGTTCAAACGCCCAAAGTGATGTGCACCGCACTCATGGCGTCCAGGTGGAGTAGATCTTGCGAAACCACTTTATGACAGCGTCAGGAAACCGCCTGCAATGATTCTCGACCATGCGATATTCATTAACGCGCCAAAGAGCGTGGTTTGGCAGGTCACCATCGATATCGAACGATGGCCGCAATGGACGCCCACAGTCAAGTCCCTGAAACGACTTGATCAGGGCCCCTTTGCATGTGGCAGTGCTTCACTGATCCAGCAACCCGGACTACCGGAAGCCAAATGGGTGGTTACGTCGCTCATTCCAGAAGAACGGTTCACCTGGGAAAGCCGAATCCTTGGGATGCGGATGATCGCCACCCATGAGCTGTCAACTGAGAAGACCGGTACACGGAATGTACTGCGCGTTGAAGTGTCCGGGATATTGGCAAACCTGCTGTCGCCCCTGTTGCGATCCGCCTTACGCCGTGCACTTGCTCAGGAGAACGCAGATCTCAAGGCCAGGTGTGAATCACTGATCCGGGAATAACGAGGATACTTCCACACCGATTATCGATGACTATCGAGTGACACGTTTCTCATGGCAGGTCGTACTGACGGCAATTGACATGGACAACAAGAAATGGAGCTGCCATGACCGTTTCCATATTGGCTGTCCCAAGGTGAGGTACCATCAGAAGACTCATCGATTAATCATCGAACCAGGTGCAATCTGGCACATATCCTGAGCCAGAGAATGTCAGTTATCCCGATTGAATGTGTGTATTCGCCTGACTGCGATGACCTGGCAGCATTCAGCCCGACCATTACCCGAGTGCACCGTCGCCACATTGTCGAGTCGGGGCGACAAGACAGCTATTGATTTTATTGTCGACGGTGTGCAAACCTGGGATGCCGTGTTGCGACGCATTTCCACTGTAAAATCAATGCAAGAGTGATCCGAACCGGACTGCGTAAGGCGGTCACACGCCTTCGACGATCAAGCCGCGATAGACGGCACCGCGATGACGATGCTGGGCTGCCTCTTGGTAGGCAGGACTGTAGTACCAGTCTCGGGCTTCTTCGAGGGTCGGAAACTCCGCGATCACGATGCCTTCGACGTCCGGCCCTTCCAGAGTCAGATGCTTGCCGTAGGCGGCAAGCACCTTCAGCGGGCGGCCATCCAACGTCCCTTTAACCTTTTCCCAGTAGGCTTCCAACTCGGATTGGTCGAGCGTCTTTTCACGCATGAACACAACGTAAGCGGGCATAGTTTTCTCCTGTATAGGTGTGGGAATCGAGATTAGCTCAACCCGCCAGACGCGAGGATGACTTCGCCGGTCAACCAACCGGAGTCATCCGAGGCGAGAAATGAAACAACTTTGGCGATGTCGGACGGCGTACCCATTCGGCCAAGAGGGGTCATGGCGACGAGGTGCTTTTCGATGGGATTATCGACGCCGTACAGTCCCGCCTCCTTCGTCCCTTCGCTGAGCGTGGCGCCGGGATTGACGGAGTTCACGCGGATCCTTCGCGGAGCCAGTTCTTTGGCCAGCACGCCGGTCACGGCATCGAGGCCTGCTTTGCTCGCGGCGGTAGATCGAGTATCCGGGTGGTTATGGCTTTCGCGAGGCACCGGAGCCGATATTGATGATACCATCCGGGCTGAAATGCTTGAGCGATTCGCGGATGACCAGCAGAGGCCCGAGTAGATTGACGTCGATCTCGCGGTAGAACTCTTCCTCTGTCAGTTCTGCGACAGGCATCGCCTGATAGACTCCGGCATTGTTGACCAGAATGTCGAGCGAGCTGAAGGCATCCTTCGCCCGCATAAACAGTCGGGCGACATCGCCGGCCTTCGCAACATCCGCTTGTATCGCGATGGCACGGCCACCGGCATCAGTAATCGTGTTGACGACAGATTCCGCGCCGGTTCGGTCGCTCGCGTAGTTCACGACGACGGTCGCACCAGCAGCGGCAAGTTCCTTGGCGATTCCCGATCCGATGCCTTTGGATGATCCCGTGACGAGAGCCACTTTGCTTTTCAATTTCGACATGACTTGTCCTCCTTGCCTCCGTAGACACCACGGAATGGAGACTGTGACAGGTCGCTCGAAAGTTCTTCAGTTGAGGTGCAGTGCCTTCCCGAAATCGCCGTTGTCAAGCAGTTGCCGCAGCCAGCCGACCCGATCTTTCGGCTCGAGAAAGGGATGTTCATGAAAGATCGCCGCGTATTGTTCATCCACGACATTCTCGATTGTCCGCACGAGACCTTCTGCCGCTTCCGAGACGCGTCGCAGATGCAGCGGGACGAATTGCAGATGATCAGGATTAATATGCCCCGCCTCAATGAAGCCCTTGGTTTTTTTGGGGCAACGGCAGGTGTTCTTCGCGTTGACCAGGCCGCACTGGCCGTGCATGAACTGATAAAGGTCGCGGCGGGCGCGAGCGAGGCATTGCCGGAAGTTGTCAGCGGACATTTCCAGGATTTCGCTGCCGACGGTATCGCTGGCTCCGAAGATTTCGCTGAGCGTAAAGATCAACCGTTGCTTGCGGTCGAGGCAGAGCAGCATCCCGGTGGTGCAGGATATTTTGACTTCTTCGACGAGCAGCGGCACATCGACCGGCACGCTCTTCGGGTCTGGGAGATCCAGATCAGGTGTTTCGTTGATGGCATTGGCGTAGCTGGCGAAAGCCTGAGACTCTCTCTCCCCACCCCGACGCCTCATGTTCAGGACGTGGTTTGACGTAATTCGGTAGAGCCAGGTGCGAAACTGGCTTGCCCCCTGGAAAGTGCTGAGTCGGGTGATGGCTTTGATCAGCACTTCCTGCGTGACTTCCTCCGCATCCTGCGCGTGAAAGACCATCCGCACAGCGATGTTGTAAATCCATGCTTGATGCCGCAGCACCAACTTTTCTAGAGCCTCGCGGCTGCCCTGCATGGCCTGCTCGATCAGGTCGGCATCTGTCGATTCATCGACGACCTCGGCAAAGGGGTTGTGCATTGCCGCGCTCCTCGCTAAGAACATCTCATCCTACCTTAACAGACATGAACTCCTTGGACACGCGAGGCAAAGGACTGTGACAATCGTGTCTGAAATTTGCAGCTTCCGCCCCGAAAAATTCAAATCCCGCCAACAGTCGCTTTCGCAACGATTGACGGGATTCGAGTTTATGAATTAGTCGGGGCGACAAGACGGCTATTAAACTTTTTATCTCTCAGCTCAAAGCGTTGCCTGAATCGATCCGTCGCCTGCTTGCTGTAAAATAACTATGGGCGATCCTTCTCCTAGGGAAGTCATCTGAGATTGAGTTTATCCAATTGGCTTTTTCGAACCACTCACTGATATTCTGTCGCGATTACTGATTTGGACCAAGTTTCTCATTTTGTTTCTTTTGCTGGTCGCGCCTGATCGCCACCGATCCTATCAGGACCAACAGCATGCAAAAGCCAGCTGAAGATGTGGAATTCCACTTCTGAGCCTGATCAACGATTGCCCCACCCAGAAAGAGCCCCAGGCCGAGACCGATCAACACTCCTCCCAAAACCTGGTTCCATTTCATCCAAAATCCTCCACTTCCCAGGTCGGTGGCAAGCATAGTGGGCAATAGATTAATGCCATTGGCTAAGACGTTTGTTTATTTTATCTGCATTTCAAGGCGACGTGAATATGGAAAGGTCCGAAATAGACTGTCTGGACTAAATGCACCACGCAGGAGGTGGCCATCGGCCATACGCCGTCCGCACAATTCAATGTGACCGCAACATAAGTCCTATGCGACTGCAATGTGAGTCGGGATGGCTGGATTTGAACCAGCGTTCTCGTGCGTCCGAGGCACGCGACCACTCCAGACTGGTCCACATCCCGAGCATGACCCCGTGCAAGTCGCCCAAGCGGTTGAACATGGTGCGTCTACCATTCCGCCACAGGGCCATGGAAGAAGAGAGGCCCTGGAGGGAGTCGAACCCTCACGTCGGTTACCCGACACCCGGTTTACAGCCGGTTTGTTTGTACGCTTATGCTGTTGGGCACGGTGGCCACACTCTTCAGACGCAGGTTACGCACGCCAGGTTCGCGCTGGTTATTCTCATCAGCTTCGCAGAGACGGCGCGGTGTTGACGGGCAGGTAGACGATGTTCGTCTCCACGCTGAAAGCGCCATCCTCGGCCAGGGTGCCCACGTCCATCGTGGTGCCTGCCGTGCCCTGGGACTGATCCCAGGCGCGGTAGGTCAGGGTGGTCGTGCCTGCGAAACTGTTGAACGGGGTGAAGCGCAGCAGGTCGCTGGCCCGAAGGAGCAGGGCCGCCGTGGGCGTGGCCGCGGTGAACTGCGTCCAGGTCGCGCCGCCATCCAGCGAGAACTCCCAGCGTCCGCCGACGATCCCGGTCAGCCCCACGAGAGCCACCCCGGCAGAGTCCGCACCGTCCGGATCGCTGACCAGGCCAGCGAGCAGCTGCGATACGGGGATGGCTGGCGGACTGGAGGTGCCCGGCGCTAGCGGCGGCAGGATGGTGATCACGCTGGGTGGTGTCAGACTGGGACGATCGTTGACAGGGTTCACGGTCACGCTGGCGGTCTCGGTCTCCTGGCTGAAGGGCGCACTACCCCCCGCGACGAGCGTCGAGGCCAGCGATCCGGCCGTGCCCTGGGTCTGGTCCCACGCCACGTAGGAGAGCGTCGCCGGGCCATTGAAGTTGAGGGTGGGCACAAAGCGAACCTGGTCGGTCGCCCGCAGCAGGCGCGCGGCTCCAGGCGAGACCGCGCCCAGCGCTTGCCAGGTGGTTCCGCCATCGAGCGAGAACTGCCAGATGCCTCCGCCGGTAATGCCCGTGACGGCCAGGCCGGCCAGCGCCCCGGCGTCAGCATCCCAGATCTGGGAGCCCAGCAGGGTGGCCACGCTGGTACCGACGGGGTTGGTTGCTTCCTCGAGCAGGTCGGGCAAGGTCGGGCTGGCTACGGTGTCGAGCACGGGAGCCCGGTTGACGGCGAGGCGGGCGTTCGCACTGGCAACGCTGAAGGCGCTGCCCAGCGAGCTGAACCGGGCGCCGGGGGTACCTGCGGTGCGATCCCAGGCGCGGAACAGCAGCCCGGCCACTCCGATGAATCCGCCGGTGGGGTTCAGGCGCAGCAAATCGGTGGAGCGGAGGAGCAGCGCCTGCTCGGGAGTGACTGTACCGACGTTGCTCCAGGAGGTGCCGCCCGTCGTCGAGTATTGCCACGTCCCGCCGCCTGTCAGGCCGATCACGGCCAGGCCCACCTGCGTGCCGGGATCGGGATCGCTGGCGTCGCCCAGCAGAGACTGCACGGCGACGACCGAGGAGAGCTGCCCTGGCAAGGTGGACGGCAGATCGATCGGAGTTCCAGCCAGCAGAGGTCGGTCGGCCGCGGCCCGGATGGTGAGCCGGGCGGTGCCGACCGCTGCGCTGAAGGGCGTGGCGCCGCCGACCGGGGCGAGGTTGACGCGCTGTCCCGGCGCACCGGCGGCCTGGTCCCAGGCGCGGAAGGAGAGAGCCACCGTCCCGGCGAAGTCTACCGGCGCGACGAAGCGGATGCGGTCGGTTTGACGTAGCAAGCGCGCCGCGCTGGCCGATACCGGCCCGAGCGCCTCCCAGCTGGTGCCACCATTGAACGACACCTCCCAGGTGCCGCCTGTCACCACCGAGGCGCCCGCGATGGCCATGCCGCGCGGAGCGACCACGCCGTTGTCGGTGACGGCGGCTCCCAGCAGCTGCGACACCGCCACGCCCGTGCCTGGGCCGGCGCCCTCGGTGCGCGCCGGGAACGGGACAATGCGCGCCGGATCGAGGACAGGAGCGCGATTGACCACTGCCGTTTCGATGGCCGCGCTGTAGGCGGTGGCTCCTGCCGCCTGAGTGTTTCCCAACTGGCCGGACACGCCGCTCGATTGATCCCAGGCGCGGTATTGCAGCGTTCCCTGGGGTACTCCCGTGCGTGGCAGGAAGCGGAGGAGATCTTGCGGCAGCAGCAACCGGGCGGAGGTCGCGCTGGTCAGAATGAGCTGCATCCAGGTCTGACCGCCATTGCGCGAGTACTGCCAGGTGCCTGCTCCGGTGGCGCCAACCACGGCCAGGCCCTGCATCGCGCCAGCATCGGAATCGGTGACGGCGCTGCCAAGTAACGTCGACACCCGGATCGGGCTGGTGGGGGCCAGCGTGACCAGCGGCGCGATGTTGAGCGTGGGCGCATGGTTGGCCGCCACGAAGGCGGTCGCCTCCTCCAGGCTGAAGGCGGTGCCGAGGGTCACGTTGTTGCTGGCCGAGCTGCCGTCCCAGGCGCGATAGCGGAGCGTGGGACGCGCATCGGCGTTGTAGGACGACCCGGGCAGAAAGCGCAACCGACCTGAGAAGGGAAGCAGCTGGGCAGCAGTGGCCGACACCTGTCCGAACGTCTGCCAGGTCGAACCGCCGTTGGTGGAGAATTGCCAGGTACCTGGTCCGTCGGCGCCCACCACGGCCAGGCCCAGCGCGTCGCCGTCGGCATCGGTCGCCCGACCGGCCAGCAGCGAGGCAACCAGTTCGATAGGCACATTGGCGGTGCCGACGGGGATGGAAGTCAGCTCGACCGGACTGGGGTTCAGGATGGGTCGATCGGGCAGGGGGTCTACCAGGTCGCGGTAGGTGAGCAGCTCGGCGCTGAAGGAGGTGGCCCCACCCGTGGCCCCCGGCGCGGAAAGATCGGCCCGACCACCTGCGATACCCGAGGTCTGATCCCAGAACCGGTAACTGAGCGAGAAGGTGCCACTCCAGTCCGGCGCGGGAACGAAGCGGATGCGGTCGTTCGACCGGAGCAGCCAGGCGGCCGCGGGTGAGCGAGGACATCGGCACCCAGGTGGTGGAGGCAGCGAGCTGATACTCCCACTGCCCTGCGCTGCCGGATGTCCCGCCGATGATCGCCACTCCCTGGCTAGCGCCGGCGTCCGGGTCGGCGACGTCACTGCGTAGCAGCACCTGCGAGACCAGCCCGCCGTTGCCAGGCGTGGCATCCTCTACCAGGCCGAGCAACCCCTTGCCCAGAAAGAGCGAGGCGCTGGCCTCGGCCGTGCTGTAGGGAGAGAAGCCGCCCACCGCGTTGGAGCCGGTCAGGTTGGCGGTGCCGCCAGCAGTCCCCTGGGTCTGATCCCAGGCGCGGAAGGTGAGATCGCCAAACCCCACGTTGGCAAAGTCGGGCTGGAAGCGCAGCAAATCAGTAGCGCGGAGTAGCCGCGCGCTGGCCGGCGAGGCGCTGGACAGGGTGCGCCACAGGCCGCCCCCATTGGTGGTGTACTGCCAGTCGCCGGCGGTGCGCGAGAAGCCGGTGATGGCGATGCCCTCAACGGCGTCAGCATCGGCATCACTGACGCTATCGCCCAGCAGAGTGGCCACGCTGAATGCCGCCCCGCTGGTGAGCACGCGCGCGAAGGGGACCAGCACCGGAGCATCGTTCACCGGGGCAATGGTCAGCGTGAAGGTTTGCGCCGGCGTGATTCCGCCGCCCGAGTCGAGCAGCTGCACGGTGATACTGGTGGAGCCCAGCGCGCCAGGAGCCGGGCGGAACGCCAGCACGCCCTGGGGAGACAGGGTGGGATCGACCTGGAACAGTGCCAGGTTCCCGACGGTGAGGAGGAACTGCACCGTCTGATTCTCGTTGGCGGGGCCGGCGCTGATGTTGCTGGCCCAGGGCAGAGAGACATCGCCCGAGTTTTCCTGGGCCAGGACATCGCCGCCGGGCGTGTAAGACGGCAGATCGTTGATGGGACGGATGACGGCATTCGACGTGGCCGAGGCCGTGCTGAACGCACTTTGTCCACCCCCGGGCACGGCGGAGAGATCGATGGTCGTGCCCGCGGCCCCCTGGGTGCCATCCCAGGCGCGGTAGGTGAGTGTGGCCGTCCCGAAGCCGTCCTGCACCGGCAGGAAGCGCAGCAGAGCTGTGGCAGGAAACAGTCGTGCGGACGTCGCCGAGACGGTGCCCAGCGGCACCCACGTCGATCCGCCAGTGATCGAATACTGCCAGGCACCGAACCCACCCGTGCTGCCTGTGACGGCGAGGCCCACGGCCTGCATCTGATCGGCGTCGGTGACGGAGGAAGCGACCAGGCTGGCGACCGCGATCCCCGTCGGCGTGATGTCCTCGTCGGTGGGTGGCAAATCGCTGGCCAGGCCTGGAGTCAGGATCGGAGCATCGTTCAGCGGAGTGGGCGTGCTGGTGACGCGCTTGACCTTTTGCTCGCCGATCTTGCCGGTGCTGTCGGTGAAGGTAAACCCGAGGAAGCGCGGCCGGGTGTCCGGCGTGGTCGCCACGTTGGCGTAGGTCAGGTTGCGCAGCACCGCGCGGACAGCGGGAAGCGTGGCCAGGTTGGTGAAGGTGATCAGCAGGGGCGTCGTTCCAGAACCACCGCTGAAGCTGGCGATCGTCTGTCCACCGTAGGTGATGTTGGCTCCGGTGACGCCGACCTGGCCGGTGCCGCTTCCCTGATGGCGGATGCCCAGGCGGTCGGCCGCGCTGCCGTTGGTCAGAATCGCCGCTCGCAACGACGAACCGTTCCAGCTGACGGCGTCGGTATCGTTCACGTCGGCACCGGCGTCGATCACCACGGGAGCCTTGCCGAAACCATACGGCACCGCTGGTCCAGGCATGCCGAGCACCGGAGTCCCGGTGGGGAGGCTGCCGGTCACCTGGCCGCTGACGAGGAAGGTGTAGTCGGGTTCGTCACTATCGTTGGTGGCGATGCGGATCTCGCCCAGCTTGCGGCCGACCACGGTGGAATCAAGCTGCACGACGAATGTGTCCGAACTGTTGGCAGGGACACTCGACGGAAAGGCACCGACCAGCGAAAAGCCGGTGGGCAGGCTGACGAACGCAGTGGTCAAGGTTCCTGCGCCCCGGTTGGTGATGGTAAACGTCAGCTGCGGCGCCGAGGCTCCCACGGCGACCGTGCCCAGGTCGATCGGCGTGAGTCGATCATCCACGATGTAGGTGGAACCCTGGGAAACAGAGGCCTCGGGTTCGGTGCCGTCGCTCACGACGTTGAACGCCTGGCGGTCCAGTTCGACGCCATCGACGCTGAGCGCGACGTTCCAGGTGCCCAGGGCCGACTTCCACCCCGTGCCGATGCTCCAGTTCCACAACGATGGCTGCTGGAAGTTCGGCGTCTGATTGAAGGTGGTGTAGACCGAGCCGCCCGGTCGATACCACGTGATCGCCACCTGACTGCTGGGCCGGTAGTTGGACATGTGATACCAGTACACCACATTCCAGCTCTGCGATGTGGGGAACTCAGTCACGCGCGAGGCGCCTTCGCCCTGTTCGGGGCCGACGTCGTAGTTACTGATCCCCGAACGCATGACCGTTGGCGGAGCATCGCCCTGATAGACTGGTGGAGAAATCCAGTAACTCGTCGGTGCGTAAAACGTCTCGACGTTGGCGCCACGATAGAACACCGACCAGTGCAGGTGCGAGGCGGTGCTGTTCCCCGAGGATCCCATCAGCCCGAGCAGCTGGTTCTGGGTGACGACATCGCCGACCTTCACGACGATGGTGTTGGCGGCGAAATGGTAGTAGACGGTCTGCCAACCGTTCCCGTGGTCAATCGTGACGAAGTTGCCCGGCTGCGGGTTCGAACTCGGCTGACGGTCGAAGTAGCCATCGGTCACGGCGGTCACGGTGCCAGCGGCGGCGGCGAGCACAGGCAGGCCGCGGTCCTGGTCGCTGAACGTGGCCGGTCCCACATCGATGGCGTCGTGCCCATCGTACTGAAACGGTCCACCACGGAAGTCGGCTCGCGATCCTGTGCGTGGATCGACATCGACGTAGTTATTGATCGAGTAATCGCGATGCGGAACGCCAGCCACCGGAAAGGTGAACTTCTGGGGCAGGTCGCTGGGAAGGACCGGTGTGAAGCTGGCGGTCAGCGTGTTGTCGGTCTCGTTGGATTCGGCCACGGCACCGCCACCATCCACGGTGATGGAGACGGCATGCGGCCCGGGTGAGGCGTAGGTGATGCCGCGATACCAGGTGAAGGTACCGTTGCCCAGGTTCTGTACCGGCGAATCGACCGACACGCCATCGATGGTGTAGCGCACCACATACTGGGACGAAGAAGCGAAGCCGGTGGCACTCCAGCTGGCGCGGTAGAAGACCTGCTGCCCAACGACGGGAGCGGTGATCTGGGCATTGTTGCCATCCACCAGCTGAATACTGGTGAGGAGTAGATTGGCCGGAGCCAGGCGAGCTTCGAGTGACTCCACAGTCAAACGACGAGCGACGGGCCGAGGCATACCTGGGATCCCGGAGAAGGTGCGCCCCCAGGACCAGACCGCTGACGGTGCGGGGTCCTGAGGCGGGAACCTCCTGACTATACGCCATCAGCCGATTTTTCGCACTCCTCTTCTTCCCCCTACGGCGAAGGGATGGGGAGGCCCCCTGAAGGCCAGGATGGGCGGCCTCGCGAAAGGAATCGAGGACCTTGCCCCGGCTTTGGCAGAGGAATTCACCCTGGAAGATACCGTGAAGGTGACACCGCCATGTCGGTCGAGTTCAGCTCGGGTGATCCATTTCAAGCCAGAGAATAGACCCCTTGCCCGGCTCATCCTGCCGGTCGATGGGGCACGAGACGAAGGCCTCCCAGGGCTGACTGCTTGCAACTCTCTGCGACGAAAACCATTCTGCAGCAAACAATTGCGACACTTCCCTCCACCTGCGACCCTGAGGAACGCTCCCCGAACGTGCTGGTAAACCGGAGTTCTGGCGTCACGCATTCAGGTGCGGGAAGCAGAGCGCACGCACCACCATTATCGATCATTTTCGTCAGAGCAAAGTCGCGCCGTGGATATTATCGCCTTGCAGCGTACAACCATTTTTCCTGTTTTTCTCAACACATTCAGAAGTGGGTGCTAGAGTTGCGGCAAGTCCCCCCTTGTGACCGCAGTTAAGTCCCTCAGATGTGGATTTAGCTCACATACATCCATTGATTCACCACCTTGGCCAACCAGGATAAAGGGTTAGCACATGCCCAGCCTGACGAGTCTCCTGCTGCGCTTTTTGGGTCGCAAAAGTCGTCAAAACAGCAAGGTTAGTCATCGGGCGCGCAAGCGGCTGACCAGCCGTCCCCTCGGGTTGCTCCCCCTCGAAGATCGGGTAACTCCGACAACCGGCATCGCCTGGCTGCCCACCGCAGCGGGAACCTTTTCGTGGAGCAATTCCAGCAACTGGGCGGGAGGAAATGTTCCGGACCAGGTGAGCGAGAACGCTCTGTTCGAGAATATTGGCGAACATCAGACCATCACGATTGATAGCGATCTGCAAATCGGCTCTCTCACCGGAACAGTGTTTAGTTCCGGGAGGCTGACTTTTCAATCCAACGGCGGCGCTGTGACGGCTCAGTCCATGTCGTTTAATGCAATCGACGGCGTAATTGCGCCGCTCGTCCAGATTGAGGGAGCGGCCCTCCACGCCACCGGGACGACATCCTTCAGTGGAGAAACGGTTTTCAATGGAAAGATAAACACCGGAGATCTGGCCCTGGAGGGATTTACCAGGTTCCGCATCGGAGGCACGTCTCCCGGAAATACCTCGACCAACTACAGTCAAATAAACGTGACAGGCTCGGTCAACCTGACGGGTCCGCTCAGCATTGGGTCCAGCACCCTCGTTCCCAACATTGGCACCTTCAGCATGGAAGTTGGTCAGCAGTTCGTCCTGATCAACAACGACGGGACAGATGCGATTACCGGCACCTTTCTCGGCAAGGCCGAGGGAAGCCTGATCTCCACCCCAGACAATGGAATTGTGTTCCGTATCAGCTATCTTGGACTGGATGGGGCAACGGGCAATGACGTGGTGCTGACCCTGGTCAACCTGGCACCCACGTTCACCAGCAGCAGTTCGTTCAACATCGCGGAAAACAGCGCGGTGGGAGCCACAGTCGGCCAGGTGGTGGCCACGCAGGATGCCGGCGAAACCCTGACGTTCAGCGCAATTGATGGTGACACCGATGTGTTCCAGATCAGCCCTTCTGGTCTGATCACCGTCAAGACGGCAGGCCTCGACTTCGAGACTCGAACCACCTATACGCTAGGAGTCGTGGTTCAGGACAATGGCCCCGGCTCGGTTGCCCGCTACCAGGAAGTCACCATCAACGTTACCGATGTGCAGACGAGTCTGAGCATCGACGATGTCGTGATGCTCGAAGGCAACTCGGGCTCCACCACCTTCACGTTCACCATCACCAGCAGCGCCGCCGCTGGCTCGCCGTTCAACATCGAGGTCAGCACCGCTGATGGCACTGCGACGGCCGGTAGTGACTACACCGCGCTGACCAACGCCTTGGTGTCGTTCGCGGGCCTGACCGCCGGGGAAACCCAGCAGGTCAACGTGACGGTCAGTGGCGATCTGACTGTCGAGGCCAGTGAAACCTTCTTTCTCAATCTGCTCAGCGTGAATCCCGATGTGGTCATCACCGACGGTGAGGGCCAGGGCACCATCGGTCGCGATGATACCGCCACCTTCACCATCGCGGATGCGTCGGTCAATGAAGGCGCCGGCACGGTGACCCTGACGGTCGCCCTGAGCAACCCCATCGACACCGAAGCCAAGGTAAACCTGTCGTTTGCCGACGGGACTACCAATGCGAACGATTTCACGCATACTTCACTGGTGGTGACGTTTGCTCCAGGCTCGACCACCTCGCAAAACGTGACGGTACCCATCACCAACGACTTCTTCACTGAGCAGACGGAGACCTTCGCGGTTTCGCTGGCATTGAACCTGGCGACACCGTTGTCCGGCCGGCTGGCCGATGTCAGCGACACGGCCGTGGTGAGCATCCTCGACAACGATTCCACCACATTGATTGGAACCATCAATGAGGATAACACCAACCCGACGGGGATCACGGTAGCGTCCATCGCCGGCGCGGGATCGGGCATGGCGGTCGTCGGTGTGGACAACACCGGAGGCAAGTGGCAGTACTCGATCAACGGCACGACCTGGTTCGCCCTGTCGAGCGCCAATGGTCAGGTCAACCTGGCGGCGGCGGCGCGGCTGCTGTCCAGCACCAGCCTGGTCCGGTTCCTTCCCAACGCGAACTTCAATGGCACGGTCAGCATCGTCTATCGGACCTGGAACCAGGCCGGTGGCACCGTGGGTGGAACGGCCAACCTCAGCGCGACCATCCCCTTGAACTTCGGAGCCACCACAGGAAGCGGACGCATTGTCGTCAACGCGGTGAATGACGCGCCGGTATTTAACCCTGGCGTGCCCACCATGACGCCAGTGGCCGTTAACAACAGCAATCCGGACGGCAACACGGTGGCGTCGCTCGCCTCGTATCTCATCAGCGACATCGACGTGGGCGCCCTGAAAGGCATCGCCATCACCGCAGCGAGCAATGCCGCCAACGGCACCTGGGAGTACAAGCTGGCCAGTGGCGGCGGCTGGTTGCCCCTGGGCACCGTCAGTGCCACATCGGCCCGGCTGCTCTCCGAGAACGACCTCGTTCGTTTCCGACCCAACACAAACTTTGTCGGGTCGGCTACCATCTCCTTCCGCGCCTGGGATCGCAGCAACGGAGCGGCACCGGGCTCGCTGGCCAGCACCGCGGCCAATAATGGCACCACGCCGTATAGCTGGATCCTGCAGTCGGCCACGGTGCGGGTGACGAACAACGTCGCCCCGACCCTGGCCCCCAGCGCCGTCAACATGACATCGCTGACCGAGGATCCCGCGAGCAATCCGGGCAACACCATCGCCAGCATCATCGGCTCGTCCATCACGGACACCGCTGGTTCGCTCAACGGCATTGTGGTGACGTCGGTGGACAACACCAATGGACGGTGGCAGTTCACCACCAACAACGGCACCACGTGGACCAACTTCACAGCGGTCACGGGTGGTGTGGTCGATCTGTCGGCGGCGGCTCGCCTGCTAGCTAACATCGCTACCGGCGCGACGGCAAACAAGATCCGCTTTATCCCCAATGCCAACTTCAACGGCACCTCCAGCTTCACTTACCGCGCCTGGGATCGCACTGCAGGTACCATCGCCACCACGGTGGATCTGCGACAGTCGCATTCGGTCGGCGGACTGACGCCGTTCAGTGCGACCGCCAACTCGCCGCTCATCTCAGTGACGTCGGTGAACGATGCTCCGGTGCTGGCGGCAGGCCCGGGCAACCTGACGCAGGTGACGGCTCCGGGCAACTACCCGGGTGACACGGTGGCCTTCTTCGCCGGCTCTCTGATCACCGACGTGGACGCCAGTGCTTCCAAGGGCATCGCCATCACCGCGGTCACCACCGTGGGCGGTGTCTGGGAGTACCGGCTGTCTGATGGGGGTCCCTTTGTGGTCATCTCGCCGGTGTCGGCCACCTCGGCGTTGCTCCTGCGAAGTACCGACGTGGTTCGCTTCCGCCCGGTCGGCAGCAACTTTGTCGGCACGGCCACCATCACCTTCCGCGCCTGGGATCAGACCGGTGCTACCGCCGGACTCCAGGGGACCAAGGTCAACCCGACGCCCATCGGCGGCAGCAGTGCCTTCAGCGCCACGACGGGCACGGCCAACATGGTCAGCCTCAACGATGCTCCGGTGATCACGCCCGTGGGGCCGGTCATGCCATCGGTGACCACCAATAGCCCGGCTCCCGCAGGCGTCCAGGTCTCTACCCTGGTGGGCACCACCATCACCGACCTGGATCCGACCGCCATCGAGGGCATCGCCATCATCGCCTCGACCGGGGTCAATGGGAACTGGCAGTACTCGCTGAACGGGACGACGTGGGCCAATATCGGTGCAGTCGCAGCCAGCAGTGCAATGCACCTGCGGAGCACGGACTACGTCCGCTTCCTGCCCGCGACGGCAAGCTTTAGTGGCGAGGCCACCATCACCTACCGCGCCTGGGACCAGACCGGGACCACGGCGGGCAAGCAGGGCACCAAGTTCGCGATCGCTGCCGTCGGGGCCAAGACGCCCTACAGCACGGGAACGCAGACGGCCACCGTGCGAAGCAACAACGCTCCGGTGCTGGCGGCGGGCTCACCGCTGCTGGCCCAGGTCAACGGCAACTCGCCGGCTCCGGCGGGTCAGACGGTGGCCTCGTTCCTGGGTAGCTCGATCACCGATCTCGATGCGGGGGCTCTGAAGGGCATCGCCATCACCGGCACGACCGGCAGCGGCGGGAGCTGGGAGTACTCGCTCAACGGGACCACCTGGGTGAGCGTCGGCTCGGTCTCGGCCACGGGCTCGCTCTTGCTGCGAAGCACCGACTTCATCCGCTTCCTGCCCAGCACCGCGGTGTACAACGGTACTGCCACGATCACCTATCGGGCCTGGGACCAGACGGGCTCCACCTTCGGGCTCCAGGGCACCAAGGTGAGCACGGCGCTGTCGGGTGGCTTCCAGGCATTCAGCAGCACGACGCAGACGGCCACGGCCAAGAGCAACCTGTCACCGACGCTCAACCTGGCCAGTCCGAACCTGCCGTCGCTCACCGGGCCGACCCCGGACCCGGTCGGCGTCACCGTGGCTGCCCTGGCGGGAGCCAACATCTCCGACGGCGATGTCGGAGCCGTCGAGGGTATCGCCATCACGGCGACCACCGGCGAAACGGGCGGTACCTGGCAGTACAAGCTGTCCGGATCGTCCACCTGGATCGCGGTGGGATCGGTGGCGGCCAACTCCTCGCTGCTCCTGCGGGCCGAGGATTCCATCCGCTTCCTGCCGTCGGCGGCCAACTGGTATGGCAAGGCCACCATCACCTACCGCGCCTGGGATCAGACCGGTTCCACCGCGGGCGGCCAGGGTACCAAGGTAAGCACCACCAGCAACGGCAATCCGCAACCGTTCAGCTCGGGCACGCAGGTGGCCACCGTTCGCAGCAACATCGCCCCGAAGCTGGGCATCGGCTTCCCGATGCTGCCCAACGTCACCTCCAGCACTCCGGCTCCGGCTGGAACCCTGGTGTCGACGATCGTGGGTGCCACCATCACCGACCAGGACCCCGGAGCGGTGAAAGGCATCGCCATCGGCGGCACTTCGGAGACGGACGGTACCTGGCAGTACTCGCTCAACGGCACCACCTGGGTCGATATCGGCACCATTCCCAACGGTAGTGTCTTCGTGCTGCGGAGTACCGACTTCGTCCGCTTCCTCCCGAACGTGACGACCTTCATCGGCGAGGCGTCGATCACCTACCGGGCCTGGGACCAGACCGGCGGCACGGCTGGCCTGCAGGGAACGCTTGTCGCCATGCCTCTGACCGGAGACTACTCGCCGTTCAGCAGCGAGATTCAGACCGCCAAGGTCCGCAGCAACCAGGCGCCAGTGCTGGCGGCTGGCACCCCGACCCTGACTCCGGTGACGAGTCTGACTCCGGCCGGCCAGACGGTCGCTTCCTTCATCGGCGCCCTGATCACCGATTCGGACGCCGGGGCGGTGGAAGGCATCGCCATCACGGGCCTGACCACCAGCGGAGGCAAGTGGCAGTACTCGCTCAACGGTTCCACCTGGGTCGATGTCGGCACCGTGAGTGGAGATGCCTCGCTGTTGCTGCGGAGCAGCGACTTCCTCCGGTTCGTCCCGACTGCGGCCGGCTTCACCGGTCAGGCGTCGATCACCTATCGGGCCTGGGATCAGACCGGCTCCACCGTCGGACTCCAGGGCACCAAGGTGTCGACCGACATCTTCGGCGGCTTCACCGCCTTCAGCAACGCCTTGCAGACGGCCACGGTCAACATCACCGTGTAATGCGGTGACCGTTCGTCTCTGCCAGTAGCCCCGGGGCGAGGTTCTTCATGGACCTCGCCCCGGGGTCGTTTTACCTGAGCAGCCAGTGCTGGTGTCGAGCCAGCTCGACCGGGGTTCAAAGCCCCGGCTCCCTGCCGAGGGTCTGGCCAACCGAGGGAAGGACCCCCCGCGGTCGCACCAGGTTCGCCGGGAGCGGGTTGAGAAAAATATTGCTCTGGACACGATCGCTCTCGGATGGCATATGCACCCCTCACCGGACGAGAACATGCCAGCAGGGGCCGGCGTCGGAGGGGAGACGCCTGCACCCGGAGTACGGCCCGGGGAACCGATCTCTCGGGGGGAGGGAGATATGCGCAGAACAGGGGCAGGATGCCTCGCCGTTCTGGGACTGAGTATCGCGACAACCATGCTCTGCGCCCAGTCGCCCGCCAAGAAGTACTCGCCCAAGGCGAGCGAGACCACGTCATCGTGGTGGAAGGGCTGGTTTGGCTCTGGCAAGGAGGAGGCGCAGTCCGCGACGCCGCCACCCAGTCTCACTGTGGCCGACCGCGCCATGGAGCTGGATCGGCTGATGCGGGCGTACTGGCGGCGGCAGGAGATCTGCGACCGTCTGCGCGACATCGCCTTGCAGCAGAACGACAACAGCCTGTATGAGGAGGCCAGCCGACTCGAGGAGATGGCCTGGCGGCTGCACCAGCAGCGCTCGAACAAACTGCTGGGGCTACCGGTGGCCAATGCCATCGCCGACGAGGAGGAGGCGCCGCCTGAGCCGTCCACGGTGGACGTGCTGAAGCGAGCCTCGAAGGGCGGTCAGTTGCCGCCGCGCTTGCAGCCGGGCAAGGCCCTCGCGCCGACCCAGGCCAATCGCGATGTGCGGCAGGAGGAAGAGCGATGAAACCGATCGGCTATCTGCTTCTGACGGCAGCGCTGATCAGCTCCGGCTGTTTGCCGGACTCGTTCCTCCATGAGGACAAGAAGCCGCCCCGCGTCGAGATGAAGGATGAATCCGCGCCGCCGCCGGCTGTCACGCCCGACAGCGTCAGCGACAATAACGCCCAGGAGAAGGCCCAGGCTCTGCGGGCCGAGTTGGAACACGAATTACGGCGACCGCCCACCACCGGGGACGACCCGGCGCCGTCTCGTTGATTGATTGGGGGGATGGGGGAGCCGGAGGGGAGGTGCAAGCCTCCCCTCCGGTGTTTTCGTTCAGGGTAACAGGATCGCCTCGCCCCCGTTCCGCGTGATGGCTTGTTTGAGGGTCATCTCGGGCGTGTTGACCGGCATCGAGCGGACCGAGCCATCCGCGAACAGGACGGTGTACGCCGTTGTGGAAGGCCCCCCCAGCTTCGGCAGTGGCATGGCAGGATCGAACGTCAGATCCTCGGGCTTGGTCCACGGGACGGTGCTGCTGGCATTCACCGCGAGAATCGTGTTCGAGGTGCCGTCCGGGATGTCCACCATGCGGATGCCGCGCAGCCCCAAGCCCGGACGTCCTCCCGGCGGGGCGAGTTCCAGGGGGTTGGCCGGTTCCTCGAAGATGGTCCCCTTGCCGACAAACACCTGATAATGCGTCTGGCCCGAGCCATCGGGGATCTGGTTGGGCTGCAGATACACCGGCGGGATGCGCGATAGCAGGGGCTTGTTAGCCGGGCTGTCCCACGCCTCGTCGAGTTTGAACTGCTGGAACAGTGCGCCTTGCTCGACGTAGGGCAGCAGCGCGACGCGCCAGCTCAGGCCGGGCCGGCCATCCTTCGTCCGGAAAGCGACGGCGCGGGGGAAACCACCATTGATGTCGGCGAAGTTGTGCATCGCCAGGCCGATCTGCTTCATGTTGTTGGAATCCTGCATCCGGGCCGAGGCGTCGCGCACTTTGCCGACCGCCGGTAGCAGCAGAGCCAGGAGAATGACAACCGGCAGCAGCATAATGAAGCTGAGGCACGAGGTGACAATGCCGGTGATGGCGGCCCCACGTCCGCCGAGCCGGCCATTGCTGCGGCCGATTTCGCGCAGGGCCAGGACGCCGATGATTAAACCAGGAATGGCGGGCAACACGGGCAGACACAGCGAGATCAGGCCCAGCACCATCGCCGTGGTGGCCTTGCCACTGGTTTGCTCCTCCCCACGCGAACGACGCCGCTTGCGCGGACGATCATCGGGTTCGTCCTCGTATTCGTCTTCGATGTCGTCTTTGTCCCGAGAAAGTTTGGCTCGGCGGTCGTTGCGGCGCGGACTATCGTCATCGCGGTCCTCGCGGATGGCTTCCTCGCGCCGGCGCTTCTCGACAGGGGCCTCTTCCGCAGGTTCCTCCTCGGCAGTGGGGCGCGACTTCGCAGCCTCGGTCTGCGAGGGGATCGGCATGATCTGTCCGCAGGCGGGGCACTTCGCTTTCTTGCCGACGTCCTCGTCCCGGGCCTGCAACTGACGCCCACATGGACAGAAAAAGCGGATCATGGACACCTCGAGGGGAATACGGGAGGTCGATACCACAGGGCAGCATAGGGAAAACAGGAAGGCCGGGCAGGAGGCGTACCCCTACCCGGCCTTCTGAGTTCTTCGCTGGCGCCTGGCCAATCTTGACCCGGCGAGTTACTGTTCGACCTCGGCAAACTCGGCGAGGCGCTGGCTGCGAAGCGGTTGACGCAACTTCAACAGGCCGCGGGCCTCGATCTGGCGGATGCGCTCGCGGGTAATGCCGTACGTCCGGGCCACTTCCTCGAGGGTGCGTGGCTGACCATCGCGCAGACCGAACCGCAACTCGATGACCTCGCGCTCGCGCGGGGTGAGTGACCGGAGCACCTCGGCGATGCGTTCGCGCAGCAGATGCTGATCGACCGCCTTGCCGGGATTGGTGGCGTCCGGATCGTCGAGGAAGTCTTCCAGGGCGCGTTCGCCGTCTCCGCCGAGCGGCTCGTGCAAACTGACCGGATGCCTGGCCACCACGCGAAGCGATTGCGTCTCCTCGGCAGTGACGCCCAGGACAGCGGCGATCTCCTCAACGGTGGGTTCGCGGCCCTGTTGGACCGACAGCTCGCCGCGGACGCGCTCGACCCGCGCCAGCGTGCCGACCTGGTGACAAGGCACGCGAATGGTCCGGGCATGATCGGCCAGCGCCCGGGTGATGCCCTGGCGAATCCACCAGGTGGCGTAGGTGCCGAACTTGAAGTTCAGGCGATGCTCGTACTTGTCGACGGCCCGCATGAGGCCGCGGTTGCCTTCCTGGATCAGGTCGGAGAACGGCAGGCCGCGCGACCGATAACGCTTGGCGATGGAGACGACCAGGCGCAGGTTGCCCTCGGCCAGCTCGCGACGGGCCTTCTGGTAATGGCGGCGACGCGCTTCGAGGATCGACACCAGGCCGTGCAGATCGTCGGGCTGCATCTGCACCTCGCACATCATGTCGCGCAGGTGCTTGAGCGCCTTGCTGCGGCGTTCGCGATCAGCGGCGGAGTTGCCACCCGATTCGGCCAGGACAGCCAGCTCGCTCATCTGCCGACTGATGCCACGTAGCTCCTCGACCCAGTGATCGAGCAGGTCGATGCGGGGGGAGATCTCCTCGGCCAGGGTGCGAGCCTTGTGCATCTTGCGCCACAGGTCGCGGCGAAGTCGGGTGCGGGCCGCGCCGGAGGTGGCCTTGAGCAGCTCCCGGAAGGTATCGCGCGAGGCCTGCATCAGGCCTCGCAGCGTCGGCAGATGATGCGGCATCCGCTTGAGGATGTTTTCGCGCGTCAGGCCCAGCGTGTTGACGACGTCGATGGTTGGATCGAGGGCCAACTGCCCACGCTGGACGCGCTCGAACGTCTCGACGACGCGGACGAGGATGTGCCAGCACGACAGGGTGGCATGACGATAGCGCCAGCGCTGGGTTTCCAGCTGCACGGCCAGGGCCAGTTCCTGCGGACGGGTGAGCAGGGGGATGGCGCCCATTTGACGGAGGTAAAGGCCCAGCGCATCATCGGGCGCGTGGGCATCGTCTTCACCTTCTTCGCCCTCGGCAGCAGCCATTTCATCGACGAAGAGCGGCAGTTCCTCGTCGTGAGCCCGGGTGAGGGTCTCATACTCGGGATCGAGGGGATCGCTGTACGAGGCATGCCGCGCGCGCGGAGTCTCGTCGAGGGGAACCTCGTGCGAGGAGAGGAAAGTCAAGTTCGACTCGGTAGGGCGATCGCCCCGCTTGGTGGTTCGTCTGGTAGCCATGACATCCGTCCTGTCGGTTGTTGCCGACTCCCTGTCGCGGCGGAGAAAAAATACCGCCGTCGGTGGTCCACCCAGTTGCCATCGCGAGAAGCGAGAGGGTCAACGGGAAGGGGCTTCCGACGGCGCGAATCGCGCTCTGTTCTGAAACCGCCGTCCCCGGGCTTCTAGTTCATCGTCACGGATGCCGCTCACCGGACGCTTTTACGGTGAGGGCCGCGTCCGGTGCCGCCCGTGGACTGCTGACAGGGAATCAGCCCCTTATTGTATTATTGCAGGCAAGCCCCCTCCATGGCGCAAAAAATGACACCTGCCTGGTTCGCCTGGGTCGAGCGACTTTTCCAGGGAGGCTGCAGGCAGGATAGCGATTCCACCGCCCCATCCCTACGCTGGCGGGTAGAGGAATCTCGACGTTTCTCGATCGCCTGTTGCGACCTGCCACGTCGTGCTTTATTCTACGCAAGAATTGAGCTTATTGTCTCACGAATTCTCGCCCGGCCTGGAAAAAGGTCCCATGACCCCTCGACGATCCTCCCTGGCGGCACTGTTTGCCATCGCCCTGGCTCTGCCGGCCGCCAGTCCACCTGTCACTCCGCCGCCCGCTACCACCGCCTCCACCCCCGTCCACTGGTCGTTCCGACCGCCTGTCCGACGACTGCCACCGGCTGTGCGCGAAGCGGCCGCGGCGCGGAATCCGATCGATCGCTTCTTGCTGGCGCGTCTCGAAGCCGGCCGGCTACATTTTTCCGCGCCGGCCGACCGCATCACGCTGCTGCGCCGGCTGAGTTACGATCTCGTCGGCCTGCCGCCCACACCCGAGGAGATCGACGCCTTCGTCGCCGACCGTTCGCTGGACGCCTATGAAAAGCAGGTGGAGCGCTTGCTCGCGTCGCCCAGTTATGGCGAACGCTGGGCCCAGGTCTGGCTCGACGTCGCCCGCTTCGCGGAAACCAACGGCTACGAGGCCGACGGCGAGCGGCCCCATGCCTGGCGCTACCGCGACTGGGTCGTGCGCGCCTGGAACGAGGATCTCCCCTTCGATGCCTTCGTCACGCGCCAGCTGGCCGGCGACCTGCTCGCGCCGGGCCATCCCGAGGCTGCCCAGCTGCGCATCGCGGCTGGTTTCAACCGCTGTGGGCCGATTCATCAGGTCGCAGGCAACGTCGATCCCCTGGAAATTCGGCACGAACTGCTCAACGAGATGACGTCGTCCGTGGGCTCCGCCTTCCTGGGGCTGACACTCGGCTGTGCCCGCTGCCACGACCACAAGTTCGATCCCGTGTCGCAGAAGGACTACTTCCAGATCGAAGCGTTCTTTGCTGCCGCCCAGCCGCGCGAGGTAAACCTGGCCAGCGCCGGCGAAAAGGCCGCCTACGCCAAGGACCTGGCCCTGCTCCAGACCAGGCTGCTGCCGCTGCGCAACCAGGTGGCCGCCATCGATGCGCCGTACCGGAAGCGGATCGGCGAGGCCAAGCGGGCCCAGCTGGAGGCACCTTACCGCGAGGCGCTGGCGATCGACCCGAAGAAACGCACCCCGGCGCAGCAGAAGCTGGCCGATCAGGCCGCGGTCCTGGCCAAGGTGACCTGGGATGAGGTGGTTGCCGCCCTGAGCGAGGCCGATCGCGAAAAACGGGCCGCGCTGCGAGCGAAGATCCACGAACTGGAGGCACGCAGCCCGTTGCTTCCGGCTTCGGCCTGGACGGTCGAGGAGAGTAGCAAGGCGCCAGCCACGCACATCCTCAAGCGCGGAAACATCCATCGGCCGGGCAAACAGGTCGAACCCGCCTTCCCCGACGCCCTGGGCGCCGGTTCCGCCGAGCCAAAAAACCGCCTCGGCCTGGCGCGCTGGTTGATGCGGCCCGATCATCCGCTCACCGCGCGCGTCCTCGTCAATCGGCTCTGGCTGCATCACTTCGGCCAGGGCCTTGTACGCACGCCCAACGACTTTGGCATCAAGGGAGAGGCGCCGAGCCATCCCGACCTGCTCGACTGGCTCGCGCTCGAGTTCATCGATTCCGGCTGGTCGATCAAGCATCTGCACCGGCTGATGGTCCTTTCCACTGCCTACCAGCAGAGTAGCGCGCCGACCAACGAGCAGGCTCGGAAGGCCGACCCGGAGAACCGACTTCTGTGGCGGATGAACCGTCGCCGTCTGACCGCCGAGTCGCTCCGCGATGGGATGCTGGCTACCACCGGCAGCCTGACGAACTGGGTGGGCGGCCCGATGATCCGCGTACCGCTGGAACCCGAGGTCTACGATCTCATCTTTACCGAGGGCGAGCCCGATGGCCTGTGGCTTACCACCCCCGATGAACGCGAGCATCAGCGCCGTAGCATCTACCTGTTCAACAAGCGGAACGTCCGCCTGCCATTGCTGGAGGCGTTCGATCAGCCGGACACGCTATCGTCGTGCCCGATCCGCCCCGTCAGCACCTTCGCACCACAGGCACTGATCCTGATGAACGGCCCGTTTGCTCAGGAGCAGGCCCAGGCGTTCGCCGCCCGGCTCTGGCGCGACGCCGGCTCCGATGCGGGCGCCCAGATCGATCGCGCCTACCGCCTGGCCCTGGGACGGCTCCCCCGCCAGGAGGAACGTGGTGCCGCCCAGCGCTTCCTGACCGAACAGACCGAATTACTGACGGATCGGTTGCGACTGCGTCAGCCGGTCGCCCTGCCCGAGGGACTGCCCCCAGGTGTAGACCTGGCCCGCGGCGCTGCCCTTGCCGACTTCTGCCTGGCACTGCTCAACCGGAACGCATTCGTGTACGTCGATTGAGCCGTGCTCAGGTGCGGGCCAACGGGTGCTCGCGGTTTTTCAGCGGCAGGGGCACCGGCTGGCCTGCGCGCTGCGAGGCGTAAACGGCCAGGATCATCTCCAGCGCCGCCCGGCCATCGTACATGCTGCCCAGGGGCTGGCGATCTTTCTCGATCGCCTCGATCAGGTCGCGGACGATCCAGACATTGCCCGGGCCCAGCCCCGGTGCCTTGAGCGTCTCGGGCTTCCCTGGGCCGTGGCTCGATACCTCCACCCACTTTGCCTTGCTCTGGCCAGGCATCCACGACGGATCATCGCAGAACCACACAGGGGGAAGACTGCCGGTGCCCATCTGCACGATGCCACGCGACCCGTAGAGCGACAGGCCGAAGCGTTTGCCCGCCCCGAAACGCGCGCGGTGCGAGCCGAAGCTGCCAAGCACGCCTTTGGGCAGGCCGAACGTCGCCTGGATGCTATCGCCCGTGATGGGGCCCATGCCCTCGCCACCGGGACGGCTGTCGGCGGGGGTGACGGGTCGGCCGGCCTGAAGAATGGTAGCGAAACACCAGGCCGGATCGCCCGCCAGGAAGCGCATCAGGTCGAAGAGGTGGGTGCCCAGCACCATCATGTCCTGCCCGCCGCCGCGGGCATCTTCCTTGCCCCGGGTACGAACCTCGAGCAGGTCGCCGAGTTGGCCCGCCTCCAGCATCTCGCGCACCCGGGCGATTCGAGGGCTATGGCGCGTCTGGTGGGCGATGGCCAGTTTGACGTGGTGCATCTCGCACGCGCGGACCATCTCGTCGGCCTCGGCCAGGGTCCGGGCCATCGGTTTTTCCAGGAAGATGCTGGCGCCACTGCGGGCACAGGCCACCACCATGTCGCGGTGTTCGTCGAGGAAGCGATCGGCCACACTGACGATCTGTGGCTTCTCTTTCTCGAGCATCACGCGATAGTCGGCGTAGGCGTTCTTCGCGCCCAGGCGTTTGGCGGCGGCGGCGCGGCCCTTCTCGTCGGGGTCAGCCACGGCGACGATCTCGGCGCCGTCGATCTCCTTCCACACCACGTCCAGGCCATGACCGTAGCCACCCTTGCCCGTGCGGCCGATCACTGCCACCCGATAGTTCTTTGCCATGGTGGGAGCATCCTCGTTGTTCAGGAGCCAGCGGTGGGACCGACCAGCGCATCCTCGACGGTGGGGTACAGTTCGACCCGTGTGGTCAGCCCAGTCATGTTGAAGAGATGACGCAACTGCTCGTTGAGTCCGGCGAAGCGAATGGCACCGTGGCCCTGCACCCGGCGGAAGGCCGCCACGAAGATGCTGATGCCAATGCTGGAGATGAAATTCAACTTGGTCGCATCGAAGATGAGGACGTGGAACCCGGCGTCGATGGCCTCGTGGACGCGGGGCTCGAGTTTGGGACCGGAGGCCGCATCGATGGCCCCGTGCAGCTCGAAGACAAACGCGGGACCCAGCGTCCGGGTAAAGATGAGAAGAGCCATGCAGCATTCTCGTAGTCCAGGGAAGTGGGCGCGAGGAGATTTGCCCTCGCGCCCGCCTCCCCGAGCAGGTGGTTAGACCAGCTCGCTGATCAGCTTCCCGCCATTGATCATCGGCGTCGGCCGACCGGTCGGGTCCTTGAAGTGTAGATCCTGCGGCAACCCCAGGACGTGGAAAACTGTGGCCATCAGATCCTGCGGAGTGATGGGCGTGGAGCGTGGCACCTCGGCCTTTTCGGACGACTGCCCCACCACCTGGCCCATCTTGAGGCCGCCACCCGCCAGTGCCAGCGTGGACAGCGGCGCCCAGTGATCGCGGCCGGCACTACCATTGATGCGCGGGGTGCGGCCGAACTCACCGGTGATGACCAGCAGGATGTCGTTTTCCATCCCGCGGGCGTGGACGTCCTCGAGGAAGGCGGCCACGGCGTGATCGACTTGCGGCCCCAGGTTGTTCATCCCCTGGGCGATCTGGCCGTGCATGTCCCAGCCGCCGTGATGCAACGTGACGAAACCGACACCCGCCTCGCACAGCCGTCGTGCCAGCAACAGTTGCGCGCCCAGGCCGTTCTTGCCGTAGCGGTCACGGGTGCGCGGATCTTCGCGGTTCAGGTCGAACACCTCGCGGGCCCGGCTGCGCAGCAGGTCGAACGCCTGCACGTCGAAGCTATCCAGCCCCTGGGCCAGCCCAGTCCGATCGATGCTGCGATCGAGCTGATCGAAGCTGCGGAGCAGGCTGCGTCGGTCGTCGAGCCGTTCGAGCTGGACGGAGGGAGCCATGTTCCGCTGGGCGTTGCCGCCAACGTCGAACGGCGAATAGGCCGAGCCGAGCCACACCGGGCCATCGCCGTAGATACTGCTGAGGCGGACATAGGTGGGCAAACCCGAGCGGGAGTCGGTGGCGCCGCGATGGCGGCTGACGATGGAGCCAAGGCCGGGCTTGACGGGAGCCTGGTTGTTGTCGGCCGGGGGGAAATCGTAGCCGGTCATCACCCAGTGGGTGCCGCCACCGTGGCCGGAGTTGCGATGCGCGAAGGAGCGGACAACGGCGAGCTTGTCGGCGTGACGAGCCAACCGGGGGAACACGCCGCCGAGTTCCATGCCGGGCACGTTGGTTTTCACCGCGCCGACGACGCTACGGAACTCGGCCGGAGCGGTCATCTTGGGGTCGAAGGTTTCGACATGGGTGGGACCACCACCCAGCCACAGCCAGACCACCGAGGTGTTGCGGCTGGTCTGACCGCGCGTGGCGTCGGCGGCCCTGGCGCGCAGCAGATCCGGCAGCGCGAGACCACCCAATCCCAGACCCAGTGCGCCGACACGAAGAAAATCACGACGGGATGCGCCGTCACAGGTAGAACCCTGGCGCGAAGTACGGAGGGTGAACATCAAATGGCTCCTGTTTTTGGATCCGCGCGCCAGTCCGCGATGGGCCGGGTAGGAAGGAGTGGCCGGCAGACTGTGGCGGATGCCCCCCCAAAATCTTGAGAACCTGGGCAAAGCGTAAACGCGCCGGACGAACAAATCAATGAGAAAAGCCGATGACACGGTCCGGTGCTCCCTGGCCCTGTCCCGCGCGATCGCGTAAGGTACTGATGCCTCGCCTGCTACTTTCTCCGACGATTTTTCCCCACAACCCTGGGAATAAATGGTCAGCGGGCGTGTCATATGAGACGAGGGACGTGCGACGATGGGGATGCGCGGTAGCCCACTGACGGTCCAGCGCCTGGTCGAAGACCACTACGCCTCGCTGTACCGCTACGCCTATCGCCTCAGCGGATCGAGCGCCGACGCGGAAGACCTGACGCAGGATACCTTCTGCAAGGCGCAGCAAAGCCTGGCTCAGCTGCGGGACACTGCCCGGGCCCGGCCCTGGTTGTTCAGCATTCTCCGGAATGCCTACCTGCATCGGGTCCGAGCCGAACGCGCGCAGAACAGTATTTCCCTGGACGGCGTGGGCGATGTGGCCGAACCCCTCCCGGAGCCGTTACCGGAAATCGATCCCGAACAGTTGCAGCAGGCCCTGAACGAGCTACCTGAAGTGTACCGAACGCCAATCATCCTGTACTATTTCGAGGACTTCGGATATCGCGAGATCGCCGAACAGATGGATCTGCCTATTGGCACGGTGATGTCGCGTCTGGCGCGGGCCCGAGGACACCTGCGGAACCGCCTGCTTCCCGCGGGGGAACCCGTCACGGCGAGCGGCTCTGTTCGGAGGGCGACCAATGGATTGTAGCTCTGCCCGATTCTTCCTGCAGCTCACCCGTCCTGGCACCGACGAACTCCAGGGCGCGGAAGCGGCCGAACTCGAGGGGCACCTGGCCCTGTGCAGCGCCTGTAACCATCTGGCGCAGGACCTCGCCCGGCTCGATCAGCATCTCGGCCGGGCCATGCGCGACCTGGAAGTGCCGCGCGGCCTAAAGGATCAGCTGCTGCTGCGCCTGGCCGCCGACCGCGCCGCCCGTCAGCGCCGCTGGGTCACCCATGCCCTGCGCGGCTGTGCCGCGGCTGCCGCCGTGCTCCTGCTTCTCTGGGGCTGGAACCTCTTTCACACGCCGCGCCGGCCCGTACTGGCTGCCGACGACATCCTCCACGGCGGCAACGTGACCCGCGCCAGCAGCGAGGAGCGCGCCAACGACCAGCTGCGCCTGCTGCGCACCACACCCGGCGCGCCTTCCTTCGTCAACTACGCCTACCTCAAGGGAGGCGCCGCCCTGGCCATCTTGCCGGGCACCGAAAGCTTCAAGCAACCCGTCGAGGCACCGCAGCTCGTCTTCGCCGACGGCCCGCGCGAGGCCATCCTCTACTGCGTGCCGCGCGGCCGCTACGATATCCACGAGCTGGAGAACCCCGCGCACGGCTACACCTACCACCTCGAGGTCTACTACCCCGAGGAAAACAGCCCCGACGATCGCTTCGTCTACTTCGTCCTCTACACCGGCGGCAACTGGAACCACTGGCTCAAGGTCGGCGGCATCCGCTAGCCCTCGCCCCGGTCACGCCGACCGCCGCGTCGCGCCGCAGGCCAGGGTGCGCAACCCCTCCGCCAGCGCCTGAATCTGAAATGGCTTTTCGTAGAAGCGCTGCGCGCCCTGGGCCAGCAACTCCTCGACAGTGTAGCGCTGCGAGTGTCCACTCATGAAGCACGCGCGTACACCGGGGTCGAGCTGGCGCAGCTCGGCCAGCGTCTGGACGCCGTCCAGGCCGGGCATGGTCACGTCGAGCAGGACTACCCGGATGTCGTCGCTGTGCCGGCGGAAAGTGTCGATGGCGGCCCGGCCCGAGCTGCAGGCGTAGACCTGGAATCCCTCCCGCCCCAGCACCGTCTTCAGGAGCGCTAGCAAGAATGGCTCGTCATCCACGATCAGGATGCCAGGAGCCAGGTGATGCCCGTCCGAGACCGTGCTCATCAGAGATTCCTTTCTCGAACCTGTCCCCCGGGCGTCCCTCCGGGGTAGATAGATGAAACCGCTTCCCAGGGGCTCTGTCAACCCGCAACCCGCTGATCTGTCCCGGCAAGGTCGACCGATTCGCGCCCTAACTCAATCGTCCACAGCGCTTCCAGGCGGTCGGGATGCGGCGGCAATCGCTCGGCCACCATGCGTTCGACCAGGGAGACAACTGCGCGATTCAGCGGGCAGGGCAGGTCGCCGGCCAGCTTCACCAGGTGCCCATTGTAGTTGGCGATCTCGGTGGGGCCGTCGGGCAAGTCGGGCGCCATCGAACAATAGGTGCCGCGCAGCGAGGGATAGAACGCCCAGGCCAGAAGATGCGCCAGCCAGGGACGGGCCAGAATGCGGGCCACCGTGGCGGGGTGCAAGGGGCCGACCTTCTCCAGGGGAAGCCCCGCGTGGCGCAGGATGGCGTGATTCTCGCGCAGCAGGGCGAAGAACAAGCCGCGCAGGCGAGGCCAGCGCAGCAGCTCGCCGTTGTCCAGCCCGGCCGAGGCGGCCAGGGGGCTGATGGCGCTGTTGTACATCAGCTTGGTGTACTTCCACGGGCGGATGTCCTCGACGATGCGCACGCGAAACGACGCCTGCCCCAGCTGGTTTGCCAGGCGCTCGACCTGGCTACGCAGGGCAGGGCTGGACGCTCCGTGGACACCCAGGTGCAGATCGCCCCGCCGGGTAATGCGTGTGTGTGTCTGCTCGCGCGGACACTCCGAGACGAACGAGGCGATCCCCTCGACGTGTGGCCCGCGTTGCGCCAGGGCGGCATCCACGCCGTTCTGGATGGGGATCAGCGAAGCCGAGCCGACCCGGGCCAGCACAGCGGCGTTGGCCGGACACTTCACACACAACAGCACGACGCCGGCCGACGGCGCTTCCCAGTCGCGGAAGTGGACGAACTCGGCCGGCAGCGCGCCTTGCCCCTCGACGGCCACGCCGTGGCGTCGGCCATGAGCCACCTTGGCCTCGGTGTTTTCGACGAAGACAACCCGGGTGCCCCCGCGGCGCAGGGCATGGCCGACCGCGCAACCGATTCCTCCCGCTCCGACGATGTGGATGGCTTCCATGCGTGCTCCTCGCTCAGGACTCCGTCAGGGCGCGGCGGGTTTTCTCGGCCTCGATGCGGATGGCCGGGTTGTCGTCGTGGGTCAGCTGCTCGATCCGTTCGCGCAGCGGAGCCAGGTCGAACGTCGGGCGCTGGCGGTGCAGTTCGGCCAGGGCCTGCAGGGTGCTGGTCAGGGTGACCACGACCAGCGCCTCGTTGGGTTCCTCGCGTTCGCCGTCGCGCTGGGTCAGTCGGCGGACGAACAGCTCGCGCAGCAGGGCAGGGTCGAGCTGATCTGCCAGGAGAACCAGGCGCACCCGGTCGCTGCCGCGGCGCGCCAGGGCAAGGTTGGCGTTGACCTGGACCTGAAAACCGGGTCGCTTGCACAGCGCGCGTGAGCGTCGGGCCTCGGGATTGCGCTGCAGCAGTTCGTCGAGTCGGTCCTGGCCCCGACCATCGTCCAGGGCAAGCCGGGCCAGCAGAGCATCGACCTGGCGCACCTCGGCGGGGGTGCCAGTCCAGAAGTTGGACACCAGGGCGGCCAGCTCGCGCAGGTAGGGGTCGTCGTCCTCGCCGCACTGCAGCAAGACGGCCGCGACGCCGAAGCTGCTGGCCTGGCCGGCCCGGCGCTGTTCGAGATAGGCGCGGCACTGACTCGCCAGCGCGACGAGCGACTCACGGGTGACGGCCTGCAACTCCTGGTCGATCTGCTCCTTCTGATCGTCGCTGCTGGCGTCGTACTTGCGCAGCTGATCGCCGAGCACGGCCAGGGCGAACAGAGCGCGACTGCGCCGCTGAGCCAGCGCCTCGGCCTCCATCCCGGTGGTCTGCCCGGCCATCCGGCACAGCAGGGGCGTGCCGGCGGGCACCTGGAAGTTCCCCAGGCTGGCGGCGAGATACATGATCAGGTCGCGATTGATGGTCAGCTCGCGCGTGGGGCCGGCCTCCTTCTCCGTGCCGGCGGCCGCGCGCTGCAAATGTTCGGCTTCGAGTCGGGCGCTCTCGGCCAGGGCGCGGTCGAGCCGGCCGGCCAGTTCCAGCGCGAAGGTGGCATCGCGAGCCATCTCCGGCGAGCGCGGCAGCTCCTGCGACAGGTCCGACGCTGCCCGCCAGCGGATGTCAGGGTTGGGACTGTCCAGGTTCTTCAGGTACTGGTCGACGGAGTGACGGCGTGCGCCGGGGCCGAAGAACAGCTGCCCCAGCAGGTACAGGCCGATCAGCACCCCCACGATGAGAAAGGGGACCAGGAACAGCCGCAAGATCATCTGCCCGGTGGGAGGCTGCACGGGAGGCAGGCCGGGGGCTGGGATGGGAGGTTGTCCGCTCACCGATATCCTCTGGCAGAACTCCGGCGCGGTCGCGCTCGGCGCCGGGTGGGAAGGAACGACCGTCCGCAGGGCATCTTCGGCCGGACGACACAATCCATCCATTCTAGGCCTCGCGCAGTCGCTTGCACAGGCACAGCGCTCTTGCTAGGTTGATGCAATCGGCTTCCTCGAACGAGGGACGCCGCCCGGAGATGGTTCATGCCGCTCACGTTGGAGCAGTACGCTACCTACCTGGATTCGCGCCACGACCTGCCCTGGCCGGCCGCGCCCACGCCTGCGCCAGTGAAGGCGCGGCCGCATCTGACGCGCCTGCCGCAGGTGCGCTGCGTGCTGTGGAATGTCTACGGCACCCTCCTGGCCATCCCGCAGGGCGAGCTGCTCTTCGAGCATCCACAAGCCTTCATCATGAACAACGCCCTGGAGAAGACCATCCAGGAGTTCAAGATGTGGGGGTCGATGTCGCGCAAACCGGGCCAGCCGGCCGACTACATGCTCTCGCAGTATCGTCAGATCCTGACCGAACAATCGTCGGTGCCCGGCGGCGGCGAACGCCACCCCGAGACCCAGGCCGAGCGCATCTGGGAGACCATTCTCAAGCGGCTGATGCAGAAGGATTACAAGTTCGACGCCAGTTTCTTCGGCTCGCTCAACGAACTGTCGCGGAAGGTGGCCTACTTCTTCCACGCCAGCCTGCAGGGCACCACCTGCTATCCCGGCGCGGCCCAGGCGCTGCGCCACGTCCAGGCGTCCGGCCTCAGCCAGGGCCTACTCGGCGATGGCCAGTGTTTCACCACGGTGCAACTGCAGCGCGGCCTGCTGAACCAGGACCCCGAGGCGCACCTGTCCGACCTGCTCACCGAAGGTCTCAGCGTGCTATCGCACGAGCTGCGCGGCAAGAAGCCATCCGAGCGTCTCTACCGCCGGGCGGTCGAGCTGTTGCAGTCGCAGGGACTCTCGCCCGGCGAGGTGCTGCACGTCGGCTCCCGCATCACGCACGACATCATCCCGGCCCGACGGCTGGGCATGCACACCGCCTTGTTCACTGGCGACCGCGCCTCCTTGCAGGCCACTCCCGAGCAACTCAAGGAAGCCGCCAGCCGACCGGACATCTTGCTAACCGAACTCGAGCAGCTCGTCGAAGTTGTGGGTTGAGAAAGGACCTCCATGCCACCTCCGCTAATCCTGGACCCGTCCACCCTGGATTTCAGTCAGATCCTCGTCACCCGCGAGCAGCTGCGTGAGTTCAACCCCCAGCGCTTCGAGATGGAGCAGATCGATGGCATCATCCACATCGATCGGGTGAACCACATCGTCGTCGGCTTCAAGAATGTCCGCGACGACGAGTTCTGGGTGCGCGGGCACATGCCCGGCTTCCCCCTGCTGCCCGGCGTGCTGATGTGCGAGGCGTCGGCCCAGCTGGTCGCCTACTACTTCACCCTCGCCGGACTGAAGCACTCCGACTTCGTCGCCTTCGGCGGCATGGAGAACGTCCGCTTTCGTGGCGCGGTGCGCCCGGGAGACCGTCTCGTGCTCATCGGCAAGGCGCAGAAGCTGCACCGCCGTCAGACCATGTTCAACGTCCAGGGCTTCGTGGGCAAGTCGCTGGTCTTCCATGCCGACATCATCGGCGTGCAGTTCAACACGCGCGATGCCGGAACCGTCTCGGAGAGCTGATCGTGCGCAAGAGTCCGCGCCTGCCGCAGGAGGCGCTCGAGCCTTACATGCTGGCCGCCCCCCAGCCCGGTCGGTTGTCCGAGCCGCCGCCCGCGCCGCTTGACTGGGCAGTGGTTTTCGGCAACTCCCACCCAGTGGAGATCGAGGTCGGTTTCGGCAAGGGACTTTTCCTCGTCACCGCCTCGGGCGAGCACCCCGACACCAACTACCTGGGCATCGAGATCGTCCGCAAGTATCAGCTGTTCACCGCCACGCGCCTGGCCAAGCGCGAGCGCCGCAACGTCCGCGTCGCCTGCACCGATGCCCGGCCGTTCCTGCGCGACTGGGTGGCCCCAGGTAGCGTCCAGGCGGTCCACCTGTACTTCCCCGATCCGTGGTGGAAGAAGCGCCATCACACCCGGCGCGTGTTCACCCCCGAGTTCGCCCAGACCTGTCAGCGCATCCTGAAGCCAGACGGTCAGTTGATTGTGGTGACCGACGTGGCCGACTACGCCGAGATGGTGCAGCAGACCGTGCGCGACCACACCCAGTTCGTCGAGGCCGAGCCGCCCTCGGAGAAGCCGCCCGGCCACGACATGGATTACCTGACCAACTTCGAGCGCAAGTTCCGGCAGGAGGGCCGCCCCATCCACCGGATGCGCTTCCTTCTCACGCCTTCTTGAAGACCTTCCGCGCCTCGTCCAGGCCCGGCGCCGGCTTGCCTACCACCAGGCTGGCCGTCACTCGCGCCAGCGCCAGCAGGTGGCGTTCGCGTACCTCCTTGCGCGATCGGCTGCACTCGTCGCGGACGGTGTGGTAGTACTTCTCGGCGTGCAGGGCACCGTCCTCGCTGATGGCGTACTTCCGGAACAGATCCATCAGAGCGGCGGCGGCGTGTCCCTGACGGAGATAGCAGGCGGTCAGGGCGCAGGACCGGCGCTGGTCGCCGGCGCGGATCGCCTCGTCGAGCGCGTCGGTCAGCCTGGCCGGCTCGCGCAGGGTAATCTTCTCGACGTCCTCGGCCAGGGGATAGCGATGCGGCATCTGGCCTGTCCCTTGCCCCGCGGTGTGGTACGCCCCGGCGATCAGGCTGGCGAAGGTGTTCCGCGCCCCGGTCACGCCAGCGATGCGTCGCCAGGCGTTGGCAGCATCGGCGGCGTGGACGCCGACCGAATCGCCGTGGACGCTGCCCAGCGGCTTGCCTGGCCAGGCCTGCTTCCGTCCTGGGTCGCCCAGCACCAATAGCGACGACGCCAGCCCCATGGCCTCGGCGATGCTCGCCGGCGCGATGCCGTCGGCCAGTGCCTCGGCGACAGCACCAGCGGCATCCTCGCGCGTTCCCACGTGCATGAGGTGCGCCAGCTTTTCCACCAGCGCGAGATCAGCCTGCCGCTTGCCGGGCTCCTTGCTCAGGAGACGGTGCTTCTCGAGCAGGCGGGGCAGGGTCTCGCGAATGCCCACGCTCATGTGGGGGGTGGAGGTGACGGGATAATCGGCGCAGTGCCGCACGGTCTGTCGGAGCATGATCCGCGCCTGATCCTTGCCGACGAAGTCGAGGATCTCCCAGGCGCGCCAGGCTAGCACCACCTTGTGGACGTTCAGCGAATCCTGCACGAGTGGCTGGATGGCATCGTAGGCGGTGGACGGCTGAGTGGCGTGAAGCTTGACCGCCAGGCCATCGGCGACCTCCACCTGACGCAGCCGGGCGGCGGCCAGTAGCTGGTCGCCCTGCGCCTTGGAGGCATCGACTGCCGCAGGCGGCTCTTCGGCCAGCAGGTCGGCCTTCTGTCGAGCGTTGCCGTGGATCAGCGTGGCGTTGCGATACAGCACCTTGAAGACCGGCAGCGGCCTCGTCTCGGTGTCCAGGCTCTCGGCCATGACGTACGCCGGCGCCAGCGCCATGAAGGTGTGGTAGCCCTCGTAGTGCTGCCCAGCGAAGGCGTGGGTGTTGGCCAGCGCGCCGGCTGCCACCAGATCGCGCAGCGAGGTCTTGCGTTCGAGCTGCTCGCGGAACACGCCCAGCAATTTCGTTGGAGGCGTCTCCTGCAGCAGCCGGGCCAGGCGGTTCAGCGCCGGGGTCGCAGGGGCATCCGCCAGGACCGGGTCGGCCAACCCCAACTCCGCGGCCAGCCCCGTGCCGACCAGGGCGGCCATCATGCCTTGCCCCACCTCCGCCAGAAACTCTCGCCGATCGCTCGCCTGCATGGTCCACCTCCGCCAGCAACTGCAGGGGGTCACGTCGGAGGACGATGCACTCGCCTCGACTGCGGCGCGGCCCACTGGCTTGAGTATGCGCGTGGTCGAACCCGACCGCAAGGACCGGCCACACGATTTCGGACCTTCGCATCAGCAATAGCCGACCGGGTCGCGTTCGGTTTCACTGGCCCAGACCATGACGCCGGACCACTCAACAGCCAGCCGCCGGGCCAGTTCCTCGACGCCGGGTCGTTCGCTGGCGTGATGCCCGGGGAGCAGCAGAGCTACCCCTGCTGCCTCCGCCGCCAGGCAATCGTGGTAGCGGGCCTCGCCGGTGATCATCACATCAGCGCCGGCCCGCACGGCATCCAACAACAGTTCGCCGCCCGACCCACAGACGATGGCCACCCGGCGCACCGGTCGGTCGGCCTCGCCCACCATCTGGATCGGCCCACAGGCCAGCGCCTGGCGAAGTTGGCCACCCAGGTCGCGCAGGGTCCCCCCCGAGGGCAGCTCGCCGACGCGACCATCACCCAGGCTGTCGGGCGCGGCCTGCAGGGGATACAGATCGAAGGCGGGTTCCTCGTAGGAATGGGCCTGACGCAGCGCCGTCACCACCGCGGATAATCGACTCTCTGGGCAGACCACCTCAAGACGCCATTCGCTGATCTCCTCGCGGCGTCCCTTCTGCCCGACGGTGGGGTTGGCCGCCTCCGAACCATGGAACGTCCCGGTGCCCGCCAGGCGAAAACTGCACTCGCGGTACTCGCCAATGCGCCCGGCGCCGGCGGCGAACAGGGCATCCGAAACCCGGGCCAGGTCGCTGTCAGGCACGAAGACCACCAGTTTGACCTGCCGGGCTCCCCCGCGTCCCGGACGTAACGGCGCCAGCGCGGTCAGCCCCAACCGGGTGGCGATCTGCTCGTTGATGCCGCCCCGCGCGTTGTCGAAGGCAGTGTGTGGACTGTAGACCGCCACGCCGGCCCGCGCCAGCGCCAGCAGCATGCGCCCCTCGGTCGTGTCGCCTGTCAGCCGCTTGACCGCGCGAAATAGCACGGGGTGATGTGAGACGATCATGCTGGCCCGGCGCTCGACCGCCTCGGCCGCTGTCGTCGGGGTCACCGTCAGGCAGGTCATCACGCGGTCGACCGCGCCATCGCGTTCGCCGAGCAGCAGCCCCACGTTGTCCCACTCGGCTGCCAGGCGCAGGGGAAGCATCCGTTCGAGATGAGCGACCGCCGCCGCGACCGTGAACATGCGAAACCTCCTGAGGCAGATTCGTCGGGTGCGAGGTCAAACGTCACCCGGGTAATTTGTGTGCTAGGTTACAAGGACGGTGGATTGTACACCGAATCCGAGTGGAGAGGCGGCCATGACCCATCTGCCCGAGGCGACGCTCGACGAGTTGTTCGTGGCAGACCATTGCCATCTGCGTATCCCGAGCCTGCCCGACTGGGTCGAGCCCACTGCCGAATTCCTGGTGCAGCGCGCACAACAGAGCGGCGTGGTGACCAGCACCCGGGCGCACCGTCTCATGACTGCCCTGCACGAAGGTCTGTCGAACGCCATCATCCACGGCAACCTTGGCATCTCCTCGGAGCTGAAGGAGCACGACGACGAGTCGTTCGTCCGCGAGGTGGCCCAGCGCTGCTCGGATCCCGTTCTGTCCACCCGGGTAGTCGATATCCGCGCCTCGTTCCTGGCGAACACCGCCTCATGGGTGATCACCGACGAAGGCGCCGGCTTCGACCATATCGCCATGCTGCGCCGGCTCGATGAGGGCGAGTATGACTCCAACAAACCGTCGGGCCGCGGCTTGATGCTGATGCGCGCATTCGTCGATGAGATCCGCTTCGAGCTGGGTGGGAGGCAACTGCAGTTGGTCCTGCACCGGGAAGAGGGTCCCGAGAAGCGTACCGTCGAGCGCATGCCCATGGCGCGCAACGTGCGCGTTGCCCCTATCGACGAGCGCGGCCAGGTCCACTGGCTGAACGGGCACGAGGCGCTGATGCGCAATGTCTCGGCCGAGGGGATCGGTCTGCTGCAGGTCAAGGAACGGATGAACGACCGCGTGCTGATTACCATTCCCACCGAGGGCGAACCCGTCGCGGTGCCCGCCGAGGTGCGCCACTGGCGCGAGATCTCCGCCGACATCGTCGAGGTGGGCTGTCGGTTCCACCGCCCCATCAATCTCAGCGCGCTGGGCCTGCCCACCCAGGAGCAGGAGAAGGAATCGGCCGTGGCCCGATTGATCCGGCGGCTCTCGGATCGCCAGACGCCCGGCGAGCGCCGCCAGGCGCAACGCGTCACCTACCATCAGCCGATCCAGGTGGAATCGCGCCAGGGGCCAACGGTGCGCGGCTTCGCGCGGGATCTCTCGCGCACCGGCATCTCGTTCTACACCAGCAAGGCGATCCCGCTCGACCTGGCGACGCTACAGCTGCCCATGGGCGATGAGTCGGTGGCGCGGGTGCCCGCTCACGTGGTGCGCTGCCGGCAGCTCATCGAGGGTTTCTACGAGGTGGCCGCGATGTTCGGCGAATGCCGGGCGCACTGAAGCAATCTCTCCCCCAGGTTGCCTCGTCGAGGAGAAGGGCCGGAAGGACGCAGCGACTTTTCCGCGCCGGCTTCGTCACAGGGGCTTCCTCGCGCCGTATTTGTAGGGTGAGAGGCTCCATCTGCGTGTGTGGGGGAAGGTCATGCCCGCGCGTCTGGCGTCGGTACTGCTGGTTGGTTTGCTGCTGGGATCCGCGCACGCCGCTCCACCCACCGATCGCCCCCGCATCACCTTCGTCCTGCCCGGCAACGTCAGCGTGGTCAGCCCCGAGCGCGCCGCCCAGCTGTTCAAGGATCTGCAAGCCGATCGCGACATCGCCCACCGCTACCCCATTGATGGCTGCTACGCCCGCGCCCACCTGATGGGCCGTCGCCTGGCCGAGGTGGGCATCACGCCCGGCAAGATTTGGGCCTTCGACGATCGTGCCATGGACGACAAGAAATCGCCTACGCGACTCCGAGTCCGCACCCCGAACCACCCGGCCGGGACGGTCGCCTGGCGCTATCACGTAGCGCCGATCCTGGGGGTGCGCGAGGCCTCGGGTCGAGTGCGCACGCACGTCTTCGATCCCTCGCTGTTCGGTCAACCCGTTCCCGTGGCGCGCTGGCTAAAGCGGATGGTTGATCAGAAGGCCGACTTCATTCCGCGCATCGACCTGACCGCCTGGGGCGAGGCTCCGCGTCGGCTCAATGGGTCGCGCTACGCGGGTCAGGGCTACTGGCCCGGGGCCGATCCCGGGGTCAACCTCGACTCGGTCGCCCGGCTGACCATGATCCGCTACCTGCCGCTGCAAGGCAGCAACCGTACCCTGGTCGTCCCGCGCGGTGCCCCGGTGGCCATGGTCGTCGAGCAACCCCAGCCTCCCGCCATTCCAGACGGTACGAGGAAGTAACTCAACACACAAACCCAGGAGGAGACCTCACCGGTCGCCCTCCTGGGTTCGTTTCCAGGGCAGCGAACCGACTCGCCGCTACCCCACTCGCGTCCTAAACTACCACTCTAGCGCTGGGCCACCGCCTTGCGACGTTTCTTCTCGCTGCGTGCATGGCTGGTGCAACACAGCGTGTAGGTGCCGCAATGCGGGCAGGGACTCGATTCCTGCGCCTGCTGTTCGTAGACCGACCACCCGCGCGTGACCTTCCAGCCCCGGCGGCAACTAAGACAGCGAATCGAAACGATCTCCACAAACCACCCTGGATAGAGAAGCGGCCCCGCAGGCATCCACCTGGGGCGACCCTGGACGGGCTACCGCGAAACAGACACTCCCACCTTTATCGGCATCTGGCCGAGGAGACTTTACATGGCTACCTCTCCCGCGAAATACCGCTACACCTTCGGACCCTGGAACATCAGCACCGGCTCCGATCCGTTCGGCCCCCCCGTTCGCGCCGAGGTCGAGTTCGCCACCAAGATCCGCGAGTACAAGAAGCTCGGCTTCGACGGCGTCCAGTTCCACGATGACGACGTCGTCCCCGCCGACTGGTCGTGGCCGCAAATGAAGGAAGGCATCGCCTCCGTCAAGAAGATGCTCGACGGCGAGGGGTTGTTCGCTGAATTTGTCGCGCCGCGTCTCTGGGAGCATCCCAACACCATCGATGGCGGCTTTACCTCCAACGATCCCGCCCAGCGGAAGTACGCCCTCGATCGCGCCAAGCGCACTGTTGATATCGCCCGCGAGATCGGCACCAACGACGTCGTCCTCTGGCTGGCCCGCGAGGGAAGCTACATCCGCGAGGCCAAGTGCCCCATCACCGCTTCCGAGCGCATCCTCGAGGCGGTCAACACCCTGCTGGCCCACGACCCGAAGATTCGCATCCTCGGTGAGATGAAGCCCAACGAGCCGATGGACCAGGCCTACCTGCCCACCCCGGGCCACTTCCTCGCCCTGTGCTACCGCACCAGCGATCCCAACCGTTGCGGCGTCCTCATCGAATCCGCGCACTCCATCCTCGCCGGCCTCGACCCGTCCGACGACATGGCCTACACGCTGTGGCACAAGAAGCTCTGGAGTGTGCATCTCAACGATCAAAACGGCCTCAAGTACGACCAGGACAAGGTGTTCGGTTCGGTGGACCTTCGCCGCGCCTTCAACACCGTCTGGGTGCTCGAACGGGCCGGCTACGATGGCTGCGTCGGGCTCGACGTCAAGGCCATGCGCACCACCAAGCAGAGCGACCAGACCAAGCATCTCACCAACAGCAAGCTGATCTTCGAGCATCTCGTCGGCGTGGCTCGCTCGCTCGATAATCGCCGCATCGAGCAGTACCGGGCCGAACGCGACTACGAAGGGCTCGAACTGTACATCGTGCAGAAGCTCCTGGGCAAGTAACTCCTCGCACGCCGTCACCTCGGGGGTCCCTGCCACTAGTGGGGTGCCCCCGTCGGCCGGGTGAAGCCCTTGAAGTTGCGACACACGAACACCGGCCAACCCGCCAGGATGCGCCCGTGTTCGCGGTACTCCACCATGCGCGGCTCCTCGACGCGCTCGAACCCCGCCAGCGTCGCCGGACCCAGCGGTCCCACGATGACGAACGTCCGTCCCCGGAATGGCTCCGGATCGTCGATGGGGTTGTGCCACAGATCGTACTGACTGTGCCGGTCGCCCTGCAGGATGCCCACCGAGTAGGCCTGCGGATGCCCCGCGCAATACACCCCCAGCGCGCCCGGCACGCTCCAGCTGTAGCCCGCCAGGATCGGCTCCTGGCCGTCCTCGGCCTGTAGCTTCTCGCGCAGAGCGTCCAGCTCGGCGCCCAGGTACGCCCAGCCGCGTAGCCGACACGTCGGGTCGATCTTGCGCACGGGGTACGGCTGCATCGCCGTGGGCGGCCCGGCCAGCTTCTCCATCAGCGGATGCACCCAGTGCGTGTTGTGCATCAGGACAGTGAGCGACAGCCCCAGCAGCAGCATCGCCGACACCGCCGCCAGCGTGGCCCGACGATAGAACACCCGGGGCGATTCGAGCTGTTGCGCCAGCCACCACCCGGCCAGCACCGCGCCGGAAAGGTAAGCGGTCACCGGCCAGTTCGGCTCGCCGCCCCCCGTCTTGAAGCTGAACCCCAGGAACAGCAGGAACACCGGCGCCGACAGCCACCACAGGTAGCGGAGGCCCAGGTCGCGCTGCCGCCACGGGTTGCAGGCGATCATGGCGATCAGCCACACCGCGAACCAGTAGCCCATCAGCAACGCCGCCTGCCCGCCCAGGTAGACGAACGGCCCATACCAGCGGAACGACGGCCCCGACCGCAACGACTGTTCGCCCGCCGCCTGCACTCCCGCCAGCCGGCGCACGTGCAGGAACGTCACCCAGTCGTGCTGCGCGTTCCAGATGAGAATCGGCACGCAGCAGAGCAGGGCGAGCACTCCCATGGTGACGAATCCCACCGAGAAGAGTCGCCCGCGCAGCTCCGGGCTGAACAGCAGGAACAGCGCCAGCGACACCGGGAACAGCACCATGGTGTACTTCGCCAGGATGCCCACGCCGATCAGCACCCCCGTGGCCGCCCAGGCCCATAGCTCGTCGCGCGTCACCGCCCGGTAGGCGCACACCAGCGCCCAGCCCCAGCAGCAGGTGTAGGGCGAATCGATGGTGATCAGGAACGACGCCGCCGTGATCAGTGGCACCGTCAGCCCGCCGGCCACCAGCGCCAGCCCCAGCCGCGGTCGCCCCAGCACCTGCACCGCCAGCACGTAGAAGCTGGCCAGCAACAGCGATCCGTAAATCACAGCCGGCAGTCGGATGGCGAACGTCAGGTTCCCCGTGACGCGCTCCGACCAGCCGCCCAGCAGCTCGCAGCTGGCCCGGATCGACCAGGCAACCAGCGGCCCCTTGCTGTAGTAGCTCCAGTCGAGATGCCGCGACCAGTCCCAGTAGTGCGCCTCGTCTGGCGCCAGGTCCAGCGGGCCCCCCTGAGACAGGTAAAACAGGTGATGCGCCGCCGCCAGGCCAATCAGCAGAAAGGCCAGCCACGGACACAGATGATCGGGAAACAGGCGAGCCAGCGCGGGCTGACGAAGCGGCATCAGCACGGAGCATTCCTCCAGGATGGGACGGCCGGCTCCTTCCGGCAGAATCCGCCTTGTAGCCGCTCGTACCAACCCCGGTCAAGGCAGACTGCGCATTCCGATAAGCTGGCGCGTCTAGGACGTTTCCCCCGTCCACGCCGATTCTCCCGGAAGCACCTCTGGCGCCCATCCGCGCCTGTCGTGCCGGATACAGGGCAAGCCGGGCAGGCGGCGCGGGCAGCATCGTTGGCCCAGCCTGCAGGAGCGGCGCAGATGGCGTCGATCTCATAACTGTTGTCGAGGGAACATCTCCCATCCCAAGAGGTCGTGACCATGAAAGCCAGGATGGCTTCGTTCGTGCTTGGTGGCGTCCTGTCACTGGGCGCCTCCGTCGGTGCCTCCCCGCCCGCCGTTCCTGCCGCCGCGCCCACCACTATCCTCCCCGGTTCGACCTCCTGCTGCCCTCCACCCATCACGGCTTGCCCTCCGGTCTCGGCCTGTCCGAGCGTGGCCGCGCTCCCGGCCTGCGACCAGGGGCTGGGCCTGCGCTTCGAGGCGGATGCCGAGTTCCTTCTCTGGTGGCTCCGGCCCGACGGCCTGCCGCCTCTTGCTGTCGCCACCATCTTCCCGGAGTTTGGCGGTCCGCCAGGTGTGACCCGCCGCACGGTCCTTGGCGACTCGCACATCGGCGATAACCCCAATCCCGGCGGCCGCTTCGCCGGACGGGTCTTTACCGAACAGGGCATCGGTTTCGGGGTCAGTGGCTTCTTCCTCGACCAGAGCAGTCAGTCCACCAGTTTGCCTGCCTACCCGCCGCTCTCCGCACCCATCTTCAACGCCGCGACCGGGCAGCCCATCGATTGGCCGCTTGTTGGCGGCTTCAACAACGGCGGGGTCGCCCTCGATTACTCCACCACGTTCTGGGGCCTGGAAGGCAACGCTTACTTCCGCGCCATCGACGAATCGGACTTCCGCCTCGACTTCTTCGGCGGCTTCCGCTTCCTCCAGCTCACCGAGGGACTCACCTTCAGCCGGCAGATCTTCAACCAGCGCCTGCTCTTCTCCCTGAACGGCTACGACACCTTTGACACGCAGAACGACTTCTACGGCGGACAGCTCGGCGCTCGCGCTCAGTTCGCCTACCAGCATTTCGTCTTCAGCGCCACCGGCCAGGTCGCTCTCGGTAGCACCTGCAGCAGTGTGGACATTCGTGGCTCCAACACGTTTGAATTAGCAGGCTTCGACCGCGAGACGACCCCCGGCAGTGTCTTCAGCCAGGATTCCAACATCGGCCACCACACTCGCAGCCAGCTGTCGATCATTCCCCAGATCAACCTCGCGGTCGGCTACCGCTGCTTCGACTGGTGTACCGTCTCCGTCGGCTACGACTTCCTCTACTGGAACCGCATCGTCCGCCCCGGCGAGCAGATCGACCGATCGTTCACCTTCGCCCAGGCCGGCAACGCCGCCGCCATCGGAGCCGCTCGCCCCGCGGCCACCCTCGACGCCACCGACTTCTGGGCCCAGGGCCTGACTTTCAGCCTGTTGTTCGCCTTCTGATCCGTCTCCCCGATCGTTCCTCCCCCCTCCGGGGCGCCGGCCACGGGACCCCCACCCGCCGGCGCCCCGCCTCCGTTATTTCCCGTTTGCTGACGGCGCTGCTGGCGCACAGACGCTCATGGACGCAAGCGAGGCGCGGAAGATGCTCTCTTCCGCGCCTCGCGCACCATCTCGTATCTTCGCACACCACCGCCGCCGGACGCGATAGCACGATCGACGACATTCGCCGCCACCGGGCCAGACGTTCAAGCCCGGCCTGGGTTGGCGCTCATGTTCACTTCTTCAGCTCGCGAATCTCCACCTTGCGAAACTCGATGGGGTGGCTCTCCGCCTGCAGCGACAGGTAGCCGCCCTCCAGCAGCAGCTTGTCGTCCTTGATCAGCTTCTTCGCGTCCGGGTCGCGCGGGTCCAGCTGCGGCTGCTCGTACTCCATCACCACCTCGCCGTTGATCCGATGCACCACCTTGCCCGCACCGTGCACCTCGAGCTCCGCCGTCACCCACTGATCGCCATGGTACGTCTTCGACTTCGATGAGTTGCAATGCTGCGTCACCAGCTTGCCCTTCATCACGATGTTCGTCCCCGGCGTGCAGACGCTGCCCGTCGGGCGCTCCGCCTTGCCCAGTCCACCCAGGAACTGCGCCTCGATCGACACCGGGAAGTCCTGCTTGACACGCATCGTCTCGGGTGGCTGACAGTGCAGCATCACGCCACTGTTGCGCGTTGCCCAGCCGGGGCCGCCCTTGCACTGGTCGCCGACGAAGCGATACTCCACCCGCAGGACGTAGTGTGAGAACGGCTTCTTGTAGAACAGGTGCCCGAACTTCCCGTCGAACGACTTGTAGCCGTCGTAGTTCACCTTCAGCACGCCATCCTCGACCCGGAAGGTGTTGGCGTAGTTGTCCCCCAGCTTGTAGCCGGTGATCTTCGGCGTCCACCCCTCCATATCCTTGCCGTTGAACAACGGCGTCCACTTCCCCGGCTTCGATGCCTCATCCTTCGGCGCCTCGTCGGCGGGAACGACAGTCGGCAACATCAGCACCAGCACTAGCAGAAACTTCTTCATGCGAGGTTCCTCATCGGGAGAGAGAGCCAGCGAGCGTCATTGTCGGCGCGGCGACTGCTCCAGCCGCGGCAGCAGTCCGTTCAGGTTGGCGATGCGCACGGCCGTCACCGCCATCACCTGCGCCCCCTGGATCAGGTTCTTCTCGTCGGCCGCATCCAGCGTGTCAGCCTGGGTGTGATGCGTGTAGCTATAGGTGGACATGTCCTGCACCAGCATGAACCCCGGCACCCCCAGCCGCGAGAACGAGACGTGATCGCTCCCGCCGCCCGTCGGAGCGTCAAAGTCGCTGACGCCGACCTCGGACAGGGTTTTCAGCTCGCGTTCGAGGATGGCCCGATGAATCGGCCGCCCACCGGTGCCGATCCCCTTCACCCGGCCCGTACCGGTATCATGCACCAGCGCCGCCGAGGTGCGTGCCAGGTCGTCCTTGTGCTTGTCGGCGAAGGCCTTCGACCCGTGCAGCCCCTGCTCCTCGCCGGAGAACAGCACGAAGCGGATCGTGCGCTTCGGCCGCACTCCCGAGCGGGAGATCATCCGCGCCGCCTCCAGCACCACCGAGCTACCCGTGCCGTTATCGGTCGCTCCCTGGGCCAGGTCCCACGAATCGAGATGCGCACCGACGACGACATACTCGTTGGGCTTCTCGCTGCCCACGATCTCGCCCACGGTGTTGAAAACCTTCACCGGCCCGGGAATGAACGTGTTGTTCACCTCCAGATCGAGGCGCGGCCGGGGACCCGTCGTGCGCGTCGCCAGCCGATACAGCAGGTCGTAGTGCTGATGCGCGACAAAGAGCGTCGGGATGCGATTCGTCGCGCTCGAGCGATCACCCGTGCCCCAGCTGCCCGTCATGGTCAGCAGTCCCAGCGGTTTGCCGGCGTCCTGGAACACCGCCGCGACGCCCTCCTTCTCCAGAAAGGCATACAGCGACTTGCGGAACGCCTGCAGCTCGGACATCGAGCGCCGGCCAAAGTTGCCCGCTGGGCCGCGCGTCGGGTCAGTCGGTTTCCCCAGCTGATCTAGCCGGGCTACCTGGCGCGGCGCCGTCAGCAGCACCATCGCCCCGCTCAGCTTGCCCTTGTACGCCTCCAGCTCGGCCGTCTTCTCGGCCTTCAGATACACCACCTCGCCGCGCACCTTGCCCTTCGTGCCGGGGTACCAGCCCATCGACGCCACCGTCAGGGGCCGACCCGCCAGCGGCTCGACCAGCGTCGCCGTCGCCGTGCCGCGCTGCCACCCCTCGGGGATGGTGTACGGTTCCAGACGGACATTCGCGAGGCCATAACTCCGCATCTTGTCAGCCGCCCACTCGTTGGCGCGCTGCAGCGCCGCCGAGCCCGTCAACCGGGGACCGATCGCATCGCACAGGTGCGTCAGGTTCGCCATCAACTCCGAGCTAGACTTCGATGCGTCGATCAGCCGGCGATCGATCGAAACAGCGGCGGGGTCGCTCCCGGGGCCGAACGGCGGTGTTGGCGGAGCGGCCGACCAGACGGGCCAGGCCAGCGACAGGAGGGGTAGGACCAGACAGGCAGGCAGGCAACGGCGGAGGAGCACGACGGGAATCTCCGGAGGGGCCAGCGGCAGGTGGAGGGACCAGAGTCATGGCCCAGCATACGGCCTGACTGGCGGCGAGGCCAGCAGATCAGAGCAGCCGTCGCCGCCGATTTTCAAACTCCTGCCGCATCCCGGCGAAATAAGCGCGCAACTCTTCCCGGTCGGGCGCAGCGCAGCCTCCGGAGCCGCACCCACCCGTGCCACAGCCACCCGTGCCACAGCCGCCCGAACCACAGCCGCCCGAACCGCAGTTGGCTTCCTGTGTCGGGGCCGTCAGATCGTGCGGCCGCAAGGTCAGCCCAAACTCGCGCGACAGAGGAGCCACCAGGTGGCGGATGTCGCAGGTCTGGAAGCCGACGTAGCTGAGCCAGGCATGTTCGCCATCGAGCAGCACCTCGGCATCGATCATCTCGACGGGCAAATCCAGGTCGCGTGCCAGCTGCGCTGCCCGGGTCAGCAGGCGTGTCGCCAGGTCACCCACCTCGGCCGCGCGGCCCAGGTCGGCCGGCTGGGCGGGACGCAGCAGCTTGCCCACGCTGGCTTCGGGGTAGTGCGTCGTGGCGCGCGCACCGGCCGGACGCAGGACCTCGCCCAGCTCCAGCCCGCGCGCACTTTCCACCACCACCACCTGTCCGCGCGGCAGCGCGGCGGGAGCCGCCAGGCGATACCGCCCCGGCACGCCCGCCGCTCCACACGCCACCAGGTAGTCGGTCGCACTCATCGTGGTTGCTCGGGAGTCGCTGGTTCTTCCAGCCCCAGGAATTCGAGCATGTAGCGATCGTAGGTCGCCTGGTGCTCGTCCCGGCTCAGATCGAGGCGCAGCTCGTTGATCACCTTGATGCTGTAGTCGCGCACCCAGCTCATCCAGCAATCGGCGCACACATTGGCCTGGATGCGGGCGCCCAGCTCGTCGCGGAAGGGCGGATTGGGCAGCTGCCGGGCCCGGTTGCCCATCATGCAGGTCGGCCGCTGACAGCGAAAGTTCCCCGTCCCCCCGGCCGCCGGTGCTTCACTCTCCGCTGGCTTCTTCGTCACCGGCGCCGGCCGTCCCGCTGCCACCAGCAGGCGCGACATTTCATCGCGCGGCATGTAGTCGCCGCGCTCGTCGGCCACGGCGAACCCCTTCTCCCAGGTCTGGATCGCCTCGTCCTTCTGTCCCAGCGCCAGCTGACACTGCCCCAGCAGCTGGTACACCTTCGAGAAGACCGGGCTCAGCTCCAGCGTCCGCCGAAACGAGGCGATAGCCTCCTCGTACTGCTTCTCCTCCATCAGCAACCCGCCCAGCCGGTAATGGGCCAGCTCGTTGTCGGGGTCCGCCGTCGCCATGTTACGAAACTGAGCTATCTTCTCGTGGTTACTACTCACGGGGTCAATCTCCAGAAATTCGAGTGGAAACGCAACGAAGGGCGCTCCCCACTCATAAATTGTAGGGAACGCCCTTCGGCGAGTCGTCGGCAGCGAGGCCGTTATTTCGCGCCCAGCACCACCAGGTCGAGGCTCTGCTCGGTGGTCTTCTTGCTGATGTTGTCGGTCGCCTTCAGCACCACCTTGAACTTACCCGCCCGGTTCAGTTCCAGTGGCACCGGCACGAACGTCATCAGACCAGGCGTCTTGCTGACGTCCGACTTGATGTCGCCCTTGAACGGCTTGGCAATGGTCGGCTTGCCCGCCTCATCCAGCACCTGCATCTCGAACGAGACGAACGGCAGCTTGTCCTTGCCCATCTCGAACCCCACCAGCGTGTGGTGCAGGTAGATCCGCTGCCCCGGCACTGCCACGTTCGGCACCGGATCGGCCGCGCTGTTCGTGAAGCGCAGCTGGACAAAGCCCAGGCTGGGCGGCACCACCTCGAAGGTCTTCTCCAGCACCTTCTCGGCGTCCTTCACCTGCCGGTCACGCACGGTCACCTTCAGCGTGTATTCGCCCGGCTGGGTGTCCGGACCGATCACCGACAGCGCAAAGGCCGGCAGCGTCGAGCCACCCAGGCTATTCACCGCCTCCAGGTCCTGCGGATCGCGCTTGAACTCCGGCTTGGCCTTCCCCTTCTTCGTCAGCTCCATGCCCATGGCATACAGCACGTTGCCGTTGTCCTTCACCTTCAGTCCTTCGATGTCGAACGCGACCACGAGGACATCACCCGGGAGGAGCTTGTCTTCTTTCCGCTCCTGACCCAGCACTCCATACGTCGTCCGGACGTTCTTCAACTCGATCTGCGCCGGGGCGACGTTCAACACGGTCGTCAAGGCGAGGGCTGCCCACATCGGCTGGTCTCCTCCCGTCAATGGGAATAGTCGGTTTTCCTCGGGTCGAACTTCCTCGTCATTGTGCGCATCCGCCCCGTTCGCTGCCAGTGCAAAAATGCGCACCCCGCCAAGGGGCCCTCTCTTCGCGCCTCGCTCGCCCGGCTGCTACAATGCATCTGCCTTCCGGAGATCGGCTCCCATGCACACCGCGGATGAGTTGACCGGCCTGTACCTGGCCCTCGAAGAAATGCCCGGTGACCCGGTCACTCTGCTCGTCCTGGCCGACTATTATTCCGAACTCGGCGAACCCGAGGCGTCCGCCTGCCTCCGGTGGATCGTCGCGCATGGACGCCATCCCTTCCGCTTCCGACGCGGCCTGCTCACCATGCAATCCGCCGCCTGGACCGAGGACTGGTACTGGTGGGCCATCGACGATGTCTCCTGGGGCCGCAACTGGGGGCACCCCCTCGAGTGCCGCCTGCCCCCGCGCCTGTGGCGCCTCCTGCGCCACTCCTTCGACTACACCCCTGCCGTCTTCAAGCAGTATCCCACCGTCCGCCAGGCTTACGAGGCTCTGCTCGAGGCGTGGCCCCTTGCCCCGCTGTCCGAGCGCGGGCTCACCCGCCGAGAGGTTCGCCATGAAGGAGCCGCGCAAACGCCGGCAGATCGAACGCGAATTCGGGGTTCCCTTCGCGGGCGAAATCCTTGATCCCGCCCTCTGGTCGAAGACCGCGCTCAAACAACTGCCCACCGAGGGCCCCCTCGACCTGCCCGCACTCTTCGGCCGGGATGCCCCCCTCGTCGTCGATCTGGGCTGCGGCAACGGCCGCTTCCTCCTCCAGAGCGCCGTCTGGCGGCCCTCCCTCGACCATCTCGGCGTGGACATCAAACCGGTCGTCATCCGCTACGCTACCCGGCGAGGCAATCAGCGCGGCCTCACCAACCTCCGCTTCGCCGTCGTCGATGGCGAACGCCTCCTCGGCCAGCTCTTGCCCCCCGGCCGCGCCGCCGAGATCCACTGCTACCACCCCCAGCCCTACTACGATCCTGCCGAACGCCATCGCCGGCTGCTCACGCCCACCTTCCTCGCCGCCGTCCACCGCGCCCTCGTCCCCGGCGGACTATTCTTCGTCCAGACCGACAACCCCGGCTACTGGCGCTACATCCGCGAGGTGGTCCCCTGCTTCTTCGACTTCGAGGAACGCCTCGGCCGCTGGCCCGACGCGCCGCGCGGCCGCACTCGGCGGGAGATCCTCGGCCTGAAGCGCGGCCTGCCCATCTTCCGCGGCTCTGGCACCGCTCGCCAGGACATCCGACCCGAAACCATGCTCCGCCTGGCCGAAACGCTGCCCGCCCCCACCTTCGACGCCGACCGCCGCCTGCGCCAGCTCGACCGCGACGAAGAACTCGATTGATCCCGCCCCGTCACGAGCCTCGCGGTCGCCCCTGCAATAGCTCACTCAGGCACTGCAGCCGCGGTTCGTCGCAGGTCTCGTCGTGATGCTGCGCGATCTGCCGGAGAAACAACCAGTCGGGATCGCTCCAGACGACATTACCCAGGTGCGCCGCCGCCTCCTCCAGCGTCCGGCCTACATGGCACAGATACGCCAGCATCACCGATGGACTCCGACTGACCGCCGCGTAGCAATGCACCAGCACCTTGCCGCGCTCGCGTCGCGCCTCGTCGATGAACCGCAGCGCCTCGGGCAACCGCTCCGCCAGCTGCGGATCGGGATCGAGCAGCCGCAGCGCCAGGTAGTTGAACTGCCCCTCGAAATAGTTGGGCAGTTCCTCGGCGCAGTTGACAATGTGGGTGATGCCCCCGACGCGGAGCCGCCGCAGATCGCGTGCCGCCTCACGATTCCCCAGGTACAATCCGTCAACGATCTCAATCATGCCGGCGCGGGAACGAGGGTGATGGTTCAATACCTCCCGCTGATTGTGATGGATGCCGCGCCCCACTGCAAGCCCCTGGCCGGGGTGCCCTCAACAGAACGCGGGCGGAGACTCGGAAGCCTCCGCCCGCCTGGATGGTGCGCAACGACGACGCCTAGAACCCTTGCAGGAACAGGTTGAGCGACACCGCCGGCGCCAGCTCATTCGGCTTCTTGTTGATGCGGAACGGCTTGTTCGTCTTGGCCTGGGTGTACCAGTACGCGCTGGCCTCCACCTTGCGCTCACTCCACTCCTTGTTGCCCCGCTTTTCCATCACGCTCGGCAGGTACTTCTTCACCACGAACGCCTCCGTCTCCGACCCCTTGCCCAGGAGCTTGTGCCCCGCCAGCTTGGTGTCGGGGATCGGCATGATGTTCGTCAGCTGGAAGTCCTTGTCCTTCGACCCCCTGGGGTTGATCATGTTCATCAGCGACCGCGCGAAGTTGTCACCCGTGCCATCGCCCTTGCCGTACACAAACGCCATCGGCACCTTGTGATCACGCCCCACTTCGCGCATCAGGCTGCCCACCGGCACCTGCACCCCACCCAGCCGCGGACTGATGCTCAGCCAGATGGCCGCCGCCACGTTGTTGACCTCCGGCTCGCCCAGTTGCGGCGGGACTGCCAGCAACAACGGGGAAGCGGGGTTCTTGTCCTTCCGCCGCCGCGCCTCGTGCGCCAGCCACAGCGACCCCAGCGTGGCTCCTTCGCCCGCCCCGATCACGATCAAACTCGACGTGTTGCACGCCTTCTGATCGTTCTGCCGGTCGAGGTAGGCCTTCGCCGCCGCGATGTCGTTGACCAGGTAGGGGATGTAGCGCGGGTTGAAGTTCTTGTGGTCGATCTGCGACGGCTTCTTCACGCCACCCCGCACCAGGTTGGTGTTCTGGCTCTCCTTCCAGAATTCGTCGGGGTTTACTTCCTTGCTCTCGCCGAAGCCCCGGAAGTCAAACGTCAGCACCGGGTAGCCGGCCTCCTGCAGCGCCGCCGCCAGGTCCGACCAGCCCTCCTGCTGACTGCTGCCGCCCTTTTTCAGGTCGATGTCGTGCAACAGCATCACCACGGCGTCGCGCTTGCCCGACGCATTGGGGTAGAAGGTGCCCTGGATGGTCACCCCGTCGTAGGTCTTGAAGTCGATGTTCTTCGTGTTCTTCGCCCCCTGGGCCCGCGACGAGCCGGACAGCGCCAGCACCATCACGAATAACACCAGGCCGACGAGAAGACGCACTCGCGACAGCAACAGCATCGGAACCTCCCTACCAGACGTGTCTGCACCAACCCCTACCTGGATCTTAAAGGCGTGCCCCGACAGGGTCAAGAAACCGCTCGCGCCGTCACTCCAGCGCATGCACCCACCCTGTCGGTTCCAGCCGGCGCCGCTGGCCGCCTTCTTCCAGCCACAACCCCTCCGCCACGCATTCACCCACGCCAGATAACGTGATTCCCGGGATCGGCTGCTCGTGCAGCAGTCGGCGAGCATCTTCCGGCGCCACGGCGAACAGCAGTTCAAAATCCTCGCCGTCGCCCAGGCCATGCTCCAGCGCCGACCGCCCGTCGCGCAGCTGCGCCGCCTCTGGCGTCAACGGAATCGCCTCGCTCCACAACACCGCGCCGCACTGACTCTCGGCGCACAGCTTCGCCAGGTCGGCCGCCAGCCCGTCGCTCAAATCGATCATCGCTCGTAGCTGCACCTGCGTCGCCAGCGCGAGCGATTCCTTCACCCGGGGGATAAAGTCCAGATGCTTGCCCAGGATGCTGCCGCCCACCGGCCCCGTTACAAGGAGCCGATCCCCGGGCCGCGCCCCGCTGCGCTGCACGATCCCCCCTGGTCCCGCCTCGCCCAGCAGCGTCACGCTGATGGTCAACGGGCCATCCCAGCTATTGGTGTCACCGCCGATGATGGCCGTCCCGAACGCATCCGCCACCTCGCGCAGCCCCTGATACAGCTCCTCAGCCAGGTGACGCCCCCCCGCGCGCGGCAGGCCGACCGACACGACCGCCGCCACGGGGACGCCTGCCATGGCCGCGATGTCGGAGAGGTTCACCGCCATTGCCTTGCGACCGACCCGATGCGGACTGGCCGGCGCAATCCCCGGCCGGGTGATGCTGCTGCCCTCCAGCAGAAAACAGCTCCCCTCCAGTAGCATGTCGGTCGTCACCAGGCACGGCTTGCCACCCGGCCAGGCCAGCGCCGCGGTATCGTCCCCCGGCCCCAGCAGCACCCGCGCCGCCCCCGGCGTCCGTTGCCGCAGCCAGTCGATAAAAGCAAACTCGCCTCCCCCCTCCGGGTCGGCCATGGGCTACTTCGCCTCCGGAATCCGGTAGAACGCCACCGCGTTCGCGTAGAACAGCTTGCGCTGCTCGTCGCGCTTCCGCTCCGCCACGATCTCGCGCAGTGCCTTCAGCCACTCCGCCAGCGCCGCCCCCTTCAGACAGACCGGCCAGTCGCTGCCGAACATCACCCGGTCCGGGCCGAACACCGCCAGCGTGTGGTTTACCACCGGCGCCAGATCGTCGCTCTTCCACTTGCCGCGCTCGGCCTGCGCCACCACCCCGGACACCTTGCCGACGACATTCTTCCGCTTCGCCAGCTCGGCGATATCCTTCTTCCACTGCTCGTGCCGCTGCAGGTCGGCGTTGCCGCAATGATCGAGCACGAAACGGGTGTCGGGGCAGGCATCCACCAGCTTTGTCGCGTCAGGAAGGTCGGCCGGGCGCATGCACAGCTCGAAGTGCAGCCCCAGCTCGCCCAGCAGACGCACCCCCCGCACAAAGTTCTTCTCCAGGCAGTGCCCCGCTGGAGTTTCGCCGCCGTGCAGCACTCGACGCACTCCCCGGATGGACGGATGCTCCTTGAACGGCCGGATGTAGGCTGCGAACCCATCGTCGCCCGGCCGCCCGGAGATGACCGCCACCCGGGTCGGCGTGGCGCCGCTCTTGCACAGCCCGGCGATGTAGTCGGCCTCGGCCTGCTGCTGTTTGGGATCCACGTCCACCTCCAGGTAGACGGCGGTGCGGATGCCCGTCCCCCGGATCGCCTCGGCGTAGTCCTTCGGCAGGTAGTCGCGATCCAGGAACGACCCCGCAGTGATCCACGGCAGGCGAAACTTCTTGCGATCCCACAGATGCTGATGAGTGTCCACCACGGGGAAGGCGTCGCCCTCCGCCGCGGTGGCCGACGATGCCGCCAGCGCAGCCGCCGCCACGCCCGCCTGCAGGAATTGCCGACGATCAGGACCTTGCATGGAGAGTTCTCCCTGGTTCGCTGCCACCTCGATCAATGCCGGAAATGTCGCACTCCGGTAAACACCATCGCCATGTTGTGCTCGTCGCAGGCCGCGATCGACTCCGCGTCGCGCATCGAGCCGCCCGGCTGCACCACCGCCGTGATCCCCGCCGGTGCTGCCAGGTCCACATTGTCCCGGAACGGGAAGAACGCATCGCTGGCCAGCACCGCGCCGCGGCTCCGCTCGCCTGCCTTGCGAATCGCCATGTGCGTCGAATCGACCCGGCTCATCTGCCCCGCGCCGACGCCCACCACCATGCCACCCTTCACCAGCACGATGGCGTTGCTCTTGACGTGCTTGCACACCAGCCAGCCGAACCGCAGGTCAGCCAGCTCTGCCTCGGTCGGCGGCCGCTTCGTCACCGTCTTCATCTCGCGGAAGTCATCGGCCGGCGCATCGCGATCCTGCACCAGCAGCCCGCCATCGACCCGGCGATAATCTAGCGTGGCCGGTCGCGCCGTCAGCTCGCCCGCGCGCAACAACCGCACGTTCTTCTTCCACGACGGCCGGGTCGTCAGAATCTCGAACGCCTCCTTGCTGAAGTCCGGCGCGATGACACATTCGACGAATCGGCCCGGCTCGGTCAGCTGCATGGCCGTCGCCTCGTCCACCACGCGGTTCAGCGCGATCACCCCGCCGTAGGCGCTCAGCGGGTCGCCGTCGTGCGCCTTCTGGAACGCCTCCACCAGAGTCGCCCCCACGGCGCAGCCACAGGGGTTGTTGTGCTTGATGACGGCGGCGGCCGGCTGGGCGAACTCGCGCGCCAGGTTCAGCGCACTATCCAGATCGAGAATGTTATTGTACGACAGCTCCTTGCCGTGCAGCACCGTCGCGCCCGCGACACAGCCTCCCGGCGCGGGCGACTCGACGTAGAAGGCCGCCGCCTGGTGCGGGTTCTCGCCGTAGCGCAGCTGCTCGCCGCGCCGCTCGAAGATCAGATCGAGTCGGGTGGGGAACTTCTCGCCGCCGGCCAATCGGGCGAAGTACGCGCTGACTGCCCGGTCGTAGGCCGCTGTCCGCGCGAACGCCGCCGCCGCCAGCGCCTGCCGTGTCTCCAGCGTCAGCCCGCCGCTGTACTTCCGCAGCTCGTCCAGAACCGCCCCATATTGGTTGGCATCGGTGAGCACCGCCACGTCGTGGTAGTTCTTCGCCGCCGACCGCACCATGGCCGGCCCGCCGATGTCGATGTTCTCGATGATCTCCTCGTGTGTGCTGCCCGCCCGCGCCACCGTCGCCTCGAACGGGTACAGGTTCACCACCACCAGGTCGATCGGCTCGATGCCCAGCTTGGCCACCGTCGCCACATGCACGGGGTTATCGCGCTGATGCAGGATGCCGCCGTGGATGCGCGAATGCAGCGTCTTGACCCGGCCATCGAGCATCTCGGGCAGGCCGGTCAGGTCGCTGATGTCGCGCACGGCCAGGCCAGCCTCCGCCAGCGCCTTGCGCGTGCCCCCGGTCGACACCAGCTCGACTTTCAGGGACGCCAGCCCCCGGGCGAACTCCAGCAGATTCGTCTTGTCGGATACACTCAGAAGCGCTCGGCGAATGACGCGCACGGACATGAACAACTCTCCCCAGCAGGGCCACACGGTACCCCACTATGATACAAGCTGCCGCGCGTCGGGAAGACAGCCCGTCAAAAACAGCGGGGCCCAGACTGTCTCCAGCCTGGGCCCCGTGTGGCTTCGCTCGCGCTCGCTTACTTCTCGGACGACTTCGACGAGTCGCTGGTCGTCTTCTCCTTCTCCTTCGGTTTCTCCGCCTGGGGCAACGGCATCATCAGGTTCATGCTCTTGTCGCCCATGTTCGTCCACAGCGTGCCTGGGCCTGACTGGAACAACCGCAGCCGCAGTGCCGGGTTCAGTTCCTTGGCCATGGTGTAACGCAGGTAGGCGTCGTTATCCTTGCCGAACACGTCCATCTTCATCTTGAAGATGCTGTTCTCGGCCGTCTCCAGCAGCTTCTTGCCCTCGGCCTCCGCCTGCCCCAGCGCCTTGGTCCGCGACGAATCCACTTCCTGAATCTTCGCCGAAAACTCGTCCTTCAACCTCTCCAGCTCGGCGTCGGTCACGTCCTTGATCGTCTGCACCTCGCGCTCGATCTTGGCCACCATCGCCTCGGTCTCCGACTTGACCTTGGCCACCTTCAGTTCGATCGTCTGCTTGGCCTCGGCCACCTCCGCCTCGGTCGCCGCCGTCAGCGTCAGGGCCTCGTTGGTGATCTTGTTCTCCACCGCCAGACGCTCCAGCCGTTTCTGCTCGAGGAAACGATCCGGGATGATGATGTTGCGGATCAGCGCGCTGCGGATCACCACGTTGTCTTCCTTGCAGACGTTCCCCAGCTCCGACTGGAAGTCCTGCTGGAACTTCTCGCGGTTGGAGCCTTCCAGGAAGTCCTGCGCCCCGTAGTTGAACCCGCGGTCGCGGCAGATCTTCCGGACGTGCTGATCGATCACCACCTGCTCGATATTCTTCAGCCGGCCCACTTTGGTCGGAAACGCTGGCGAATCTCCGCCACGCCCCGCCGGCCGATCCTCGGTGCCGAACTTCTCCACCCAGCCCGGCCAGAACGTCGGCTTGACCTCCCATTCGATGGTGCAATCCAGGCTGATCGTGTTGCCGTCTCGTGCCGGGAAGGTGATCGCCGTGTTGTCTCCGCTCTTGGGGGAGTACTGGTACGTCGTCTGGTAGATGCCCACATCGCAGGCGATCACCTCGTACTCATCGGTGTTGAGCGGGTAGATGCCCGGCTGCAGAATCTTCTCCTTCTGGATGCCCTTCTGGCCATCCACGCTATCCAGCTTGCGGCGCAGCACCCCAATAAATCCCGGGTCGATGCGCACCATCGGCACCTCCTGCACCTTGAAGCCGTACGGATTCAGACGGTACGAACCCGGCATCAGCACCGTCCGCCGGATGCCGCGCTCGCCGTCCTCGGCCAGTACCCGGTTGTCCGCAGGCTGTGTCCCGCCCAGTGCCGTCACGATGCCCACCTTGCCGGCCGTGATCTTCACGTTCGGCTTCACCTCGGTGGTGTAGACGATCGGCATCACGAAGTGCCAGCCCTCGCCCAGCACCTGCTCCTGGATGCCCTGCTGGTTCGGCTTGGCCAGCACCGCGTTGGGGTCCGGCTCCGCTCCACTCTTGGAGATCACCACCAGCATGCTCTCCGGTGGCACATACTTGAAGAACGTGTTCCACAGCACCACCAGGAGGATGAACCCCAGGATCACCGGCGCCAGGATCAGCAGCCCCAGCCGTTTGAAGTTCCAGCCGCTGGGCCGGACGATGAAGTCATCGCCCTCGTCAGAAGTCCGCGTTTTCCCCATGACGTGTATGCCTCGTAGATGGATTCGGGTATCAGGTTCGGAGACGACTCGGCTGCGCTAGTTGCCGCCCTTCTTGGCTTCCGTCTTGGTGGGCGTTCCACCTCCGGCAGGCGTTCCACCTCCGGTCGGCGTTCCGCCTCCGGCAGGCGCTCCGCCTCCGGCCGCCGTTCCACCTCCGGCCGCCGTTCCCTGCGTCCCCTTCCGCGTGGCTGGACTCATGAAGGTCGTGAACACCTTCGCGATCTCGCTGGTGTCCGAGGCGAAGATTTCTCCCAGCGCCGGCGCCAGCTTCATCAGCACGTGGTACTGGGCGAAGTGTTCCGGCGACGTGAACCCGGTGATGGCCGTCTTCAACCCCGCCACCTCCGCCTCGTTCTTGGCCGTAACCACCGCCGCCTCGTTCTTGGCCTTGGCGATCATGCCTTCCGCACGCTTGATCGCACCTTCCAGACGCGCCTCCGCCGACTTCAGCTCGGCTTCCTGCTTGCCCTTCTCCACATCCTTGCGTCGCTCGGCGACGATCTTCTCCTGCTCCAGCTTGGTGTTCGCCTGCACCACCATCTTCCGCTGCTCGGCAAGCGCCTCCTTCGCCTTCAGCTCCTGCTCCTGCTTGTGCTGCTCGATCAGCTGCTTGTTCTTCTCCCGCGTCAACCGGGCCTGCTCGCGGTCGGCGATGGCCGTCGCCAGCTTCTCCAGTTCCTTGTTCATCTCTGGCTGGGCCACCGTGATCGTCTCGATGATCACGCCCACCTTTTCGCATTCCACCGTCACCTTCTTCATCAGCGACTTCTGCAGCTGCTCGCGCGGGTTGATCGTTCTCTCCACCTTTTCGGGCTTGTCGTCTCGCTGCTGACTCACGTAGTCCCGCGCATCGTAGTTGCTGCCCTCGATCCGCACGTTACCCCGGATGTGCGGCAGCACGAACTTCTGCAGGATGGGGTTCTTCTTCTGGTCCTCGGGCGTCGAGTCCAGCTGATGCAGCTTCCCCTCGTCGCACAGCATCACGAACAGCTCTGGCGCCTTCTCTGGGTTGACCTTGTACGCCACCAGCACGTGCGGCTGAATCGTGAAGCCGTCCCGCGACGGGAAACTGATGTCGCTGAACTCCACCGGATGGCTCCGCACGTCCACCGGCACGATGGCCTCGACGTAGGGGTTGATGTAATAGTCGCTCGGCGGCAGCGGCTTTTCCTGCACCCCGCGGTAGCCTTGGGGCACCGTGTACGGACTCTTGCGATCCTTCAGCTCGAACGGGTCCTTGCCCCACTTCAGCACGTGAACGCCCACCTGCTCGGCCCGCACCGTCACCATGTCCACCAGATCGTGGCGGTACTCGTACGGGTTGAGGTAGTACTTGGCCGGCCGCAACACGCTGCGGAGCGTGCCACGCTGCCCAAGCTTCGACCCCTCGCGCGCTTCCTCGTAATCGTCCGCCGACAGGAAGACCCCACGGGCCTTGTCCTCCGGCGGAATCTCCTCGCCGGCCACCCGCGTCAGCACCGCGCACTTGCCCGGCGGCACCTCCAGCACTTCCTTCATCTCGTAGTTGTACAGCAGCGGATTCAGGAAGTGCCGCCCTTCCTTGAGCACCTCGCGCTGGATCCCCTTGTACGTCGGATCCGGTGCCACGATCTCGCCGGGCGGCAGATCCTTGCCCCACAGTTTGATCACCACCAGGAACTTGTTGGGGGGCACCTCCACGCGCTCCACCTCCCACACCCACAGCTGCCACAGCAAGAAAAGTCCCAGCACCGACGCCCCGAGTATGACCAGGGCGCGCGGCTTGAGTAGTGAATCCACGGGGCAATTCTCCTTGGAATCGGGTTGATGTCAGGTGACTGGGCTACCCGTTCATCCTTTCCGGGATACTTCGCGTAACTGCGCCTTCAACTCCGCCAGCTGCTCGTCGAGCAGCTCCGGATCGATGCGGACGGGCTGCCCATTCAGCGGCAGGTCCGCGGTGTCCTGATAGACCTGGTCGGCCGCCCGCGCACTCTCCGAGGCCTGGTGGACCGTGCCTTCCGCCCGGTTCCACGCCGCCACCGCGCTGAACGGGTCGAACTGACTGGCCAGGGCATACTGCTGCTCCACCGTCTTCGCCTCCGCCAGTTGAGCCAGCAGGATGCTGCGGCCCACCTCGTACTGGCGCAGTTGCAGCTCGAGCAGATGCAGCCGACGTCGCGCCTGATCGACTCGCGTCCGCTGCTGTTCCAGCTGTTGCTGAAAGCCACGCACCGCCAACCGTTCCAGGTTCAGCTTGTACAGGGCCGCGCGGGCTCCAAGGTCGTCGTTGGCCTGCGCCAGATGCCGCGCCTCGCGCTCCAGCTGGGCGACGTTGTCCTCGCTCTTGCGCATGTTGCGCTGAATGTCGGTCTGGGCGGCTTCCGATTGCGTCAGCACTTCTTTCAGCTGACGGATGTTCTTTTCGTGTTCGCGCACCACCCGGTTCAGGACGTCGGTCGGCTCCTGTCGACGGTCGGCCAGCCAGGCCCACGCTTGCCGCAGCATCTGCCAGCTGCGACTCGGTCCCACGGCCAGTGCCACGAGCAACAGCGGCGCCACCCCCCAGACCAGCAACCGTAGCAACGCCACTTCCAGGAAAGGTCCCATGACTCCCTCCGCGGGCCCGGACCCCTCCAGGGCAGGGCCGCTGATCCGGCTCCGGGCTGGACGACCAGGACGACAGGCGAACACTACCTGCCTAGTTTTCTCGTCCCCGGATGGGTTCGCCAGGTACTTCGTTCACCGCGAGCGCTTGTTGGAATAAACCGCCTTATCGGGTCGGTTTTTTTGCCCCACCCACCTTCCCACCTTGCTTCCTCATGATCCACCATCCCGCCCTAAAAGCCAGAAAAAAAGCTGCATCTCACCGAGTTTGACTCAAGCGTTTCGCGCACCGTGCGAATAGAATGGATAGACGTCAGCCAATCGCCCACCGCCCCCGCGCTCCTCGAGGCGACCATGTCCGCGGCAGGCCTGTGCCAGACTCTGTGGACCCAGTGGGAAGCCCTCTGCCAGCTCGTCTGGCCGGCCTCCCCCCACCAGCGCACCCAGCTCGAACTCCAGCGCATCGAGACCGACCTCGACCAGTTGCACACCCGGCTCGTCGAGCGTCAACGTCGCATCATCCGCCTGCAGGATCTCATCCAGCGGCTCGAACACCGCTCGGCCCAGCGCGTGGCCCATCCCGAAGCAGCAGTCCACACCGCTCTCCGCCGTAACCGCCTGCGCCTGCAAGCACATCAGCAGCGCTACACTGCCCAGCAGCGTCGCTTCGTCCGGCTTCGTCGGCTGCAGAAGGCCCTCGCCCGAGGCGAGGTCGTCGTCGCCCCGGACCCCTCCTGAACATCCGCTACACCACCGCGCCTGGCCCGATGCGCAGCACGCGCTCCGCGCGCACCGCGCGAACACCTCCGGGCAGATCCTGCGCCGTGGGGCCACCGGTCAACATCACCACCAGCCGTTCGTACTCGACGTGCCCCATGCCGGAGCGGGGCCAGCCCTCGCGCTGCCACAGCCGATGAAACAGCGCCCGCGCCAGCCAGCGTGGCGCCTGCCCCAGCCGCTCGCGCTGCAGCACCACCACCGCTCCGGCCCGGGGAAGCTCGACCTCGGCCAGCAGCGTATCTGTCTGTGCCTCCACCGCATCCGCCTGCTCGCCCGCCTGCTGCGCCAGCCGCGCCAGCACCTCGACGATGGCCGGGTTATACTCGCGCGCCAGCAGTGGTAACAGCTCGTGTCGCAAGCGGTTACGCGTGAACCGCCGATCCTCGTTCGACGCATCCCGACACGCCGTCTGCCCCAGCCGCTCCAGATATGCCTCCACCTCCGCCCGAGAAACCGTCAGCAGTGGTCGCATCACCCCCACCCCTGGTTCTAGCTCGCGCTGAGCCGCGATGCCACGCAGCCCGGCCACTCCCGATCCACGCAGTAACCGATGAAGCACCGTCTCGGCCTGATCGTTGGCCGTGTGCCCCGTGACGATCCACCCCAGGCCATGGGCCCGCGCCACCTCGCCCAGCCAGCGATACCGCTCACGCCGGGCGACGGCTTCCAGGTTGCCGCCCTCGTCGCGCGCCACCTGGGCGATGTCGATGCAGGCGCTGGCCAGCGTCACGTTCTCCGCCTTGAGTTGCTCCGCCAGCTCCGCCACGAAGCGCGCGTCGGCCTCGCTCGCCTCCCCGCGCAGCCGATGATTCAGATGCGCCACCACCAGCGGAACCTCCGGCCCAGGCCGCACTTCCACCAGCGCGCGCAGAAGCGCCACGCTATCCGGCCCCCCGGACACCGCCACCACCAGCCCCGGCCGCGGATCGCCCAGCGCCTCCCACGCGCGCCGCACCGCCCCGACCAGGCACCTATCGTCCGCTCGATTCATGACGTCCCATTGTACCCGCCGTCTTCCCCGTTGCCCCCCTGCTGCTCGCGGGGTACGCTGGATACCATCGCCGCCCACTCTCTCCGCCAGCTTCCGAGGCTGCCATGCCTTCCCTCCGTTGTATCCTCGCTCTGGTCGTCGCGCTGCCCCTGATCGCTCGTGCCGAACCCGCGCCGGCGTTCGAGCGCGAGGTCGCCCCGCTGCTGCGCGACCGCTGCCTGAAGTGCCACAACGCGAAGACCAAACGAGGCGACCTCGATCTGTCCAGCCGGGCCGCCCTGCTCGCCGGCGGCGCTGCCGGGCCGGGCCTGAAGCCAGGGAAGTCCGCCGAGAGCCTCCTCTTCCAGCACGTCCGCGACCACAAGATGCCGCCGCGCCAGCCGCTCGCCGACCGCGAGATCGCGCTGTTGCGTCGCTGGATCGAATCCGGCGCGAAGTGGGAGGGCGGCGACCTGCGCGCCGCCGTCGTCGTCGAGGCCGGCCGCGCCGGGCCCGACTGGTGGTCGCTGCAACCCATCCGCCGCCTCCCCGTGCCTTCTCTCAAGCAAGCCTCCCTGGCACGCACGCCGATTGATGCCTTCCTGCTCGACAAACTGCAGGCGCGCGGCCTGACCTTCTCCCCCGAGGCGGATCGGCCCACGCTCATCCGTCGGCTCTACTTCGATCTGCTCGGCCTCGCCCCCACGCCCGAGGAAGTCGACGCCTTCGTCGCCGACACGCGGCCCGATGCCTACGAGCGCCTCGTCGACCACCTGCTGGCCTCGCCGCACCATGGCGAGCGCTACGCCCGGCACTGGCTCGACGTCGTCCGCTTCGCCGAGAGCCACGGCTACGAGATGAACACCCTGCGCCCCACCGCCTGGCCCTACCGCGACTATGTCATCCGCGCCTTCAACTCCGATCTGCCCTACCGCCAGTTCATCCGCGAACAGCTCGGCGGCGATGTGCTCGGCGGCGGCGACTTCCTCACCAGCGCCGCCACCGGCTTTCTCGTCGCCGGCGCCCACGACATGGTCGGCAACGCCACCCTCGAGGGCAAACGCCAGCAGCGCGCCGACGATCTCTACGACCTCGTGGCCACCACCGGCGCCGCCTTCCTGGGCCTGACCGTCGGCTGCGCCCGCTGCCACGACCACAAGTTCGATCCGGTGACGATGAAGGACTTCTACGCGCTGCAGGCGGTCTTCGCCGGCATCGATCACGCCGAGCGCGTCTTCCAGCCCGCCGACGAACGCTCGCCCCAGCTGGCCCGCCTGCGCCAGCGCCTCGCCGAGATCGACCGCACCATCGACACCGACGAACCGCTCTACGGCTCCACGCGCCGGGCCGGCGTCCAGCCGCGCCGCAACGTCGAACGGTTCGCCCCCGCCTCCGCCCGCTTCGTCCGCTTCAGCATCACCGCCACCACCGATGGCACCGAACCCTGCATCGACGAGCTGGAGCTGTACGGCCCCGACGAGCCTGGCAACCTCGCCCTCGCCAGCCGCGGCGCGAAACCGTCCGCCTCATCCACCTACCCCAACAGTCCGATCCACCGGCTCGACCATCTCCACGACGGTCTGCTCGGCAACAGTCGCAGCTGGATCTCCGCTGAGCGGGGCAAGGGCTGGGTCCAGCTCGAGCTGCCGCGCGCCGTTCGTCTCGACCGTGTCGTCTGGGGCCGTGACCGCGAGGAACGCTTCCGCGACCGCCTCGCCCGCGCCTACCGCATCGAGCTATCCCTCGACGGCAAGACCTGGCAGCTCGCCGCCGCCTCCGACGACCGCCAGCCGCCCGGCGCCGCCGCCCCGAACCCGTCCACCGCCCTCCAGCGCGAGAAGCAGCAGATCGAGTCCGACATTCGCCGACTCACCGAGCCGGTCAAGATCTACGCCGGCACCTTCCGCACGCCCGATGTGGTGCATCGCCTCAAGCGCGGCGACGTGATGCAGCCCCAGGAGGTGATCGGCCCCGCCGGCATCGAGGCGATCCAGCCGCCGCTGCAGATCCCGCCCGCCGCCAGCGAGTCGGCCCGTCGTCTCGCCCTGGCCGACTGGCTCGCCCACCCCGCCAACCCGCTGCCCGCGCGCGTCATGGTCAACCGCCTCTGGCAGGCGCACTTCGGCGCGGGCCTCGTCGCCACCCCCAGCGATTTCGGCTTCAACGGCGCTCGGCCCACGCACCCCGAGTTGCTCGACTGGCTGGCCAGCGAGTTCCAGGCCGGTGACGGCACCCTCAAACGCCTGCATCGTCTGCTCGTCCTCTCGCACGCCTACCGCCAGGAGAGCCGATCGCTCCCCACCGCCGTCGCCGTCGATGCTGGCAACACCCTCTTGTGGCGCATGCGCCCTCGCCGGCTCGAGGCCGAGGCCATCCGCGACAGCATGTTGCAGACCTCCGGCTCGCTCGACACCACCATGGGCGGGCCCGGCTACAACCTCTGGGACTACTCCGGCTACGTGATCGTCTTCCAGCCCAAGAAGCAGCTCGGCCCCGCCGAGTTTCGCCGCATGGTCTACCAGTTCAAGCCGCGCCTCCAGCAGGACGGTACCTTCGGCGCCTTCGACTGTCCCGACGCCACCACCACCGCCCCGCGCCGCAACGTCTCCACCACCGCCCTGCAAGCGCTCAACCTGTTCAACGATCCCTTCGTCCTCGATCAGGCCGACCGACTCGCCGCCCGCCTGAAGCGCGAGGCAGGCACCGACCCCGCCGCCCAGGCCACGCTGGCCTTCCGTCTGGCCTTCGGCCGAACGCCCGCCCCCGACGAACACGCCGCCGCCCTGGCGCTGCTCCGCGAGCACGGTGCCGCCCTGCTCGCGCGCGTTCTCTACAACAGCAACGAGTTCGTCTTCGTTCGCTGAGTCCGTCCGCCTGGAGAAGTTCATGCTCGACGTGTCGGCCCTTCGCCGCCAGTTTCCCGCCTTGCAGCAGCAACAGGCGGGCCGACCCCTGGTCTACCTCGATGGCCCGGGCGGCACCCAGGTCCCCCAGCCGGTCCTCGACGCGCTGGTCGAGTATCTCACCACCAGCAACGCCAACGTCGGCGGACCGTTCCTCACCAGCCAGCGCTCCGACCGGGTGCTGCGCGAGGCGCACGCCGCCGTTGCCGACCTCCTCCACGCTCCCAGTCCAGACGAGGTGGTATTCGGCCAGAACATGACCTCGCTGACGTTCCATCTCAGCAGATCGCTCGCCCGGACCTGGAAGCCCGGCGACGCCATCGTCCTGACCCGACTCGACCACGACGCCAACGTCCGCCCGTGGATGCTGGCCGCCGAGGATGCCGGCGTCGAGGTCCGCCTCGTCGAGGTCACCCCCGACGGCCGGCTCGACGAGGCCGACCTGGCCCGCAAGCTGACTGGCCCCGTTCGCCTGTTCGCCTTCACCTGCGCTAGCAACTCCATCGGCACCATGCCCGACGTGCCACGCCTGGTGCGCCTGGGCCACGCCGCCGGCGCGCTCGTCTATCTCGACGCCGTCCACTACGCGCCGCACGGCGTCATTGACGTCCAGGCCTGGGAGTGCGACTTCCTGGCCTGCTCGGCCTACAAGTTCTTCGGCCCGCACGTCGGCATCCTCTGGGGCCGCCGCGCCCTGCTCGAGGAGTTAACCGCCTACAAGGTGCGTCCCGCGCCGCAGGCACCGCCGGGCAAGTGGATGACCGGCACACAGAACCACGAAGGGATCGCCGGCACCGCCGCCGCCATCGACTACCTGGCCAGCCTGGGGCAGGGCAGCACCCGGCGCGAACGGCTGCTGTCTGCCTTCGCCGCCATCCGCGCCCACGAAACCACGCTGCTACGTCAGCTGCTCGACGGCCTGCGCCGCCGACCCGCCTGGAAGGTCTGGGGCCTGACCGCCGACGCCGACCTGCCCCAGCGCGCCCCGACGCTGGCGATCACCCACGCCACCCGCTCCGCGCGCGAGGTCGCCGCCGCACTGGCCGAGCACGGCATTTGCGCCTGGGCCGGCAACTTCTACGCCGTCGAGATCGCCCAGGCGTTCGGCGTCGAGTCGCGCGGTGGCTTTTTGCGACTGGGCCTCGTCCACTACAACACCGCCGACGAGGTCGAGCGCACTCTCGCCGCGCTGGACATGCTCACCCCGTGAAGCTCGTCACTTCATGCGGTAAGGCCTCTTCTGCAGGTACAGATCCAGTCGCTGCTGATACTCCTCCATCTTCCTGGGGGAGAGGCCTGGTGTGGCCAGGGCCTTCCGCGACCAGCGGACGGCTTCCTCGAAGTTCCCCTGTTCGGCATGAGCGGCTGCCAGCGTATCCAGGAACTGGGGATTCTCCACACTCACCAGCTCACAGGCACGCTGGGCGTGCAGCACGGCCTTCTCGCCGTTGCGCACCTCGTCCTGGGGGCAGGTGGCCAGGAGCCAGGCCAGGTTGTTGTGCGGGTTGGCGAAGTGCGAGTCGAGTTGAATCGCCTTCCGATAGTCTGCGATCGCTCGGGTGTAATCCTTCGCACCCTGGAGATGGGCCACTCCTCGACTGTTGTACGCCGAGGCGAAGTTCGGATTCCGGGCGATGGCCTCGGCGAAATCCGCGATGGCACGGGTGTAATCCTGCTTCCCCGTCGCGTACACGCGCCCCCGCCGGAAGTACGCCAGGGCCCGATCCGGATGGAGTTGGATGGCCTCGGTGTACGTGGCGATGGCCTTCTCGATCTTGCTGGCATCGAACTGCTCGCGGCCCCGCAGGCACAGATCCTGGTAGCGGTCGGAGAAGTCCTCGGGATACTCGTTTTCCAACCGGAGTTCGTTATTCGCAGCGAATGCAACGACTATCGGGTGATCCGGGACGAGTTCGCGTGCCATCTCGTAGCCGCGCCACATCGTGTCCATGCGATTGTGGGCTGCCCCCAACATCTGGTAAACGGCGGGAAGATAGGGTTGAGCCTGGAGCGCCTTGGTGTAGCACTCGATGGCAGCCTTGGGATTCCCAAGCATATCCAGGACGTTCCCCCGTAGCACATGAAGGATGTACTTGCGCTCGGGATTCTTCTTCTCCAGCGTTTCAAGGGCCTCGAGATAACGGCGTAGGTGCCCCGGAGGCCCCTGGAAGCCCTTCATGATTACCTGTAGCTCGTCTTCCCGTTGACCAACATGTTCCTGGATCAAGGCCGCACTCTCTCTGTCCAGGTAGCTGTGCAAGGCGAATTCAAACCAAACCAGGTAGGCATCCACCGGGTCGTTCCTGGCCAGGTACTTCTGCACCTCCGTTCTCAGGTCGTACCGGGTCGGACGGTCTGTTACCTTGCGCGCCTTCTCGAACTGCTTCACCATGGTCGCCAGAGGATCTGCAGGATCGACAAAGCGTCGATACTCTGCCGGCAACTCGGTCCACGTTTCCTCGCCGACCTCAGCACCAAGCAGGCGAAACGCATGAAACGCGCGACCTTCAGGCGCATCGACCTCGTAGATGAGCCAGGTGGGCACCTTGCCCGTTGCCTCGATGGCGACTCTCGCCTGCGGATGGATCATGCACCGATGCAGCAGAAACTGGCTGAAGCTACGACGACACGCCTCGGGGACGACAACATCCGACGGGAGAAACTGCACATAGGTCCTTCCGTCGTGATGCCAGAACCAGCCATCTCCTCGCGGGGTGAACTGCCCCATCGGCGCATCCGGTTTGTTCCGATCCTCGGTTAGCCGGCGCCCAGCGACCGCTTCCAGGTTGATCTGGTTGAACCCCGGAAGGCTCCTTCCGACATCTCTCATCGCGGCCATCTGACGCAGGGAGTTGCGCAAACTGGCCTCCTTGAACGTCACCTGGGCGTGCAAAGCGCCGTCCTTGAAGGTCATCGTTCGCTGGTCGAGGAAGTAGATGCGCTTCGCCTGGCAATCGTGGACTTCACGCTCATCCCCGATCACGGAGGCATGATAAAACGGCCCGATGGCCCACCTGGACTGGTACGCCTTCACCTGCTTCCCCGGAATCTCCTCGGTGACGTGAAATACTAACCGCAACTCTTCGGCTGGGGCTCGGGCGACCAGAGCCAGAGTGAGAAGGACCGCCGCGAGAAGGCGGCCCTGTGGGATCGTGGACATGGGATCCCTCCATTCTCTGAGAAGTGTCAGCGCGTATACCAGACAGGAGTGCAAATCCGGCGCCACTGACCATTTCAGACAACCAGATCGCCACATCTCCCTTCATGACAGCATCTTACCACCCAACCAGCATCCGGAATCGCCGGGCCTGTCTGGGCGTAGTCGCACATCCGATCGCCAGCCACCTCCCTCGCAGCGGGCTTATCCCAGTTGCACGCCCAGGCCGGGGCCCTCGGGCAGCATCAGCCGGTCGGCCTGGTAGCGCAGCGGTTGCGTCGTCAGCGGCGACTCGAAGTAGAGCGGGCCGATCAGGTCGCCGGGGTAGCGCTCGCAGACGATGTTCGGCGACGCCACCGCGACGTGAGCCATCGCCGCCGTCGCCACCTCGCGCTCCAGGTTGCTGCCAATGGTGCAGACAATGCCCGCCGCCTCGGCCGTCCGGGCCAGCGCCAGCGTGTTGCGGATGCCGCCGTGCTTGCCCGGGTACAGGCTGATCAGGTCGGCTGCCCGGTGCCGGATCACCTCCAGCACGTCGTGCAGGGTGAACACGCTCTCGTCCGCCATCACCGGCACCATCGACCGCGCCCGCACCTCGGCCATCGCCCGGTGGTCACCCCGCGCCGTCGGCTGCTCGAACAACGCCACGTTCAGCTTTTCGTAGTGGGGGCTGACTCGAATCGCCTCGTCCACGGTGTAGCCGCCATTCGCGTCCACGGTCAGCAGACAGTCAGCGCCGATGGCGTCGCGCACCGCACGCAGCCGCTCGATGTCCGCCGTCGGGTTGCGTCCCACCTTGACCTTGATCGCCCGCCAGCCCTGACCGACCATCCGGGCGGCGCGCTCGGCGGCCACCTTCGGCTCGACCGCGCCGATGACAAACTTCAGCCGGATGCCGCGATCGCTCCCCAGCACCAGGCTCGGCGGCAGCCCCGGGTTGCTCACCTGCGGCCGATCGCGCCCGCCCAGCAGCTTGTAGACCGGCAGTTTCAGGATCTTCCCCTGCAGGTCCAGTAGCGCCATCTCCAGCGCCGCCCGTGCGAAGCTGTTGCCGAACGCCGCCTTCTCCATCCGCCGGAAGATCCACTCGCTATCGAAGGGGTCGGCTCCTACCACCAGTGGCGCCAGCACCTCGCGGATGATGGCGATGGTGCCGGTCTGCGTTTCGCCGCTCCACACGGCCGTCACGCTGGCCTCGCCCAGCCCCACGTGCCCGGTCTCGTCGGCGATGCGCACCAGCACGTAGTTGCCCACCATGTGCGCGCCCAGCGACGAGACGATGGCAATCTCCTGGCGCACCTTGCCCTCGATCGGTTCCGCAGCCACCACCGTGATCGGCATGACATCTCCAGAGGTCAGAGTCAACGAGCGAACAGCGTCTTGATTTCGGGGCGAGCCACCAGGCGCAAGGTGGTCCACCCGGCCTTCAGCCCCACCAGCGCCACCACGGCGCAGCACACACTGAAGATCAGATAGATCCCCATGTCGTCCCGATTGATCCGCGCCACCATGAACGGAAACACTGCCCCGGCAAACCGGCCCAGGGCCAGCAAGCCTCGCAGCGCCATGTATAGCCCCACCAGCAGCGCCAGCACCGCGCCCAGCCGCACGTGCGAGCGATTTCGTCGGCGACTCAGCGACTCGGCCGCCCCCAGGATCACCAGCGAAACCACCAGCCGCACCACCAGCACGACCATCACCAGGATCACCGGCAAGTTGTCGAACCACTCCACCCGGCCAAGATCGACCAGGTCGATGCAGCCGCAGCAGATCACCTGGACCAGACAGAGGTAGCCCGTCCAGCGCAACCACAAGGCCGCGCCATGCACGGCCCGGATCAGGGCGCGCTCCGGGCGCGTGTCGTCGTCCTCGATAAGGTCCCGATAATCGCGCGGCTCGTCGGGTTCCTCCTCGTCTGGCACACGCACCGGCAGGGGACGCGGCGGCACCTCGATGCGCTCGGGCAGCCTGGGCGAGGTAGGTAGCGGAGCAAACGTGTGCTGGCACAGCGGGCAGCGCACCTCGACCAGGTCGTGATGCTCGGGCAGGTGTAACGCGCGGCGGCAACCCGGACAGCGGATCGTCGGCATGAATCCCCCAGGCGGAGAGGCCCACCGCGTAGTCTATGGCGCGCGACCAGAGACCGTACCCCTCTTTTCCGCTCCGCCCGCATCAGTTCCCGCGTTCTCCGATCTGCTGTCGGTGTATTTGTTTTTTTCATGATGACTGGGCTTGCTATTCGGCGAGCTAATAGTAGGATGGGACCCATGCAACTGGAAGCGATCAAGGTTTTCTGCGACCTGGCCAATCTGCGAAGCTTCTCCAAGGCCGCGGAAGTGAACCACCGTTCTCAGCCGGCCGTCAGCCGGATCATCCACGAGCTGGAACGCCGGCTCGGTGGCCAGCTCATCGACCGTTCGCGTCGCCCTCTCCAGCTGACCGCCCTGGGCCAGGCTTACTACCAGGGCTGCCGCCACATCCTCGAACAGTACCTCGAACTCGAAGCGTCTCTGCTGCGCACGCCTCCCGCCATGCTCCTGTCGATCCACGTGGCCGCCATCTACTCGGTTGGCCTGGGCGACATGGGCCAGTTCATCGAGCGGTTCGAGGCGCAGCATCCGCACGCGCGCGTCCACATGGAGTACGTCCACCCCGACCAGGTCTACGAACGCCTGCAGGACGGCTCCGCCGACTTTGGCCTCGTCTCCTTCCCCCGCCCCACCCGCGACCTCGCCGCCATCCCCTGGCGCGAGGAAGAGATGGTGGTCGCCTGCGCCCCGGGCCATCCCCTGGCGCACCATCAGCGCATCCCCGTACAGCTCTTGCAGGGCGAGAAGTTCGTCGGCTTCGATCGCGGCCTGACCGTCCGCCGCGAGATCGATCGCTTCCTGAAGGAGCACGGCGTCGCCGTGGACGTCGTCCACGAGTTCGACAACATCGAAAACATCAAAAAAGGCATCGAGATCGGCGTCGGCGTGTCGCTGCTGCCCGAACCGCTGCTCCGTCCCGAGGTTCGCCGCGGCGTCCTCTGCGCGATGCACCTCGAAGGCTGCCGCCTGCTTCGGCCCCTGGGTATCATCCATCGGCGTCGGCCTGCCCCGGCGGGCGCCGTCCTCGATTTCATTGATCTGCTGCTTGGCAAGGACGCCGATTCCTCGTCGCCTGGCACCGACGCCGTCTCCCTCCCGGCCCACCCAGCCAGCAACGGAGACGGCCAGTCCACTTCCCGCGTTCGCAGAAAGAAGAGAACGGTCTCATGAATCGCGCCGAGCTTCCTCCCGCACAGGGTCTCTATGATCCACGCTATGAGCACGACGCCTGCGGCGTTGGCTGCGTCGTCGATCTCCATGCGCGCAAATCCCACGACATCATCCGCAACGCGCTGAAGATTCTCGATAATCTCGAGCACCGCGGCGCCTGTGGCTGTGAAAAGAACACCGGAGACGGCGCCGGCATCCTCCTGCAGATGCCGCAACGCTTCTTCGAGATCCAGGCCGACCGCCTTGGCATCCAGCTGCCCGCCTTCGGGCACTACGGCGTCGGCATGGTCTTCCTGCCGTCCGATCCGGCCGACCGCCAGGTCTGCATGCAGTTGTTCGAGCAGGTCGTCGTCCAGGAGGGCCAGCAGGTCCTCGGCTGGCGCGATGTGCCCACCGATAACTCCATGCTCGGCCCCACCGCCATCAGTGCCGAGCCACTGCAGAAGCAGATCTTCATCGGCCGCGTCGATGCCGCCCTGCGCGGGTTCGGCGACGATGAGCTGGCCTTCGAGCGCAAGCTCTACGTCATTCGCAAGCAGGTCGAGGCCGCCATCCGTCGCTCCGGCCTGCGCCAGGCCTCGATGTTCTACATCCCCAGCCTGTCCTACAAGACGATCATCTACAAGGGGATGCTCAACGCGCCGCAGGTCCTGCCCTACTTCAAGGATCTGCAGGATCCCACCATGGAGACGGCGCTGGCGCTGGTCCACTCGCGCTTCAGCACCAACACCTTCCCCACCTGGGCCCGCGCCCATCCCTACCGCTACATCTGCCACAACGGCGAGATCAACACCCTCCGTGGCAACGTCAACTGGATGCGCGCCCGCGAGAGCATGTTGAAGTCGGACCTGTTCGGCGACGACATCCGCAAGATTCTCCCCATCATCGACGAGTCCGGCAGCGACTCGGCCATGTTCGACAACGCCCTGGAACTGCTCGTCCTTGGTGGACGCTCGCTGCCTCACGCCGTCATGATGATGATCCCCGAGCCCTGGGCCGGCGATCCCAACATGTCGCCCGAGAAGCGTGCCTTCTACGAGTATCACTCCTGCCTCATGGAGCCCTGGGACGGCCCCGCTTCCATCGCCTTCACCGATGGCATCCGCCTCGGCGCCGTGCTCGATCGCAACGGCCTGCGGCCCTCGCGCTACTACATCACCAAGGATGGCCTGGTCATCATGGCCAGCGAGGTCGGCGTCCTCGACATCCCGGCCGATCGCATCCTCCACAAGGGACGCTTGCAGCCCGGCCGCATGTTCCTCGTCGATCTCGAGGAAGGCCGCGTCATCGCCGACGACGAGATCAAGACCGAGATCGCCCGCCAGGAACCGTACGCCGCCTGGCTCCGCGACAACATCATCTCGCTGGAGCAGCTGCCCCCGGGCCCCGCGCTGCACGAGCCCGACCATCGCACCGTCCTGAACCGCCAGCAGGCGTTCGGCTACACCAGCGAAGATCTGAAGATCCTCCTGCAGCCGATGGCCCAGATCGGCACCGAGGCCATCGGCTCGATGGGCAACGATGCCGCCCTGGCCGTCCTCTCCGACCGCCCCCAGCTGCTCTACAACTACTTCAAGCAGCTCTTCGCGCAGGTCACCAACCCTCCCGTGGATTGCATCCGCGAGGAGATCATCATGTCGATGGAAACCACCATCGGCTCCGAGTACAACCTGCTCGATCCCACGCCGCGGTCGGCTCGCCAGATCAAGCTGTCGTCGCCCATCCTCAAGAACGACGATCTCGACAAGCTCCGCCGGCTCGATGGCAGCGATCCGCAACAGTTCAAGTCCATCACGTTGCCGATCCTCTATCCCGTGGCCGAGGGGTCGCAGGGACTCGAGACCGCCCTGGCCGACGTGTGCCGCCAGGCCAGCGAGGCCATCACCAGCGGCCACGACTTCATCATCCTGTCGGATCGCGGCATCGATAAGCAGCACGCCGCCATCCCGGCCCTGCTCGCCGTCGCCGGCGTCCACCACCACCTGATCCGTGAGGGCACCCGCACCAAGGTCGGCCTCGTCCTCGAAAGCGGCGAGCCACGCGAGGTGCACCACTTCGCTCTGCTCATCGGCTACGGTGCTGGCGCCATCAACCCCTACCTCGCCTTCGAGACGCTGGACGACATGATCCGCCAGGGCATGCTCCAGAACGTCTCGCACGACAAGGCGATCAAGAACTACATCAAGGCCATCGACAAGGGCGTGCTCAAGGTCATGTCCAAGATGGGCATCTCCACCGCGCAGAGCTACTGCGGTGCCCAGATCTTCGAGGCGGTTGGCCTGAATCAGATTCTCGTCGATCGCTACTTCACCTGGACGCCGTCGCGCATCTCGGGCATCGGCCTCGACGCCATCGCCCGCGAGGTGCAGGAGCGCCACCAGAAAGCGTTCCCGGATCGTCCGCTCAACGGGCACACGCTCGATGCCGGCGGCTCCTACCAGTGGCGCCGCGAGGGCGAGGCACACCTCTTCTCGCCCGAGTCGATCCACAAGCTCCAGCACGCCGTCCGCACCGGCAACTACAAGACGTTCAAGGAGTATAGCCGCCTCATCGACAATCAGTCGCGTCGGCTCTGCACCCTGCGCGGCCTGTTCGAGCTGAAGTCCGATCGGCCTCCCGTCCCGCTCGACGAGGTCGAGTCGATCGAGAGCATCATGAAGCGGTTCAAGTCCGGCGCCATGTCCTATGGCTCGATCAGCCAGGAAGCGCACGAGACGCTGGCCATCGCCATGAACCGCATCGGTGGCCGCAGCAACACCGGCGAAGGTGGCGAGGACCCCGAACGCTACACCTGGACCAACGAGCGCGGCGACTCGAAGAACAGCGCCATCAAGCAGGTGGCGTCGGGTCGGTTCGGCGTCACCAGCGAGTATCTCGTCAACGCTCGCGAGCTGCAGATCAAGATGGCGCAGGGCGCCAAGCCCGGCGAAGGCGGCCAGCTACCCGGCAGCAAGGTCTACCCTTGGATCGCCAAGGTGCGTCACTCGACGCCGGGTGTCGGCCTGATCAGCCCGCCGCCGCACCACGACATCTACTCGATCGAGGATCTCGCCCAGCTCATCCACGATCTGAAGAACTCCAACCGCCACGCCCGCATCAGCGTCAAGCTGGTGGCCGAGGTCGGCGTCGGCACCATTGCCGCGGGCGTCAGCAAGGCGCACGCCGACGTGGTGCTGATCTCCGGCCACGACGGCGGCACCGGTGCCTCCCCGCTGACAAGCATCAAGCACGCCGGCGCACCCTGGGAGCTGGGCCTGGCCGAGACCCAGCAGACGCTGCTGCTCAACGGTCTGCGCAGCCGCATCGTCGTCGAGGTCGATGGCCAGCTGAAGACCGGCCGCGACGTCGTCATCGGTGCCCTGCTGGGGGCCGAGGAGTTCGGCTTCGCCACCGCGCCCCTGGTGGCCATGGGCTGCATCATGATGCGGGTGTGCCATCTGAACACCTGCCCTGTTGGTGTGGCCACGCAGGATCCGCGCCTCCGCAAGAAGTTCGCGGGCGACCCCGATCACGTCGTCAACTTCATGCGTTTCATCGCCGAGGAAGTCCGCGAGCTGATGGCTCAACTGGGCTACCGCTCGATGACCGAGATGATCGGCCACAGCGAACGGCTGGAGATGACCAGGGCTGTCGATCACTTCAAGGCCGGGGGGCTCGATCTGTCGCCCATCTTCTATCAGCCGGAAGTGCCGCCCGAGACGCCGCGTTACTGCATCGAGGAGCAGGACCACGGTCTGGAAGAATCGCTCGATCTCCGCACGCTCTTGCCGCTGTGCAAGGACGCCCTGGAGCACGGCACGCCGGTGAGCAGCAAGCTGCCCATTCGCAACGTCAACCGCGTGGTCGGCACCATCCTCGGTAGCGAGATCACCCGCAAGTACGGCAGCAAGGGGCTCCCCGACGACACCATCCGCCTGCACTTCCAGGGCTCGGCCGGGCAGAGCTTCGGCGCCTTCGTCCCGCACGGCGTGACACTCGCGCTCGAGGGCGACGCCAACGACTACGTCGGCAAGGGGCTCTCTGGCGGTAAGATCATCGTCTACCCGCCGGCCGGGTCCACCTTCACGCCCACGGAGAACGTCATCATCGGCAACGTCGCCTTCTATGGCGCCACCGCCGGCGAGGCCTACATCCGCGGCATGGCGGGCGAACGCTTCTGCGTCCGCAACTCCGGCGTCAACGCCGTCGTTCTCGCCGTCGGCGATCACGGCTGCGAGTACATGACCGGCGGCCGCGTCGTCGTCCTGGGGCCCACCGGCAAGAACTTCGCCGCGGGCATGTCGGGTGGCATCGCCTACATCCTCGACGAAAACGGCGACTTCCCCCGCAACTGCAACATGGAGATGGTCAAGCTCCTTCCTCTGGATGACCCCGAGGAGATCACCATCGTCAAGAGCCTCATCCGCAACCACGCGGAGCTGACCGGCAGCGACCACGCCGCGAACGTCCTCGCCAACTGGGACAGCCTTCGGCCGAAGTTCGTCAAGGTCTACCCCAACGACTATCGTCGGGTCATCGAAACGCAGCAGCAGTTCAAGGCGAAGGGCCTCTCCGAGGAGGAGGCCGTCATGGCAGCATTCGAGGCGAATGCTCAGGACCTCGCCCGCGTGGGCGGCAAGTGAGAACACCGGAGGCACTGTGTCATGGGTAAGCCAACTGGCTTCTTGGAATTTGCGCGGGAGCTTCCGCTCGTTCATGCTCCCGCCGAACGGATCAGCCACTGGAACGAGTTCCACGATCACTCCGACGAGGCCCTCCTGCGCCAGCAGGGCGCCCGCTGCATGGATTGCGGCGTGCCCTTCTGCCACACCGGCACCGTGCTGGAGAACATGGCCTCGGGCTGTCCGGTCAACAACCTGATCCCCGAGTGGAACGACCTGGTCTATCGCGGCCTCTGGCAGGAAGCCTACGAACGTCTGGCCAAGACCAACAACTTCCCCGAGTTCACCGGCCGGGTCTGCCCCGCGCCGTGCGAGGGGTCGTGCGTCCTGGGCATCAACGATCCGCCCGTCACCATCAAGACCATCGAATGTGCGATCATCGATCACGCCTTCGAGCAGGGCTGGGTCCAGCCGCATCCGCCCGCCGTGCGCACCGGCAAGAAGGTCGCCGTCGTCGGCTCCGGCCCCGCCGGCCTCGCCGCCGCTGACCAGCTCAACCGCGCGGGCCACTGGGTCACCGTCTTCGAGCGCGCCGACCGCATCGGCGGCCTGCTCATGTACGGCATCCCCAACATGAAGCTCGACAAGCGGACTGTGCAGCGCCGCGTCGATCTGCTCAAGGCCGAGGGCGTCTCCTTCGTCACCGGCTGCGAGGTCGGCAAGGACATCCCTGGCGCGAAACTGCGCTCCGAGTTCGACGCCGTCCTGCTCTGTGGTGGAGCCACCAAGCCCAACGACTTCTTCGCGAAGACCGAGGGCCGCAACCTGGCTGGCATTCACATGGCCATGGAGTTCCTCCACGCCAACACCAAGAGCCTGCTCGACAGCCAGCTGCGCGACGGACATTACCTGTCAGCTCGCGACAAGGACGTCATCGTCATCGGTGGTGGCGATACCGGCACCGACTGCGTGGGCACCTCGCTCCGCCATGGCTGCCGCAGCGTCCTGCAGCTGGAAATCGTCCCGATGCCGCCCCTGGCCCGGGCCAGCGACAACCCCTGGCCGCAGTGGCCCAAGGTCTACAAGCTGGACTACGGCCAGGAGGAGGCCGAGGCGATCTTCGGCAGCGATCCGCGCCGCTATGCCATCCAGACGACGAAGTTCACCGGCGACGACAGGGGACACGTTCAGGCCATCCACACCGTTCAGGTCGAGTGGGTCAAGGACAATGGCCGAGCCCAGCCGCGGCCCATCCCGGGCACCGAGAAGGTCTTCCCCGCCCAGCTCGTCCTCTTCGCCCTGGGCTTCAGCGGGCCGGAGAATCAGCTACTCGATCAGCTGGGTGTCGAGAAGGATGGGCGGAGCAACGCCCGGGCCGATTTCGGCAAGTACCAGACCAACCTCGAAGGCGTCTTCGCCGCGGGCGACATGCGCCGCGGGCAGAGCCTCGTCGTCTGGGCCATCAACGAGGGACGCGGCGCCGCCCGTGAGTGCGACCGCTATCTGATGGGCTCCACCCAACTGCCCTGATTCCCGGACGCTCTCCCCCAGAAAACCACACGAGCGGAAGGCTAGCGCCTTCCGCTCGTTCGTTGCGCTTCCAATGAAAAGACACCGAGCAGCACAAGGAATGAACAGGGCGACGGAAGAGTGGCTCCATCCCAAAGAGGTGTGTGCTTCCCCTTTCACCTCTTCCGCGCCCTGTGGCTCCAGGTGCTGTCGGTGCCCAGGTGGTGATTCAGCGATCAAGGAACGCAGCCACCTCGGCAGCCACGCGTTCCGGATGCGTCACAAAGGCCAGATGCCCGCAGCCCGGCAGGGTGACCGCGGTGGCCCCCGGCAGGCCGTTCGCCAGGCTCTTCAGGGCGTGGGTGGACACCAGCAGATCGCGGTCGCCCGCCATCAACAGCGCCGGCGCTCGTAGCCCACCAACGCGCCCGGTGAAGTCCACCTGCTCGACCATGTTGAACCGATGAGCCATCACCCCCTGGTCGGTCTGCCAGCACTGCCGCGTCACGAAGTCGAACAGCGGTCCCGGTCGCTGCCGGCCGCCGAAGAACAGGTTGAAGAACTGGTTGAAGAACGGGTTGTCCGACGGCAGCGGATAGCGCGACAGCACCAGCCCGGCGATCTGCTGCAGCAGGCCCGGTTCGAAGCGTGGCCCCACGCCCTGGACGATGAGCGACCGCATCATGCCCGGCCGACGCAGTGCCAGCTCCAGCGCCACCACCCCCCCAAACGACACCCCCATCAGGGCCGGCCGTTCCAGCCCGAACCAGTCGAGCAGCTCGCGCAGGTCGTCCACCAGGTCGGTCAGTCCGAAGCGACGACGCAGGGCGAAACAGTCGTCCTCGCCGCGCAGCTGGTAGCTGATCACCTGGTAATGGCGCGACAGCGCCTGGGCCAGCGGTCCCACCAGGTGCATCCCCCCGGCCAGGCCGGGCACCAGCACCAGTGGAGGTCCCTCGCCCCACACACTGTAACGCGCGGCATAGTGATGCAAGTGGGCCGTCCCGGTCCGACCCGCTCCCGGGTCAAACGCCGCTCCTGACGCCATCAGCCATTCCGAAGCTGCCTTCACAACGCTCTCCCGTCAGTCAATCCCCGTCATGGTGGTCATCTACCTCCTTGACATTGCATTCCCCGTACCAACGCCCCTGACGATTTTCGCCACGCCGCGCCGTTTTCACTTATTGACACATCTTATTACCAGACTAGCACTTGCGAAATCGCCATTTCGAGGCGCCGAAGGGTGACGAAAATTCGACACCCACCGATCGGCGCTCATTTCGCCAGACATCGGCGCTGAACGTCGGTGGTTCGCCAGCGCGCCGGCAAACTAGGCAAACCAGGAAAAATACGAGAAAATCGCCAACCACCTCATCGACCACCTCCTACACTTCTCGTGATCATCCAGATCGGCACAACCCTACCACTCCTATCACGCGACGGAACCTCCTGGTGCTATTCCTCTTGTCCAGTGCGTTGACCTGTGCTCTCCGCCCGACTACAGTGGACCAAGAGGGGAACCGCTCGGAGAACACGAGCGCGAGGTCTGGCCACGGAGGCGCTGGCTTCTCCGATTGGCCCGGCCTGACGAAATGGCAGCAACTCCATTTCCGGGAAGGGGTTGTGCCTCGGCGCCGAGGATTCGCCATCGTTCGGCGCCTGCGAAACGGGGTTGAGCATGTCCAGTGAAGCTCAATCAGCTGCCGGAACACCTCCGGGTTCACCCCTGGGAGGGAGCCGCCTGCTTGTCTGGCCACGCCGGATCGCCCACGCCCTGTGGACGGATGGCGACGCCCGTTGTCGTGGCTGGATCGTTGTCGCGGGACTGCTGGCCTGCCTCTACTCCTTCGCCGTACTGGGCTACGTTCTGTCGTGGCCCGAGATCGGCGTCCGCTGTGCCTTCACCCCCGTCGTCAACTACTTCTACGAGGGCTTCCTCTACCCCGAGCAGCAGGAGCCGCTCCGCTCCGGCGACCGCATCACCGCGCTGGGAGGCCAGACAGTCGAGACCTGGTCGCAGCTCCTGCGAAAGATGATGCAGCTCCGCGACGAGGCCCCCGACACCGATGACACCTTCAGCGACGACGAGCTGCGCCAGGGTCAGGTGCCACCCAACATCACCCACCTGAGACATCAGGGGCAACGGCTGGTCCGGGTGTCGTACGAGCGCAATGAGGAAGCAGGCCCCCTTGAGGGTAGCGTCTGGGTGCGCCTGGGACGCTCCCCCATCGAGACGCTGCTGCCCGGCATTCTCTGGTTCTGCCTGAACATCGGTCTGTTCATTGTGGGCGCGATGGTCTACTGGAAGCGCCCCCAGGACCGCTCGGCGGGACAGTTCTTCACCGTGTGCCTGGTCACCCTCGGCGCCTTCATGGGCGGCTATCACTGGTCGCGCATCGTCACCCATCCGGTGCTCATTGCCGTCTTCATGGCCTGCGCCGTGCTGCTGCCCGCGGTCACCCTGCATTTCTACCTGATCTTCCCCCGGCCCAAGTACTGCTTCGAGACACGCCGGCTGGCCGCCCTCCTGGCCATCTACACCCCGCCGCTGGTCTTCCTCGTGCTCTTCTTCAAGGGCTACATGCAGGTCCGCTGGCTCGACCAGGGCGGCGCGCCTGGTCTGCTTGCCGGCATCGAGGGTGCCTTGCGTCAGGGCCAGGACGACCCCTCCAGTGGCGTCCGCCTGCTGCTGCTCGAGATCCTCTACGAGATCTACCTCTACTTCGGCATCGCCGCCCTCTGGTACCTGTGCAGCATCGGCAGCCTCGTTCACAGCTACCGCCACGCCCACAACACCGCCGAGCGCAACCAGGTCAAGTGGATCCTCATCGGCTCGGCCACTGCTCTGATCCCGCTGGGCTATACGCTCTATCTCGCCTTCTGGCAAAGCGCCCGCTTCGGCGGCGGTGCCGCCACCTGGCCCATGTTCGCTGCCAGCGCCTGCATCACCCTGGCCTACACGCTCAGCATCACGCGCTATCGCCTGCTCGAACTCGATCAGATGATCAGCTCTGGCGCCATCTACTTCCTGGTCAGCTTCCTGGCTGGCCTGGGCTACTACGGCGTGGTCTTCACCGGCTTCCTCCTGGTGGGCAGCCGCACCGGCGAGGGCCCGACGCTCAGCCATGGCCTGGGTGTCGCGGGTGCTGCCCTGGTGCTGATGGTGGCGCTCGATCTGCTGCGCGGCCGGGTCATGCGTGCGGTCGAACGCCACTTCCACCGCGAGAAGTACCAGCTCGACCGCACCCTGCAGCGGATGAGCCAGGCCATCGACCGTCTGGTCGATCCGGTCACCCTGGGCCGCCAGCTGCTGCACACCTCGGCCGAGTTACTCTCTGCCAGCCGTGGCGCCATCTATCTGCGCCAGGCCGATACCGGACTCTTCGGGTTGACCGAGGCGCTGGGCCCCGCGCCGCCGCTCACCGAGTTGTCGCCCGGCTGCCCCCTGATCGAACGGTTGCGCATCCAGGGAACGCAGGTCACCGAGCCCGCCAGCCCGGCCGCCCGGCAGCTCGTCTTCCTCGGCGGCACTGTCGCCCAGGCCCTGCTGCATGAAGGCGAACTCCTGGGGCTTCTGGTGCTGGGGCCGCGCACCGAGGGCGCCTACACCTCCGACGACCTGCACATCCTGGTCGCCTTCACTCAGATGTCGGTGCTGGCCCTGCTGAGCGCCGAGGGCCATCGCACCATCGAGGGCCTCAACCGCGAGCTGCGCAGCAAGGTCGAGAAGATCGCCGAGCAGCAGCGCCGCATCCTGGCCCTGCAAAGCCAGCTGATGAAGCGCGAGGAGGCCTCTGCCCCCGCGCTGCCGCCTCTCCCCGCGCTGCTTGAACCCGTCGCCGGTGCCGAGACATCCAGCCCCGGTGGGCTGGTCGGTTCCAGCCCGCAGGTGCAGCAACTGCTCCACCTGGTGCGACGCGTGGCCAGCAGTAGCTCGGCCGTACTGCTGCGCGGCGAGAGCGGCACGGGCAAGGAGTTGCTCGCCCGGGCCCTGCACGAAAGCAGCCCACGCGCCGGGCGTGCGTTCATCAAGGTCCACTGCGCCGCCCTGTCGCCAGGGTTGCTCGAAAGCGAGCTGTTCGGCCACGTGAAGGGTGCCTTCACCAGCGCCATCCGCGACAAGGTCGGCCGTTTCGAGGCCGCCGACGGCGGGACGCTGTTCCTCGACGAGATCGGCGACATCAACCTCGAGGTGCAGACCAAACTGCTGCGCGTCCTGGAAGAGATGACCTTCGAGCGCGTCGGTTCCAGCGAGCCGCTCAAGGTCGATGTCCGCATCATCGCCGCCACCCATCGCGACCTGGAAGCGATGATCGCCGAGGGCAAGTTCCGCGAGGATCTCTACTTCCGGCTCAACGTGTTGCCCATCCACGTGCCGCCGCTGCGCGAGCGCGTCGAGGACATCCCCGAGCTGGCCATGCACTTCCTGCAGGTCTACGCCGGCAAGCTGAACAAACCGGTCCGCGCGCTCGACGACGACGCCCTGGCCGCGCTCAAGGCGCACCCCTGGCCGGGCAATGTCCGCCAGCTGGAGAACGTGATCGAACGGGCGGTGGTCATCGCCGAGACGCCGACGCTGGGTCTGGCGGAGCTGGGGTTGGATGTGCAGCAGCACGCGCCACTGCCCCAGGAATCGACCTGGGCCGACGAGGCAATGCAGGCCCTGTCCCTGCCGGCGCTGGCATCGGTGCTTCAGGCCGACCGGGCCGACCGCGAGAAGCGCGAACGCGAACAGTTGGTCCGCGCGCTGGCGGCGGCAGGCGGCAACAAGTCCGAGGCGGCCCGCGCCCTGGGCCTGGCGCGCAGCACTCTCATCAGCAAGCTGAAGAAGTTCGGACTCTCCTGACATCTCCACGAAAAAAGCCCACGCCGTCTCGTACGGCGTGGGCCGGGGGGAGGGGGGAGAAACCTGCCTCAGAAGCGGTAGGAGTACTGCACGTAGTACGCCTGCGGATCTCGTCGCGCCGCCGGGCTGTCACCCGTGGCACGCCAGAACGGCCCGGCGAACATGTACGAGTAGCTCATGAAGATGTCCGAGTGGTTCGTCAGGTGGAAGTTGATGAGGAAGTCCAGCTCGGTCCCCACGTAGTTGCCCGCGCGGCCGGTCTTGTCCTGCCGGATGGGCAGCCCACTGGCCGCGTACAGGGCGTCCTTCGCACTATCCAGCCAGAAGTTGTGGCACTGCAGCTGGGTGAAGATCCAGTTTTCGGGATAGAATGTCAGGCAGGTCGAGACATCGTTGATGTTCCGCCGGCCAACCACGTCGATGAAGCCGAAGTAATAGTGACCGAACGGGAACAGCTGCGAGAAGGTCTGGTTCAGCGTGCCCTGCCCAGGGTTCGGCGTACCTGAGGCGTAGTCGTAGCTCACCCAGAGCGTGGGTGTCCACTGCCACTCCTTGAAGTAATAACCGCCCGCCATGGTGAACGCCTTGGCGAACAACCCCTGGTTGACGTGCTCCCCCGCCTGCACCATCCCTTCCACGTCCCACAGCCAGTTGTCCTTCGTGCCGAACCAGCGCGAGCCGAACGTGCTGACCGACTTGCCGCCCTTCACTCCGCCCGTGCCGGTGTAAAGGTTGTTGGTGTCGTCCAGGAACAGGTAGTAGAGGTCGACGTAGTTACTGGGCGCCAGCGTGCGGGTGTACCACAGCCCGGTGAAGACCACGTTGTTGTCCACCGAGTTGAAGCTGGCCGAGTTGGGCAGCACCGGCTGGACGAAGAACGCATCGATGCTGTTCTTCTGGTCGTCCCAGAACACCCGGGCCCCCTGGAACGTCCGGCGGTAGTTCGCCCACTCCAGCGGCGAGATCAATCGCTGCGAGCCATACAGCAGCTCCTGCCGCCCGATCCGGGCCCACACCGGTTGATCCGCGATGGTGGCCACCCGCGCGTCGATGAACAGGTTCAACCATTCGTATGGGTCGTAGTCGATCGGCAATGGCGGTAGCAACGAATCCGGACTCGTCGCCGACAGGAACTCCGCGAAGATGCGGAAGTTCTCGGTGATGTACAGGTCGCTGTAGAGACGAGCGCGGAACAGGTCGAAACTGTTGGAGGCGCCGGCCTCGGGCCCCGTGCCGGAACGCCCGTTCTCGATGAAGTTGTACCGCGCTCGCAGCTCGCCACCGCCCGTCCACATGAACAGGTCATCGGGGCCGAACCGCTGCCGCTTGATGAAGTCCCAGTAATCCGTCTCCGTGTTGTTGGGGTCGTCGAGATAGCGCCAGTCCACGTCGAAGAACGAGAACGGCTTCAGGCTGAACCGCGGATACGGGTACTTCGGTGGCCCCTCGGTCGGTGTGCCCCGCCACTGATCAAGTGCCCGGTAGTACCCCGGCCCCGTGGGCAATGTCGGCGAAATACCCATGCGCGGCAACGGCTGGATGGGCGGCACATCGGCATAGCGCCCGCCGGGTTTCTCTCCGCCCGCCCCGCCTCCTTCGCACGGCGCGGCGGCAGGTGGGGTAGGGGTTGGTGCAGCTGAAGGGTCTGGCGCGAGCGTTCCGATGGCAGGCAGGGCAGAGGCCGGCGCCGACGTGGAGGGCACCGTACCCAGGCCATCATCCGGCGCACGGAGTGGGACCGGCGTCGAGGCGGCCTCTGGTCCCACGGCGGGCAGGCGAACCACCGGCGGAGCCTGCACTCCTGCTGGGACCGGTGCCGGCGTTTGTCCCTGGGCCGCCTGGCCCATCACTCCCAGCGTTGCCAGCAAACTCGCTGTCGCCCAGGCACGCACGCGACTGCTTTGTCGCCTGTCCATGATATCGTCCCCCCTTCTGACGAGCTGCATCCCTCCCTGGAAGGTTTCTTCGTCAGAATTGCTGGAATCGATATCGGACAAACTTGGCGTCTAGATGGTGCATCCTGATGCACGAGCAGGCCCACTTTATCGAGCCTACCCCGTGCATTCCTCATCGTCGGCGCAACTGACCCATCCTGCCAGTGAAACTCACCGGGCCAGCGACACCGCCACGATCTCCTGATCGTTCCGCGCGAACATCGCCCTGTCCGCGAAGGCGGGATGCGACCACACCACCTTGCGCGGCGAGCTGAAGCCAGCCGCCAGCTGCCCGGTGGGATCGAGAATGTGAGCCCGGTCGATCTCCTCGTAGCCCCGCGGCGACAGCCGGGCGATCATCAGGTCGCCCTTCTCGTTGAAGATGAAGAAGCGATCACCCTGTTCGACCAGGAAGGCGTTGGCCCAGCGCTCCGGCTCCTTGCCTGCGCCCGAGGCACGCAGATCGGACCACACGCGCTTGCCTTCCTTGAGCGTCAGACACCGCAGCTCGCCATAGCTGCACACCCCGTAGATGTGCTCGCCCTGGATGACCGGCGTACACATGATGGCGTGCAGCTTGTCGGTCTGCCCCGGTCGTTCGCCGCGCCCGTTGCTTTTCCAGATCTCCTGCACCTCCCAGTTTCCGTTCTTCTCGCCGATCTCCAGCAGGCGCGAGCCGTTGTAGAACGCGGTGAGGAAGAGCCGGTTGCCGATCTGCCGAGGAGTGGAGATGGTGAGGTTGGCGCGGACGAGCCACTCGTACGACCAGAGTTTCTTGCCCGACTCGATCTCCAGGCCCGCCACTGCCTCGGGATGCCAGACAACCAGCTGGCGTTTGCCAGCGATGGTGAAGATCATCGGGGGGCAGTAGCCGATCTCGCTGCCTCCCGTGTCCAGGGAGCGCCACAGCTCCTTGCCGGTGTGACGGTCAAAGGCCACCACAGCAGGTTTGTTCCCCACCAGGCAGATGAGACGGTCGCCATCAACCAGGGGATGCGCGGTGAAGCCCCACACCGGCACGCTGGCGTCGAAATCTTTCACGAAGTTCCGCGACCAGATCACCTTGCCCGATGCCGCGTCGAGACAGAGCAGATCGCCCATCGCCCCCAGGGTGTACACCTTGCCCCCCGCGACGGCAGGCGTGGCCCGGGGACCGCAGGGGTACGACATGGTGTACTTGCTGGGGTAGGCGTGCTTCCACAGCTCCTTGCCGGTTTTGGCATCGAGGCACAGCACGCGCTCCTGCCCGGTCGAGCTGGTCCGGCTGAAGGGGTTGGCCGGATCCTTCTGGCCGGCATCCAGCACCCGATCGGTGACATAGACGCGTCCGTCGGCCACGGCCGGTCCGGCGTAGCCGCCCCCGTTCTTCATGCGCCACAGCACCTTCGGTCCCCCCTGGGGAAACCGCTCGACCAGGCCCTGTTCGCGCCACACGCCATCGCGCTGCGGCCCAAACCACTGCGGCCAGTCCTCTGCCCGCGCCACGGACGCCAGCAGCACCAGAGCGGTTACTCCCAGGGTTCGGATCGAATAAGCGGCATGCATTCCAGGGGCCTCCTGACGGGGCGAAAGCGAGAAGAGCGGAAGTTGTTGTACGATCCAGGGGGAGAGCTGTCCGAAGGGTACCGAAGGAGACAATGGACTCAGATGAGAACCCCGGCGCATCCTGGCCTGCCTCGCCCCATCGGCGCGGGAGTGCCGACGCCCCTCTCGCGTTCCCTCAACCGCGCGAGTCACCCTGTTTCCCCTTCCCTGCGCGGGGCGTTCGTGCTAGAAAGTCCACATGCGCGATTGCGCCACCCGGGGGATACTGTCTCCCGGAGCATGGACCCGGCCTGGTTTCGGGTCCGTGCCGGTGTTTTCGCCCACCATCCTACCATCACTGGAATCTCCCTTCCGCACCAAGCAGAAGGGATGTCAGACAGGAGTGCCGAATGCCTTTGCGGATGCGTGTTCATGACCGGGAGCCGATCGGCCTTGCCCTGCGGCGTTTCAAGAAGCTGCTGGAGCGCAGTGGCATCCAGAAGGAGCTGCGCAAGCGGAAGTACTACGAGAAGCCGTGCGAGGCCCGACGCCGCGCCGAACTCCGCAAGCAAAGCGCCATCCGCAAGGCCAAGGCTCAGGCTTCCAAGGGCCGTAGCTAACCGCTCGGGCCGGACCTCTTTCGCGCCGCATGGTCCCCGGACTCCCGCCTGGCGCGCGCCAGCCAGCCGCCTCGCTTTCTGATCGATTCGTTGCTACCTAGCTGCACGTTTGGTGAGGTTACGCTGATGAGTGTTGATCGATCCCCGGATGCCCCCGCCGCCACGTCGCAGAAACTGCCGGCGGGGCCTCTCTGGCCGGCAGCTTCGCCCTCGAAGCTCCCTAGCTGGATCAAGGTTGTCCCCTTCGTCCTGCTTCACCTGGCTCTGTTGTTTGTGTTCATCGTCCCCGTCGATGCCTTCGCAGTGCTCCTCTGCGCCGTCACCTACTACCTGCGCATGTTCGGCATCACGGCTGGCTACCATCGCTACTTCGCTCATCGCGCCTACAAGTCCAGTCGCGTCTTCCAGTTTGTTCTCGCCTGGCTGGGCTGTTCTGCCTTGCAGAAGGGGCCGCTCTGGTGGGCCGCTCATCACCGCGAACACCACCTCTACTCCGACACCCCGCGCGATCCTCACTCGCCCTACGAGACCAGCTTCTGGTGGTCGCACGTCGGCTGGATTCTCTCCAACGAGCACACCGAAACCCCCAGCGATCGCGTCCCCGACTGGACGCGCTACCCCGAGCTATGCTGGCTCGACCGCAACCACTGGGTGCCCGGCATCGTCCTCGCCGTCGTCTGCTTCCTCATCGGCGGCTGGAGCGGCCTGGTCTGGGGCTTCGTCGTCAGCACCATTCTCGTCTACCACGCCACCTTCACCATCAACTCGCTCAGCCATCTGTTCGGCTCGCGCCGCTACGCCACCACCGACGACAGCCGCAACAACTTCTTCCTGGCGATCATCACCCTGGGGGAAGGCTGGCACAACAACCACCACCACTACCAGTCCTCGGCCAACCAGGGCTTCTACTGGTGGGAAATCGACATGAGCTACGTCACCCTCCTCGGCCTCAGCTGCCTGGGTCTCGTCTGGGACCTGCGCCGGCCGACCGAGAAGGCGATGACGCACAAGCTCATCGCTCCGCTGCCGCCGACCACCTCGCTGGAACAGCAGGCCGTCGATGCAGCCAGCGTCAGCAACCCGGCTCCGGTTGTTGCGGATCAACCGCCCACCCATGTCTGAGTCGCTGACGCGGATGTACACCCGCGCCCGTCGTCACCTCGCGCGTACCGATCCGGTGTTGCGCGAGGTGATTGCACGTGTGGGTCGCTGCACGCTCGCCCCGGGCGGCGAGCCATTCCCCATCCTCGTCCGCTCCATCATCGCTCAGCTCATCTCCACGCGGGCCGCCGCCACCATCACTGCCCGGGTCGAAACCGCTGCCGGGGGTGCGCTGGCTCCCGCCCCCCTACTCGCGCTCGGCGAGGCTGGCCTGCGTCCGCTGGGGCTGTCTGCCGCCAAGGCCGCCGCCATCCTCGACCTGGCCCTCCGCGCCACCGATGGCCGGATTCCCTGCGACCAGTTCGCCGAGCTGACCGACTCCGCCATTCAGGACTGCCTCACCGCCGTCAAGGGCATCGGCACCTGGACGGCCGAGATGTTCCTGATCTTCGGCCTGGGCCGCACCGACGTCCTTCCCGTGGCCGACTTCGGCCTGCGCGACGGCGTCCGCCAGAGTTACGCCCTGGAGAAGCTGCCCGCCGCCCGTCAGCTGCGCGAGCTGGCTGAGCCCTGGCGCCCCTACCGCAGCATCGCCACCTGGTACATCTGGCGCAGCCGGGGCCTGGTGCCGCAGTCCTGACCCGCCGGGCTACCCCAGGCGCGAGCGCTTCTCGAGGTAGGCCGCCAGCAGCTGGTCGTACGGCTCCTTGGTGCAGGCCAGCTCGTACGACACATTGCGCTCGAAGCAGATGGCCTTCAGGTTCTCCTGAAACGCCTGGATGCGGGCCAGGTAACGACTCCGCAGCGCCTTGGGATTCACCGTCAGCCGACCGACCCCCTCGATGTCCTTGAACCGCGTCAGGCGATCGAACGGGAAGGTCAGCTCGGCCTCGTCCATGATGTGGAAGACCAGCACCTCGTGATGGTTATGGCGGAAGTGCTGCAGCCCGCTGGCCAGGCTCTCCTCGTTGTCGATCAGGTCGCTGATGAGGATGACCAGGCCCCGCCGGGGGATGCGCTCGGCGATGTCGTGCAACACCGCGCCGACGTCGGTGTCATCGTGGCTGAGCGTGTGATCGAGCAGCTCGAGAATCCGGCGGAACTGCGTCGGCCGGGCCCGGGGTGGCAGATACTGCCGCACCTCGTCATCGAACAGGACGAGCCCGACGGCATCGTTCTGCCGCAGCATCAGGTAGCTCAGCGCCGCCGCCAGGTAGCTGGCATAGGCCAGCTTGGTGGGATACTGCTTCGGGTCGCTGGAGAAGGCCATCGAGCGCGAGCAATCCAGCAGGATGTGCGCGCGCAGGTTGGTTTCGTCCTCGAACAGCTTGACGTGGTACTTGTCGGTGCGTGCGAGGATCTTCCAGTCGATGGTGCGGAGATCGTCGCCAGGAGTGTAGGCCCGATGATCGAGATACTCGACCGAGAAGCCATGGTAGGGGCTGCGATGCCGACCGGTCAGGAAGCCCTCGACCACCCGACGAGCGACCAGCTCCATGTTGCCGACCCGGGCCAGCCCATCGGGGTCGAAGTACTTCTGGCTCATGGGGGCTAGCGCTCCATGGGTTCGCGGATCGACGCAAACAGTTTCTCAACAATGTGATCGGCACGCACTCCATCGGAGTCGGCGCGGAAACTCGTCGCCAGGCGATGCCGCAGCACTGGCCGCGACACGTAGCGAATATCCTCGGTGGACACATGCACACGCCCATCGAGCAGGGCATGCGCCTTGGCCCCCAGCAGGATGGCCTGGCAGGCACGCGGCCCCGCGCCGTAGGTCAGGTACTTCTTCACGAAGTCGGGCGCCTCGTCGCTGCTGGGCCGGGTCGCCCGCACCAGTTGCACGGCGTAGGTGGACATCGACCGCCCCACAAGTACTTTCCGTACCGTACGTTGCAGTTCGAGGATGCGATCCCGGTCGAGAATGGCCTCGATGCGTGGCAACTCGCCCGAGGTGGTGCTTTCGGCAATCGCCAGCTCCTCCTCGAAGGTCGGGTAGTCCACGTTGATCTTGAACATGAAGCGATCGAGCTGCGCCTCGGGCAGGGGGTAGGTCCCTTCCTGTTCGATTGGATTCTGGGTGCCGAGCACGAGGAACGGTTTTTGCAGGGTGTAATCGACACCCGCGGTGGTGACCTTGTACTCCTGCATGGCTTGCAGGAGGGCCGCCTGGGTCTTCGGCGGCGTGCGGTTGATCTCATCCCCCAGGATGATGTTGCCGAAGATCGGCCCCTTCACGAACTTCATGCGACGTCGCCCGGTCCCTTCTTCCTCCTCCAGAATCTCGGTACCGGTGATGTCCGACGGCATGAGGTCGGGGGTGAACTGAATCCGGCGGAACTCCAGCGAGAGCAGTTGCGCGATGCTGGAGATCATCAGGGTCTTGGCCAGGCCCGGCACCCCCTCCAGGATGCAGTGCCCCTGGCAGAACAGGGCGATGAGCACCTGTTTCAGCACTTCCTGCTGGCCGACGATGACACGGCCCAGCTGAGCGGTCATCGCCTGGTACGACCGGGCCAGGTGCTCCGCGGCGCGAAGGTCGGCCTCGTCCATCACCGGAGTGCGAGCAGGAGGGTTCATGGCAGGAGTTCTCGGAGTGGCGGCGGGCAGGCGGTTCCCTCCCAGACTACTCTCGAATTTCCCGCCGTCAATCCGCCCTCTGGCCGCAAGATCGATAATTTTTGTCCGGTCGCGCTCCGATTTTGCGTTTATAGATAACGGACCCTCATCGTTCGAGGAGACGCCCATGGTTCAGATCCTGAATGATTTGCTGACGGATTGGCAGGAGGCACCAGACCGTTCGCCCGAGGAGTTGTGCCGGGATCATCCCGAGCTGCTGCCTCAGTTACAGCAGTACATCGCCACGCTCCAGCGGATCGAACAACTCGCCCTGGGAAAGGAAGGGCCCGTTCCGGCCCCCTCTTCTCTCCTGGACGATTGATCGCCTGGGAACACGTGCTTCTGGGGTAAATGCTTGTCGTGACAGGCCGGCTGGCGTATTCTCGCTACACGACGCCTGACCCGCCTTCCGCGAGACGACCCCGTGAGCACACCTGCGCGCCCCACTCTGATCCGGCACTACGTCCTGGCCGCTCTCCTCGTTGTCACCGCCATCAACTACGTCCAGCGCAACTGCATCAATCCCGCAGTCACCACCATCGAGGGCGAGCTCGGGATCTCCCGCCTCGAAATGGGCGACATCCTCTCCGCCTTTTTCCTCTCCTATACCTTCATGCAGGTGCCCTCCGGCATGGTGGCGCAGTTCCTCGGCGCCAAGTGGGCCCTGGTCCTGTTCACCGTCGGCTGGTCGCTGGCGCTGGGCGCTACCGCCTGGGCCGAATCGTACTTCGGCCTCTACACCGGACGCCTGGCCATCGGCGCGCTGCAGGCCGGCATCTTCCCCTGCGCTACCGTCATCCTCCAGGCCTGGTACCCCGCCAGCCGGCGCGGCATCGCCACCGCGCTACTCAACAGCTTCATGGTGCTCGGCGGCGCCATCGGCACCGTCGCCACCGGCTGGATGCTCGGCCCCCTGGGCTGGCGCAACATCTTCCTCGTGTTCATGGTGCCCGGCCTGCTCTGGGCCGCCTGGTTCGCCTGGTGGTTCCGCCGGCGTCCCGAGGAGCATCCCGGCGTAAACGAGGCCGAGCTGGCCATCATTCGCGGCTTTTCCCTGCCGCCTGCCACGCTCGATGCCCCCAGCAACACGGACACCGCGCCTACCAGTGACCACCTGCAGCGCGGCGAGGATCGCACCGGCATCGCCGCCGGCCCCGCTACCAGTGCAGCACCGGCCGAAACGTCCTCCCCCCTGGTCAGCCAGGCCGGCGCGCTGACGGTCCTGGCTATCCTCACCCTGGTGCTCATCTACACGCAGCAGGGCTTCCGCGCTGGCGCCAACCGTCTCTTCGATATCTGGATGCCCACCTACTATCAGGAGGCGCGGGGCCTGACGCGCGAGGCCGCCGCCGAGCTGACCTCCATGCTGCAGATCGCGCTGTTCGTCGGCGGGCTGGTCGGCGGTGCGCTGTCCGACTACGTCCTGACGCGCACCCACAGCCGCTGGGCCGCCCGCAACGGCGTCGCCCTGGCCAGCCTCCTGGGCGCCTGCGTCTTCTACCTCGCCGCCTACCCCATCGACAACGTCTACTTCGCCACGCTGATCTTCGGCCTCGGCGCGTTCATCTTCACCTTTAGCTCCCCCTGCGCCTACGCGCTGTGCATCGACGTGGGCGGCAAGTATCTCGCCATCATCTTTGGCCTGATGAACATGGTCGGCAACCTCGGTGCCTGGGCCTTCGTCAAGTACCTGCCGCGTCTCCAGGAAGCCGGTGGCTGGAACCTCGCCCTCGGCGTCTTTGTCGCCATGCACCTCGGCGCCGCCTTCTGCTGGCTCTTCCTCAACCCCTCGCTGGTGATCGGCGGTTCTGCCCCGCGCAAGGAGTGATTCCCCCCATGCCTGTCGCGCCTGTCCTGCTCGCCCTCGTGGCCTGGTGCCTCGTCGCCGGCTCTGTCTCCGCCCAGACCACCCCGGGCGACCTGGCTGCCGACCGTTTCCTCCAGCGCGAAACGAAGCTCATCCACGAACGCTTCCTCGACGGCGCGAAGAGCCTGAAGGAGTGGCAGGAACGCACCCCGCGCCTGCGTCGTGAATATCTCGACATGCTCGGCCTCTGGCCCCTGCCCGAGCGCACACCGCTCAGGGCCACCGTCACCGGCACTCTCACGCGCGACAGCGTCGTCATCGAGAAGCTGCACTACCAGAGCAAGCCCGGCCTCTACGTCACCGCCAACCTCTACCGCCCGAAGACGATCACCGGCAAGCTACCCGCCATCCTCTACGTGTGCGGCCACTCGGGCCGGGGCCGCGATGGCAACAAGACCGCCTTCCAGGATCATGGCATGTGGTTCGCCCGACATGGCTACATCTGCCTGATCGTCGACACACTCCAGCTCGGTGAGATCGCCGGCAAGCACCACGGCACCTACATGCTCAACCGCTGGTGGTGGCACTCGCTGGGCTACACCCCCGCTGGCGTCGAGTGCTGGAACGGCATCCGCGGCATCGACTACCTGGTCAGCCGCCCCGAAGTCGATCCCGCTCGCATCGGCGTCACCGGCATCTCCGGTGGCGGCGCCACCACCGTGTGGGTCGCTGCCGCGGACGAGCGCGTCAAGGTCGCCGTCCCCGTCAGCGGCATGAGCGACCTGCCCAGCTACGTCGGCAACCGGGTCGTCAACGGCCACTGCGACTGCATGTTCGTCGTCAACCTGCACCGCTGGGAGTGGACCACGCTCGCCGCCCTCATCGCCCCACGCCCACTCCTCTTCGCCAACTCCGACAACGACCCCATCTTCCCGATGGACGGCAACCGCCGCATCATCGCCCGACTGCGTGACCTCTACACTCTCCACGGCAAGCCGGGCCTGGTCGCCGAGCACATCAGCCCCGGCGGGCACGACTATCGTCCCGATCTGCGCATCGCCATCTTCCGCTTCTTCGACGAGCACCTGCGCGGAGAAAAGCGATCCATCAAGGATGCAGACGATGCGCCGCTGCCCGGCGAGCAGCTTCGCGTCTTTGCCACCGACGCCGACCTGCCCCGCGATGCGCTCAACGCCTCCATCGATGAAACCTTCATCCCCCGTGGCCGGGTCACGCTCCCCGAGAAACCTGGCTTCGCCGCCTGGCACAAAAAGCAGCTCGCCCACCTGCGCCAGGGCCCGTTCATGCACCTCGGCGAGGTGAAGCCGGCCACGCGTCTGCCGTCGTCTTCTGGCGGCGAGATCGAGGGCGGCAAGTGGCACGCCGGCTTCATCGTCACCGAACCGGAGGTGCGCGCCTCGATCTTCTCCCGCGTGCAGCACAAACCAGCCGACACGCGCACGCTGGTCGTCCTGAGCGAGGGCGAAGGGCCGTTCCAGCGCTACCCCGACTGGGCCGCCCAGGCCGCCGGCACCGGCGAGGTTCACCTGCTGTCCCCGCGCGGATCAACTCGACCGCCTGGACGCGCAAGAACCCACCCAACACCGTCGAACGCTCGTATGCGGCTCCCTCGGCAAGACCGTCGATCTGGGGCGCGTCCACGACATTCTCGCCACGCGGAAGCTGCTCGATCCCACCGGCAAGGGCGGCTGGCGCATCGTCGGCCGGGGCCAGGCCGGCATCCTCGCCGCCTACGCGGCACTTCTCGACCCGGCCTTCACCGAGGTCATCGCCGTCGATCCGCCGACCTCGCACCGCGACGGCCCGCACTTCCTGGGGATTCTGCGCCATCTCGACATTCCTGATGCGCTGGGCTTGCTCGCTCCGCGGAAGCTGACCCTGCAGGGCACGCGCGGCCAGGCCTTCGAGCGCACCGCCGAGATCTACCACCTCGCCGGGGCCGACCGCTAGCTGACGCTGACGCCTGCGGCCGCCTCGCGCCTCGACCCCGCTGGTGTGCCCGCGCCGATCCTCCTGGCCAGCGAGGCCAACGCCGCGGTGTTCGCCCGCTTCGTCGAACTGGCCGGCGGCAAGAAGGCGCGTCTGCTCGTTGTGGCGGGGCAGGGCAGCGAGAAGGAGTGGGCCACCCGCTTCGCGCCCGCCGAGGTTCGCCTGCATCGCCCCGGCACGAGCCTACCCGATCTGAAGGGGATGACGGGGATCTGGTTCGACACCCTGCCGCCCGGTGCCATGACCCCGCCTTCGCTGCCTCTGGCCATGGGTTGCGCCGGCCCCGCCATCAGCGAGCTGGGCCGCCTGATCCCCGACGCGGTCGTCTCGCGCAGCGAACAGGCCCGCTTTCCCCTGGAAGGTCAGGTCGCCTTCGAGGTCAGCCCGGGTGCAGCCCTGGTGGTGCAGGGCCGAGAACTCAGCGTTTCCGGATCCGGCAAGGTAACCATCCGTCTCGCGCCGGGACCGAGCCGCGCCGCCCGCGCCATCGACCTGTCCGGGAAGCAGGTGGAGGACCTGACGGCACTCCGCCGGGCGGCCCGCGATCGCCGGGAGAACTTCCCCCCGCGCCAGGTCGGCACGCCGGTCGTGCCGCAGGGGACGCTGGTCATCGTGGGTGGTGGCGGCATGCCGTCAGGCTTACTCGAACGCTTCGTCACCCTGGCGGGTGGCAAGAACGCGAAGATCGTCGTCCTTCCCACCGCCGTGCCACCCCTGCCCATGCTCCGCGACCGCATGCCAGAGGTGATGCGCAAGCTAGGTGCCCAGGTCACCGTGCTACCCGGCATTACCCGCGAGGTCGTTGAAAGTCCCGAGTACCTCACCGCGATGCGCGAGGCGACCGGCATCTGGTTCGGTGGCGGCCGACAGTGGCGCTTCGTCGATTCCTACGAGGGCACCGCCCTGCTGCCACTCATGCACGACGTGTTGAAGCGCGGTGGGGTCATCGGTGGTAGCTCCGCTGGCGCCACCATCCAGGGCGACTACCTGTGCCGGGGTGGTGTCTTCACCAACTTCGATCCCGCCTACGAGGGCTACGAACGCGGCTTCGCCTTTCTCCCCGGCGTCGCCATCGACCAACACTTCGCGCAGCGGAAACGCTTCACGGACATGACCGCTCTCATGAAACTCATTCCGCAGTATCTCGGCATCGGCCTCGACGAGGCAACGGCCATCATCGTCCAGGGCAGCCGGGCCGAGGTGGTGGGCAAGCACCAGGTACATTTCTACGATGCCTCGCGTCCCCCCGAGAAGGGGAAACCCGACCACGTTTCGCTGAGCGCGGGCCAGCGCTACGACCTGCAAGCGCGCCGCATCCTCGCCGACAAGGAGAAGTAATGGCCGCCAGTCCGCTCTATCTCACGGTCGATCTCGCCCGGCCCGGCAAACAACTGGGCTACCTCGGCGTGCCCTACTCGCACAACCTGGGCGGCTGGGCCAACCTGATGCTGCCCATCGCCGTGCTGAACAACGGCCCCGGGCCCACCGCCCTGGTGATGGCCGGCAACCACGGCGACGAGTACCCCGGCCCCATCGCCATCCTCAAGCTGATGCGCGAGCTGCAGCCCGACCAGGTGCGCGGCCGCATCATCCTCCTGCCCGCACTCAACCTGCCGGCCGTGCGCGCCGCAACGCGCCTGTCGCCTTGGGACGGCAAGAACCTCAACCGCTCGTTCCCCGGCCGGCCCGATGGCACCATGACCGAGCAGATCGCCCACTTTCTCACCACCGTGCTGTTCCCTGCGGCCGACATCGTCATCGACATGCACACCGGCGGGCGCAGCACCGATTTCTATCCCTGCGCCCACATGCACCTGGTGCCCGACCCTGACCAGCGCCGCAAGATGCGCGATGGTACCCTGGCCTGGAACGGCGACTTCGCCTTCCTCTACACCGACATCGCCGGCACCGGCCTGTTGCCCGTCGAGGCCGAGAACCAGGGTAGGATTGTCATCACCACAGAGATGGGCGGCAGCGAGAACGTGACCGCGGCGGTGCATCAGCTCACGCAGTCGGGCCTGCGCAACGTCCTGGTGCACTTCGGCGTGCTGCAGGGCCAGGAGCAGACGCGCGCCAGCCTGGGGCTCCCGCCGACGCGCTGGGTGCAGGCACTGGACCGCGACGACTACCGCTTCGCGCCGGAGTCGGGCCTGTACGAGAACATGGTGCCGCTGGGTGCCGACGTGCGTCAGGGGCAGGTGGTGGGGCAGATCCACTTCCTGGAGCGGCCCGACCGCGAGCCGGTCCCCGTGGTAGCCAACTCCGCGGGCGTGCTCATCGCCACCCGTGCGCCGACGCAGGTGGGGCAGGGCGATTGCGTCGCCTGCATCGCCCACGACGTCGATCCGCGCATCCTCGACTGATTCACCAAGGGCGTTGGATGCATCGCGCAGCGCGGGCGGTCAGAGCCGAGCGCGCTCGCGGGCCTCCTCATACGTCGCTTCCAGGTTCACCATCACATGCCCCAGCCCGCCCAGCGCCAGCGGCAGTTCCGGCAGGGTCTGGCCCACCTCCAGCGCGCGCACCCGTACCTCCAGCGAATCGACGCCGCGGACGCGCACCGGTCGGAACGACACCGCTGCCAGCGATGGATCGGTCGTCAGCTCCTGCCCGGGATACATCTGCGCCATCAGATCGGCGAACGGCCGACCGTGGCGGTTGGTCACGATGTCCACCACGATCAGCCCGACGGCCTGCTGCAGCTGAGCGGCACACTTGGCCGCGAAGGCCCGGCGTGTCTCGTCGCGATCCTTGTTGCCCGGCGACACCAGCTCGACCGCCGCCACCAGCGTCGGCCCGGCAGATAGTTCGTAGACGCGCACCCCGAACGTGGGTGGAAACGTGGCCGGTAGCGTCAACTCGGGCGGCGCGAGGACTGGCGCCGTCTGCGGCAGCGTGGCGACCCCACCACCGCCGCTGGTGGGTCCCTCATCGAACGTCGCCACGTCCACCTCGACGCGCGAGCCAGTGTGGACCTGCGACTCGGCGAAGTAGTCCTTGGGCAGGATCTTGTTGAGAGAGGAGGCGATGCAGGAAGCCCACATGGCATGAAACGCCTCCCAGTGCCGACGGCCGTACAGCGGCGGATGGAAGTGATCGAGTAGAGGCATGGTCGGGCTCCGTGGACGTGCCGAGGAACAACGAGCGCAGCGGCATTCATGTCATTGTCCCCCCCCAGCCCGAGGATGTCGAGGCTATCCCGCTGGCGCTACCCCCACAGATACTCGCGGAGATGAGTCCCTCACACCGTTTCCAGATGCTGAGCCACCTGCAACAGCGGGATGATCTGCGCGCGTGTGGCGGCCGGGTTGGTGCTTACCTGCGAGGCGCCCGCCGCGCGCAACTGCTCGGCCAGGTTATCGTCGGCTCCGATGCCCCACAGGCCCACGACCACCGACAGCTGCGGGAAGCGGGCGCGCAGCCGCTTGCACAGGTAGCGAAGCCGCGAGCTTCCAGCCGGTGGCAGCCCTACCAGGCAGACCAGCGCGGGCTCGCGCTCCTCGATGGAGGCCAGCAGGTCCGACGCGGTGGCATCGCTGGCCACGACATGCATGCGCGCTCGCCCCGACAGGCTGCGTACCAGGAGTTCCACCGCCAGGGTATCCAGCGCATCGTAGGCTGGGCAGCAGGTCATCACCACGCTGGTTTCTCCCTCGGTGATGTCGCCCAGCGATGCCTGCAGCAGCTCGCGCGTCATCCGCACCAGCGCCATCATCTCATCCTCGCGCAGGTTGCCGCGCTCGCGGTCCTGCCGGGCCCGGGCCAGCGCGGGCAGAATCACCTGGTCGAAGAGCCCTTCGGGGGTGTGCTCCGCCAGGAACTCCTCGATGAGATCACTGGCCTCGATCTCGTCGTGGGCGATCACCCGCTGGTAGTACTTCATGTCCACGTCCAGTGGGGCAGCCGTGCCCAGGAGCACATCGAGGAAATGCAGGGACGGCACATGCTTGCCAAGCACCGACAGGCACACCGTGATCGGCGTGGAGAGTATCAGGCCGATGGGGCCCCACAGATACGTCCAGAAGGCCATGGCCACCACCAGGGCGATGGGCGTGACCCCGGTGGCCCGCAGGGTGAGCATCGGTTCGACAACGTAGTTGGCCATCGCGCCCAGGAAGACGACGTAGCCGATGACGCCCAGCGGGCGCAGCCAGCCCTCGAATGTGGCCAGGCTGACCAGGACGGGGAAGACCACGGCCATCCAGGTGCCGACGTACGGCACGAAGCGGAGAAAGGCGGCCAGCACCCCCCAGACCAGGGCGTAGTTGACACCCATGGCCCACAACCCCAGGCCGAACAACGTGCCGAAGGAGGCGTTCAGCACCACCTGGGTGATCAGGTAGCGGCTGATGCGTTGCGACACCTCGTCCATCGCGCGGGTGGTGGTGGTCAGGTGCCCATCGCCCAGCAGGAGAAACAGGCGGTTGCGCAGATCTTCGCGCAGGATGAGCATCGACACGGTGAGGCCGATGGTGAGACTGATCGCGCCAAGGGTGCCCGCCAGCGGGCCGGCAATCAACGACAGGAGGGTGACACTGCTGGTGCGCTCGGGTTGCACGCGGACGGGGACCACCATCTCCGGAGTGCGGACGCGATCCTTCTGAACCTCGGCGTTGATCTCGTCGAGCAGGCGAGTGAGGTTCTCGAACAGCCCGGGCCCGCGTCCGGTGAGATCGCGCACCTTGGTGGTGATCTGCAACTTGTGGTGAGGAAGATCGGTGGCCAGTTCGCGCAGCTGGATGGCCAGGCCCGCGGCCAGCAGGCCGAGCAACACCATGGTGATGACCACCACGAGAACTACGGCATGCCGCCGACGCAGACCGCGCGCCTGCAACAGGGCCACCGCCGGCGCCAGAATGAAGGTCAGCAAGATGCCCAGGGCAATGGGAATGAACACCTTGCTGGCCAGCCCGAGCACCACGGCCAGGGTGATGATGACCCCGAGGATGATCAGCGGGCGATAGGGGTTGTGGCGCGCATCGACAGACATGGGAGCGGTTCCTCCGGGGCAGCGCAAGACTACTCCCCACAACTATACAGGAACCGCTCCCCTCGCGAACGCCGTGCCAGAGCGGGCTATTTCCGCTCGTCCGTCGCCGAACCGACCTTCACCACCTCCGGATGAGCCAGCAGGAAGGCCCGACGACGGTCGGCGAAGGCGCGGAGGCTCAGGCCGCCGGGACCACGCCCGGGGCCGCCCTCCTCCACCTCGTCAGCCGTCGCGTTCAGGAAGGCGGTGTGCGAGTACAGCTTTCGCGTGTCGCGTTCCACCTCGGCTTTCACAAGATCGCGATAGTGCTTGACCACGGGGCCAAGTTTCTTCCAGTCGAGCTGCTGCTCGGCGATGGTGCGCACGTGGCGCAGGTAGCGCTCGCGCAGCGCGGGCACCGCCAGCAGTTTGCTGCGCAACGGCTTGCGCGCATCGGTCAGCCCCACCAGCGGATCCAGTTCCACGCCTCCGCCACCGAAGCCACCCCGGCCACCCGGACCACCACCGGGGCCACCAGCCGGACCGCCTGGACCACCTGGGCCGCCAGCCGGACCACCCGGACCGCCACGACCGCCGAAGCCGCCCGGTCCACCCATCGCGGAGCTGAACGTCTCGTTCATGTCGTGGGGTACGAGATGGAATTTGCCCTTCTCGTCGAGGTACAGCGAGTAATCGCTGGCACGCACCCAGTAGCCATCGTTGTTGATCAGCGCCACGTCCAGCGCCAGGAACCACAGCGCCCCGTCGATGTCCAGCATCGACTCCAGCGCCTTCTCCAGCTTGTCGGCCGGCGTCTGGTTCAGCGTCCGGCACAGCGTGACCAGCGCCTTCCAGGCCTTCTCCGACTCCTTGCTCTTGATCTCGAACTGCCGACGGTAGGCCTCGATGTCGTCGCCGACGTACTCCAGCCCACCGCGCCCGCCGGGGCTGCCGCGCACCTTCCAGCGCGTTCCCTTCGTCGTCTTGAAGTGCTCCTGGAGGAACACCTTGTCGAACTGCTGGACGTTCACATAGACGCCCCACAACTTCCCGTTGATCACCACCCGGACGAGGTTCGCCTTCGGCGTCGGGATGTACGCGCCCGCCGCCTGGGAGTACAGGATGGTGTGCAGATACGACGGATCGTCGGCCGCGTTCAGCAGGTTGAGCGTCTTGTAACCCAGCAAACGCTGCTTGCTGTCCACCAGGTCCAGCGACAGATTCAGCGAGCGTTTCGAGCCGGCCGGCACCATGCCGAACGACGACATGCCGCGGAAGTGGACGCCCACCAGGGGATACTTCTTGCCATCCACGGTCAGCGTGGCCGGCACCTCGACATCGGTGCCCTTGAAGTCGGCCATCTCGGCTTCCCAGTCGTCGTTCTCAAACTGCAGGAACAGCGTGCGCAGCACCTTCGAATCGTAGAGCGACTCCTTGTCGTAGAGCTTCACCTCGTCCGGTTTGACCTCGGGCCCTGGCTTGCCGGGCTCCCGTCCGCCCCGGCCACCGGGACCGCCGGGGCCACCGAAGCCGCCACGGCCACCCCGACCGCCGCGCCCACCGCCCGGCCCAAACTCACTCCCCGCCTCCATCAGCTTGCCCAGGCGATCAGCCAGTTCTGCCTGCGTGATCTGCCCATCCTTGTTGGCGTCGGCCTCCTTGTGCAGCTTCTCCGCAGCGCTGACCAGTTCCTTCTCGGTCACCTGCCCATCCTTGTCGGTATCGGCCTGGCGCACCAGCGTGCCAGCAAATATCGTCCCTGGGCCGAAGCGCGGCCCACCGAAGCCGCCCGGAGGGCCACCACCTGGGAAGCCCCCCGGACCACCACCAGGAGGGCCACCCCCTGGGAAGCCGGGGCCACCAGGGCCGCCGGCTCCTGGCCCACCTTCACCCGGACCACCCGGTCCCCCGGCGCCACGCTCACCCCCGCGGCCACCGAAGCCCGGGCGCACCTGATCAAGCGTGCGACGCTGGCTGGCCGTCAGGATCTTCGCCAGGCGTGCGTCCACGTCCTTCTGGAGTTCCGCGACCTCTTTTTTCTGCTTCTCCGTCAGCTCCAGCCGATTTTGCAGCGGCTCCGGCAGCACCTGGCCCGGAAACATCCCCGGAGCACCCCCGGGGCCACCCGGACCACCGAGGCCTCCACCCGGACCACCCGGACCACCGCCGATGAACCCACCGGGGCCACCGATGGCTCCTCCACCCGGGCCACCGCCGGGACCACCCGGACCACCCATCGGACCCATCGGGAAGCCGCCAGGCGGTCCCTCGGGACGGGGCAGCAGGCGATTGATCGCCTCGGCCAACTGCGCCTCGCGCAGACCCTGCTCGGCCTTGCCACCCGCCGCGCGGTAGAACTTCCGCGCCCCCTCAACCAGCTCCTCGCGGCTCAGCTTCTCGTCCTTGTTCGTGTCGGCCGCCTTCAGTATCTCCGTGGCCAGCATCTGCTGCGGCGCAAACCCACCGGGCCCCATCCCACCGGGCCGACCTCGCCCCTGCTTCTGCACGAACGCCCGGGCCGCCTTGCGCTCCTCGGCATTCAGCCAGCCGTTCTTATCCTTGTCGAACTGCTTGACGATGTCGCGCCGGGCGCCCATCCCCGGCGGACCACCTCCGCCCGGTCCACCGCGCGGCCCCCCGGGAGGCCCTCCAGGCGGCCCTTCGATCCCTCCCGGCTGAAACATCAGGTTGGCCAGGTAAACCATGACGGCGAGCGAGCCAACGGCTCCAGCGCCCAGGAAGCGGAGCATGGGGTTAGACCTCGTTAGGAACGGAAAAAACCGGGCGCGAAGGGGAAGGGATCGCGCCCGGCGTGTCGCTCGAACCAGTCATCCAGCGACGTCGAATCAGTTCACACCATCTGAGACAGGAACGCAATTAGTAATTGTCCGGACACGGCGTCAACCCTCGCCGATCGAGGCCGGGCCCGCAACCACTCGCCATCACCGCCCGACCCACGTCCCTCGGGACGTCGATCCCATTCCGGACGCTCCGGTCGACGATCCGCTTCCGGTCCACGTCCACGAAACGCCGGCGGACCAAAGTTCCGCGCCCCATCTCGGGCGAACGGCGGCGGTCCGCGAAACTCGGAGGACCGAACCCAGGGCCACGTCCCTCGGGACGCCGATCCATCCCCGGACGCTGGCCATCGCGCGGCCCACGGCCCTCGGGTCGTCGGTCCATCCCCGGACGCTCCGGTCGACGATCCGTTTCCCGTCCCCACCCACGAAACGGCGGTGGACCACGGAAACCCGGAGGACCAAAGCCAGGGCCACGCCCTTCTGGACGGCGACCCCATTCCGAGCGTTCCGGCTGACGATTCGCTTCCGGTCCCCGCCCACGGAACGCGGGCGGACCAAAACCTCGGGCTCCCTCACGAGCGAACGGCGGCGGACCACGGAAACCTGGAGGACCGAAGCCGAAGCCCTGCGGACCACGTCCCTCGGGACGCCGATCCATCCCTGGGCGCTCCGGACGCCGATGTTCTCCCCAGCCTCGGCCCTCGCGAGCCTCGGGACGCCGCCCTGGACTGATGTCCCTGCGCTTCCGGACGTCGCCCTGGACCACGACCGTGCCGTGCTTCCGGCCGGCGACCCGGTCCCCGATGCTCCGCGAAAACTCCGGCCGGCGACCTGGCCCACGGCCATCACGCTCGGACGACGCCCTGGTCCCTGCTCACGCCGAGCCTCGGGTGGACGCCCTGGACCACGGCCATCCCGTGCTTCCGGCGGACGCCCTGGACCACGGCCATCCCGTGCTTCGGGCGGCCCACCAGGGCCACGGCCATCGCGCGCCTCGGGTGGACGACCCGGGCCACGGCCATCTCGCGCCTCGGGTGGACGGCCTGGGCCACGGCCATCCCGTGCTTCGGGCGGCCCACCCGGGCCACGGCCATCGCGCGCTTCCGGCCGACGCCCTGGACGCTCGCCGTCGCGTGGGCGATCCTTGGCTTTCTCGGGACCCGGGCCACGGCCATCGCGCCGCGCGTCGGGTCCACGGCCCGGACGGTCACCATCGCGCGGACGGTCGTCTTTGCCCCGGTTCCCGTCCTTCTGGCGGAGCTGCTCCTCGGCTCGCTTCAGCTGATCGCGCAGCTGGGCCACCTCGTCTTCGAGTTGTTTGACCCGATCATCTGCCCGGGGACGATCTCGTCGATCCGGCCCTTTCCCCGGCGGCTGGGCCAGGGCCGCCAGCGTCCCGGCCAGCACGACCGCGCCGCTCAGCGCACCCAATGTCATCCATCGCATCGTATCAACTCCCTTGATCGAGGCCGCGTGTGCCCCATGCATTCGCTCTACCAGCCTATTTGCGCTTGCCCCCGATTTACCGCCGCGTGCTTGAAAAATTCCTGGCGCACGCCACCACCGATATGCGGCCCAAACAAGAACACCTCCCCTGGAGAGAGCCCCCATGCACCCGCTGCTAATGGTGGTGTTGAGTGTGAGTGTCGCCTGGAGCGCCGCCCCGCCGGAGCGAATCAGCGAGGAGCGCCAGCGCGCCATCGAGGAAGCACGGCAGATGTTCGCCCGGGCAGAGCAGGCCCACTGGCAGGCGAGAAGCTTAGAGGAAGCAATCAAGCTGTTTCTGGCTGTGCGGATGGCCCGCGAGAAGCTGTACACCCGCTAAGTGGTACCCCGATGGCCATGCGGAACTGGCCGAGAGTCTCAACACGATCGGGTTTTTGGCCAGGCAGTTCCAGCAATTCGCAATGGCAGAAGAGTACTTTGGCCAAGCCCTGAAGATGCGGGAGAAGCTCTACCCTATCTCCCGCTACCCCACGGGGCATCCAAACCTGGCCACCAGCTTGAACAACCTGGCGCTGCTGTACCACGCTCGTGCGGAGTACAGCAAGGCGGAGCCGCTCTACCGCCGGGCCCTGGAGATGGCCGAGCTCTACCCCGCTTCACACTATCCTACGGGGCACCCAAACCTGGCCACCAGTCTTATCAACCTGGCGGATCTCTACCGAGTTCAGGCAGAGTACAGCAAGGCGGAGCCGCTGTACCGCCGGGCCCTGGAGATGCGAGAGAAGCTTTACCCCGCATCGCAGTATCCAACGGGGCATCAAGAGCTGGCCACCAGCCTGAACAACCTGGCGCTGCTGTAAACGAGACTCAGGCGAAGTACGGCAAGGCGGGAAACCGCTCTACCGCCGGGCCCTGGAGATGACTGAAGCAGTATCCGTCCTCGCGGCGCCAATAGGACATCAGAACTGGCCATCAGCCTGAATAACCTGGCAGGGCTGTACACGGCTCAGGCGGAGTACGCCAAGGCAGAGCCGCTCTTCCGCCGAGCCCCTAAAGATGCGAGAAGCTCTACCCCGATTCACGGTATCCGACAGAACTCCGGCCACCAGCCTCAACAACCTGGCGTATCTGTACCAGGCTCAGGCAGGTACAGCAGGCGGAGCCGCTCTACCGCCGGGCGGCGCGGAGATGCATGAGGAAGGGGTATCCGTCCTCGCCTTTATCCGATGGGTCATCCTAACCTGGCCACCAGCCTGAACAACCTGGCGCTGCTGCTTCGCAGGCTCCAGGCAGGTCACAGCAGGCGGAGCCTTTCTACCGCCGGGCCCTGGAGATGATTGAGCTTCCTTATCCAGGTGCGCATTATCCCACGGGGCATCCGGACCTGGCCAGGAGCCTGAACAACCTGGCATGCTGTACCAGGCTCAGGCGGAGTACAGCAAGGCGGAGCCGCTCTACCGCCGAGCTCCTGGAGATGAATGAAGCTCTACCCCGCTTCATGGTATCCCACGGGGCATCCGGCCCTGGTCTTGAGCCTGAACAACCTGGCGGCACTATACGAGGCTCAGGCGGAGTATCGCAGAGCAGAGCCACTATCACCAGGTGCTAGCGATGCAGGAGAAACGTACCCCGCTTCACGGCATCCGACAGGGAGCATCCGGACTTGGCCCTCAGTCTAAGCAACCTGGCGGCGCGGCGCCACGCTCCAGGCGAGTACGGCAAGGCAGAGCCGCTGTATCGCAGGGCACTGGAGATGTACGAGAAGCTCTACCCCGCCTCACGGTATCCGACAGGCATCCCGGACTTGGCCCTGAGTCTAAGCAACCTGGCGGCGGCGCAGGATCAAGCGGAATGCGGAAGGCGGGCCGCTTTATCGTCAGGGCCCTGGCGATGTCCGCCGCATCGGTGGTTGTGCTGGCGGGATCGGGGGATGAGGCGACGGCGCTGAACTACGCCAGTGAGCAACCCCTGAGCAAGGATGCCTACCTGACCGTGACGGGGCACCTGCCGACGGTCAATGCCTATTCCGCTCTCTGGCTGACCAAGGCGGCATTGACCCGCGTCGTCGAGCAACGCCACCTGGCGGCGCTAGCAGCGGAATCACCGGAAGCACGCCAGTTGTGGGATGCCCAAACGACCCTGCGGCGCGAACGCGAACGACTGCTGTTGACGGCCGTGGATGCCAGCAAGGCAAAGGCGCGCGACGCCGGCTTGGACGCCATCGACGAGGAACTGCGTCAGGTCCGCGAGAAACTGCTGCCGCTGCTGCCGGAGTTGAAGCGTGCCCAGGAGCAAGCCACACGCACGCCGGCCGAATTGCAGAAGGCGCTACCCGTCGACGTGGCCTTCCTCGACCTGCTGCGCTACACGCGGTTCGAGCAGGACCCTAACGTGAAGGGTAAGAAGGGCGAGCGCCGCCTTCCCAGTTACGTCGCCTTCGTGGTCACGCGCGACAGGATTATCCGCGTCGAACTGGGCGAGGCGAAAGCCATCGAAGCCACCCTGCATCTATGGCGCCAGAGCCTGATCGAGGGTGCCGACGCCGAACCGCGTTACGCCACCGCGATGTATCAGGAGTTGTGGGCCCCGCTGGCGAAACACCTGCCTTCCGGATTGAAGAAGCTGTACGTTTCCCCCGACGCAGCGCTAAATCGTCTGCCCTGGCCGGCGCTGCTCGACGAGAAGAAGGCACGCCTGCTAGAGCGCTACACGCTGGCCGTGGTGCCGCATGGCCCGTACCTGCTCGATCACCTGACACGCCCCAGGAACAAGACCACCGAAAAGCCCACGCTGCTGGCCCTGGGTGGCGTCAGCTACGATGAGAAGCCCGCGAAACCCACTGAACTGGCGCTGCGAAGTCCCGCCAGCGAGGGCGTCACCTGGAAGGCGCTGCCTGGCACACGCAAGGAGTTGGAGCAACTGGTCGCGCTGGCGGGAGACCGTCGCATCGTCCGGCGTGAAGGTAACACTGCCACCGTGGCGACACTGCTTTCCGATCTACCGAGGGTAGAGATAGCCCACCTGGCGACCCACGGTTTCTTCGCCGACGCCCGTTTTCGCAGCGTGTTGCAACTCGATCCGCAGTTGTTCGAGCGCGTGAGAGGCGAGCGCGTCACCGCCGGCGCACGCAGTCCGCTGGTCCTGTCCGGCCTCGTCTGCGCCGGCGCGAATCTGCCCGACACGCCGAACCGCGGCATCATCACCGCCGAGGCGCTCGTTGGCCTCGACCTGCGCAAGATGCACCTTGCTGTCCTCAGCGCCTGCGAAACGGGGTTAGGCGAAACCGCCGGCGGCGAGGGCGTCTTCGGCCTGACCCGCGCCTTCCACGTCGCCGGCTGCAAGAACGTCGTCGCCAGCCTGTGGAAGGTGGACGACGAGCCGACTGCGGCCTTGATGAGTCTCTTCTACCGTCAGCTCTGGCAGTCGAAGGAACCGATCGGCCCCGCCGAGGCATTACGTCGCGCGCAGCTGGCGATGCTGCACAACCCCGAACGCATCTCCGAGTGGGCCGTCGGTCGGGGTCCGTTGCCAAAAGCGATCAGCGGCAGCGGCAAAGTCGAGAAACCCACAGAAGGCAAGCCCGGCCATGCCCGCGTGTGGGCGGCCTTTCTCGCCAGCGGCCTGGGCGATTGAATCCGGCGCTCGTCTCGAAAAATAATGGCGAACCTCCTTCGTCAGTCGTCGCTCTATTCCTGCAGAACGCGACACACGCCAGCAAATGCGACAATCCACTGTCATAGTGGTTCGCTGCGAGTGTAAGTGACCACTGGAGAGAATGCATGCGAAGTAAACGTGGCCCGACTCCACTGCTGGGGTCGTGGCGTAATGGCAGCGTACGCGGCTTTTAACCGCTGAGGTGAGGGTTCGACTCCCTCCGACCCTGCTCGAACCAACTCCGGTTCCCCGACAATCGACTGACCTGCAATAGCCCTGCGCCCATGATGTAGCGGCTGCCTGCCGTCTTGCCATGGCGGATGTGAGGGTTCGACTCCCTCTGGGCGCTCTGGCGACCGTGCCCCACAACGAAGGCTTACAAACTTTAGCTCACCTGGTAGAGCACCACATTTTCATTGTGGAGGTTACAGGTTCAACTCCTGTAAGTTTCTCGTCGCTTTCGTGACTTGTACGGCGCCAATTTATTCCAGTAGCGTTGCCTGGTTCAACGCACCAGCCTGAAGGCTGGGGGTAGTGGGTGGGAGTGACATCACCCACGCCAGCAAACCAACGAGAACCCAGAGGGGTAGCAGCCTCTGGGTTCTTCGCTGTCCTGACTTGACCAGAGCACGATGGTGGTATCTGCCGGTCACTTTTTCCTCAGTGCGAGAGGCAGGAAGGCCGGTCAGAGACAGATCAAGGCACAATGTTGATGGTCGTGATGCTGAGGCTGATTCGGAGGGTGGTCAGACCGAGGCGGAGGACAAGGTAGCCTGGCTCGAAGGAAGAGCTGGAACCGGCGGCTCCAGTGACCGTCAAGGTGTCCCCCGCTCCGCCATCGATTGTCAGGGTGTGGGTCGTGTCCGACAGCGCCAGGGCATCGGTAAAGGATAGCGTCAGGGTGTTGGAACCACTGCTCGCATTCAGGTCGATCCGCTCGATGCTTTCCAGGCGGTTCCCCGGCGGCAGGGTCGTCAGGTTCAGGTTCAGGTTGCCGTCCAGGCGAAGTGTGTCGGAGCCTCCTCCCCCCGCCAGCAGGGCGAAGAGGGTGTCGCTGATCGCCAGGATGTCGTTCCCCTGTCCGCCCAGCAGCACGTCAGCGCCACCCGCACCAAGCAGGGTGTCGTTCCCCTGGGCCCCGATGATGCGGTCGGTGCCACTGGTGCCCTGCAGCAGGTCGTCGCTGCTCCCGCCCCGCTGAGTCAACACCTCGTCACTGTAATCGTTACCGAACACCAGGTAGACCGAGCCTTTATCGGTGCCACCGTTGTCAGTTCGCGGCGCCGTGATGAGGAAGTCCCCCAGACCATCGCCGTTGACATCCCCCGCGGAGGACACGGTGAACCCGGCGTAGTCGCCCGCAGCCTGACCCACCAGCCTGAAGCCCGCCGTGCCATTGACGAAGGAACCGGTGAGAGTGGCCGCAGCGGCCCAGCCCGAGGCCTTGCCATACACCACGTAGACAGCCCCGCTGTCCACACCGTTGCCATCGATTCGGTAGGAGCCGATGAGCAGGTCATCGAAGCCATCCCCGTTGATGTCGGGCACGCCATCGGCCGAAATGCCCGTGCGGTCGTTCGAGTTCGCTCCGTCCAGGCGGAAGCCGTTGGTCCCGTTGAGGGTACCCAGGTTCAGGGTGGCCGACCAACCACTGGCCTTGCCGAACACCACATACGTCGAGCCCCGGCCGGTTCCGCCGACGGTCGACACGCCAGCGCTAACAAGCACATCGTCGAAACCGTCGCCGTTGACGTCTCCCGCCCGTGCGACCAGATAACCGGCCTGGTCTCCTTGCCCCCGCCCGTCCAGGCGGAAGCCATCGGTCCCGTTGAGGTTGCCCAGGTCCAGGGTGGCCGACCAGGTTGTCTTGCCAAACACCACATAGGCCGAGCCGCTGAGCTGGTCGTTGTTGTCGGCGCCGTACGCCCCGATGAGCACGTCGTCGAAACCGTCGCCGTTGACGTCCCCCGCCCCCGCCACGGAGAAGCCGGTCCGGTCATCGACAGCCATCCCGTCCAGGCGGACGCCGTTGGTGCCGTTGAGGAAGCTGTTATCGATCTGCTGGGTGGCGGCCCAACCCGAGGCCTTGCCGAAGATCAGGAAGGCCGATCCGGTCATCACCCCGCCAGGGGCGAAGCTGCGGTCGCCGAGAATGATGTCGTCAAAGCCGTCCCGGTTCACATCTCCCGCGTTGGCCAACACGAGTGAGAGGTAATCGGTTGCCGAGGGCTGGGTGAGGGTGAAGCCGTTGGTGCCGTTGAGAAACGTGCTGTTGAGTGCCTGGGTGGCCGACCACCCGGAAGCCTTGCCGAACACGACGTAGACGTCCGACCCGTTCGATTTAGGCGGGGACTGGATGAGCAGGTCGTCGAAGCCGTCGCCATTGATGTCGCCCCCAGAGATGGAGCCGCCGGCGTAGTCGTACTGCCCCCTGCCGACCAGACGAAAACCGTCGGTGCCGTCGAAGAGCACGCCGTCGAGAGCAGCGGTAGGAGTCCACCCGGAGGCTTTGCCAAACACCACGAACACGGCACCCTGGAAGGTACCGCTGTCCGAAAAGTAGGGGTTCGATATGGCAAAGTCGTCGAAGCCGTCCGCGTTGAGGTCGCCAACGGTGGTCACCTGCTCGCGAAACAGGTTCTGGGTGGAGTCGAAGCGCTGGCCGTTGGAACCGTCGAGCCCACCAAGGGTGGGCAACGGAGGCACGAACAGCCGACTGAGCGAGGTCGCCGCCGTGCTCAGATTCCCCGCGCTGTCCTGGGCCGCTCCCGCGTTGATGTCGACGGTGATCGTGCCCGCCAGAAGAGGCGGGACGACGGTGAAGGTCCAGGTGCGGGCATCCACCTGCGAAAAGTTGGTCACGCTTGCACCGGAGCTCACCGCGACGTCGGCCGCGCTGAAACCGGACACATCCTCGTTAAACGTGGCCGTCACCGTAAACGTGTCCTTCACGGTGGCCGGGGCTTCACTGGACAGGACGACGCCCGGCGCGATGCTGTCGAAGGTACGTGCGAGGGAAGTAGCGACCGTGTTGCCATTCCCGGCCGCGTCCTGAGCGACGTCGGCTGCCACGTCCACCGTCACGCTGCCCTGATTGACGGGTGTCACCAGGAAGGTCCACACCCGATTAGCGGTCGTGGCGGTGAACGCACTGAGGTTGGCGTTGCCGAGCGTGACATCGTTCTCGGTGAAACCAGACACATCCTCGCTGAACGTGGCCGTCACCGTGAACGCGCCGTTCGTCGGATCGGGCGCGCCCGTCGACAGAACGACGCCAGGTGCGATGCTGTCGAAGGCGCGTGCGAGGGGGGAAGCAGCCGTGTTGCCATTCCCGGCCGCGTCCTGAGCGACATCGGCCGCGAGGTCCACGGTCACGCCGCCCTGATTGACGGGTGTCACCAGGAAGGTCCACACGCGGTTAGCGGTCGTGGCCGTGAACGCACTGAGGTTGGCGTTGCCAAGCGTGACATCGCTCTCGGTGAAGCCAGACACATCCTCGCTGAACGTGGCCGACACTGTGAACGCACCGTTCGTCGGATCGGGCGCGCCGGTGAACAGGACGACGCCGGGATTCAGGGTGTCGATCCGAAGGTTCTTGTTCGCACTCAACGAGCCGGCTGTCCCGGGAGCAGGCAGCGCGAGCTGGGCGTTGACCCCCTGGCTGTTCTTGATGGTCCCGCCGTTGAGCTGCAAGGCGCTGGTCGATGTCACGTCCAGGTCGGCGCTCTCGTCACCTGCCTGCACCGTGTAGGAGAACAGCAAGGTGGAGGTGCCACTTCCACTCACGTAGGTCGCCTGCCGATCGCTGGCTCCCGCTTTCAGCAGCAGCGTTGGCGCACCAGTGACCGTCACCGACTTTCCGAACGTGACCGTCACCGTGAGGAGGGTTCCGGCTTTGTAGGCTCCGTCTGGCGTCGTCGACGACACCTCGGTCACTCGGGCGATGTCGGCGAGGTTGATCCGGGTACCGGTAGTGTTGCGGACCAGATCCCCGGGACTGGAGGCGATCAGATCCGGGCCCCATCCGCCGTCCAGTGTTTCCGTCTCGGTGTCAGTCACCCCAGCCAGGAAGTCGTCCAGGGCAGAGCCCTTGACCACCAGCGGGGCCATCTGTTGCCAGGTCTTCCAGACGCTGTAAAGGGCAGCGCGGTTGTTGTCCACTGCGCTGCTGCCGCCGACGATGAGGTCGCCCCTGTTGTCGCGCGTGAGCGCCGACGAGCCCATGACGGTGTCCGAGCCAGCCCCGCCGATCAGCACATCCTGCCCGGCCCTGCCGCTGAGTCCGTCAGTCCCGGCTCCGCCCACCAGGATGTCCCTGCCGGCTCCGCCAGTGAGCACGTCTTTGCCCAGACCACCGATCAGCAGGGCGTTATTGGTCACGCCAGCGGCGATGGTGATCCGGTCGTTCCCAGCCAGGCCATCGGCGACAATCCAGCCGGTGGGCCGCACGAAGTTGCCCTGTCGAACGCCGTTGACCGTGACGCTCAGGCGAGCGCCGGACACACCTACCAGGATGGTGTCGTTGCCGGGGGTGCCAGAGATGAAGAGGGCCGATTTGGTGCCGTCGAAGGGATCCACGCGAATGGAAGCGGAAGGAGTCAGGCGGGTCTCCAGAGATTCCAGAGCGAGGTGGACGCGCGGCGGCAGGCGCATGCTTGATCTCCAGGGGACCAGGCCCCACATCTGACTGGGTTGGATGTTCCGGTGCGCATCTCGCGACAGCGCCTGGGTGGCGTTGGGCATTTGTGCCCCTGGTCACCAGCATCAACTATACATCACCGATTTTCCTCGTGACCAGGTTTCTCACCTGGCCGTCGAGGATCGGCACGGTGGCGTCGTCCGGTGAGGGCAACACAGGCCCTGGGATGCCGAACCAGTATAGGCGGCAGATTCCATCCACGAGGGATAACGAAGGCATCACCCCGACACCGGCGCGGTTAGCCTCGGTATCGGGGTGTACCACCTCTCTCGGTCAACAAGGCCACGGTTCTCCAGCCCGCTCACGGCAAGACGGGCACGTTCGTGATCGTCCCCGTCGTATTGACGGACGAAAAGCTGTTTCGTGCCCCGACCGTGGGGAAATTGACCACCCCCAGCGTGCTGCCCCCGATCTGGGTCAGGTTCAGGTTGTCGGCCGTGGCCGTGTTCCGGTTGAGGTCGACGAAAGCCTGATTGCTGTTGTTGGCCGAGGTCACCAGCACGCCGTCCACCGTGTTGTTGGTGAAGGTGTTGTCGTTCACCCGGAAGATGCCGAGGGCCGCGCCGGTTCCCGAGATGTCGAGGTTGAGGCCGTTGCCGCCATTGGCGTTGAAGGTGTTGTTGACGAACGTGCCTCGCACGGTTGGGCTACCGGACACCTGGCTGGTGAGGAGGAAACCGTCGCCTGTGTTGTTGGTGGCCACGTTGTCCTGAGCCCGCAGGGTGAGGCTCCCGCCGTTGGGGCTCACCGCATATCCGTTGTTCCCCGAGCCATCCACCCGGTTCCCGCTGAACGTCGCAGCCACCTGGGCATTGCCGGCGAGGGTGTTGACCTGCAGTTCCAGGCCGTTGTTGCCGACCCCCGCCACCGCGTTGTTCACGAACGACACCTGGGCCGGCCCGTTGTTCTGAACCTGGACCAGCGCTCCGTCGCCGTCGTGCCCGCTGAAGCGGTTGTTGCTGATTCGCACGAGGCCGCTCACGTCGAGCAGATCCACGCCGTTGGCTCCGCCGCGGAAGACGTTGCTATCCACGGTGACGTTGCGGACCGTCGCGCCCACCGGGGTGGTCACGCCACTCCGGTCCGCCAGGGGGTTGATGTTGAAACCCGAGACGACAGCGTCGTTGGCCACGGTGATGGTGCCGTTGATGGTGGGCAGCGAGGTGAGCCCGGGGCTGGTTCCGGAGAACGGCAGGCGGACCAGCCCGGCATTGGTGGTGGGCAGGACCTGGACGGGCCCGCTCGATAGCAACCTGGTGTTGGCTGCCAGCGCCACGTTCCCGGTGAACACGCCGGTAGTGCGGTCGTACACGACGACATTGCCAGCGCGGAAGCGTGGATCGTTGAAGGCCTGGGCAAGAGTCGAGTAGGGATTCTCGAAGGTGCCGGAGCTGTTCCCCTCGGCCACGTGCAGGAAGAAGTAGGGCAATCCCGTAAGCGGATCGATGGCGCGATCCCCATCCACCCGCACCACGTCCTTCTGCTCCTGCACGAGAACGGTCTGGGTGCGGACCACCGGGTCCCCGAGGCGGTCGGCCGCCGTCAGAGGAGCAGCCGGACCATCATCCCGGCGTCGCCCCGACATCCGCGGAAACGCGATGGCCACGTTAAAGTTGACCGTGGTCCCGAACGCAGTGTCGTTGCGCACGGTCACGCCCGTGGTCAGGGTGTCGTTGATGCGGGCTTCGAGGCGAAGGCTGGGGCCCCAGATGTCCTTGATGTTGCCCCCCTGGTAGTGGTAGAAGCCAGCGAACGAGCGGACTTCCAGCTCCTGCAGGGCAAGCAAGCGGTAGCCGACCTCGGAGTCGAACCCGGTCAGCGCCTGCTGGTAGGTATTGGTGCGGGTGCCACCATTGACCATCAAGTAGTGGTCCTGGAAGAAGGGGTTGCCCGGAGCGAAGGCGGTGCCGATCTGCCGGCGGGTACCACCGATGGGAACATACACGTTGGCGCGGAAGTCGATGTCATCCCCGAGAGACTCGAAGCCAGCGGAGACCTGGTGGAAGTTGGCTGGACCGGTGTCGGTGTAGTCGTAGAAGGCGTAGCCACCCCAGGTGCGGGCGCCGGACGGGTCGAGAAATCGGCCGCCTAGTCCGACGTTGGCGCCGAATGTGGCGTACTCCTCGAGGGTGAGTGCCCGCGTGTCGAGGAACAGGACCGCATCCTCGCTCGGTGTGGTGTACGGCGTGAAGAGCTGGAAGCTATGCAGGCCTTCCTGACGGCCGACGGCGTTACCCGCTTCGTAGCTGTAGGTGCCCCGGGGCACGAACCGACCGAAGAGGCCACTCTCGGCGGGCGGAGCGGCTGGCAAGGTGGGGTTCTGCGCGGTCACGGCGGGAGTGAGGCAGGCAAGGAGGAGGAGAGCCTTGCCGACGCCGGTGTGTCTTGCCATGATACAGTCTCTCGTGATCCGGAAGGCCCATGGAGTCACGATGTCCGCGCAAGGTAGTTACGATGTTATCGACGGCCTGGACTGCTCGCCTTACCTGTAGCAACGAGGCAAAGAATGCGCGCTCGACCGATATGGCCGGGAGCGAGAGTTATGCCGATCGTAGCGATTGTGCAAAATAGTGGGGCCGCGTCGGCACCGGAGCTTCCCCGTGAGCAGCGTTAACACCACGACGTCCGACCCCCGGCTAGAGATCACCACGTCCCGCCAGTTTCCTGGTTGGCTCGCCGAGCAGCGGATCAGCCTGGCCTTTACCACCTACCAGGCGGGCAAACTCTTCCTCCTCGGCCTGCAGCCAGACGGTCGGCTCGGCATCTCCGAGCGCACCTTCAACCGATGCATGGGCTTGTGGTCCGACGGCCAGACGTTATGGATGAGCAGCCTCTACCAGTTGTGGCGCTTCCAGAACGTCCTGGAGCCCGGTCAGACGCACGACAGCTTCGACCGTCTCTTCGTTCCACGACTCGGCTACACCACCGGCGACATCGACATCCACGACCTCCACGTCGATGGACGGGGCCGCCTCATCTTCGTGAATACGCTGTTCAATTGCCTGGCCACCCCCAGCGTCACGCATAGCTTCACGCCCCTGTGGCGGCCGCCCTTCATCAGCCGGCTGGCCGCCGAGGATCGCTGCCATCTCAACGGTCTGGCCCTGCGGGACGGTCGGCCGCGTTACGTCACCGCCACCAGTCGCTCGGACGTGGCCGACGGATGGCGCGACCACCGTCAGGACGGCGGGGTGATCGTCGATGTGGAAAACGGCCAGGTCATTGCCGAGGGGCTATCGATGCCGCACTCCCCGCGCTGGTATCGCGACCGGCTCTGGGTCCTGCAGGCAGGCCGCGGGACGTTCGGCACGATCGATCCCACCTCAGGGGCATTCACCGAGGTCGCCTTCTGCCCGGGCTACCTGCGCGGCCTGGATTTCGTCGGTGATTTCGCCGTGGTAGGGCTGTCGACCTGTCGCGACAACCGCACCTTCTCGGGCCTGGCCCTGGATGATGCTCTGAAGGCGCACCGCGCAGAACCTCGCTGTGGCCTGCTGGTGATCGACCTGCGCACGGGAGATGCGGTCCACTGGCTCCGCGTCGCGGGGGTGGTCCGAGAACTGTACGACGTCGTGGTGCTCCCCGGCGTCCGCCGCCCCTCGGCCCTGGGCTTCAAGACCGACGAGATCTGCCGGGTCCTCTCCGTCGGCGATGCCGAGCCCCTCTGAGGAGCGGCCACGCCCGGATAGGCTGGTGGGGAGGTTCACCGGCGACCAGGCGGTTTCACCGGAGTGGAAGTCATTCAGGAGCCAGGCACGGCTCGCGCCTGCGCCACCACGGCCGAAGGAAGCGATCCGCCTGATCAGCCACCGCTCACAGCCAGCGGAGGACCGCGTAAGCCATGACACTGTCATCGCTTGTCGATGGCGGCTTCCACCCTGTCCAGGGGAAGGCCTCCGGTGCAAATCCCTCCGGGACGCTGACTACACCTGTACGGAGCGCCGATCAAGGAGATCCTGGCCTGAGGCAGCCAGCTACTTCTTCTTCTCCAGCTCGGTCAGCAGCGTCTGGAAGTCCTTGCGCGAACGCAGCGGATCCAGGTCGCTGTCCTTCTTCATGTGGGCTGCATCCGTGTAGCCACGTTTGACGGCCTCGCGCAGCAGCTTCATCGTTTCGTCGCCGTAGAACTGGGCCATCTCCTTCCGCTTTGCCGCGTCCAGTTTGGCGTGCTTCTCCACGATGGGTATGCACTGGCTCAACAAACACGCGGCATCGTAGGCGTCATCCGGCGGGTCCCAACCCAGGTCACGGCGGGTCTGCGCGGTGCGGACGGCGTCGGCCTTCTCCAGTAGCCTGGCGCGGACCTCTGTCAGCGCGCTCAGATGGTTGCGGTAGAATTGGCAATAGTAGGGATTCTGCGGGTTGGCCTGGAGCGCGCCCAGGTGATGCGGTTGGCCCTCAAGCAATCGCATTTTGGCGGAGTACAATTCTCCTCGTTGTTGGAGAAGCAAAGCTAGGTTGACGCAGGTACCCGCCAGATCATTGCGCAAATTTGGGTGGTTTGGAAAGTCTGCCACCAATTGCTTGCGGATGTTCAGTGCAGCGTAGTACTCCTGCTCAGCCTCCTTCAGCCGACCTGTGCTACGAAGTAGAATGCCCCTGTTATTGTGACTCATCCCCAGATCTTGGCGGAACTCGGGGCGGGTGGGAAAGTCTGCCACCAGTTGCTTCTTGATCTGCATGGCCGCGTTAAAGTCCTGTTCGGCCTCCTTGAGCCGGCCCGTGTCACTCAGCAGAAGACCCCTGTTGTTGTGGCTTGTGGCCAGTTCCTGGCGGAACAGGAGGCGCGTGGGATAGTCCGCCACCAGTTGCTTGTAGATACTGAGGGCGGTATCGTAGTCCTGCTCCGCCTCCTTGTGCCGGCCCGTGTCCCTCAGCAGATTACCCCGGTTGTTGTGGCTTGTGGCCAGTGTCTGGCGAAAGTCGGGACGCGTGGGGAAGTCCGCTACCAGTTGCTTGCGGATCTCCACGGCCGCGTTGTAGTCCTGTTCGGCCTCCTTGAGCCGATCCGTGGCTTTCAGCAGAATGCCCCGATTGTTGTGACTTCCGGCCAGGTCCTGGCGAAGTTCGGGACGCGTGGGATAGTCCGCCGCCAATTGCTTGTATAGGCTCAGGGCGATGTTGCAGTCCTGTTCGGCCTCCTTCAGTCGGCCCGTGTCTTTCAGCAGAACGCCCCGGTCGTTGTGGCTTCCGGCCAGATCCTGGCGAAACTCGGGACGTGTGGGATAGTCCGCCGCCAGTTGCTTCTTGATCTGCATGGCCGCGTTGTAGTCCTGCTCAGCCTCCTTCAGTCGGCCCGTGTCTTTCAGCAGAATGCCCCGATTTAGGTGGCTTCCGGCCAGATCCTGGCGAAACTCGGGACGTGTGGGATAGTCCGCCGCCAGTTGCTTCTTGATCTGCATGGCCGCGTTGTAGTCCTGCTCAGCCTCCTTCAGTCGGCCCGTGTCTTTTAGCAGCGTGCCCCGATTGTGGTAGCTTTGAGCCAGGTCCTGGCGAAAGTCGGGACGTGTGGGAAAATCCGCCGCCAGTTGCTTCTGGATCTGCACGGCCGCGTTGTAGTCCTGCTCGGCCTCCTTCAGTCGGCCCGTGTCTTGCAGCAGAGTACCCCGACTGTTGTAGCTTGAGGCCAGTTCCTGGCGGAATTCGAGGTACGTGGGGAAATCCGCAGCCAGTTGCTTGTAGATACTGAGGGCGGCATCGTAGTCTTGCTCGGCCTCTTTCAGTCGGCCCGTGTCTTTCAGCAGAGCGCCCCGATTGTGGCAGCTTTGAGCCAGGTCCTGGCGAAACCCGGGATGCGTGGGATAGTCCGCCACCAGTTGCTTGTAGAGGCCAAGGGCGGCGTTGTAGTCCTGCTCCGCCTCTTTCAGTTGGCCCGTGTCTTTCAGCAGAGCGCCCCGATTGTTGTAGCTTTGGGCCAGGTCCTGGCGAAACTTGGGACGTGTGGGAAAGTCCGCCGCCAGTTCCTTCTTGATCTCCACGGCGGCGTTGTGGTCCTGCTCGGCCTCCTTCAGTCGGCCCGTGCCATTTAGCAGAAGGCCCCGGTTGTTGTGACTTCTGGCCAGGTCCTGGCGAAACTCGGGACGCGTGGGGAAGTCCGCTACCAGTTGCTTCCAGATCTCCACGGCGGCGTTGTGATCCTGCTCGGCCTCCTTCAGTTCGCCCAGCCGGTAGCGCATAATCCCCACACCTGCGCGGCCCTCGGCGCGGATGGCCCGGCTCTCGGCGTCGTCTCCGCCGATGGCAGCGAAGGCGTCGTACTGGGCGATCACGCCACGCAGGAATGCTTTATCCTCGTCCGTCAGCACGGTGCCCGCTGCGAACTTGCGTTCGACCACGTCCTCGGTCATGCTGCGCAGGGCTTTGAATGCCCGGTCGCGGGCTTCCTTCTCGGCCTGCAGCGCCACGTCCTTGGCCTCGCTCTCCGAGACGGCCTTGCCCTCGGCTGCAATGGCGCGCGTCATCTGCCACAGGCTGACCGCCAGGCCGATCAGTAGCACCGCCGTAATCGTACTCCCAGCCAGCACCAGCAACCGGCGACGCTTTCGCTGCTCGGCCTCGCGCACCAGGGCGGCGGCACGCTCCGTCTCTACTGCACGTAAGCGTGCTTCCACTCCGGCGCGATAGGCCGACACCTCCGCTGCCACGGCGTGACCGTCGGCGGGACGCTCCTCCGCGTTGGCTGCCAGGCAATGCAGGGCCAGGGTGATGAGCTCCGCGTCAGCCCCGCTGGTGGTCAAGCGCTCGCGCACGTCGGCCAGGTCGGCGCTCGCCGAGCGGGTGATCAGGTCATGCAGATTACTGCCGACGATGGCGGGCTTGCCCGTCAGGATCATCGCCAGGATGGATCCCAGGGCGAACACATCCGCCCGGGCATCGACCTCCTGACCCCGCGCCTGCTCCGGGGCCATGTACCCCGGGGTGCCCATGATTGTCCCGGCCAGGGTGTGCTGCACGTTGTCGGTGGATGCTGACTCCCCCGGCTCATGCCGGGGGCTCGCCTCGGTGCGTTGGTCCTTGGCCAGGCCCCAGTCCATCACCTGCACTTCGCCGAAGGCGCCGACCATGATGTTGGCCGGCTTCAGGTCGCGGTGCAGAATCCCCTGCGCATGGGCGAAGCCGACCGCCTGCGCGATCTGCTCGAAGATCTGGACGAAGCGCGACAGGTCCTGAGTTGGCGTGACGCGCTCCTTCAGCAGGTCGGCGAGCGTGCGGCCACGGATGAGCTTCATCGCCAGGTAGGGTGTGCCATCCGCCAGCGTGCCCAGCGCATGCACAGGGGGAATGCCGGGGTGCGGCAACCGAGCAGTGATCTTCGCCTCGGTGACGAACCGCTCGGCGTTGGCGCCTGGCAGCAGCGTCTTGATGGCCACCTCGCGGTCGAGCGTTTCGTCCCGGGCGGCGTAGACGCAGCCCATGCCACCCCGGGCCAGCTCGGCGGTGATGAGGTAGCCCGGCACCACCGGCGCATCCGTCAGCGAAGCAGGCAGGTGCGGTTCGGTGTAGCCTTCTGGCTGGTAGAAGCCAGCTGCATCCACGGTGGCATCGGTCTTAGCCGAGGGAACATGGTCCAAGGTCAACCGCGGATCGAGCGAGGGCTGATCGGCCATGGGCGGTCATCCAGAGAAGCAGGGGAGAGTTTGTGCTCGCCAGTGTACCCACCCTGCCTTCGCCGTGCGACAAGTTTCAGCGCGAACCTGCAGGGGCGCAGCTCGCTCTAACCTGGCGGACGAGCCCTCCTCGTTCCAACCGCGTTTCTGGGGATGTAGACCAACCGGCAGAGTCGCTTGTCTCAAAAACAATCAGGTCCGGGTTCGAATCCCGGCGTCCCCACTGAGTTCATCCCGCTCCCGGTGCGGGCGGTCGGCAGTAAAGACAGGCTGCCTGGTCGAGCCGATTGTCGCCTGCCGACAGCCCCCGCCGGGAGCGAACCTTCCAGGATGGAGTGATTAGGCCTGGAACGGAGGCTCAGGGAAATTACCCGAGTCCTTCGGGACGTCCGGGTTCCACTGGTTCGGATAGTCGAACACGCCGTAGTACTCGTAGTCGATGTCGCCATCGCCGTCGATGTCATCCTCGAGACTGTAGAAGTCGCCGAGCCAGACGTCGTCGCCGTCGCCGTCACTACTGTCGAGGGTGTCGATGCCGTCGCCGCCGTTCAGGGTGTCGGCACCGTGCTTGTCCTGCAGGCTGTCGTCACCGGCGCCGCCGAGCAGCTGGTCGTTGCCAAACCAGCCGTCAAGCTCGTCGCTGCCGTCGCCACCATCGAGGAGATCGTTGCCGGTATCATCGACGGCGAAGTTGCCAATGTCGCCGAACAGGTAGTCGTCGCCGGCATCGCCATACAGCAGATCGTCGCCCTGTTCGCCGTGAAGCATGTCGTTGTCGGCGCCGCCTTCCAGCCGATCGTTCCCCGCCTGGCCGCGCAGGGTGTCGTTGCCAGCGCCGCCGCGCAGGATGTCGTTGCCGGGGATGTAGCCGGTCGAGGTTGCACTATCACCAGCCAGGTTGTCGTCGCCGTCGCCCCCGTCGAGGATGTCGTTGCCAGACCAGCCCTCGAGCTTGTCGGCGCCCGTGCCGCCATACAGGGTGTCGTTGCCGTCCCAGCCGTTGAGTGTGTCGTCGCCCTCGTCGCCGTACAGCGTATCGTCACCGGCGTCACCCCAGACGCCATCAGTGCCGGAGCCACCGTAGCAAGTGTCGTTGTCGTCGCCACCCGCGACGTAATCATCGTCGCTGCCGCCGTAGAGGGTGTCGACGCCAGCCCCGCCCATCACCTGGTCGATGCCCGGGCCGCCGTCGGCGAAGTCGGCCTCAGTGCCGCCCTGGATGCTGTCGCTGCCGCCGTCGCCGTACAAGGTGTCGTTGCCCGCATTGCCGTAGATCAGGTCGTCGCCATCGTTGCCGGATGCGCCCGCCGGGTCGTCGCCGTGGATCTCGTCATTGCCATTACCCCCAGACAGGACATCATTGCCGAGATACCCGGCGATCTGGTCGTTGTCATCGCCGCCGTCCACCTCATCGCGGCCAGCCCCTCCCTTGATCTTGTCGTCGCCGGCACCGCCCCACATGCGCGAGCCGGTGGCCCCAGCGAAGAGCTGATCGTTGCCGTCCTCACCGCGCAGGTTGTCGAAGCTGGCCCCCGCGCTTCCCGCCGCCGCGTTGCCATACAGCAGATCGTCGCCGATGCCGCCGAAGAGTGAATCATTGCCGCTACCGCCTTCGAGGAGGTCGTTGCCGGCATCGCCGGACATGCCATCGTCACCGGCCATGCCGTAGAGCTTGTCGGCGCCGTCGCCACCTTCGAGGCTGTCGTTGCCCAGCTGGCCCCACATCTGGTCATCGCCCGCGTCGCCGGTCAGGATGTCGGCCCCCACCAGGGTGCTGGCCAGCTGGGTACTCTCGCCGTAGATCAGGTCGTTGCCGTTGCCCCCGGAGATGGTGTCGTCGCCCGCTCCGCCCGAGAGTTTATCCACGCCGTCGCCGCCCAGCAGGGTATCCTTGCCGTCGCCGCCGTCCATGGTATCGTTGCCGCCTCGGCCCACCAGGCGATCGTTGCCCAGGCCCCCATAGACAAAGTCGACGAACTGGCTGCCGGTCAGGATGTCGTTGCCACCATCGCCGTAGACCTGGATCAGCGCGCGCGAGCGGATGAGGTTCAGCGTGATGGTGTCGTTGCCGTTGCCACCCCGGACCAGGATCTTGCTGACCCGGGCGGGATTGAACGCGGTGGCTACCCCCGAGACGCGGATGGCCGTCGCCGTCTCGCTCACCACGATCTGGTTCGACAGGCCATCCCCCAGGATGCGCAGCGTGCCATCGGCCAGGATGCTGGCGCCGATGGTCAACAGGCGGCGGTCTTCCAGCGATTCCAGGTTCAGATAGACCTTCTTCGATCCCCGACGGGGCATTGGTGTTTCTCCGTGTTGCGAGCAGAGCTGGCCGGGGCGTGGGTGCCCATGTACCTGGCCTAGGCGCGGAGGGACCGAAACCTGTCAGAAAAATCGGACCAGGTGGGCCCTGGGTCGGAATCAGGGCCGATCCAGCCCGCAGACTCCTCGGGCGAGGGAGTGTATACTCTTCAAAAACGAGCCCCGGATCTTCTGCTCCCGCGCCCTGCCGGTTACCCCCGGAACTAGACAGAGGTCCAGGAATCCGAGGGGGGTTCTGCTGCCATGGATACCACTCCGCCCAGCCTGCTCGAGCAGCTGCGCGAGCCCACCAACCACCTGGCCTGGCGTCGCTTCGTCGAGCTGTACACGCCGTTGCTCCATCACTGGGCCATGCGGTTGGGCCTGCAGGCGCACGACGCGGATAACCTGGTACAGGAAGTGCTGCTCACGCTGCTCGATTCTCTGGCGCGGTTCGAGTATCAGCCGGGACGACGCTTCCGTGGCTGGCTGTGGACCGTGCTGCGGAACAAGCATCGCCGGATGGCTCGGCGCAACGCGCCGGGGGAGCTGACCGAACCGGAGATTCCCGCGCCGACGGAGCCGATTCAGGAACTGGAGGAGGCGGAGTACCGGCGCTACCTGGTCGATCGCGTTCTGCGGCTGATGCGCGCCGATTTCGAGCCCGCCACCTGGCAGGCCTGCTGGCGCACCGTGGTCGAGGAGGCGCCTGCCGCGCAGGTGGCCGCCGAACTGGGCATCACCGTCAACGCCGTGCACCTGGCCAAATCCCGGGTGCTGCGCCGACTGCGCCAGGAGCTGGCCGGCCTGCTCGATTGAGTGACTCGGATGGAGCCGAGGTGTTCTGTTTCCTCGGCGATTTTTCTGACAGCGGCTGCCTCCTTCGCGCCTAGTCCCTTCTGAGGAGGATATGCACATGGCCCTGGTGGGCTGTCCCGACAAGCCGACGCTGCAGCACTACCTCCTGGGGATCTGCCCCGAGGAGGTGGCCCTGGCTCTCGATGGCCATCTCACGACGTGCAACCTCTGCGCGACCCGGGCCGAATCGCTGCAGGAGGTGGATGACCTGGTCCAGGCCCTGCGCGATCGCTCGCCCTGGCAGGCGGACGAGGAGGACACCGCGCTGGTGCAGCGCACCCTGCAGGCGCTGGAGGCGCCGTTGTCGGCCGGGGCGCTGCAGGTCCCGGGGTTCACTCTGCTGCACGAGCTGGGGCGAGGTGGGATGGGGGTGGTCTACCTGGCTCGTGACGAGCGCCTGCAGCGCCAGGTGGCCATCAAGGTCTATGCGTCGATCGGTCGGCCACTCGGAAAGGCCAGCGCCCGCTTCCGCCGCGAGGCCCAGATGCTGGCGCGGGTGCATCATCCCAACGTGGTCCGCATCTACGAGGCGGGTGAGGCGGTGTCGCCAGGTACCGCTTTCGCGTCGGCATACCTGGTCATGGAATACATCGACGGGGGGACACTCGCGACTCTGCTGGCCGAGGGCCCACTGGAGGCGACCGGTGCTGCCAGGTATCTCGCGGCGGTGGCGGCAGGGGTGCAGGCGGCCCACGAGGTGGGCATCATTCATCGTGATCTGAAACCCGCCAACATCCTGCTCGACCGGAACAACCAGCCCCACGTCGGCGATTTCGGCCTGGCTCGCGCGCTGGACGAGGAAGGACAGACTGCCAGCGGAGCCCTCCTGGGCACCCCGGTCTACATGGCGCCCGAGCAGGCCGACGGGAGCGAACCGGGACCCCGGGTCGATGTCTACAGTCTGGGGGTGATTCTCTACGAGATGCTGACGGGGCGACCGCCCTTCCGCGGCGCGACTCCGCTGGAGACGCTCGACCAGGCGCGGCATCTCGACCCGGTGCCACCGCGCATCCTGCGTCCCGGCGTGCCGCGCGATCTCGCTGTCATCTGCCTGAAGTGCCTCGACAGGGAGCCCGCCCGCCGGTACCCCTCGGCCGCCGCCCTGGCGGAAGACCTGCGTCGCTACCTCGAAGGCCGGCCTATCGTTGCCCGGCCGGCCTCGGTAGCGACGCGGGCATGGAAATGGGTGCAGCGCCACCCGGCGGTTGCGGCGTTGTCGTTGCTCCTGTTTGCGGCTGCCGTCGCGCTGCTGGTCGGCGCCATCCTCCACGAGCGCCAGCTGCGTGAGGCTTTGCGCGAGGCCGACGAGGCCCGTGACCGTGCCATGGAAAAGGCGGCCGAGGTGGTCCGCCAATCGGCTCGCGCCGATGCCAACTATCGCGAGGCGAGTCAGACCGTCCGGCGCATGCTCTACCGCACGCGCGATCCGCGCTGGAATGCCGCACCGCGCCTGGCCCGGTTGCGCGTGCAGCAGGCCGAGGAAGCGCTGGCCTTCTACGAACGGATCGCCAATCAGCAGGGGCCGGACGTCCGGGTCGATCACGACGTGGCCTGGGCCGCGCTGGAGGGTGCGAAGCTGCAGCTGTTCATCGGTCGCACCAAAGAGGGACGCGCAGCGCTACAGCGGGCGGCGGACCTGGCGGAAACCGTCGTCGCCCGGACGCCGGACGATCCCCGGGCCCACCTGTTGCTGGCCGACGCGCTGATCACCCTGGGCCTCGATCAGAAAGATGTGGTCTCGTTGCGGAATCAGGAGCGCGCGGTGGCCCTGCTCGAGCGGCTGGAGACCACGCATCCCGAGGTGCCCGGCCTGGCCACGCAGCACGTTGACGCGCTGATCAATCTGGGCACGACCTACTACTTTCGGACCAGCCATCCGCAGGCTCTGCGCGTCTGGCAGCGCGCGGTGGAACTGGCCGGGCCGCTCGCCGCTGCCGCGCCAGACAACCTCGAGCATCTCCGCCGCTATGCCCGGGCGCGGATCAATCTCAGCGCCGTCTATCGCAACCTGGGCCAGCAGGAACGCTGTCGCCGCCTGCATGAGCAGGCCGAACGCGATCTCGAACGCATGCTGGCGCGCGACCCCGAGGATCGCCAGACGATCGATGGTCTGGTGGTCCTGCGCATCAACGGGACGAACGACCTGCATGCGGCCGGCCGTCTGGATGAAGCCAGCCAGTACATCGGCCGCAACCTCACGCTGCTGCGCGCCGCCCTGAAGCGCGATCCCGAGGACGCCGGGCTGCGGACCCGGTTGTACCAGAGCTGCCTGGTGGCGACTCAGATGCTGCAAGCTCAACGTCGCTATACGGATGCCGCCACGACCTGGGAAGAAGGCGTGGCCCTGTCGCCCGACGAGGAACGGCCAGCCAATCGACTGGAACTCATCGACGTCTGGTTGCAGGCGGGCCAGCCGGCCCGCGCCGCCGCCGAGGCGGACCGACTGGCCAACGAGTTGAAGGAGAGACCCAGCGCAGCCACCTGGAACGAACTGGCCAAACGTCACGATGGGCTCGTCGCCCTGTTACCTGCTGACGCATCCCGTCACCGCCAGGCAGCCGAGGCAGCCCGACAACGCGCCAGGGAACTCGACAAGAAGAGTCCGCCATCTCCCTGATGTGTCAGGCGAGAATCTCGCGGAGAACATGGCCATGCACGTCGGTCAGCCGACGGCGCAGGCCGTTGTGGTAGTATGTCAGCCGCTCGTGGTTCAGCCCCAGCAGGTGCAGCGCGGTGGCGTGCAGGTCGTAGCAGTACAGTGGATGCTCGGCCGCCTTGAAGCCGAAGGCGTCGCTGGCGCCGTAGCTCGTGCCGCCGCGGATGCCGCCACCCGCCAGCCAGGCAGTGAAGGCGCCGGGGTTGTGGTCGCGGCCCTTCTGCTGCCCCTGCATGAACGGCTGGCGCCCAAACTCGCTGGTGCAGATCACCAGGGTGGAGTCGAGCAGGCCACGCGCCTTGAGGTCACTCAGCAGCGCGCTGGCGCCGGTGTCGAGCACGCGGCCCCAGTAGCCGTGATCGCGCACGATGTCCTCGTGCGAATCCCAGTTGGGGCGGATCTTCTTGGCACCGGTGTTCTCCGCGCCGCAGAAGATCTGCACGAAACGCACGTTGCGTTCCACCAGGCGCCGGGCCAGCAGACACTGGCGACCAAACGGGCCGATGTCGGGGTCGTCGAGATGGTAGCGCTGCTGCACGGGGACCGGCTCGCGCGAGAGATCGACGGCCTCGGGGGCGCTCAGCTGCAAGCGCGCGGCCAGCTCGTAACTGGCGATCCGCGCCTCCAGCAGCGAATCATCGTGACGGGCGCGGGCGTGCTGGCGGTTCAGCTGCTGCAGGAAGGCGCGGCCCTCGCTCTCCTCGTTGGCCGGCCGGCGCTCGGCAGGAAACAGGTTGGCGATGGGAGGACGGTCGCCCGCCGCGTCCAGCACCGTCCCCTGGTGTTTCGCTGGCAGGAAGCCCGCGCTCCAGTTCAGCACGCCACCCGGCGGCAGGCCGCGCACGTCCGGCAGCACGACGTAGGCCGGCAGGTTCTCGTTCAGACTGCCCAGGCCGTACGTCGTCCACGCGCCCATGCTGGGGAAGCCGGGCCGGATGAACCCGCTGTTCATCATGAACATCGCCGGGCCGTGCAGCGCCGACTTGTTCTGCATCGAGTAGAGAAAGGCCATCTCGTCCACGTGCTTCGCCAGCCGGGGAAACAGATCGCTGATCCACCGGCCGCACTGCCCGTGCTGGCGGAACTTCCAGAAGCTCTTCGCGTAGTTGCCCGCCACGCCGGCGAACGTCTGCTTGCCCAGCTCGGCGTCGAACGGTCGGCCGTGCATCTTCTCCAGCTCGGGCCGATAGTCCCAGGTGTCGACGTGGCTGAGCCCGCCGGGACAGAAGATCTGAATCACCGCGCGAGCGCGCGGCGGATGATGCGGGCCGGGCGCGGGGTCGGCTCCCTGCGATTCGCGAGCCAGCAGCGCCGCCAGGGCCATGGCACCGAAGCCGTCACCCACCTGACCCAGCCATTCCCGCCTGTTCGGAGTGCTCATGTCGCCAACTCTCCCGCGGATCAATCGATGGTGACGAACTCGTTGGCGTTCAGCAGGAACCGCGACAGCGCGGCCAGGCCATGCCGACTCAGCACGCCGCTCGCTGCTTGCTCCTCGTCGGCGCTGGGAGCCCGGCCCAGCACCCGCGCGAAAAGCTGTCGCACCTGCGCCGGTGCGGACTCTCCGGCCTCGGCACGCACTCGGGTCGCCAGCTCGCCTGCCTGCCGGACCATGAAGGCGTCGTTCAGAAGCGCCAGCGCCTGCAGCGCTGTGGTGGTAACACTGCGCGTCGGGGTCAGGTTCGCCGGGTCCGGGCAGTCCAGGGTCGTCAGGAACTGATGGGGGGTGGTTCGCACGACGAAGCGGTAGATGCTGCGACGCCACAGCTCGGGCCGATCCGCCACGATGTAGGTGTAGACCGGAGCGTATTCCTCCTTGTAATCGAAGTCGCGGTAGCCGGGGCCACCCATCGTACGGTTCAGCGAGCCACTGACCGCCAGCACCGCATCGCGCAGCGACTCCGCATCCAGTCGGCGCGGGTTCTGGCGCCACAGCAGTCGGTTGGAGGCATCGATGCCGCGTGCCTGGGCATCGTTCACCACCGAGGCCTGGCGATAGGTCGCGCTCAGGCAGATGAGTCGGTGCAACCGCTTCAGCGACCAGTCTCGCCCCAGCTCGCCGGCCAGCCAGTCGAGCAGCTCGGGGTGCGACGGCGCTCCGCCGCCCAGGCCGAAATCGCTGGGGGTGTCCACCAGGCCGGCGCCGAAGTGATGCTGCCACAGCCGGTTGACAATGACCCGGCGCGTTAGCGGATTTACCGGATCCGTGATCCACTGCGCCAGTCGGACGCGCCGTTCGCCCTCGGGCAGCGTGGCGTCGCCCAGCGGGGACTTCAGCCCAGACACACAGCTGATCGTTCCTGGCGTCACCAGGTCGCGCGGTTGCTCGGGATTGCCTCGCGTCAGCACGTGGACTGTCGGTGGCGTCTCACTGACCACGGCGTAGACCTGGGCCGGCTCGCTCAGACGAGCCAGTTCCTGCTGCACCGCGTCGCGCTTCCGGGTCAACTGCTCGATGCGGGCGGCGTCGGCGGGCTTCCCCGGGGCGGCGCTCTCCAGACGGAGGTTGCCGAAGCCCAGTTGATCGTGCCCGATGTCGTTTCCCGCATCGGTGGCCATCAGCGTGAGGAAGCGCGCTGACGGCGGCAACGGCACCTCCAGGTCGAACAGGCCATCATCGCGGCCGATCTCCAGCCGTTCAAACCGCACCGCGCCATCGACCAGCACCTGCACGCTGGCGCCCTTGCGCGGGGTCTGGCCGAAGTAGCCCACCACGCCGCGCAGCTTCAGCGCATCGGGTAGACCCGCCTTGCGCAGCTCCGACAGGTCGAAGGTGATGGCAGCATTGGCGTGCAGCCCCAGCAGAGTCTGGCCTGCCTCGGCGAAGTCGATGCCGCCCAGCTTCGTCGAAAATTGCGAGTTCACCGCTCCGTTACGGATGGCATCCCACGCTCGACCGCTGGTCCGGGGCACCTTGCGCACCACCAGACCCGTGGACGAGATGGGCACCGCGGCATCACCACCCCGGGGGATCACCACGCCATCCACGTAGCGGACGGTGGAGCGGACGAAGCGATCAGTCTCGGCTCCGTCGAGAAAGCCTCGCTTCGCCGATTGCGGCTTACCCGTGCGCGGATCGATGCCCAGACCAGGCTTGCCCGAGCCGGTGCCATCGCCACCACCGACGATGTCGGCGAGACTCCAGCCCTGGCCTTTGGCCTGGTTCAGCTCGCGGCGCAGGTGAGTCAGCTGCTGTTCCAGCGTGGCCCGGCGCTGGGCCAGGCGCTCAACGTCGCCGCGCGAGAGGGGCCGATTGCCGCGCTTCACCCCGGCGAAGACGGCCCACAGGCTGTAGTACTCGCGCTGCGAGATGGGATCGAGTTTGTGATCGTGGCAGCGGGCGCAGTGGATGGTCACGCCGCAGGTGGCCGTCATCACCTGGGTCACCATGTCGTCCAGGTCGTCGGCGCGGGCCTGGCGTTTCAGCACGGGGCTGGGCGTTTCCGCCTGACCGACGAAGTCCCACGGCCCCGCCGCGAGGAAGCCCGTGGCCGCCACTGCATCGGGATCGTCTGGTCGCAGCACGTCGCCGGCCAGCTGGTCGCGCAGGAAGCGGTCGTAGGGCAGATCGGCGTTCAGCGCCTGGATCACCCAGTCGCGGTAGCGCCAGGCATGATCGCGGCGCTGGTCGCGCTCGAAGCCGTGGGTATCAGCATAGTGAGCGATGTCGAGCCAGTGCCGGGCCCAGCGTTCGCCATGGGCGGGCGAGGCCAGCAGCCGGTCGACCAGCTTCTCGTAGGCCCGGGGGTCGGGGTCGGTCTCAAAGGCGGCCACCTCTTCCGGTGTGGGCGGCAGTCCCACCAGGTCGAACATCACCCGGCGGATCAGCGTGCGACGGTCAGCCTCAGGCGCCTGACGCAGACCGCGCTGACGCAGCGTGGTGACAATGAACGCATCAATCGGATTGTGCAGCCGCGCAGGGGTGGCCACTGTGGGCGGCGCCACGGGACGCACCGGCTGCCAGGCCCAGTGATCGAGCCGACGATCCTGCGCCACCGCCTCGCCGGGCTGCTGGGGCCACGATGCTCCCGCGGCCAGCCAGCGGCGCAGCAGATCGATTTCCGCCGCGCTCAGGGGCTTTTTCCCCGGCGGCATCCGCTGGCTCGCCTCGGTGCTGACAATGCGCCTATAAAGCTCCGAAAACTCCGGCTTGCTGGGCACCAGCACCGGCCCACCGTCGCCGCCGCGGAAGGCGTGCGCCCGGGTGTCGAGGCGCAGGCCGCCCTTCTGCTTGTCGGGCCCGTGGCAGCTGACGCAGCGCTCGCGAAGCAGAGGGGCTATCTGCCGCTCGAAATCGATGGCAGGGCCCGCAGCGGCCGGGGTAGTCAGCACGGCGACGAGGAGCAGCGACATGATCACCTCAGGCCAGGATCTGGCGCACCACATGGGCTGGCTCCACGCCGGTCAGCCGGGCGTCCAGGCCCTGGAACTTGTAGGTCAGCTTCTCGTGGTCGATCCCCAGCTGATGCAGGATGGTCGCGTTGAGATCGAAGACGCTGACCGGATGCTCGGTGATGTTGTAGCTGTAGTCGTCGGTCGCACCGTGGACGACGCCACCCTTCACGCCGCCGCCCGCCAGCAGGACGGTGTAGCAACGCGGATGGTGGTCGCGGCCATAATCCTTGTCGGTCAGCGCGCCCTGGCTATACACCGTGCGGCCGAACTCGCCGCCCCAGACGATGAGCGTATCGTCGAGCAATCCCCGCTGTTTGAGATCGCGAATGAGCGCAGCCGTGGGCTGGTCGGTGTCGCGGCACTGGCCACGCAGCGCGGCGGGCAGGCCGAAGTGATGATCCCAGCCCATGTGGAACAGCTGGACGAACCGCACGCCGCGCTCGGCCAGGCGCCGTGCCAGCAGGCAGTTCGCCGCGTAGCTGCCCGGCCGGCTCACCTCGGGGCCGTACGACTCCAGCGTGCGCTTGTCTTCCTTCGAGGTGTCGAGCAGCTCCGGCACGCTGGTCTGCATGCGGAAGGCCATCTCGTACTGCGCGATGCGCGCCTGCGTCTCGGGGTCACCCAGGGTGTCGAAGCGCTGGCGGTTAAGCGTCGCCAGGCGGTCCAGCGTGGCGCGGCGCGTGGCGGCGTCGATCCCCGGCGGGTTCGACAGGTACAGCACCGCATCTCCCTTGTTGCGGAACTTCACTCCCTGGTGCCGACTGGGCAGGAAGCCGGCCCCCCACAGGCGGTCGTACAACGGCTGGTCGTCGCGCCGACCGCTGCCGAACGAGGTGAGGACGACGTAGGCGGGCAGGTCGCGATTGTCGCTGCCAAGGCCATAGCTCACCCACGCGCCGATGCTGGGCCTGCCGGCTAGCTGGTTGCCCGTCTGGCAGAAGGTGATGGCCGGATCGTGGTTGATCGCCTCGGTGTGGACCGAGCGGATCATGGCGAACTCGTCGGCGACGGTGGCCATGTGCGGCAACAGGTCGCTCATCCACAGGCCCGACTTGCCCCGCTGCGCAAACTTGAAGATCGACGGCGCCACGGGAAACTTCGCCTGGCCGCTCGTCATCGTCGTCAGACGCTGGCCCTGGCGGATGGAGTCGGGCAGGTTCTCGCCGCGCCGCTTCTCGAGACCTGGCTTGGGATCGAACAGATCCATCTGCGACGGCGCGCCGGACTGAAACAGGTAGATGATGCGCTTGGCGCGCGCCCGGGGCAGCACGAAGGCAGGCTTCTCTGCCGCGCCATGGGCCGACAGTGTCGCCAGCGCTGCTGCGCCCAGCGCCGTGGAGTGGCGCAGGAACAGCCGACGGTTGATGGCATCCTGACGAGCCAGCAGGGGGGATTCAGGCATCGCTCACTCCCGGTTCACGGTTTCGTCGAGATTCAGCATCACGTTGGCGGCCAGGGTCAGCGCCGCCAGCTCGGGCGACGCCTCGGAGCGGCCCAGTAGCTTCCGCGCCGCCTCGAGGTTTCTGCGGAAGCGCGCCTGATCCTCAATGTAGCCCTGTCTCAGCACGTGCATCTCAGCCACGGTCGGCATTCGCGCCGTGGCCAGCCGGAACCCGTACGCCAGGCGCTCCGTGATCGATTTTCCGCCCTCGGTCTCCATCCGGTCGGCCAGGGCGCGCGCCGCCTCGACGTAGGTGACCTCGTTGAGCAGCGCCAGCGCCTGCAGCGGAGTGTTCGTCCGCGAGCGCCGCACCGTGCAGACCTCGCGGTTGGGCGCATCGAAGAGCAGAAGCGTGGGCGGCGCCGCCGTGCGCTTCCACACGGTGTACATGGTGCGACGATAACGGCCCGGCCCGTTGTCGGGCTGGTAGTTGCGCAGGTCGCCGTAGACACTGGTTTCGTCCCAGACGCCTTCGGGCATGTAGGGCCGCACCGAGGGGCCGCCGATCTGATGCACCAGCAGCCCCGAGGAGGCCAGCGCCTGATCGCGGATCATCTCGGCCGAGAGCCGCAGCCGGGGGCCGCGTGCCAGCAGGCGATTCTCCGGATCGCGTGCCAGCAGCGCTGGCGTGACGCGCGACGACTGACGGTAGGTGGCCGACAGGACGATCTCGCGCTGCAGGGCCTTCATGTCCCAGCCGAGGCGGACGAACTCGCTGGCCAGCCAGTCGAGCAGCTCGGGATGCGAGGGGAACTCGGCCTGCATGCCAAGGTTTTCGGTGGTGCGCACCAGCCCAGCGCCGAAGTAGCGTTCCCAGGCACGGTTCACCCACACGCGGGCTGTCAACGGGTTGTCAGCCGACGCCACCCACCGCGCCAGGCCCAGCCGGTTCGCCGGCGCGCCTTCCGGCAACGGTGGCAGCGCGGCTGGAAGTCCCGCCGTCACCTTCGGGCCCTTCTTGTCGTACTGTCCGCGCACCAGGATGAACGCCTCGCGCGGGGGTCCTTCCTTCATCACCATGACGCTCGGCTGTGTCGCCTCGAAGTCAGTCAGCCGTTTCCGCGCTGCGGCCACCGCCTCGTCGGCCCGCTTCACCGGCCCATCGACGGTCGCCCGGTAGAACTTCGCCAGAGCCGTCCGCTGGGCTCCCGTCCACTTCTCTGGTGGCAGCGCCACAGCGGTCCGCACCGCCTCGGGAATACGCGGCCCGCCCAGGGTGACCGTCGATGGGGCCGCTCCCGTCACCGACAGGCGGAACCGCCCGATGCTGTGCTCGCCCAGCGTTTCGTGACGCAGGCGGATCGTCACCGTCGCACCCGTGGGCACCGTGACCGGCGTGGCCGCCACCAGCATCGCCTTGAGCGGCTGACGTCGGGTCGGGCCATCGGCAGCCCAGCCCCTCGATCGGTCGCTGCCCACCAGGTTCGTCACCGACCAGCCCGCCTGCGAGAAATCCGCCTCGGCGCGCTGGAAGGTCAGCTTCGCTGGCTCCTTCAGTGTGGGGGCTGATACCTCGGCTTCCACCCGCGTCAGCACGAAGTTGCCGTTGAACGCTCGCCCCACGCTCCGGTTGGGCAACGAGGCATCGGGGAAGCATTCGAGCAGCACAGCCGACAGCGACCCTGGTTCCAGCGGGGCGGTGAGGGTGTAGACATCGTGGGCCGGCGCCTTGCCCGTCGCCAGCAGGATGCCATCCTTCTGCCGGACCAGCTTCGTCGCTCCCAGGGCCGTGGCCGTCCGCGGCTCCAGAGTGCGCCAACCGTCCTCCTTCTTCGCCAGCTCGGCGCGGAAGCCCGGAGCCCAGGCCGCTAACAGGCCGGGCAGCTGCTTCGCCGCGGCGTCGGCCGCCTCCTGGGCTGCGCGCAGCTCGTCCCGCAGGCGTGCTCCCTCCTGCTCACGCAGCGGCGAATCGACTGGCGCGACCGGCGCGGTGTTGCCGGACGGATCGCCTCCCAGCGTCCCGGACTCGGGCACGTTGTTGAAGAAGGCGAAGAGGCTGTAGTACTCCTTCTGACTGAGCGGATCGTACTTGTGATCGTGGCAGCGGCCGCAACCCACGGTCAGACCCAGCCAGGTCAGGCCGGTGGTGTCCACCCGGTCGATGACCGTCTCGACGCGCCATTCCTCGCCGATGATGCCGCCCTCGCCATTGAGCCGATGGTTGCGATGGAAGCCCGTGGCCACCACCTGCGAGCGCGTCGGATTGGGCAGCAGATCCCCGGCCAGCTGTTCGATGGTGAAGCGGTCGAACGGCATGTTCTCGTTGAACGACCGGATGACCCAGTCGCGCCAGGGCCACATCTGTCGGCTGGTGTCGGTCTGGTAGCCGTTGCTATCCGCGAAGCGCGCCAGGTCGAGCCAGCTGGCGGCCATCTGCTCGCCGTAATGGGGCGAGGCCAGCAGACGATCGACGACGCGCTCGTAGGCATCGGGCCGACGGTCGGCCAGGAACGCCTCGACCTCGGCAGGGGTGGGCGGCAGGCCGGTCAGATCCAGCGTCAGCCGGCGAATCAGGGTTTCACGCGGAGCCTCCGCGGCGGTCTCCAGTCCCTCGCGTTCCAGCCGGGCCAGGATGAAGGCATCGATGGGATTGCGCACGCGCTGCCGCTGCTTTACCATGGGGACGGCTGGCCGCTGAACTGGCTCGAACGCCCAGTGCGCCGACCACTTCGCTCCACCAGCCACCCAGCGGCGGACGGCATCGATCTGCGCGGGGCTGAGGGTCTTGCCCGACTTCACCGGCGGCATGCGTTTGCTGGCCTCGGTGGTCGTCATGCGCTCGAGCACGTCGGCAGCGGCAGCCTTCAGGCCCTCGCGCGTGTCGAGCCGGAGGCGAGCCTTGCGCGTCTTCGGATCGGGCCCATGACACGAGAAGCAGGCCTCGGCCAGGACGGGACGAATATCCCGGGCGAAGTCTACCTCGGCGGCCCGTCCCGGCGAAACGCCGCTCAGCACGACCAGCAGCGCGACGAGGTAACGAACCATGAACACACCTCCTGGGAGCGGGCAACACAGGTGGGCACGCGGGCAGATGACGATCTCGGGCAGAGGGGAGGCGGTCTCCCCCGGTTGGCTTCTCTCATTGTATGCGGTAACCGCCCCCTGGCTCAATCTCCCAGTCCGCTGGCAAGAAAGGCCGCCCAGACGCGGGCGGGGCTTACCTTGCGGGCGACAGGCTTCTCTTGGGGAAGCTCCACCGCCTCGGCCTTGAGTGCCGGACCACGACCCGCTGCCCACTCGGGGATGCGCTCGGGGTTGCGTAGCAGAGCCAGCTGGGCGCGACGCAGCGCTTCCGCAGGGCCGAGGGGTTCCTTCGCCTGCCACAGCTGACGGTAAAAGAGATTCATCAGCGCCGCGGTCGCCTGGTCGTCCACCTTCCACAGGCTGGCGACCACGTTCTTGCAACCAGCAACGTGAAAGGCGCGCGTCAGACCGAAGACGCCCTCGCCGCCGGCGGTTTCACCCAGGCCCGTCTCGCAGGCGCTCAGCACAGCGAGGTTCATCTTGCGCAGATCGAGACCGACGAGTGCCTCGGCGGTGATGATGCCGCGGTTCGGCGTATCGGGCAGATTCGCACCAGCGCAGACGAGGCCCGACAGCACCAGCGGACTCCGGGCACCAGCGGTGGATCGCTGGTCGCCCTTGCGCTCGAACAGTTTCGGGTCGAGCTGCAAAATGCTGCGGAAGCGCGCGTCGGCGAAGAAACCATGCGTCGCCAGGTGAGCCGTTTCCACCGTTGGAAGATCTGCCAGAAGTGTCGCCACGGTCGCGGTGTTTCCTTCGCGCCGGACGATGCGACGGTCTCCCGCCAGCGCAATCAATTGCTCCAGTTCCTTGCGCGTGCCTGGTAGAGTCTTCCACGTCACACCTTCGCTGGCAGGACTCCGCAACGCCAACTCCGTGGGCTGCGCGGACTTCTCGTCGTAGCTGACACCGCCCAGCGCCAGCAAAGTGGGCTTCTCCCTGGGTTTCGTCTTCGGCCGCGTCAGATGGTCGAGCAGATACGGCCCATGCGGGACCGTGGCGAGGGTGAATCGTTCGAGCAAACGGCTGCCTTGCTCATCGAGCAACGCCGGCCAGGGCACCCGCGTCAACGCCGCATCGGGCGAGAGGTATAGCTTCTGCACCTGTGGTGGTAACTGTTTGGCCAGCGGAGACCACAACTTCTGATACATCGCGGCGGCGTGCTTTTCCTCGGCGACAGATCCCTGGATCAGCGCCGTGCGCCAGGCTTCCAGTGTGGATTCCAGGATCTTCGCCTCGCCCAGTTCCACGCGCGTGATCTTGTCGCGCGTCACGATGAAAGCGACGTAGGATGGAATGCGCCGTTCGCCCTTTTCGCCTTTCACGTTCGGGTCCTGCTGGAACTGTCTGTAGCGCAGCAGATCGACGAAGGCGGTGTCTGGGGGCAGCGCCTTCTGCAGGTCGGCGGGGGTGCGTGTCGCTTGCTCCTGGGCGCGTTTCAGTTCCGGCAGCAACGGCTGCAGCTTCGCGCGCAACTGGCGCAGCTCGGCGTCGATGGCGTCAAGCCGCGCATCGCGTGCCCTGGCCTTGTCCCCATCCATAGCGGCGAGCAACAGGCCTTCACGCTCACGGCGCAGGCTGGTTTCGCTGTTCCACAGCTGGCGTGCTTCCGATGATTCTGCAGCGAGGGCGGCCAGGTGGCGTTGCTCGACGACACGCGTTAACGCAGACTTCGTCAGCCAGAGGGCCGGATAGGCATTGATGGTCGGCAAGTGCCGAGTCACGGACAGATAACCGTACCAAACCTGCGGTTGTTCACTGGCGTAGTTCAGCGCAGTGGCTTCGTCGGCAGACCGGGCCAGTGTCACCGCCGAGGCCGTGTACATCGCCAGCGCCCGACGAAACAGCGGCTCCGCCCGGCTATGCTCCCCCTGAGCCTGATATAGAAACCCCAGGTTGTTCAGGCTCATGGCCAGAGACGGATGGCCCTGAGGATGGACACTGGTTGGGTAAAACTTCTCTTCCATCTTCAAGGCGCGCAGGTACAGTGGCTCGGCTATCCCGTACTCGCCCCGAGCCATGTACAGATACGCCAGGTTGTTCAGACTCTGGGCCAACTCTGGATGCCCCGCCGGATAGCGCGAGGCAGGATAGAGCTTCTCCCGCATCTCCAGTGCACGGCGATAGAGAGGCTCGGCTTTGCCATACACTTGCTGACTCTCGTACAGCCCCGCCAGACTGTTCAGACTGCTGGCCAAGTCTGGATGCCCCGTCGGATAGCGCGAGGCAGGATAGAGCTTCTCCCGCATCTCCAGGGCTCGGCGAAAGAGGGGCTCTGCTTTTTGATACTCCTCTTGACTCTCATACACCTCTGCCAGGTTATTCAGACTGGCGGCCAGGTTCTCATGCCCTTCCGGATAGCGGGAGGCAGGGTAAAGTTTCTCCCGCATCTCCAGCGCACGGCAATAGAGTGGCTCGGCTTTGCCGTACTCAGCTTGAGCGCTGAAGACAAATGCCAAGTTGTTCAGGCTCAAGGCCAGGTCCGGATGCCCCATCGGATAGCTGGAGGCTGGGTAGAGCTTCTCTCGCATCTCCAGGGCCCGAAGGTAAAGTGACTCGGCTTTCCCGAACTTGGCCTGACTCTCATACAACCCGGCCAGATTATTCAGACTGCTGGCCAGGGCTGAATGCCCCATCGGATAACGGCAGGCTGGGTAGAGCTTCTCCCTCATCTCCAGGGCTCGGCGATAGAGTGGCTCGGCTTTCTCGTACTCGGCCTGAGCCGAATAGAGAATGGCCAGGTTGTTCAGACTCTGGGCCAGATCCGGATGCCCTATCGGATAGCGCGAGGGGGGATAGAGTTTCTCCCGCATCTCCAGCGCTCGACGGTACAGCGGTTCTGCCTTCGTGAACTCCGCCTGAGATTCATGGAGCGCTGCCAGATTGTTCAGACTGATGACCAGGTCGGGATGCCCCTCTGGAAAGCGTGAACCGGGGTAGAGTTTCTCGCGCATCTCCTGAGCACGGCGATAAAGTGGTTCCGCCTTCGCATACTCGGCCTGAGATTCATACAGCTTCGCCAGGCTGGCCAGACTGCGAGCTAGATCGGGATGTCCCTCTGGGTATCTTGAAACTGGGTAGAGTTTCTCCCGCATCTCCAGTGCTCGACGGTATAGAGGCTCGGCTTTTCCATGGTCCCCCTGAATGTAGAAGAGCCACGCCAGGTTATTCTGACTGCGAGCCAGTTCCGGATGCCCCTCGGGATAGCGAGAGACGGGGTATAACCTTTCGTTCATCTCCATCGCCTGACGGTACAGCATCTCGGCCCTGGTGTACTTCGACTGATCACCGTAGACGCCCGCCTGGTTATTTAGACTCTGAGCCAACTCCGGGTGGCCTTCCGGGTAGCGCGATGACGGATACAGTTTCTCTCGCATAATCAAAGCGCGGGCATTGTGACTCTCTGCCACAGCGAACTGCTGCATGGTCTGAGCAACAATCCCGATCTCATTAAGAGTATTTGCCAGTTCGGGGTGGCCGTCGGGGTACCACATCGCAGCGTAGAGATTCTCTTGCGCCTGCAGCGTGGCCTGGTACAAACGCAGGGCTTCCTCTGGCTTACCCGCGATCCTGGCTTCCGCCGCTCGGGCGTACATCTGCCGCGCCTCGTCGATGGCGCGCTGCCGTTCCGGCGAGATGCGCACCGGCGGGGCGGCGGCCCAGGTGGCGCTTACGCCAAATAGGATCAGCCACCCCGCGTGTCGGTACATCGTCTGGGCTCCTTTCAACGATACTCGCTCAACGCGCGTATTTCTTCCGCGCCGCATTCACGAACGCGCCCTGGGCCTTGCCGCCGTCCCTGGGGAAGCCGGCGTGCTGCACAAGGAAGATCGTGATCAACCCCGATTTCGGGTCGATGGTCATGTTCGTCGCCAGGGCGCCACCGTGGCCGAACGCGGGGCCGGCACTCCAGCCCAGGCCGTAGTTCTCGGGCAGTTTGCCGGTCTGCTTCGTCGTCATTTCCTTGACGGCTGCCTCCGACAGAATCCGCTTCTCGCCAACCTTGCCCCCGTTGAGCACCATGCGACAGAAGGCGGCCACGTCGTCGGCCGTCGAGAACAGGCCGCCGCCCGGCATGGGCTGACGCGTGCGGTCGTCCAGCGGATAGCGGAGTTGAGCGATCTTTGTCTCTTCCAGATCGCCGCTGCCCTTGGCCGGCCGGTAGACCTTCGCCAACCGGGCCAGTTGTTCCTTGTTCGGCCAGAAGGTGGTGTCCTTCATGCCCAGTGGCTCGAACAGGTGTTTGGTCAGGAACTCCTCGTACGGCATGCCGCTGACCACCTCGATGATGCGCCCGGCCGTGTTGATGCCTGTGTTGGCGTACTGAAACTTCGTGCCCGGTTCGGTGACGAGGGGGGTGTCGGCGTAGCTCTGCACGGCGTCCTTCAGCGTCAACCCGTCGAGCGTCGGCTTCTCCTTCGCCGAGGCGAACGGCATGCCGCTGGTGTGGCTGAGCAGATGCCGCACGGTCATCACCTGCTTCGGCTGTTCCAGCTTCGTTCCCGTGGCCGTCTTCACGGCGATCTTCTGCTGCTTGAACTCGGGCAGATACTTCGTCACCGGATCGTCGAGCTTCACCTTGCCCTCGTCCACCAGAATCATCAGCGCAGCGGCGGTGATCGGCTTGGATTGCGAGGCGATCCAGAAGAGGGCATCGGGCTTCATGGGGCGCTTGCCGCCCACATCGGCGAAGCCGACCGCCTCGACGGCCAGGGTGCGCTCCTTGTCCGACACCAGGACGACCGCCCCCGCTAGCGAGCCGCGATCGACGAACGGCTGCAGGGCGGATTGAATCTCGGACGCCGGTGCCTCGACGGCGACGGCCAGCAACAACAACGGAAGCATGAGACTACTCCTGTAACACAACGAACAAACATTCCAGCGAGGAAGCCATCGAGGGCGATTCTCAGCCCAGTTCCAGCGTGGCGATGCCGAAGATGCGCTCGTCACGCAGACGTGGGGCCGGGCCGTGGTACATCCGCACACAACGAAACACAGTGGGCATCTTCAGCGATTCCACCAGCGCCAACGCGGCGGGGTTGTTCTCGGGCACATCGACGAAGAACGGCCCCTCGGCCGCGCGGTGGACCAGGGCCGCGAACAACCGACCGGCCAGGGCGTCATGCTCGGCCAGCAGGGGACCCACCTTCCAGCCCACGCCACAGCGCCGGATCACCCCGTAGGCGGCCAGCCGGCCTTCGAACATTAGGCCCAGAGCATGGGAATCCGGCAGGGCCAACCACTGCCGCAGGAACGCCTCGCGCGGACCGGGGAAGCAATCGTGATCGAAGGCCAGCACATCGTTCCGAGGCACCTGAGCGAGGTCGATCACCTCCGGGTCGGCCAGTAAACCTGGAGGTGGCGCGTCGAGGCGATACCGGCGATGGCCGGTGACCGGGTGGAACCCGCCGCGCGTGTAGAACGGCATCATCGCCTCGACGGCATCCATCCCGAGGACGCCGCCGGGATCGAGCCGGGCCAGCAGGTGATCGCGGCGAAGATGCCACAGACGCGACCCCAGCCCCCGGCCACGGAACTCGGGCCGCACGATGAACAGGCCCATGAAACCGAAGCGGGCGTTGTGCCGAACCACCGCACCGGCACCGATCAGGTCGGGCCCGGTGTCCAGCGCCAGGAACCCCTCGGGATCGGTCCGCCAGAAGGCGCCGGCATCGTGGAGTCCGGGATTCCAGCCCTCGACGGCGGCCCAGCGGACCAGTTCCTCCACCTCGGCTTCTGTCATCGTTCGCACACGAAGCGGATCGCTCACGTGGAATCTCCTGCAGCCATCCCGGTCACTTCTTCTCGGCGGGCAGGCGCTTCTCCAACTGCGAAGCCACCGGGCGGACGCCGCGACGATGCTCCTGGGCCAGGGCGCGGATCTTCGTCAACACCTCGGGATGCTGCTTCGCCACGTCGGTCTTCTCGCCGGGATCGCGGCCCAGGTGATACAGCGGCGGCAGTTCGTGCTCGATCGCCTTGTCCGACCCATAGGCCGACTGCGTGATAAAGTGCGCCTTCCACGGTCCCCAGCGCACGGCGTAGAGCTTCGTGCCCCGGTAGTAAAACATCGCCTCGCGCGGCGACTTGCCCTGGCCGGTCAGCACCGGAGTGAGATCAACTCCATCGATGACGCGGTCGTCGGGCACAGCGCCGCCGGCCAGTTTCACCGCGGTGGTGAACAGGTCCATGGTGCAGGCCAGTTCGGTCGTCGTCACGCCGGCGGGAACGGTGCCCGGCCACCAGGCGATGCCCGGCACGCGCATGCCACCTTCCCAGGTGCTGCCCTTGCCCTCGCGGAGCAACCCCGCCGAGCCGCCGTGATCGCCGAAGACGAGCCAGGGGCCGTTGTCGCTGCTGAAGAATACCAGCGTATTGCGATCCATTTTTTCCTCGCGCAGCGTGGCGAGCAGTCGGCCAACACCTGCGTCGAGTTCCTCGACCACGTCGCCATACAGACCGCGCTCGCTCTTGCCCGCGAAGGCGGGCGAGGCAAACAACGGCACGTGCGGCATGGAGTGCGCCAGGTAGAGGAAGAACGGCTTGCTGCGATGCTCGCGGACGAACTGCACGGCCTCGTCGGTGTAACGACGCGTCAACGTCGGCTGATCGGCAGGGCGTTCGATCTCCTTTTCCCCTCGCAAAAGAGGCACGTTCCAGTAGGCCGAGCGCGGTTCGCGGAACGCCTCACGCCCCTTCGGACCGACATTCGCCCGCCGGTCCATGTCGTTGCTGTAGGGGATGCCGAAGTAGCGATCGAACCCGTGGCGCGTGGGCAGAAACTCCGGCCGGTGTCCCAGGTGCCACTTGCCCACGCATGCAGTGACATAGCCCTGTCGCTTGAGCGCCCGCGCCAGGGTGATCTCGTCGGCTGGTAGTCCACCGGCCGAATCCGGGAACAGCACGCGGCGCGTGTCGCTGCACATCCCCGAGCGGATCGGCAGCCGGCCCGTCATCAGCGCCGCCCGACTGGGCGTACACACCGATGCAGCCGAGTAGAAATTCGTGAACTTCATTCCCTCGCGCGCCATGCGATCGAGGTTAGGGGTGCGGATGCTCGGATGGCCATAGCAGCCCAGGTCGCCATACCCCAGATCGTCGCAGTAGACGATGACGACGTTCGGTTTCGCTGGCGGATTGCTACTGGCCTGGGTGGTGAAGTATTTCTTGACGATCCAGTCGGGCTGCCAGGGATCGGGCTTGCGCTCGAAGTCGTCGAAGCGCACCTCCTTCGGACGCGGCTTGGCCACGCTGAGAGGCTGCGTGTCACCCATGTCCTTCTGCGCCGCGCGCATCCGGTCCAGCAGGCGCTCCACGGTGGCGGCGTTGGCCTGCTCCTCGGCAACATTGCGGACCTCGTGTGGATCCTTCTCCAGATGAAACAATTCGCGATGGCCTATCGGCGGGTAGACGATCAGCTTCCACGGTCCCTCGCGGATCGACCGCATCAGGTTTCCGAACGGCAGGAAGACCGTGTCGCGCAGCGACTTCTTCTCGCCGGTCCACACTGGCCGCAGGCTCTGCCCGGCCAGGCCCTCGGGGGTCTTCGCCCTTGCCAGATCGCACAGGGTGGGAAACAGATCGAACAGGTAGGCGAAGGCGTCACTGCTTCCACCGGCGGGCACGCCGGGGCCAGCGACGATGAAGGGCGGCTTCATGCTGTGCTCGTACAGGCTCTGCTTGCCGAGCAGGCCATGGCTTCCCAGGGCCAGCCCATGGTCGGCCGTGTAGATAACGATGGTGTCGCGCGCTCGACCGGTCTTTTCCAGCGTGGCGAGGATACGGCCGACCTGTTCGTCGAGATGGGTGATCAGCCCGTAATACTCGCACAACTGATCGCGGATCGCCGACTCGGGGCGGGGGTAGCCGGCCAGGTTCTCGTCGCGGATGTTCTTCGTGAAGCCGTTATCGAAGGCGGGCAGCGGGCGGAAGTTGGCCGGCAACGGCGGGGGCTTCTGGTAGTAGCGCTGGCGGTAGGCCTCGGGTGGGTTGCGCGGATCGTGTGGTGCGGTAAAGGCGACGTAGCAGAAGAATGGCTCGGGCCCGCGGTGATTTTCGAGAAAGCCGATGGCCGCATCGGCGAACTGTTCGGAGGAGAACTTCTCGGCCTGGCGTTTGTTCGTCAGCTTGCCGGCGACGATGTCAGCGACGGGGGTTTTGGTGTGGTCGCTCATGCCGCCCAGGAACACCGAGCGCGCCTCGGGGAAGGCCCGGCGGAGTGAGGCATCGCCATTGTGCCATTTTCCGGTCGCAAATGTCGAATAACCCGCGTCGCGCAACACCTCGGGCAAGGTGCGGACCCCGGCCAGGTCGTGCTTGACGTGCAGCCAGCTGCGGCCGCTCATCAGCATGGCCCGACTGGGCACGCAGACGGCCCCGCTGTTCGACCCGAAGCAGTAGGCGTTGCGGAAGCGAAAGCCGCGCCCCGCGAGCTTGTCGAGGTGCGGCGTGTGGATGTGCGGATTGCCCCAGGCGGCGATGGTGTCCGCGCGCTGATCATCGGCGAACAGTAGCAGGATGTTCGGCCGTTTCATCGGTTCCGCGCGCCCTGCTCCGGCCAGCAGCAGCAACCCACCAAAGACATACCCGATCCACTTCATCATCAATCTCCCAGACCGCTGGCCAGAAACGCCGCCCACACCCGAGCATGGCTGGGCTTGCCTTCCATCTTTTCGACTTTGCCGCTCCCGCTGATCGCCTTCGGCAACGGCCCACGCCCCACGGCCCACTCGGGGATGCGTGAAGGATCGCGCAGCAGCGATAACTGGGCCCGACGCAACGCCTCGGCGGGGCCGATCGACTCCTTCGCCTGCCACAGTTGACGATAGAAGAGATTCATCAACGCGGCGGTTGCCTGGTCGTCTACCTTCCACAGGCTGGCGACGACGTTCTTGCAGCCCGCGACGTGAAACGCGCGCGTCAGACCGAACACGCCTTCGCCGCCAGCGGTTTCGCCTAACCCCGTCTCGCAGGCGCTCAGCACGGCGAGGTGCATTTTGCGCAGATCGAGACCGACGAGCGCCTCGGCCGTGATGATGCCTCGGTTCGGCGTATCCGGCAGATTGGCGCCGGCGCAGACGAGGCCGGACAGGACCAGCGGACTACGCGCCCCGGCGGTGGCGCGCTGGCGTCTCCGCTGCTCGAACAGCTTCGGATCAAGTTGCAGCACACTGCGAAAACGGGCGTCGGCGAAGAAGCCGTGCGTGGCCAGATGCGCCGTCTCCACTTTCGGCAGATCGGCTAGCAGCGTCGCCACGGTGGCTGTGTTGCCCTCGCGGCGCACGATGCGGCGGTCACCGGCCAACATCGTGATCTGCTCCAGTTCCTTGCGCGTGCCGGGCAGGGCCTGCCAGGTAACACCCTCACTGGCTGGACTTCGCAACGTCAATTCGGTTGGCTTCACCAGCTTCTCGTCGTAACTGACGCCACCCAGCACCAGCAGTGTGGGATTCTCTGTGGACTTACCTCGTGGTCGTGCCAGGTGATCCAGCAAAAACGGCCCGTGCGGGACCACGGCCAAGGTGTACTTCTCCAGCAGGCGGGTCTTCTTCTCGTCGAGCAACGCCGCCCAGGGCAGACGGGCCAACGCCGCATCTGGCGAGAGGTACAGCTTCTGTACCTGGGCCGGCAGATGTTTCGCCAGCGGTGCCCACAACTCCTGGTACATGGCAGCGGCGTAGCGCAACTCGGCGCTAGCACCCTCCACCAAACTTTGACGCCAGAGATCCAGGGTGGCTTCCAGGTTCTTCGCCTCCCCCAGCTCCACCCGGGTGATCTTGTCGCGCGTCACCACGAAGGCCACATACTGGAGAATGCGGACCTCGCCCTTGCTGCCCTTTACCTTCGGATCCTGCTCGAAGCGTGTGTAACGCAGCAGGTCGAGGAAAGCCACGTCTGCCGGCAGCGCCTTCTGCAGGTCGGCCGGGGTACGGGTCGCCTGCTCCTGAACACGCTTCAGCTCCGGCAGCAATGGCACCAACTTCTCACGTAGCTGGCGCAACTCTTCCTCGATGGCATCCAGTCTCGCATCGCGCGACTTTGCGTTGCTGGCTTCCACGGGCGTTAGCAGCAGTAGCTCACGCTCGCGGCGCAGACGTGTTTCGACTTCCCACAACTGGCGCGCGTCGGATGACTCGGCCGCCAGCGCGGCCAGGTGGCGTTGCTCGACCACGCGCGTCAATGCTGCCTTGGTCAACCAGAGGGCGGGATAGGCATCGACTGTCGTCAGCTGCCCCGTTACGGTCAAGTAAGCATCCTTGCTCAGGGGTTGCTTACTGGCGTAGTTTAGCGCCGTTGCCTCATCCACGGCCCCGGCCACCGCCACGGCCGACGCGGTGTACATTTCCAGCGCCCGGCGGTACAGCGGCTCCGCCTTCCCGTACTCCGCCTGATCCAGATACAGCACAGCAAGGTTATTCAGGTTCTGGGCCAGGGCCGGATGCCCCCTGGGATAGCGCGACACCGAGTACTGCTTCTCCCGCATCTCCAGGGCCCGGCGATACAGAGGTTCCGCCTTCCCGTACTCCGCCTGACTCTGGTACAGCGCCGCCAGGTTGTTCAGACTGTTGGCCAGGTCCGGATGACCTATTGGATACTGCGAGGCTGGATACTGCTTCCCGTACATCTCCAGTGCCTGGCGGTACAACGGCTCCGCCTTCCCGTACTCCGCCTGGACCTGGTACAGCAACGCCAGGTTGTTGAGAGTGATGGCCAGGTCCGGATGCCCGCTGGGATAGTGTGACGCTGGGTACTGCTTCTCCCGCATCTCCAGCGCCCGGCGCAACAGCGGCTCCGCCTTGCTGTATTCCCTTTGTTCCCGGTACAGCCCCGCCAGGTTGTTCAGGATAGTGGCCAGGACCCGATGGCCGCTCGGAAACTGTAAGGCCGGGTAGAGCTTCTCGGTCATCTCCAGCGCCCGGCGGTACAGCAGCTCCGCCTTCTCGTACTCCCCCCGTGTCTGGTACAGCAACGCCAGGTGGTTCAGGCTCATGGCCAGGTTCGGATGTCCGCTGGGATATTCTGACGCCGGGTAGAGCTTCTCCTCCATCTCCAGTGCCTGGCGGAACAGCGGCTCCGCCTTGGTGAACCCCACCTGGGCCTGGTACAGCGCCGCCAGGTTGTTGAGACTGATGGCCAGGTCAGGATGCCCACTCGGATACTGCGAGATGGGGTAGAGTTTCTCCCGCATCTCCAGCGCCCGGCGGAACAGCGGCTCCGCCTTCCCGTACTCCCCCCGTTTCTGGTACAAACCCGCCAGGTGGTTCAGGCTCAGGCCCAGGCTCGGATGCCCGCTGGGATATTCTGACGTCGGGTAGAGCTTCTCCCGCATCTCCAGGGCCCGGCGGAACAGCGACTCTGCCTTCCCGTATTCCCCCCGAGCCTGGTACAGACCCGCCAGGTTACTCAGGCTCAGTGCCAGGGACCGATGCCCACGGGGATACCGCGAGGCCGGGTAGAGCTTCTCCCGTATCTCTAATACCTGGACCGCAACCCTCGTTGCTTCGGTTAGATTCCCTTCGTCATGGAGTTTCATCATTCGCTGATTGAGCCGCGTTGCATTCGCGATCGCGCGCAGCCGTTCCGGCGTCTCGCGTGCGGGTGGCGCCGCGCTCCAGGTGACACTCGCACTCAACAAGACGATCAGCAGCGCTCGCATGGGGCGGAATCTCCGAAGGGGAAGAGTTCGCCTCAGCATACTTCTCTGGTGAGGCGTGTCGCCAGAATTTTTCCGCCCCGAAAGAGATCATCCCCGCAGCGAGGTACCCCGGGCTCAATCTCCCAGACCGCTGGCCAGAAACGCCGCCCACACCCGAGCATGGCCCGGCTTGCCGATTGTCGGGTGCTTCTCCGGAACTTCCAACGTTTCAGCCTTGGGCGCGGGCCCACGACTGGCGGCCCACTCGGGGATGCGCTCGGGGTGACGCAACAGCGCCAGCTGCGCGCGACGCAGTGCCTCGGTTGGGCCGATGGGTTCCTTCGATTGCCAAAGTTGGCGGTAGAAGAGCGCCATCAGCGCTGCTGTCGATTGATCGTCCACCTTCCAGAGGCTGGCGACGACGTTCTTGCACCCGGCAACGTGGAAGGCGCGCGTGAGACCAAACACCCCTTCGCCGCCCGCGGTTTCGCCGAGGCCCGTTTCGCAGGCGCTCAGCACGGCCAGGTGCATCTTGCGCAGATCGAGGCCGACGAGTGCCTCAGCCGTCACGATGCCGCGGTTGGGCGTGTCGGGCAAGTTGGCACCGGCGCAGACCAGACCCGACAGCACCAGCGGACTACGCGCGCCGGCAGCGGCCCGCAGCTTGCCATTGCGCTCGAACAATTTCGGGTCGAGTTGCAGCACACTGCGAAAGCGCGCATCGGCGAAGAAGCCGTGGGTCGCCAGGTGCGCCGTTTCCACCGTTGGAAGATCTGCCAGCAGTGTCGCCACGGTCGCGGTGTTTCCTTCGCGCCGGACGATGCGACGGTCTCCCGCCAGCGCGATGACTTGTTCCAGTTCCTTGCGCATGCCAGGCAGGGCTTTCCACCTCAGGCCCTCGCTGGCGGGACTGCGCAACAGCAGCTCTGTTGGCTTCGCGGGTTTGTCATCGTAGCTGACGCCGCCCACCGCCAGCAGTGCAGGCTTCTCTGGGGGCTTCGTCCTGGGTCGCGTCAGCTGGTCAAGCAGGTACGGCCCATGTGGCACCATGGCCAGGGTGCAGCGTTCCAGCAGGCGGGTGCCCTTTTCGTCGAGTAGTGCCGCCCAGGGTAGCTGCTGCAACGCGGCATCGGGCGAGAGGTATAGGGTCTTCACCTCAGCGGATAGATGCTTCGCCAGCGGCGCCCAAACCAGGCGATGCAGGGTGGAAGCGTGCTTTGCCTCGATGTCAGACCCCTCGATGATGCTCTGCCGCCAGCTTTCCAGTGTTGCTTCCAACGGTTTGGCCTCACCCAGTTCGACCCGCGTAATCCTGTCACGCGTGATCACGAAGGCCACATAGTGGGGTATGCTGCGCTCGCCCTTCTTGCCTTTTTCGTTCGGATCCTGCTCGAAGCGCGTGTACCGCAGCAGGTCGAGGAACGCCGTGCCGGCAGGCAGCGAGTTCTGCAGGTCGGCCGGCGTGCGGGTGGCCTGCTCCTGGGCGCGTTTCAGCTCAGGCAGGAGCGGTAGTAGCTTCTCGCGCAGCTGGCGCAACTCTTCGTCAATGGCATCCAGCCGGGCGTCGCGTGCCTTCGCCTTGCTGGCCTCGACTGGCGTCAGCAGCAAGTGCTCGCGTTCGCGGCGAAGCTGCGTCTGGGCGTCCCACAGCTGGCGTGCTTGCGGCGATTCCGCGGCCAGGGCCGCCAGGTGGCGTTGCTCGACGACGCGTGTCAGGGCGGCCTTCGTCAGCCAGAGGGCGGGATAGGCATCAACCTTCGGCAGGTGCCCGGTCACGGTCAGATAGACGTCGCGGCTCAGCGGTCGATTACTGGCGTAGTTCATCGCAGTGGCATCGTCGCCCGCGCTCGCTAATGCCACGGCCGACGCGGTGTACATCCCCAGTGCCCGGCGCAACAACGGCTCCGCCTTGGTATATTCCGCCTGCTGCCTGTATAGCACTGCCAAGTTATTCAGAGTCAAAGCCAGATCTGGATGCCCGCTCGGATACCGTGATACCGGATACAGTTTTTCCCGCATGTCCAGAGAGCGGCGGTAGAGCAATTCTGCTTTTCCGTACTCGCCCAGATTCTGATATAGCGCGGCCAGGTTGCTCACGCTCAACGCCAGGTCTGGGTGGCCAAGCGGATAGCGCATTGGTGGATATAGCTTTTCACGCATTTCCAATGCACGTCTCGATAGTGGCTTCGCCTTGTTGTATTCCCCCTGTGCATTGTACAGCATCGCCAGGTTGTTCAGGCTGAGGGCCAGGTCAGGATCACCGTTTGGAAAACGGGAAGCGGGGTAAAGCTTCTCCGTCATCTCCAACGCCCGACGCAGCAGTGGCTCCGCTTTGCTGTACTCCTTTTGATCTTCGTAAAGCGCCGCCAGATTGTTGAGGCTTACGGCTAGGTCTGGGTGGCCTTCTGGATAACGAGATGACGGATAGAGCTTTTCCAGTATCGCAAGCGCGCGGCGATACAGAGACTCTGCCTTCGCGTGCTCGGCTTGTGTTTTGTACAACAGCGCCAGATTGTTCAGGCTCAACGCCAGGCTCGAGTGGCCACTTGGATAGCCTGATGCGGGATAGAGCATTTCGTACATGGCCAGCGCCCGATGGAACAGGGGCTCTGCCTTCGCATACTCCGCCTCATGCCAGTACAGTAACGCCAAGTTGTTCAGATTCCGGGCCATGGCTGGATGGCCCTCGGGGTAGAGCTTCTCCTGCATCACCAGAGCTCGGCGATACAGCGGCTCGGCCTTCCCATACATTCCTTGTTCCTGATACAGAGCCGCCAGGCTGGTCAGGGTTAGTGTCAGGTTTGAGTTGCCGTTCGGATAGCGGGACGCGGGGTAGAGTTGCTCCCGCATCTCTAACGCCCTGTGAAACAGTGGCTCTGCCTTCGTAAATTCCGCCTGATCCCGGTACAGTAACGCCAGATTGTATCTGCTGGTAGCAAGGTTTGGATGACCAACTGGAAAATGTGATGGCGGGTATAGTGCCTCCATGATTTGCTGCACTTGGATAGCGACCGCCGTTGCCTCGGTTAGTTTTCCCTTACCGTAGAGAGCTAGCAATCGCTGGTACAACTGCCTGGCCTCTTCCTTCACTTGCAGCCGTTCCGGCGTCTCGCGAGCCGGCGGCGCGGCGCTCCAGGCTACACTCGCACTCAACAAGACGACCAGTAGCGATCGCATGGGCGTTCTCTCCTGCGGTGTTCACTTCACATTCGCGTCAGAATACTCCGCGCCAGGCGTCTCTCGCCAGAAATTTTCGGCGGTGTGTGAAAGGTTCACTCTCCCGGGGCCATTTCGTTGGTGTCCGGCGGCGAGGCGGTGGGAAGCCGTCTCACGGAACAGTGCTCCGCCGGCCCCTTTCACCGAGGTATCTCGCATGACCGTTCGGAGTCTCTCTCCGCGCGCACGCCGCGCCGCCACCCTGCAGGTCGAATCGCTCGAACGGCGCGATCTGCTCTCCGCCACGCCGCTGCCGACCCTGCTCGTCATCGCGGATCAGCAGGACTTCTATTACAAGGAATACAACGACACCCGCGCGTCGCTGCTGGCCGCCGGGGTGCCGGTCGTCGTGGCCGCCACCACCACGAACGTCTCCACGCCGCACCCCGGGTCGGGGCAGCCGGCCAACTCCAGCGGGGCGGTGACGCCCGATATCGCCCTGGCCAACGTCAACTCGGCGAACTACTCGGCCATCGCCTTCGTCGGCGGCTGGGGGGCGTCGATGTACCAGTATGCCTACAACGACCCCAACTTCGATGGCACCACCGACAACTTCTACTGGAACGCGCCGTACAACGGCGACGCCAACCTGAACGATGGCGTGATCGCGCCGCAGAAGGTGGTGGTCAACCAGCTCATCAACCAGTTCCTGGCCGCTGACAAGCCGGTGGCAGCGGTGTGCCATGGCGTGACGGTGCTGGCCTGGGCCCGGGTCGATGGCGTCAGTCCGCTGGCCGGTCGGCAGGTGTCGGTGCCGCTCACGGTCGGGTCGCCGAACCAATATTACGGCGGGGCCGAGCGCGTCTACCCGTACCTGTCGGGGCAGTACGATCAGGTGGTGGCCAACGGCGGCCTCGCCAACACGGTCAGCGGGCAGTACGGCAACCCGGCGACGGTGGCCGACGACGTGGTGGTCGATGGGCGCATCATCACGGCCGAGAACTACGACTCGGCGGCGTACTTCGGCACGGTGATCGCGCAGCAGGTGCTGGCGGCGCTGCCACCCGCCAATCTGCCACCGGTGGCGCAGAACGCGGTGTGGAACGTGGCCGAGAACAGCGCGGCCGGCACGCTGGTCGGCGTGGTGTCGGCTAGCGATCCCGATGCGGGGCAGACGCTGAGTTATGCGCTGCTGGCGGGCAACACTGGCGGGGCGTTCGCGCTCGACCCGGTCACGGGAGCGCTGACGGTGGCGAACCCCGCAGCGCTCGACTTCGAGACGCAGGCGAACTATGCCCTGCACGTCCGCGTGGTGGACAGCGGCAACCCGGCGCTGGACGCCTACGCCACGGTGATCGTGCAGTTGAGCGACGTCTACGAGCCAGCGACGTTGACGGCGGGCAACCTGGTGCTGCATGGGACGGCAGGCGACGACACCATCTACGTGTGGAGCAACAACGCCACGGGTGGCGTGTCGGCGTGGATCAACGGCAGCTTCTACGGGCCGTTCCAGCTGGGGCCGACCGGCCAGGTGAAGATTCGCGCCGGGGCGGGGAACGATTCGGTGTTTGCGACTGATCTCTATGTCCCCGCGATGATCGACGCTGGCGCGGGTCACGACAAGATCACCGGCGGCTGGCGCAACGACGTGCTAGTCGGGGGCGAGGGGATCGATCGGCTGTGGGGTGGCCCGGGCGACGACACCATCCTGGGTGGCGACAACACCGACTACCTGTATGGCCGGGAAGGCAACGACGTGCTGGTGGGCGACGCAGGCAACGACATCCTCGAAGGGTTCGATGGGCGCGATCTGCTCATCGGCGGTCTGGGCAGCGATGGCCTGCGTGGTGACGGTGGCGAGGACGTGCTGATCGGCGGCACCACCAGCTACGACAACAGCCCGATGGCGCTGGCGACGCTGCGGGCGATCTGGTCGGGGGCCGGCGACTTCAACACCCGTATCGGACTGCTATCTGATCCGCTGGCGGCCCATCGGCTCATCCAGGGCGACACGGTGCAGGACGACGGCGCGATGGATTGCCTGTTCGGCGGAGCCGACAGCGACTGGCAGCTGGCGTCGCTCAACGACGTGATCTACGCCCTGGAGCTGAGCGATCGGCTCAGCCTGGCGTAACGCAGCGAGTGGTTCGGCGGCGGGAGGTGCAAGGAGCGCCTCCTGCCGGCGTGCGCGTCATTGCTGGAATGCACCCCCGGCTCACTCGCCCAGACCGCTGGCCAGAAATGCCGCCCACACCCGAGCATGGCCGGGCTTGCCTTCCACCTTCTCGACTTTACCGCTCCCGCTAATCGGGTTTGGCAGAGGACCCCGGCCGACGGCCCACTCGGGGATGCGCTCGGGGTTGTGCAGCATCGCCAGCTGCGCGCGACGCAACGCTTCCGCGGGGCCGATCGGCTCCTTCGATTGCCAGAGTTGACGATAAAAGAGATTCATCAACGCCGCCGTCGCCTCGTCGTCCACCTTCCACAAGCTGGCCACGACGTTCTTGCAGCCGGCGACGTGGAACGCGCGCGTCAGACCGAACACGCCCTCACCGCCGGCGGTTTCACCCAAACCTGTCTCGCAGGCGCTCAGCACGGCGAGGTGCATTCGGCGCAGATCGAGGCCGACGAGCGCCTCGGCCGTGACAATGCCTCCATTAGGAGTGTCGGGCAGATTGGCGCCGGCGCAGACGAGGCCGGACAGCACCAGCGGGCTGCGCTCGCCAGCGGTTGCGCGCTGCTCGCCCTGGCGTTCGAAGAGTTTGGGATCGATCTGACGCCGCGGCCCGCGACCCCGATCGAGTTGGCGTTTCCCTCCGGAGCCGTTATGCGGTTCCCCGCCGACATCGGCCCGACGGTTGTTGTCGCCGTCCTTCGTGGCGTGGAGGGTAGCCCGTGCTGACCATCCCGCCGAGTGTCAAGCTCTGGTTCGTTCCGGCAGACGGCCGAACAACTCGATCTGGAACCCGCGAAGTTCTTCGTCCTCCGCACCATCAAGAAGAGCTACGTGTGCTGGCACTGCGACACGACGGTCGTGCCGCCGGACCAACGCCTCCGGGCGGACGGCCCAGAGCAAGTCGGCCCGATCGTGCGGGCCGGGCCTGTGCGCCCACGCCATCACCGCCAAGTTCGCCGACCACGTCCCGGTGCATCGGCTGTGAGGCCAACTAGCCTGATCCGGGGTCACGATCCCCGCCGCGCCGATGGGCGACTGGCTGACGCAGGCCGCCGACCTGCTCACGCCTTTGCACCGCTTGATGCACCAACGCCTGTTGCTCTCGCGGGTGATCCACGGCGACGACACCGGGTTGAAGTTGCGGGTCGTCGTGTTCGACTTCACCGCCGGTCTGGCGACCGCGCCGCCCGGCGCGTAGCCCAACCCGCCGGGGATCGCCGTGGGGTATGCGACCAACCTCTGGGACGCGTTGAGCCGGTACATCGAGCAGGGCTACCTGGCGATCGACAACAACCTCGCCGAGCGGACGCTCCGCGCCGTCGCACTTGGTCGCAACAACTTGGGCGTGATCGGGAGTGAAGCGGGCGGCCACACGTCCGCGGTGCTGCCGTCCGTGGTCGGGACGTGCAACCACCTGGGGATCGACCCGTTCGCATACCTGCGGGCCGCATGATCGGGGGGTTTTGCCCTGGGCGAGACGCCGACCGCCGAGCACCTGCGGGACTGGCTACCGGATCGGTGGCTACTGAACCGAACCTGGAGGCGAGCGCACCCGGAAACGAACGCCGGTTGAGTCTCGCCCGGATCCGCGGAGCCCATTCGGAACCAGCGCACGTAGCAGTTCGGGGATGCACCCGGTGTCAGTCCCGGACCTTGCACTTCGGCAGCGCCTTCCGGAGGGCCGCGATCCCCTCGGAGGTCGTGTCCGTGTTGGCGAGGTCGAGTCGGGTCAGGCTCTGGAGTGCTCCCAATTCCCGGATGCCCTGATCCGTCACGCGAGTGGCGACGATTCGCAGCGAGGTCAGCTGCGTCAGCGTCGCGACAGCCTTGAGCCCTCCGTCGGTCAGGCCCGACTCCTGTAACTCCAGCCTCGTCAACTTCTCCAGCCCGGCGAGGTGCTTCAGCCCCACCCCCGTCGCGGTCTTGACCTGGAACAGGCTGAGCGCAGAGAGGTTTTTCAGCGCGGCCAGTTCCTTCAGTCCTGCGTCGGTGATCGGAGCGGCCCGGAGGTCGAGTTCGGTCAGGGTGGGGAGTGCGGCCACGTCTTTCATGTCCGCGTCCGTCAACTTTGAGCCGTCCAGGGTGAGCGAGGTCAAGGTCTTGAGCTTCGCCAACTCCCGGACCCCCGCCCCGGTGATCTTCGAGGCGGAGAACGTGAGTGACGTGAGGCACTTGAACCCGGCGATGACCTTGAGCGCCCGGTCGGTCAGGATGCTGTCGGATCGCAGGCCATAGACCGTAAGGTGACGGAGGTGCGGCATCGCGGCCGCCGCCCTCAGGCCCTCCTCGGTGACCAGCGTCCCGGAGAGGTCCAGCCGCCTGAGCGACCGGAACCCGGCGATCTCCTTGAGACCGCGGTCCGTGATGTCGGTGTCGCCGACGTTCAGGTACTCCAGGGGGAGATCCTTGAGGTGTCGCAGCACGGCGTCGGTGAGGTACGTCTCCGCAAGGGAGAGCGACCGCAAACTCTTCAACCCGGCAAGCACTTTCAGATCGTCGTCCGTCACGGCCCGCTCGTCCAGGTCGATGCGGACCACCGGCCTGCCTGGAAGCGTCTTGTCCCGCTCCACCTTCCCGTTGACCTTCTTGACCCACTCCGCCGCCGCATCGTCCGGGGATCCCGCGCGAACCGTCGGGGCGAGCGCGACCGCCGAGACGAGAATCAGGAATCGGGTCATCGCAGTACCTCCACGGGGGTCGGATTGATGCTATCCGCCCCCGAGTCACGAAACAAGACGCCGCAGCGGCGTCACTGGTAGGTGCCCCGGCGCGACGGGAACGACCGCTTCGCACCAGACAGCACGGGCGGTTGCCCTCACCCGCGCATCGCTTTGGTGGTGCCCCGGAACCGTCGAAGGGCTCGGTCCGCAGCGGACAGGTGATATCGAGATTTCCCCGACGAATGTTGGGAGCCGACGGGGACCACGGGGTGGGTTTGACCGGCCGAACGATCCCAGTTCGAAAGATCCCCCCGGTAAGTCGAGCTGATCAATGACGTGATCCGCCGGGCGGTTACTGATCAGCAGGGGGCGCATGGGCGGAAGCTCCGACGGAGAAGCGTTTGCCTCAGCATACTGCCCCGTCGAGGCGGCCTCGCTAACAGTATTTCCGCCACGCCCCAGGACGGTGGGGGTCTCACTCGCCCAGACCGCTAGCCAGGAAGGCGGCCCAGACGCGGGCGTGCCCCCGCTTGCCTTCCACCTTCTCGACTTTGCCGCTCGCACTGATCGCTTTTGGAGCAGGCCCACGGCCGACGGCCCACTCGGGAATGCGCTCGGGATTGTGCAGCATCGCCAGCTGAGCGCGACGCAGTGCCTCGGCAGAGCCGATCGGTTCCTTCGCCTGCCAGAGTTGACGGTAGAAGAGACTCATCAATGCCGCGGTCGGTTCGTCGTCCACCTTCCAGAGGCTGGCGACGACGTTCTTGCACCCAGCGACGTGGAAGGCGCGCGTGAGGCCGAAGACGCCCTCGCCGCCAGCGGTTTCACCTAACCCCGTCTCGCAGGCGCTCAGCACGGCGAGGTGCATCTTGCGCAGATCAAGGCCGACGAGTGCCTCGGCGGTGATGATGCCGCGGTTCGGCGTGTCGGGTAGGTTCGCTCCGGCGCAGACGAGGCCTGACAGCACCAGCGGACTACGCGCGCCGGCGGTAGAACGCTGCTCTCCGATGCGCTCGAAGAGATTGGGGTCGAGTTGCAGCACACTGCGGAAACGGGCGTCAGCGAAGAAGCCGTGCGTGGCCAGATGCGCCGTCTCCGCCTTCGGCAGATCCGCCAGCAGCCCGGCCACGGTGGGGGTGGTGCCCTCGCGCCGGAGGATGCGACGTTCTCCCGCCAGCGACACCAGCTGCTCCAGTTCCTTGCGGGTCCCGGGCAGCGTCTTCCAGGTGACGCCCTCGCTGGCCGGGGAACGCAACGCCAGCTCGGTCGGTCTGACAGGTTTCTCGTCGTAGCTGACGCCACCCAGGACCAGCAGTGTCGGCTTCTCGGTGGGTGTGGTTTTCGGCCGGGTCAGATGGTCGAGCAGGTACGGTCCATGCGGCACCACCGCCAGGCTGTACTTCTCCAGCAGACGCGACTTCTTCTCGTCAAGCAGGGCTGGCCAGGGTAGGCGCGTCAGTGCGGCATCAGGCGAGAGGTAGATTTTCTTCACCCCGGGCGGAAGATGCTTCGCCAGCGGTGCCCATAGTTCCTGGTACATCGCGGCGGCGTAGCGCGGCTCCGCGTTGGAGCCTTCGATCAGGCTTTGCCGCCAGAGAGCCAGCGTCTCTTCCAGCGGCTTCGCCTCGCCCAGTTCCACGCGGGTGACCTGGTTGCGCGTGATCAAGAATGCCACCGTGTGCGGGATGTAGCGATTGCTCTTCCTCCCTTTGGCGTTCGGATCCTGCTCGATCCGCGTGTAGCGCAGCAGGTCGACGAAGACCCCATCTGCCGGTAGCGCCTTCTGCAGATCGGCTGGCGTGCGTGTCGCCTGTTCCTGCGTGCGTTTCAGCTCCGGCAGCGCGGGCAGCAACTGTTCGCGGACCTGACGCAGTTCCTCGTCGATGGCGTCCAGGCGAGCGTCACGCGCTTTCGCCTTGCTGGCATCCACAGGCGTCAACAGCAGCCGTTCGCGCTCGCGGCGCAGGCGTGTCTGAGCATCCCACAGCTGACGTGCTTCCGACGATTCCGTGGCCAGGGCGGCCAGGTGACGCTGCTCGACGACGCGCGTCAACGCGGCCTTCGTCAGCCAGAGGGCCGGATAAGCATCCACCGTGGGCAGGTGCCGGGTTGCACTCAGGTAGGCATCGCGCGCCAGCGGCTGATTACTGGCGTAGTTGAGCGCCGTGGCCTCGTCGGCCGACCCAGCCAGCGCCACCGCCGACGCGGTGTAGATCTGCAGCGCCCGACGATACAGCGGCTCCGCCTTGCCGTACTCCGCCTGATCCCGGTACAGCGCCGCCAGGTTGTTTAGGCTCTGAGCCAGGTCCGGATGACCACTCGGATAGCGAGTGCTGGGGTAGAGCTTCTCTCGCATCTCCAGCGCCCGGCGATACAGTGGCTCCGCCTTCGTGTACTCCGCCTGCGCCTGGTACAGAAACGCCAGGTTGTTCAGGCTCTGGGGTAAGTCCGGATGCCCCCTCGGATAACGGACGGCGGGGTAGAGCTTCTCTTTCATCTCCAGGGCCCGGCGGAAAAGCGGCTCTGCCTTCCCATACTCGCCCTGTGCCTGGTACAGATACGCCAGGTTGTTCAGCCCCAGGGCCAGTTCCGGATGACCACTCGGATAACGCGAGGCAGGGTAGAGTTTCTCCGTCATCTCCAGGGCCCGGCGATACAGCAGTTCCGCCTTCGTGTACTCCGCCTGTGCCTCGTACTGACCCGCCAGGTTGTTCAGGCTCATGGCCAGGTCCGGATGACCCGTCGGATAGCGCGCGGCGGGGTACAGCTTCTCGAACATCTCCAGGGCCCGGCGATACAACGGCTCCGCCTTGCCATACTCCGCCTGAGAGTGGTACAGAAACGCCAGGTTGTTCAGGCTCTGGGCCAGATCTGGATGGCCCCTTGGATAGTGGGAGGAGGGATAGAGCTTCTCTTTCATCTCCAGCGCCTGGCGATACAACGGCTCCGCCTTGCCATACTCCGCCAGAGACTCGTACAGCGCCGCCAGGTTGTTCAGGCTCCGCGCCAGGGCCGGATGACCCGTCGGGAAACGGCCGGAGGGGCAGAGCTTCTCGGTCATCTCCAGGGCCCGGCGATACAGCGGTTCCGCCTTCGTGTACTCCGCCTGAGCGTGATGCAGATAGGCCAGGTTGTTCAAGCTGGTGGCCAGGTCCGGATGCCCACTCGGATAGCGCGTATCGGGGTAGAGCTTTTCTCGCATCTCCAGCGCCTGACGAAACAGGGGCTCCGCCTTCGCGTACTCCGCCTGTGCCTGGTACAGATACCCCAGATTATTCAGGCTGGTGGCCAGGGCCGGATGCCCTGTCGGAAACCGCGCGGTGGGGTAGAGCTTTTCCGTCATCTCCAGGGCCCGGCGATACAGCGGCTCCGCCTTCGTGTAGTCCGCCTGTGCCTGGTACAGCGCGGCCAGGTTGTTCAGGCTCTGGGGCAGGTCCGGATGTCCCGTCGGATAGCGCGAGGCGGGGTAGAGCTTTTCTCGCATCTCCAGGGCGCGACGGAACAGTGGCTCCGCCTTGCGATACTCGGCCTGAGCCTGATACAGAAACGCCAGGTTGTTCAGGCTGGTGGCCAGGTCCGGATGACCACTCGGATAATCCGAGACCGGGTAGAGCTTCTCCCGTATCCGTAGCACCTGGACTGCCGCCTTCGCTGCCTCGGTGGGCTTCCCCTCGCCATACAGTTCCATCACTCGCTGATTGAGACGATTGGCATCCCCGATGAGTTGCACACGCTCTCCCCACGTCAGATCCTGGGGCGGCGGCGCTGCGCTCCACGCGATCGACACACTCCACAGGACGATCAGCAGCGGGCGCATGGATGAACTCTCCGGGGGATCTCTTCTCGTTCGCGTCAGCATACTTCCCGGTCGGCAGCAGTCGCCAGGATTTTTCCGCCCCGAACGAATCCATCCCCGCAGCGAACTACGCCAGGCTCACTCGCCCAGGCCGCTGGCCAGGAACGCTGCCCACACGCGGGCATGGCCGGGCTTGCCTTCCACCTTCTCGACTTTACCACTCCCGATAATCGCTTTTGGCAGTGGACCACGCCCGACGGCCCACTCGGGGATGCGCTCGGGATTGTGCAGCATCGCCAGCTGCGCGCGACGCAACGCCTCAGCAGGGCCGATCGGTTCCTTCGACTGCCACAGCTGACGGTAGAAAAGCGACATCAACGCCGCGGTCGGTTCGTCGTCCACCTTCCACAGGCTGGCGACCACATTCTTGCAACCGGCGACGTGGAAGGCGCGCGTCAGGCCGAAGACGCCCTCACCACCGGCGGTTTCGCCCAGGCCCGTTTCGCAGGCACTCAGCACGGCCAGATTCATTTTGCGCAGATCGAGACCGACGAGCGCCTCGGCGGTGATGATGCCGCGGTTGGGAGTGTCCGGCAGATTCGCTCCGGCGCAGACGAGGCCGGACAGTACCAGCGGACTACGCGCACCCGCCCCCAGGCGGCGGGCGGTGCCTCCACTGACGAACTCTTGCGCCTCGAACAGCTTGGGATCGAGTTGCAGCACACTGCGGAAACGCGCATCGGCGAAGAATCCGTGGGTCGCCAGATGGGCCGTCTCCACCCTGGGGAGATCGGAAAGTAATGTCGCTACGGTCGCGGCGTTGCCTTCACGGCGGAGGATGGGACGATCGCCAGCCAATGTGGTGATCTGCTCCAGTTCCTTGCGCGTGCCGGGCAGCGCCTTCCAGGTGACACCCTCACTGGCGGGCGAACGCAGCGCCAGTTCGGTCGGCTTCGACGGTTTCTCGTCGTAGCTAACGCCGCCCAGCGCCAGCAGCGTCGGCTTCTCCGGGGGCTTGCCGCGCGGGCGTGTTAGATGATCGAGCAGGTATGGTCCATGCGGTACCACGGCCAGCGTGTACTTCTCCAGCAGACGTGCCTTCTTCTCGTCGAGTAGCGCCGACCAGGGCAGGCGTGTCAACGCTGCATCCGGCGAAACGTAGAGCTTCTTCACCTCGGCTGGCAGATGCTTCGCCAGAGGCGTCCACAACTCCTGATACATCGCGGCGGCGTAGCGTGGCTCGGCGTCGGCGCCCTCGACCAGGCTTTGCCGCCACAGATCCAGCGTGGCTTCCATCGTCTTCGCCTCGCCCAGTTCGACGCGGGTGACCTGGTCGCGCGTCACGATAAACGCCACATAGTGCGGAGTCTGGCGTTCTCCCTTCTTGCCCTTCACGTTCGGGTCGTGGTCGAACCGCGCATAACGCAGCAGGTCGAGAAACGCCACGTCGGCGGGTAGCGCCTTCTGCAGGTCGGCTGGCGTGCGGTTGGCTTGCTCCTGGGCACGCTTCACCTCCGGCAGCAGCGGCAGCAACTTCTCACGCAGTTGGCGCAGTTCCTCGTCGATGGCATCCAGGCGGGCGTTGCGCGCATTCGTCTTGCTGGCTTCCACTGGCGTCAGCAGCAGCCGTTCGCGCTCGCGGCGCAGGCGAGTCTGAGCCTCCCACAGTTGGCGTGCTTCGGGCGATTCCGTGGCCAGCGCGGCTAGGTGGCGTTGCTCGACCACGCGGGTCAACGCCGCCTTGGTCAGCCAGATAGCGGGATAGGCATCGACCCTCGGCAGGTGCCCCGTCACGGTCAGGTAAGCATCCTTGCTCTGTGGCTGCTTACTGGCGTAGTTTAGCGCCGTGGCCTCGTCGGCCGAGTTAGCCAGCGCGACCGCCGAGGCGGTGTACATCTTCAGGGCCCGGCGGAACAGCGGCTCCGCCTTGCTGTACTCCGCCTGATCCTTGTACAGCGCCGCCAGGTTATTCAGGCTCAGTGCCAGGTCGGGATGCCCCGTCGGATAACGCGAGGGGGGATACTGCTTCTCGGTCATCTCCAGGGCCCGGCGGAACAGCGGCTCTGCCTTCCCGTACTCCGACTGAGACTCGTACAGAGAAGCCAGGTTGTTCAGGCTCATGGCCAGGTCCGGATGACCCGTCGGGTAGCGCGAGGCGGGGTACTGCTTTTCTAACATCTCCAGCGCCCGACGATACAGCGGTTCCGCCTTCCCGTCCTCCGCCTGAGCGTGATGCAGATAGGCCAGGTTGTTCAAGCTGGTGGCCAGGTCCGGATGCCCACTCGGATAGCGCGTGTCGGGGTAGAGCTTTTCTCGCATCTCCAGCGCCTGGCGAAACAGGGGCTCCGCCTTTGTGTACTCCGCCTGTGCCTGGTACAGATACCCCAGATTATTCAGGCTGTTGGCCAGGGCCGGATGCCCTGTCGGAAACCGCGAGGCGGGGTAGAGCTTCTCTCGCATCTCCAGGGCCCGGCGATACAGCGGCTCCGCCTTCCCGTACTCCGCCTGATCCTTATACAGAGAAGCCAGGCTGTTCAGGCTGGTGGCCAGGGCTGGATGCCCCGTCGGAAACCGCGAGGCGGGGTAGAGCTTCTCTCGCATCTCCAGGGCCCGGCGATACAGAGGCTCCGCCTTCGTGAACTCGGCCTGAGCCTGGTACAGAGAAGCCAGGCTGTTCAGGCTGGTGGCCAGGGCTGGATGCCCCGTCGGATACCGCGAGGCAGGGTACTGCTTCTCGTTCATCTCCAGCGCCCGGCGATACAGCGGCTCTGACTTGTCGTACTCCGCCTGAGACTGGTACAGAAACGCCAGGCTGTTCAGGCTGGTGGCCAGGGCTGGATGCCCCGTCGGAAACCGCGAGGCGGGGTACTGCTTTTCGGTCATCTCCAGGGCCCGGCGATACAGCGGCTCCGCCTTGCTGTACTCCGCCTGAGACTGGTACAGCAACGCCAGGTTGTTCAGGCTGATGGCCAGGTCCGGATGCCCCGTCGGATAGCGCGAGGCGGGGTACTGCTTTTCGGTCATCTCCAGCGCCCGGCGATACAGCGGCTCCGCCTTGCCGTACTCCGCCTGATCCTTGTACAGCCCCGCCAGGTTGTTCAGGCTGATGGCCAGGTTCGGATGCCCCGTCGGATAGCGCGAGGCGGGGTACTGCTTCTCGTACATCTCCGCGCCGCCCGGCGATACAGCGGCTCCGCCTTGCCGTACTCCGCCTGATCCTTGTACAGCCCCGCCAGGTTGTTCAGGCTGATGGCCAGGTTCGGATGCCCCGTCGGATAGCGCGAGGCGGGGTACTGCTTCTCGTACATCTCCAGCGCCCGGCGATACAGCGGCTCCGCCTTCCCGTACTCCGCCTGAGACTCGTACAGCCCCGCCAGGTTGTTCAGGCTGATGGCCAGGTTCGATGCCCCGTCGGATAAGCGCGAGGCGGGGTACTGCTTTTCGGTCATCTCCAGCGCCCGGCGATACAGCGGCTCCGCCTTCCCGTACTCCGCCTGAGCCCAGTACAGCGCCGCCAGGTTGTTCAGGCTGATGGCCAGGTCCGGATGCCCCGTCGGATATTGTGGGGCCGGGTAGAGCTTCTCCCGCATCTCTAGCGCCCGGCGATACAGCGGCTCCGCCACGGGTAATTGTTGCACCTGATACGCAATGAACCCGATCCAATTGAGACTCTCGGCCAGTTCCACATGACCGTCGGGATACCACATCGCTGGATAGAGCTTCTCGCGCGCCTTCAACGTGGCCAAATGCAACTTGACTGCTTCCTGCGGCTTGTTCGCCTGCCAGGCCTCTCTTGCGCGAGCGTACGTCTGCCGGGCTTCCTCGATCGCGCGCTGGCGCTCCGGGGAGATGCGTTCCGGTGGGGCAGCACTCCAGGCGACACTCGCACTCAACAACACGATCAGCAGCGGGCGCATGGGGCGGCATCTCCGAAGGGGAAGAGTTCGCCTCAGCATACTCGGGGGTGGGAGTGGGGGGCGAGGAATTTTCGAGAGACGCGAAGAGGCTCAGGTCTCGGTGGCGAGGCGTGGGCGCTGCAGCAGGGGGCAGAGCATGACGGCGGCCAGGAGTATCGCGCCGGACAGGTAGAAGGCGTTATCCAGACTGCCGGTGACGTCCTTGATGTGGCCGGCCAGCTGAGGGACGAAGAAGGCGAGGCCCCAGCCGAGGAAGACCAGGCCGTAGTTGAAGCCGAGGTTCTTCGATCCGAAGTAGTCGGCGGTGAAGGCGGGCATGAGGGCCAGGCCGCCGCCGTATTGCCAGTAGGCGACGCCGACGACGAGGAACAGCAGCACGACATTGCCCGAGGCCATCACGGTCGGCGTGAGCGCCAGGCAGATGGTCGAGATGAGGCCGTTGATCATGTAGGCGTTGGCGCGGCCGATGCGGTCGGAGTAGAGGCCGGTGCCGATGCGTCCGGTGGCGTTGACCAGGCCGCCGAAGGAGGCGAGCAGCCAGGCGTTGGCGGCCAGGAAGGCGATGCTGGCAGCCGTGCGGTTGAGCATCGGCGTGGCGTTGGCGATGACGAGTAGCCCCGACTGCGACGAGCCGAAGAAGAGAAAGACCAGCGCGTAGAACTGCCAGGTGCGAAGCATCTGCCCGGCGGTCCAGTCGGTCTGCGTCATGGCGCGGACGGGCGTGCCGGCGGGCGGGGCAGGGGGGACGTAACCGGGCGGGGGCCAGGCGAGCAACAGGCCGGTCAGCACGGCGACGGTGGCGAACAGGGCGCCCAGGCCGATGAGACTGCCGGACAGGCCGAACTGGGCGACGAGATAGCTGGCCAGCGGGGCGATGTAGATGGCCGCGCCGCCGTAGCCGCCGACGACCAGCCCGACGATGAGGCCGCGCTGGTGGGGGCCGAACCACTTGACGGCGGCGGGCGTGGCGGCGGCGTAACCGATGCCCATGCCGACGCCGCCGAGCAGGCCGAAGCCGAGGATCAGGCCCAGGTAGCTTTTCATCAGGCCAGCGACGATGCAGCCGGAGGCGAGGAACAGCCCGCCGAGGATGGCACCGACGCGCGGACCGTAGCGATCCTGCAAGCGTCCGCCGGGGATCATGGCCAGGGCGAAGATGAAGCCGCACAGGGCGTAGGACCAGGTGGCCTGCGAGTCGGTGAGGTAGGTCCAGCCGGCGTTGAGGCCGGTCATCTCGGAGCCGGGCGGATGCTCGGAGTTGCTGAGCAGGCCAGCCTTCCAGACGCTCCAGGCGTACAGGATGCCCAGGCAGAGATTCAGGGCCGTCCCTGCCAACGTCACCACCCACGCCCGAGCCGGCACCGTCTGCGCTTGCGCCATGGTCAGCCAATCTGAATCAGGAGGAGAGAATCGTCTGTGGGGACTGTTATAACGACTCGCCTCGCTCCGGGCAGACCTCTCTCGCCCCTGCGAAGGCCAGGCGGTGGGATACAGGAGACGGCAGCAACTGGAGTCCGGCCGGGCAGCAAGGGGGTCAGGTAAACGCGGGAGCTACAGTGGCGGCGGCAAGCTCCTCTCCTCCACTACCACTCCTGGGTTTCCTCGCGCGGGCCTGAGACAGGACCGTGCAAGGGGGTATCTCGAGCAGGCGTCCACGTGGCCAGGCTGCCGAATAACACGGCCACCCCAAGCCCGATGAGGCAACCTCCCAGCGACGAGGCCCGGGCTCGATCCGGAATGAGCCGATAGACCTCCTGGGCATAGACCCAGCCACTCAGCATTTGCAGCCCGCCAATACCAGCGGTCATCGCCCCCAGGAAGAAGACCACTCGTTTGACTAACCGCTTATCCCTGGCGACCTCCTCTCGTTGCTCGGGGGTCCAGTGGGGTAGTGGCAAGGAGTCGTCGTCGTGAAGTGGGCGGCCGTGGCGGGTCCATCCCACCACCAGCAGCACCCCGAAGCCTTCCACCAGCAATCCTTCCCAGCGGACCGTCTCCGTGGCGGCACCCTGTGCCAGGAGAAGGATTCCCGCCGCCATCGCAGCCAGCCCGATTAGTAAGAGAGCCTCGCGCTTTGCGCCAGGCGTTTGGTGCTTCTCTCGCATGGCGGTCATTCGGCCACGGCGAGGGAGAGCCCCGGTTGATCCAGGAGTTCCTTCAGGCTGTCCTGGAGCACCACCCGGGCGGCCGAGCGGACCCGGGTCGATTTGGGCTGAAACGCGACCGACAGTCCGGCCGACTCGAGCATGCAGATGTCGTTGTCTCCATCCCCAATCGCCAGCACCTGGGTGGAGTCCACTCCCATCTTTTCCATGAGATGCAACATCACGTTCTTCTTGCAGTGCAGATGGTGAGCACAGCCGTGCGGGTGTTCCATCACGGGCGACAACTTAACTTCCCCCAGCGATTTGCCTCGACTGAATTTCATGAGGTGCGAGACGCTGAAGTCGGCGAACACCCGACGTCGCACGATCTCGGCTGGCACCCGGTAGCTATCGGTCACAATGCCGACGCGATACCCGGCTTTGCGAAGGGTGACCACCGTCTCCACCGCCCCGGGCATCAGCGGCATCGCCCGGGCCGTTTCCTCGAACACCTCCTTCGGCACCCCGCGAAACACGGCCGCGATGCGTCGGGCGCGCTCATCAGGGGAATAGGCGTCCTTGTCGAGGAACTCGCGCAACTCGACCAGGCGATTCGTTCGCCGGGCCAGCGTTTCGATGAAGCGCCCCTGAAGCAGGGTGCCATCCATGTCGAACAGGGCCAGTTTCTCCGCACGTCCCATCTTCTGCAGCGAGATGGCCAGTTCGGCCTGCATCTGCCGCTCGACCTCGGCCACCTCGCGAATGTGCGTCAGCCGCAGCCGCCCGTACTTGCTGGCTCGCTCCAGCAGTACCCGGACCACCTGGGCAGCCATGTCGCCCAGCACCTCCAGGGGCTGGCTATCATGCTGGATGTGTCCGATGTCCACCTCCGCCAGGCGAGCCCCCGCGGCGGACGCATCCAGCAACAGGCCGATATCCACGCCGTAATCGTTCTCGAAGCGCAGGTTGCGCAGCAGGGAGCGCCGGGCCGCGATGATGCCTCCCAGGGGCTGCTCGAAATGCGCCAGTTCAGGAAAGAAGACCCGCAGCAAGGGGCGAGCCGTCAGAGTCGTCACTCGTCCCCCGGCGCGGGAGAAGCGCGCCTTGACAAAATCCGCCTGCCCCAGGACGAGAGGCTCGGTCATGGCTTCCACCAGGTCGGAACGCAGCTCCTGTAGATCGCCATCGAGATAGAGCAGCAGCTCGTTGGAGGCGGCAAACAGGCCGTCTTCCATCGAGGCTCCTTTGCCCAGTAGCGTGCTCGTGATCACACGCGCACCACTGGCCCTGGCCTGTTCTGCCGTCCCATCGATCGAGCCATCATCCACGACCAGCACCTCGGTGACGCGCGGATCTCTCTGGACGAACTCGACCACCTGACCAATCGTCTCGGATTCATTCAACACCGGGATGATCGCAGTTATCATCGCTATTACCTCTCTGAAAAGGTGTCGACATGCGCAGAGCAGATGGAAGCATCGACATGCACCCGCGAGGAAGCTTGTTCGGTGACGACGCGCGCAACCGAAGCTTCTCCCCCAGGTGGGTCGAATGCTTATTTTGTGACGAGGGTACTGTGAGCGCAGAATCGCGCGGAAGTGAACAGCGGGGCTACCAGCCGCCGCTGTTGGTGATGAAGAGCACGAGGTAGAGCTCGTGCTCAGTGATGCCGCGTTCAACCTGAGGCTGGAGCATGATTGTCTCAGTGTTGGCGGGAAGAAAGGAACACTTGGGGTGCAGCTTACCGTACTATCCGGGCGAATCCCATAGCACTTTCTTATCCGATCATCGCAGTCAGCGCTTCTCAGCGACCAGCAGCATGTTGGTGACGGGCCAGGGCAGGGGAGCGAGCGCGTCGCCCTGGCGCTGGAAGAGGCGTGCTTTTCCCTCGTAGCGATGCGTCACGATCCACGGGTTGGTGAAGGCGCGCGAGCCGGCACCCACGGCCAGGCCGGCGCGTGCGAGTGCAGCCTGCCAGTCGGCGAAGCTCCAGAAGCAAAACGTCTCGTGCATCTCGCTGCGCCAGTTATCCAGGTAGTCCTTCTTGCTGAGAAACTCGCAGGCGTCGCGCAGGCGCAGCACCAGGTAGCGCTCGCCCTGGAGGGTCTCCTCACGAAAGGGAAGTTGATAGCCCTCGTGTCGGCGGAAGTCGCGCGCGAAGCGGTAGAAGCGGCCCAGCGTCGAGAGACCGGCCAGGTAGGCTTTCAGCTCCTGGCGCCCCTCGGGCTCGGCGAGGTGATCGTCGGTCCGGCCGCTGGCGGATTCGAGCCAGAGGTAGACTTCCTGGTCGCCATCGTCGGGGCCGACGACATCGACGTTGAGCCAGCGTCCACCGACGGCCAGCTGCTCGCGTAGCAGCTCGATGAAGCGTTCGAGCGTCGCGCGTCCCTGGTACGATTCCAGTTCGTGCGTCAGCGAGAAGGTGGTGAAGGTGTCGATGCTGCCGGGGCGGAACAGAGCGCGCTCGGCGACGTTGGCCTGGTAGAAGAAGACGTGGTCGGAGCCAAACGCGCCCTGCTCCTTGCGATGCAGACACTCGGCATAGAGGGGCCGGGCCAGCTCGATGCCGTAGAAGTCCGACTCGCGGAGGCGGTCGTCGCGGCTGAGTTGCTGCAGCAGCGAGCCGGTGCAGCAACCGATGTCCACGATGCGGCCGGGGCGGACATGGTCGCGAATCAGGGCGAACTTGCGCTCGGCGCCCTCGTCGAAGGCGCGAACGTAGACGTTGTAGTCGCGCGTCGCCGTCAGGTCGCCGTCGGCGGTGCCGACCGGATGGCGGTGCAGATCCAGTATCAGATCGTCAAAGTCGTACTTGAGCAGCAGCCGACGGCTGGCGCGGTGAACCCGGCGCAGGAACGTCTCAGCATTGCGCCAGGACCGACCGGCCAGGCCGACGGCCACGAGTTCGTCGAGGACCTGCCAGGGGGGTGGGCCGGCCTCGGTGAGGACGCGGAAGCCCAGGCGGGCGAACTGCTCGTCGAGTTCGGGGCTGGCGGCCCAGACGAGCGTATCGGCCGGCGTGAGGCGGAAACGACCCTGGCTGTCCACCTCGATCTTCTTGAGGAGATAATCGCCGAAGCGGGGGTTGGTGCCGATGTCGTCCACGAGATAGACGTAGGACGGCACGGTCAACTCGGCGGCCAGTCCCTCGATGGCGGCCTCGCGGCGGTGGGCCGGCAGCGGGTTCCGCCTGGTGCCTGCATGGTTGGCCGAGGTGACGGCCCAGAGGAGCGCGGTGACCTGGGCGTCGGCTCCCTCGGTCCACAGCGTCAGAAACTCAAGCTGAGCGTTCGTCAGGAGATGATGCCGACCGGGCAGCAGCAGGTGCATCGCATGGTCTCTACAGGGGGATGATCTGGCTCCGAGTGTATCGCGCTGCCGGGCGAGCACCAGCCGACGAGGTGGAATTTCATCACATCCGAGGGGCAGGGGCGTATCTGTATCCGATACCATCTCGGACCAGGAGAACAGCGCATGGCACAGCGCGATCAGGACGAGGACAGGCAAGCGCTGGCGGCGGAGGCCCAGCAGGAGACCGGGGACGATCTGGCCCACCGGGGTCAGACGGCGCTGGACGCATTGTCCTCCCTCGAGCAGGAAGATACCGTCATCCGGCCGACGGCGATTCCGCCAGCCCCGACCGATCGGGCCGACCCGGTCGGCTACGAGATTCTGGGCGAGCTGGGACGCGGCGGGATGGGCCTGGTACAGAAGGCGCGGCACATCGCGCTGGACCGCATCGTGGCGCTGAAGCGCCTGCTGGGCCACGCCGGCCCGGCCGAGGAGGCGCGCTTCCGCGCCGAGGCGCTGGCCGTCGCCCGGCTGCGCCACCCCGGCATCGTGCAGGTCTTCGATGTCGGCGAGGTCGATGGGCTACCCTACTTCGCCATGGAGTATCTGGCGGCGGGCAGCCTGGCCGATCGGCTCCGCGACGGACCGCTGGAGCCGCGCCAGGCCGCGGGGCTGCTGGCCGACCTGACCCGCGCCGTGCAGGCGGCTCACACGGCGGGGGTGCTGCATCGCGATCTCAAGCCCAGCAATATCCTCCTGGGGGAAGATGGCGCGCCGCGCATCGCCGACTTTGGCCTGGCTCGCCGCCTGGATACCGATTCCGGCCTGACCCGGCCGGGCGACGTGATGGGCACCCCGTATTACATGGCACCCGAGCAGGCGCAGGGCCAGCGGGTGGGGCCGGCGGCGGACCTCTGGTCGCTGGGCGCCATCCTCTACGAATGCCTGACGGGCCGCCCGCCCTTCCGCGGCGTGACCGTGCTGGAAACGCTGGACCAGGTGCGCACCCTCGACCCGGTGCCGCCATCGCGGCTGCAACCGCGCGTGCCGCGCGCGCTGGAGCTCATCTGCCTGAAATGCCTGCACAAGGAGGCCGCCTTCCGCTACGCCGACGCGGGCCAGTTGGCCGAGGAGCTGGAGCGGTTCCTGGCGGGGCGTCCTCTGGCGCACACGCGGGCGGTGGGGCCGGCCGAGCGCTTCTGGCTGTGGTGTCGGCGGAACCCGCTGGTGGCGGGGCTGAGCCTGGGGTTGCTGCTGACGCTGCTGGCGGGCCTGGCAGGGGTCACCTGGAAGTGGCGCGACGAGGTCGCGCAACGGCTTCGCGCCGAGGACGCCGAAGCCGCGGCCGACGCCCGGGCCCAGGCGGCCATGCAGGCGCAGAAGGATACGGCCCGCGCGCTGAACTACCTGGCGGCCGCCCAGGTGGCCGGGTCGTACTCGGCGTTCTCGGGCGGAGTCGCCCCCCTGCTGCGGATCGGCAAGCGCCCCGAGGCCATTCGCTCGTTCCAGCAGCTGTGTACCTTCGCGGAGCAACTGCGCGACGCCAACCCCAGCGCGCCGCTCGACGACGCCCTGGCCAAGTCCTACGCGCAGCTGGGGGTGTTGCAGGCGGCCTCGGGGCAGAAGGCGGAGGGACTGCGCTCGGGGCTCCGCGGCGTCGAGTTGCTGCGTTTGCGCCGGCCCGAGGTGCCCGACACGCTGGAAGAACATAACGACCTGGGGCAGACAGCGTTTGTCCTGGGTGCGCTGCTCATGCACTACAAGAAGTTCACTGAGGCGGCCCTGGGGTTCGAGGAGTCAGTCAGCCACTTCCGGTCAGCGCTGGCGGCTCGTCCCAAAGACGCGCTGCTGCGCAAGGCGCTGAGTCGATCGGGCTTCCACCTGGCACACGTGCTGCGCGAGGCGGGGCAGATCGAGCGGTCGTACCGGGCGACGGTCGAGCGACTGGCGTTGTGGGAGAACAACCCACGAGAGATGGGTGAGGTATTCGACGCCGCCTGCGAGATGGCCCTGTGCGCGGGTCGGCAGCCGGGAGGTTCAGCGTCGCCGTACGCCGACCACGCCGTCCGAACGCTGCGGCAGGCGGTCCAGTTGGGGTTAAAGGACGCCAGCGCCATCCGTAACGAGAAGGATTTCAAGGCGTTGCGCGAACGCGCCGACTTCCAGGCGCTGCTGGCCGAGGTGGAACGCCGGGGGAAGACCTGAATCGCCCACAACTCTCAATCTACCCAAAATACCTATTTTCTTTCGTGGGCCGGAGATTTCTGATAATTTTCAGGTGTGGGGGCGTCACAAACAACCCGGGGCCCTGTACTTGAAGTGCCCCCTTACGACTCCCTCGACGATCCCCCTGGCCCTTCTGAGGTTTCCGTCATGTACGCGAAGCTCCAGCACCTGATTCGCCGCACGCCCCGCCAGACTGCCCGCCTGACTCAGCCTGGGATCGAAACTCTGGAAGGTCGAGTGGTTCCGGCCGTCGGCACCACCATTCAAGCAAACCTCCTGGGACACCTCACCATCGAGGGAACCAACTTCGACGATCGCATCATCATTCATCACATCAACGGGCAGTTCTCCATCGAGGGAGTGCAGATCCACTACTTCAACCAGTTGCTGGATAGCGTCTCCGACCTGAACGTCGGCCGCATCTACATCAACGGCTACGAAGGCAACGACACCATCATCTTCGACGAGGGCACCGGCACGGGCAACAGCATCGACAACGACACCTACATCAACGGGCACGGTGGCAACGACCTGCTCATCGGTGGGGCGGCGTGGACGCAGATCTCGGGTGGGGAAGGCAACGACGAGATCCACGGGGGCGGCTCCCGCGACTGGCTGTACGGCGACAATGGCGACGACGTGATCTACGGCGATGCCGGCGACGACTTCATCTTCGGCGGATATGGCCGGAACCTCCTGTTCGGCGGTACGGGCCGCGACGACATGGCCGCAGGACCTGAAGGAGATACGCTTTACGGCGATGCTGGCGATGACATCCTCCGCGAGGGACTCGGCCGCGACATCCTCCACGGCGGCGATGGCAACGATCAGCTCTACATCGGTCGGGGCGGCGACTGGGCCTACGGTGGCAACGGCAACGACTGGTTCGGCTGGGGTGGAAGCGATCCCAACGTCGTCTACGGCGGCGCGGGCAACGATCGCATCTTCGGCGGCAGCGCGGCCGACCTGCTCGTCGGTGGCGCCGGCAACGACACCATCTACGGTGGCCCGGGCAACGATCGCATCTACGGAGGTCCGGGACGCGATGCCATCTACCCCGCTCCGGGACGCGACTTCGTCAGCCAGGATGGCGACCTGGCCGTCCGTTCAGCCCACAACCTGAGCCTGAAGCTGGTCAACGGTACGCTGACCGTCACCGGGACGGCCCACGACGACCGCATCACGATCACCCAGGCGGGGTCGTACTTCTACATCGACGGCCTGACGGTTCCTCGCTCGGTGGTGCAGCGGATGGTCATCAACCCGCTGGCCGGCAACGACCTGGTGGATCTGCTGAGCAAGAACCGTGGCGGCAGCATCATCACTATCCCGATCACCGTGGTAGACAGCCTTGGCGACGACTCCGTGCTGCGGTAAGGCTCGGGTTAGCCCCTTCGGTTCTCCCCTCACAAGCAGCAACCCGGGATTCTTTCCTGGGTTGTTGCTTGACTCATCATTGATGAAGATGTAGTAGTATTAATGCGAATCGGCATTCTCTCCCGCCCATAGCCTCTCCCGCCCATTATCTGTTTCTCAGCCTTTTTCTCTCCCAGCGACAGATTCTTTATCTTTTTTCTCCTCTCAGTGGAGTGAGTGTCCATGTTGCGACACCGTCTGTGGAAGCGCGCGTTCACATTGATCGAATTGCTGGTCGTCATCGCCATCATCGCCATCCTTATCGGTCTGCTCCTGCCCGCGGTACAAAAGGTCCGCGAGGCGGCGGCTCGTATGCAGTGCTCCAACAATCTCAAGCAGATTGGCCTAGCTCTGCACAACTACCACGACACCCGCCAGAGCTTCCCCATGGGGCAGCGCGGCGGGGCCAGCAGCGCGAACTGGCGCGTCGAGCTGTTCCCCTACATGGAGCAGGACAACCTCTACAAGTCGCTCAACGTCAACGACGTCTACAACAGCGCCGTGCTGAATAACCTGGTGATTCCGACGTGGCGCTGCCCGGGCAGTGCTTCGCCAGCCACGCAGCCGCAGGCGTGGGCCACCTGGTGGGCCAACAACAACCACCAGGTGCCCGCCTACCAGGGTATCATGGGTGCCTACCCCGACCCGGCCACGCCGACCGCGAACTACTCCAACTCGAACTACGGCGGTTGGTGGTGCAATAACGGCATCCTGCTGTGGAACCAGACGACCCGCTTCGCCGACATCACCGATGGCACGTCCAACACCATCGCAGTGGCCGAGCAGTCCGGCAAGGTGGCCAACGCCTCGGGCAACGGCGCGCCGGACCTGCGCAACGGCTACTACACCCCGTGGGGCGGCTGCACCAACAACTCCAGCGGCGGCGTCAGCACCTGCGGCACGGGCGGCTGCGGTGACCTGTGGGGCACCGGCCTGACCTGCAACGCCTACGTCATCAACTCGAAGACCGCCGGCGCTGGCGCGGGCTTCACCTGGGGTGGCAACACCATCCTCAACTCGTACCACACCGGCGGCATCAACGTCGTCCTGGGCGATGGCTCGGTCCGCTTCATCAGCGAGGCGATCGACTTCCCGACCTTCCAGCGCGCCTGTGCCCGTAACGATGGCCTGGTCGGCAACCTGCCCTGAGCCGTCCGCGTCGTTCGGCTGACCTGTTGGATCGAAGATTCTTCCGGGTGCGATGGCAACGTCGCACCCGGTTGTTGCGTATGTGGAGAATCGCACATCATGACTCTGCTATCTGTTCCCGCGCGCCGGGCGCTGGCGCTGCTGGTGCTGTCCTCGGCTGTGGCGCTGGTGGGCTGTGCGGGAGGCAAACCTACGGGCTCTGTCTCGGGCAAGGTCTCCTACAAGGGTGCGCCGGTGACGTCGGGCTTCGTGAACTTCTTCGCCCCCGAGCGCGGAGCCGCCTCGCAGGGCAAGATCACCGAGAGCGGCACCTACACGCTGGAAGGCGTGGTCGATGCCGGCACCTACAAGGTCTACCTGCAGCCGCCACTGCCCGAGCAGTTGCCGCCGGGCACCAAGCCCAAGGCGAAGGCGCCGTTCAGCGTGCCGGCGAAGTTTCTGGATGGTAACTCCAGCCCTCTGTCCAAAGAGGTGAAGTCGGGCAAGAATGACATCAATCTCGACCTGACCGATTGAGGCCCGACCCATGAGCGCCCCCTCGGCGCCGCGCCGCGGGGGCTGGCGCGGCCTGGCCATGCTGATGATCGCACTCACGGCCCTGGCCGGCGCTGCGCTGGGGGCGTGGGTGCTGTTGCGCCCGGCGCCAGCGACTCCGGATGCTTCCGCCGACCCACCCTGGTTCGACGACATCACCGCGGCCTCGGGAGTGGATTTCGTCCACGATCCGGGGCCGCTCGACGGTCGGTACTTCATGCCGCAAATCGTCGGGTCTGGCGCTGCGCTGCTCGATTGCGACGGCGATGGGCTCCTCGATCTCTACCTGGTGAACAACGGCGGGCCGAAGGGTCGGCCCAACGCGCTGTATCTGCAGCAGCCCGACCACACCTTCCGCGATGCCAGCATGGGCTCGGGTCTGGACGTGGCGGGATACGGCATGGGGGTGGCCGTCGGCGACGTCGATAACGATGGCCGGCCCGATCTGATGCTGAGCGAGTACGGCGCGCTGCGGCTGTTTCTCAACACGGGCGGGGGACGGTTCCGCCCGGCACCCGACGCTGGCATTGTCAGCCCGCTGTGGGGCACCTCGTGCGCCTTCGCCGATTTCGACCGCGATGGGCTGCTCGACCTCGTCGTGGTCAACTACGTCGCTTACGACCCATCCCGGCCGTGCAGCAACGCCGCGGGCGAGGCCGACTACTGCCATCCAATGGTCTTCCCGGGTACGGTGGCGCAGCTGTTCCGTAACCGGACGAAACCGGGCGGCCCCGTGCGGTTCGAGGATGTCACCATCGCCTCGGGGCTGGGGCGGCTGCTCAGTTCGGGGCTGGGGGTGGCGGTGGCCGACTTCAACGGCGACGGCTGGCCCGACATCTTCGCCGCCAACGATGGTCGGGCCAACCATCTGTGGATCAACCAGCGCGACGGCACCTTCAGCGAGGAAGCGGTTTCGGCGGGGCTGGCCTACGACGGCGTCGGACGCACGCTGGGCAACATGGGGGTGGCGCTGGGCGACACGCAAGGCACGGGGCGGTTCGACGTGCTGGTGACCCACCTGTCGGAGGAGACCCACACGCTGTGGTGCCAGGGGCTGCGCGGACAGTTCGTCGATCGGACCGCCGAGTCGAGCCTGACCCGGGGGAAGTGGCGCGGCACGGGCTTCGGCACGGTGCTGGCCGACTTCAACCACGATGGCCGGCTCGATCTCGCCATCGCCAACGGGCGCGTGGTGCGCACGCGCGCGGCGCGGGGTGACCACTTCTGGGACGCCTACGCCGAACGGCATCAACTCTTCGCGGGCGTGGGCCCGGGCCGCTTCCGCGATGTCTCGTCGGACCATCCGGCCCTGAGCGGCACGCCCAGCGTCGGCCGGGCCCTGCTCGTCGGCGATCTCGACAACGATGGCGCGCTCGATCTGCTCATCACGAGCATTGGCGGCCCGGTGCGTCTGCTGCGCAACGTCGCCCCGGAGCGCGGGCACTGGCTGCTGGTGCGGGCGGTCGATCCCCGGCTGAAGCGCGACGCGCTGGGAGCGGAGATCATCGTCCAGACCGGAACGACGAAACACGTTGCCTGGATCCAGCCGGGGCAGAGCTACCTCAGCAGCATCGACCCGCGGGCGCATCTGGGTCTGGGTGATGCGACGACCTACGATCAGATCCGGGTACGCTGGCCGGACGGCCTGCACGAGTCGTTCCCCGGCGGACCGGCGGATCGCCTGCTGACCCTCCGTCGGGGAGAGGGGCAACTGGTAGCACCATGACAGACTCGCCTCCCTCGCCGCGTGCCCGCCTCTCGCCTCGTCTGCTGCGCCTGCTGGTGGCCGGGGGGTTGGTGCTGGTGCTGGCGGGACTGGCCGCCTCGGCCCGGCGCTGGTACCTGCGGCCCGAGGTGCCGACGATCGCCCTGGAAGGGGCCGATCCGCAGGTGGCCGATGCGATCCGCACCGCGCGTGAGGGAGTGCTGAAGGCGCGCTGGTCGAGCGAGGCCTGGGGACAGCTGGGGATGGTGCTGCTGGGAAACAAGTTCGAGGAGGACGCCGTCGAACCGCTGGCCCGCGCCGGGCAGTTCGACCCCACCGAGCCGCGCTGGCCCTATCTGCGCGGCATCGCACTGGTGGGACGAGAACCCGACCAGGCCATCGAGGCGTTCCGGCAGGCGGCCCGGCTGTGTCGCGACCGCGCCGAGTGTTCGGCCGCCCATCTTCGCCTGGCGGAGACGCTGGCGGCCAACGGCCTGCCGGATGAGGCCGAGGCGCACTTCCGCGACGTGGGCGGCTCGCTGGCGGTCTGCGCCGATTATGGCCTGGGGACGCTGGCGGCGGGGCGCGGTGACCTGGCCCGGGCGCGCCGGTTGCTTCAGCGCTGCCTGGCCAGTCCGCTGACCCGGCAGAAGGCCTCGGCTCAGTTACAGGCGGTGGCGCGACGGCTGGGCGAGAAGATCGATCCCCCACCGCCGTTGCCGCCGGACGCACCCTGGCCCGATCTCTTCCTGATACCGTGCCTGAACCTGGCGACGGGCAAGCAGCCGCGGTTGCAGCTCATCGCCCGGCTGGAAGGGCAGGGCGACGAGGGGCGGGCGCTGCAGGCGCTGCGCGACCTGGCGCGCGATTATCCCGACGCCGAGACGCTGCTGGCGCTGGGAATCAAGCTGGGCCGGCTGGGGCAGTTCGCCGAGTCCGAGCAGGTGCTGCGCCGCTGCCTGGAGCAGCAGCCCGACCTGGTGCGAGCGCAGTACTACCTGAGCCTGGCGCTGTTTGCCCAGGGCGAGGCGCTGCAGCAGCAGAAACAGCCCGAGGCGGCGGCGCGCTACGACGAGGCGGCGCGCTGGGCCGAGCGGGCCATTCAGGCAATGCCCCAGCACGGCGAGGCGCACTTTCAGCTGGGGCTGACGCACTGGGCCCGGGGACGACGACCCGAGGCGATCGCCGCCTTCCGCGCGGCAGCGACGGCGCGGCCCGATCTGGTTGATGCTCACCTGTGGCTGGGGCGGGCCCTGGCCGAATCGGGCCAGAAGGAAGAAGCAGCGCGGCACCTGCGCGATGCCGTTCGCCATGCCGCCCCGGGAGACGACCGGCCGCGCAAGGCGCTCGAGCAGCTGGGCCTGCGGCCCGCACCCTGAATCAGGGGGTGGCTCCCGGACGGACGTAGATGGGGTTGGAGAAGAGCCACGGCCGTAGTTCGCCGTCGAGTTCGAGCCAGGCTTCCAGCCGGTAGGCGCCCGACTCGGTGACGGCGTGGGAGAAGTCGGCCTTGCCGGTACTGCGCGCCACCTCCTTGCCGTGGCGCAGCAGACGCACCAGCGCGGGCACAGGTAGCTTCGCCTCGAGCTTCAGGCCGGGGGTGGGGCGAACCTCGTCTCCCATCAGGCCGACCGCCTTGCCGTCCGCGCCGATGGCCTGGAAACGGAAGCCGGTGGGATCGGCCATCCAGTCGTGGGAGACGTAGGCACGGCCAGCGCGGAGCGCGGCGCGGATGCTGGGTTCGTCGAGCTTCGGCGCCAGGATGTGGGTGCAGACATTGCGGAAGGCCACGTGGTAGGGATCGATATCGACGCGGACGAGGATGTCGCCGGGCTTGCGGCCGCGCGTCATCTCCCGGATGCCGGGCCGGAACAGAGCAGTCACCTTCTGCATCTGGCGGTCTTCATCGACGTTGGTGCCGACGAGGACGGTGCTGGCATCGACCATCTTCACCGTCAGGACCTGGTTGTGATGGCAGTCGTTGGCGGCCACTCCGGTGAGTCGACGCTGACGCGTGCCCTCGTCCCACTTGTCGAGATAGAGCTTCGGGTAGTCGCACTGGAAGGCCAGCACCTCGTCGGGGAAGCGGCGAACGGCCTCCTGCAGATCGGCGGTCAGTTTGGGGTCGGTCAGCTTCAGCACCAGCGCCAGGAGCGAGGCCTTGTCCTGCTTGGCGTCCCAGTGGCGGTTGTAGATCTCCAGCCCGGTGAGGCCATCGAAGGGGTGATCGCGGCGTTCCTCGATGTGGGACAGAAAGATCATCCCCTCGCCGATGGTCACGGTGTCGATGAAGTCGCGACCCTTGAGATCCATGCGGCGCAGGATCGACTTTTCGGGGTAGACGAGAAAACCATGCGACTCGGAACCGGGGATGAACAGCACGCCGTCGCGCAGGCCGCGCCAGCGACCATCGATGAAGTCGCGCGGCGGGCGGAAGTGATCGGTGAGCAAAATGGCATGGACGCCGGCCTTCTTGGCGTCGGCCAGCATCTCGGGCAGCGTGCCACCAGTGTGGGTGGAGTCCTCGGCATGGGCGTGCATGATACAGCGGTAGTCGTGCAGCGCGGGCAGCGGAGGGATGGGGCGGCGCTGGCTCTTCAGCTTCTCGACATCGGCCCGGACGGCGGCCAGGCGCGGCAGGGCCAGGCGCTCGAGGTTGGTGTACTTCCGCCGAGGTGGTTCCTGGCCGTGGGCCTGCCACGCACCACAGAGCAGTGCCGCGGTCAGCAGGCGCCAGAGGATCCCACGGTGGCGCAGGTGAAGCTTCATTCCGGTCGTCTCGTGAGAGTGCCTGTCGATTCGCCGCGCGATCGTTCGTAGATGTCATACAGATCGAACAGCACGTCGCGGAGGTTGCCCCGGTGACGGGCCAGCGCCTGCTCCAGATGATCTGGCGCGCACAGGTGTTGTTCGTCTGGGGAGAGTAGCGCCGCGACGATCTCGTGGGCCACGGAGGGATCGACCCCGGTGCGATGGAGCAGGGGCAAGCCCATGTCCGCATGAGCCGTCACCAGCAGGCCCCAGCCCCAGCGGCGGCACAGAGATCGCACACGCCAGCGGGTCCACCAGGAGAGTTGCTCGAAGCCATCCACCACCAGCAGCGCGGGGGGCGGCAGCGGCGCCAGGTCGGGCCAGCGCCGCCGGTCGGTGTGCAACTCGACGGTGACCACCGTTTGCCGCTGGCGCAGGTGGGGAAGGAGCGCGGCCAGCAGAGTGGACTTGCCACTGCCGTGCGGTCCGATGATCTGCCCCCAGCCGCCCAGGCGTTCGAGGTCGTGCGCCAGGCTGGCAGCATCTTTTCCGGGAGGGAACCGGAAGGGGAGGGCCCCGGGCCGCACGAACCGGGTCGAGAAGGGGTTGCTGTGGGGTTTGCTGCCGACCCTCATGCCGTCTCCGGGTTCGAACCCAGCTCGAACTCTTCCTGGGCCATCTCCTCGTGGCCGTTCCCCCAGCGCACCCGGACCCGGGCCAACCAGCGGATCTTGATCAGCTCGCCGTCGTAGGTCAGTGGCGAACGCGGCAGACGGACGCTGAATTCGTGGGGCTGATCGAACGCAAGCGGGTTGCTGGCGGACGTCCATTCCTGAAACAGGATGACGCCGAGATCCTCGTCGCCCTTGCCCTCGGTCCGCCACAGGACGGACAGTTCGACGGTGTAATCGGAAGGAGGATCGCCGACGATCTGAAAGGCGCCGATCAGTTCGTGCCGCGGCTGGTAGCGGCTGCGCTCGAGGCGGACCTCGACGTCCAGTTCGCTCATGAGTGTGGTTCTCCGCAGGCGGGCCGGACGACGACGGGATACTCCTGAGCGTGAGGCAACAGGCCGGCGACCCAGCCATTCACCTCCAGCTTCCAGGTAATGGAGTTGTGCTTGCCCTGGAAGGAGTGCATCACCCCGGGGGGGACGATCAGGGTTCCCCGCAGCCCCTCGGCCAGATGCGGCGCGGGGCCGGCCACCTCGGTGCGGAACACCTCCTTCGTGGCGGTGCTGGTACTGGTACCTGCGGTGTATTTGGCGGACTCGACGCACTTCAGCACCAGGCGCACCTGGCGCAGACCGACGAGGCCGACCTGTTCGACGAGAAAGTGACACGAGTCGCCTGCCTGGAGGGGATGGCTGGCCAACTCCACGCGGAGGTGGCCGGCCAGCAAGCGGGTGAGGAGGCAATACAGGGCGAAAAGCACCACGCCCAGCAGCACCACGCCCACCACAAGAAACGGAATGAGAAAGAGGGTGAGAAACCAGTCGGGCCGGCCCTTCTGGTGCCCGGCGATCACCTGGAACAGGAACACCGAGACGATGCCATTCCAGAAGCAGGCCAGCAGAAACGCGCCCACGAGGAAGCAGCCGGGGTGGCTGTCCGAGGTCAGCTGGAAGGTCAACTGCCGCCCCGCCGGAAGGTCGTCCCCGGCAGGAATGGTCGGCCAGTCGTCGGTTTCCTGCAAGACAACCGCGCGGCCAAGCTCCTGGTCGGGCGTGGAGTCCGGCTGCGCCAGGGAGGCGGCAGCGGCTCGTTCCGGCGAGGGCATGGCCCGTTTCCATCGGTTGAACAGCGGCGTGACAAAACGAGTCAGCACCAGGATGTACACCACGAAAGGACCGAAGAAGAGGACGGGGATCATCCAGAACGGGGCTTTTCCTGCAAAGGTCATCACGAGAGCGATGGAGACCGCGGCTGCCGCGATGAAGCCGCCGAAGAATAGCCCCAGCACGCGAAGCAGGATGCCGGTCTGGGCCCCGGTCAGTGACTGGGCCTGCTGAGCCTCGGCGCGAGTCGGCGGGGAGCGAGGAGCCAGGAGCCCCACGACTCCGATGACCAGGAAGAGCAGGGGGATCAGCACCATCAGGCTCCACGGACTGACCGTCCGGGTCAGCACGGCGCTGTCGGGGTTGGCGGGGTCGTACCAGCAGGGGTAACGCTGCCCCTTCTGAAACTGGCGCAGCGCCGCCTGGTGGCCCTGCGCGCCATCGGAGAAGATACCGCTGGCATCGTAGGTCCACGTCCGGCGAAGCTGCCCCGCGGCGGCGTATTCGATGTGAAACATGGGGCGATGGGTCAGGCCGTCGGCGTCTCGATGCTCCTCCAGCCGGCTGTCCAGCACCACGCATTCGGTCTGCACGAAGAAGAGGTACACGCGCAACGGCAGCCAGACCATCTGGTAGCCGAACACCACCGTCAGGATCAGCCCCAGAATCAGGAAGATGGCGAAGAAGCATCCGGGAGGTCGGGCACTGGTCTGAGTCATCGACGGTCCCTCTCTCGAGGAGCAGGTCTACCGACTCCGCCGGCAGGCTCGGGGGAGCCTCAACTGGGCGAACCTCTTTGTCCGCGACGTGTCGTTAGTATAGCGCAGGGACCGATCCCGGTCACGCGGCCACCTTCGAAGAGGACCGCCAAATGTTCGAGCAGCAATGCCAGTGGAAATCCGCCGCACTGCCCGCCTGGGAAGCCGCCGCGCGGTGGACCCAGCAGGCCAGCCAGTCAGTGGGAAAGATCGCGCCGCGGCGGGTGCGGAAGCCGGCTGCCCGGCCATCGCGCGCGGGGCAGTGCGCCTCCCGGGGGCACCGGCCGGTGCTATCCCGCCAGGAACAGCTGGCCGAGCTGCGCCTGCGCGAATCGCTCGACGAGTACCTCGGAAGGTAGCCGGATACCGGTTGGCCGGGCCACCCTGGAACGGTGGTTCTCCTGCACCAGGAGAGGAGGGTTCGACTCCCTTGCCTTCCGCCTGAAGAAAGCGTCACACTCCAACCAAAACAGACAGAAATATACATCGAGCAACACAATCGCCCAGTGTTGCTCGATGTCGCACTTTTTCTGGGCGCAGGAGGGCTCATCTGTGCAGCCGGGGGAGGTGTCGCGGGGGAGAGGAAGCATGGGGACCGGCCGAGAGGCGTGAATCAGGCCAATTCTTGCAGGCAGAGGCGGTGGACGAAGGCCTGGGGCGCCTGCTGGCCGACGCGCTCGCGGATGCGGGCCTCGATGGCCTGGCGTTCTTCCAGGGGCAGGGCCAGCCAGCGCTGTTCGAGCCGCTGCGTTTGTTCGAGCCGGGCCTGCTGCTGCTGTCGCTGTGCCTCACGAGCCTGGTCCTGCTCGCGGCGGGTGGCCTCGCGCCGGGCCAGGGTTTCCTGCAGTTTGAGGGCCTCACCCAGGTATTTCTGCACCGCGCCACTCAGCGACCGGCATTCGGGCCATTCGCGCCGGGTCACCTGCACGAGCAGCGTCAGTATCGCCTGCGCATCCTCCCAGGAACGGCCGGCCATCAACAGCCCGACCTGTTCGAGGTCGCGGCCACCAGGCTGGGCAGGCTGGGCGGGATCCCACAGGCGATAAAACTCGCGCGCCAGCGTCCGGGCATCCGGAGGTGCGACGGAAGTGGGCGCGGGGGCGGGAGCTGCCGTGGGCAGACTGGGCGTTGGCGCTTCTTCGTCCAAGCTGTTGGCCTGAAAGACGATGCGCCACTGGCCGACCTTGAGCTTCTGGAAGCGGCCCTCGGGTGGCGCGGGGCGGATGAAGCCGATGCGCTCGAGTTCCTCGATGGCCGGAGCGAGCCGACGTTTGAGGATGGCCACGTTGCCGGCATCGGTTAAACCTATGTGTCCGCAGGCAAATTCGACGAGGTCGATACTGAGGTTGGGTGTGGTGTAGAACCGCTTGTCGAGGAAGCGATACATACGCTGCGCGGTGGGCGACTGCAGGCGGAAGAAGACGTCGAGGTCGAGCCGTTTGAGGTTGCCGCGACGCAGACTGTCGTGGAAGGCCTGAGTCCAGGTCACCCAGGAGAGGAGCGGTTGATCGGGGCGGCGCGGGCCGGAAACCTGACGAGCGATGCGGTAGCCACTGATGATGCCGGTGGCCACTTCCTCTTCGTAGGCGCGGCCGACGATATCCCACCAGGCGTTCTGGTAGCGAATGGTGAGCGCCTTCAGTCGACGTAACACGTTGCGCAGACGGGTGTAGCTGCGACCGTTGGGCGTCCAGCCCATGATGGCGAAGAGCTGCGACGGGGCGAAATGAACGGTGGCATCCTCGAAGTCGGTGGAGTGCTTGGCGACGTGCAACAGCGCGAGAATGACGTGCTCGTCGGCGGGGGTGGGCAGGCCATCGTGGGCGGTGGAGGTGAGGGTGACGCGCTGATCGAGCCGCTGACGCGAGACGGCATCATATCGGGTGGCCTTGAACTCGATGCGGTCGAGCTTGCCGCCGGTGGCGGTGGTTTTCTGGGCGCGCGGAAGTGCGGAGATGGGGAAGTCGGCCAGGTTCATTTCGTCCCGGCCGTCGTGTCTGCGCTGGTGAGGTTCGAGTGGCGTCATGGCTCTGTTCTGCCCCTAGTTTCCATATCGCCACACCAATCGCAAGAGCGCGTGGGGCAATTTTCGAAGAAGCGCCGGTTGGTGTGAAGTTAGCTCGAAGGTTGGTTCCCTCTGGTTAGGCGCGGGCGGATAGACGCTGGAACTCTCTGTAAAGAGAGAGGTTGCGCCCAGGATCGTTCCGCCGAACGTGCGCCGACGCCCGGGGATGGCGTGCGCGATGGCCCGGGAACCAGGACAGGCGCCATGCGCGGCCGCCCGGGAACCTGTGCGCGGCGGCCCGGAGACTGGAGAAAAAAAGGTGCGCGGCGGCCCGGAGACCGGCCAAACTTTCCGACGATCGCAGCTGCGCAGCTGTGAGATGCAGCTGCGCAGCTGCGGATCGCCTGAACGTCCGTGCCTGCTGAGGGTCTGTTCCCGGGCGGCGGCGCACCTTTTGGGGAAGGAGCCTCCGACCACGGTACAGACCTTCACGGGCCCGCGCGCACAAAACCTGGAACCCTTCGCCTCCCGGGATGAAGATAAAGCCGATCTGCCATCGGGAAGACGAAGGGGAGAACGCCCCGACCTCTGTTCCGCAAAGACGGGGACACGCCAAGCATAGCCGCGCAGGTGCGAGCGAGCCGGGCCTCGCAAGCAAATTTTGCCTCGCCACCTGGGCAAGGTGCGCGGCTGGCGCAAAGTTGCCGGCCGCGCCAGTTAGACCTGATCGAGGACGGCATCCAGCGCCCAGCAGCCGCGCAGGTGCCCGGTGGGCTGGCGCAGATGCGCCAGCAGGTAGGCCTGGTCGCAGCCGGCATCTTCCAGGGCGTCGGCCAGCACGGGTAACTCGTCGAACTGCTCGCGCGTGTAGATGTGCTGGGCCAGGGCCAGCACGGTCGGGGTGCGCCAGGCCGGCTCGACGTGGCAGGGGCGAAACGGGTTGCCGAACAGCTCGCGGAGCAGACCGGCCTGGGCCTCGCGCTCGACGGGCTCGTTCTGGCCGGTCGCCCGGGCAGCGTTGATGAAGGCGCGACGCGGAAAGAGCAGCGTGTGGGCGGCAGCCATGGCGGCGGCGAAGAGGACCACCCGGCAATCCTGCTGCCAGATCTGCAAGGCGCCGGTGATGGCGGCGTTGCCCGCCTCGCGGGCCTCGTCGTGGGAGAGACCGCCCTCGGCCTGGCGCTCGGCGAGGCTGACAGCCTGTCGGCTGGGTTCATCGACGAGCAGCGGCAGGATGCGCCAGCAACAGGCGCAGGCGAAGAGCTGCCAGCGGCGCGGGCTGCCGGCCTCGCCCAGGAAGCGTTCCATCTCCACGGGGTTGCCGCTGGTCAGCCAGTGACTTTCGAGGTAGATGGGGCCCAGGTAGGGCTCGTCGGGCATGGCACCCTCGGGAAGCGGTGGCCGGCCCGGCAGGCGTCAGCGGGCCGAGTCGAGCCGGCCTAGCGTGTGAGTCACGACGCGGACGACGTAGTCGTTGGAGTCGCGGGCGGCGGCCTTGAGCGCCTCGCGGGCCGGGGCGGCCCCGGGGCCCAGCTCGTCGATGGCCAGGGCGGCGCCATGGCGCACCCAGGGATTGTCGTCCTTCAGGCACTTCGTCAGCACGTCGAGAATCTTGTCGGGACGGCCCAGCCGGCGGAGCGAATCGGCAGCGGCGACGCGGACGACCGGGGACTCGTCCGCCAGGGCCCGACGCAGGGCGGCCTCGGCAGGAGCGCTGCCGCGATGCGCCCCCAGGCCGGTCGCGCCCCACCAGCGGATGGCGGCGTCGCCATCGGCCAGCCAGCGGAGACAGTCGGGCACCGCGGCACCCTGGCCCACCCCTTCGGCGGCGGCCAGCAAGCGCTCGCGCGGGAAGGCCTTCGCATCCTGGCCCAGGGCGTACGGCGTGCGTCCGCGCGAGCGAGCGAACACCTCGGCCTCGGGCATCAACCCCAGGTCGCGCGTCGTGTGGTACCAGTCGCGGTGGAGTCGGCGCAGGCGGGCCAGCGTTTCCTGGTGGGCGGGTTGCCCGGCGAGGTTGCGCAGCTCGTGCGGATCGGCGTGCGTATCGTACAGTTCCTCGAACGGTTTGGTGGGACGCAGCCACAGTGCGGCCGAGCCGGTCAGCTGCTCGCGCGCGGCGAGTCGGCGCCACGCCTGCATGGTGGGCATGTGCTCCATGTACTCCAGCGGCTGGGCCCAGGGCTTCCAGGCCTGATAGTTGCGCATGAACTTGTACCGGCCATCGCGGACGGCGCGGGTGCAGTCGTTGCGTTCGTCCATGCGGTCGCGGATGCCAAAGATCGCCTCGCGCGGACGCCCGGCGCGCGGGCCCAGGAAGGGGACGCCCTGCATCGAGGCGGGGACGGGCAGGTCGGCGAGGCTGAGCACCGTCGGACCGAAATCGACGAAGCTGACCAGGCGATCGGTGGTGGTACCCGCCTTGCCGGGGGCGAGATGGGCGAAATGCTTGCCGAAGCGGACCAGCAGCGGCACGCGCAGGCCGGTGTCGTAGAGCCAGCGTTTGCCGCGCGGCAGGCCGACGCCGTGATCGGAGAAGAAGAAGACGATGGTGTCGTCGGCGAGGCCGTCGGCGTCGAGCTGGGCCAGCAGGTCGCCCACCCAGTGATCCATGGCGGACACCAGGTCGTGATAGCGGGCCCAGTCGCGGCGCACCTCGGGGGTGTCGGGGTGGTAGGGCGGCACCTCCACGCCGGCGGGCGCGTGGCGCTGCTGCGGCGTCAGGCGCGCGGTGTTCTTGCGAAAGACAGCCTCGGCGCTGCGGATCTGGCTTTCGTGGGTGGTCACGTTGTTGAAGACGGCGAAGAACGGCTTGCCGGCGGGTCGGCTGCGCCAGTGCGCCTTGCCGCTGGAGAGATCCCAGGCCTCGCGCGGGACGGGGAAGTTGTAGTCGGTCTTCACGTTGTTGGTGCAGTGGTAGCCGCCCTGGCGCAGATGTGCCGAGTAGGTGCGCAGCTCGGGGGGCAGCGCGGCCTGGCAGCGCATGAAGTGCGAACCCAGCGTCGTGGGGTAGCGGCCGGTGATGAGGCAGGAGCGCGACGGCGCGCAGACGCCGGCGACGCTGAAGGCGTGGGTATAGCGCACGGACTGGGCGGCCAGGCGGTCGAGGTGCGGGGTGGAGGCAACGCGGTCGCCGTAGCAGCCCAGGTGCGGGCTCATGTCCTCGCAGGTGAGCCAGAGAATGTTAGGACGGCGGGCCTCGTCGGCCAGGATGGGAACAACGGCGACCAGCCAGGCGGCCAGGGCAAGACGCTGCATCATCGGGGGTTGCTCCGCAGCTTGCGAAACGGGGTGCCCAGCCGGCCGGTCGTCTCGAGGCGGGCCACGCTGCCGGCGGCATCCAGGGTGAAGTGAACGCGAGTGAAGCCGAGCAGATCGCTGGAGACGGCGAAGGTATTCAGGTGGAGGTGTTCGAGGGGGAGTTCCTCGCCGCGCCACCGCCAGACCAGCCGACCAGCAGTCAGGCCGATGCGCACCGTGCCATAGGCGGGATGGTCGAAATCGCCAGTGTAGGCGGCCGGGGGCAGCGTGGGGGCCGCGCCGGGAAGCGGCTGAGGCGGCTCCTTCGCGGCGGCCTGGTGGAAGGTGCGGTGGATGGCGTGCCAGTCGCGCCGGGGGAAACCCAGCTCGCGGTCGAGGAGGATGTTGGCCAGCGCCAGCGGCATGGGGGTGTGTTCGAGATTACACAGCACGGCGACGCCGACCTGCCGGGAGGGGACGAAGGCGAGATGGACGCGGAAGCCATCGATGGCGCCGCCGTGCGATACCACGGTGAGGCCGCGATAATCGTGGACGGCCCAGCCCAGGGCGTAGCGCACCTCGGCGGTGTCGGGGAAGAGCGCCTTCTGCGAGAGAGAAAGACGAGAAATCATCTGGCCAGCGTGCGTCTGGGCCAGGGGGCCGGGCCGGGGCAGGGGCTTGCCCTGGGCAAGATGGAAGCGGAGCCAGGTGCCCAGGTCGGTGGCGCAGGAATAGATCGAGATGGCCGGATCGGCGTGGTCGGGGTCGTCGCGCGGCAGCACGACCTGAGTGCCGGCGCGATCGAGACGATGGCCGGTGGCCAGCTCGCGACCACGGGCCAGGCGGTAGTGGGTGCAGGTCGATTTCATCCCCAGCGGATCGAGCAACCGGCGCTGGATCTGCTCGGACCAGGTGCAGCCATCGGCGGCGGCAGCGGCGAGGCCGGCGGCGGCGAAGGCGGTACTCTGGTAGCGCACCTCGGTGCGGAAGGGGCGATCGAGCGGAAGAAAGCGGAGTCGGCGGACGGCCTCGTCGGGCCCCCAGGGCGCGCCGCGCCAGAGGAGTTCGTGCGCGCCCAGGCCGGTGCGATGGCAGAGCAGGTCGCGCAGGCGGACGTCGCGTTCGACGAGGGGATCACTGAGGCGGAAGTCAGGGAGATGGTCGCGGACAGGGTCGTCCCAGGTGAGCTTGCCCTCGCCGACGAGCTGGGCCATCGCCGCGGTGGTGAAGCCCTTGGTGCAGGACGAGAGAGGAAAGAGCGTGGCAGGGGTGACCAGGTCGTCACCCCCGGCGCGACGCAGGCCGTAGCCCTGGCAGTGGGTGACGCGGTCGGCACGCACCAGCACGACGGCGCACCCGGGGACGTTCCAGAGCTTTCGGGCCAGGTGCACCTCGGCGTCGATGCCGGTGACGGCTGCCAGTCCCAGCAGCGCGGGTAGCACGGGATCCTCCCTCCGGGTCGCGGCCGCGCCGGCTCCCGGACCGGGAGAGTGATCGGTCCGGAGCCGGGCGAGACGGGGTTACTTCAGGTCGATGAGCAGCTCGTTCTTGCCGGACTCCTTGACATCGACGAGGATGTCGGACTTGGAGAAGTCGGCATACTTGGTGGGGATGGGCGACTTGAAGCCACCCTCGGGCTCGGGGGCGAGGACGCCCGGTGCGATTTCCTTGACGGTGCTGACGGCGACCATGACCTTGTACTTGCCTGGGGGAGCGCCGTCCTGGGGCTTGTAGGTGGAGAGATTGAAGACGCCAGCCGCGTCGGAGTTGCCGCGGGCGAAGATCTTGCCATCGAGTGATTGCAGGGTAATCGAGGCGCTGCCGACGGGTTTGCCCTGATAGCGCACGATGCCGGTGACCGGCACGGTAGGCGACACGGGCATGCCTTCCCGGTTGCCGCCACCCTTACCGCATCCCAGCAAGGTGACTCCGGTGGCGAGAGAGAGCGCGAGGACGAGAAGCTTGCGCGTCACGGTATAGGCTCCAGGAGAGAGGGTACAAAGTGGTAACCGCCCAGGGGGAGTGACCCCTGGGCGGACAGATACCGAGGTTCAGATCGGACAATTAGTTGGCGACAGCTTCGCCACCGCGCCGGGTGCCCATGGCGCCAAAGACGCCGAACGGGCTGGGACCACTCAGGCCGGTGCCGGTGGTGTTGGGGCTGCCCGCGTTGATCGAGTTGGTGATGAAGCGGACCGAGCCATCGCCCATGACGGCGTTGACGCCACCGCTGTGCCGGCTGCTGGGCGGGTAGAGGCCAGGCTGGGCGTCGTGGCTGTTCCAGGCGCAGGAGACGGAGTTGGGCGGCGCGTTGGTGGTCAGACCGCCAAAGCCCATGCCGCCATCTGGCCAGCGAACACCAGCCCAGGCACCGCGAGAGCCAGCGCCGGTCCAGAGCTGGGTGGTGGGGTTGAACTGCGAGAGGCAGCCATTGGGAGTGGTGAACCACGAACCGCCGTTGGTCAGCGTCTGGGTGACGTGCAGGTTGGAATCACCACGGACGCGTTCCGACATGGCGAGGGTGTTGCTCAGACCGTCGGTCACGTCGGCGAGACGGAAGCCCTGCGGCGCGTTGCCAGCCGTGTTGATGCCGAACATGCCGCGGCTGGCGCCGTTGGAGGTGTGCAGGTCGATGGAGTCGCCGCTGCTGAACATGTAGTTGCAATGCTGCACCCCGCTACCCGGAGGCGCGGAATCAGAGGGGCAGAAGAAGGTTTTGATGGGGGTCGTCCACGGGGTGTACGAGCCGTTCCAGGGCTCGGGGCCGCCCGCGGCGTAGGTGGTGGCGCCGATGGTCAGCGGGCCCATGATCTGCTTGTACAGGTTTTCCTGCTCGATGTAGGGCAGCAGATCAACCAGACCACTCTTGCGGCCGCCGTAGCCAGCGAGGTGCTTGCCTTCGCGGAAGGGCAGAGCGCCGCTGGTGTCGTGGAAGTTGTGCAGAGCCAGGCCCATCTGCTTGAAGTTGTTGCTGCATTGCATGCGGGCGGCGGCTTCGCGGACCTTCTGCACCGCGGGTAGCAGGAGCCCGATGAGGATGGCGATGATCGCGATCACCACCAGTAGTTCAATCAACGTGAACGCACGTCGATGCCAGGGTCGGGAGAGAACCATGGAAAAGCTCCAAAGAAACAGGGACTATGAAAGGAGAGGAAAGAGTCCTTAGTGAATGACCGCACTCTAGTTGTTGGAGAAAAAGATGAGCGCGCAGAAAGAATGCGGGTAAACCGTCGGACCAAAGCGAGTAGATAAAAATTATGAGAGGATGATGAGGTTGTCAAGGGTCAAATCGCGCTGTTCTGGTGCGAACAGGTGGGCCGCGCGCAGCTTCACCCAGGGAACCGGAACCGTTGACTCGTCTCAGGCGCGAGGGGGACCGGCTAGTTGGCCCGCCTTGACGATGCCGCCCTGCATCACGGCGAGGAAGCGCGAGCGATCCTCGAGGAGGGTGATGTCGGCCAGCACGTCACCTTCCACCACTAGCAGGTCGGCCAGCTTGCCGACTTCCAGCGAGCCGAACTCGTCGGCGCGGCCCATGATCTCGGCGCCGGTCAGCGTGGCGCAGCGCAGCACCTCCAGCGGAGTGAAGCCGACGTGCTTGACGAAGAACGTCAGCTCGCGGGCATAGTCGCCGTGCGGGTTCCAGGCGAAGCCATAATCGCCGCCCATGCCCAGGCGTCCGCCAGCGCGGAGGATGCGGCGCGCGCTTTCGATGCCGCCGTCGAGCGTTTCCTGGTGTCCCGCGACGACGCGTTTCGACATGCCAAACTCGGGCCCGCGCTCGATGCTGGCCAGCTCGAAGTAGAGGGCGGGCACCACCGGGACGTTGCGCTGCAGGAGCAGGTCGAGCGCCTCGTCATCCATGAAGGTGCCATGCTCGATGGCGTCGTAGCCGGCGCGCAGGGCGTTCTTGATCCCCTCGGTGGCGCGGCAATGGCCGGTCACCTTCAGGCCGTGGTTGTGGGCTGTCTGCACCACGGCGTGCATCTCGTCGAAGGTCATGCAGAGGGTGTGATGATCGTTGGTGTCGGGGGCGGCGGCATCGCCGGTGGGGTAGGTTTTAACCCACTCGACGCCATCCTTGACGAGCTTGCGGACGGCGGCGCGCGCCTCGTTGGGGCCGTTGACGAGCAGGACCAGCCCCTCCATGCCGATCTTGCGGAAGTCGGGGTTCCAGTCCATCAGGCCGCCGACGCCGCAGATCTCCCGGCCGCTGGCGGCCAGGCGCGGGCCGACGGTGACGTCGTTCTCGATGGCCTTTTTGAGCCAGACGTCGATGTTGAAGAGGCTGCCGCCCGAGCGCGCCGCGGTGTAGCCGCACTCCAACGCCAGGCGGGCGTTGCCGGCCGCCAGCAGCGTGACGTACTCGACGGGGTACTTGATGTCGAGATCTTCGAGGGCGGCCACGTTGAAGTAGGTGGGGTGGAAGTGCGCCTCGACCAGGCCGGGCAGGATGGTTCCGCCGCGGGCGTCGATCCGCGCAGCGCCGGGGGGCACGGCGGGCGCGCCGGCCGCGGGCCCGACGTAGTGGAGGCGTCCGTCCTGCACGATCACGGTGCCGTCGCGCAGCGCCGGCTTGCCGGTGCCGTCCACCAGCTGCCCGTTGCTGATTACTGTCGTCCCGGTGGACTTCTTCATCACAGCTCTCCCAGCGATTCCAGAAACGGCAGCGCCACACGCAGCATCGCCTCGGCGGCCGTCGCGTGGATCAGATGGCCCACGCCGGGCACATCGACGAGAAGTGGTTCGGTCATGCCGGCGCAGAGCGACTCGGCCTCGGAGCGTTCGAGCATCCCGCCCAGCTGGGGGTCGCCGCGCAGGATCAACGCCGGGCAGCGCACCTTCCTGAATGTGGCGGCACAGTCCCACCCATCGAGCCAGTGACTGGCTAACAGGGGCTCGAACACGCCGGGATCGACCTGGCGCAGGCAATGGGCGCTGAAGCGCAGCGAGGCGGCATCGCGGAGCTGGCCCAGGCGCATGGGACCCTTCGCCGTCGGTTGCTCGACCTCCGCCAGCTGGCGCGCCACCTGCGCCGTGGGCGCCGGGCTGCCGGCGAGTGGGGCCATGCCGGTCCACACGGTGTGCCAGGGCGTTCCTTCCACATGGCCCAGGAAGGTGGGCGAGGGCGGATCTTCGAGAATGACACCGGCGATGCGTTCGGGCAGAGCGGCGGCGACGTGCGCGGCGACGAGAGCGCCCAGCGAGTGGCCCAGGATCACCACGCCGGGAGGCAGGTGGTCGCGTACCAGCTCGACGGCATCGGCGGCGTAGTCGCGGACGCGATAGGCGCCCGGGGTGCGACCCGAGCCGCCATGGCCCCGGTGATCGATCGCGTGGACCTGCCAGCGCGGCAGCAGCGCGGGCCACAGCGCAGCAAAGTCGCGCCAGCCGCGCAGCACCCCGTGGAGCAACAGTAGCGGCGGTCCCGCCGGCGGACCCGTGACGCCCGCCAGAGTGGTCTGGCTCGTCGGCCAGGTGGAGAGAGTGAACATGCTGGCGATGATGCGACCTGCTTGCTCGCTCGTCAATCAGATTCCGCGCGTCGGAGTGGGCTTCTACAATGAGGAACCATGAGTGGATCGACCTTCCGCCATCTGGATGCACCCCGCCCGGCTCGTGATGTGCTCGCGCTGCTGGCGCCGCCGCTGGCGCGCTGGTTTACGGCAACCCTGGGCGAACCCACCGAGGTGCAGCGGCTGGCCTGGCCGGCCCTGTCCCGGCGCGAGCATCTCCTGCTCAGCGCGCCGACGGGTACGGGCAAGACCCTGGCGGCGCTGGTCCCGCTGCTGGGGCCGTTGTTCGCGCCGTTCGAGCCAGCGACGTGGAGCACGTCGCCGCTGCGGGTGCTGTACGTGGCGCCGCTGAAGGCACTGGTCAACGATGCGGCCCGTGCGCTGACGAGGCATCTGGAAGAGCTACACGCGATGTTTCCCGGCGCGACGTTGCCGCGCGTCGGGCTGCGCACGGGGGATGTCCCCGCGGCCGAGCGTCGTCGCCTTCACCACGACCCGCCCGACGTGCTGCTGACCACTCCCGAGAGTCTGGCCGTCCTGCTGGCTCAGCCCTGGTCGTCGGGACTGTTCGCCAACCTGGGCGACGTGGTGGTGGACGAGGTCCACGCGCTGGCTGGCAACAAGCGCGGCGCGGACCTGGCGCTGAGCCTCGAACGGCTGACGCAGCTGTGCCCGGGGCTACGGCGCATCGGGTTGTCGGCCACGGCCACTCCCCTGGAAACGGCCGCTCGCTGGCTCGTCGGGGTCGAGCGCGATTGCGCCATCGTCTCGGTGCCGACGGGCCCCGAGCCGGTGCTGGACCTGGAGCCGCTGCCCGAGGGGGCCGCCTTCCTCGGGGCGCTGCTCGACCGGCTGGCCGTCGAGGTGCCACGCCAGCGGGCGACGCTGGTGTTCACCAACACGCGCAGCCTGGCCGAGCGCGTCGCCTGGGGGTTGCGGCGTCGATTGCCACACTGGGACAGGCTCATCGCCGCCCATCACTCGTCGCTGGCGCCGGCGCGGCGAGAGGAGATCGAGAGCCGGTTCAAGCGCGGCGAACTGCGGGCGGTGGTGTGCAGCACCAGCCTCGAGCTGGGCATCGACGTCGGCACGGTGGACCTGGCCATCCTGGTGCATCCGCCCGGCGATGTCGTGCGGCTGTTGCAACGGATCGGACGGGCGGGGCACGATCCGGGCGGGTTGCGGCGGGGGCTCTTGCTGACCGCCGGCGCGGGCGAACTGCTGGAGGCGGCCGTCACCTGCCTGTCGGGCCGGGCCGGGCAGACCGAGCCTCTGGCGCTGGCCGATCATCCGCTGGACGTGCTGGCGCAGCAGCTGGCGGGGATGTGCTGTGCGCGGTCGTGCGATCCGGTCGAGCTGTTCGACCTGGTCCGTCGCTCCACCCCCTTTGCTGATCTAACTCGGCGTGATTTCGACGACGTGCTGGCCTACCTGCGCGGCCTGGACCAGCGCGGCGAGCCGTGGCTACCGGCCCGCCTGACCGAGGACGGCGACTGCTTCCGGGTGCTCGACCGACGCACGGCTCGCCTGCTGCTGCGCAACCTGGGCACCATACTTTCCGAAACGTCCATCTCCGTTCGGCGGCGCGACGGCGACGAACTGGACGAGGTCGGCGAGGTCGATGAGTCGTTCGCCGACCGTCTGCAGCCGGGCGACCGCTTCCTGCTCGATGGGCGGAGTCTGGAGTATCGCGGCCGGGAGGATGGGGCGGCTGTGGTCGTCGAGGTGGCCGGGCGTCCGCAGACGCCGCGCTGGCTGAGTGGGGGGTGGCCGCTTTCGCCGCAGCTGGCGCGACGGCTCTATCTGCTGCGTCTCCGGGCGGCGGAGGCGCTGCGCGAGTCGCCCACGTCGCTGGCCCAGCTGCTGGGCGAGGAGTACGGCCTGCACGGGGTGGCGCTGCAGATGCTGGCCAGCTACTTCGAGGAGCAGGAAAGCGTCAGCGAGATTCCCGACGCGGCGACGCTTCTCGTCGAGGTGCTGCGGCACGACGGCGGAACCGAGTATCACCTGCACACACCGCTGAACCGGCTGGGCAACGACGCGCTGGGGCGAGTGCTGGTGCGACGGCTCACGCGCGACCATGGCCGGGCGGTGACGTTGGAGGTGGCCGACCTGGGGCTGGTGCTGCGGCTGCGCGGCGAGCTGACCTCGGCGGCAGACACGCTGCGCACCCTGCTCGATCCGACGGGGTTCGCGACGGAGTTAGACGGCGCCCTGGCGGAGAGCGAGGCGCTGCGCACTCGGTTCGCCCGGGTCGCCCAGACGGGGTTGATGCTGCTGCGTCAACCCGAGGGGAAGCAGCGCAAGGTGGGTGGGTCGGACTGGGCCCAGCGACGACTCTTCGAGCAGATTCGGGCGCACGATGACGATTTCGTCTTCCTGCGGCAGGCGCTGCACGAGGTGCGGCAGGAGCTGTGCGACGTGACGTCGGCGCTGGAGTATCTGCGGCATCTGCCGGCCATCACCATCCGCTGCCGGGTGCTGGCGCGGCCCTCTCCGTTCGCGCGGAGCTGGACGCAAGCGGCCACCGAGGAGGCCGACCCGGTGCGCAGCGCGGCGGAGGCGCTGGCGGCCCTGCACGCTGAACTGATGGGAGGCGGCCGTGCAGGTGGGGCCTGACTGGCGGCTGACGCCGGAGCGAGCGGCGATCCACCTGCCGACCGCGACGGTGGTGGTGGCCGACCTGCATCTGGGGTACGACCGGGTGCGGCAGCGCTCGGGCGAGGCGATTCCGTTTCGCAGCCTGGAAGGAGAGCTTCGACCGTTGCGCGATCTGCTGGCGCGAGAAGGATTGCATCGACTGGCCATCGCGGGCGACCTGTTCGAGGATCCGCGGCGGGGTCGGGACGAGCTGGTGGCCGATCTGTGTGGGTGGCTGGAAGAAGTGGGCGCGGAGCTGGTGGGCGTGGTACCGGGCAACCACGACCGCGGGCTGGCCGGCGCTGCGCTACCGCTGGCGCCCAACGGGCTGGAGCTGGGTGTGTGGCACATCGTCCATGGAGATCAACCGTTGCCGGACGGGCCGGTGATGCAGGGGCACGATCATCCCAGCCTGCGCTGGGGACAGGCGGCCGGGCCGTGCTTCCTGGTGAGCGACCGGCACGTGGTGTTGCCGGCCTACTCACGCGATGCGGCGGGGGTAAACGTCCTAACGCAGCGGCGCTGGGAACAGCACCGCTGCGTCGTGGTGGCAGGGACGGAGTTACTCGACTTCGGCGCGGTGGGCCCGTTGCGCCGACGGCTGCGGACCGACCGGAGCTGAGGACGGAGGCTCCGGTCGGGTCCGCAGCGAGGTTCTCACCAGTAGCGGATCTTCCACCAGTTGTACTTGTTGCCCACCTGGCCGTACCACCAGTAGCCATCATCAAACTCGAGCTTCACCGAGCGCCAGCCGAGGGGCACCTTGGGGAAGGGGTACATCGGGCCGATGAAGGGGAAGGCCTGCCACGGGTAGGCGGTGGGGTAGGCGACGCGGGAGTAGTTGTTGTAGGGGGCGTAGGTCGGCCAGGCATAGGGAGGCATGCCTGGCGGGTTCATCTGACCCATGGCCGAGCCCATCGAGCCGCCGATGGGAGCGGGTTCGGGGAGCTGGTTGCTGCCGGCCTTGGGCACCTCAGGCACCTTGTTTTCGCTGCCGTTGGGCGAGGCGGACGGTTCGGGGAGACGCGGCGGGATGGCCGGCCCCTGGACGCGCACCAGCGTTTTTCCGGCCGAGGCGAGGCTCATCTGGTCGAGCACACGGACAACGCCGGGCACTCCCTGGACGAGGCGCAGGACTTCTTCCCGCTGGGCCTGATCGGCGACCTGGCCGCGCAGCTCCACGTCGCCCCCACGGACGTTGACCTCGACGGCGTACTGGCGAAGCACCGCACTCTGTCGGAGGGTCGCCGCCACGCTGTCGGCCAGCTGTTGGTTAAGGTTGGCGGCGGGAAGGTTGATGGGAGCCGGCTCGCCCGCGAAGCCGAACTGTCCCCCCAAGGACAGGCCCACGAGGGCCGTCCAGGCAAGACGACGAACAGTCACGGATGCATCCTCCTGACGTCGAGCGCGAGTGCGCTATTCTGGCCGCCCTACCACCCTGGTCAAGCGGCTAGTCTCTCATCGACCGAGAACCCACCGTGCAGGACCGAGCGACCGGCGATTTTGTGGAGAGGCGGCCTCCCGTCGGCGCTCGATCGGGCATCCTGAGACGAGCCGGCGCGTCAGGCACATTCGCGGCCGCGGGGAGTGGGGGCGGTGGGATTTCCTCAAGTCGGGCAGCGCCTCTTCCCACGGCGCGCCTCGGGCCAGTAGAATAAGGATCCGCTGAAGTGAGGTTCGCCTGGGGGTGCGTGGATGCTGGAGCTGCCGGTCGCCGACAACAGGGCTGCGAGCCGTCCGGGGTTACTGGATGTGCCGGCCGACACGCTGCGCGCCTGGCTGGCGGAGCGCGAGCAGCCGGCCATGCGCGTCAAACAGCTGCGGCGCTGGCTGCTGGTGGGTCGGGCCACCACGTTCGAGCAGATGTCGGACCTGCCGCGGACCCTGCGCGAACAGCTGGAGTCCGCGTTCGTGCCATTGTCCACCCGGGTGACGCGCGCGCTGGTCTCCTCGGACGGGACGGAAAAGTTGCTCATCGGGCTGTCCGATGGCCAGCAGGTCGAGTGCGTGCTGCTGAAGGAGGCCGACCGGCGGACGGTGTGCATCAGCACGCAGGTGGGCTGCGGCATGGGCTGCGTCTTCTGCGCATCCGGCATAGGCGGCGCCATCCGCAATCTTCGCCCGGCGGAGATTCTCGAACAGCTGCTGCAGGCGCGGAACCGGCTGCCGGCCGAGGAGCGGCTCACCCACATCGTGGTCATGGGTATGGGCGAGCCGATGGCCAATCTCGACGCGCTACTAGAAGCGCTGGAGGTGGCCACGGCGCCGACGGGGCTGGGGATTGGGGCCCGGCACGTCACCATCTCGACGGTGGGGCTACCGGTGCGGATTCGTCGGCTGGCCGAGCTGGGCAAGCAGTATCATCTGGCGGTGTCGCTGCACGCGCCGAACGATCCGCTGCGGACGCAGATCGTGCCGACCAACGACAAGATCGGTCTGACAGCGATCCTGGAGGCGGCCGACTACTTCCAGGAGAAGACCGGACGACAGGTGACCTACGAGTACGTGTTGCTGCGCGATCTGAACGACCGACCGCAGCACGCCGCGGAGTTGGGTCGTCTGCTGCGGGGGCGGGGGGCGCATGTGAATCTCATCCCGTTCAACGACGTGGCCGGGCTGCCGTACCGCCGGCTGACCCAGGAGGCGCTGACCGACTTCGTGGAGATTTTGCGGCATCACCAGGTGAGTGTGAAGGTGCGGAAGCGCAAGGGAGCGGACATCGACGCGGCATGTGGACAGCTGCGGCGCGACGCGCTGGCAGCGCAGGCAGAACCTCAGGCGGCGACGACGGTTTAATGGTACAGCAAGGGCGTCCGGCGCGAGCCGGGCGGGGCGACCGTGGCAGCGATCGGCGAGACCAGTGCGCAGCTTGCCCTCCGCGACCCGGATATCCGCCTGATGCTGCAGGTGCGCGCGGACGAGGCCGGCGCGTTCGAGGCGCTGGTGGGCCGCTATCAACATCGCCTGGTGGCGGTGATGACGCATCTGGTAAGCAACGCCGAGGAGGCCGAGGACCTCGCCCAGGAGGTGTTTCTGCGCGTGTATCGCTCGCGGCACAAGTACCGGCCGCGCTCGAAGTTTTCGACGTGGTTGTTCACGATCGCCAACAATCTGGCGCTGAACCACCTGCGGGCGCGGCAGCGTCGGCCGATTCAGACGCTGGCAGTGGAAGATTCGGGCCCCATGGGGGCACGGCCACAGGAACAGCTGGTGCCCGATCCGGGTACCGGGCCGATGCAACGCATCCAGAAGGACGAGCTGGCGCAGCGCATCCGCCAGGCGCTGGACGGGCTGAACGAACGGCAGCGGATGGCGGTCGTCCTGAACAAGTTTGAGGACATGGGCTACGCCGAGATCGGCGAGGTAATGGGGCTGACGACCAAGGCGATCAAGTCGCTGCTGAGCCGGGCGCGGACGAACCTGCGGGTCGCGCTGCAGGGCTACGTCTACATGGACTCCGCCCCCGCGCCGGAGGTACTCGACGAGGACGAGGAGGAAGACGCATGAGCCAGCCGTCGCCTCTGACCTCGCGCGAACGCGCCGACCTGATCGCCTACCTGGACGGCGAGCTTTCGGGCGAGGCGGCCCGCGCGGTGGAAGCCCGCATCAGCCTGGATCCGCACTACCGCGCCGAGGCGGAGAGCTTCAAGCGCACGTGGGAGATGCTGGACTTCTTGCCGCGCAAGGAGCCCAGCCCCAGCTTCACCGAGCGAACGCTGTCGCGCATCGATTCGGCGCCGCGCCCGGCTGCTCCCCCGCCATTGCCGGTGCCGACACCGCGCCGAGTGTGGCCCTGGCAGCGGCTGGCGCTGGGCGGCGCGTGGGTGGCAGCGCTGCTGCTGGCGGGCTGGCTGGGCTACCGCGGCTACTACCTCTGTGCTGCCCGCGAACCCGGCGAACGTGAACTCGTCCGCGATCTGCGCATCATCGAAAATCTGCGGTTCTACGAACTCGTCGAGGATCTCGAGTTTCTGCGCCAGCTCGACCATCCGGATCTGTTCGGCGAGGCCAGTGATTAACGGCGGAGAGGGCATCATGCGGCGTCCCTGGTGGCTACTGCCCGTGCTGGGCGCGGTAATCGGCGCGGCCGGCTCGACCGCTGCGCCCGACGAACTGGAGCCCAACCGCCGGCTGCTCGAACGCTGGCGCGCCGATGCCGATCATCATGCCCGGCTGCTGCGCGACCTGCGGGCGTTCCATCAGCTGCCCCGGGCCCAGCGCCAGCAGATCCGCGAGTTCGACGAGGCGCTGCATCAGGGCGATCTCACGCAGCAAACCCGTCTGTGGGCGGTTCTCGATCGCTACGCCAGCTGGCGCGACCAGCTGACGTCCGAGCAGCGCCGGGCCATCGACGAGGCACCGGATCGCGCGACGAAGCTGGCCCGAATTCGGGAAATTCGCGAGGCACAATGGGCGGCACGTCAGCCAGCGGCGATTCGCGCCGAGATCCAGGCCCTGCCGGCTGATAAACGCGAGGCCCGGCTGGCCGAGCTGCGCGACGAGCAACGTCGGCTCGGGCGACTCTGGCTGACCGGGTCCCCCACGAGCGGCGAGCCGAACCTGCGGCCGAGCAAGCTGACCGACCTGCCGGCCGAGGTGCAGAGTTACCTGGAAGGGCTGGAGCCGCGGTTGACGCTGGAGGAGAAGGAGCGACTGCGGCAGGCCGAGGGCAAGTGGCCGGAGTATCCCCGGGTGATCCGTGAGCTAGCCGAGCTGCATCCGGTGCTGCCGCCGCTGGCGCACAAGCCGATTCTGGGGTGGACCGACCTGCCGGCCGAGGTGCGGAAGATGCTGCTGGGCATCGAGAAACGCAAGATGAAGCAGCTGCAGCGCAGCACGCCGAACCGCTGGCCGGAGTATGCCCTGGACGTGACCCGGGTGCTGCGGCAGGAGAAGCAGAGCCCTCCGCCACTGGGGGCGAGTCGGCTGAGCGAGTTTCCCCCGGCGCTGCAGGCGTTCGTGAAGGGGCAGCTGATTCCGCGCCTGAGCCCATTGCAGCGCGAGGCGCTGCAGCACGCCGAGGGTCGCTGGCCGGACTACCCCATCCTGTTGTTGCGGCTGGCGCGGGATCGAGGGCTGGTGCTGCCGGGGATGAGCCTGCCGGGCCCGCGCGAGCTGTGGGACAGCGTGCGTCTGCCGGACGTGCCGGATCACTTGCTGATGCAGTTCGCCCTGCATGAAGCCAGCGCCGAGGATCGGGCGACGTGGGAGCTGGATGCCAGCGACCCGATGGGTAGCCGGGAGAAGGTGAAGCGGGCGTGGTATCGCAAGAAGATGGCGGACCAGCAGCGTCGGCAGAAGGGGGGAACGACGCTGGGCGAGGCACCGGGAGGCGAGGGCGGCCGCTGACGGGCATCAGGGCCACCCCCCGGTTGGTTCTAGCGATAGAACACGTAGCCGTTACTCCAGGTCGGGTACTGCGACGCATAGCCGTAGTACGGGTAGGCCGGCGAGTAGGAGGAGTAGGTGGTCACCGGGCGATAGACCGTGGGGGCGTAGTAGGTCGGGTAGGCGTAGCTGCTGTTCCAGCCATAACCGCCGCCGTAGTAAGCCGGGTAGCCGACCGAGTAGGTCGGGTAGTAGCCCGTGTTCCAGCCGGCGCAGCGACGCCGCCCACCCCAGGCCTCGGCCGTGTCGGGCAGGAGGCTGAAAGCGCCAAGGGTCAGAACGGTCAGGGCAATCAAGCCATTGAAGCGGTTCATGGAGCTCCTCCACGGATGCAGGTGGTGAAAGCCAGCACGGCCAGGGCCACCGAAGGCCCCCATGAGGGCTACCGCGCCGGTGGAAGCATGTGGTTGCAAAAGAGATGCCGGGGAGGAACGCGAGGGGGGCGGGCCGGCGTGGAGGCAGGAAACATCGGCAGAATGAGCCGCGCGAATGGGCAGGCTGCGCAGCGGTTCGCCGCGCCTGGTGCAGGAGACTTCCCAGGATTCACATGTATCGATGCGTGACCGGGGTGCGTCGGCGAGGTAGACTGAAGGAGTACTCACCGCGCGCCGCTTGTGTGCTCACTGGAACCGTGCAACGCCGCATCTCCAGCCAAGCCCTCAGGCGATGCGGTTGTGTCTGCGCCCTGCCTGGGCGGTTCGAAGGATCGAGCGGGGGTGGACCTCCACCCAGCAAGCTATGGTTCCCACATCGCAGCATCCGGCCAGCCCAACAGGGCCGGGGTTTGCCTCGGGGATGCGGCCGCCTTCCCGCGGGCCGCTGCGCATCGTGGCCATCTTCGTCACGCTGGGGCTCCTGTGGACGTGGACTAGCAGCGCAGTGCTGGTTGGCAGTGGCGTCTACGGCGATCCGGCGTTCTGGATCGAAAGTCTGAAGGGGACGGCGGCGACGCTGGTCTCGGGGGCGCTCGTCTACTGGCTGGCCGAGCGCGAGCTGCGGCGGGTGCAGCGCTCGACGAACCTGCTGAAGGCGGTGCTGGAGGGGGTGGACGATCCTCTCTTCGTGAAGAATCGCGAGGGCCGCTACCAGATGCTAAACGCGGCAGCGGCGGCGGTGCTGGGCCGGCCTATAGAGGAAATCCTGGGGCGCGACGATCAGGCGCTGCTGGAACCGGGCCTGGCCCAACGGCGGAGAGAGCAGGAACACGCGATCATTCAGGCGGGGATCAGCAGCTCGGTCGAGGAAGTGATTACCAGGCCGACGGGCGAGCCGCGCATCTATCTGGTCACGCGGTCGCCTTACCGGGACGACACCGGGCAGGTGGTGGGTACCATCAGCGTGGCCCGGGACATCACCGCGCGCAAACAATCCGAGAGCGAGCTGAGAGAGGCCCACCAGAGCAGCACGCGCGATCTCGCCGAGCTGCGCGCGGTGTTGCAGCACACGCCGGTCGGCATCGCGCTACTGACTCCCGACGGCCTGATGGTCTACTGGAACCCGGCGCTGGAGCGAGTTCACGGGGTGGAGCTCCCGAAACCGCCGCTGCAGCCGGCCCAGCTGGCGGAGATCTTCCGGGTCTGTACGTCGGCGGGCCAGCCGGTGAGCCTGGAAGACTGGCCGCTGACGCGGATCAGCCGGGGCGAGACGCTGGCGCCGGAGGAGTTGGTCGTCCAGCCGGCGGGCAGCGATGAGCCGCGTAGCATCTGCTACAGTGGCGGCGCGGTACACGGCGAGGACGGAGAACTGTCGCTGCGGGTGCTGACGGCGGTCGATGTGACTGCCCAGCGACGCATCGAGGAGGAGCTGCGCACCAGTGAGCGTCGATTGCGCGATCTGGCCAGCTCGATTCCGCAGCTGGTCTGGACGGCGTGCGCCGACGGTAGTCTCGACTCGATCAACCGGCGGGCGCGAGATTACACGGGGCTATCCGCCGAACGTCTGCTGGGGTGGGGATGGCTGGAGGTGGTGCATCCTGAGGATGCGCCCCAGGCACGCAGTCGCTGGGCGGACACGGTGGCGAGTGGGCAGCCCGTCGACTACGCGTTGCGGCTGCGGAACCACGCAGGCGACTACCGCTGGCACATCAGCCGGCAGGTGCCGGCCCGAGATGCGACGGGAGCGGTGCTGCGCTGGTACGGCATCTGGAGTGACGTGCATGATCTGCAGGTGGCGCGCGATGCGCTGCGCGAGGAACGCGATCGGCTAGCGCGGTTCGCGGACTCGGCTCCCGGAGTGATGTACACCTACCGGTTGCGTCCCGATGGGAGCATCGCGTTGCCGTACGCCAACTCCATCATGGAACGGATGTTTGGGCTGCCGCTGGAAGAGGTGCGCGAGGACGCCACCGGAATCTTCCGGCTGATGCGTCCCGACGACGTGGGGCGGATTCAACAGTCGATCCTGGAATCGGCTCAGACGATGACGCGCTGGCGTCAGGAGTTTCGCTACGAGCATCCCCAGCGTGGGGAGCTGTGGCTGGAGGGGCAGGCGGTGCCTCTCCGCGAGCCGGACGGCAGCATTCTCTGGCACGGGTTCATCCTGGAGGCGACCGAGCGCAAGCGATCAGAGCAGGCGCTGGTCGATCGGGAGGCGCGGTATCGAGCCGTGGTGGAATCGTCGCCGGATGGCTTCATGATGGTCACGCCCGAGGGGCGGTTGCTGGAAGTCAACGACACCTACGTCACGCAGTCGGGCTACTCGCGCGACGAGCTGTTGACGATGGGAGTGCCGGATCTCGACGTCGCCATCCCGCCGGTGGAGATTCAGCGGCGCACCCACGAGCTGATCGAATCGGTCAGCAGCCGGTTCGAGTCGGTGCATCGGCGCAAGGACGGGAGCCACTGGCCGGTCGAGGTGACGGTCACCTCGTGGGCCATCGCTGGGGGAGTGATCCTGGCGTTCGTGCGCGACATCAGCCAGCGGAAGCAAGCGGAGGCGGCGCTGCGCGAGAGCGAGGAACTGTACCGCCGGCTGATCCAGGTGCTGCCCAGCGCGGTGTTCGTCCATGCCGAGGGGCGGATTCTCTTCAGTAACCCCGCGTGCCTGGAGTTTCTGCAGTTCGAGCCTGGCACCGATCTGACGGGGCGGACGCTGTTCGAGGTCTTTCATCCGGACTATCACCCGCAGGTGGAACGTCGGCTGGCGGCCTTCAAGGAGACGGGCCAGCCCCTGCCGGCCGGCGAGGAAACGATGGTGCGGCGCGATGGACGGCCCGTGCCGGCCTATGTGGTGGCCAGCCCCATTGTCTACCAGGGCAAGCGCTGCGTGCTGGCGGTGCTGAACGATCTGACCGAGCGCGAGCGGTCAATGAGTCTTCTGCGAACGGTGCTGGGCAGCGTGTCTGACGCCATTCTGACGGTGGACATCGAGGGGAAGATTCTCTCGGCGAATCCGGCGACGCAACGGATGTTCGGCATCACGGTCGAGGAGTTGATCGGCCAGAATGTGCGCGTGCTGATGCCCGAGCCGCACGCCTCGCAGCACGACGAGTACATCCAGCAGTATCTGCGCAGCGGCGAGAAGCGCGTGATTGGGGCGGGGCGCGAGCTGGAGGCGGCGCGGAGCGACGGCACGCGCTTCCCCATCGAGCTGACGGTGACCGAGTTTCTGCTGGATGGCCGACAGCACTTCACCGGGGTGATCCGCGACATCTCGGCGCGGCGTCGGCTGGAAGAGCAGTATCGCCAGGCTCAGAAGATGGAGGCGATTGGTCAGCTGGCCGGCGGGGTGGCGCACGACTTCAACAACCTGCTCACGGTGATCAACGGCTACAGCGAACTGCTGCTGGCCGCGACGCCAGGCGACGACCTGCAGCGCGGGCCGATCGCGGCCATCCTGGACGCGGGCGAGCGCGCCTCGTCGCTGACCGCTCAGCTGCTGGCCTTCAGCCGGAAAACCATCATCGAGCCGCGCATCCTGGATCTCAACGAGGTGATCGAGCACCTGGGGAAAATGCTGCGCCGGCTGATCGGCGAGGATATTCAACTGGTGACGGTGCTGGACCCGGCACTGGGGAAGGTGCGAGTCGATCCGGGACAGTTCGAGCAGGTACTGCTCAATCTGGCGGTGAACGCGCGCGACGCCATGCCCCGGGGTGGGCGTTTCACCATCCAGACCCGCGCGGTGGAGCTGGCCCATGACGGAGCGCTGCCGGCGCCCGACCTGGTGCCTGGGCGGTATGCGCAGATCGAGGTGTCGGATACGGGGGAGGGCATCGCCCCGGACGTGCTGGGCAAGATCTTCGAGCCGTTCTTCACCACCAAGGGCGTGGGCAAGGGCACGGGGCTGGGGCTGGCCACGGTCTACGGCATTCTGAAGCAGGCCAACGGGCACATTGCCGTCGAGAGCGAGGTAGGTCAGGGAACCACCTTCATCCTGCATCTGCCCTGCACGCCGGAGGACGAGAAGGTCCCGGCCCTGTTGGGAAGCGATCGGATCGCGCCGCGGGGGACGGAAACTCTGCTGGTGGTGGAAGACGAGGACGTGGTGCTGCGGCTGGTGGCGGCCACGCTGACGGGCCAGGGCTACCAGGTGCTGACGGCCACGCGCGGGAGCGAGGCGCTGGAGGTGGCCCAGACGCATCCCGGGCCGATCGCACTGGTGCTGACGGACGTGGTGATGCCGGACCTGGGCGGCCGCGACCTGGCCGAGGCGCTGCGGCAGCAACGGCCGAACCTGCGCGTGCTGTACATGAGCGGCTACACCGACGACGCGGTGGTGCGTCACGGTCTGGAGGCGGCCTCGGTGGCGTTTCTGCAGAAGCCGTTCACCCCGCTGGCCCTGGCGCGGAAGGTCCGGGCGGTGCTGGACGGCGGTTGAGGCGATCCGCGGATGGCGCTGATGGGGCGTGATCGTGCCATCGCAAATCGTCGCGCGGCGTGCGAGGATGTGGGGTGGCGCGCCGCGATGGCGTGCGCCCGAGCGCAGGGAGTCGGCGCCGTCAACAAACGGAGAGAAACGGAGGCTGGCAGCGAGTGGCGCGGATTGGCAGGGGAGGCACCGTCAACAAACGGAGAATAACGGTGCGGCGACTTGGGCAGGTGAGTGCTGGCCCGAGAAGGCGAGACGGGGTATGGTGGGACGAAGAGCGACACCCTCATGAACACCAGGAGAAGCTGAGATGGCATCGCCCACCGTGCGCGCACTGGTAGAACGCTGGGAAGCTGCGCGGAAACGGGGGCTCGAGCTAACTCTCGAGGAACTGTGTGCCAACTGTCCGGAGTTACTGGACCAGCGCGGCACGCGCTGATGGAACAGTGGCAAGGAAGTGCGACACGAATCTGCATCGACTCCATCGAAACTACCATCAATAGAGGGCGGAGTGGAGCCGTGGGATAGTGTCCACCAGCTTCATACACCGCCATTGCCCGCGAATCAGGTCATGGGAAGAGGGTGGCTCCCCCAGGATATGAGATCCTGGGAGAACTTGGTCGGGGCGGAATGGGTGTGGTGTACAGGAGCGCGGCAGCTAGTTCTGAATCGACTGTGCGCGCTAAAAATGATCCGGGAGGGGGAACACGCGGGGGACGAGGAGCGGTCGCGGTTTCTGGCAGAGGCGGAAGCCATCGCCCGGGTAAAGCATCCGGGCATTGTGCAGGTGTACGATTTCGGCACGTACGAGGGCTTGCCGTTCTTCTCGCTGGAACTTTGCGAAGGAGGCAGCCTGGCGGGTACATTGCGCGAGAGTTCCTTGCTGCCGCGCGAGGCGGCAGAGGTTGTGGAGCAGATCGCGCGGGCGGTGCAGGCAGCCCACGATCAGGGGATCGTCCATCGTGATCTGAAGCCGGCGAATGTGTTGCTAGCAAGTCCAGGAATTCAGTCCGGAGAGTCACTAACACTGAAGATCACCGACTTTGGCTTGGCGAAACGACTGGAGCAGGTAGGGCAGACGCAGAGTGGGGCCGTGATGGGGACGCCGTCGTACATAGCGCCCGAGCAGGCCCAGGGCAAGAAGACAGTCGGCCCTTCGGCAGACATTTGGCGCTGGGAGCAGTTCTGTATGAGTGTCTGACGGGGCGGCCGCCGTTCCAGGGCCGCCACTCGCTTGGACACCATCATACAGGTGATTAATGAGGAACCTGTATCGGTGCGTCAGCTGAATCGCCAGGTGTCGGCCGATCTGGAGACGATCGCGCACAAGTGTTTGCAGAAGGATCCGGCCAAGCGGTACGCGACGGCGCAGGAACTGGCAGACGATCTGGGGAGGTATTTGCACGGTGAACCGATCGTAGCCCGGCCAGTGGGAACGCTGGAGCGTGTGGCGAAGTGGGTGGGACGAAATCGGGTGGTGGCTGCGTTGTTGGCGACAGTGGCCATGGCCATTCTGGCCGGTACGGGGTTATCGGCATGGTTTGCCTACCAGTCGAACAAAGAGGCGATTACAGCGAGGAATGCAGAAAGGGAAGCCGACGAGCAACGCGGCCAGGCCATCGACAATGCCAAGGAAGCCCGAGACGCTCTGCATGCAGGGCCGAGCAGAGTGAGGCCAGTGCCCGGGAGTTTGGACTGAATGAACGTCGAGCCGCGAGAGGCCATGCAAGTGCAGAAGGCACATGCCGAGAACCACCGCAAGGCCGAGTGGGCAACTTACGCGGGAAAGCTGATGTTGGCCCAGGCAGCCTTTAACGCAACCAAAGTATCGGAGGCAATCCGCCATCTGGACGAGTGCCAGTGGGACCTACGTGGCTGGGAGCATGGCCATCTGCGCTGGCGGTTCGACTCGAGCAAACAGGACGCTTCGAGGGCATCAAGGAAATCAATTGTGTGTGGCCTGGAGTCCGGACGGTCGACGCCTACTCAGCGTAGGTACCGATGGAATGGTCAGGATATGGGACGCTGAAAAGGCAGATGCTTTTCTACAGTTCAGGCAAATCCAGGAACCGGTGTGGCCTGGAGTCCGGATGGTCAGCGTTTTCTCACTGGGTGCTGGGACAAGACCGCACAGGTGTGGGACGCCGAGAAGGAACCGCATTGCTCACCTGCGGGGCACCCAACTGGTGACCAGCGTGGCGTTTAGCTCCGACGGCAAACGCATCGTCACCGGAAGTGATGACAAGACAGCGAAGTTATGGGATGCCGTGAAGGGACCGAACTCCATTCTCTCCTGGGGCACACTAACAGTGTGACTAGCGTAGCGTTCAGTCCGGACGGCCAACGCATTCTCACGGGAAGCTGGGACAACACGGCGAAGGTGTGGGATGCAGACAAAGGGCAGGTATACCTTACCCTGGAGGGGCACACTAACCTGGTGAGCAGCGTCGCGTGGAGTCCAGATGGCCAACGGATTCTCACAGCAAGCAGAGACAAAACGGTCAAGATCTGGGACGCCAGAACAGGCAAGGCAACCCTCCACCTCCGGGGGCATGGTGAATGGGTGAGAGCGCGGCATGGAGTCCAGATGGGCAACGGATTTTAACTGGGAGTTACGACACTACGGCCAAGATCTGGGACGCCAGAATGGTCAAGTTCCTTCAGTCACTACAAGGACATATTGATGTGGTGACCAGCGTGGGCTGGAGTCCGGACGGTCAACGTAGTATACCGGAGGAAACGAACGAACTGTCAAGGTTTGGGATGCGAACAAAGGGCAGGAAGTCCTCATCCTTTCGGGTCATACCCACAGGGTATACATTGCGGTGTGGAGCCCGGATGGGCAACGCATCCTCACCGGGAGTGGAGATCATAATCAACCAGGAAAGCCAGGAGAGAGCAAGGTTTGGGACGCAGCAACTGGAGCCATGTTATTCACACTCCAGGGGCACACAGATTCGGTGTATAGCGCGGCCTGGAGTACCAATGGACAACGCCTTCTCACAGGAAGCCGAGATGGAACGGGCGCGTGTATGGGATGCACAAAAGGGGACCGAACTTCACGCTCTCCGAGGGCATATAAACGGGGTGATCAGCGTGGCGTTCAGTCCCGACAGTCAGCGCATTCTCACAGCTAGTTTTGACAGGACGATAAAGGTCTGGGATGCCCAAAATGGTCGGGAGATTCTCTCTCTCAAGGGGCACAAAGCCGTGGTGGCCAGCCCGGGCATTTAGCCCCGATGGCAACCGCATTGTCTCGGGTGGAGAAGGCTTCTACTACAAACCGGGCCAACGTGTGTCTGATGAGGTGAAGGCATGGGATGCCAAGCGGTCTGGAACTCCTCTCCCTCTCTCTCCGAGGGCATGACCCTGTGAGATGCGTAACCTGGAGCCCAGATGGACAACGCATTGTCACTGGAGGTAATGACACAACAGCGAAGGTGTGGGATGCCTTAACGGGTCAGGAAACAGTGTCTCTTCGAGGGCATCAATTTTCCGTGAATAGTGTGGCGTGGAGTCCAGATGGTCGACGGATCCTCACCGGAAGTGATGATCACACGGTCAAGATCTGGGACCCAGTAAAGGGGCGGGAAGTTTTCTCCTTCCAAGCACATTCAGCACCGATAACCAGTGTGGCGTGGAGTCCAGATGGTCAACGGATTCTTACTGGAAGTGATGATCACACGGTCAAGATCTGGGACTCGGCCAATAGTCAGGACTTCTTATCTCTCCAGGGACATCTGAGTTTGGTGTTCAGCGTGGCCTGGAGTCCGAATGGGCAGCGTCTCCTTACTGGAGGCGGAGACCAGGTGGCTCGGGTATGGGACGTCACAAAAGGGTCCGAATTGCTCTCTCTCCGAGGCCATACGGGCGGGGTGGGTAGCGTGGGTTGGAGTCCGGATGGTCAACGAATTGTCACTGGAAGCACTGACCAGATGGCCAAAGTGTGGGATGCCCAGAAGGGAACTGAACTTCTCTCTCTCCGAGGCCACACGGGCGGGGTGAGCAGCACTGCCTGGAGTCCAGATGGTCAGCGGATTGTCACGGGAAGCGAGGATTACACAGTCCGGATGTGGGACGCTGTGAATGGTCAACTTATTCATACCCTTGTTGGACACCAGGACTATGTAACTTCTCTCGCGTGGAGCTCAGACAGCAAGCGGGTGTTTGCCTGGGACAAGGGGAAAACCGTGCTTGCGTGGTCAGCGGATACAGGGAGGCCTGTTGATTCAGATCACCCTCCCGCCCGACCTCAACAGAAGGATGTTATTTCGCCGAACGGCTTCTTGCGTGCATGGGTGGATGGTGGGTTCACAGCTCAGGTGTGTGACCGACGACGTCCGCTGCATGTCAATACCTGGTTATTCCCAGATCGCGCAGAGCGTCTGCGCTATCATGGGGAGAAAGCGACGGCGAATGAGAAAGACCAGCAGTGGTTCGCCGCGGCGTTTCATCTGCGGCGGGTGTTGAAAGATGATCCCGACAATGCGGTGTTGAAGCAGCGACTGCAGGCGGCCGAGGCGAAGTGGAAGGCAGAGCAAACGAAGCCGGTGGTGGTGCCGGAGACGCAGCCGGCACGCATGGAGCGGGTGCCGTGAGCGCGATTGTTCGAGCGGAGAGGCAGTGTTAGGCTGCAGGGGTACCTCAGCACGAAGCAGAAAGGATGCGTCGATGACACCTACTTCCACCACGAGTGGACCCCCCGTGGTCCCGGCACCGCCACGGCTGACGGCGGAGGAGTTTGTGGCACGGCATGGTGGCGAGCGCGTTGAACTGGTCAAGGGAGTGATCAAGGAAGTGGCCATGCCGATGCCACGCCATGGGGCGATCTGCGCGAAGATGACCATCCTCATCGGGGCGCATGTCGAGACGCACGACCTGGGCCATGTGATGAGCAACGACTCGTTCATCAAGACCGGGCCGGAATCAGTGCGCGGGGCGGATGTCAGCTTCTGGAGCTACGAACGCCAGCCCCGGGGGCCGATCCCCGATGGGTTGCTGCCGCAGGCGCCGGATCTGGTGGTGGAGGTGAAGTCGCCATCGGATCGCTGGGGCGATCTGTTCGCCAAGGTGGGCGAGTATCTGCAAGTCGGGGTGCGGGTGGTGGTGGTGGTCGATCCAGGGACGAGCAGCGCCTCGGTGTATCGGCAGGAGGAGTTATCGCAGACATTCCACAACGGCGACGAGCTGGCGCTGCCGGATGTGCTGCCGGGGTTTGCGGTGAAGGTGAGTCGGCTGTTTGCGTGAGAGAGCGCGCGGCGGTGGCGGGGGGCTGGCCGGCTTCATAGGATGGCGCCTGACATCCACAACGGGTGTTCTCACAAGGGAGAATCTGGTCATGCTACGACTCATGGCGGCTGGCTGCGTGCTGGCTCTCGGACTGTTGCCTGCTCTGGCGGATGATGCCAAGCCGAACCCGGCTGTCAAGAAGCTCAACCGGGACATTCCCCGGCACAAGGAGTTTCTGAAGCGGATCGAGAAGAGCAAGGGCGAAGGCGACGTCATCTTCCTGGGCGATTCCATCACTCACGGGTGGGAAGGGAACGCCAAGGCGTGGAAGGAATACTTCGGCGCGTTCAAGCCGGTCAACCTGGGCATCGGTGGCGATCAGACCGGGCACGTCCTGTGGCGGATCACCGACGGGAAGGAACTGGAGAACCTGAACCCCAAGGCGGCCGTCATCATGATCGGCACGAACAACACCGGGGGATACACGGCCGAGCAGATCGCCGGTGGCATCAAGGCCATCGTCGAGGAGCTGAAGAAGCAGAAGCCGAACATCAAGGTTCTGGTGCTGGGCGTGTTTCCGCGCGGCAACCGCAACGATGCGGACAAGGAGACGAAGACGATCCCGGCGGAAAAGCTGAACAAGAAGATCGCCGCCATCAACGCCATCATCTCCAAGCTGGATGACGGTAAGCAGGTGTTCTACAAGGACATCGGCAAGGAGTTCCTGAACAAGGACGGCGGGCTGCCCGGCGAAATCATGCCGGACTACCTGCACCTGAGTGGCAAGGGCTACGCCATCTGGGGCAAGGCCATCCAGGGCGATATCGAGAAGCTGGTGAAGTAACCGTGTGTCCGGGCGGGCGGGAGTCACGCGCCCCGCCCGTCCGGGCCGGTTCGCCCAAGCGGCAGCAGGGCCAGCAACGTGGCCAGCAACGTCAGTACCGATCCCACCGCCACCCGGGGCGACAGACTGTAACGCAGCTCCGGCCAGATCACCCGCGGCAGAGTCTCTGTCTCGGGTCCAGCCACAAACAACACCAGATAGAAGTCGTTGAGCGACACCACGAAGCTCAGGCCGGCCCCAGCAGCGAGACCGGGGCGGGCCAGCGGGAGCGTCACGCGCCAGAAGACCTGCCAGGGCGAGGCACCCAGGCCACGGGCCGCATCCTCGATCTCCCGGCCACGCTCGGTCAGGGTGGCGCGCAGGGTTAGAAAGACCAGGGGCGTGCCCAGCAGGGCATGGGCAAAGATCACCGCGGGGTAGCTGCCCTCCAGCCCCAGCAGATACATGGTGGGCAACAGGCCGATGCCCAGCACCAGGGGCGGCACCAGCAGGGGGAGCAGCAGCAGACGACCCAGCCAGGTGCGGCCACGCGGGCCGGCTTCGCGCCAGGCCAGGGCGGCGGCGGTACCCAGCATCAGGGACAGCAGCGCGCTGGCCGTTGCGATCCCCAGGCTACGCACCAGCGCCTCGCGCCAGCGGGGCTCGGCCAGGAAACGCTCGTACCAGCGCAGTGATGCACGGCTCAGCGAGGGGCGCAGCAGCTCGTCGGGGGTGAACGAGACCCAGACGGCCCAGGCCACGGGCAGGAGCAGGAGTAGCAGACCCAGCCAGCCCAGCAGCGTGACGACCCGGCGCATGGAATTCAACCCTCCGAGGTTCGCTGCGCGCGGGTGAGGAGTGCCAGCACCAGGGTCAGCAGGACGAGCAGGAGGACAGCCAGGGCGGCAGCGCGGGGCCAGCGATGATACTCCAGCGCCTGCCGCTGAATCTCCACGCCCAGCGTCGTTTGCTCGGGACCACCCAGGAGCAACGGACCCAGCACAGCAGCCAGCGCCCAGACCAGGGCGAGCTGGGCAGCGGCCAGCACTCCTGGCCAGGACAACGGCCAGGTGACGCGCCAGAAGACCTGCCAGGGCGAAGCCCCCAGCCCACGGGCGGCGGCCAGCAACTCCGGGTCGATGCGGGCCAGGCCCACCAGGATCAGCAGCACGGCGTAGGGCAGCAGGAGGTAGACCTCGCCGATGACCGCGCCGGCCAGGTTGCGGTAGAGCAGCACCGGCTCGCGCGTCAGGCCGAGGCCCAGCAGCGCCTGGCTGATCGGCCCTGCGCCACTGAGCAGCAGTTGCAGCCCGAAGATGAGCACCAGCACGTTGCACAGCTTCGGTAGCAGCCCACAGGCGATGGCCAGGCGGCGAACCCGGTCAGGTAGGCTGTGGATGAACAGGGCCAGGGGATAGGCCAGCGCCAGCGTCAGCGCGGTGACCAGCAGGCCGAGCGCGAGGGTGAACCCGGCGACCTGGCGCAGCGTGGGATCGCGGGCGATCTCGCCGAACGATTCCAGCGACCAGCTGCCTGGCTGGTAGAAGCCGCGCCCCCAAGCCGGGGCATAGAGACTGACGCGGAGCAGCAGCGCCAGGGGCCCTGCCAGGAAGAGGAGCAGGAAGGCCAGCGGCCCCGCAGCCAGCAGCGCGCTCGGCTTCATGGGTGTACTCCCGGGGGATCGTCGGCGGGGAGTGCATGGCAGGCGTCGGGAGAGATGGTCAGGCCGACGGAGTCGCCCAGTTGCAGCGACAGGTTGGCGGGCAGACGGACGAGGAACAACCCGGTAGGCACAGCCACCTCGGCCAGGATGTGGCTGCCCTGGTAGTCGAGCCGACGCACCGGGCCTGTCCAGCGCGGATCGGTGGGACGACCCACGCTGATGTGCTCGGGGCGGATCAGCACGCGCGCCTCGCCCGGGGTGGAGAGAGGGATTCCTCCGGCGGTCAGGTCGCTGGCGCGGAGCAGGTTGACCTCGCCCAGCAGACGAGCGACGTAGGGGCAGATGGGGCGTTCGTACAGATCGCGCGGCGGTCCCACCTGCAGGACGCGTCCCGAGGCCAGCACCGCGATGGTATCGGCCAGGGCGAGCGCCTCGTCGGGGTCGTGGGTGACCAGCAGGGTGGTGACGCCGGTCTGACGCTGCAGGGCGCGCAGCTCGCCGCGCACCTGCTCGCGGAGCCGGCGATCGAGATTGGCCAGCGGTTCATCGAGCAGAAGCAGGTCGGGCCGGATCACCAGAGCGCGGGCCAGCGCAACGCGCTGCTGCTGGCCGCCAGACAGGGCGCCAGGTCGACGCGCTCGGGCTTCGAGTGGCAGGCCGACCCGGTCGAGCGCTTCCTCGACGCGCGCATCACATTCGTGGCGAGGCAGGCCGCGCACCTCCAGGCCGAAGGCGACGTTGCCGCGAGCGCTGAGGTGGGGGAACAGGGCGTAGCTCTGGAACACCGTGCCGATGCCGCGCCGCTCGGGGGGCAGGTCGGTCAGGTCGCGACCGGCGACGTGGATGCTTCCGTGATCGGGGCGAAGGTAGCCGCCCACCAGGCGGAGGAGCGTCGTCTTGCCCGAGCCCGACTCGCCGACGAGGGCAAAGAACGATCCGGCGGCCACGGTCAGGGTGACATCGTGGAGCGTGGGGCGCGTGGCGAAGGCGAACGACACCGCCTCGACGCTCAGCCCCTCAGCTTTTGCGGAGGACGTGCCGGTCCCAGAAGCTGGCGATGTCGTCCCAGTGGTCGGCGTAGGTGTCATACGGGTAGTAGCGGATGGCCGCGAGCTGCTCGGGGGTGTGCGGGTAGATCGACTTCCAGAACGGATCCTCGTCGGCCATCGCCTGGGCCACCTCCAACACCGCGCTGGCGGAGCCACGCCGGGCGAACTCCTTCTGCATCTCGGCGCTGAAGATCAGGTCGATGGCTTTCTCGGCAAGGGCCTGGCGCGGCGTTCCCTCGGGCACGCACCACATGACCTGGACGAAGACGCGGTCGGCCTCGGGCACCACGGCTCCCAGGGTCTTCTCGTCGCGGAGGGCCTGCAGCATCTCGGGGCTCTGCATGTTCCCCGCAGCGCAGTCGCGGCGAGCCAGGGCCAGGATCATGTCGGTGGTGGTGGGCCACCAGAACTTCACGGCGTCGCGCTGCTCGCGGGCGAAGCGCAGCACGCCATCGAGATCGCGGCGCACGCGGTCGGCTGCGGTGCCGGGCTTCTTCTCGACGGCGGCCTGCATGCAGGCGAAGGTGTAGAGCGACATGTAGAACGAGTTGTACAGCGCGATGCGTCCGCGGAAGTCGTCGGCCAGCAGGTCGCCCCAGGTGGCGGGGGTGCGCGGCACCAGGTCGCGCTGGAAGGCGAGCGTCATCACCGCATCGGGGTAGGGCACGCCGTAACGGTCGCGGAACACCCAGTGATCGAGCGCTGACGCGGCCAGCAACTTGTGGTTGGGGATGTGGTCGAGGTTGAGCTGCGCGAACAGCCCCTCCTTGATGGCGGGGTAGCCCTGGGTGGCGTCGGTGATGACCAGGTCGAAAGCGGGTCGGCCGGGCGGCGAGGCTTTCAGCTTGGCGATCGAGTCCCACCAGCCGGCCTCGAGGATGGCAGTGGCTCCCGTCTCGGCCTCGAAGCGCGGGACGAACACCTCGCGCATCGTCTTTTCGTGCCCACCGGCGTAGACGAAGATGCGCAGCGTCTGCCCGGCGAATGGTCCGCTGCGCGAAGAGCCGCGACATCCTGCCAGCAGAGCCGCGCTGCCCAGAAGAAAGCCACGGCGGTTCAGAGGGGGATTCATGCGGCCGACTCCGGAGGAGGGCTTGCTTCGCGGAACGTGACCATGGCGGTGATGATCCGGGTGAGGGTGGTCAGCCAGCACAGGCCGCCGAAGATCCAGGCGGCGATGCCGAACCAGTCCGGGCGCAGGCAGACCAGGACGAACAGGGCGATGGTTTCGGTGCCCTCGGTGAGACCGCCCAGATAGTAGAGCGCCTTCTTGCCGTGTTTCTCGGTGGTCAATCCGCGTCGGGCGGCCAGGACGGCGAAGGCGAGGAACGACGACCCGGTGCCCACGAAACTGAAGACGAGGAAGGCGGCGGGCAGGGCGTCGGCGGGTCGACCAACCGCGAAGAAGAACGGGACGCCGGCGTAGAAGAGGAAGTCGAGCACGATGTCGAGGTAGCCGCCCAGATCGGTCAGGGTGGTCACCCGGGCGAGGGCGCCATCGAGGCCGTCGCAGAGGCGGTTGGCAAGGATGCAGGCCAGTGCCAGGGGATACTGGGTAAAGGCCAGCGCCAACCAGCCAGCCGCGCCGAGCAGAAAGCCCAGCCAGGTGACCGCATTGGCGCTGAGACGGAAGTGGGCCAGCACCAGGGCCAGGCGGCGCAGAGGCGGATCGATCAGGGGGCGCAGGCGGCTGTCGAACACAGGTGGCCTCGTGGGGCATGTCAGCCACTAGCATACAAACGCGGCGGGCGGCGGGCATCGTGCGCCCGCCGCCCCAACCTGGCCCGACGAAGCCTCCTCAGGCTCCGCCCTCGGGCTGTACCACCTCTTTCTTCCGCGACTTCTTCTTTTTCGGCACCTCGGGGTTCTCGATACGATACTGCTCGATCATCTGGTATACTCGCTGGCCACTCTGGTTGAGCGCGGCGCGTTCCTGCATCGCGCCCAGTAACACCGCCACGATGGGCGGCTTGATCGTCAGTCCCAGATGCTCTCGAATAAAGGCGGCCATCTCCTGGGTGGTCGCATCACTGAGCTTCTCCTTTGCCACGCGTACGGCTTCCTGGGGCGTCATCCCCGACTTCATCCGCATGACCCTCGTAGGTTTCGAACCGGCGTCGGAGCGAACCGACATGCAGCAAGATGGGTTATCGGCCGAGACTGGGCAGGGCTTGAGTGCCACCTGTCTCCTGCGCGCATCCCGCCGGCCGCATTTACCTGCTTCCCCCGTGAGGTAAGCCGGGTTACCCTGGCGAGCTGTGCCGATTCTGCGGCTGGCTCTCTCTCAAGGTCGTCCCCATGTTCCGCATCGGACTCACCCTTGGTCTATTAGTCTCGATAGCGAAGGCGGCAGCGCCACCGGCCGCGTACACGCCCACTGACCTGCGTCTGCTGCAGCAGCGCGCCCTGTGGGTGGCGGCTGGCGATCAACTCCTGAAGCAGGGCGCAGCACGCCGGGCGGCCGTGGCGTTTCGCAATGTGGTGGCGCTCGATTTGTATCTGTTCGGCGATCCGCATCCGACGGTGGCACACTCGTGGATTCTGCTAGGGCAGGTGTACGACGAAGCCGACGATGCCCCGCGCGAGATCGCCGCCCGGCGTGAGGCGGCCCGTCACTGGCAACGACTGGACGGGGCCCGCCCGTGGCTGCGCCGGGATGCCGAGGTGGCGTTGCGACATGCCGAGCAGATGGAGGGGCTGTCGATCTTCCAGCACTGGCGGTTGGAGCGGGCGACGTCGCTGAATCGCACTGCGGTACAGATGCACGCCGCGGGTCGTGCCGCCGAGGCGATTCCCCTGGCACGTCAGGCGCTGGAGATCGAACGCGCGGTGCTGGGAAACCGTAGCCCCATGGTGGCCGGGGCGCTGGCGAACCTGGGCGTGGCTGCCCGCGATGCTGGCGAGTTCATCGAGGCTCGCGCCGCGCTGCTCGAGGCGCTCCGGTTGCGCCGTGAGCTGTTCGGCCCGGATCATCCCGACCATGCGCGGTCGCTCCACGATTATGCCAGCCTGGTGCAGGAGATGGGCGACCGTCGTCTGGCCCGGCAACTGTACCACGAAGTGCAGGCGCTGCTGCGAGTCGATCAGCGTCAGGAGGAAGAGCCCTACGCGCTGGTGCTGAACGACCTGGCCGTGCTGGAGGCCGAGGACGGCAACTTCGCCGTCGCCCTACCCCTGGCGGAGGAGGCGGTCGCGTTGCAGAAGCACCTGCTGGGCGAGAAGTCGCCCAACTATGCCAATGCGCTCCACAACGTGGCCGCCATCCATCAGGTGCTGGGCGATCCGCTGCGGGCCATCGAGCTGGCCGATCGCGCCCTGGCACTCATGGAGAAGGCGCACGGCAAGAAGCATCCGGTCTACGCCCACGGTCTGATGAATCGCGCCGCCCTGGCCGCCGACATGAACGACCTGCCGCTGGCCCGTCGGCTCTACGATCAGGCTGCGGAGATCTACCGCGCCGGCAGCCAGGGACGCAGCCTCGATTATGTCCGGGCACTGGCCAACGTGGCGGCCATCGATCGCCGGCGCGGCGACGTCGCGCGGGCTCTGCCGCTGCTCGATCAGGCCCGGCGGTTGGCCCTGGCCCAGGGGGGACCGGCGCATCAGGTGCATCTGGCCTGCCTGAACAACCTGGCCGGCCTGTACGAGCAGCTCGACGACCGAACGCGCTCGCGCGAGATGTACGAGCGCTGCGTGGCGCTGCAGCGCGAGGCGCTGGGCGACCGGCATCCGGAGTATGCCCTGGGGCTGCTCAACCTGGCTGGCAGCTACTGGGCCGACGGCCGCCTCCGCGAGGCGCAGCGGTTGCTGGGCCAGTCGGTGGGCACGCTGCAGCGAAACCTGGACGACACCATGAGCACGCTGAGCGGCCGGCAGCGGCGCGAACGGCTGGACCTCCTGGGTCGCACGGTGGAGATCTACCTGACCGCCGCCAGCGGTCCGCACGCGGACGCCGAGGGACTCTACGCCGAGGTGCTGGCCTGGAAAGGTGCGCAGGCCAGCCGAACCGCCGAGGAGCGGTTGACGCAAGATGCACCAGAGTTGCGCGGCGTGGTGGACGAGCTAATTCAGACCCGGGCGACGCTGGCCTGGCTGGTACGGCATGCCCCTGCCGCGGGGACGGCAGCGCGGCGCGCCTGGGTGCAACGGCTGGATGCCGCCGAGAAAAAGAAGGAAGAGCTGGAGATCCGCCTCGCACGCGGCTCTGTGCGCTATCGCGCCTGGCAGGCGCAGCGGCGCGCCTCTCCCGAGGCGATCCGGGCCGCGCTACCCAGCGGGACGGCCCTGGTCGAGTTTGTCGCCTATCAGCATCGCTTGCCCGGGGCGAAGGCCCACGAACGGCGGTTGCTGGCCTTTGTGGTGCGACCGGGACAGCCAACCCGGCTGGTCCATCTGGGGCCGGCCGACCCGGTGGGACGAGCCATTCAGACGTGGCGCGAGGCGGTGGTGACCCGGGGCGCGCCGACGCAGGCGCAGGCTGACCGGCTTCGCGCGTTGGTCTGGGAGAAAATCGATCGCGAACTGGGAGAAACTCGCCAGGTGTTCGTCGCGCCGGATGCCGAACTCTGCGCCATGCCTCTGGTGGCGCTGCCAGGGCGTCGGTCCGACACCTATCTGCTCGAGGATCTGACGCTGGTGCAAGTCTTCTCGGGGCGGCAACTGCTCGATCCACCGAACTCGCGGGCGACGACGGGGAGTCTGCTCGTCGTCGGTGATCCGACACTGCCCGCCCGCGAGAAGCTTGATCCACTCCCCGCGGCGCGGCTGGAGGCCGACAGCATCGCCCGCCTGTTTCGGACGCGCACACCGACGTCGCCCCGGATGCTGCTGGGAAGCCAGGCCGATCGGCGCAACCTGCTCGATGGCCTGGCGGGTAAGCCGCGCTGGCTGCACCTGGCCATGCACGCCTTCTTCGAGCGCGACGCGGCCGGTCAGAGTCCGACGGCGCAGCGCAACCCGTTGCTGGCCACGGGGCTGATCCTGGCGGATACCCGCCTGAGTGCCGAGGAGGTGGCGTCGCTGGATCTGCGCGGCTGCGACCTGGTGGCGCTGAGCGCGTGCGAAACCGGGCTGGGGCCGCAGGCAGGCTGGCAGGGGGTGCAGGGGTTGCAGCGCGCCTTCCACGATGCCGGCGCCCAGCGCATGTTGGCCAGTCTGTGGCGGGTCAGCGATGCGGCCACCAGCATGCTGATGGAGGAGTTCTACCGCAACCTGTGGAGTGACAGGCCGATGCCACCCGCCGAGGCACTTCGCGCGGCGCAGCTGGTGGTGCTGCGGCAGCCCGAGCGCATCCAGGCGCGACGCGAGGAGATTCAGCGGACGTTGCTGGCCGCGGGTGTACCGGATCGTTTGCGCGGCCCGGCCAGCAAGGCGGAAGCAGGGCCGCCGATCCGCCCGGGTCGCTCCAATCCTGCGCTGTGGGCGCCGTGGATACTCAGTGGTTTCGGCTTCCAGGAGTGAGAGGATCTGTGATGGTGCGAATCATCGGTGTTGCTGTGTGGCTGGGGATGCTCGGGGCGCTTCTGGCGGCGGAGGTGGCGACGCCCCGATTGCCGCGCGACCGGCTGCTGGTCTACCGGGGCGACGATGGGAAACCGACTCCGGTGCGCTCGCTGGACGACTGGGGGAAACGTCGCGCCGAGATCGTCCGTGGCATGGAGTCGGTCATGGGGCGGTTGCCTGGCGACAGCAAGCGCTGCGCGCTGGATGTGAAGGTGGAGGAGGAGGTGGACGGCGGCACGTATGTGCGCCGGTTGATCACCTACGCCTCGGAGCCCGGCTCGCGCGTGCCGGCGTATCTGCTCATTCCGCGCGACGTGCTGGCCGGCAAGCGCAAGGCAGCGGCGGTGCTGTGCCTGCATGGTACCAATAACGAGGTCGGCGCGGGCTCCGTCGTCGGGCTGGGCAAGCTACCCAACCGCGGCTACGCGCTGGAACTGGCTCAGCGTGGCTATGTCACGCTGGCGCCGAACTATCCCCTGCTGGCGAAGTATCAGCCTGACCTCGCCCGGCTGGGCTGGCAGAGCGGCACGCTGAAGGCCGTCTGGGATAACCAGCGCGGCCTGGATCTGCTCGCCTCGCTGCCCTACGTCGATGCCTCGCGTGTGGGCGCGATCGGTCACTCTTTGGGCGGGCACAACGCGGTCTACACGGCGGTCTTCGAGCCGCGGCTGAAGGTGGTCGTCTCCAGCTGTGGGCTCGATTCCTACCTCGACTACTACGATGGCGCCGAGAAAAACTGGTACCCGGAGAAGGGCTGGTGTCAGACGCGCTACATGCGGAAGCTGGCGGACTACCGCGGGCGGCTGGCCGAGATCCCCTTCGATTTCCACGAGATGATCGGCGCGCTGGCTCCGCGCCACGTGCTGATCATCGCACCGAAGAAGGACCACAACTTCCGCGCCGCCAGCGTTGATCGCATCGTGGCGGCGGCCCGACCGGTGTTCCAGCTGTACGGGCACGCCGAGCGTCTGATGGTCGAGCATCCGGATTGCGCGCACGATTTTCCGCCCGAGATGCGGGAGAAGGCCTACAAACTCTTCGATTCAGTCCTCGCCGGGAAGTGACCCGCGAGTGACCTCACCAGGAGGAACGGTTCATGATGTGTCGCATCGTTGGTCTGTCGGTGTTGCTGGCTGCGGTCTCCGTGGGCGCGGCCGAGGAGTTCAAGCTGGAGGATGGCTTCACCTTGCTGTTCAACGGCAAGAACCTGGATGGCTGGAAGGAAGCATCGGGCAAGAGCAAGGCGGCCCTCGACGGCAAGACCGAAGCCTACAAGGGGCGCTTCAAGGTCAGTGAGGGCATGCTGGTCATCGATCCGTCGGTCAAGGGCGATCTGCATCTGGAGACGGCGCGCGAGTTTGGCAAGGACGCAGTCATCCGCTTCGAGTTTCGACCCGGGGCGAAGTGTAACAACGATCTCTTTCTGCGTGGCACGAAGTTCGACCTGGTGCCGGGCAACAAGGAGTGCAAGTCGGTGAAGCAGGGCGAGTGGTCCACTTGTGAGATCGCCGTTATGGGTGATAAGATTCAGCATCGCATCAACGGCGAGGTGGTGCGCACCTCGAAGGCGAAGGGGGCCACTAGCTCCTTCCGCATCCGGGCCGAGTTCGGCGCGATGGAGCTGCGCCATCTCCGCGCCCGGGAGTGAGCGCCCGAGTAGGCCAGGCTGTGTTTCACCAGGGCGGCTCAGGCCGTAGGATGTGTAGCACCATTTATCCCTCGTCCCTGGCCGCGGACGAGGGACCTCTTCACTGCAAGGAAGGCGATTGATGAGTACATCTACGGAGGGTGGTTTGCCCCGCTGGTTGGTGGTGGCGACGGGTATCGTGGGGCTGGTGGCGGCCTCGCTGGTGGCGGCCTCGCGCTATTACGAGACACGCAAGGCCCGGGCGGAGGCGGCAGCGGCCGAGGCATCGCTCAAGGCGCCTCCACCAGCGCCGGAACCCGTGGCACCGGCATCCACTCCGACGGATCCACTGAATGACCTGGCCCCTGACGAGCGCCAGGTGCAGGGCCGCTGGGAGGCCATCTCGATCAACGTCGATCGGAAAACCTTTGGCCCGCCTCCGACTGACGAGGAGTGGACCTTCGACGGCAAGGTGCTCACGATGCAGCGCAAGGACCAGGGGAAGCGCGTGACCATCGAAGGACGCTTCGCACTGGTTCGCGCCGGCGAACAGCGACAGTTCGATTACAGCGGCACCGGCTGGGGGAAGTTGCAGGTCAAGTTTCGTGGGATCTATCGTCTGGAGGGAAACCTACTCACCCTGTGTTTCGTGCTTCGGCAGATCGCGAACCCCAAGGATCAGCGGCCCACCACCTTTGGAGCCCCTCCCGGTAGTGGGCGTGTCCTGGTGACGCTTCGTCGTCTGTAAGGCGCGGCTCGGGCCGGCCTGAGTGGGGTGATGAACCAGAGGTCGTTCTCATAGCGCACTCTCGGGAGAAACCTTCATGCGACCTGTTGCGCTGATCTGTCTGCTGATGCTGGCCGCGTTGGTCAGTGCGGCCGATCCTTCCGGTGGCAAACAGCACGAGTACCGTGCGGCCGATCTGTTCCGGGCATTTCCTCGCGGACCCGGTGGACCCAGGGGGCGAGATGGTCGTCCGGTGGGCACCGAACCCACGGCGCGGCTGCGGCTGCGGGACTCACTCTCCATCATCTACCCGCTGACTCTTCGCGATGTCGAGCTGTTCGAGTGCTCGTCGGGCCATGCGGATATTCGCGTCTCCCTGGCCGAGGACGACAAGGGCCTGCGGGTGGGAGTGCGCGCCAGCGACCGGGCGCGGAACCTGTCTGCCCCTGTGTCCTGGAGAATCGTCGAGATCAACGGGCGCGAGCATGTCTGGACCTTCCAGGTCCGCTTCGACTAGGCAGCTCTGGGACCGCCAGAAACGCGAGAAGCCCCCGGAATCTCTCTCCGGGGGCGCTCTGCTGAGGTGTGGCGGGGCGGCTCAGTCGAGCAGCTGGACGGGGGTGCCCTTCTCGGTCTGGGCCCAGATGGAATCGACGGCGTTGACCGCCTTGCCCGTCACGTGGACGATGACGAAGCAGCCCTTCGGCATCTCCTTCAGGCTGACCACCTTTCCGTCGAGCTGGATGCGACAGTTCTTCTCCACGTCGAAGGTGAACTCCTGGTCGTCGTGCTCAACTGTCAGGCGCGAGGCATCCGCGTCGAACGACTTGATTTGCGTGCGCAGATGCTCCTTGTGCTCGGGGAAGTCGGCGTTGATCTCGACGGCGCTCTTGCCATCGGCGGCGTACTCCACCTGCACCTTCAGACCGGGAACTAGCTGGGGCAGGGTGGTGGGGTACGAGCGGAGCAGCACCCGGCCGTTCTTCGCCAGGGGAATCGCCTTCGGGGCGGCGTTCTTGTCGTCATCGTCGTCCTCGTCCTTCACGGTGACCACCGTGTTCTTCGGATCGACCGCCGTGATGGTACCCTCGATCTTCTTGCCGAAGGAGCGGATGGCGGTGACGGTGCGATGGTCCTCGGCGAGACGAAGCGCCACGGGCTTGCCGAGCGGCAGCGATTCGATGGCCACGGGCTCACGCGCGTGGACGATGCCGGGTTTGGAGGCGAGGTCGAAGGAGATCGTCAGGGGGTGGTCGCAGTCGATGTCCACCGTGATGGTTTTCGCGCTGGCGGCCCGCAGGGTGGCGAAGGTGGTGCGGCGGCGCAGAGCCCTCGTCTCGGCTTCTTCCCTGGTCGGTTTCTTCTCGTCGTCATCGTCGTTGCGCAGGGTGGCCACGACGGCGGACGGGCGGGGTACTCCGGAACGGCTCAGGGCGAGCACGGTGCCGGCGCAGGCCAGGCCCACGACGAACACGGCGAGCAGCGAGGTAAAGAGCTTGTGCAGGGTCATCTCGAACAGGGCTCCTTGGGTCAGAGCAGCGACCGCGGCGGGGACAGCGCTTCCCGCTGGGTCGGAAGCGAAGCGTAACGCCAGGCCGACGGCCGAACCGACCAGCGCGGTCGGCGGGGCTGGCGACAGACCCGAACCTTCGAGAGGAAGAGGAAGCAGGGCCGGCTGGCGCAGGCGATCGCGCAGTAGTTCGCGAGCGCGGTGGAGTCGGCCACGCACCGAACCCACCGTCCAGCCGAGTCGAGCGGCGGCCTCCTCGGGAGAGAGACCCTCGAGGTGGCACAGCAGCAGGGGAGCGCGATAGTGCTGGGGCAACCGCTGAATCTCGCAATCGAGCAGGCCCAGCGCCTCGGGGGTGGTCTCTCCCGAGGAAGTCGTCGGGCGGCACTCGTGGGCCAGCTGCTCGTGGCGTCGTCGGCGGGCCTGACGAACCTGGGCCTGGCGAGCGACGCGCAGAGCCACGCTGTACAGCCAGTTGGCGATCGACTCCTGCCAGCGGACGTGGCCGGCCTTGTTCGCCAGGACGAGGAAGGTGGCCTGGAAGGCATCCTCGGCGTCGGCGTCGTGGCGCAGGATCCGCTTGCAGATGCCGAACACCAGTCGGCCATGCCGACGCACCAGGGCGGCGAACGCCTCCTGCTGGCCTGCCTGGGTGTACGCCTCCAGCAGCATCCGATCGCTCTGATGAGAAGCAGAAGGATCGGTCAGCTGGCGGACGCGGGCGATCAACGAGTGCAGTGCGGCGGTTGACATCGTTGTCCTCTCGAAGTCGGACAGAGAGTAATGCCCATCACTCGGCAGGCGCGCACGCGACTTTTCGCGCGCGATCTTCGCCAGGTGGATCCAGGAGCCATCACGATTGTAGGGAGGGAGAGGAGGAGCAACGGCGGCGCGTCAGGACGAACCGGAAGGGGTCTCGCCGCTGCCGGGAGGCAGTTCGAGACGGCAGCAGCCAAGATTGAGACGAGCAGGAGCCCCCTCGGTGCCCTCGTTCTGCAGGACGCCCGGCAGGAGCGAGTAGAGGACGAAGCGGCCCTTTTTCTGGCGGTGGACCAGACCGGCCTCGTACAGCACGTGCATGTGATGCGTCACGTTGACAGGGGCGGTCTGCAACATGCAGGCGATCTCGCCGACGTTGCGCGGGCCATCGCGGAGAAACTGCACGATGCGCAGGCGCTCAGGCGCTGCCAGGGCGGCGAGTTTGCGGGCACAGCGTTCCGGCTCGAGCGATTCGAGTTCCACGAGTCTATCTGCCAGGAGAAGTGTTGCACGGAGAGAACGAGCAGATCCCCTACATTCATCCTAGTGGGTGACCACTCCGTTGCCATCCCCAGGCTGGCGCGGCCCCTCGCGGTTTGCGCACGGGAGGAAGTATAATCCTTGCCATCGGCCCCTGGGGCGATAGCACTGTGACATTAAGGCAGGTGTCGAGATGTTGCTGGCCGCCTTCCACCTCCGACCGTTCTCATCTGGAGATCCCGCCATGCGCCGCCGTCCCGGGTTCACGCTGATCGAACTGCTGGTGGTGATCGCCATCATCGCCATCCTCATCGGACTGCTCCTGCCCGCGGTGCAGAAGGTGCGCGAGGCGGCGGCGCGCATGCAGTCGTCGAACAATCTCAAGCAGCTTGGGCTGGCGGCAGCGAACTTCGAAGGGACGTTCGGCCATTTCCCCAACGGCGGCGGCTTCGACAACCCGCAGAGCAATCCTTACACCACGCCGAACGCCTACACCGTCATCCCGGGGTATGGTCAGTTCCGGCCGCGCTGGGGCGATCCTGCCCGGGGAGGACGCTATCAACTCGGCTCGGCGTTCTACTCGCTGCTGCCCTACGTCGAGCAGGAGGCGCTCTACAAGAATCCGCTCCTCTGCTTCACCACACCGGTAAAGACCTACTACAGCCCGGCGCGGCGTTCCGGCATGGCTCAGGCTGTGCCCCCGACGGACACGATCTATCCAGGGTGGTCTTACAACGATGCTGGCCTCGGTGCCAGCGCCCGCACCGACTACGCCGCCAACGACCAGGTCTTCTTCACCACCTACGGCAGTAACTGGGGCAAGGTCTGCACGGTGGCGATGGTCGCCGATGGGCTATCCAACACCATCTTTATGGGTGAGAAGGCGATGAGCCCTCGCGCCTACAACCAGGGCGTGTGGTACTGGGACGAACCGTACATCATGGGCGGCACTGGCGGCACGGGGCGCTGCGGCGACTCGCTCTATCCCGATTCGCGCCTGGTCGATTTCCCCGAGCTGGCCTCCGGCCCTGGTTGGTCTGAGTCTGGCGAATCGTGCGGTGGCGGTAACTGGGGCTCGCCCAGCAGCGCCGGCCCGCTGTTCGTGTTCGGCGATGGCAGCGTGCGCATGGTTCCCTACGCCACGCCCTCGTCGCGAGTTCGCCTGATGATTCGCCCGGCGGACGGCCAGGTGGTTTCGTTCAACTAGGAGAGCGATACCCATGCGCGGCTTGCTTCTGCTCGTTGGACTGGGGCTTCTGTCTGGCTGTGGCGCGCGGCCTAACACCGCGCCCGTTGTCGGGAAGGTGCAGATGAAGGGGCAGCCGGTCACGGCCGGCAGCATCTGGTTCCATGCCGATGGCGCCAACCCCTGGAAGGGCGAGAAGCCCAGCTGCCAGCTGCAGCTCGACGGCTCGTTCACCATGCGCACCTATCCCTACGGGCCGGGGGTGCCACCGGGCGCCTACAAGGTGACGCTTTCGCCGGAACTGGCCAGCCGTCTGGGAAAGCCTCGTTACGCCGACCCTGGCACCACGCCGTGGAGTGTGGAGGTCCCCACCAGCGGGATCGCCGAGCAGGTCTTCGAGGTGCATTGAGATTGCCTGGGCATCAGGATTCACTCCAGAGCTCGGCGCCCTCTGGGGTGCGGGACGGGAACTCCTCGCGGGTCCGTCTTGACACGAACTGGACCGGAAGCTATCCAGCGTCCTCCCTTGCACATATTGTCACCGGTCTCGGTGGGGATGGACCCATGCAGGCAATGGATTGCATTAGGCCGTCGGTTTGGCGCGCGGCGAAACGGATCGAGAGACTGGCCGTTCTCGTGGCGCTAGGCCTTGGTTCGATCGGCCTGGCGCAGCTGCCTGCTCCGACGGCGCAACCCGCGCCGGCGGCCACGGACCCGGGGCTGATGCCCGGTCGGCCGGTTCCCTCACGCTTGCCACCGCCGATCCCGGTTCCCGGGCCCGCGGGGCCAGCGACACCGCCGCCAGCGACATCGCCGCCAGCGGCCGCTGCGCCCTCGGTGCCGGTGCCTCCGCCTTCCTCGGCGCCGGCCCCGGTTCCCGGTCGCACCATCGTTAGCGACATCATCATCCAGGGGAACCGCCACATCTCGACCGAGTACATCAAGAACATGATGCGGACGCGCGTCGGCAAGGAGTTCATCCCCGAGACGCTGCAGGAAGATGTCCGCTCGCTCTACGCCACCAAGCAGTTCGGCAACGTCTACGCCGACAAGCAGAGCGATGGGCCTGGGCGGGTACGTGTCTTCGTCTACATCCGCGATTACCCCACTGTCCTCAAGGCCGTCACCTACCAGGGCAACGTCAACCTGTCGAAGGACGACCTCAACGACCTGAGCGGCGTCCGCGTCGGCATGCCCTGTAATCCCATCGCCAACAAGGTGGCCTGCCGGCGGATCGTGCAGAAGTACAACGAGGAGGGCCGGCCCTTCGCTTCGTGCGACCTGCTCAAGGGTGGCGAACAGGGTGACACCGAGGTGGTGTTCAACATCACCGAGGGACCCAAGGTCCGCATCTCCGACATCGACTTCGTCGGCAACAGCTTCGTCTCCAAGGGCGTGCTCAAGACGCACATCCAGTCCTCGAGCAAGTTCCTCGGTCTGCCCATCGGCGGCACCTACAACTCGGCGATGCTGGATCACGACGTCAACGAGCTGATGCGCTACTACCGCTCGTTCGGGTATCATGACGTCCGCATCAGCCGCGAGCTGGTCTACTCGGGCGATGGCCGCGAGGTGACCGTGGTGTTCCACATCTTCGAGGGGCAGCGCTACAAGGTGGCCGACACCCCGACCGTTGATGGCATCAAGAGCATGCCGGCCGAGGCGCTGGAAGCAATGGGTAAGATGAAGGCGGGTAACTTCTACGACCAGAGCACCATCGAAGGCGATCTGTCGCGCATCAAGGACTGGCTGGGGCATCAGGGCCGCGAGGTCCGGGCCCAGGCGGTCCCCGTGTTCGACAAGGAACGCCCGGGCATCGTGCAGGTCCGCTACGAGGTCGAGGAACGGCCGCCCGCCCGGGTGGGGCAGGTGTTCATCGTCGGCAACGAGCGTACGCGTCAGAATGTCATCCTTCGCCAGGTGCCTTTGTATCCCGGTCAGGTGCTGTCGTTCCCCGCGTTGCGAGAGGCCGAACGTAACCTGGCTCGACTCAACATCTTCGAGGCGGCTCCCGATGGCTCGGTCCGTCCCACGGTCACCGTGCTGGACAACCCGGCCGACCCGGATAGCCCCTACAAGGACATCCTCGTCAGCGTGCAGGAGGCTTCGACCGGTAGCCTGATGTTCGGCTTGGGCGTCAACTCGGATAGCGGTCTGACCGGCTCCATCGTGCTCAACGAGCGGAACTTCGATCTGTTCAACGTCCCGACCAGCTTCGATGACTTCCTCAACGGCACCGCCTTCCGTGGTGGTGGGCAGGAACTTCGCATCGAGGCGGTCCCGGGTACCCAGCTGCAGCGCTACGTCATCAGCTTGCGTGAGCCGTTCCTGTTCGACACGCCCAACAGCTTGCTTGCCTCGGGCTACTTCTATCAGCGGTACTTCAATGAGTACTCTGAAGAACGGCTCGGCGGACGGTTCACGCTCGGCCGCAAGATCAACGACTACTGGAGCATCCTCGGCACGGCTCGTCTGGAGAACGTGAACGTCTACAATGTGCCCTACTATGCTCCCACCGACTACACCAGTGTCGTCGGCGATAACTTCCTGGCAGGCTTCCGCCTCGGTGCCAACCGCGATACCCGCGATTCGGTCATCCGTCCGACGGAAGGGTCGCTCATCGATTTCGGGGCCGAGTACGTGACGGGTACGTACGATTTCCCGCTGGTGAACCTGGATGTGTCCAAGTACTGGACGGTCTACCAGCGAGCCGACGGCTCGGGCCGGCACGTGGTGTCGTTCCACAACCAGGTCGGCTGGGCTGGCGACAACACCCCTGTGTTTGAACGCTTCTTCGCCGGTGGCTTCCGTTCGCTCCGTGGCTTCCAGTTCCGTGGGGTCAGCCCCGACGTCAATGGCTTCAAGGTCGGTGGTAACTTCTTGCTGCTCAACAGCCTCGAGTATCAGGTGCCCGTGCGAGCCAACGACCAGGTCAACCTCGTCGGCTTCGTGGATTCCGGTACGGTTAGCACCAACATCAGCGACCTCGATACCTACCGCGTCTCGGTCGGCTTCGGCGTCCGCTTCGTGGTGCCGATGCTCGGTCCGGTGCCCATCGCACTCGACTTCGGTTTCCCCGTCGTCAAGGGCCCGCGCGACCAGGAGCAGATCTTCAACTTCTTCATGGGCTGGAGCCGGTAAGCTGGCCCGTCCAGCAACCGGCCAGGCATCTGATCGTCTGATCAGTTGCCTGGCCGGTTTCGTTGTCTAACGTATCAGAGCATTTCGATGTCATCATGCAACTATCTGCGCAGTGAAATCAGTTTTTAAAATGCGCAACCTGTGTAGTATTGGGAACCTAGATAGTCTGGGTAAATTTTAATGGTTGTCATTCTCGGTATTTCCCCTACAACCGGCCCTCATGGGTCAGCACACTGTGACGTGCTGGCCATCTGTTCAGAGGTGGCTTTTGTTGAGGAGAACACCCAGGATGCACACCTCGTTGTTATTGATCGCGCTGTTGGGGCCGGCCGCGGCCCCTGACGCTGTGGGGTCGGATGCTCCCCGTTGGCAGGAGAGCTATCGAGCCGCGCGTGACGCGGGACGCAAAGCGGAGAAACCGCTGGCCGTCTTCGTCGGGCAAGGCACGAAGGGATGGGAGCAGGCGACCGAAGAGGGCAAGTGGACGCGACGGACTCGCCAGCTGCTGGCCGAGCATTACGTCTGCGTTTACGTCGATGCCACCTCGCCGACGGGGCAGGGGCTGGCTCGGGCCCTGGAGATCGGCTCGGGGAATGGCCTCGTGCTGAGCACGCGCAATGGCGAAGATCAGGCCTTCGCGCATGATGGGAAGTTGACCCGGGGCGAACTGGAGGAGACGCTACAGAAGTATGCCTCCGCTAGCAGCATTCGCCAGACCGAGCAGCTGGCCCGGGCCCGTTACACGGCTCTGACCTATCCAGACTCGACGATGCGACCGGTGGCCAGTGCGACGCCGACCGCCTCGACCTCGTCGGTGGGTACGGTTCCACAGGCCACGTATCAGCCTGCCTACCAACCCACGTATCAGCCTGCTTACCAACCCACGTATCAGCCTGCCTACCAACCCACGTATCAGCCCTCGTACGCGCCAGCGGCGAGCTATGGAAGCTTTGGTGGCTTCAGTGGGGGGGGCCGCGGTGGCGCAGGGTGCTGACGGTAAACATTCACGAACGCCAGTCTGGCGTTCTTTCACCAGCGAGGGCGAGCCAGGTTCTGGTTCGCCCTCGTTGCGTTTCTGGGGCGATTTCCCCCCGCGAGTTTGGCCTTTTCGCGCCCTGTGATCCATATTTGTGCTGATGGTCCAGCGTCGGCCGGCGATTTCTCCCTGTCGAGATTGCCTGGGCAGACGCGAGAACCCCCTCGGAAGGGTCATCATGCAGGCAAGGTATGCTACAGGAACCGAGGATAGCCCGGCGGGGCTGTTCACCCGGTCCACCCGGGTGCTCATTCTCATCCTGCCGGTCGCCATCCTGCTGGGGGTGGCCTTCCAGCTGACGGGCCAGCCGCAGCTGGTTCTGCTGGCCGGGGCCGCCGTCGTGCTTCTCGGCTGCGTGATCCTGCTGATCACCAGCCGCCTGGGACGCGAACCCGCCGGGCCCGGCATCATCCTGCTCTACGTCATCGGTCTGGCCTGGGTCGTCCTGGCCACGCCCAACCGCGAGGACTGGAAGATCCACCTCGCCGAAGCCTACCTGCTCGTGGTGCCGCTCATCTTCTTCGCTCGCCAATGTCTCCGCGACTCTGGCGCCAGCAGTCTCCGCCGCGCCCGGCAGCTGGCCTCGGGATTGCGCGGACGTCGCAGCTGGCCGCACGATCTGCTCTCTTGCCGGACTCTGCCCGAGGTCAAGGCGCTGCGCGAGGCGCTGCACGTCGATGCCTCACCTGCCCTGGAACTCCTCACTCATGCCAAACCTCAGGTGCGCATTGCCGCCCTGGCCGCCCTGGAGTATCGTCCCGGCTGGCGGCCGGGGCAGCCGCAGGTGGTGCTCGAGGTTGCGCGCCGCGCGTCGGAACCCGAGGTGCGCGCCGTGGCGGTCAACGCCCTGGCCAATGTCGATGATCGCGTTGTCGTCGAATCGCTGGGCGAGCTGTTGCGCGATGGCTCGGCCCTGGTGCGCCAGACAGTCACCGAGGCGCTCTTCTGGAATAACGATCAGCGCTGGCACTGGATCCGCGATCCGGTGCGTCGCGCCCTGGCCGATCCTTCCTGCCAGGATGACGGCCCCCTGCGGGTATCGGGCAATCAGCTCGGCAAGGAAGTCGTGACCGATCTGCACGCCTGGACCTACGAAAAGGGCGTCATCGGCATCCGCGCTGCGCTCACCCTCGGTCGGTTTTACGGTCATCAGCTGGCCGGAGGCGCCACGCCGGAACTACTCGAGAAGCTGCGCGGCCTGCTGACCAGCCCGCAGACGCCGCACATGCTCCGCCTCGAGCTGGCCCGCTTGATGAAGCAGTATCGCGAACTGGAGACGAACGACCTCTTGAAGTTGCTCCAGCCGACCATGCCCGCCCCGGTGCGTCTCATCGCCGTCGAGGCACTGCTGACTCTGGGCCAGCGGCCCGAGGCCATATCCGCCCTGTACGACCTGGCCCGGCTCCCCAACCGCGAGATCGCGCTTTCGACAGCCGACGTGGTGCAGCGCTGCCTCGGCGTCGATCTCGGCCTGCCGCGCGATCAGGACCCGCCACCCGTCCACAGCCGCACCGCCGCCGAGGTGGCTCGCCGCGTGCTGGCCTGGGCCATGCAGGGAGAAGGCACCGAAGCCGCCACCGCACCCAACGAAGCCGATTCTTACCGCGCCAGCACGTCGTCCAACTCGCGCGTCGATCTCGGCTGAGTCTTCGGGGCTAGCGCTCGATCTTCAACCCGGGCAGGGCCTGCTGCAGCTGTTCGACCGCCTCCTCGGTGATCTCCTCCCCCACCACCAGGTGGATCTTCCGCAGCTTCTTCAGCGGCTCCAGCGCGATCACTCCCTTGCTGGTCAGTCGTGTCTTCCACAGATCCAGATCTTCCAGCCCCGCCAGCCGGGCCAGCGCGGGAGCCGCCCGGTCGGTGAGATCGGTGAAGGCCAGGTTCAGCTCGCGCAATCGGCCGCGCGTGGCCAGCACCTCGATCCCCTCATCGCGTGTAACGGTGCGTGCCAGGTTGAGCCGTTCCAGCGCCGGCAGCGGCGGCAGTTTGCGCCCCGTGGTGCGCGTGCCGGCCAGGTCCAGCGTGTGCAGACCCTCCAGGGTGTCGAGCCAGGGAAGCCCGTCGTCGGTGACCTGGGTATCAGCCAAAAAGAGGAGCTTCAAACTCCGGATCGCACCCAGGTGCTTTAGCCCGGGATCGCCCACCGCGGTGCCATTCAGGTCGAGCAGCTCGAGCTGCCCCAGCTTCTGCAGGTGAACCAGCCCGGCGCTGCTGATCTTCGTCTTCTCCAGGGCCAGATTGCGCAGCTGCGGCAGCCGGCCCAGGATGGCCAGGCCCGCGTCGTCCACGCTGGTGAAGCGCAGATCGAGATCGCGCAGCCGCGGCATTCCCGTCAGGGCCTCCAGCCCCGCGCTCGTGATCCGGGTGCCAAACAACCCGAGCATCTCCAGCGATGCCAGCCCCGCCAGCTGCTTCAATCCCGCGTCGCTGATGGCGGTGGCGCGCAGCCGCAGCGTACGCAACCGCTCCAGCCCGGCGAGATGCTTCAGCCCCGCATCACTGATGAAGGTATTGTCGAGCTGGAGATACTCGAGCTGGCGCAGCCCAGCCAGCGGCTCCAGCCCCGCATCGGTGACACGCGCGCCATTCAGCACCAGCTTCTGCAGATGGGGCAGGTCAGCCAGCGCTCTCAGGTGCGAGTCGTCCAGCGCGCCGCCCAGCGTCAGGCCAATGGTCGGCTTGCCCGGCTGGGTGCCATCGCGTTCCCGGTTGCTGAGAAACGGTTCGAGCGAGGCCAGCGCCTTGCTCTCGTCCACGACGCGCGCAGGGGCCGGCCCAGGATCGTTGCGCGAGGAAGGCACCTCGAGTGGTTGGGACGGACGCGGCCAGAAGACCAGGGCCAGCACTCCCCCCGCCGCTACCAGGAGCAGCACGCTACCGACGAGAACGATGCGCTGCATGGCTCCCTCAGCGACCGACCCGGAGCATGGGGAAGTCGGTCCGCAGGGTCGCGGCTCCCATGTTCGTCACCCGGGTGCCGGCGATTTCCAGGCTGGTCAGGTTTTTGAACTCACGGATGGTGGCCATCCCCACGTCGGTGACGCCAGTGCTGGTCAGGATGAGCCGACGGAGGTTGATCAGGTCGCGCAGCTGAACCAGCCCGGGGTCGCCCAGCCGGGTGCTGCCCAGGTCGAGGGTCTGAAGCTCGGTCAGCCCGCGTAGCGCCGGCGCGGCCGCATCACCCACCGCGGTGCCATACAGCGTCAGCGTCTGCAGTCCGGTGAGCCCCGAGAGATGCGCCACGGCGGGGACAGTCAGCGGAGTCCGCGCCAGGCTCAGCGTGCGCAACTTGGTCAGCTTGCGCAGCGGCAAGAGATCGGTGCCCACCTGCGTGCCATCGAGGTTCAGGTATTCGAGGTTACTCAGCTCGGCCAGCAGCGGCAGGCCGGCGTCGGTCACCCGGGTGCCGCGCAGATCGAGCGTGGTCAGCCCGCGCAGGCCCTTCAGATGGACCAGGCCAGCATCGCCCACCGCGGTCGCCGTCAGGTCCAGCGTGACCAGCTCCTTCAGCTCGACCAGGTTGGCCAGGTCGGCGTCGGTGGCCTTCGTCCCGGTGAGGTTCACGCCGATGGTGGCCTTGTCCTTCATCTCAAAGGTGGCCCCCAGCGCACGCAGCGCCGCGATCGGTTTCGGCTCGTCACTCTTGACCGGCGGCGCCTTGGGATCGACTGGCTTCGTGGGTGGCGCCTTGGGATCGACTGGCTTCGTGGGTGGCGCCTTGGGATCGACTGGCTTGGCGGGAGGATTCTTGGGATCAGCGGGTTTCGCAGGCGGCGCCTTGGGATCGGCCGGCTTGTTCTTGTCGGGTTGTCCCTGGAGCGTGCCGCCGACCACGGCAAGGATCAGCCCCATTCCCAGCAACATACGGATGACCATGTCCCGCGCTCCTCCTTCGACGCTCGCTGACTCTTCCGCCATCATACGACGCCCAGCCCGGCTCGGCCCAACAGAAATGCCGCGCGGAAGAGGCTGTAACATTCTTCCGCCGCGCGGGTACAATGTGCGGGCAGGTTGCAATCTTCAGCGGGTGACTCTGGCCATGCCAAATCCACTGCTCTTCTTCCGCTGCGTCGGCCGGGCCGCTGCCAACTTTTTCGGGGGCGGCATCGCCGGCGACGTGGTGTTCGAGGTGCTCCCCGAACTGGCCGGCGACGTCTGGAAATGGTGGCAGGGCGCCCGCGACGCCGACCAGCGCCGTCAGGACCTCGCCGCCCTGGCCGCTGCCTCCCCCGCCCACATTCAGGAAGAGATCCGCGCCATCGTCGCCGAAGTGGTCGCTCAGCGTCCCAGTGTCGATCCGCAGGCGCTCGAACTCTTTCTCAGCCTCGTGCCCGGCCAGGTGCGCAAATCGCTGCGACGCCCCTCCGATCCCGAGGGGCACACCGTCGCCTTCGAGCAGGAGCCCCACAAGGCCGACGACCTCATCCCGCTGCTACCGGCCCGTCTGCCCCGCTTCAAGCCCGGCGATCGACCGTTGCTCGGCGTGGACTGGGAGCTGGAAGAATTGCTTGGCATCGGTGGCTTCGGCGAGGTGTGGAAGGCTCGCAACCCCTGGCTGACCAATGTCCCTCCTGTTGCCCTCAAGTTCTGTCTCGACCCCTCCGCCGCGCGCTACCTCCGCAACGAGGCCGCCATTCTCGACCGCGTCATGCGCCAGGGACGCCATCCAGGCATCGTCACCCTTCAGCACACCTACCTCACCAGCGAGACGCCCTGTCTCGAATACGAGTTCATTTCCGGCGGCGATCTCGCCGGCCTCATCCGCGAATGGCATCGCCTGCCCAACCGACCCACCGCGCTGGAGATGAGCCGGGTGCTGCATCAGCTGGCGCTCATCGTCGGCTTCGCCCACCAGCTCGAGCCGCCCATCGTCCATCGTGATCTGAAGCCGGCCAATGTGCTGATCCACGGAGGGCCCAGTGGCGTCCCGCAGCTGAAGGTCGCCGACTTTGGCATCGGTGGCGTCGCCGCACGCCAGACACTGGGCGTGTCCACTCTCGGCACCACGCGCGGCCTGTTCCTCGCCACGGCGCTGCGCGGCTCCTGCACGCCGCTTTATGCCAGCCCCCAGCAGCTGCGCGGCGAGTCGCCCGATCCCAGTGACGACGTCTATGCTCTGGGCGTCATCTGGTACCAGATGCTCACCGGCGACCTGACGGCGGGCCGACCCGGCGGCACCCGCTGGCAGCGCCGGCTGCGCGAGCTGGGGCTGGACGACCAGCTGACCGACGTGCTGGGCCGCTGCTTCGAGGACGACCCCACCGACCGGCTACCCACTGCCAACGCCCTGGCCGACGAGCTGGGCGCGCTGCTGCCTTCCCGTCGGGCCGACAGCGCCCACCGCGCCCGCCTCGATGCCGTCCAGAAGGTCAAGAAGCTGACCTCCACCATCCAGACGCTGCCGCGGAGCGAGTCCGCCAGCCCCCCACCGCCGTCGGAGGCCAGCGCCCCTCGGATGCCGACGCCGCGCCCGCCCGAGTCCGAGCTGCGCCGCCGCGAGCTGCTGCAGAGGGACCTGACTGAACTCGAACAGCGGCTGGCCCACCGGCCCGGCGACTGGCTTGTCCTGGCGCAGTGCGCCGAGGTGCGCCGACAGCTGGGTGATCACGACAACGCCATCCGCGACGCCACCGAGGCGATCCGCCTCGACCCGACTCTGGCTCGCGCCTACAGCACGCGCGGCAGCTCCTACCGCCTGAAGGGACAGTTCGACCTTGCCATCGCCGACTGCTCCGAGGCGATCCGGCTCGACCCCGCCAACGTGCTGGCCTACTTCAACCGCGGCGAGGCGTTCCGTCTTCGCCGCGAGATCGAACGCGCCATCGCCGACTTCACCCGCGCCCTGGAGATCGACCGCAACTACGCCTGGGCTCTGGGCTCCCGTGGTGCCGCCCGCCAGCAAAAGAGCGATCTCGCCGGCGCCCTGGAGGATCTCAACCGCACCGTCGAGCTCGAGCCGGGCTACGCCTGGGCCTACGTCGTCCGCGCCGAAACCCACCGCCTGCTCGGCGACCACGAGCGCACCATCGCCGACTGCAACGAGGCACTGCGCCTGCAACCCGATAGCTACACCGCCTGGGCGACGCGCGGAGCGGCCTTCCGGCTCAAGGGGGACTTCACCACCGCCAGCGCCGACCTGCAGCAGGCCCTGCAGCTGAAGCCCGACTACCAGTGGGCCCGCGAGCAGCTCGAACTCGCCCGCCGCCGCTACCGCTGAGACGCCTACCCCGGATACCAGATGCGGCGCGGGTCGTCATCGTTGCGCTGGTAGGCGAACGCCTCGTCGATCAGCCGGGCCAGGTCGTACTTCGGTCGCCAACCGAGCAGAAACCGCGCCCGGGAGTTGTCCAGCCAGGTGGAATGGAACGCCGTGCGGATACCCACCGAGTCCACGCCGCGCGTCCGGGCCAGGTGGTCGGCCACCGCCTGGTAGTTCACCGGCTCGTCCATGCAGATGTTGAAGGTCTGCCGCCGCGCCCGGGGATGCTCCAGCGCCAGCAGCAAAGCGCCGGCCAGATCGTCCACGTGGACGAAGTTGCGCAACACTGGCTGGCCCTCGGCGTCGAGCAGCACCGGCACCGTGCCGCGCTCCTGGTATTCCCGGGCGCGCTGCGGCCCCACCAACTCACCCCAGCGCGGTGCGCCGAAGACATCCTCGCCGAAGGAAAGCTGATATTTGAAGTCGTCCTTCTCCATGATCCACGGTGCACGCAGGCAGCAGACGTCCAGGTTGTACTGGATGCCGAACTGCTCCAGCATCACTTCTTCCAGCACCTTCGACAGCGCGTAGCAGCCCGGGTAGGCAGTGTGGCGTTGGTCCTCGGTCACCGGCACCGGGTGCGGGTAGACGAAGTGCCCCACCGCAGCGTCGCCGCCCACGAGGACGAACCGGGCCAGGCTGGGGCTGACGCGAGCTTCCTCCAGCAGCCAGAACATCCCCTTCACCGCCACATCCATGATCTCTTCGGGCGTCTCCTTGCACGTGGCCAGGTGAACCACGTGCGTCACCCCCGACATCGCCTGGCGCGCCACGGCACGATCGCTGATGCTGCCGCGCAGCACCTCGACGCGCGGTAGCTCGGGCAGGCCGCGCTGGTGGCACAGCGCCCGGACCGACCAGCTGGCGAAACGCTGGTCGGCCAGGAAGCGCGCGAGGAAATGACGGCCCACCTTGCCGGTGGCTCCGGTGAGCAGGACACAGCGTGCGGCCATGAGCATCCCTTGTGCGGTTACGACACAACTGGCCCGGTCATTGTAGCCCAGGGGGGAAGATGCTCCACGGCATGGCACGTGCAGATAAGTTCAGATGCAGAGCATGAGACAACCACGAACATACGCCCTGGAGGAGCTGCGCCATGAAACCACTTACCTGGAAGGCAGTCCACTCCCTCCTGCACGAGCCGAGCGGACCCTGCATCTCGCTGTTCCAACCGACCCATCGCCACGCTGCCGATCACCAGCAAGATCGTATCGTGTTGCGGAACCTCATCCGCGAGGCCGAGCAGCAGTTGCGACAGAAGTTCCCGGGCCAATCTCCCGGGCCGTTGCTGGAACCGCTGCAGGCCCTCGTCGAGGATAGCTTTTTCTGGCAGCACGCGCTCGACGGGTTGGCCATTCTTCGGAACGAAACGCGCTTTGATGTCTACCAGCTTCCCCGGGTGCTCCGATCGCTAGTCGTCGTCACCAACAGCTACCACGTCAAGCCACTCGTCCGCTACCTGCAATCGGCCGATCGGTACCAGGTGCTGGCGCTGACCCGCGATCGTGCCTGGCTGGCCGAGGGCAACCGGTATGGCCTCGAGTTGATCGATCTGCAGGACATGCCCGCCACGCTCAGTGCCGCTCTGGGAGACCAGGTGACCGAACCGCAGCGCGCGGCCCGCTCCAGCGGGGCCGGCGGCACTCCCCTGCATTACGGCCAGGGCTCGCGCAAGGATGAAATCGAAAACGACACCCTGCGTTTCTTCCGCGCCATCGATCGGGAGGTCTTCGAACGGTTCTCGCAACCTTCGGGGCTACCGCTCGTGCTCGTCGGCCTGCCGGAGCAGCAGGGGCACTTCCGCCCGCTGAGTCAGAACCCCCACCTTCTCCCGGATGGCGTGCCGATCAACCCCGATGCGCGCTCCCTGGAGGAACTGGGCCGTGAGGTCTGGAAGGTGATCGAGCCAATGTATCTCGCTCGCCTCGATCGGCTGTGCAACGATTTCCACACGGCGCAGGCGCACGCGAAGGGGTCGGCTGACCTCGCGGACGTGGCTCGTGCCGTGGCCGCCGGCCGGGTTGGCACCCTGCTTGTCGAGGCGTTCCGGCATCTCCCGGGTCGGCTCGACCGCGCCACTGGCGCGATTGAGGTGGGCGATCCAGCCAGCCCGGAGTCCGGCGATTTGCTCGACGACGTGGCCGAGGAAGTCCTGCGCCACGGCGGCGAGGTGGTGGTCGTCCCGAAGGAACGGATGCCGACGACCACCGGACTGGTGGCCACCTATCGCTTCTAGGCGACTACTTACTTGCGCCGACCCACCTCCAGGAGGTAGGCGATCAGGTCGGCCACATCCTGCTTGTTCATCTGCGCCTCGAGTCCCTCGGGCATCAGCGACTTGCCCGTGGACTCGACGGTGTCGATCTGTGTCCGCAGGATGGTGTCCTCGGCCCCTTCGCCGCGCTTCAGTGTCACACTGGCAGCAGTCTCGGCGGCCACGATGCCCGAGAGAATCTGCCCACGCCGGGTCGTGACCTGGTAGGCCACGAAGCGTGGGTCCACCTCGCGGCTGGGGTCCAGGATGTCGATCAGCAGGGCGTCTGCGGTCTTGTTCCGCAGCGCGGCCAGGAGGTCGGCCCCGACCTGCACGCCGACGTTCTCCAGCCGATGGCAGGTGGCGCAGTTCTTCTGGAACACCTTCTTGCCGGCCATGGGATCGGCCTTCAACTCCAGGGCCGCACGGTAGGCCTCGATCACCTTGGCCCGCTGCGGAGTCTGCATGCCGGCCAGCGCCTTCGTGGCCCGGGCACGCAATGTGGCGTCGGGATGCTTCCGCAGCTGGGCCAGCCGCAGCGGATCCACCTGGGTCGGCAACACCTGCTTCTTCTCCATGGCCGCCACCAGCGCTGCCAGTCGTTCCTGCCGACCAAACAGCGCCTCGATCATCTCGCGCCGTACCGTGGGGCCAGCGCTGGGCCACGCCTCGAGCAGCAACCCGGCCACCTCGGCGCGGGGTTGACCCGAGATTGCCCGCACCGTGGCCAGCTGCACCTCGGGCGGGTTGCGCGGCGCCAGCAGCGCCGGTGCCGCCTCCGCCAGCGGAGTGAACGGCCCCCGTCCCAGGAGTTGCACTGCCTGGGCTCGCACGGCCGGTGGCCGCTTTTCGTCGCGCGCTAGCGTCGCCAGCCGATCGAACAGTGTCCGCGCCTTCTGCACCGGCCCGGCCAGCGCCGCGCTGGGCTTCTCCCAGAACGTCGTTAGCGAGCGCGAGCTGGAGGCCAGCCCCTGACCCAGCCCGTCCAACAGGGCGACCTGCAGCGGCGTCACCTCAGGTTTCACCTCGCCCAGCAGTTGCAGCGCCTGGGCCAGCTCGGCGTCCCCTGCGTTCGTTCCCACCAGCGTGGCCACCTGTCGGATCAGCGGAATCCGCTCGGCGATGCGGCCCGGCTCTGCTGTCAACGACGCCAGCAACTGCCCGGCGTTCTTCGGCATGGAACTCAGGAGTGCCGTCTGCGTCCACGAGTCGTTGTCGCTGCGCGTCGCCAGTTTCGCCAGGGCGCCAGCCGCCTCGACCGACGGCATCTCGCCCAGCGAGAAGGCCAGCTGGAATCGCACCCGCGCCGCGGGATCGTCGGCCAGCGCCGTGGCCGCTTCACGCAACTTCGCTGACGACGCCAGCCGAGGCTCGGCCAGCCGCAGCGCCTGTTCGCGCAGTCCGGCCTCGGGACTCTTCAGCGCCTGTAGGATCTCCTCGTCCTTCAGATCCCCCAGGGCTGCCAGCGTCCACAGCACATGTGCCCGACCGACCGGCGAGGCGGTGGTCAGCATCCTGTGCAGCGTCGGCAACACTTCCTTCGGCTTCTGCTGGAACAGGAGCCGCTGCGCCGTCGTCCGCCACCACGAGTTGGGATAATCCAGGTAGCTGGCCAGCTGCTCGGGCGAGGCGCGATCCAGTTCCACCTTCGGCGGGCGCGTCCCCTCGGGTGCCGTGGTAATCCGCCAGATGCGACCCCGGCCGCGTGACTCGACCATCACCCGTCGCAGAATATCCTCGGGCAGCGACAGCGGCGTCTCGATCACCTCGCGGTAGAAGTCGAGCACGTAGATCGCCCCGTCGGGCCCCAGCGTCAGATGCACCGGGCGGAACCAGTTGTCGGTCGAGGCCAGGAATTCGGATTCGCGATGCGCCGGCTTCGCCACGAAGGTGGCGCCCTTCGGCTCCAGCACGTCGCGGAGGATCAGGTTGTTGGCCGGGTCGCAGACAAACACCGTACCCCGATACTCCGGCGGCAGCAGGTTCGCGGTGTAGACCAGCGGGCTGCAGCCCGAGGTGACATACCCGCCCGGCACCAGCTCGGTCGAGGGGAGTCGCTTGGCGTCGGCACTACCCGCCCGCCGCGTTGTCCGAACAACGCGCCAGGCCTCGAACGGACTGCGCCGGTAGACCTTGCACGCTGCCCCATGTTCGGGGATGTCGAGCGTGACCGCCCGGACGGCCAGCGATGGGTTGCGACGCAGGTAATGATCGGGCAGGATGATGTGGCGCAGATGCTGGCTATTGGTCGCCGTGAACCAGCGGCCCCAGTCATCGGCCGACAGCCCGTACTGCCCACCACCGGAGGTCGGTTCCAGGCTTGCGGGCACATCCGGGTTGAAGCGCACGCCCCGGCCGCGCAGCACCACCGCCGGCGCGTCCGGCTTCTCGCCCGAGGTGATCGTTCCGCCAGCCATGCCCGCCACGCCATGCACGGTGTTGTCCATGGTGAACTGCAACGAGTTGAGCAGCTGCTGGATGTTGGCCACGTCGAAGCCGGTGTACAGCACCCGGCGCGTGTCGGCCTTGCCGGTGCCGGCCCGGTCTTCCAGGTAGAGCAGCTCGGGGGCGTTGGCCACCAGCAACCCGTTGCGCCAGGGCATGATGCCGGTGGGGAAGCGCAGGTTCTCGGCCCACAGGCTGCTGGTTTCATACACGCCGTCGCCGTCGCGATCTTCCAGCAGCCGGATGCGCCCCGACGAGATGGTGCCCGTGCCGCGCCCGCCGTTGGGGTAGCCACGCATCTCGCAGACCCAGATACGACCACGTTCGTCGAACGTCATCGCCACCGGATCGACGATGTGCGGCTCGGACGCCACCAGCTCCGCCCGGAAGCCTGGCGGCAGGGCGAAGGTGGCCTTCTCCTCCGCCGGGGTCAGGGCGCGACTGTTGGTCAGCGGGAGCACACTGTCGGGGGGAGCGGCGGCCTGCACGGCCAGCCAGACAAAGGCAGGGAGGACAACCAGAGACCACCAGGGTCGTCGCATCGGAATAGCCTCGCAGGTGAGTCGAGCGGGCGGGAGGGGTGGGGTAGGTTCAATGTAATCGACACCCCGGCGCGGATCAATGGTCAGCCCTGCCGCCAGCGCTTTACCTGCTCCTCGTCCAGCTCGACCCCCAGGCCCGGTCCCTCTGGCACCAGCGCATACTCGGGCCCAAGCTGGAGAGGCTGAGTGAGCAGATCGGCTTCGTGGTACAGAGGCCCGATGGCGTCGGCGGGGTAGACCTCGCTGGCTATGCCGGGCAGGGCGACCGCCAGGTGCAGCATCGCCGCGGTGCCGACCCCCAGCTCGAGGTTGCTCCCCAGGGCGCAGACCATGCCCGCGGCCCGGGCGACGTGGGCGATCTCCATCGTCCCGGCGATGCCGCCGTGTTTGCCCGGGTAGACGCTCAGGATGTCGGCCGCGCCATGCCAGGCCAGTTGCCAGGCATCCGTGAGGGTGAAGATGCTTTCGTCGGCCATCACGGGGATGGACGTCTCGCGCCGCAACTGCGCCAGTGCGGCGGGATCGCCGGGGGCGATCGGCTGTTCGTCGAAGAGCAGGTCGTACTCGGCGAGGCGCGGCAGGATGCGCCGGGCAGCGCTGATGCTCCAGCCGCAGTTGGCGTCGATGCCGATCGGCATCTGCGGCGCCAGCTTGCGCACGGCGGCCACCCGGGCCAGGTCATCACTGGGATTCAACCCCACCTTCACCTTCAGACAGCGCACACCCCAGCCCAGGAACCGCTCGGCCAGGGCCGTCGCCGCTGGCACGTCGAAGGCGCCGACCACCATCTTGATCGGCACGCGCTCGCGCACCTTGCCACCGAGCAGTTGATAGACCGGTACCCCTGCCGCCTTGCCGGCGAGGTCCCACAGCGCCATCTCCACCGCCGCCTTGGTGAACGGGTTGAGCTTCATCTCGCGATCCATCACGGCGCGCAGGGCCGTGATCCGGCGCGGGTCGTGTCCCACCAGCGCCGGCCCCAGCAACTCCACCAGCGCGGCCACGCACGACCGGCTGGTTTCGCCGCTCCACCGTGGCGCCAGCGTCGCCTCGCCCAGCCCTACCAGACCCGCGTCGGTGTGGACGCGCACCAGCACGTAGGGCGACACGACATGTTCGCCGTGTGCCGTCTTCGTCATCAGACCTTTCTTCAGCGGGACGCACACAGGGATGGGTTCGACGCGGGTGATTTTCATGGCGCCTCGGGGGGGACAGAGCGTTGCAATCCGGGAGGGCGAGGGTATACTACAAACTCTCTCCACCTTGCGCGGACGTCCGGACCTCACCTTCCTGCCGAGGACCCAGCGATGCGCCGAATCCTCGCTGCCTGCCTCCTTTTTGTCGCGAGTCGCCCCACTGATGCCGCTGCCCCGCCTGTGCCGGTGGATTACCTGCGCCACATCAAGCCGTTGCTGCGCGAACGCTGCACTGCCTGCCATGGCAGCCTGGCGCAGAAGAGTGGGTTGCGCCTCGACACCATCGCACTGTTGCGCAAGGGGAGCGACAATGGCCCGGTCGTGAACCTCGCCGACCTGGATGACAGCCTGCTTCTCGAGCGCATCACCAGCAAGGTGGCCGCGCGGCGGATGCCGCCCCAGGGCGAACCGCTGCACCCCGAGCAGATCGACGCGCTGCGTACCTGGATCCGCGCGGGCATGCCGGGGCCGACCGACGAGAAACCCGAGCCCAACCCGCTGGATCACTGGGCCTTCCGCAAGCCGGTCCGCCCGGCTGTGCCGGCTGGTGCTGCGCCCAACCCGATCGATCGGTTCCTGCAGGCGAAGTGGCGCGAGAAGCAGTTACAGCCCGCCCCATCGGCCGATCGCACCACGCTCATCCGGCGCGTGTATCTCGACCTGATCGGCCTGCCGCCCACGCGCCAGCAGATGCGCGAGGCGCTGGCCGACACTGCTCCCGGCGCCCACGAACGCCTCGTCGATCAGTTGCTGGCCTCGCCCCGCTACGGCGAGCGCTGGGGCCGGCACTGGATGGATGTCTGGCGCTACTCCGACTGGTATGGCCGACGCTCGGTGCCCGACGTGCTCAACAGCTACGGCCAGATCTGGCGCTGGCGCGACTGGATCGTGCGTTCGCTCAACGAGGATCGCCCCTACGACCGCATGGTGCAGGAGATGCTCGCCGCCGACGAACTGGCGCCGCTGGAACGCGAGAACCACGTGGCCACCGGCTTCCTCGTCCGCAACTTCTTCCGCTGGAATTACAACAACTGGATGCGCGACAACATCGAGCACACTGGCAAGGCGTTCCTTGGCCTGACCATGCAGTGCGCCCAGTGTCACGACCACAAGTACGATCCAATCACGCAAACCGACTACTTCCGCTTCCGCGCCTTCTTCGAGCCGTTGGAGATCCGCCACGAACGCATGCCCGGCGAGCCCGATCCGGGTGTCTATCCGAAGTACTCCTACGGCGCGGCCTACAAGCCGATCTCCAGCGGCATGGTCCGCGTGATGGACGAGAAACTCAACGCCGAAACCTACATGTACAGCCGGGGCGACGAGCGCGACCGGGTGCCCGGCAAACCGCCGGTCAAGCCTGCGGCTCCCGCAGCGTTCGGAGGAGACCGTCTCGTGGTCGCCCCCGTCGAGTTGCCGCCCGAGAACTTCTATCCCGCCCTGCTGCCCTTCGTGCAGGAAGAGGAAGAGGCCAAACGTCGCGCCGATGTCGAAACGAAGCGCGGTCTGCTGACCACCGCGCGCCAGCAGCGCGAGGTGATCGAGAAGCAGATCAGCGATGGTGACGCGCTGGGCAAACTGCAGGCGAAGTTGCGCCAGGTACGCGCCGCCGAGGCAGTGCGTGCCGCCGACCTGGCTGCCGCCGAGGCCGAATGGCTGGCCCTGCGGGCACGTGTCGCAGCCGACCGGGCCCGGCACGGCAAGGTGCCTGGCAGCAAGGGCGATGCCGAGGCAAAGCTGGCCGCCCGCGCCGAGAAGACCGCCGCCTGGCTGGCGCTGCGGGCCAAGCTCGAACAGCAGGAGCAGAACTTGCAGGCGGCCACGCTCGACGGTCCTGCCACCGAGATCGCCAAGCTCGGCAAGCAGGTCGCCGATCTACGCAAGTCTGCCGATGCCGCTCGCGCTGCCATCGCCACAGCGGGCGATCGCTACACGCCCCTGGGACCGGTCTACCCCGCCAAAAGCACCGGCCGCCGGTTGGCCCTGGCGCGCTGGATCACCTCGCCCGAGAATCCGCTCACCGCTCGCGTCGCTGTCAACCACCTGTGGAACTGGCACTTCGGCCGACCGCTGGTCGAATCCACGGCCAACTTCGGCCGCAACGGCTCGGCGCCGACCCATCCCGAACTTCTCGACTGGCTGGCCTGCGAGCTGGTGGATAACGGCTGGCGCTTCAAGGCGCTGCATCGCCGCATCGTGACCTCGGAAGCCTACCGCCTGGCCTCGACCCATCCCGCCGATGCGACGAACCGGCAGCGCGATCCGGACAACCACTACCAGTGGCGCTTCCTGCCGCGCCGCCTCGAGGCCGAGGTGGTCCGCGACAGTCTGCTGCACTGTGCCGGCACGCTGGACGAAACCATCGGCGGGCCCGAAATCGCCCAGGAGAAGGGCCTCGACGTGCCGCGGCGCAGCCTGTACTTCGCCCACCATGCCGAGAAGCGGATGGACTTCCTCGACCTGTTCGACGCCGCCAACCCGGTCGATTGCTACCGACGCACTGCCTCGGTCCGTCCGCAGCAGGCCCTGGCCCTGGCCAACAACGAGCTGACGTTGCGCATGGCTCGCCAGCTGGCCACCCGCCTGGCCAGTGAGACCGATCCCACCGCCTTCGCCCGGGCCGCCTTCGAGGAGATCCTGGCCCGCGAGGCCACTCCCGAGGAACTGGCAGTGGCCACTCGCTTTCTCGACCGTCAGATCGAGCTATTCCGCAAGGTGCCCCCCGTTCCCGTGGCCGGTGCGGTGGGCGTGCAAGCGCCGTCGCTGGACCCGGTCCGGCGAGCGCGCGAGAATCTCCTGGCGGCGCTGTTCAATCACACCGAGTTTGTCACTCTTCGCTAAGGTGCGCCATGTCCGAACGTCAGCTATCCGGGCCGCCCTGTGGCCGCATTGACCGCCGCACCTTTCTCGCCGACGTGGGTATGGGCTTCACGGGCCTGGCCCTGGGCGCTATGCTGCACCAGGATGGCCGGGCTCGCGCCGAGGCACCCGCGGCCTGGGCGCCGCCCGACGGCAAGCCGCACTTTACCCCAAAGGCCAAGTCGGTCATCTGGGTCTTCCTCTCTGGCGGGGTCAGCCAGATGGAGACGTGGGACCCCAAACCCGCCCTGGTGAAGTACGGCAACAAGTCGTTCGCCGATACGCCGTTCCCCGATCCGCTCAAGTCGCCGCTATTCCGCCTCCGCTCGCGCGACGTTGTCGGCGGCGAACGTCCCTACCCCAAGATCTTCCCCATGCAGGTCGGCTTCAAGAAGCACGGCAAGGCCGGCATCGAGATGACCGACTGGTGGCCGCACCTGGCGAAGTGCGTCGATGATATCGCCTTCGTCCGCTCGATGTACACCACCGACAACGACCACGGCGCCGAGTTCCAGATGCACACCGGCCGCCATGTGCTCGAGGAGAAGCAGCCGGTGATCGGCTCCTGGGTCCACTACGGCCTGGGCACGCTGAACCAGAACCTGCCCCAGTTCGTCTTTCTGGGGCAATATCGCGACAACCGGGTCCGCTACAACTTCGATGCTGACTACCTCGGCCCGGCCCACTCCGGCATCGAGCTGTCGCTCGATCCCAAGGCACCGCTGCCGTTCGGCAAGCCCGGCCGGGGCGTCAGCGCCGAGGAGCAGAAGCAACTCTTCGACCTGGCCGGCGACCTCAACCGCCTCTCCGCCGTGCGCTATCCCGACGATCCGCAGGTCCGTGCTCGCATCGCCTCCTACGAGCTGGCCTTCCGCATGCAGATGGCCGTGCCGAAGGTGCTGGACCTGACGAAGGAGACCGCCGAGACGCAGAAGCTCTACGGCATCGACAACCCGACCACGGCCGTCTATGGTCGGCGTCTCCTGGCGGCGCGACGGCTGGCCGAAAACGGTGTGCGCTTCACCCTCTGCTACCTGAGCGACTACGGCGAGTGGGATTCGCACACCGAGTTGAAGAAGAACCACGAGCGTTCCTGTGGCCGGGTCGACAAGCCCCTGGCCGGCCTGCTGACCGACCTGAAGCGCTCGGGTCTGGACAAGGACGTCATGGTGGTCTGCGCCACCGAGTTCGGCCGTACCCCGGGGCTGGAAACCCGGCCGGGCTACGCCGTGCCGACGGGGCGTGATCATCACCCGCACGGCTTCACCGTGTGGTTCGCCGGGGCGGGCGTGAAGAAGGGCGTGGTCCACGGCGCCACCGACGAGCTGGGCTTCCACGCCGTCGAAAGTCCGCATTACGTCACCGACATGCATGCCACGGTGTTGCACGCGCTGGGGCTCGATCCGCGCCGGCTGGATGTGCCTGGCCGCAAGCGGCTGGACATCGACTACGGCAAGCCGATCCGCGAGATCCTGAGCTAGGGCGCGGCCACGCGAGCCAGTGGGCGGTTGTCGCGCGGGCACACCGCGCTTACACTGCTGCTACCTCTCCCGAACCGTCGAACAGGAGGCGCCACGATGCGTCATCCCCTGGAACCGCTTTCCGCCGCGGAGGTGCAGCAGGCGGTGAACCTGCTCCGCCAGGGTGGCAAGGTCACCCCCACCACGCGCTTCGTTTCCGTCGCCCTCAAGGAGCCTCCCAAGGAGGCGGTCCATGCCTGGACCGGCAAGGAAACCCTGCCGCGCGAGGCGTTCGTGGTGCTGTTCGACAATGGCACCAACACCGCCCACGAAGCCACCCTGTCGCTGACCGAGGGACGCATCACCAGCTTCACGTCGCGCACCGGCGTGCAGCCCACCATGACCATCGACGAGCAGGCCGAGTGCGAGCAGGCGGTGATCAACAGCCCGCTGTTCAAGGCGGCGCTGAAGAAGCACGTCGGTCACGACGATACGCGCCTGGTCATGGTCGATATCTGGTCGGCTGGCAACTACGGCGTCGAGGAGGAAAGCACGCGCCGCCTGGCCCGGCCGCTCTGCTTCCTGCGCCGCGACCCCACCGATAACGGCTACGCCCGTCCCATCGAGGGGCTGCGCCCCGTCGTCGATCTCAACACCATGGAGGTCATCCGCGTCGAGGATTACGGGGTGACCCCGGTCCCCGAGGCCAGCAGCAACTACGCCGCCGATCGGGTGCCCAACCAGCGCACCGACATCAAACCGCTGGAGATCACCCAGCCGGGCGGCCCCAGCTTCACGGTCGATGGCTACCAGGTGAAGTGGCAGAACTGGAGCCTTGTCGTCGGCTTCAACGCCCGTGAGGGGCTCACCCTCCATCACGTCCGCTACAACGACCAGGGCAAGGACCGCTCGATCCTTTACCGCGCCTCGCTCAACGAGATGGTCGTCCCCTACGGCGATCCGGGCATCACCCAGGTGCGCAAGAACGCCTTCGACGTCGGCGAGTACGGCATGGGCATGTGCGCCAACAGCCTCGTGCTGGGCTGCGACTGCCTGGGCCACATCCACTACTTCGACGGGCACCTGACCACCAGCCGGGGCGAGCCTCTGCTGATCAAGAACGCCATTTGCATGCACGAGGAGGACTTCGGCATCCTGTGGAAGCACACGGATCGCCGACTCAACGTCCCCGAGGTGCGCCGCTCGCGCCGTCTGGTCATCTCGTCGGTTTCCACGGTCGAGAACTACGAGTACGGCTTCTTCTGGTACTTCTACCAGGACGGTAACATCCAGCTCGAGGTGAAGCTGACCGGCATCCTGTCGCTGGGCACCTTGCCTCCCGGCGAGAAGTCGAAGTATGGCCCGCTGGTCGCTCCGCAGGTCTACGCGCCGGTCCATCAGCACTTCTTCAACGTCCGGCTCGACTTTGACATCGACGGCCCCATCAACAGCGTGCAGCAGATCGACGTGGTGCCCGATCCGCCCTCGGCGGCCAACCCCTACCACAACGCCTTCCAGGCGCGTTTCACCACCCTGCAGACCGAGAAGGAAGCACGCGCCAACCTCAACCTCGAAACCGCTCGCACCTGGAAGATCATCAATCCGGCGGTCAAGAACCACGTCGGCGATCCGGTCGGCTATCGCTTCATGCCCGGCGACAACTCATTCCCCATGGCCTCGCCCGAAGCCTGGTGGCGCAAGCGCGCCGGCTTCGTCGATTACCACGTATGGGTGACCCCGTTCAACGAGGCTGAGAAGTACAGCGCCGGCGACTACCCCAACCAGTCGCGTGGTGGCGACGGGCTGATCCAGTGGACCGAGCAGAACCGTCCGATCGCCAACACCGATGTGGTCTTCTGGTACACCATGAGCCACACCCACATCCCGCGGCCAGAGGACTACCCGGTGATGCCGACGGCCTACATGGGCTTCCTGCTCAAGCCGTCCGGCTTCTTCAACCTGAACCCCGCCAACGACGTGCCGCCGTCGGCGAAGAAGCAGGCGGGTAGTTGCTGCCACTGAGGAAGCGATTCAGGCCGCGACCGCCTCGCTTCCCTCGGAGGATTCCTCCTGGGGCGGTGCGAGGCAGACCCAGATCTCGGCAAACGGCGCCGGCTGCTCGGGGATCAGCCGGCGCATCTTCGTTAGTTCGAGGATGGCCAGGAACAGTCCCACCAGGCGCGACCGGGTGCAGGGCGGCGTGAACAGCGACGAGAACGGCGCCCGCCCGGCGCGTTCCAGGTGCGTCAGCACGTTCTCCATGTGGACGTGCAGCGGCGTGTGATCGACGACAATCGCCTGAGGCTGTTGCGCCATCGTTTCGCGCACCAGCCGGCCGAAGGCGCTGACCAGGTCCCACAGTTCGACCGGCTGTAGCGCCGGGGGACCGTCCTTGCGTGGCGGTCCAGGCACGGGCACGCGAGGCAACCGCTGCGCCTGCCGCTCAGCCAGGTCTTCCAGGTGGCCCGCCGCCTCCTTGAACCGCTTGTACTGAAGCAACTGCTTCACCAGTTCGCGCCGGGGGTCCTCCGCCTCCTCGGCGGCCAGCTCCTCAGGGCGCGGCAGGAGCATCTTGCTCTTGATCTCCATCAACGTGGCCGCCAGCACCAGGAAATCCCCGGCCCGCTCGACGTCGATCAACGTCAGCACGTCGAGATAGTGCTTGAACTGCTCGGCGATGCGGGCGATGGGGATGTCGAGGACATCCACCTCGTCGCGCTTCACCAGGTACAACAGAAGGTCGAGCGGCCCCTGGAAGGTATCGAGCACGACCTGATAGTCGGGGAAGGATCCTGCGGACATGACCACCAGCTATACCGCGGTGGTCGCTTCCGATCCAGTCCAACCTGGCTCGTCGATCAGCTGGCGCAGCTCACGCCCGTCCATCACTTCCTTCTCCATCAGCTTCCGCGCGACTGCTTCGAGGATGAGGCGATTGGCCCGGAGCAGGTTGCGCACCGACTCGGTGGCATCGTCGATGAGCCGACGCACTTCCAGGTCGATCTCCCGGGCCGTCTGCTCGCTGTAGATCCGGTCGTTGTCGCCGCCCAGCGGTCCCAGGAAGCCGGGTCCGCCATTCTCCAGGTAGCTCACGCGCCCCAGGCCGCTCATGCCAAACTGCTTGACCATCCGCCGGGCGATGTCGCTGGCCTGCTCCAGGTCGCTGGTGGCGCCATTGGAGATCTCCTGAAAGATCAGCTCCTCGGCCACGGTGCCGCCCAGGGCCACCTTGATCCGGCTGAGTAGCTCGGACTGCGTGACCAGGTAGCGGTCCTCGTCGGGCCGACTCAGCACGTAGCCCAGCGCGCCGACGCCTCGGGGAATGATCGAGATCTTGTGGACGGGGTGCGTGTTGGGGAGCAGGCAGGTCACCAGGGCATGGCCCGCCTCGTGATAGGCCACGCGCTGCTTCTCGTCGGCGTTCATGATGCGGCTCTTGCGTTCGAGCCCCACCGCGCCACGTTCGATGGCTTCCTCGAAGTCGGCCATGGCCACATCGGCCTTGCCGGCCCGGGCCGCCATCAACGCTGCCTCGTTCACCAGGTTGGCCAGGTCGGCCCCCACCATGCCCGGGGTCAGCCCCGCAACCCGGCGCAGGTCCACGTTCTCGCCCAGACGCACGTCGCTTACATGCACGCGCAGAATCGCCTCGCGCCCGTTTATGTCGGGGCGATCCACCACCACGGTGCGGTCGAAGCGCCCGGGACGCAAGAGCGCCGGGTCGAGCGTCTCGGGCCGGTTGGTCGCCGCCATCAGGATCACACCGCGGTTGGAGTCGAACCCGTCCATCTCCACCAGCAACTGATTGAGCGTCTGCTCGCGTTCATCGTGTCCGCCCACGACGGAGCCAGCCCGGGTCTTGCCCAGGGCGTCCAGCTCGTCGATGAACACAATGCACGGCGCCTTGCTCTCGGCCTGGGTGAACAGGTCGCGCACCCGGGCCGCTCCCACGCCGACGAACATCTCGACGAAGTCCGACCCCGAGAGCGAGAAGAACGGCACGCCGGCCTCGCCAGCCACGGCGCGCGCCAGCAGCGTCTTGCCCGTGCCCGGAGGCCCCACCAGCAGCACGCCGCGCGGGATGCGGCCTCCCAGCGCCTGATACTTCTCCGGGTAGCGCAGAAAGTCGACCACCTCGCGCAGCTCGGCGACCGCCTCGTCGATCCCCGCCACGTTGCGGAACGTCACCTCGATGTCCTTCTGCGCGTACATCCGCGCCCGACTTCGACCGAACGAGAACGGCGAGCTGCCGCCCGACATCCAGCGCAGCGTCAGCACCAGCAACACCAGGAGCAGGCCGAACACCAGCAGGCTCAGCAGCGCGTTGCCGACCGTCCGCATCGCCGAGTCATCCTCGGCGCCCTGGTAGACGGCCCCGGGGCTGTCGCGCAGCAGGGAGTACAGCTCGTTGTCGCGTTCGAAGCCGATCCGCAGCGTGCGGAAGGGGACGACCTGGGTGTGGGTCGTCTCTTCGCCTCCGGTCGAGACGCGATCGGTCGTCACGATCTCGCCGCGCAGATCGCCATGGCTGACCTGCACCTTCTGGAAGGTGACGCCGCTGCCACGCCCGCTGACGCGGAGCGCCTGCACCAGGTCGCCGTAGCGCAACGGCAGCAGGGCAGGCTCGCGCTGGAAGTGGATGTAGAGCGAGCCGGCCGCCAGCAGCACGCCCAGGACGAAGAAGAGTCCGCCCAGCCACAATAAGCCGCGCTCGCGACCGCGTTTCACCTGGACGACTCCTCCGGGAGGGGCGAGGTTCCGTCTGTTCACTCTAGCGCGTGCGAGCGACAGCGTCAACGCATGGGGGCGTCCTACAATGCGGGTGACAGTTAACCGAGGGACCGCCTCGCGGTTGACCCGGCAGGTTCCAGACCGGGCGTTTCACACGGACGAGGAGACGAAGAAAGCTCATGGGGTATCGAACGCTGCGCGCCTGCGTCGAGGATCTCGAACGGCATGGCCATCTGCGTCGCATCGACCACGAGATCGACCCCCGGCTGGAGATGGCCGAGATCCAGCGGCGCGTCTACCAGGCCGGCGGGCCGGCGCTCCTGTTCTCGCGCGTCAAGGGCTGTGCTTTCCCCATGGTCAGCAACCTGTTCGGCACCCTGGAGCGCACCCGCTTCCTCTTCCGCGACACGCTCGAAGCCGTGCGCAAGCTCGTCGAGCTGAAGGTCGATCCGGGAGCGTTCGGCCGACGACCCTGGCGCTACCTGGGGGTGCCATTCACCCTGCTGCACGCCTTGCCCCGGATGGTGCGCCGTGGGCCGATCCTGCAAGGGCAGACCACGATTCGCCAGCTGCCTCAGCTGGTCTGCTGGCCACGCGATGGCGGGGCATTCGTCACCCTGCCGCAGGTCTACAGCGAGGATGTGGATCGTCCCGGCTGGCGCTACTCCAACCTCGGCATGTACCGCGTCCAGCTGACCGGCAACCGCTACGAGCCCGACCGCGAGATCGGCCTGCACTACCAGATCCATCGCGGCATCGGGGTGCATCACGCCGCCGCCCTGCGCAAGGGGGTGCCGTTCCGCGTCAACATCTTCGTCGGGGGGCCGCCCGCCCTCACCCTGTCGGCCGTCATGCCGCTGCCCGAGGGGCTGCCCGAGTTAGCATTCGCCGGCATGCTGGGCGGACGTCGCATCCGCCTGGTGCGCCCCACGCGTGACAGTCTGCCCATCCCCGCCGAGGCCGATTTCTGCATCGTCGGCACCGTCGATCCGCAGCGCCAGCTACCTGAGGGACCGTTCGGCGATCATCTCGGCTATTACAGCCTCGTCCACGACTTCCCCGTGCTGCGCGTCGAGGCGGTCTACCATCGGCCGGACGCCATCTGGCCATTCACCGTCGTCGGACGCCCGCCGCAGGAAGACACCAGCTTCGGCGAGATCATCCACGAGCTGACCGGGCCAGTGATCCCCACCGTGCTGGCCGGCGTGAAGGCGGTCCACGCCGTCGATGCCGCGGGCGTTCATCCGCTGCTGCTCGCCATCGGGTCGGAGCGCTACGTCCCCTACGCCCAGCAGCGGCAGCCCCAGGAACTGCTCACCTGCGCCAACGCCATCCTGGGCCAGGGGCAGCTTTCGCTGGCGAAGTATCTGCTGATTGTCGCCCACGAGGACGACCCCGACCTCGACATCCACGACATCGAGGCGTTCTTCCGCCATCTGCTCGAACGCATCGACCTCACGCGTGACCTGCACTTCCAGACTCGCACGACGATGGACACCCTGGACTACACCGGCACGGGGCTGAACGAGGGGTCGAAGGTGGTGCTGGCCGCCGCCGGCCCCAAACGCCGGGAGCTGGCCCGTGAGGTGCCCGCAGCGCTACGGCTGCCCGACGGCTTCAGTGCCCCGCGGCTATGTCTACCCGGTGTGCTGGCCATCCAGGGGCCGCCCTACCAGCCGGCCGACGAGACCCCACCCGACGTGGCGCGCCTGCTCGAGGGCCTGGGTCCACCCGATGCCTTGGCCGGGCTGCCTCTCGTTCTCCTGGTCGACGACAGCGACTTCGCCGCCCGGCATCTCAACAACTGGATCTGGCTGGCATTCACCCGGTCGAACCCTGCCTCGGATCTCCACGGCGTCGGCGCTACCGTCCGCCAGAAGCACTGGGGCTGCACCGGGCCGCTGGTGATCGACGCCCGCAGCAAGCCGCACCATGCTCCGCCGCTGATCGAGGATCCCGAGGTGACCCGGCGCGTCGAGGCGCTGGCGGCGCGCGGCGGCCCCTTGCACGGGTTGTTCTGAATCCGGCGGCAGTGCCACCCCGGCGAGGTCACTCGTCGCAGCGTTGCCGCCTTGACGCTGCCGCGAATGGGGGGAACACTTGCCAGGTATGCTCATTCCCCCCCGGACCAGAGGCGGGCCGCACCCATGGAACAGCTGACCGACTTGCCAGTGATCGTGTGGGCCGGCGCGGGAGTCGGCCTGATTGTAGTGCTGGTGCCGATTTTGTGGTTCCGATCCTGGCTGCGCCGGCGCCGCCAGCTAGTCACGGTGGAGGCCCGGCTGGTGACCAAGCGGACCTCGACCACCGGGCTACTTTCGGCGCGGGCGGGCAACCAGGTCTACACCTACTACTTTGCCACCTTCGAGATGCACAACGGCGAACGCCGCGAGTTCCCCCTGCGCGATCAGGACTTCGGTCTGCTCGTCGAGGGCGACGAGGGCACCCTGACCTTCCAGGGGACCCGCTGGCACGGCTTCGAGCGCAAACTCCCCATGCGGACGACGAAGACCAAGCGTCGCCTGCGCCGCGCCTGAGCCACCCATGGCTCAGATCGGGCGCTCCTTGAACAACGCCCGGCCCAGCACCGGATCGCGCTCGGTGAACGGCCCACCGGACGTGTCGCGTTCGAGGCAGCGGACGTACTGCGCCAGCTTCACATCCAGGTCGTCGGCATACTGCACCAGTAGCCCCTCGGGGAACAGCGTCCAGCGCGGCCCCGTGCCCTCCGGTGTGTACAGCGGATGCAGCAGGATGTGTTCGAGCATCTGCAGCAGCTCGGGGCGCAGCTCCGGCGTCTGCCGCGCCGCCTCGCGCAGCAGGTCGCGGCCCAGCACCAGCGGACCGATCAGCCGACCCGCCACCGTCTGGCCCGTCTGCGGTTGCTCCTCGTCAATCTCCACCAGCTTCCCCACATCGTGGAGCAGGGCACCAGCCAGGACCAGGTCGCGGTTGAGTGGCGGCTGCAGCTGAGGATAGGCCGCCGCGTAGCGCGTGCAGAGGTCGAGCGCGATCCGCGTGACGTTGACCACGTGCTCGAGCAACCCGCCGGGATGCGTGTAGACCCGGTCGCGCGTCAACGGCAGCCGCTGCCAGCGTTCGGCGTGTCCCTCGAGCAACCCACGCACCAGCGCCTGCAGCGGAGCATCGCCGATCTGCCCGGCCAGTTCGAGTAGTACGCTCCACAGCACCTGCGGATCGTGGCGCGGAGCCTCGACGAAGTCGGCCGGATCGAACCCCTCGGCGGTGTCGCCCTCGTTGACCGCGCGCAGGTTGCCGAGGTCGATCTGCGGGCCATAGCGCGCGTGTTCCTGGTAGACAGCCCGTAGCTTGTAGAACTGCCCCACCTGCCACTCGCTCTCGGCGGGGGTGAACCAGCGGTCGTCCTGCCAGGCCATGAACGACACCGTCCGCCGCGCATCGCGAAACCGACAGTGATAGAACGGCCGCCCTTCGCGTGTCAGCCCGCGCGTCTTTTCCGTCAGAAGCGCGAAGAAGTCGGCCCGCTGCCCAGGGGTCAGCTCGCACAGCTTTGCCAGGATCGAACGTGAACCGGCCATGCGCCCCAGCATACCCCGCCCCTGGCGCGATGCCAGCAGATTTCGCCTGCGTCCCTCGACGAAGTGCGGCGGCCAATGGTTGACGAACGCCCCTGGCGCGATAAACTCCGCCGGTCGGAGCGCGCCATCAGGAGTCTCGATCATGTCGTCGCTGGAGTCCTCGCCTTCCGTGGCGCCGCCCGGCCTGGTTCGTCGTCTGGCGCGCTGGGCCTGCAACCTCGCTGTCTTCCTGCTGGTGGCCTGGCACCTGTTCTTCTTCGCCTTCCGCAACCCACTCGACCTCTGGCACAAACCCATCTATGCCTGGCTGGAATCGCAGCCGGGCTGGGACCGCTGGGGCCGCATCTTCATCCGTGCGGACGACCTGACCTATCGCTTCGCCAACCTGGCCGGCTGCGAGCAGCGCTGGGTCATGTTCTGCCCGCCGATGGCGCGCGGAGCCTGGTTCCTCGGTTTCCGGTTCGAGTTCGCCGATGGCTCGCACGCGGTGCTGCCCTCGACCAACGAGCCGACGCCCGAGCGCTTCTTCCGGCTGGGCGGCTGGCAGATCCGCAAGTTTGAGGATCACCTCTGCTTCCCCGACGACAACCTGGCTCGCAATCCTGAACTCGGCCTGTGGGAAGCCTACGCCCTCGAGGCAGTCCGTCGCTGGAAACGCACCCACCCCGACGACCCCCGGCAGATTCAGCAGGTGGTGATGATCCGGCGGCGCATCGCCTTCACCGGCCCCGAGGACGTGCCCGGCGACTACGCCGCACCCCGCACCGAGGACATCGCCCGCTTCGACGCCGCCGGGAGGTTGCAGCCATGAACCTCCTCCTTGCTCCCTGGCGCGGCCTGGTCGGTTTCTGGACCACCCCCATCCGGGCCGAGCCGCTCGCCGCCTTTCGCATCCTCCTGGGCCTGGCCATCCTCGCCAACCAGCTAACCGGCATCGGGCCCAACCTGGCCTACTACTGCGGCGACGAGGGCATTTGCCCCGCCGCGGCGCACGACCACTGGCTGTCGCGCTCGCATCGCATCTGCGTGCTGCGCGGCCCCATCAACATGCCGCTGCTGGGCCAGTGGCTGCCCGATGCATGGGCCCGCGCCGTGCCCGGGCTCTCCAGTTGGGTCAGCGACGAACAGGCCCAGGCCTGGGCCGCCTGGGGCGAACGTCCCGAGAACGTCCGCCTGCTCTTTGGCGTCTACCTCGGCGTCCTGGTGCTGGTCACCGTCGGCTTCTGCACCCGGTTGTCCCTGCTGGCCGCCATTGTCCTGGCCGCCACGTTCAATAACCGTGTCGTCGAGATGATGAACGGCGGCGACTCGCTGTTTCGCAACGGCCTGTACTTCCTCCTCCTCAGTCCCGCCGGCGCGTGCTGGTCGGTCGATCGCTGGCTGGCCCGTCGCCTGGGCTGGGTCGCCGACGATGGCCCGGTCTTCATCGCGCCGTGGTCGGTGCGGCTCATGCAGATCCAACTGGCCGTCATGTATCTCTTCACCGGCCTGGTCAAGCTCAGCGACCTGCACTGGGACAACGGCCGACTCACCGGCGACTGGCTCGACGGCGAGGCGCTCTACTGGGTGATGAACGACATCGCCGTCACCCGCTGGTCCTACGCCCAGGCTCCGGTGCCGCTGGCGCTGTGCCGCTTCCTCACCTGGGGCACGCTGATCTTCGAGATCGGCTTCTGGCTGTTTGTGCTGATCCGTCCGCTGCGCCTGCCCGTGCTGCTGGCCGGCATCGCGCTGCACCTTGGCATCTTCCTCTCCATGGAGATCGGCTGGTTCAGCCAGATCACTCTGTGCTGGTACGTCCTTTTCGCTTCGGGCGACTGGCTCGCTTCCTGGGTGTCACGGCCCGCCCCGAAGACTTCGCCCGCGGCCTGACCTTCTTCGTCGCCACCACCGGCTCGCGCAGGGTGTAGGCGCGGTCGTCCGCGTGCGCGCCCAGCGTCCAGAAGGCGCCGTCGTCCTCGAGCAACTCGGCACGGATGCCCCGGCTTACCCCGCAGGCCCCGGCGACGGGACGGCTCACCACGTTGGCCATCTCCTGCACCAGGTCGGGGTTGTCGCCGGCATGGCACGACGCCACGAGCAAATAGCCGCTCTCGCGGATGCGCGAGCGGAGCAGGGCAGCGGTCGAGCCGGGCATGGCGCTCGAAAAGCCGACCTCGTTGTGCTCGCGCCAGCAAACGCCGCAGGCATCGCCGGGCAGGTTGAGCCGTTCGCCGGAGATGGCCAGCATCTCCACGGGTTCGGGCATCTGTTCCAGCACCGCCTCGAGCGCCTCGTAGGAATCAACCCCGGTGACGAACTTCTCGCGCGCCCAGAAGAAGCCGTCCACCTCGGGCGAGGAGGCGGTGTAGATGATGAAGGCGTCGAGGTTGTTTTTCAGGAAGCCGGGCGGATAGCCCCGGGCCGCCTCGGGGTTGGGTCGCAGGTACCACTTCGGATCGCTGTCCACGTCTGGCCACTGCTCGTACCACTGGTGCCGCCAGGCATCGAGCAGATCGTTGCACTGGTTGAAGACCTGCCGGGTCAGCCCGATGCTGCCCGAGGGGTTGCGCCAGACGATCCTGCGCGAGAAGAACATGGGGCCATCCTCGAAGGGGGTCGGCGAGATGCTTCCGGTCATTGTAGGCGAGCCGCCCCTGCGGGTGGTAGCGAGTGCGCGGAGCCTTCGGCGCCAGGTTCCCGAGGGACGGACCTTGCCGCCTGCGCGGCTGCCGGGTAGCATTCCTTCTATTCTGAGCCAGATGGAGGCGCCATGCAGACCGAAGCCACCGCGAACGAGAAGCGTCTGACCCTGATCTACGCCCTGACCCTGGGCGCGATCGCTGTCACCTACAAGGTTCTGCCGCGCTATCTCGTCGATCCGACGGAAAGCGCCCTGTGGAACCTCGTGCCGATGGGGGCGCTGGCCCTCTTCGTGGGCTCCCGCCTGCGGACGACCCAGGCTTACCTGATCCCGCTGGTCGCCATGGTCGCCTCGGACCTGCTGCTGATCCAGCCGCTGGCCGCTCAGGGCTTCCCCTCGTTCACCGCTTCCACCCCGCTGATCTACCTCAGCTTCTTGCTCTACGTGGTCCTCGGCCGGTGGATTCCCGCACGCAGCATGGCCCCTGTGGCCCTGGCTGGCGGCGCGCTGGCGGGCAGCGTCCAGTTCTTCCTGTTGTCCAACTTCGCGTCGTTCCTCGCCTTCTATCCGTTCACCTGGGCCGGTCTCGCCGAGTGCTACACGCTGGCCATCCCGTACTATCGCTCCACGCTCGCCAGCGACCTGCTCTTCACCGGCCTGTTCTTCGCCCTGCATGCGCTGCTGGTGTACGGCGTTGCCTCGAAGGAAGCGCAGGTGCCCGCATGAAGTTCGCCGCGATGATCGAATACATCCAGGACAAGGACAAGATCCAGTCCCTCCGGCCGACGCACCGGCAGTACCTGGCCAGCCTCATCGCCCAGGGTAAGCTGGCCATCTCCGGTCCGTTCACCGACGACTGGGGCGCGCTGATCGTGTACGAGGCCAACAGTGCCGAGGAAGCCGAGGCTATCCTCCGGGCCGACCCCTTCCACGATGGTGGCGTCTTCGTCCGCTGGACCATCCGCCCCTGGAACCCAGTCATGGCCAACCGTGACCTGCTACCGGGTGGGTAGACCCTCACGGTTCGGCCAGCGGCGCGGTACACAGTGTCGAGTAGATCGGTCCCTGGGGCGTTAGCTGGCTCGATAGCACCAGCACCGCTTCCACCTGGCACTCGCCGCCCACCCACGCCGCCTGCTTCGTCAGCGCCTCCGGCAACTTCTCCGGAGTGCGCAGTTCTCCCTTCAGCCGGCCCAGCGTGATGTGTGGGGTAAATTGTCGCTCCTCGCGGCGGTAGCAGCCCAGTTCGACCAGGGCTGCCTCCAGCCGGCCGTGTAGCTGCACCAGCTGCTCTGCTCCCTCCCCCAGGCCTGCCCAGATGGTGCGGGGCCGGCGCGGGTTGGGGAAGCATCCCACACCCCCCACATGCAGCAGGAACGGCTCGATCTCGGCGCAGATCTCCTGCACCACCCGACACACGGCCGGAATCTCGCGCTCGTCCACATCCCCCAGGAACACCAGGGTGACGTGCAGGTTCTCCTCGTCCACCCATTTGACGTCCGGGGCGGCCCGCGCCAGGGTTTCCTGCAATCGGCTCAGCCGCTCGCGGATGTGCGGCTCAACCTCGACCGCGATAAACGTGCGCAGGCGCGACATGGGCCCAACTCCCGCTCAGCTGCTGGCCGCCAGGCACTCATCCCAGGCTGCCCGGGTTCCCTGGTGCAACCGGGCACCTACTTGCTCGATCACCCGATGGGCGAGATAACACGCTCCCCGGGCAGCCAGGTCGGCGCGCACCCCGTGGGTGATGCCGTACAGAAAGGCGCCCGCCATCATGTCGCCCGCGCCGGTCAGATCGACGGGCTCGGAGGGAAACGCTGGCACGTGAGCGGTCACCGAGTCGTAGCGCACGAAGGCCCCGTTGGGACCATCGGTCACCACTGCCTGGGGCACCTTGCTGGCCAGCCGGGCGAACGCCTCCTCGGCGCTATCGGCCCCGGTAACGGCGCAGGCTTCCGAGGCATTGCAGAACAGCAGATCGGCCTGGGCCAGGGCCTCGAAGAACGGCTCGCCGAACACCTGCACCACGAACGCCTCGGAGCAGGTCAGGGCGATCTTCACGCCGTGGGCCCTGGCCAGGCGGACCGCCTCGCGGATCGCGGCCTGCCCCGTCTCCGGGTTGGCGAAGACGTACCCCTCGACGAAGAGCCATTCCGAGGCGCGCAGCCGCGCGGCATCCACGTGGCGCGCGGTCAGGTGGCTGCTGACAGCCAGGCAGGTGCGCATGGTGCGCTCGGCATCGGGCGTGATCAGGCACAGGCAGGTACCGGTCGCCTCGTCCACGATGACCGGGTTGCCGATGTCTACCCCCAGCTGGTCGAACTCGGACTTGTAGAACAGCCCGTAACGATCATCGCCGACGCAGCCCAGGAATGCGGCTCGCCCACCCAGCTGAGAAAAGGCGATGACCGAGTTGGCGACCGACCCCCCGCTGACCAAACGCGGATCGTGCCGGTGGAACCGATCGAGCAGGGTGCGTTGCTCGGCAATCTCGACCAGGCGCATCGAGCCGCGCTCGTACCCGAGGCCGGCGAACTCGTCGTCGCCGACTTCCACGAAGATATCGACCAGGGCATTCCCCAGGCCATAGAGCTGAAACTGCTTCATGCGACTCCCTGTGTGCGGTATCAGGCGCCACTCTCGCCAGTGGCCGGCGAACTTTCCGGCCTCGCCGCGCTGGACGCGGCCGACTTGCTTGTGGTGAGGCTGGCACGGCCCTCGACGAGGGTCATGGTGACGCCCTCCATGATCAGCCGACCGTCTTGATTGTAGAAGCGCCGCTGCCAGGTGACCTCGCCGCGTCGGCCCCGAGCCCGCACCGTTTTCTCCAGCACCTTGCTGACCACGTGGATGGTGTCGCCAGGAAAGACCGGGTCGCGGAAGTACCATTCCTTGATGCCCAGGATGGCCATCGTCCGCATCGGCGGGGCGTGCAGTCCCAGGCCAGAGCCGACCGAGAACACCAGCAAGCCATGCGCGATGGGCCCCCGAAACGGCGTCGTCTTCGCGAAGTGATGATCCATGTGGATGGGATTGAAATCTCCCGACAATCCGGCGAAGTTGACGATGTCGGCCTGGGTGATGGTGCGGCCCAGCGAGGTCCACTCCTGGCCCACCTCGACGTCGTCGAAGAACAGGTGTATGGGACTAAACGTCATAATCGCATCCCACGCAGGGCGAGAACGAGCCACTCCACTTCCGACCGTTGTAGGGAAAACGCCCGTCCACTAGCAAGACGTCCTCGCCCAGAGTCGGCCGCACCCTTGCATCGGCGAGGGCAGGGGCTATAGTGTCAGTGCCCACGACCAGGACCTTCGGTAGCCCCGCCATGGCGAAACGCGGCCAGTGCCGCTGTGGTCACATCCTGATCTTCGAGCTTACCTCGCAGGGATACAAAACCCGCTGCCCGGTCTGCCGGTCGATCGTCCGCCTGCGCGGTGATGCGCCAGCTCAGCCCGTGGCCTTGTCGGAACCCCGGCCGCGGACTCCTCAGCCCGCGCTGGCGCCTGCGCTGCCGGCGCCCACCGATTTCCACGCCGAGGAGATCCCGGTGCTCGAGGAAGTGCCCACGCTGGAGGAGCTACCCGAGCCCCCCCCTCGCGCTCGCCCCGAGCCGCCCCCGTTGGCGCGGCCGCGCGCGCGCTTCGACCGGGAAGCCGTGGACGATGTCGAACCGCCCCCCGCCCGGGGACTCCTCTCCTGGATCCTGGCCGGAATCATTCTCCTGGTGCTGGCGGCCATCGGTGGGGCGGTAGTGCTGTGGAGCTGAGGAATACGTCATCATGAGCCGACTGAACGGGAAACGCATTCTGATCACCGGAGGCGGTAGCGGCATTGGCCTGGCCGCCGCGCGGCTGTGCCTCAACGAGGGCGCCTTCGTCGCCATCACTGGCCGGAACCAGACGCGCCTGAACGAGGCGGTGGCCTCCCTCGGCGGCGGCGACCACCTGATCGCCGTGCCGGCCGATCTCACCGACCCCACCCAGGCCGGTCAGCTGATCGCGACCGTCACCGAGCGGCTCGGCCGGATCGACATCCTGGTGAACAACGCCGGCGTCAACATCAAGGAACGCGAGTTCCACCAGCTGACTCCCGATAGCTGGCGCACCCTGGTTGCCGGCAACCTCGAGGCGGCCTTTCACTGCATGCACGCTGTCCTGCCCCAGATGCGCGAGCGGAAGGATGGCCTGATCATCAACGTGAACTCCATCTCGGGCAAACGCGCCAACCCGCTGGGTGGCGTCGCCTACATCGCCGCCAAGTTCGGCCTGCGCGGCCTGGCCATGGGCGTCGGCGCTGAAGAACGCTCCAACAACATCCGCGTCACCAGCATCTACCCCGGCGAGGTCAACACGCCCCTGCTGGAGGCCCGGCCCGAACCGGTCAGCGAGGAACGCAAGCTGGCCATGCTCCAGCCCGAAGATGTGGCCGCCGCTATCCTCTTCGTCGCCACGCTGCCGGCCCGCGCCGCCATCCCGGAGATGGTCATCACCCCCTCCAACGCCCAGTACATCTGATCGCCCGGCACTCCTCCCCTCGGATGCCTGCCTCCTTCCAGGAGTGAATCTCGGCGGAAAAAATTAAAGTGAGATTCCGCCGGATCGAACGACTTTACTGGATGAGGCGCATCCTCGGGGCAATCAGGAGGGCCGCGTGGTGGCCGACTGGAATCGTATCGTTCGCGAACACGGCCCGGTCGTGTTCGCGACGGCCTGGCGCATCCTCGGCCACGCCGCAGATACGGAGGATGTGGTCCAGGAAGTCTTTCTCCAGGCGCATCAAACGCAGAAGGTGCAGGAAGTCTTCTCCTGGGGTGCCCTTCTGCGGCGTCTGGCGACCTGCCGCGCGCTGGATCGACTCCGTCAGCGCCGGCGCCTGGTGTCGCTGGAGGGCGACTCCATTGCCGCGCCGGAGGGCGGCGACCCCGAATCGCTCGCGATGGAACGCGAACTCTCGGATCGGCTGCGACTCGCACTCGCTCAGCTGCCTCCGCGTGAAGGTTCTGTCTTTTGTCTGCGGTTCTTCGACGATCTCTCCTACGAGGAAATCGCTCAGACTCTGCAAATCAGCGCCGGGGCGGTCGCTACGGCTCTGCACAAGGCCCGCTCGCGACTCGAATCCCTGCTGCTGGAATCCGCTGCTCAGGAACGCGAATGATGGTCACCAGGTTGCACCACCCGGACGAACGGAATCCTGACCCCGACCCCGAACTCGGCGAGCTGCTCCGCGCCGCGATCGACCAGGTGCGCCAGGACTCCCCGCCGCCCCGCAGCCTGCAACGCGCCCTCGACCGCGCCCTGCTCCTCGATGAACCCTGCCGCCTGGCCCCCCGCTGGCGCGCCAGCCTGCTCGCCGCCTGTCTCGCCCTGGCGGCCAGCTTTCTCGTCCTCCTGCACTCCACCTCGACCGACCCCGGGCACCCCGCCTCTGGCGATCTCCAGCTAGCCAGCGGGGTCGCGGGACCTCCTACCCTGCTTCCTGCTCCGCCCCCCGCCAGTCCGCCTCCGGTGCTTCTGCGTCCCGGACCGTTCACCCTGGCCGGCCTGCGCGACGAGGAACCTTCCGGCATCAGCATGGGCCAGGTCGGCAGCCACTGGGGCGACTGGGAGCGCATCATCGGCCTGGAGACCCTGGGACGGCCTCCGGGAAGCCCCGGCCCGATCCGCTACCTGCGTTACACCCCCGATGGCCCGCGCCATGATCCCTGGCTCGCCTGGCACGCCGGCGCGCCTCCCCTGACCGTGGGTCGCATCCGCGCCGGCGACGGGACCGAGTTGACCCTGAAGGGCCTGGCCGTCCAGGTGCGCATCGAGGGGCCCCGCGCGCGGACCTTCCTCGATCACATCTTCCACACCGGCGAAGCCGGGGCCACCGGCGCCATCTTTGAAACCGCTCTCCCCAGCGGGGCCAGCCCCTCCTACTTCGCCTTCTTCCCGGGCCAGCGCGCCAGCGAGGGGATGCCGGCCGCCATGGTTCCGGGGGTTCCCATGCCTGCCCGGCTGCCGGGGCTGCCCTCGCCGGACGAGGCCGGCCGACGCATCGACGCCACTTGCTGGGGTCGGCCGCAGGTGGCCCAGGTGGAACCGCTGCGCGCCCTGCCCGAGGAACTCCACGGAGGCGCAGGCCCCGCCCCGCCTGGCCAGGAGCTGGCCGCCACCGTCGCGGCCATCAACTTCCGAGGTGGGCTCGGCACCATGCCTCCGGGCAGCATGGTGCGCGTCCTGCTGGCCTACGAGGAACTCCTGCCCCTGCGTGACGGCGCCGTCGTCTACCAGCACGCGCTGCCGGAAGTCCGCCTGCCGGAGGTCACCGTCACCGTGGAGAACGACGCCTCCCAGGGGGGCGACGTGGTGGTCGAACCGCAGGGATGCCGTCGCACCGTGCAGGGCGAGCGCCTGACGCATCGCTGGCAGTGGAAGAGCACGGTGCCCGCCGGACCCGTCGTCGTGCGGGCGGTCCCGCCGTCTCGCACCGTGCAAACCACCGCGGGCCGGCTCGGCGCCCATCACTACCTGCTGGCTCGCATTCAGCCCGAGCTACGCCGGCAGGCGCAGCTCCCCTTCGCCCGCAAGGCGGTCTTCCTCCTCGACACCTCGGCCGGCGAGCAGCCCGATCGGTTCGATCGCTCCATCCGACTGCTGACCACCATCCTCGAACGCGATGCCGCCATCGAGCAGTTCAACGTGCTGGCCTTCAACAGCGGGTCGTTCTGGCTCGAACCCGCAGGCTGGCTGACCAACGACCGCCAGGGCCGCGCCGCTGTCCTAGCCCGGCTCGACGGCCTCCTCCTCGAAGGCGCCGCCGACCTGGGCGCCGCCCTGGCCCGGCTGGACACCCCCACCCCCTGGTTCGCGCCAGATACTCCCGTCGAGTGTTTTCTCCTGGCCGACGGCCAGGCCAGCGCCGGCGAACGCGACCCCGCGGTGCTGGCCTCCCGCGCCGAACGCCACGCCCGGGGCCCACGTCGCTGGCACTGCTATCAGATGGGGCTGGGCGAGGAGAACGCCGATCTCTACGGCTTGCTCACCCGGCGAGGCGGCGGCATCTACCGCTGCATCGACGAGACCGACCTGCCCACGGCCGCGCTGGCTCATCGCCAGGTTTGCCTGACCATCGACCGACTCGCCTTTCAGGGCGGACCTGCCGCGCACGACGTCCTGGTCGCCGGCCGGCGCGCGGCCATTCCGGCGGGTGGAACGCTTGTGGTAGCCGCGCGCTTTCACGCTGCGGGAACCACCACGCTGACGCTCGAAGGCAAGCTGGGCACCCAGACCGTGCGCCAGACCTACCCCATGCAGATCGACGACCGGGGCGTCCTCGCGCCGCGCGCCTGGGGTGAGCTGGCCGTCCACGCCCTGCTTGGTCCCAACGATGCCCGTCTCGAGCCGCTGGCCCTGCACTATGCCCGGCGCTTCCGCGTACCCAGCCGCATCAGCGCTCTGGCCCTGGGTGACTACCTGACCGCGCCACCCGGGGACGACCGCCCCCATCGCCGCGACCTCGACCCGCTGGTACAGGAAAGCTGGCAAGCCTGCGGCGAGGAGCCCACCCTGGCCCAGCGCCGGGCCCAGCTGCAAGAGCAGGTCGATGGCTGGGGAACCACCGCCGAGAGCCGGCAACGACTCCGCGAGCTGGCGGTGCATCTGCCCGAGACCGACCTGCAGCCTCTCGAAGCCGCCATAGCTGGTGGGCTGACACTCCGGACGGCCGCTGATCCCGCCTACCTGACCGCGCGGCGCGAGCAGCCGCAGGAGCTGCGCCCCGTCCTCGACGAGGTCGATCGCCGACTGCATCGGGGCCAGTCCGAGGCCGCCCTGCGCCTGCTCAGCGGACTGGTGGCAGAGCATTGGACTGGCTCCGAGGTGGCCCGCCTGGTCGCCGCCCGTTTCCTCGTGCTGGATCGCCCCGCGCTGGCCGTCCGCCTGCTCAGCCACCAGGTCGAGCAGTATCCGCACGATCCCGCAGTGCATCGCGCGCTGGCTCTGGCCTGGCATCTGAGTCACCGCCCGGCGCGGGCGGCTTTGCATTACGAAGCCGCGCTCGACCTTCTGGGCAGCCGCTCTCCCTGGCTGGCCCCTGTCCGCGAGGAGTATGCCCTGCTGGTGCGTCAGATGCTTCGCGAGGCCCCGCTGTCGCCCGTCCTCCTCGATTACTTCCGCCGCCGCTTGCCCGCCATCGATCGCCCGCGCGAGTCCGGCCTGGCCGTCAGTGTAACGTGGAACAGTGCAGGCTCGGCTCTCGCGGTGGATCTGCTCGACGCCGCCGCACGCCCCATCGCTGCCGCCCCGCCCGGCGCCAGCACGCAGCGTCTGGGGCCGCGTAGCGTCAGCTGGGCCAGCTGGCCCGGCGATTCCGGCAGCGTCCGCGTGAAGCTGCTCCGCGCGGCCGCGGAGACGCCGCTGGAAACCCTCGCGCTGGTTCACCTCGTGCAAGGATGCGGAACCGCCGCCGAGAAGCTCCGCATCCGACCGGTGCTGCTGCGCCGGCAGGGCGATCAGGCCATGATCTCCCTGGCAGATCGCTAGTATCCTTTTTTCGGCGAAAATCCGACAGGGACTTGCTCCTGCCGTGCAATCTGGTAGATCGACGGGACACGCCTCGCACCCCTTATCCCGGAGACCCACCCATGCACGCTACTCGACTGGGCCTGCTCGCGCTCGTGGCCCTCACCCTCACCCTCGCCGCCGTCGTGGCCGACAAACCTGCCTCGCCTGTCCGGGCGTTCGTCGATGGCGTCGGCCCCGACTGGAAGACCCTCGGCGAGAAGGATTTTGAGAACGTCAACTGCAAGGAAGACACCTGGAAGTGGAAGGGCGGCGTGCTGCACTGCACCGGCATCCCCGTGGGCGTGTGCCGCACCAAGAAGCAGTACACCAACTTCGAGGTCGTGCTCGAGTGGATGCACGAGAAGAGCGCCGGCAACTCGGGCGTCTTCGTCTGGGCCATTCCCTCGTCGCTGGAAGGCCTCAAGCCCAACGCCTTGCCCCAGGGCATCGAGGTGCAGGTGCTGGATCACGGCTACGCCGAGCGCTACGAGAAGCAGAACAAGAAGAAGTCCGACTGGTTCACCACGCACGGCGATGTCTTCCCGGTGGGCAAGGTGAAGATGAAGCCGTTCCCGCCGGTCTCGGCCAACGGCAGCCGCAGCTTCCCGCGCAAGGAAGTCACCCTGGGCCACGGCAAGTGGAACCACTACTACATCCGCGCCATCAACGGCGAGGTGCGGCTGTGGGTCAACGGCGAAGAAGTCTCTGGCGGCACCGATATCAACCCGCGGTCCGGCTACCTCTGCCTCGAGTCGGAAGGCTCGCCCATCCAGTTCCGCAACATCCGCCTGCGCGAGCTGCCCTGAATCTGAGGTGCTGTTTCACTACCTGATGGGGGCAAGATTCATGCACACGCACCGAACGCCGGACCGCCGCGCCTTCTTGACCGAGGGCGCTGCCCTGGCTGCGGCCACCACGTTGACCGCGCCGCGCTTTCTGCGCGCCCGTGACGTCCACAACAAGCTGAACATCGCCGTCGTCGGCACCGGGGGCCGGGGCGCCGGCAACCTTGGCGGCGTCGCTTCGGAGAACATTGTCGGTCTGTGCGACGTCAGCAAGGGCTCGCTCGCCCGCGCCGCCAAGAGCTTTCCCAAGGCGCGGCAAACCACCGATTTTCGCCGCCTGTTCGATCAGGCTGGCGAGTTCGATGCCGTCGTCGTCAGCACCTGCGAGCACACGCACGCCTTCGCCACGCTGCCTGCCCTACAACTGGGCAAGCACGTCTACTGCGAGAAGCCGCTGACCCACAGCATCTGGGAGGCGCGCGTCATCCGCGAGGCCGCCGCCCGGGCCAAGGTGGCCACGCAGATGGGCATCCAGATCCACGCCGGTGATAACTATCGCCGCGTCGTCGAGCTGATCCAGACTGGCGCCATCGGCCCAGTCCACGAAGTGCACGTCTGGGTGTCGCGCGCCTGGGGCCTGCAGTCGGCGGAGGACGCCAAAAAGCACCGCGACATCCTCCACGTCTCCAACCGGCCCACCGAGGCGGTCAAGCCTCCTGCCGACCTCGACTGGGACCTCTGGCTGGGACCAGCGCCCTACCGTCCCTTCCATCCGGTCTACGTGCCGGGGCCGAAGTGGTACCGCTGGTGGGACTTCGGCAGCGGCACGATGTCGGATCTGGGTAGCCACTGGAACGACCTGCCGTTCTGGGCGCTCAAACTCAAGGCGCCGCGCACCATCGAGGCGTCCGGTCCGCCGCCGCACCGCGAGCTGGCTCCTGCCTCGATGCAGGCTACCTACGAGTATGCCGCCCGCGACGGCATGCCCGCAGTGAAGATGACCTGGTACCAGGGTGTGAACAAGCCGGCCCTGTGGACGCAGAAGAAGATCCCGCAGTGGGGCGACGGCGCGCTGTTCGTCGGCGCGAAGGGCATGCTTCTGGCCGACTATGGCCGCTATGTCCTTCTGCCGGAGAAGGAGTTCGCCGACTTCAAGCGCCCCGCGCCGTTCATCCCGCGCTCGCCGGGCCACTACGCCGAGTGGATCGAGGCGTGCAAGACCGGCAAGCCGACGACGTGCAACTTCGAGTATTCCGGCTGGCTGACCGAGGCGAACCATCTCGGCAACGTCGCCTACCGGGTGGGCAAGAAGTTGACCTGGGACGCCGAGGCCATGAAGGCCACCAACTGTCCCGAGGCGGACGCCATCATCCGCCGCGAGTACCGCAAGGGCTGGAAGCTGATCTGATTGACGCCAGGGTCGAGCGCCGCCGCGATCGCTTCCGGCGGCGCTGGCCCTGGCCGTGTTTTTGCCTGGAGAGCCACCGATGACCCGTCCCATGTTCCTGTTCGACGCCCATCTCGATCTCAGCATGAATGCCCTGGAGTGGAACCGTGACCTGCGCTGGTCGTTGGAGATGATCCGGCGCTGGGAAGCGAACATGAAAGACCGGGTGGACCGGGGCAACAACACGGTTTGCTTCCCCGAGATGCGCCGTGCCCGCATGGGGCTGTGCGTCGCCACCCAGATCGGCCGCTACTCGCCCTACTTCCATCGCCTGCCCGGCTGGAACTCGCCCGAGCAGGCCTGGGCCCAGACACAGGGACAGCTGGCCTGGTACCGCATCATGGAAGAGGAAGGCGAGCTGGTCCCCATCACCACCCGCGAGGCGCTCGACCGCCAGCTACAACTGTGGCAGACTGCCCCGCTCGACGAGGGCACCGCCTATGTCGTGCATTCCCGGCAGGAAGTCTCCGAGAAGCTGCCCATCGGCTACATCCTCAGCCTCGAAGGCGCCGACTCCATCGTCACGTTGCGTCATCTCGAACGCAGCTACGCCGACGGCCTCCGCGCCGTGGGGCCAGCCCACTACGGTCCGGGTCGCTACGCGCATGGCACCGACGCGACGGGGCCGCTGCCCGAGGCGGGTAAGGATCTACTCCGCGAGATGAGCCGGCTGGGCATCATCCTCGATGTGACCCACCTGTGCGATGAGTGCTTCTGGGACGCGCTGGACATCTACCAGGGCCCGGTGTGGGCCAGCCATCAGAACTGCCGTGTGCTGGCCCCCTGGAACCGCCAGTTTGCCGACGACCAGATCCGCGCCGTCATCGAACGTGGTGGAGTGCTCGGCATGGCCTTCGACGCCATCATGATGGTGCCCGGCTGGAAGCACCTGCGCAGCAAACCGGCCGACTTCCAGCTCAAGATCGAGCGCATCTGCGATCACATCGATCACATTTGCCAGCTGGCCGGTAACGCCAACCACGTCGGCATCGGCACCGACCTCGACGGTGGCTTCGGCACCGAGCAGACGCCGATGGACCTCGACTCCATCGCCGACCTGCAGCTCCTGCCGGGCTTGCTGCGCGGCCGCGGCTACACCCCCGAAGACATCGAGAAGATCTGCTGGCGCAACTTCGTGGACTTCCTCCGCCGCGCCTGGAAGTGATCGAACTCGGAGGAGAAGCGAGATGCGCAAGGTCTTCATCGCGTTACTGCTGGCTACCCTCTGCGTGGCAGGCGTGTGGGCCTATCTGCGCTCCCCGTTGCCTGGCCGCCCCGAACCAGCCGAGGAATCGGAGGAATCCACCGCGTCGGAGGAAAAGACCCCTGCCGCCCGCCTCGCGGTTCCGCTGGGTAGCTGGCCTCGCTTCCGCGGGCCGGATGGCCTGGGTATCAGCACCGATACCGAGGTGCCACTCGAGTGGAACGAGAAGAAGAACCTGCGCTGGAAGACGGCCTTGCCGGGTCCGGGGTCGTCCAGCCCCGTCGTGTGGGGCGATCGCATCTTCGTCACCTGTTACACAGGCTACGGCGATGGCTCGGAAGGCAAACCCAACGATCTCCGCCGTCATCTGCTTGCCATCCGCCGCGACGATGGAAAGGTGCTCTGGTCCCGAGAAGTCGCCCCGGATGCCCCCGAGGATGCCTACCGCGGTTACCTGACCCAGCATGGGTATGCCAGCAGTACGCCGGCGGTCGATGCCGAGCACGTTTACGTCTTCTTCGGCAAAACCGGAGTGTTGGCCTTCGACCATGAGGGCAACTCGAAGTGGAAGACCAGCGTCGGGACTCGCTCGGCCAACCGCCGCTGGGGCTCGGCCGCCAGCCTGCTGCTCTACCGTGACCTGGTCATCGTCAACGCCTCCGAGGAGAGTCGGGCCATCAAGGCGCTGGACTGCAAGACAGGCAAGCAGGTCTGGGAAGCCGAGGGGCGCAAGCTCGAGCTGTGCTACGGCACGCCGATCCTCGTGGAAACCGAGGGCGGTCGGCAGGAACTGGTGGTGGCGCTACCCGGCGAGGTGTGGGGGCTCCACCCCGATTCGGGGAAACTGCGCTGGTACGCCAGAACCGATCTGGAGGGCAATGTTTCCCCCAGCGTCGTCGCGCACAACGGCATCATCTTCGCGACGGGGGGCTATCCGGGCACTTATACCGTCGCCATCCGGGCCGGGGGCCGGGGAGATGTCACGGCTAGCCATCTTCTCTGGTCGGTTAACGATGCCTCGTATGTTCCCTCCCCTGTGGCCCATGGCGAGCATCTGTACCTCTTCAACGATCAGGGCGTGGCCATCTGCCTCGAGGCGACCACGGGCAAGCAGGTGCATCGCGTGCGCATGCCAGGGGTGGCCGAGGGACGAACGGCCCGGCCGGTGTATGCCTCGCCTCTGCGGATTCACGATCGCCTGATCGCCGTCACCCGAACGGCTGGCACCTTCGTCGTGACTGCCACGCCCAAACTCGAACGACTGGGGATCAATCGCCTCGCTGGAGACGACAGTGATTTCAACGGTTCGCCCGCGGTGAGCCGGGGTCAACTGTTCCTCCGCTCCAACCGGTACCTCTACTGCGTGGGGGCCGACGCACGCTGAGCGCCCTTCTCTCGCCAGGATCGACTCGCCATGCACGCCCAGACTGTCCCCACCGAGGATGTCTCCTCCTCCCTGACGCAGGGGCAGCGCTGGAGCATTCTCGTGACCGCCTGTCTGGGCTGGCTGTTCGCCGGCTTCCTGCTCTCCACCACGTCGCTGGCCATGCGCTCGGCCGCCATCGACCTGCTGGACCGCGTCGGCATGCTCGACAGGGCTCTCTTCCAGGCTTACAACCGCGCCATCCAGACTGCCCGACACGAAAAGCACGCCCCGGCGTTGACCGCCGAGGAGACCGCCCAGCTGCTGAGATGGCGCGCCATCTCCCAGCAGTGGTTCGCCTACTACCAGTGCGCCATGCTGTTTGGGGCGGCCACGGGCGGATTCGTCCTGGGAAGGCTGGGCGATCGGATCGGACGCTCTCGCGCCATGGCCTGCAGCATCCTGTGTTACTCTCTCGTCTCCGCCGCCGCCTACTTCGTGCAAAGCCCCGTACAGCTCCTGGTTTTGTGGTTCACGGCTAGCCTGGGGCTGGGCGGCATGTGGCCCACCGGGGTGGCCCTGCTCAACGAAACCTGGTCCGGCCTGTCGCGTCCGCTCGTCGCCGGGCTGATCGGGACATCCGCCAACATCGGCATTCTCGCACTGTCCAGCTGCGCCACCCACGTCGGGCTGGCGCCCGATCACTGGCGCTGGATGCTCCTGGTCTGTGCGGCACCCTGCCTGCTCGGCCTGATCGTGCTGATGATCGTTCCCGAATCGCCGCGCTGGCTGGCCGCCCAGGCTGCCGATCCGGTGGCCGACCCCGCACCCAGGGGTTCCGGCGTGTTTCGTTCGCCCCTGCTGGGCACCACCTTGCTCGGCATCACCCTGGCCACCATTCCGATGATTGGTGCCTGGGGCAGCGCCAACTGGATGGTCCCCTGGGCCGCAGAGGCCGGCGAGGTGGCCGATCCTCCCAACCTCTCCCTCCAGGCGCAGGTCAGTCAGTATCGCTCGTTGACTGGCATCGTGGGCAGTCTGCTGGGCGGCTGGGTGGCCCATCTCTTCGGGCGACGGTTCTCCTACGCCCTCATCAGCCTCGCCGCCCTGGTCTGCGCCCAGGTCACCTTCTGGCAGCTGGTGCCGACCGACCCCACGTTCCTGATCTGGGTCAGTGCGCTGGGGTTCTTCAGCGGCATCTACTTCGGCTGGATGCCCCTGTTCCTTCCCGAGCTGTTCCCCACGCGCTGCCGCTCCACTGGTGCGGGCGTCTCGTTCAACTTCGGACGCATTCTCACCGCGGTGACCATCTTTGCCACCGGCCTGCTGACCGTCCTCTTCCACGGCGACTACGCCCAGATCGGCCGGCTCACCAGCCTGATCTTCGTCGCTGGCCTGGTCGCCCCCTGGTTTGCTCCCGACACCAGCCGCCGCCCCCTGGAGGATTGACGATGCTGCGCCTGGCCCTGGTCGGCGATGCTGCGGGACTCCGCGGCCATGCCCGCGCCGCCGAGCGCCTGCCGGTGCAGCTGGTCGAACCATCTCAGGCCGAGGCCGTCGTGGTGGGCGACGCATCCCTGACCCGGCTGACCCCCACCCAGCATCGCCTCTGGCTCTTCTCGACGGAGGATGCCTCACAACCTGCCTCCGATGAAACCCTGACGGCGTTCGCTTGCACGCATCGCCATCGGCCAGCGGTTCGTGCCATGTTGGCCAGCCTCATGGCCGGCGAACTCGGCCGACCCGGGCTGCTTCGCCTGCATCGCTGGCAACCCGGCGGCCACCGGACCCTCCTCCCCGAGATCGACCTGGCGCTGACCGTCTTCGATGCCGATCCCGAGGTGGTTTTCGCGACGGGCGCCGCCGACCTCGTCCAGGCACATCTGGGCTTTCCCGGCGGCGGCATGGCCCTGCTCGACGCCACCACACTGCCCCCGGGCGATACCTATTTCTCCTGCTCGCTGATCGGTTCGGACGGAGCGGCCTACGCCGACGATCACCGCGATCGGCAGCTGGTCTTCACCGGCGGCGCGCCTCGGGCTCCCCTGGGCGACGAGACGGACGCCGCTTGCCTGGCCCTGCTGCGCGACTTCGTCAAGGCGATCACGCAGAAGCGACGGCCTCTGGTCGATGGTGCACGGTTCCAGCGTCTGCGTGCGGTGAGCGACGCCCTGGATCACTCCCGACGCAGCGGCACCGCCGTGACGCTGGGAGGCACGCCATGACCCCCTTCCGCTGTGCGCTGCTCAGCGCGGTCAAGCACGACTATGTCGCCCGTGGCATGATGAGTCATCCGCGCTTTGTTCCTGCGGTGATCGCCGACGACGCCGACCAGCCTGAGTGGGCCCACGCCCGCAACCAGCAGCTGGCTGACGAGTGGAAGATCCCGTATGTCCGCGATGTGGAACGCGCCGTGCGCGACTTCGGCGCCGAGGTCGCCATCGTCAGCTCGGCCGCCGAGCGCCACGTCGATCTGAGCGTCCGCGCCGCCCAGGCAGGGCTGCACATCGTGCAGGACAAACCGATGTCCACCCGGCTGGACGAGTGCTGCCGGCTGGTCCGCGCGGTCGAGCGCGCCGGCGTCCGCTTCCTTCTGTGGAACCGTAGCCGACTCCCGGCCATCGACCATGCACGCGATCTGCTGGCGCAGGGCCATCTCGGTGAGGTGCGCGCCATCCACGTCGATTTCTATTTCGCCAAGGACGCAGGCCCTCCGCTCGGCTCGCGCCCGGCTGGCGCCCCGCCATTGAACTGGCTGGAGCACCAGATTGCCGCCCACGCCGATGGCTCAGATGGTGGCCTGGGCCACACTCCCCTGGGCGAGCTGCAGAACGAGGGAATCTACCCCCTGGGCTACATCCAGCGGTTGCTGAACGCCTCGCCTCGCCGCGTCTTCGCCCGGGCCACGGCCCACTTCCATCAGCTCTACGCCGACAACCACGTCGAGGATCTGGCCACCGTGTCGCTGGAGTTCGCCGACGGCCTGGTCGGGTCGCTGTGCATCGGGCGCATCGGCGCGGCCAGCCATCCTGATCTCGGCGAGATCAAGGTGCACCTCGTCGGCAGCCAGGGCGCGCTGGTTCTTAATGAAGCCCGGCCAGAGGTGGCCATCTACCATCGCGGGCTGAAACAGGCGTCGAAGCGGTTCGCCCATCGCCGCGTCGCGCTCGACAACGATTATCTGCTGGCCGACGACTTCGCCCGCGCCATCGACGAGAAACGCGACACCCTCCTGGGTGTCCGCGCCGCCTGGTCGATCAGCGCCACGCTCGATGCCGCCTTGCGCTCGGCACGCACCGGTCAACCTGTTGCTGTTCCCGACTTCTCTCCCCCCACCGAGGTTCCTCATGAAGGGACGTGACATCCGCCAGGCACTACGCGCCGGGCACAACATCTTCTCCAGCGCCATCACGGCCCCGTGTCCGTCGTGGCCCGAGTTGCTCCGCCGCGCACGCGTCGATTTTGTCTTCATCGATAGCGAACACACCCCGCTGGGCCGCGAGATGCTCGCCTGGATGTGCCGCGCCTTCTCTGGCATCGGCATTCCGCCCGTGGTGCGCATCCCCAGTCCCGACCCGTTCGAGGCGACCAAGGTGCTGGATGGCGGCGCCGGCGGCATCATCGGACCCTATGTCGAGACCGCCGAGCAGGTGCAGGCCCTGGCCGGCGCTGCCCGCTGGCGCCCCCTCAAGGGCCAGCGCCTCCAGCAGGCGCTCCGCGATCCTCGCACGCTCGAACCCGAGCTGCGCGACTACCTTGAAGAACGCAACGCCGACACCATCCTCATCGTCAACATCGAGAGTGTGCCAGCCATCGCCAATCTCGATCAGATCCTGGCGGTGCCCGGGCTCGATGCTGTCCTTATCGGGCCGCACGATCTGTCGTGCAGTCTGGGCATCCCTGAGCAGTACACCCACCCCCGCTTCGACGAGGCGGTCCGGCAGATCTTCCGCAAGGCGCGCGAGTACAATGTCGGGGCCGGCATCCATTTCTGGGAGTCGCTCGACCGCGAGATCGAGTGGGCCCGGGCGGGCGGCAACCTGATCATGCACAGCTCCGATGTCGCCATCTTCGGGCAGAACCTGCGTCGCGAGATCGAAACCTTGCGGACCGCTCTGCTCACCGACAGCGCCGGCGGCGGCGATCGCAATGGCGACCTGATCGTCTGATGAGATTCCCCGCATGAGCGCACAGACGGCCATCGAGTGGACCAATACTACCTGGAACCCCATCCTGGGTTGCTCCATCCTGTCGCCCGGCTGCCATCACTGCTACGCGATGGCGATGGCGACCCGGCTCAAGGGGGTGGCCGAGGGCAAGGTGGCCCGGGGCGAGGATCCTGGCCGTTTCCTCCACTATCGCGACGTGATCGACCAGGGCCGCTGGAACGGCCGCATGATCCTGCTGCCCGAGGCGCTGGAGGATCCGCTGCGCTGGAAACGGCCACAGATGATCTTCGTCAACTCGATGAGCGACCTGTTTCACGAGCATCTCGAGGTCGAGGCGATCCGCCAGGTGTGTCAGGTCATGCGGCGGGCCGATCATCACACCTACCAGGTGCTGACCAAGCGGGCCGCTCGCATGCGCGAGCTGCTGTGTGGCGAACTGGCTGAGTTCGCCGGCCTGCCGCAAATCTGGTGGGGCACCAGCGTCGAGAACCGCCGACACGGGTTACCGCGCATCGACGAGTTGCGGCATATCCCCGCCGCCGTGCGCTTCCTCTCCGTCGAGCCGCTGCTGGAGGACCTGGGGCAGGTGGACCTGACCTGCATCGACTGGGTGATCGTGGGGGGCGAGAGCGGCACGCGCAGCCGGCCACTGCACCCCGACTGGGTCCGCTCGCTGCGCGACCAGTGCGCGACCCAGGGAGTGAAGTTCTTCTTCAAGCAGTGGGGCGGTCGGAACAAGAAGGCATCGGGCCGCGAGCTGGATGGCCGCACCCACGATGAGATTCCGCAACTTTTGAGCCTGGGGCTGCCCACCCAGAAACGCTGAGGAGAGGCTCCATGCCGCGCGTCGTTTCGCTGATCGCCAGTGCCACCGAGATTGTGTCTGCGCTGGGGTTCGAGGAGCACCTGGTGGGCCGGTCGCACGAGTGCGATTATCCTCCCGAGATCACCCGGCTGCCGGTCTGCACAGCGCCCAAGCTCGACATTCATGCCTCCAGCAGTGAGATCGATCGCCAGGTCAAGGCCCTGGTGGAACAGGCGCTGGCGGTCTACGACGTGGACGCCCGGCTGCTGGAAGAGCTGGCGCCCGACGTCATCGTAACGCAATCGCAGTGCGAGGTTTGCGCGGTGAGTTTGCAGGATGTCGAGCAGGCCGTCGGCGCGTGGACGGGCGGTGCGCCAAAGCTGGTCGCCCTGAAACCGGACAGCCTGGCGGATGTGTGGCGCGACATCGAACGGGTGGCAGACGCACTGGGCGATCCCGATGCGGGAGTGGCCCTGGTGGGACAGATGCAAACGCGGATGCGAGCCGTGGCAGATCGCTGTGCGATGATGAGCCAGCGACCCCGGGTGGCCTGTATCGAATGGGTCGAGCCGTTGATGGCGGCGGGTAACTGGATTCCGGAGCTGGTCGCGCTGGCGGGAGGCGAGAACCTGTTCGGCGAGGCGGGCCGGCACTCTCCCTGGATGACCTGGGAGCAACTGCGCGCGGCAGACCCCGACGTGATTGTGCTGATGCCGTGCGGCTACGACCTGGCGCGGACCGCGGCCGAGATGCCACTGTTGCAGGCGCTGCCCGGCTGGGCCGACCTCCGCGCCGTGCGATCGGGGCGCGTCTACCTGACAGACGGCAACCAGTACTTCAACCGCCCTGGGCCCCGTCTGGTGGAGTCGCTGGAGATTCTCGCCGAGCTGCTACACCCGGAGATGGCACCCCGGCACGAGGAGACTGGCTGGCGTCGCGCCTGAGCCGCCCTGGGGGGATGGCCGGACTTTTACCCCTTGCATCTATCTCAGCGACTGCTAGGATGCTCCTAAGTAAATGGTGTAAATGAGTTCTCGTGGCAGGGAGTAGCACCCGGCGGGGGGAAAAGGGTTCGCGATGTCGATTACCAAGGACCGCAAGATGGAGATCATCGACCAGTTCCGGCGTGAGCAGAACGATACGGGATCTCCAGAAGTGCAGATTGCACTGCTCACGGCACGCATCAACGAGCTGCATGAGCACATGCGGCTGCACAAGAAAGATCACGCCAGCCGGCGAGGTCTGTTGAAGATGGTCAGCAAGCGGCATGGCTTGCTCACCTATCTGCGGAACAAGGATCGCACCCGCTATCAGACCGTAATCGTTCGATTGGGTCTGCGAAAGTAGCGTAAGGCACCAGGGCCGGGCAACCGGCCCTGCTCCGTTCACTCCCCATTGATCAGGCCCGGGAAGGAATCCCACTGCCGGCCAGGTTCCGCGCACGCGAGTCCCTGCGGTGGATGGTCCCTGGTCCCCGCCCGTCCCCTCCTCCAGGGTTGGGCGCTGCCTCTCTGCCGCAGGCATGCGTTTCGTGCATGCCACAGGAGGTTATTCCGTGCAGGTTTTCCGCGTCGAACGTCCATTCGGTTCTACCACTCTCAGCATTGAAACCGGCAAACTAGCCAAGCAGGCCCACGGTGCCGTTGTCGTCCGTCAGGGCGACACGATGACCCTGGTCGCCGCCGTGGAAGGTGATGCCCGTCCTGGCATCGATTTCTTCCCCCTCGTCGTCGATTACCGCGAGAAAACCTACGCGGCCGGCAAGTTCCCGGGCGGCTTCATCAAACGCGAAGGCCGACCCACCACCAAGGAAATTCTCACCTCGCGCCTCATCGATCGGCCCATCCGTCCGCTCTTCCCCCTCGATTATTTCAAGGAAGTGCAGGTGATGGCCAGTTCGCTGTCTGCGGACCGCGAGAACGACCTCGACATCCTCTCGATGATTGGGCGCCAGTGCTGCAACGCCATCTCCCACATTCCGTTTCTCCAGGTCACCGGGTCGGTGCGGGTCGGACGCATCAACGGCGAACTCGCCGCAGCCCACCCACGCCCAGCTCGAGGAAAGCGGGGACTGACCTGATCGTGTCCGGCACGCGCAAGGCGATCACCATGATCGAGGGCCGTGCGCGAGCTGCCCGAGGACATCGTCCTGAACGCCATCCTCGCGCATCAGCAGATCATCACCGTCTGCGACATGATCGAGGAGCGTGCCGGGTGTGCGGCTGCCCGAGAAGGTGGCCTGCTGCTGCCGGCCGTCAATCCGCTGATCGACCTGTTCCGCCGCTTCTACGACGAGTCTGCTGCTGCTCACCCCGCAAGGCTGACCGCGCCGACCAGATCAAGGAGCGAAGGAGAAGGTGGTGGCCGAGTTCCCTGCCCGCCGAGGGCAAGGAGCCGGAGTACATCCCCGCCCAGGTCTCCGCCGCCTTCTATGCCCTGAAGAACGCGTCGTCCGCGATCTGCTTCTCGATGGCAGTTGCATCGACGGCCGCAGCACTGGCAGATTCGCCCCATCTACTGCGAGGTCGGGCCCTCGCCGCACCCACGGCTCGGCCATCTTCCAGCGCGGCGAAACGCAGGCCCTGGTGACCACCACCCTGGGCACCTCCAGCGATGAACAGCGCGTCGATGGTCTCACCGACGAGTACGCCAAGAAGTTCATGCTCGACTACAACTTCCCGCCGTACTCCGTCGGCGAATGCAAGCCGATTCGTGGGCCCGGTCGGCGCGAGATCGGCCACGGCGCCCTCGCCGAACGCTCACTCAAGGCCGTCATCCCCACGCCCGACAAGTTCCCCTACACCATCCGCGTCGTCTCGGACATCACCGAGTCGAACGGCTCGTCCAGCATGGCCTCGGTCTGCGGCGGCACCTTGTCGCTGATGGACGCCGGCGTGCCGATCACGCATCCCGTGGCCGGCATCTCCATCGGCCTGGCCAAGGATGGCGACCGCTGGACCCTCCTCACCGACATCATGGGTGACGAGGATCACTTCGGTGACATGGACTTCAAGGTGGCCGGCACCGGTCTGGGCATCACCGGCATCCAGCTCGATCTGAAGATCGACGGCATCGACGAGGCCATCGTCAAGGCGACCCTCGAGCAGGCGCGCGACGCCCGCCGCGAGATCCTCAAGTCCATGCTGCAGAGTCTTCGCCAGCCGCGCGAGGAGATCAGCAAGTTCGCGCCCCGGCTGCTCACTCTCCAGATCAACCCCGAGAAGATCGGCCTGCTCATCGGCCCGGGTGGCAAGACCATCAAGGGCATCCAGGAATCGACCGGCGCCAAGATCGACATCGAGGACGACGGCACCGTCTACATCTCGCACAACGAGTCCGCCGGCGCCGAGTCGGCTCGCGCCAAGGTCGAGGCCCTCACCGAGGAGGTCCGCGTTGGCAAGGTCTACGATGGCAAGGTGACCTCGATCAAGGACTTCGGCGCCTTCATCGAGATCGTCCCCGGACGCGATGGCCTGTGCCACATCAGCGAACTCGACGACAAGTACGTCGGCCGCGTTGACGAGGTCGTCAAGGTCGGCGACAAGCTGCAAGTCAAGGTCATCGCCATCGATGAACACGACCGCATCAAGCTCTCGCGCAAGGTACTCATCCGTGAGGCCGCCGGCCTGAGCAACCCGCCCGCGGGTGCCCCGGCTACCGGGGGAGACCGCCCCGAACGCAGCGACCGTCCCGAGCGCGGCGACCGTGGCGGCGAACGTCGTGACCGTGGTGGCGACCGCGGCGGACGGGGCCGGGGCGACCGTGGCGGCGATCGCGGCGGTGAACGTCGTGATCGCGGCGGCGATCGCGGTGGTGACCGTGGCGGCGATCGCGGTGGCGACCGTCCGAGTGCGCCTCCCTCCGAGGAGCGTCTGCCGCCGGAAGACCTCGTCGATTGAACTTCTTCCTCGTAGATGAGCAGGGCGCGAGTCTTTCTGTGCTTCCAGCAGAAGGGCTCGCGCCCCTGGCTCGTCGATGGTCCCTCTAGGCGAGGAGACGCACCATGTCCCATCCGCAGGACAATGAGCTGGCGGAAGTCGCCGGTGGCTTTATCCACGACCTGAAGAACCACCTCAGCACGCTGACTCTCAACCTGCAGCTGCTGACGGAGGATCTTGAGGAGCCGCAATCGCCCCGCGAGCGCCGCGCGCTGGATCGCACCGAGCGTCTCCGCACCGAGTGTCAGCGACTCATCGACATCTCGAACGACTTCCTGCGCTTTGCTCGCGTCAAGGAACTGGCCCGGGTGCCGACCGACCTGTCCGCCTTCGTCGATGAGATGATCGACTTCTACGGCCCCATGGCACGGACCCAGGGCATCGAGATCAAGAGCTACCTGCAGCCCGGCCTGCCGTCCGTGCTCGTCGATCGCGAGCTGTTCAAGCAGGCGCTGTTGAACCTGCTCCTCAACGCGCAGCAGGCGATGCCGCGCGGCGGTGAGATCACCTTGCAGGCCAGCGTCGAGGCCGATGGCCTGGCCCTGAGTGTCATCGACACCGGCAAGGGAATGTCGGCTGAGGTGCTGGCCCGCGCCTTCCGTCCCTTCTACTCGACGCGCGAGGGTGGTACAGGTCTCGGCCTGCCCACCACAAAGAAGATCGTCGAGGCGCACGGCGGCAGTCTCACCGCCGAGAGCGCCCCGGGCAAGGGGACGCGCTTCACACTGCGTTTACCCCTCAGCACACCGCGCCCGGGATCGTCTCCCCTGTGCGTGCTCGACGGCGTCCGCATGCCCCTGGCCGAGGCGCGCGTGGCCGCCCTCGACCGTGGCTTCCTCTTCGGCGATGGCATCTACGAGGTGCTGCGCATCTACCGCGGGCGTCCCTGGCTCGAAGAAGACCACTTCGCCCGGCTGGCTCGCAGTCTCGACGCCATCGGCATTCGCGGGGTGGATGTCGAACGACTTCGCCGACAGATGAACGAGACCATTGCCGCAGGCGCGTTTCGCGAGGCGATCGTCTACATGCAGGTGACGCGCGGCGTTGCTCCCCGGGCACACGCCTTCCCCGCTGGCGCGAAACCCACCGAGCTACTCTGGGTGCAGGAGATCGGCGACCCCTACGTCCGCCAGCGTGAGACCGGCGTGGCCGTGACGCTCCAGCCGGACCTGCGCTGGCGCCGCTGCGACGTCAAATCGATCAACCTGCTGGGCAACGTGCTGGCCAACCAGGCCGCCAAGGAGGCCGGGTGCGCCGAGGCGGTCCTCTACCTGCCGGATGGCACGCTCACCGAGGCCAGTCACTCCAGCTTCTTTGGCGTCGTCGGCGGGGTGATTCGCACGACTGAGGATGGCCCAGGCATTCTTCCGGGAGTGACCCGCAAGCTGATCCTCGAGCTGGCCGCCCGGGTGGGAGTGCCGGTGGAATGCCGGTCGCTGCACCGCGATGAGCTACCCAGGGTGGGCGAACTGTTCCTGACGGGCACCTCGATGGAGGTCTGCCCGGTGGTGACCGTGGATGGCCGGCCGGTGGGCGACGGCAAGCCGGGTCCGGTGACACGACAACTGCAGGCGGCCTACGCAGAGAAGTTGCGCGAGTTTCTCGGCTCCGAGTAACCCTGGGAGAGTCACCCCATGGCGCGCGAGCGGAAACGAGCCACCCTGGAAGGCAAGGACGACGTCTATATCGTCGATGGCCGGGTGATCCACCCCGACCTCGACACGCCGCTGCGCTACATCGGCGGTGGTGGGGTGACCATCGGGTTGAGCCTCGCCGGGCTGGCGGTCATCGCCCGGATGCCGCTGCTGATTCTCAAGGGCCGGCTCATCGCCTTCGCCCTGCTGGGGCTGATCTCTCTGGTCGGTGGCGTGGGAGTCTTCTTTGGGTTGGTCCTGCGCAACCGTCGGCTGATCGTCGGTGAGGATCGCCTGCAACTGGTGGGAGCGGGCGGGCGCGTGCTGGGGCAGCTTCCCTACGATAACATCCTCGACATGCACATGGGCGTGGAGACCAGCGTCGAGATCACCCTGGACACCACGCGACGGCGGGATACCTGGTGGCCCCGCTGGGAGGATCGCGACTGCGACGTGCGCATCAAGCCCACCGTGGAAAGCGATGCCACCGCGTTGCGGCTCTACCTTCGGGATGCGCTGCGCGAGTACCGTCACCGACATGGCGGCCCGGCATGGCAGCGGGATTGACGGCACGGCCGGCACATGGTGAGAATTGGCTCACTCCTTGCGGCATAAGATGATCAGGGAGGATGGTGCCGTGGCCGAGACGCTTGTGGGGCCCTCGTCGTTGACCGAACTGACCGACCTTGTCGCCCGGGGCGACGAGCTGGGTGCGGTGCTGGCTGCCCTGGAGCAGGGACTCAGCGCCACGGTCGATGGCGCCTGGGCCTCGTCGGCAGCGCTGGTGGCCGCGGCAGTGGCTCGCCGGGCCGCTCATCCGGTCCTGGTGGTGGTCGCCCATCCGCGCGAGCTGGATAGCTGGGCCGCCGACCTGCACAGCTTCTCCGGCATCGAACCCGCCGTGTTCCGTGCCTGGGATAGCCTGCCCGGCGAGGGACCGCAGGGCGACATCGCCGGCCAGCGCCTGCGCCTGCTCCGCGCCCTGGAGGGCCCCACGCCGCCCCGGTTGATCATCACCACCTTTCAGGCACTGATTCAGCCCGTCCCCGATCGCGCTGCCCTGGCCCAGCGCCGTCGCGCGGTCCAGGTCGGCGCCGAGATCGACCTGGAAGAGCTGGCCCGCTGGCTGGTGGCCCAGGGCTACGAATCGGTCGAGGCCGTCGAACTACCCGGCGAATTCTCCCGGCGCGGCGGCATCCTCGATGTCTATTCGCTCGATGCCGAGGCACCCGTCCGCATCGAGCTGTTCGGCGATGAGATCGAATCAATCCGCCAGTTCGCCCCCGGCACCCAGCGTTCGCTGGGGACACTTGACCGGGCCGAGATCACCGCCCTGTCGGGCCTCGGTTCCGACGCCGCCGCACGCGAGCAGGTAGCCCTGACCGGACACGCCACCGACTATCTTCCTGCCGGGTCGTCCGTGGTGCTGGTCGAGGTAGAGGAACTGGTGGAGCAGGGGCGCAACTACCACGACCGCCTGACCGACTCGACCGGCCTGTTTCGCGTCGAGGGGGTGATGGCGCAGCTGGTGCGGTTTCCCAGCCTGCGCGTCGCCGCGCTGCCCAGCCCGGGGATGGAAGCGCAGGCGCATCTGCGCGTCGAATCGGTCGAGCGGCTGTCCGGCGATGTCAAACGCATCCGGGAGGAACTAGACACCGTCGCCGCCCAGGACGCCGTGCTGATCGCCTGCGAGAACGAGGCGGAGTGCCATCGTCTGGGTGAAGTGTTGCTGGCCGGCAAGCTCGCCCAGGCCGACCGCCTGCGCCTGGTGACCGGGCATGTCCGGGCCGGCTTCCGTCTGATCGACCGGGCGGGCAACACCGTCGTGCTGGGCGGGCAGGAACTGTTCCACCGCGACGACAGCCGGCCGCTCATGCCGCGCCGCCGTCTCGAATCGCGCGCCATCGATAGCTTCATCGAGCTGGCCGAGGGCGACCTGGTGGTGCATGTCAGCCATGGCATCGGGCGCTACCGCGGCATGCAGATGCTGGAGAAGGAGAGCGGTAAGGGCGGCACCCACGTCGAGGAGCACCTGGTTCTCGAGTTCCGCGACGCGGTGAAACTCTACGTGCCCGCGTCGAAGATCGACCTGGTGCAGAAGTACGTCGGCGGCGCACGTACGGAGCCCGAGCTGTCGAAGCTGGGCGGCACGGCATGGCAATCGAAGAAGGAGAAGGTGCAAACGGCCGTCATGGACATGGCGGCCGACATGCTGCAGTTGCAGGCGCTGCGCGAGTCGCAGCCGGGGTCCGCCTTTCCTCCCGACACCGACTGGCAGCGCGAGTTCGAGGCTGCCTTTCCTTACCAGGAAACGCCCGACCAGTTGACCAGCCTGACCGAGATCAAGGCCGACATGCAGCGACCCCGACCAATGGATCGCCTCCTGTGCGGCGACGTGGGCTACGGCAAGACCGAACTCGCCATCCGCGCCGCCTTCAAGGCCATCGACAACGGCGTGCAGGTCGCCATCCTCGTGCCCACCACCGTGCTTGCCGAGCAACACTTCCGCACCTTCCGCCAGCGCCTCGCCGAGTATCCCTTCGTGGTGGAATCGCTCAACCGGTTCCGCACCAGCGGCGAGCAGAAGCGCATCATCGAACGGCTGTCCACGGGCGGCGTCGACATCATCATCGGCACGCATCGACTCCTGAGCCAGGATGTGCAGTTCAAGGAACTGGGGCTGGTGGTCATCGACGAGGAGCAGCGCTTCGGCGTCGAGCACAAGGAACGCCTAAAGAAGCTCCGCGCCCAGGTCGATGTGCTGACGCTCACCGCCACCCCCATTCCCCGCACGCTGCATCTGTCGCTGCTCGGCATCCGCGATATCTCGAATCTGGAAACTCCGCCACCGGATCGGCTGGCGATCGAAACGCGCATCGTTCGCTTCGATACCGAGCTGATTCGCCAGGCGATCCTGCGCGAGCTGAACCGCGAGGGGCAGGTCTACTTCGTCCACAACCGGGTGCACGACATCGAGGAGGTGCGCGACCGGTTGTACAAGATCGTGCCCGAGGTGAAGATCGCCGTGGTGCATGGCCAGATGCCCGAAAGCCAGTTAGAGCGCGGCATGACGCGCTTCGTGCGGCGCGAGGTGGACATTCTGCTGGCCACGACGATCATCGAGAGCGGCCTGGACATTCCCAACGCGAACACCATGTTCATCAACGAGGCCGACACCTACGGCCTGGCCGACCTGCACCAGCTGCGCGGCCGGGTGGGGCGCTATCGCAACCGCGCCTACTGCTATCTTCTGCTCGATGGCCGGCGTCAGGTGAGTCCCGCAGCGGCCAAGCGACTCAAGGCGATGGAGGAGTTCACCTCGCTCGGCGCTGGCTTCAAGATCGCCCTGCGCGACCTGGAGATCCGCGGTGCCGGCAACATCCTCGGCAACGAACAGTCTGGCCACATCGCCGCCGTCGGCTACGAGCTGTACTGTCAGCTGCTCGAAAACGCCGTCCGTCTGATGAATCGCCAACCGCTGCGAACCCCCGTCGAGGTCAACGTCAACCTGCCCATCGAGGCCTACCTGCCGCGCGATTACGCAGCTGGCCAGAAGGTCCGCATCGAGGTCTACCGCCGCCTCGCCCGTGTTCGCACCCTCGACCGGCTCGACGAGTTTCGCGCCGAGCTACGCGATCGCTTCGGCCCCGTTCCGGAGGTCGCCGAGTGGTTGCTCCGCCTGCAGGAGCTGCGCATCCTGGCCACCGGCTGGCGCATCGCCGACATCCACCTTGAAGGTCCGCCGGAGGGACTCACCACTGGCGCCACCTATCTGGTGTTCGGATACAAGGGCGCGCGCAAGATCAAGGAGCTGGCCGCGCGCGAACCCGAGTTGCGTGTCGTGGACGACCGCAGCGCCTACTTCAAGCTAAGCGAGAAGGAACTGGACGCCGAGTCGCTCTACACCATCGTTCGCCAGCTGCTGCGCGAATCGGCGTCGGTGTCCTGAGGGTGCTTACTTCTGCACCGTCAGCTTCCACACGTCGCTTTCCATGTTGTTCCCCGCCACCATCCACAACGCGCCATCGTGGACGTAGACACTACCTGCGTGGCGCGGCTTCCACGGCGTCTTCACCTCATACCAGTTGACCCCATCGGCGGAGTACCACACGTCGTTGCGATTGCCTCCCGGCACAGCGTAGCCTTCCAGCACCCACAGACGTTCGTCGAAGACCGCCACCTCGTGATACTGACGCGGATGCCAGGGTGCCTGGGCCGTGTGCTGCTGCCAGGTGACGCCATCGGCGCTGCTCCAGACATCGTTGTAGAAGTTGCGCGTCGGTATCTTGGGCGTGTCGTAGGTGCCGCCACCCAGCACCCAGAGCCGATCCTTGAACACAGCGCTGCCACCGATCATGCCGCGCGCCGACCAGTACGGCTCGCGGGGCTTGATCTGCTCCCAGGTGACGCCGTCAGCCGAGGTCCAGATGTCCCGATAGAAGCGCTCCTCGCTCCGGGCGATCTGGGGGACCGTCTGGCCCCCCACCACCCAGATGCGATCACGGAACGCCGCCGTGTAGTGCAGCGCACGCGGCCCCCAGGGTACGGGTTTGCCGGCGTTCGCCAGCGTCCACTTCTTGCCGTCGGTCGAGTGCCACACATCGGAGTGGTAATGTCCCTGGTTGACGTCGCCGCCTACGATCCACATGCGATCCCGATGCACGACATAGCCTGCCGTGTGTCGGCCTTCCCAGTCGCGGGTGGGGTCGAAGCTGCGATCGAGGAAGGTGTTCGGCTTGTCGAGCGTCCAGGTCAGACCATCGCGCGAACTCCACACCTCGTTGTTGCAGATGCGCGGGAAGTGCTTGCGGTCGCCGGGATTCCATCCGCCCAGAAACCACATCTTCCCCTGGTAGACCAGCGCCCCCGCGCCGTCGCGCGGTGCGAACGGCGCCTTCGCCGTCACCCGGGTCCAGGTATAGTTCCGTTCCTGCGACGGCGTGACCGTCACCGATTTGCTGCTGTGGTGCGTCCCACCGATGGTCAGGCGCAGCAGGAGTTGGGCGCCGACGGGGCCGGATACCTTCCACAGAGTTTTCCCCGCGCTGATGGGCGCCTTGCCCAGGTCGCTCCAGCGCTTGCCACCATCGCTCGAAAGGCCGACGATCACCTCTCCGGTACCACCCTTCGGCACATTCCAGGTGATGGCGTGGGTGCTGCCCACACTCCAGCGTTCGCCGCCAGCGGGAGATAGCAGTGACGCAGGCGGGGGATCGCGCCCCTCGACGAGCAGCGCAGGGAGTAACAGCAAGGCAAGGAGTAGCATCAGGCGCATGATCCGATCCTCAGGCCGGGAGGGCAGAGAGGATCTTACACCAGACCCCAGCGACGGCGAAGCCCCCATTCCGTGCAAAGGACCGCACAGAAGGCCACGAAGAAGCTGACGAAGAACGAGGAGCGCTCGGTGGTGCGCCAGTCCGGCCGCAACTCCAGCGTCGGCTTACCCTGATCGAGCGGTTCCTCGGCCAGGCGGCTGAGATATTCCCCCAGCTGTTCGATGCGCAGCGCCTCGCCGCCAGCGGCGCTGGCCAGTTTCTTCAGAAACTCTGGATCGGCGGCGGGCTGCGTCAGTTCGAGATCTTCGTCGTAGACGATCACTCGCACCGACGATTCTCCCTGGATCAGGCCGCCCGAGGGATCCTTGCCCTCGCCGCGCACGCGCACCCGGTAGATGCCTGGCTGCCGGGCCGCTGGAATGATGCCCCGGGTCTGCGATGCACTCCGCAGCAGAGGCACCTTGCTGGTGGTGCCATCCGGAGCGGTCACCTCCACGTCAAAGGTGCCGTCGCGGATGTCAGGCCCGCCGCCCTTGCTGCGGATGCCCACCGAGACACCGAGGTCACTGCCGACGCGCAGCCGGCGCTCATCGGCGCGGATCCACACGCTGCCCTCGCTGTCCTCCTGCCGTGCCAGCCAGATGACCATCTGCTGCCAGAATCGCTCGTGCAGCTTCTGCCCTTCCTCGTTGCGAACCCAGCGGTAGGTCGTGTCGCCGCCGAAGACCACCACGCGGGCGGCGTTGCTGTCGGTCTCCTTCTTCGCCCCGAAGGGTTGAAAGACAAGCAGCGGCCGACCATCGTCCGAGGTGGCCAGCACGGTTTCCAGACCCCGGCGCGGCTCAGGCAGGCGCAGCACGGTCATGCCATCGAGACGGGCCAGTCGCTCCCAGGCCTGTTTGAGATCCGGGTTGTCGTCGAGTCGCAGCAGGTAGCGGGCACGGCGCAACCCGTCCTCGGTGGGTACCATCTTGACCGGGCGATCGACCTGCTCGCGCTCGTTGAGATCCACGGGCAGCAGCTTCTCCAGGGGGGTGCCCTTCCAGCCGCCGTTGCCCAGGTTGACGTATCCCCCCAGGACAAGCAGCCCCGCGCCGCGGGTGACCTGCTGCTCGATCCGATTGAGCGCGTCTGGGTCGATCGCGCGGAGTTGGTCAGCAGTCACATCGCCGAGAATGATCACATCGTAGGGCTGATTGCCAAACAGCGTTCCTCGAGCCGGGCGGCCGCCGCGCACCCAAACGGGTGTGAGACGGATTCGGCGAGCCTCTTGCAGGAGCGCATCGCAGAGAAACTGCGGTTCGTACGCACGTTGCCGATCGACGAGCAGGACCGAAATCCCTTCGCGCGAGATGGTCACGAAGGTTTCGATGGTGTTGTTCAGCGGCAGGTCGTCGGGCTCGGCCAGCTCGACGACGGCGCGGACCTTGACCTCGCCGGGCTTGTCCGGGGCATCGACCTCCAGGGCCACCTCGTTGCCAGTGGTCAGCGGCAGGTTGACGTCGCGTGCCAGCACCTCGCGTTCCTGGCCGTCGGAATCGAGAAACAACCGCACGCGGGCCCGGGAGTTTTCGTAGCCCCGGGCATCCACCTGCAGGCGCACGCCGAGCTTTCCCTTGATGGGGACAAAGGGCCGGGGCGAGGTCGTGATGGAGGTGATGGCCACGTCATTTTGCCGGGGCGTGGTGCCCGGGTTGCCGCTGGCGAACGTGGTGATGGTCGGCCCGGCCGCCCGCCAGCGCATGGCTTCCGCCAGCGCCGGTGTCCCACCGTTGTCCGCGCCATCGCCCAGCACCAGCACACCTCGCACGGTCAGGCGTGGATCGCGCCGATCGAGTAGCGTGCGCAGAGCGGCTCCCAGGTCGGTCCGCGGCCCGGTCGGAGCGCCCAGCGTCTGCAGCGTCGCTTCCTGCAACTCGTCGCCGTATCGAAAAATCTGAACATCCACCTGCTGTTCGTCGCGGAGACGGGTCAGCAGTGGCTCGACGCCGGTCAGCGTCCGTGTCGCCAGATCCCAGCGCGATTCCTTGCCGCGTTCGTCCTGCACCGTCATGCTGCGCGAGGCGTCGAGCAGGAGAAACAACTGCGACAGTGTTTGCTCCTGCTTCACCCAGCCGAACGAGGGACGCGCCAGGGCGATCATCGTCAGCACGAAGGCCAGCAGCCGTAGCCCGGCGACCAGGGTGAGGCGCAGCCAGCCGACGCGCGGCGTGCCCAGGTACGCGCCGACGCTCAGCCCCGCCAGCAGCGATGGCCCGATCAGGAGGAGGAACAACCCAAGGTGTGCGACCAGGGCCAGGGGGAAGGCGTACCATGCCGATCCGGTAACTCCGCGACAGCCAGCGTAGACGAGGCTCCAGGTATGCTGGCTGACGAGCAAGAGCGCCATGGCCAGCGCGCTGAGTAGCCCCAGCCGCCACGCCGGGCGGGCCCGGCCGAGCACCGCGATGGGAAGCACCAGCGCGAGCAACGCCGCCAGCACGGCCACGCCCTGCACGGCGGGGGAAATCTGCGACACCACTTCCCACAGCCGCGACCAGGGCCAGACGGGATCGAGGACGTAGTTCATGGCGCTTCTCCCGTCGGAGATTCGCGGCGGTAGAAGCGGTTGCCCAGCCACCCCTCCAGGCTCAGGAAGGCGAGTAACAGCAACATCAGGTAGGGCAGCAACTCGATGGGCGGTTGCCGGACCTGGCTCAGCGCTTCCTTCAGCGACAACGACCGGCCCACCTGCACGACGGTGTCCGCGCCGAAGATCTCTTCCAGACTTTCGACCGAGTGGCGCTCCAGGTCGCCCTCGAGCGGGGCGATGGCCAGGCTGAACCCGGCCACGGTCTGGCCGCGCCCTTCCTGCAGCAGGTAGTTGCCCGGCGCCACCGCCTGAGGCAACAGCACCACACCATCTTCCCCCGGCGGCTTCACCGTCCGCTCGGCACCTGCAAGGTCGGGACCGGCCAGCGTCAGCGGAGGCTGGGGCAGGGTGGTGAGCTGTAGCCGGGCCACCTGGCCGCAGGTGAAGTTCAGCTGTGGAACCGCCACCTCGCCCCCCAGGTAGCGACAGACGCGGTCGATCAGCACCAGCCCGAACGACGAGTCGGTCCAGTAGTTGTTCCACTGCAGCGTCCGCCGCGCGTCGATGAAGCGGAAGTCGAGCGGCGAGGTGAACAGCACCACGCGACCCTTGCCGGCGGGGCGTTCGAGCAGGGCAGGGCGGCGCGATCCATCGGCATAATGCGCGATGGTGATCGCATCGCTGACCGGAGTGCCGACGGCCCAGTAACGGCGGACGAACGGACGCAGGTCGTCCCGGGCGAAATCTGGATCGACGGTGCGCGTCCAGGCGACGAACGGAGCCATCAGCGGATGCGCGCCGGAGAAACGCTCCCACACGACCGGCTTGCCGGCCGGAGCGTCCACCAGCCGGTCGAGCGGAGCCGGCAACAGCCCGGCCGTCAGACCCTGCTTGTTGAAGTTGGCCAGCCCGCCGGTCACCTCTTCGCCGCCGGGGATGATGGCCAGCCCGCCGCCCGCCCGCGTGTGGCTCTGCAGCCGCTTCCACCAGCCCTCGGGCACCGCGCTGTTCTCGAACAGTGCCATGACGCTGAAGCCAGTAAGGTCGCGAGCGGTGAGTTTGTCGGCCTCGTCGAAGGTGCGCATCTCGACCTGGAACGACCGGGTGGCGGCGTGAGCCGCGGTCCAGATGCGGGTGGCGGCATCGTCGCGCCGATCGACCAGGGTGAGCAGCTTGCGTCCGACGCGGACCTGGAAGGTGGCCTGCCGGGTGTTGTTGAACGGCAACGCATCGCGCGTGCCCAACCGCACCGTGATCTGGTAAGGCACGTCACCGGTCGCCGTGGTCGGTGGAGTGGGCGCGGTGCGCTCGAACACCAGGGTGTCCGAGGTCAGCCCCTTCTCGAGGAGCACGGGCCGGCGGTCTGGGGGACGATCCTCCCCTTCGATCAGGCACGACAGTTCGTTCTCGTGTCCGCCAGGAGTGCCGCGCACCTGCACCCGCACCTCGAAGCGTGCACCCGCCGCCACGACGGGCGGCACGATCTCGACGCGCTCGATGCCCAGGTCGCGGGGCGTATCGACGCCGACATCGACCAGCAGGACGTTGACGCCCTCGGGCAGGGTGGGACGCAGGCCAGTCATCTCCCAGCTGGCCCGGGTTCGATCCGTGAAGACGTACAGCAGGCGCGGTGGGCCGTCCTCGCCGCCCTCCTGTTGCTGCAGGAATCGCAGCGCGCGTACTACCGCACCATTGAGGGACCCCGCACCCGGACGCAGGCGCAGCGATTCGAGCCGCGACCGGGCCTCGACCGGGGGAAGCAGTGTCGGCGGGGCTTCCTCGGCGGCATCCAGGATGGCGACCCGGCTATCGGACTTCATCTCCGCCAGCAGTTCGCGGGCGCGAGTCCGGGCGTCGTCCAGTCGCGACACGCCGCCCACGGAATACTCCATGCTGGCACTGGTGTCGAACAGCAGGGTGGCCACCACGGGGCGATCATCCGGCCGACCCAGGTGGTGCGAGACAAGCAACGGCCGGGCCAGCGCCAGACACAGCGCCGCCAGGACAAGGATGCGCAGCAGCAGCAGCAGCAGATGCTGGAGTTGCAGCCGACGCTGGTTGATCCGGTGCCGTGCCTTCAGGAAGCGAAAGGCGGGGAACGGCAGGCGGCGCGGCTTCTGGCGCAGCAGCAGATGCAGTAGCACGGGGATGCCCGCGAGGACGAGGCCGCCTAGGAGGTAAGCGTGGAGGAAGGTCATGACTCACACGGTCCCGTGCCTGGGGAGACAAACGGTTCCCACCCCTCGGGCCAGCATTCCTCGGGCGTCTCGGCCCAGACCTGGCTGGTGATCATCTCGCGCAGGACGACGACCATCACCGGAATGAAGATGGCCAGCGTGAAGCCGACGAAGGCGGTGATCGGCGTCAACTGGGCCACCACGAGCATCGTCACGACGAGGAACAGAGCCAGGAAGCACAGCGCCGTGATGAGAGGCAGCGCCAGGCTATTGCTGCGGCCGAGGCAGAAGGGGGTCGGCGGGAAGACATCGTGGCGCCGCGCTCGGTGGACGGCCCGGTCCAACCACAGGCGATGGCCGCCGCGCCAGGCGCCGACGACCGCGCTGAGCGTCAGCACCGCCGAGATGATGAAACTGGCCAGGCTGGCGACGAAGGTGCCGACAAAGGCGATGAGCGACTGCGGAGCCGCCGGTTGCGCCAGCTCGCGCGGGGTGATCATGGCGTAGGCGACGCTCATGAGAAAGGCGACTGCCGCCGTCTTCCACAACCCCCATCCCAGGTAGAGACTCACCAGGCTGCGCCGCCGTCCGGGGTGGTCGTCCTGGCGCCACAGCCACCACCCGGTCTGGAAGTCCTCCCAGCCGAACTTGAGGCAGATAAGGACCGAGGCCACCCCCGGCGAGTGCGTTAGCTCGTAGACCACCCACCCCAGCGCGAACAGGCCCAGCCAGCCGAACGGCCAGGGCGACGCTGCCCTCTCCGGGGCGGGCGGTGCGAGTGTATCGTTGTTCATGAGCGGCTACCTGGCACCCGGCCACGGCTGGAGATCCCCGACGCCAGCCACGCCCAGATTCTTCCCCTGCATCAACCTACCAGCGCGGCCCATCGATTGACAGACGGCCTTCCTCGGCCGTCGCTTTCCAGCCGGCTCTGGCGCCGTAAGATATCCCCATCACCCCCCCTCCGCGGATGCTGGCCATGAAGAGCATCGACCTCCGTTTGAACACCCTGCGCCGGGCCATCGTTGCGTTTCGCGCCACACCAGGCCGCCAGGGCCGTCTCGTCCAGCTGAGTGATGCCGAGGACGTGCTGGTGGGCGGAGACATGCACGGAAATGTCGAGAACTTCCGCCAACTCTTGCTCCGCGCCGACCTCGTTCATCATCCCCGCCGTCATCTCGTCGTGCAGGAACTCATCCACGGCATGTTCGTCTACCCCGGTGGCGGCGACAAGTCGCACCAGATGCTCGACCTCGTCGCCGCGCTGGCCTGCCAGTTCCCTGGTCGCATCCACTTCCTGGTCGGTAATCACGAGCAGGCCCAGGCCGCCGGCCGCCAGGTCATGAAGTACGACATCGACCTGACCGAGCAGTTCCTCAAGGGAGTGCGGACCGCCTACGGCGACCACGCTGATGAGATGATGGCCCTGTACACCGAGCTGATCGGCGCGCTGCCCTACGCGATACGAACGGTTGGCAACGTCTTCCTCAGCCACAGCCTGCCCACTGAACGCCGCCTGCCCGAGTTCAGCCTGGAGGTGCTGCAGCGCGAACCCACGTTGCCCGCCGACGAGGCTCCAGGCGGCGCGCTGTATGCCCTGGTCTGGGGCCGCGACACGCGCAGCGACCACGTGGCCGCCTTTCTCGACCTTGTCGGCGCCGACCTGCTCGTCACGGGGCACATTCCCTGCGAAGAGGGGTTCGCTCGCCCCTCGCCTCGGCATGTCATCCTCGATACGATGGGAAGTCCCGCGGCGTACTGTTTGCTCCCGGGAGAGCGCTCCATCACCCCCGACGAGCTAACCTCCTGCGTTCACCTGCTGTAACCCACCATGAACGATCCTGTTTCTCCGCTGCCATTCCTGCCCCGCACCCCGCGCGAGGCCTTGGGACCTTCCCTCCGCGAGCAGGTCTTCATCGACGACCAGACTTTTGTCATCGAGCGACCCAGTCGATCCGACCGGATTCTCGATCATCCGGCGGTGAACGCGGCCATCGTCAACGATGGCTACATGCCCTACTGGGCCGAGTTGTGGCCCGCGGCGCGGATGCTGGCCAAGTGGATCGTCCGGAACCCCTGGCCGGGTGGCAACCACGCCCTGGAGATCGGTTGCGGCCTGGGGCTGCCCGGCATCGCCGCGTTGTCGCGCGGCGTTCGTGTGACCTTCAGTGACTACGACCTCACCGCGCTGGAGTTCGCAGCCGCCAACGCCCGGCTCAACCGCTTCACCAATTTTGACACCCTACCGATTGACTGGCGCCATCCGCCCGCGGGGGTCACCTTTCCCGTCATCCTGGCTGCCGACCTGACCTACGAGCCCGGCAACATCCCGCCGCTGGTTGGCATCATCAAGCAGCTGCTCGCGCCGGATGGCGTCTGCCTGCTGACCGACCTCGACCGCATCCCTGCTGCCCTGTTTCGCGAGACGCTGACCCGGGAAGGCATGCCGTTCACCTCCCAGATGCTGCGAGCCGGCGAACCCGGAGGCCGACGGCTCAAGGGCACGCTGTACATCGTGCGGCTGGCGTCATGAACCCAGGTCGAGGCAGACCAGCTCGCGCTCTCCTCGCAGATAAAGTCGCCGACCCACCAGGGCTGCATGGGCGTACATGCCGTTTTCGTCGGCGAAGACAGGCAGTTTGCCGAGCAGGCGAAACTCGTCGGCCTGGGCATCGAACAGCATCAGCTCGCCGGTCATGGTGATGGCCAGCACCCGGGTATCGCTGGCGATCAGCGTGAGATAGCGACCTGAAGCGACGTCACGGCGCACCCAGATGGGAGCCAGATCCCGCCGAAGGTCGAGGCAGTGCAGGCCATTCCAGGCGCCAAAGACACGACTCGCCACGGCCACGGGCGTGTGCATGTCGGGGGCTAGCCGGGGATAGGTGGCGACGGGTTTGGCCTCGACGATGCCATCCTTCCCGAAGCGAAAGAGCAGGGTACCGTTGTTCTCCCAGGCGACCAGGAGCTGGCCCGCCACGGCGAGAGGGGTGGGGACGTTGAAGTCACTGGGGCGCGGCGGAACGATGCGCCAGAGCCGTTTCCCTGTGGCCAGATCCCAGCCGCCCAGTGACTCACTGTCGAAGCCAACCACCTGCTGCCGCCCGCCGAGTGTGGCAGCGATCAGGTTGCCATAGCTGGCCGGTGCCCCTGGCGTTTGCCAGAGCACCTTCCCGGTCGTCGGTTCGAGCGCGACCAGCGAGGCCTTCTTGCCGCCCGGGTTGACGATCAGCCGACCGTCAGCCAGCAGCGGCGAGGAGCAATGTCCCCATTTCCGCTCGTCCGTGGCGCCGAACTCGTCGCGGAGATCTTTTTCCCACACCACCTTGCCGGTGGCGATCTCGACGCAGTGCAGGTGACCGAAGGCGCCAGCCAGGAAGGCCTGCTTACCGTGCAAGAGCGGGGTGGCGCGGGGGGAGTTGCCGTAGTCGAGTTCCTTGTCGGCCGGCGCGGGATTGAGGTGGCGCCAGCGTTCCTTGCCGGTGGCTGCATCCAGGCAAAGATAGGCGTCCGTGGTATCCATCGCTTCGCGCGCGGAGACGAGAACGACGTCTGAAGTGGCCGCGATGCCGCCGAGCCCTTTCCCCGGCAGGGGCGCCCGCCAGAGGATGTTGGCCCGCGCAGGCAAACGGTCGGGCAGCCAGACCACCCGACCATCACGATTCCGCCCGCGCCACCCGGTCCAGTCAGGATTCTGGATCGGACTACCGGGAGGCGGAGTTACTTTTTTTTTGCCGCCCCGGCCGGTAGTCCCACGAACCCCTGCTTCGTCTCCAGCAGCTTGCACAGGGCCGCGTCTTTGGCCACCTCGAGCAGCGCCTTCTTGATGGCGGCGCTCTCCGCGGCCGGCAGGTCGCTCCGCACGAAGGCGGTGACGAACGGGACCTCCGCCGTGGTGCCAATCACGCGCAGATCGCCCTTCTGAATGGTGCCGCACCCTTCCAGCAACGGCTGGGCATAGCTGGAGATGACGGCAGCGGCCTTGCGACCCGCCTGATGCTCGTCGAGCAGCTTCCGGGCAGCGTCGCTGCACGAGCCACACGTGTTGCGCTTCGCCGGTGCCTTGATGCCAAAATCGTCGAGCAGGTTCAGGGCGGCGGCGTGCTTCTCGGCAGCGTCGGCCAGGCCGAAGATCAGGTCGTAGCCCTGCAGGTCGGCCACGCTGAGCGCAGGATCCTTCGCGGCGACCACCCACAGGCCGGTCTGCGTCGTTTTGCCCTGCTTGTCCGTCAACGACACCAGACGCGAGATCGCCAGCTTGTTGGCCGCGGCCCCCGCCTCGACCACCGAGTCCTTGCCAATGACCAGGTCGGCCCGTCCCCCCGTCTTGACCTTCAGCGCGGTGGCGAGGTTGTCGGCGAAGTGCAGCTTGACCTCGCGGCCCAGTTGCTTCGTCAGATGGGCGGCCAGCTTGCTATAGTTTCGCTGCGCGTACCCCTTGACGCACGGGCACGAAAGCTCCAGCGCCATGGGATCCATGACAACCAGCACGAGATCGCTGGCGGCGCGAACCGGCGAGGCCGCCCATGTCAGGACGGCCACACAGACGAGCAGGAGAAGGCGGCGCATCATGCATCACTCCTTGGTGGACTCGCTGGGCTTCCGGGTCAGGACGATGATGCGTGAGCCAGGCTGGTCAGCGAAGTAGACCTTCGACCCGTCAGGCGAGACACCAACCGCGACATTCTTGCATCCACCGGTCAACGGCGCGTGGCCGACGACTCCCAGGAATTCTCCCTTGTCGCTGAACCGCTTGATGAGACCTTCCGACTCGGCCGTGTAGATCTCCTTGCCCTTCAACACGCGCAGATTCATCGGATTGCAGCAGCCGCCGAAGCAGGACAGGTCGTTCCCCGTGGTCCGTTTCCCCCAGCTGCCGCGGGCCTTGCCATCCCGGTCGTAGCGGGCGAACTGATGCCGCGTGTTCTCGGCAACCAGGAGATCCTCCTCGCAGCACTGGATGTCCATCTGCCCACAGCAGCCACCCAGGCCGGTCAGGACGCGCTTGGGGTTCTTCAGGTCGTGATCCAGACGCCAGACGGCGTATCCGTATCCCTTGCCCTCGCCGCAGGCCACGAAGACATCCTTGCTGGAAACCGCCACGCCGTTGATGATGCGAAGCCGACCGATCTTGGACTGGATGATCGAGTCGAGGTTCTCCTCCCCTATCGGTCCTTCGTAAGACTTGAGCAGCTGCTTATATTGCTGCAGCTGCCGTTTCTGCAGCGTGGTGCGCTTGTCCTCCGCGATCTTCTCGAGATCGTCGACACGCTTGCGGTAGACCTCGACGACGCGCTTCATCGATTCGCGCTGCTGCTTGAGCTGCTCCTCGGCTTCTTTACGCAGAGCGTCCTTGTCCTTGAGCGCCTCAGCAATGAACGGTAGCTCGGTCGTCGAAAGAAGTTTCCCTTGCGAGTCGAACCGGGCGATCTTGCCATCTCCTGCCACGTAGATGATTCCGTCCGGTCCGGTGTTGATCGAGTGCGTGTGAAAGTCGACCTTCCAGTGTTTGACCTGCTTGCCGTCCTTCCCAAATACCTGAACCTCACCCGAGGCGTTCTTCGCCGGAGCACCGTACCCGCGCGGCGGAGCCACCAGGGCCAGCACGCGCCCCTCAGGATCGACACAGAGCGTCTGCAGTCGAGTCCGTCCGTCGCTACCCAGCACGACGATGGGGGCATCCACCTTGTGGCTGCCCTTGGCCGCTGCCTCCTGCTGAGGGGAACCTGGGGCCGTCGCCGCTGGAGTGCTCCCTCCCAGCAGCCCCTGGAAAATCGCCGTGATCACCGACCCCCCCTGGGGCGTGGGTTTCTCCTCGGCTCGAAGAGTCATCGTGGAGAGGACGAGCCCAGCCAGGGCAAGCCCGGAGTAACGGGGAAGAAGGGTACGCATGGCTCTACCTTGAGGTAGGGAAGGGGACCGGACACCACCGGATCGGGAACAGCCATGAACAGGCCGTTAAAATAGGCTCTGCTCATTCTACAGAGCTGTTCGCTGGAGTCGATGCAGACATTTTGCGTTCGCGCCGGGCAAGGACTGGAGTACCATCAAAGCTCGGCTCCGGTAGACGCTCTGGGGGAGTTCAACGATGCTGCGCATTCTCGGATCGACCACGCGCCTGTGCGACGGCCTGACCCGGCGCGAGGCGCTCCGGGCCGGCGGGTTGGGGCTGCTCGGTCTGACGCTGGCCGATCTCGATGCCGGCGCTGCCCCCGGCGCGGCCAGCCTGCGCCGGTTTGGCCAGGCAAAGTCGTGCATCCTGCTCTACCTCTACGGCGCACCCAGCCAGCTCGAGACGTTCGACCTCAAGCCCGAGGCTCCCGACGACGTGCGCAGCCAGTTTCGCCCCATCGCCACCAGCGTCCCTGGGGTGCAGATCTGCGAGCACCTGCCGCGCACTGCCCGGGTGATGCATCGGGCTACACTGATTCGCTCGCTGACATCGCCTTATAACATCCACAATGTTGCCTATGCACTCTCGGGGGTGCCCACCACTGACATCCCGATGGAACTGAACCCGCGCGATACCCGGCACTGGCCCTGCTTCGGGTCGGTGCTGGATTACCTGGCGACGCGCGGCGGCCAGCACCTGCGCGACCTGCCGACCCAGGTAGCGCTGCCCTGGAAATTCTCCAGCCGCTCCGAACCGTTTCGCCGCGGCGGACCCTTCGGCGGTTTCCTCGGGACGGGCTACGATCCCGTCTGGGCCGAGTTCCACGGGCAGGCGACAAAGGGCGACCCATTCGTCGGCATCGCCCCGAAGATGCGCTTCCAGGTCAGCCAGCCCGGCGCTGCTGAAATTACCCTCGACCGACTCGATCAGCGACGTTCGTTGCTGCAGCAGTTCGATCGCGCCCGGGCCCGGCTCCTGGACAGCGAGGTCGCTCGTGGCTTCGACCGTCAGCAGCAGATGGCCTTGCGCCTGGTCAGCTCGTCCAAAATGGGGCGAGCTCTCGATGTGGAGCGCGAACCGCACTCGCTCCGCGAGCGGTATGGCTTCACTCTGTTCGGACAGTCGGTACTGGCGGCACGACGGTTGATCGAGGCGGGCGTCCGGCTCACCACGGTATTCTGGGACGAATTCCGCGAGGCCAACAGTGCCTGGGACACGCACGTGCGACAGGAAACGCGCCTGCGCGACGAACTGTGTCCTGGGTTCGACCTGGCCTACTCCGCCCTCCTGGACGACCTGGAGGTGCGCGGGCTGCTCGACGAGACGCTGGTGGTCGTGCTCAGCGAGCATGGCCGCACCCCGAAGTTGAACAAAACCCCCGGAGGCGGCCGCGAGCACTGGGGCGGCGCGTTCTCGGCGCTCCTGGCAGGCGGTGGAGTGCGCCGGGGGCAGGTGCTGGGAGCGACAGATCGGATCGCCGCCTTCCCGAAGGATTATCCCGTCTCTCCCAAGGATGTCCTGGCGACGATCTACCACCTGCTGGGAGTCGATCCCGCCACGCACCTGCATGACCGCGAGGGCCGACCCGTGGGGCTGGTGCCTGGGGGAAAAGTGATCGAGCCGGTCCTGGCCTGACGGCGCTGCGCTGTCACGACGGGGCGTCCAGTACCTCGCGCACCTTGCTTGCCAGGGAGGTGGGGCTGAACGGCTTCTGCAGGAACGCCACCTCGCCCTGCTCCAGACCATGCTGAATCAGCGCATCGTCGGTGTAACCGCTCATGTAGAGCACCTTCAGCGTCGGACACTGCTGGCGTAGCAGGTCGGCCAGGTCGCGCCCGCTCATCCCTGGCATGATCAGATCGGTGACGAGCAGATCAATCGGCTTGCCGTGCCCCTGAAAGAGTTCCTGGGCCTGGCGCGGATCGCTGGCGGAGAGCACCGTGTAACCATGCATGGCCAGGCTAGCCAGGGCCATGGCCCGCACGCCGTCCTCGTCCTCGACCAGCAACAACGTCTCCTGGCCGCGCGTGGCCGGCGCGGGCCGGGCTTCGGGCGCGGGCAGACTGGGTCCGCGCTGGTGCATGGGGAAGTACAGCTGAAAGGTGGTACCGCGGCCAACCTCACTCTCGACGGTGATGTGGCCGCCGCTCTGCAGGATCACCCCATGGACGACGGAGAGGCCCAGCCCCGTGCCCTTGCCGGCGGCCTTGGTGGTGAAGAACGGCTCGAAGATCCGGTTCAGCACGTTGGGCGGCATGCCCGTGCCGGTGTCGCGGAAGGTCAGCTCGACGTACGGGCCCGGCCGGGCACCGGGGTGTAGCTGACAGTAGGCGTCGTCCAGGTCGCTGTTGTGGGTGGCAATCTCGAGGCTGCCGCCGCGTGGCATGGCATCGCGCGCGTTGACCGCCAGGTTCAGCAGTACCTGGGTCAGCTGCCCCGGATCCACCTTGATGAGATGCACCCCAGGATCCAGGTTCAGAGTCAGGGTGATGTCCTCGCCGATGAGCCGGCCCAGCATTTTCTGGGTTTCCTGCGCCACCTTGTTGAGGTCGAGGATCTTCGGTTCGAGGATCGCCTGTCGGCTGAATGCGAGCAGCTGGCGCGTCAACGAAGAAGCGCGCTCGCCCGCGTCGTGGATGGCTCGCAGCGACTCGCGCCGGGGATCGCGCGGAGGCAGCATCGTCAGCAGCAGCTCGCTGTAGCCGTTGATCACCGTGAGCAGGTTGTTGAAATCGTGCGCCACCCCGCCACACAGCCGCCCGACCGCCTCGAGTTTTTGCGACTGATGGAACTGGGCCTCGAGCAGCTTCTGGCGAGAAATGTCCTGGTGGATGGCTACGAACTGGCGCACCTGGCCACTGACGTCGCGAATCGGCGTGATGGTCAGCTCCTCGAAGTGGATCTCACCGTTCTTGCGACGGTTCTGAATCTCGCCGCGCCAGACACTCCCCTCGCTGATGGTGGACCAGAGGTTCTTGTAGAACGTCTCGTCGTGCTTCCCCGAGCGAAAGAGCCGATGGCTCTGGCCCAGCAACTCCTTCCGGCTGTATCCCGAGAGTCGGCTCATGGACGGGTTTACCCAGTGAATCACCCCCTGTTGATCGGTGATCACGATGCCATCGGCGCTGCTCTCCAGGGCAAAGTTGACGCGCCGGGTCTCCTCCTCGATGCGTTTACGCTCGATGCCCACGGCAATGGCATTGGCAACTGACGACAGGGCCACTCGCGCGGTGTCGCTCAGGGGCGTGCGGCAAAAGACAGCCATCACGCCCACCACCTGCTCCTCGACCAGCAGCGGATAGCCCGCGAAGGCGACAATTCCCGTCTGGCGAGCCCACTCCGGCTCCCGCAGCCAGGCCTCGTTGAGCAGATCGTTGCTGAGAAAGGGCCTTCGCTCGCTGGCGATCCAGCTAATCTTGTTCATGCCCAGGGCGATGCGAGAGTACGCGCCGCTGAGATTGGTGCTCAGGCCGGCGCTGGCCTGCAACTCGAGTATCTGGTTGGTGCGATTCAGCACCCACACCCGCGCCAGGGCCGCGTCCAAATGTTGCACCATGGCGCGGCAGCACTGATCCAGGGCAGTGTCCAGAGCGCCATGTTGGGCGATGGCCGCGTTGCTGGCCGCGGTGAACTCCGCCATCTGTACCTGCTGCCGTAACCCCGCCTCCACCTGACGCCGTCGGGTCACGTCGTGGACCAGCACCACCTGGGCCTGGCGCCCGGCAAACTCCATCGGCTGGGTGGATAGCTCCACGTCGATGCGCGTGCCGTCCTTCTTGAGATGGTGCCAGACCTGCGCTTCTTCCCCGGACAGCGCCGCCAGCCGCGGAGGCTGCTCGTCGGGGGGCTGAACGTCGGACATGGCCCGGGTCAGGAACTCCGCCTCGCTGTAGCGGTAATGCTCGACCGCCGCCTGGTTGACGGCCAGGAAGCGCTGCGTCTCCACGTCGTGGACCCACATGGGATGCGGGTTGGCCTCGAACAACTGACGATAGCGCGTCTCGCTGGCATGCAGGGCGGCCTCGTCGCTGCGGCGCCGCACGATGCGCCAGACCTCCTCACTGACCAGCTGCACCGTCTCGACGTCGATGGGCGTGTACTCGGTCTCCTTGTTCCCCACCCCCGTGATCATCCGCACCTTACCTAGCTCCAGCACAGGTAACGTGATCAGACGGAGGAGTTTCGGGTGTCCTTCCGGCAGGCCGCGTTTGTGCGGGAATGTCGCATAGTCGTTGATCACTACCGCCCTGCGCTGGCGGAAGGAATCGGCCCAGATGCCAGCCTGCGTGATTGGATAGTGAGCATCGAACGTGGCCGTGCAGAACTGCGCGAGCGTTGAGTGCGACCAGCTGATGAGGCTAATCGTGTTCTGGTCCTCGTTGACATAATGCAGGAAGCTGATCCGGCTGCCCGTCAACTCCTCGAGTCGGTCCAGAGTGGCTTGCAGGAACTCCTGCTCGGTTAGCAGGTCCGCCAGGCGAGGAAGCTCGAGCAGCAGCTGGGCGCGCTGCGCCTGAAACGCGAGCTGGCTCTCCTTTTCCTTGAGGCTGGTGATGTCCGTGTGGATGCCGAGCATACGGATCGGGGTGCCCGCTTCGTCGCGCTCGACGATGCTGCCAGCGGAGAGCAACCACTTCCAGGTCTGGTGTCGGGTTCGCAGGCGAAACTCGACCCGGTACTCCGGCATCGTGCCCTTCAGATACTCACGGAGCGTGGCCAGGCAGCGTTCACGGTCTTCCGGATGCAGGCGCGCCGTCCAGACCTCCAGGCTCATCCGAAACTGTTCCGGCTCGTACCCCAGCAGCGTGACATACTCTGGAGAAACCACCACCTCGCCGGTCTGCAGGTTCAGATCGTAGATGCCCTGATTGGCGCTGGAGAGTGCCAGACGTAGGCGCTCCTCGTTGTTCTTCAGCTCGCGCTGCGTCCGCTTCCGCTCGGTGAGGTCGCGGCAGACCACTTCGATGTCCAGGGCGCCCTCGGCCAGGAACGAGGAGGCGTGGACCTCGACGTCGAGAAGTGTGCCATCCAGGGCCACCATGGTTTCTTCGACGGGGGGAACGGTTCGCCCCGGAGCGGAGCGGAGCCTGGCGATGCGCTGCTGAATGAGCGCATGCGTGCGCGGATGAAAGAGATCGGCGATGGGACGTCCCAGGAGGTCCTCGACGCGCGCGGCGCGCAGCAAGCGCACCCCGGTCGGATTGATGTAGTGGATCCGGTCGCCTCGATTGATGAAGATGATGTCCGGAGCCTGTTCGACCAGCTGCCGATGGCGCACTTCGCTTTCCTGCAGCGCCTGCTCGAACTGTCGCCGCTCGTGGATATCCGTGATGGAGCCGGCCATCTGCAGGGGTCGGCCCTGCAGGCTCCAGGTCGCCTGGCCGCGCGAGTTGAACCAGCGATACTCCCCATCCTTGCAGCGAAGCCGCACCTCGACGTCGTAGGGCACGCGCCGCTCGAGATGAGCCTGAACGGCCTGGTGCACGTGGGCCAGCTCGTCGGGATGAATCCGGCTGAAGAATCTATCGGCCGAGCTGGGTAACTCCTCGTCCTGAAAGCCGAGCAACTCCTTGAAGCGTGGCGACAGGTAGGCCTGCCCAGTGGTCAGGTCCCAGTCCCAGATGCCTGCATTGCTGCCCGCCACCGCTCGCTTGTAGCGATCCTCGCTTTCGCGCAGCGCCTCGGCTACCCGGATCGCCTCCTGCCGCATGTGCAGGCTGGTGATTCCAAACGCCAGATCGTTGGTCAGCTCTTCGAGTAGCTCGCGCTCGTCCTCGTCGAACGTGTCCGCCTGGGAAGAACAGAGCACCAGCACGCCCACCTGCCGGCCTTCGCGCCCCACCGGCAATGCCAGGATCGAGGCGAACCCCTGCTGCTGGGCGACGGCCTGCCAGGTTTGATCCGCCGGAGCAGGGGACAGGTGCTGCACCACTACCGGTTGACCCGCACACAGCGCACTTTGCCAGGGGCTGCGTCCGGGGTCGGCGGCCGCGCCGCTGTCGGCAATCAATCGGACGGCGGCTTCCTCGAGGCCAAACCAGGCGGTGGGATGCAGCGCATAGCCCTGGCCGGGCTCGGTCTGCCCCACCCACGCTAGCCGGTAGCCTCCCACCTCCACCGCCAGCCGACAGACCGCGTGCAGCAGGGCACCTTCTTCGGTGGCCTCCAGTAGTGCCCGATTGCACTGACGAAGTAGCCGCAGCGCACGAGAGCCCTTCTGCAGCCCCTCTCTCAGGTTAGCGGGAACCCTGGGCGGAGATGGCGGCGTGTGACTCGATAACCGCTCCTCTGGCGAACTAGCCATGAATCACTCGGGTGTGGGCGAATAACCTTCGATAGTCTAGCAGGAAAACGCGTCGCAGGCGTCGCCTCCAGAAAAATCGAATCGCGCTCGGACGCCGGACGGTGACCCCGCGTGCGTCAGCACCTGAAGAGTAGCGCGCATCTCCCAACGCCGGCCCGCCCGGCCGAGCAAGTCGGCTTGCTCGCTCGGCGCGCATCGGGGTAGACTGCTCCGTTCACCGACGTGAATGGAGTTCCGCGCCAGCCCCGCCCGGGCCGGCCAGGTTCAGGGAGGAACGCAGCATGTGCGGCATCATCGGTTACATCGGCCAGCAGGAAGCGCAATCGATCCTGGTGGACGGTCTCCGTCGCCTGGAGTATCGCGGTTACGATAGCTCCGGCCTCGCCGTGCTCGACACCGATGGCTCCGGCTCCACCATGCACGTCCGTAAACGGGCGGGGCGCATTCAGGAGCTAGCTCGTCTGCTAAGCGACGAACCGGTCCACGGCTCCGTCGGCATCAGCCACACCCGCTGGGCGACGCACGGGCCCGCCAACGATCGCAACGCCCATCCCCACATCTCCGGCGATGGTCAGATCGCCGTCGTGCATAACGGCGTCATCGAGAACTACGCCACGCTCAAGCGCATGCTGCAGGCCGAGGGCTGTGAGTTCGTCAGCGACACCGATACCGAGGTCATCGCCCAGCTGATCGCTCAGCAGTTGCGCAGCCTGTCCGCCTCGCGCAACGGACGCGGTGCCGCCTCGTCCAGCCTCCTCGTCGAGGCGGTGACCAAGGCGCTGGCCCTGCTCAAGGGCACCTACGGCCTCGCCATCGTCAGCCCGAAGTTTCCCGGCGTCCTCGTCGGGGCACGTCTGGGTAGCCCGCTGGTGGTCGGCGTCGGCGAGCAGGAACACTTCCTCGCCAGCGATCCCTCTGCCCTGGTCGGCAAAACTGACAAGGTCGTCTACATGCAGGACCATCAGGTCTGTGTGCTGACGGCGGAGGACTGGCATGTCCTCGATCAGGATCGCGCCCGGGTCGATGCCACCGTCCACTGCATCCACCTCGAGATGGCCGACACCGACAAGGGCCTCTTCGACCATCACATGCTCAAGGAGATCTACGAGCAGCCCGAGGCGCTGGAGAACGCCCTGCGCGGCCGGTTGTACGACTCCGACTCGACCGCTCATTTTGGCGGCCTGAATCTGACCTCGCAGCAGCTCCGCGACGTCGAGCGCATCATCCTGACCGGCTGCGGCACCAGCTACCACGCGGCCCTGGTGGGCGAGTATCTCATCGAGGAGTTCGCCCGGATTCCCGTCGAGGTGGAGTACGCCAGCGAGTTTCGCTACCGCAACCCTCCCATCGATCGCAACACCATCGTCATCGCCCTGACGCAGTCCGGCGAAACAGCCGACACCCTGGCCGCTCTGCGCGAATCGAAGCGCAAGGGACATCCGACATTAGCTCTCTGCAATGTCGTCGGCAGCACCATCGCCCGGGAAGCCGACGGCGGGGTCTACCTCCACGCCGGGCCGGAGATCGGCGTCGCCAGCACCAAGGCGTTCACCAACCAGGTGGCCGTCCTGGCGATGCTGGCGCTGTACTTCGGCCGGTTGCGGCACATGTCCAGCTTGCAGGGGCAGCAGGTCATCCGCGAGATGCGAGCCATCCCCGACATGGTCCGCCGGGCCCTGGGCTGCGACGACCAGGTGCGCCGCATCGCCGAGAAGTATGCCCACGTGCGCAACTTCCTCTACCTGGGCCGGCAGTATCTCTTCCCGGTGGCGCTGGAAGGGGCACTGAAGCTGAAGGAGATCAGCTACATCCACGCCGAGGGCTATCCCGCCGCCGAGATGAAGCACGGTCCCATCGCCCTGGTGGACGAACAGACACCCAGTGTGTTTCTCATGCCGCGCGGGCCGATCTTCGACAAGGTGATGAGCAACCTGATGGAAGTGAAGGCGCGGCGTGGCCCGGTGATCGCCATCGTCAGCGAGGGCGAGGAAGAAGCCGCCGCCATGGCCGACGAGATCATCGAGGTGCCCAGCGTGCCCGAGTACCTGCAACCGCTGGTCACCGCCGTGCCGCTGCAGTTCCTGGCCTACCACATCGCCTTGCTGCGGGGCTGCGACGTGGACAAGCCGCGCAACCTGGCCAAGAGCGTCACCGTCGAGTGAACTGTTCCAGAGACGGGTAGTGTAAACGCAGCGAGGCGGGGCACATCGTTCGACGTGCCCCGCCTCGTGCCATGCTCGGGATCCGGTTAGTAGCTGGTGCCCGAGGCGATCTTCGGAGCGCGGTAGCCGATCATTTCCAGGTAGCGCCGCAGGCCGATCACATGCACGCCGTTGGCAGCAGCCTTGTCGCGCATCTCGCGCATCAGCTTGTCGAAGGCGGCGGTGTAAGCCTTGTCGCGCGACCGGGGATGGTTGACGCCATCCAGCGGGTCGGCCAGGATCAGGTAGTCGGTGTTCACCGTGATACCACTACCCCCGATCTTCGGCGTCTTCTCGTCCTTGGTGTCGATGAAGGCATCGATCTCGACGTTCTGCTTCGCCAGCAGCCGGCGCAGATCCTCGGTGTTGAACGAGCCGTCGCCGCCGATGTCGGCCATGCCAGCGATGGCGACGTGCTTCTTGCGGGTCGGATCCCACGTCGGGTTAAAGAGCCGGTCGCCCTTCAGAATGGGATCCTGCTTGGGGTCCTTCACCGACGTGATGCGTGCCTGGGCCAGGTGCGACCCAATCACCCGGACCACCTCGAGCGTGCCCTTGGCCGTGGGGTTCAGCTTGCCGTCGGCCGTCATCGCATGGATGCTGAAGGTGACCTGCGGAGCCACGCTGTCGGCCGTGCCCAGGTTGATGTACGGCATGGTGCCCCGCCGATCGAGATCGACGATGTGCCAGTCGCGGTTCCACTCGCGGAGAATCTGGGACGACCTGGCATCGAGCACCGCCTGCTCCACGGCGCGGGGATCCTGACCCGTGCGTTCGAGTAGCGCGGCCAGTCGGGTGCGGTTCTCGTCGAGCGAATCGCGGAGCTCGCGTGTTTCCTTCTTGGCGGTAGCCAGCTCGCTGGTCAGCTTCTTGGCCAGGGCAGTCTGCTTGTCGAGATCCTTGACGGCGGCATCGAGTCGACGACGCAGGTCGGCCAGCGATTCGCCGTCCTTGCGCAGGGTGTCGGACTTGGACGCGATGTCTTCGAGGTCCTTCTTGCGGTCGGTCAGCGCCTTGTTGCGGACGTCGTCCAGCGCTGACTTCAGCGAGGCGATCTCCTTCTGGGCCGCCGTCTCCGCGTCTTCCTTCTCGCGCTTTTCGCGAGCTGCGGAATCCTCGGCCTTTTTCAGGCGGCCCTTGATGCCGTCGATCTCCTGGTCCTTCTGAGCCACCCATTGCTCGAAGGTGCGCGACGGAGCCGTCGCCTTGGACGCATCCCAGGGCAACTTCTCGTTGAGGTCCTTGGACAGCTTGGCGAAGTCGTCCTTGTCCTTCTGGTTGTTGGCGAACGGCAGCTGGCCTGCGTCGAACTGCTGCTTCTCGCGCGCCACGTCGGCGGCGTCCACGCCCGCGGGGGGCCGTCCGATGATGCCACGCAGGTACCGCGACTGATAGCGGTGCCACTTGGAGTCGTTCTCGGCGACGTCCTTTTCCTGTTTCATTTTGGCGACAGCCTTGTCTTTTTCCTCCTGCGCCGAGAACCCCATGTAGGTGGTCACGCCCAGGATGACTGTCGCGAGCACGAAGAACACCAGGGTGATGATCAACCCCAGGTTCGACCCACTGCCTTTTTTCTTTGCCATGGACCAGACCTCGCCCGCGAGAAGGCGGGATGGTGTGATAGTCGAGTTAGTGCCGCTTGAGTGGAATCAGGTGGATATGACAATCTGCCCACCTAACCCAGTGTAAACGGCGTCCGGAGCATGTCAACGGATTTGACCCGCCAGGAGAACCTATCCGCTGGTCCGCCCCGGTCGCCTGGGCGGATCGCGCCGGTCGCGTCCATGCTGCCACTTGCGCCATCCGCGGCGACAAGTTTGTATTGACAGGCTTTCCTGGCCTGCTTAGAGTGAGAGTGCAAGGTAATGACGCCTTCCATCGTTTACGAACACGTCCTGTTCTCACTCTGTTTGTCTATTATCCCACAACCCACGACCCTGTCAGGCATCGAGCAGGACTTTCGGACTCGTGATTTTCATGCTGTACCTGTGCTAACTCCTCCCGCCCGTTTTTTCGGTCAGGTTTCCCGGTCGATGTCGCGATCCGGCCCTGCTCCGAAAGGTGGTTGAGCATGGTTCCTTCCCGGGTACGCTTCCATCGTTCGTTCCTCCTGAGTCTCACACCACCATGTCCTCTGGCGTCGAACGTGGAAAACTTTACCTGGTCGATGCGCATTCGCTCATCTTCCAGGTCTTCTTTGCCATCCGCGGCATGAGCAGCCCCTCGGGCGTCCCCACCAACGCCCTGTTCGGCTTCGTCCGCGATCTGCTCTTCCTGCGCGGCCTTCAGCCCGACTACCTCATCTGTGCCTTTGATCGCCACGAACCTACCTTCCGCAGCGCCATCTACCCCGACTACAAGGCGCACCGCGAGGAGATGCCCAGCGATCTCGTCCTGCAAATCCCACTCATCCAGCAGGCTACCGAGGCGATGTCTATCCCCGTGCTCGAGGTGGCCGGCTTCGAGGCTGACGACATCCTCGCCACTCTGGCCCGCGTTGGCGCCGAGCGCGATCTCGACGTGCGCCTCTGCACCGCTGACAAGGATTGCCGGCAGCTCCTGGGCGACCGCGTCCGCATCTACAACCTCCGCAAGCAGGAAGAGTTCGGCCCCGCCGAACTGCTCGCCGACTGGGGGGTACGCCCCGACCAGGTCGTCGATCTGCAGGCGCTCGTTGGCGACTCCGTGGATAACGTCCCCGGCGTCCCGGGCATCGGCCTCAAGACCGGCGCCAAACTACTCCAGGAGTTCGACACCCTCGACAACCTGCTGGCCAACATCGACAAGGTGGCCGGCGCCAAGAAACAGGAGAGCCTCCGCGCCAGCGCCGACCTCGTCGCCGTCAGCCGTAAACTCGTGCGTCTCGATCAGCACGTGCCCCTCTCCTACGACTGGGATAACTGGCGCCTCCGGCCGATGCACGTCGAGCGGCTGATGGCTATGTGCCGCGAGTGGGGCTTCCAGGGGCTGGCCCAGCAGATCCGCACCCAGGCCCGCGCCGAAGAGAAACCGGTGCAGGCCGAGCTGTTCTCTGCCGAGGAACTTTTCCCCTTTGGCGCCAATGTTGGTGAGGCCGACGCCACGGCCTCCACCTCGGCCGAGGCCGCTCCCTCGGCTCCGGCTGCGCCAGCCGGCAGCGCCTGGCAGGCCCAGTACACACTCGTCGATACCGCCGAGGCGTTTGACGCCCTCCTGACCCAGCTGCAGCAGCAGCCACGCTTCGCCTTCGACCTGGAGACCACCAGCCTCAGCCCACTCGACGCCCAGATTGTCGGCATCGCTCTTTGCTGGCAGGAAGGGCAGGCCTACTACCTGGCCCTGCGCGGACCGGCCGGCTCGGCGCTGCTGGACGAACCCCGGGTCCTCGATGCGCTGCGTCCCCTCCTGGCCGATCCCGCCCGCGCCAAGATCAATCAGAACATCAAGTACGATCTCCTGGTGCTGAGCGCCCGGGGTGTGCCCGTCGCGGGGGTCGCTGGCGATCCCATGGTGGCCGATTATCTTCTCCATGCCGGCGAGCGAAGCCACGGGCTGGAGGAGCTGTCGCGCCGCTATCTCAACCATCAGGTCATCACCATCACCGAGCTGATCGGCAAGAAGAAGCCGAAACAGCCGCAGCTGACCATGGACGAGGTGCCCACCGCCCGGGTGGCCGAGTATGCCGCCGAGGACGCCGACGTCGCCTGGCGCCTGGCGCATTTGCTCGAAGAGAAGCTTCTGGCCCAACCGCCGCTGCGCAACCTCTACGACGAGGTGGAGGTGCCGCTCATCGAGGTGCTGGCCGCCATGGAGTTCCACGGCATCCGCCTCGATACCGCTTACCTGGCTCGTCTGGGCGAGGAGATGGGCGGACACCTGACCACCATCGAGGCGGGCATCTACCAGCTGGCCGGCCATCCCTTCAACATCGGCTCGCTGCCCCAGCTGCGCACCGTGTTGTTCGACGAACTGAAGTTGCCCGTCCAGGGCCGGACCGGCGTCACCGGCGCGGCCAGCACCGATCAGGAAACGCTGGAGAAGCTGGCGGCGCTCGACCACCCCGCCGCCGAGTTGCCGCGCAAGATCCTCGAGCATCGCCAGATCAGCAAGCTCAAGGGCACCTACGTCGATGCGCTGCCCGGCATGGTGAACGCGCGCACCGGACGCATCCACGCCTCGTTCAACCAGACGGTGGCGGCGACGGGGCGACTCTCGTCGTCGGATCCCAACCTGCAGAATATTCCCGTTCGCCGCGAGATGGGGCAGCAGATCCGCCGCGCCTTCGTGGCCGAGCCGGGCCATGTCCTGCTGACGGCCGACTACTCGCAGATCGAGCTGCGTTTGCTGGCCCACTTCTGCCAGGATGAGGAGTTGTGCCGGGCCTTCGCCGAGCGGCGCGACGTGCATACCGCCGTTGCCGCCCAGATCTTCCACGTCTCCGAAGCCGACGTCACCGCCGAGCAGCGGCGCATGGCCAAGACGGTCAACTTCGGAGTGATCTACGGCATCAGCGCGACGGGGTTGGCCCAGCGGTTGGAGATCAAGCGCGATGCCGGCGCCGAGTTTATCGAGGCCTACTTCAAGCGTTATCCACGCGTCGAGGCCTACCAGAAGGCGCTGCTCGAGGGCTGCCGCGAACGCGGGTACGTCGCCACGATCCTGGGCCGGCGCCGGCTCTTCGACCGCAGTGCGATTCGGCCGCACTCCTCGTTCCAGAACCGCAACCAGGCCGAGCGCGAGGCGATCAACTGCGAGGTGCAGGGCTCGGCAGCCGATCTCATCAAGTTGGCGATGCTGCATCTGCATCGACGCCTGACGCGCGAACAGTTCGCCTCGCGGTTGCTTCTGCAGATCCACGACGAACTGGTGTTCGAGGCCCCCCAGGCCGAGCTGGCCCGGCTCGCCGAGGTGGTCCAGCATGAGATGGTCGGGCCGGTGGCGCAGCAGCTGGGATTGCGCGTGCCGCTGGAAGTGGACATCGCCGTGGGCCCCAACTGGCTCGATGTCGAGTCGCTGGAGGCCGCCCCATGAAACCGCTCGTCGTCGGTCTGCTCGGAGGTATCGGCGCGGGCAAGAGTGCCGTTGCGCAGGCGTTCGCGCGGCACGGCGCTTGCATGGTGAACGCGGATGCTCTGGGTCATGAAGCGCTGGAACAGCCCGCCATTCGCGAGGCCATCCTGCGACGTTGGGGTCCGACCGTGGCCGACGCCACGGGCCGTATCAACCGGCATCAGCTGGCCGCCGAGGTGTTTCGCAATGAAACCGCCCGGCGGGAGCTGGAAGCGCTGGTCCACCCGTACATTCGCCGGCGAGCCGAGGAGGAAATTGCTCGCGCAACTGCGGAACATGTCCCGCTCATTGTCGTGGATGCCGCCGTCCTGCTGGAGGCCGGCTGGAATCATGTGTGTGATCGGCTCGTCTACGTGGACGCGCCAGCCGAGGTCCGCCTGGAGCGGGTCCGGCGGAATCGGAACTGGTCCGAGCAGGACTGGCGCGCCCGGGAGGAGGCTCAACTGCCCTTGACCCAGAAGCGGGCCCAGGCAGATCATGTACTGGATAACGCATCCACACCCGAACACCTGAGTCGCCAGGTCGAGGACCTGATGCACCGCTGGGGGCTGGTGCCGGCTCGGGACCTTATCCAACCGAAGTCCCCGTCATCACCGTGATTCCTTCACGCCCTGGTTTGCAACCTGCCACTGACGCCGGCTGATCGGCGAGGAACACTCAAACCTGTCCATCCTCGCCGCCGTCACGAACCCCCGTCTTGCGTCAGTCGTTAGAGGAGACGCCATCATGGCCGACGCTCGTAGTCCTCGTGAAACGCCCACCCGTCCGCGGCCTCGTCCCCGGACGGAAGATCCCGCCGTCAACGGGACCGATACCTTCGCTGCCGAACGCCCCGAGGTTCCCTCCGGTGAGGAGCCGCGCGCCGAGGTGGAACGCCGTCGGCCCGACGATGTCTCGCCTCCGGTACGCGCCCGCGCGGAGGCATCGGATGAGACGCCAGCGCCAGCGCCGCAGCCACGCCCGCGGACGCGCTCCAGCGAGGATGATGAGGACTTCCAGGGCTTCGATGCGGAGATCAACAACCGCTACGAGGAGATCAAGCGCGGCGAGACGCACATCAGCGAACTGCAGCAGATGACCATGCCGCAGCTGATGAAGATCGCCAAGGACGAGGGGCTGACCGAGTACACCGGTCTGAAGAAGCAGGATCTCATCTTCAAGATCCTCAAGGAACGCGTCAAGCAGAACGGCCTGATGTTCGGCGAGGGCACCCTCGAGGTGTTGCCCGATGGGTTCGGCTTCCTGCGCAGCCCGGATTACAACTACCTGCCCTGCCCGGACGATATCTACATCTCTCCGTCGCAGATCCGCCGGTTCGGTCTGCGCACTGGAGCCATTGTCGCCGGGCAGATCCGTCCGCCCAAGGAAAACGAACGCTACTTCGCTCTGCTGCGCGTCGAGGCGATCAACTACGACAACCCCGAGGTGTTGCCGCAAAAGGTCGTCTTCGACGATCTGACGCCGCTGCACCCCAACAAGCGACTCAAGCTCGAGACTGAGCCCAGCGAGGTCTCCATGCGCGTCATGGATCTCGTTACCCCCATCGGCAAGGGACAGCGCGGTCTGATCGTCGCTCCGCCGCGGACTGGCAAAACCATCCTCTTGCAGAAGATGGCCAACAGCATCCTGAAGAACCATCCCGAGTGCTATGTCATCGTGCTGCTCATCGACGAGCGGCCCGAGGAAGTCACCGAGATGGAACGCATGGTCAAGGGGCCCTACACCGAGGTCATCTCCTCGACGTTCGATGAGCCGGCCAGCCGGCATATCCAGGTCAGCGAGATGGTCATCGAGAAGGCCAAACGACTGGTCGAGTACGGACGCGACGTGGTCATCCTGCTCGATTCCATCACCCGGTTGGCCCGCGCCTACAACACCGAGGTGCCGCACTCCGGCAAGATCCTCTCCGGTGGTGTCGATGCCAGTGCCCTGCACAAGCCGAAGCGGTTCTTCGGAGCCGCGCGCAACATCGAGGAAGGCGGCAGCCTGACGATCCTGGCCACTGCCCTCGTCGATACCGGCTCGCGCATGGACGAGGTGATCTTCGAGGAGTTCAAGGGCACCGGTAACATGGAGGTCCATCTCGACCGTCGGCTCGTCGATAAGCGAGTCTGGCCGGCCGTCGATGTCAACAGCTCGGGCACCCGCAAGGAAGAACTGCTACTCGATGCCGAGGAGCTGCGCCGTATGTATATCCTTCGCAAGGTGCTCAGCGACATGAATCCCGTCGAGGCGATGGAGCTGCTCGTCAGCCGCATGTCGCGCACCAAGACGAACGCTGAATTCCTCATGAGCATGAACCTGGGGTAAGATGCCGCATCTCATCGAAGGCAACTACGCATCGCCACCGGGGCGCTTCGCCCTGGTGGCGGCTCGTTTCAATGGCACCATCGTCGACGACCTCATCGGGGGGGCGCTGGATGGCCTGCGCCGTCACGGCGTGGCGGACGAGAACATCGACCTGATCCGCGTGCCGGGATCGTTCGAGATTCCTCTGGTCGCGCGGAAGGTGGCGACCTCGGGTAAGTACACCGCTGTCATCTGCCTGGGCTGTGTCATCCGGGGCGAGACGGGGCATTACGACCACGTCGCCGGCGCGGCCGCGAATGGGATTGCCCAGGCGGCCCTGGCCTCGGGGGTGCCCGTCATCTTTGGCGTGCTGACCACCGACACACTCGACCAGGCCATCAACCGCGCCGGTGCCAAGGCCGGCAACAAGGGCTTCGACGCCGCCCTGGCTGCCCTGGAGATGATCAACCTGCTGCGCGCACTGTAACGAAACGAAGAAGGCCGGCCCATGTGGCCGGCCTTCTGTGTCGGAGTGTGATCCGCGTCTCAGGCGTCGGTCTTCGCCGGGACGGCGGCGCCTCGGACCGTCTCCTTCCGGAGATACTCCAGCGCCTTTTGCAGCACCTTGTCCTCGTATGGCTTCTTCGGCTGGCCGTCCTTGTCCTTCGCGGCCGGCTTCGCCGTCTTCCGCACGATGTCGCGCTCGCTGCGGTAGACCATGTAATCGACGCGATCCTGCTCGGTCTGCGCGATGTCGAAGCCGGGGCTGGGTTTGACTCCCCATTCATCCGGATCGATCTTCGCGGCCTCGAAGTCCTTCTTGTCGGGGAAGCGGTGAATGTTCTTGCCGCTGGGGCGCCAGTAGCTGGCCGTGGTGAGCTTCAGGGCGCTGGTGTCGTTCTCCATCAGGATCACGTTCTGCACGCTGCCCTTGCCGTAGCTCCGCTCGCCGATGACCACGGCTCGCTTGTGATCCTGCAGCGCCGCCGAGAGAATCTCGCTGGCGCTGGCACTGTAGTGGTTGATAAGCACCACCATCGGGACTGGCTGGCCATTGCGCTGCAGCATGGTGCCATCCATCTTGGCCCGGTACACCTCGTCCTTGTGGTTGCGCCCCTTGGTCGAGACGATCACTCCCTCATTGAGAAACAGATCGCTGATCTCGACCGCGGCGCGGAGCAACCCGCCGGGATTGTTGCGCAGGTCGAGCACCAGCCCCTGCACGTCGTCCTTCTCCAGGGTTTGCAGCACCGCTTGCAGCTCCTGGGTGGTGGTCTTCGAGAAGTTCACCAGGCGGATGTAGCCGATGCGGTTCTTGGGATCGATGAAGTAATCCCATTCGCGTTCGTTGCTGGCCTTGCGCTGATCGCCCAGGACGCTGGGCACCTTGATGATGTCGCGCTTGATCGAGATTTCGAGCGGCTTGGGCTCCCCTTCGCGGCGGAGCGTCAGCACCACCGTGCTACCAGGTTCGCCCTGGATCATGTCCACCGCCTCGCTCATGCGGATGGTGTCGGTGCCCTTGCCGTCGATCTTGAGAATCACATCGCCCGCGAAGACGCCGGCCTCGTAGGCGGGGGAACCAGCCATGGGGCTGATGACCGTCAGCATGTTGCCCTTCTGCCGGTCGAAGCCGACCTGGATGCCGACGCCACCAAACTTGCCCTCGCTCTGCCGGTCGAACTGCTTGTACTCACGGGGGTTGATGTAGTGCGAGTGCGGGTCCAGACGCTCCAGTCCGCCGTTGATCATGTCCTCGACGAGCTTGCGTTCGCGCTCGGGGTCCACGTCCACGACGTACTTGTGCCGCACTTCTTGCAGCACGTCCACCAGCAGGCGCACCAGTTCGTAGTCGCGATCCTTCTCCCGGGTCGGCGCGCTGTACGACACGGCGAGCCCCAGCAGGGAAACAGCGACGATACCCAGGATCCAGAAGAGGTTCCGGCGAGACATGAGACAGGTACTCCTCCTGTGCGCGAGGCCGGAACGGGGGCCATCCGCACCCGACCCGGAGTGAATCTTCGGATTATACCCCGGGAGCGGAAACCGAAGCGAGACGAGTCAGCGCGCCGGTCATGCCGCTACAACCCAACCTTCTCACCCAGTCCAATCGTCACAATATTCCCAATTAACCCAGTTTCCCTTTGACGCCTGCCCTCTCCCGTTTTATCGTCAATGCAGATCTTGCTCTCTGCTCAAGCGAAGCGGAGGAGAAGGCCTGTACCCGGTTTCCCAGACGTCCGGGACGGCACGATCATGCAACGAGGGAGGGTGACGCACCATGTACGGTATTATCCTGGCAACGGCGCTGACCAGCGGCACTGCCGTGGCAGACTTCGGCTTCAAGCACAAGGGCTGCTACTGTAGCTGCTCGTGCAGCTGCTATAGCTGCTACGGCTGCTACGGCTGCTATGGTTGCTATGGCTGCTGCAGCTGCTACTGCTCCGGCTGCCACGGCTGCTGGACCACCTGCGGCTGCTACGGCTGCTATGGCTACTGCGGTGGCTGGTCCTGCTGCAGCTGCTCCTGCACGTCCTACTACGGCTGCGGTGGCTGCTACGGCTGCTACGGCTGCAGCTCGCCGGTGATCTACGCTCCGGCCTACGGCTGCATCGGCTGTGCGGTGCCAGCGGTGGTGCCGTCGCACGGGCCGGTGATCGAGGGAACCATCATTTCCGGCGACCTGAACACCAACCGGCCGGCCACGGTCGTGGTGAAGGCTGACAAGGAAGTGAAGATCAAGGTGAACGGCCAGGCCACGCCGCGTCGTTCCAACGAGGACAGCTACCAGTCCCCGGCCCTGATTCCTGGCCGCTCCTACTCCTACACGGTGGTCGCCGAGTTGACCCGTGAAGGCAAGACCCAGACCGAGACCAAGGAGATCCTGGTGTCGGCTGGCCGTAGCACCGTTGTCGATTTCACCACCATGGGCACGACCGCCAAGGCCGAGACGGAAATGGCTCCCGCCAGCGTCACGGTTGTTCTGCCGGCCAACGCCAAGCTGACGGTCAATGACGTCGTCGTCAACGCCGCCGGCAAGCAGACCTTCCAGACGCCGAAGCTCGAGAAGGGCAAGAGCTACTTCTACACCGTCAAGGCCGAGGTCGTCCGTAACGGCAAGCCGGTCACCGAAACCCGGCGCATCGACATCACGGCCGGCAAGACCGTGACCATCGACTTCACCAACCCGACGCTGACCGCTAGCCGGTAAGCTCGCTCGGTGGTGTGGGGGAATCAGACCCCGCTCGCCTCAGGAGGGAAGGGATCCGCAGGGATTCCTTCCCTCTGGTTCGTTTCAGAGGCGAACCCAGCGTGTCTCGCTTTGTCCGACCCGTCCCTCGCGCTGCAGTTTGATCAAGCCCGTCAAAATCTGCTGCCGGGCCAGACGCAGCACCGACTCGGGAAACCCCCGGTACAACTCGATCGCGATCTCTTCCGCGCTGCGCGACCGTTGCGCCAGCGCCTCCAGCAACTGCTTTTCCCGCAGTGCGCGGTGGGCCAGGGTTTCGTCGAGCAGGGCTGTCGCCCGGGTGCTCGGTCCGCCGTGGGCCGGGATGAGGAGACGCGTGGGATAGCGCTTCAGACGTTCCAGCGAGGCGAGGTAGTCGGCCAGGTCGCCGTCCTCGGGGCTGATGATCATGGACGACAGGGTTGACACCATGTCGCCGGCCAGGAGCAACCCGTAGTCTCGCTGGTAGAACGCCAGATGCCCAGGCGCGTGCCCCGGCGTGAACAGCGTCTCTAACGACCACTCGCCACGCCCATGAGGCGCCGGCCCCAGGGGAAGCTGCTCATGATCGACCAGCAGCCGGTCGACGGGGACCAGCCCCCGAAGCAGGTCCGCGGTGTGAGCATGCGCCAGGATGGGTACTCCGTAGCGCCGGGCGCACTCCTGGGCTGCGCCGACGTGGTCGGGGTGATGATGCGACAGCACAATCGCCTGGGGAGGCCGTTCGTCCACGCTCTCGAACAGTTTGGCCTGCTCGCCGGCATCGACGGGACCGGGGTCGATCAGGTAGGTGGGCCCCGTGCCCACGAGCAGAGTGTTGGTGTGGGTCGTTGGCGGCAGCCCCTGGCAATCGAGCGGGATCATCAACACGCCGGGATTGAACCAGATGGGCGGTACCCGACCACGGTCCAGCAAGGAGAGCAGGGGCGCCAGCCGACCCGGCAGCTCGCCCACCGAACTATCTTCGATGGCCTGCAGAATCGACACCGTGGGCGGGGTGAGCAGCAGATCGGCCAGGCGCCAGCGTGTCAGGGCTTCACTGGCGCTGTGCCACCAGCCCTGGCTGAGTTCTCCGGGCCAGATGGTGGCCGTCTGTCCAGGCGGCAACGTCGCGGTGAAAAAGGCGGTATCGAACCGCAGAGGCGAGAACGGTGGCGTCACCAGGTGGCCCACCGGGGCGAGGTCGGCAGGATCGAGATGCCATCCCGCGCTGTCGAGCATCTGGGCGAGGGTGATGTGATTGTCGAGCAACAAACGGCGGAAGCGATCCAGCTCGGCTGACTGCCCAGGTGGCCGGCCATCGGCCTGGCGCACCAGTAGCACGCCGGTTTCCTCGAACAGCTCGCGGATGGCGGCGACGTGCCAGGGGGTGAGTCCAATCGCTGGCCGGGCCAGCTCGTCGTCGCCCTCGCCCAGCTTGCCGCCCGGGAACGCCACCATACCGCCCATGAATCGGAGCGTGGGCGAGCGGCCGACCAGGAACAGCTCGCGCGAGCCTTCTTGACGGGCGAGGATGACGCTGGCAGCCTGGACGGGATGGCTCATGGGTGGGCAGGCCCCCGCCGGGGCAGGGTCACGACTGCGGCTCCTGCGGTTCCGCCTTTTGCGGTTCCGCCTTCCGGGTCTTACTGTGCAATCCTCGATCCACGGCCTCCAGCAGACGTTCCATGGCGAACGGCTTGCGGATGTAATCCACCACACCGAGATACTCGGCGTAGGCCTTGTGCCGACTACCCTCGTTGGCCGTGATCATGATGATCGGCGGCGCGTCGGGCTTGTCCTTGAAGTGTTCCAGCACCGGATACCCGCCCATGCGCGGCATCATCATGTCGAGGATGACCAGGTCGGGATGATGGTTGTAGACCTGCTGCTTGCCCTGGTGGCCGTCGCGAGCCTGGATGACGCGGTGGCCCTGGCGTTCGAGGACGGCGCGCAACCCATCGCTGAGTTCGAGGTCGTCATCGACGATCAGGATTGTTTTTTGCTCCGCCATGTCCGCAATCCTCGGATCCGGCTCGGGGTGGTCGAAAAGGTTACTATATCATCTGCGCTTATGGATCACAAGTCGATGGGCCGACGCCTCCGCAGGGCCGCCTGCACGCCGTGCAGCACCACGAAGACGCCGACCAGGCCCAGCAGCAGCCGCGTCGTGGTCAGAATCCGGCTGATGGTGCGCGCGCCAGCGGGGATCGCCTCCTGGACGTGATCGATGTTCTCGCGCAGTTCACCCAGCGATGCTTCCTGCCGTTCCAGGCCAGTTTCCACCTGCTCCACCACCACCGGCAGCGATTCCGCGAACAGCCTGGAGAGCCGCAGCGTCTCGTCCAGGGCCGTCTCGAACTGCTCGCGCACGCCCAGCGCCTGCTGCAGTTGCTTCCGCGTCGTCCGCAGCAGAGCGACCGACTTGCTCAGGCCGGTCCGCAGTTCGGGCCAGCGTGTCGCCACCGTGCCTAGCCCCTTTTCTGCCTGGCGCAGCGCGGTCGCCACTTCGCGCAGCTTGCCCGTGTCGCGCAGTGCGGCGGCGAGTTGTTGCACCTGCGTGGGCAGATCGTCGCCCAGCCGGGCCAGCTGACCCGTCAGCCGGCGCAACAGCGGTTCAAGTAGCTCCTGCCGCTGGAGCAGCTCCTGCAGATGCTTCCGCATCGACGCCACCACCTTCTGCGAGGCGCCCAGTGATTCCCGGAAGCGCGGCAGCTCACGGTGGATGCCGTCCATCTCCTTGACCGCCGCCTGTGCGCCTTTCGCTGCCTTGCTCATGCCCTCGGCCACGGTCTTCGCGTCGGGCCAGAACGGCTTCTCTTCCACCGCCAGGCGAAGGTCCTTGAACGCCACCTTTGGCATGGTGTATTTGCCCATCTTCTCGACCTGTCCGGATCCGGCGTCCAGCGCCACTTCCAGCCCCTTGACGCCGTTGCGCATCTGCTCGAAGTTCTCCGGTAACAGCGTCCGACCGAGTCGATCCAGGCCATCCTCGAACTTTTCCAGACTCTCGACCAGGGCGCGAGCCCCTTTCAGATCGAGCGGCTTCTCCTCGAGAATGCGAGCCAGCCGGGCGGCGTCGGGCTTGATCTGCGCGGCGGCCCGGTCCAGCGTGTCGGCCGCCTTGCTGGCCGTGGGCAGGACCTTCTCGTCCAGGTAGCTCGCGGCACTTCCCAGCCCCCGGGCCAGCTGCTCCACCCCGCGCGGGTCCAGCGTGGCGCTCACTCCCTCCAGCCCCTCGGCCGCCAGGTCGAGCGCTTCGCAGGCGGCCTGCAACCCCGCGCCATCCAGCGTGCGCCCATGCAATTGCTGGCTCACCTGGCCCACCTGCTTCTCCAGCCGCACCGCCAGGCCGCGCAGCCCCGGCTGCTGCTCGCGCAGTGCTCGGCACTGCTCAGCCAGAGCGCCAACCTGTCGGCTGGCGCTCTGGCTGGCCGCCTCCAGCCGGCCTGCGGTTTCGGCCACGTCGCCCGATCCTGGGAGCAGGAACGCCAGCACCCCCAGCGTGATACCGCAGGCCACTTCGAGCACACTCACCACAAGGCCCAGGATCTGCCGCATGAGGGAACCCCTCGGAGATGGGAGGAAAGGTCCCCCATTCTACCACGGCCACCTCTCTTCCCCCGTTGCAAACCCGGCTCCAGGTCGGTACAAACCAGGAAGTCAAACCATCACCCATACCCATCGAGCGGGAGCGCTGGCCGATGGCCCTGCTCACGCGGATCTACTTCAACACCGTCTTCGGCGCTCTGGGCGGCTTGCTTGGCTGGATGCTTCTGAGCGTTCTGGGCCGCGATTCTGCCGACACCGGACAGCTGCTGTTCAACGGCGCACTCGTCGGGGCCGGCATCGGCTACCTGGTGGTGAGCGTCGATGCCATGCGCGATCGCTCGTGGCTGCGCTTCGGCCGGCTGGCCACCTACGGCTTGTTGCTGGGCGCACTCGGCGGGGCGTTCGGCATGTTCCTCGCCGAACGCGTCAATTTCCTGCTCGTCAAGAACATCGGCGCCATTCGCGGAAGCAGCGTGGCGTTCACCCTCACCGTCGTGGCCCGGGGGCTGGGCTTTCTCTTCCTGGGAGCCGCGGTCGGCATCAGCGAGGGCATCGCGGCCCGCTCGCTGGGCAAACTCAGTTACGGCACGCTGGGCGGCACGCTGGGCGGATTCCTGGGCGGATGCCTGTTTGGACTCGTCTATCTGCTCACGCGCGACCGCAGCGGGGCAGCCGTGGCGGGCGCCACCGGCCTGGTGATCATGGGCGCCTGCATCGGCGCGCTGTCGGCCCTCGTCCAGGGCGTCTTTCAGGCGGCCAGCGTCCGGGTGCTGCGCGGCTGGCAGGAAGGCCGCGAGTATGCCTTGGTGCGCGAGGCAACGCTGCTGGGCCGCGACGAGCACGCCGACATCGCTCTGTTTCGGGACATGAAGGTCGAAAAACGCCACGTGGTGATCGAACGGCGCGGCGGGAAGTACCTGCTGCGCAACCAGAATGCCCCCCCGGAATGGACTCGCGTCAACGATGTGCCGGTGGCCCAGACGTGCGACCTGCACGACGGTGACCGGGTGCAGCTAGGGAATGTGTTGCTGCGGTTTCAGATGCGGGGAGCCCAGACGCGTCCGACGCCAGTGCGGCCGGCATCGTCCCAGCCCCTGCGGGTATCCTGAGCCCGCGAGCCAGGGCCGCTCCAGGAGATGTCATGGTTCAGCTCTGCCCGCGCTGCCAGCGGGCCAATCCTTCGCAGGCGGCCTTCTGCTACTTCGATGGTTGCCTCTTGCAGCAGGGTGGCACGACGGTGCCCCCCGGCACCTTCCTGCAAGAGTTCGTCTTTCCCTCCGGCCGACGCTGCCGCAACTTCGACGAACTGGCCCAGGGCATTTACCACGAATGGGAAGACGCCCGCGAACTGCTGGCGGATGGCAGCTTCGTCGCCTTCCTGGCCGGTCTGGGGCGCGGCGATCTCGTGCGGTTCGCCCGCGAAGCCCAGGCAGTCGCCGATCGCGACATCGCCCTGACCAACTTCGTCGATGCGCTGCCTGCCAGCCAGGTGCAGGGACCGCGCCTGGGACTCAACCCACGTCGCCTGTTCGTGGGACCGTTGCCGGTGGATGAACAGCGCAGCGTGCAGCTTCGTCTGCTGAACGAGGGGCAGGGGGTGCTGCAGGGCAAAATCAGCGGGGCTGAGGGCGCTCCGTGGCTGCGCCTGGCCGCTGGCGGCACCGGACTCGCCCAGGCAGTCCACGCCGCGCGCGAGCAGACCATCGCTGTGCAGATCGACACCAGCGGCCTGGTGGTGGGACAGAACTACAGCGGCAAGCTGGTGGTGGTCAGCAACGGCGGCATCGCCGAGGTGCCGGTGCGACTCGAGTTGACCGCGCGGCCCTTTCTGCGTCCGCCCTACCAGGGTGCGCAGAGCCCCCAGGACCTGGCCCGGAAAATGCGCGACAACCCCCATCCCGCGGTGCCGATGCTGGAATCGGGCGAGATTGCCCGCTGGTTTCGCTCCAACGGTTGGACTTACCCCATCGCCGGCGCCACCGCGCCGGGCCTGGCTTCGGTCCAGCAGTTCTTCGAGGAGCTGGGCCTGGCCCGCGCGCCGCTGATCCACGTTTCGCAGCAGGAGTTCCACTTCCAGTGCCGCGCGGGCGACGTCCGCCACGATCAGGTCGTCATCCGCTCGCCAGCGCGGAAGCTGGTGTACGCCCGGGCCGAGAGCGATCAACCCTGGCTGGAGGCGACCACGCCCAACGTGTCCGGCCAGGTGCAGGCCGCCATCGACTTCACCGTCGATACCTCGCTGATGGCCGCCGAACCAGTGCAGGAAGCCACGCTGCGCGTGATCGCCAACGCGGGCCAGACCTTCCCGGTGCGCGTGCGCGTCGAGTTGACCGGCAAACCCTCCACCCGCGTTCACCCGAGCAAACCGACCACCGCCACTCTGCCGACCGCAGCAGCCGCGATGACTCCCACGGTGCCGAATCAGCCAGCCATGGCGTCCGTGCCGGCGGCACTGCCCCTGGCAAAGGCCGATGCGCCCGTGGTCCGACGCCGCGATCGTCCGACGACCCTGGGCGAGGTGGTCATCATTGCGGCGTTGCTGGCGTTTCTCCTGCGCCTGCTCTTTCTGCTGCCCGGCGATGTCTACGCGCGCCTGCTGGCGGTGCCGGGCGGGTCGCCGACTCCCGGCGCGCTGGCCGCCTGGCTGGAAGTCCCCTCGCCCGAACAGGGCTTCCTGAGCCACCTGGTGCTGGCCGTCTGGTGGGTCGGCGCGCTGGCGGGTGTGATCGTGGTGTGGCGCGTCGGCGGACGCTGGGCCGACGTGCTCTTCGGCGCGGTCGCCGGGGCCATGGCCGGGGTGGTGGCCGCGGTCACGCTGGGCATCGTGGTCATCGTGGGCGACATCCTCCCGCGCGAGGTGCTTGGACGCATCCTGGGGACGCAACCGCTGGGCCCCGCGACAGCGACTCCCCTGTGGATGGCGACGGCGCTCGGGTGCTGGCTGGTGCTGGGAGGCGTGGTGGGGTTGCTCCTGGGGATCACCGGCCGGCCCGGTCGGCGCCTGCTGGCCCGGCTCGCCAATCCGGTTAGCCGGGTCTTTCACGGCGCGGGGTTTCACCAGCTCGGCGAGGCTCTCGAGCTACGCGTCTAGCAGCCGCGGCGCGAAAAGCACGCGGCAGCCAGTTGCCGGGTCGGAATGGGTGTGTTAGAAAAGCCCTGAAGCCCTATCTGACCGCTCCTCCGGGGTTCGACGCAGCCCCATCTCCGACCGAGCCGCGACACGACACCATGACCCCAACATCCTCGCAACCGAAGATTCACATAGAGCGGATGATGTACCGGAACAGCATCGCGGTGGCCGGGGACTCGGCCGCCAGCTATGCCCTGGTCAAGCTCATCCCCACGGGCGGTGGTGCCAAGCCGCTTCCCCTCAACCTCGCCCTGGTACTCGACGTCTCCGGGTCGATGTACGAGGAAGACGGCACCGGCAAATCCCGGCTCAGCCGCGTGCAGGAGGCCGCCTTCCACGCCCTGCAGAAGCTCAAACCCGAGGATAGCCTGGCCATCGTGGCGTTCGCCTACGACTGTCAGGTGGTCCTTCCCTCGACGCCGTTGACGCAGAAGGCCGCGATCGAAGACGTCATCCAGCGCATCGATCGTTTCGAGGTCGATCCGGGTGGCACCGCCATGGATGCCGGCATCACCGCCGGCCTCGCCGAGGTGGAGAAAAATCTCGGCCCGGGCAAGCTGTCGCAGATCATCGTGCTGACTGACGGCGAAACCTCGAACGAAACCACCTGCCGCGACCTGGCCCGCAAGGCCGCTGAGAAAAAGATTTATCTCAACGTCATCGGTGTCGGCACCGAGTGGAACCAGACGCTCATCAAGGATCTGGCCAAGCTTGCCGAGGGCGACTGGGGCTACATCGACGTCAACGACGCCAACGCGGCCGAGCGCGTCTTCGGCGAGCAGTTCGGCAGCCTGTCGGCGGTCGGCTTCCTCAACGTCGAGATGCGCCTCAAGGCGATGAAAGACATTCGCATCAAGCGCGTCCGCCAGGTGGTGCCCGACATCAAGGAACTGCCGCTGGTCGAGCCGGAGGAACGCCTCCTGGTTGCCAGTCTGGGCACACTCGAACGGGATCGCTCACCCCGGTACATTCTCGATCTCAGTCTGCCGAAGCGACCCGATGGCAAGTTCGTCATCGCCCAGGTCGAGGTGACCTACGACACCGGCCGCGGCCGGGAGTCCACCGGCATGGTGCCCCTTGAGGTCTCGTACACCGCGGCTGGGCAGGGCTACATCAACGCCGAGGTGGCCAAGCACATCGACGAGGTGCAGATCTTCGAGCAGAATAAGCTGCTGCAGAAGGCCATCGCCTCGGGCGACAAGGCTGAGGTCGAGCGCGTGGCCAAGAACATCGCTGACAAGGGCGAGGTGATGGGGCCGCGGGCGGCGAAGAAAACCATGCTCGCCCGGCAGGTGCTGCAAGAACTTAATGTGGGCGGCCGCGTCTCGAAGAAGACGCAGCTGGCCGTGGACGACGTGGCCCGCATGGTCGAGGATGCGCCATCCATGTGAGCGTTCCCCTGGCGCAGGCCGCGCCGGAGACGCCTGGCTTATTCGCATTGAAGAGGTTCAAGATGATCAAGTGTCCGTTCTGTCATTACGAGAACGAGGATGGCGCGTTATTCTGCGAACGCTGCACCTCGGATTTATCCGCCGTTGCGCCCACTCCGGCGCCACTGTCGCCGCCGCCGATCCCGCCAGCGTTGCCCGCCATCCCCGTGGCCGAGGCGATGCCGCTGGTGGCCGAGGCCGTGCCGTTCGAGGCCTCGCCGTTCGAGGCCATTCCGGTGGCCATGGCCGAGCCGATCGATGCCTTTCCGCTCACGCCGATTGCCGAAGCCGAACCGATCGAGTTGGCGCCGGTGATGCCCGCCGCCCTGGAGCACATCCCTTCCGCCCCGCCGGTCCCCGCGGTCGAACCCGTCCCGATGGCTGCCCCGGTGGCTCCGCCGCCACCACCCGCCCCGGCTCCTGCACCTGACGTCGGCGCCATGCCCGCCACGGCGCAGCCCCGGCTGCTCGTTCAGCGCGGCCAGCGCCGGAACGTCGAGTACCCGATCTACGAAGGCGCCAACTTCATTGGCCGCGCCGATGAGAAGCCGGTCGATATCGACCTGGAAGATCAGGAGCCGCCCGACCGCATCTGGTGCTCACGGCAGCACGCCTGCCTCATGTGGGAAAACGACGTCCTGACGCTGGAAGATCTCAACAGCGCCAACGGCACCTACGTCAATCGGGCCCGGGTCTACCCCGGCCAGAAGAAGCAGTTGGTGGCCAACGACATCATCCAGATCGGCAACGTCCAGCTCAAGGTCGTGATTTGATCCACGCCCCAGGCGGGGGAGCGGGATAGGCCCTACTCCCCCCTGCCGCGTCCGCCACGCTTCCCTCGAGACGTCCTCCATGCCGCAGCTCTGCAAGAAGTGTGCCCGGGCTAACCCTGACGAGGCCGTCTACTGCTACTTCGACGGCTTCGTCCTCGAGGGCCACGCGGGCGCGGGCGGCCCTGTCGCCGTGGGCGCCCAGCTCTTCAACAGCCCCTTCGTCTTCCCCACCGGACGCACCTGCCGGAGTTTCGACGAGCTGGCCGTCGCCTGCCAGGAGGACTGGTCCACCGCCTGTAACCTGCTCAAGGACGGCTACTTCGAGAGCTTCCTGGGCGGCCTCGGCCGTGTCGATCTCGCCCTCAGCGCCAAGGAGGCCGCCCGCTTCCCTGATCCCGAACGTGGCCTCGATCAGTTCCTCGCCAACCTGCCCAGTAACGTCCTTGCCGAGCCCAAGCTCCGCGTTGATCCGGTCGAGGTCAACCTAGGCCTGATCGAATCTGACCAGGATCGCACCTTCGATCTGGAACTCGACAACCAGGGGATGCGGCTGGTCTACGGCACTGTTTCCTCCAGCGATGCCTGGTTGACCCTGGGCGAGGCGCCCGGTTCCAGCGAGAAGCACTTCCACTTCACCGACGAGTGCCGCATCCCCGTGCATGTGCGCGTCGAGCGCGTGCGCGCGGGCAACAAGCCGGTCGAGGCCAAGCTGCTCATCCAGTCGAACGCCGGCACGCTGACAGTCAAGGTCCGCGCCGAGAAGCGCGTCAAGGCCTTCCCCAGCGGCGCTCTGCAGGGCGTGAAGACGCCCCGCCAGGTCGCCGAGAAGGCGCAGGCCAACCCGCGCGAGATCGCCTCGCTGTTCGAGTCCGGCGAGGTCGAACGCTGGTATCGCGCCAACGGCTGGGTCTACCCAGTGAAGATCCCGGCCGCCTCGGGTATCGCGGCCATTCAGCAGTTCTTTGAGGCGCTGGGCGTCACCAAGGCGCCCAAGGTCGAGATTAGCCAGACCGAGGTGAACCTCACTGGCGATCCCGGCCAGACGCTGGCGCTCACCCTCGAGGTTTCTACCCAGGAGAAGCGCCCCGTCTTTGCTCACGCCACCAGCAACGTTCCCTGGATCGAGGTCAGCAAGCCGCGCCTTAACGGGCGGACCGTGGTGCTGGCCATGTCCATCCCCGCGGTGCCCAACCAGCCTGGACGAACGCTGGCCGGCGAGATTGACGTGGTGTCCAACGGTAACGCCCGCTGGCGCGTCCCGGTGACGCTCAACGTCACGGGCGAACCACTGCCCGACGATGATGGAGCGATGGATTTCATGGGTGGCGGCGACGAGGTGGCCACCGACGGCGCCTTCGACTTCAGCGCGCGGGCGCCAGTGGCTCCTCCCCCCATCGAGGCCCCGCCCCCGCCTCCGCCGATCGAGAAGCCGCGGCCTCCCAAATCACGCGAGAAGCCAGCGCCCGCGCGCCGGGGCGAGCGCTCTGCCGCGCCGGTGTGGCTCCACGTGGCCCCTGCGCTACTGCTGGCTCTGTCCGTCCTGGGGGTGGTGGCCTTCGACCTGTTCGGCCCCCGAACCAGTGCCGACGGCGTTGGCCCCGCGCGCGTCAAGGTGGCTGGCCCCAATTACGACCCCTCCCGCCTGCTCGACACCCGGGCTCGGGTCGGCGTCCAGTTCAACGCCCAGCAGCGCGTGGGCGTCGTCATGCTCGATGCCCAGGATCCCGGCAACCCCGACAAGTGGAAGCGTCTGACCGCTCGCGAGGATGGCTCGTCGAACAACACCGTCATCAAGATCGGCGGCAGCGAGTATCTCTTCGGGATGGATACCCCGTCCAACCGCTTTGTCCGCCGGAATCAGCCGCTGCCCGAACCGTTCATCGGCTGGTCGTCGGTTATGGAGTTCCGCAGCGAGCAGATTCGCGTCACCCAGTATGTGCAGGTCGTCCCCGGGCAGGACAACGTCCTCGACACCGTCCTGCTCTACTACATCGTCACCAACTATGGCACGGTGCCTCAGAAGGTCGGCGTGCGCGTCCTGCTCGACACCTTCATCGGTAAGAACGACGGCGTGCCGTTCACCGCGCCGGGCGAGAAGGGCTTCGTCACGAAGAAGGCCGAGTACGCCGCTCCCAACGTGCCCGACTACCTCGAAGTGGTGGAGAACCCCGAGGACAGCAAGGATGCCGGCACCATCGCCCGCATCGGTCTGCGCGGCATCGCCTGGGGCGACATCGAACTGGTCGAGCCCGAGAAGGTGCGCATCTGTCATTTCCCCGGCCCCAACATGAAGTGGGACTGGGAACCCGAGGACATGGGCGACGATTCCTGTGTCGCCGTCTACTGGCCCGAGCAGGAACTGGGGCCGAAGAAGACCATGCACGTCGCCCTGACCTACGGCCTGGGCAAGCTGGACATCAGCGAGCAGCTGGCCATGAGTGCGCCGACCAGCGTGACGCCCGGGCGCGAGTTCGTCGTCACCGCCTATGTCTACAACGCGGTGAAGGGACAGACCGTGACGCTGGAACTGCCCCCCGGCGTGGAACTGGCCGGCGGCGCCACCGCCGAGCAAACCATCGCCGAGGACGCCAAGCGTACCCAGGTCTTCTGGCGTGTTCGCGCCACCAGTGAGGGAGCGAAGAAGATCGAGGTGGTCTCGGGTCGCTCCCGCGCCAAGCCGGTTACCGTCGTGGTTCAGAAACGCAGTATCTTCGGGTAAGTGCCCCATGTCGTTCCGGCTGTTCATCTATTACTGTGCGTTGTGCGGAGGCTGGGCCGCCTTCCTCGTCTGGCTGCTGGTCCAGGCCACGGGGTTGTCGCAGATGTCGTCGATCTATCTCCGCGCCTTCGTTATCGGGGGCCTCCTGGGGGGGGCCGTCGCTGCCGCCGTCGGCTTCATCGACTCGCTGCTCAGCGTGACCGGCATCCAGCGCCTGGTGCGTACCCTGGTCTGTGCCGGGCTGGGGTTCGCGGGGGGAGGCGTCGGTGGTCTCGTCGGGCAGGTGCTCAACGATCAGGTGGGCATCCCTCTCTTCGTCGGCTGGATGCTGGCCGGCGTCCTCATTGGCGCCTCCATCGGCGCCTACGACGTCCTGCAGGCTCTGTCCGCCAAACAGGGGCTTCAGGGCACCTTCCGCAAGATGACCAACGGCGTGCTGGGCGGCCTCCTGGGGGGGCTCATCGGCGGGCTGCCGTTTACCTTTCTGGCCACCAGCAGCACGCTTTCGCGCAGCGGGTTGACCATCAGTCTGGTGATCCTCGGCGTCTGCATCGGCCTGATGATCGGGCTGGCCCAGGTGATCCTCAAGGAAGCGTGGCTGAAAGTGGAGGAGGGCTTCCGCTCGGGCCGCGAGTTGCTGCTCACCCGCGAGGAAACGACGATCGGCCGGGCCGAGACCTGCGACCTGGGCCTGTTCGGCGACAACACCATCCAGAAGGTACACGCTCGCATCGTGCAGAAGAACAACCGCTACTTCCTCAGCCAGGTCGGCGACGAGGGCGAAACGCTGCTCAACGACGAGAAGGTAGGAAGCAAGCCGGTGGCTCTGCGGGCCGGCGACGGTATCCGCATCGGCAAGTCCCTGCTGCGCTTCGGCGAGCGCCAAAAGAAGAAGTAGGCCGAACGAACATGCCAATGGTCATCCACTGTCCCAGTTGCAAGCAGCAGCTCCAGCTCGCCGACAATGCCGCGGGGCAAAAGTTCCGCTGCCCGCACTGTCAGAATCCCTTCGTCGCTCCTACCCCGGCTCCTGCTGCGCCTCTGCGCCCGGCCGCTCCGCCCGCCGCCGCGCAACCGCCCTCGCAGCGACCGGCCCCGGCGCCCGCCGCGGCGCCGCCGTCGCAGCCTGCCTCGGCGCGTCCGCCGTCCGCACCGCCCGCGGCCAGCAAACCCGGCAGCCCGCCGACCGTCTGTCCGGCTTGCAGCGCTCGACTGCTCGAAGGTGCTGTCAGCTGCATGGATTGCGGCTACCTGATTCAGACCGAACCCTCGGCCGACGGCGGCGAGAACGCCCCGAATCTCTGCCCCAACCCCGCCTGTGGTGTCGCCAATCCGCCGACAGAGCGCTACTGCCAGCGCTGCTCGACGCCGCTGCCCACCGCGCCGGGTACCCTGCTGCACGGCCGCTACCGCATCCGCAAGCTACTGGCGATGGGTGGCTTCGGCGCGGTCTACCTCGCCGAGGACAGCAAGACCAAGGCGGAAGTGGCGATCAAGGACATGATCTGCGCCGATCCGCAGGAGTTCGCCATCCGGTTGAACTTCTTCCGCCGCGAGGCCGAGATCCTGCGGTCGCTGTCGTCGATGCCGATTGTGCCGCGCTTCTACGATCTGATCGAGCAGGATAAGACGGCTCACCTGGTGATGGAGTTCATCCGGGGGCAGGATTTGCTCAAGTTGATGGAGGCGAACAACAACGCGCCGTTCCCGCTGGAGCAGGTGCTGGAGTGGGGCAAGGCCATCTGCGACGTGCTGACGCACATGCACACGCAGACGCCTCCCATCGTCCACCGCGACCTGAAACCCGACAACATCATGCTGCTGCCGGACCACCGGGCGATCAAGATGATCGACTTCGGGACGGCCCGCGACCTGGGCAAGACCGCCAAGGAGCAGATGAAGGCGAAAACGCGGGTCTACACCGAAGGTTACGCCCCGCCCGAGCAGATCGTGGGAAAACCCGAGCCGCGAAGTGATCTGTTCGCCCTGGCCGGGACGATGTACCACCTGGTGACGGGCAAGGCTCCCGAAGGGTTCTACACCGCGCGCGAGCTGGAAGGCAAGCTGGCCGAGAACGGCGCTATCCCGGCTGCCGACCGCTGGTTCTACGAACTCGTCCGCATCAACCTGGCCGAGGACATCCACGAACGCTACCACTCGGCCCGCGAGATCCGCGCCGATCTCGAAAAGCGCCAGGTAACGCGTGAGCACAACTGCCCCAAGTGCTCGCATCCCAACAAGGTGCGTGAACCCTACTGCATCAAGTGCGCCGACCCGCTGACCGACCCCACTCCCCCTTGCCATCACTGTGGCAAGGTCAACCGGATGGGCAGCCGCTGCTGCATCCACTGTGGCAACCGCCTGCGCTAGCACGCGCCATCCCCTGGGTGGGTTTCGCTCACCCCCCGTCCCTGAGTACCCAGGCATGATGTCCAACACTCCTTCCGACCCGACCATCCGCCCGGGCGGCAGCTCGCCCGGTGGGGAACCGCCTCCCGTGGCCGAGCCGGCCGGTGACCTTCCCCTGGACGACATCCTGCCCGGCTGGGATGTGGCAGTGCCTCCCCTGGCCATCCCCGTGGAGGTCGCCCCGGCCGATCAGGCCTCCATCCCCCTGGCCATCCCCGTCTTCCCCCAGGGAACCACGCCGCTACTGCCGGGCCCGCGCGAGGTCCCGCTGGCCTTGCCCGCCGCGCCGCTGGCCTTGCCCGTGACTCCCGCTGCGGAAGCTCCTGTGCCCGCCCCCGCACCGACGCCTGTGCCGGTCGAGCCTCCGCCGCGTCCCACGACGCTGACCTGTCCCGCCTGCACCTCGATTAGCCCGATTGATGCGCCTTATTGCTCCGATTGCGGCTACTACTTCTCCGAGAGCGACCGCGAAGCGATTGCCTCGGACGCCCCTCCCGCGCCTGCCGCCCCGACCGGACGTCTGAACGACCGCTACATCCTGGGCGCCTGCTACCGCGAACGCTCCGGCGTCGAGTTCTACCACGCCCAGGATCATGCGGCCATTCCGGCCGTGCCCGTGGTCGTGATTCGGCAGACCCTGGCGGCAACCCTGCCTTCGCCCGCCTCGTCTCCTCCTGCTGCTCCCACTCCGGACCAGGCCGACGAGATCCTGCCTACCTTCGACGATCCCCAGATGGGGAATTTTCCGGCCACCGCGGTCATCGCTACGCTGCCAGCCTGGCCCAGCGTCGGCTGGATCCGCCGGCTCTTACTCACGCTCGAACATCCCGGCCTGCCTGCCACCCTCGACTACTTCAGCGACGACCACTGCGAGTACCTGGTGGTCGAACAGCCGCAGGGTCGGTCGCTGTGGGATGCCTGGGAGGATTCCGAGGGCAGCGCCCGGACACGCTTCGCCAGCCTGACCAGCCTGGCCGAGGTACTCATCCGTCTGCACCAGTGCAACACCATCCTCGAAGGGCTTCGGCCCGATCTCGTCGTCCTCGATCCAGCCGGGCAGGCACGCCTGGTCGATCTGGCGGGGCTGCTCCCCATTCCCGTGCCGCAGGATGCCCTCGTGCAGGGCGGCCTGTACACCGCACCCGAGCTACTGGCGCGCCGAGAGGCGGCCGACTCGCGCGCCGACCTCTACGCCTTCGGCTCGCTACTCTACTCGCTGATGCTCGGCCGTGAACTCAACGAGAAGACCGATTTCGACGAGAACGGCACCGCCAAGCTGTTTTCTCGCTTCCCCGACCTGCACCCGGGCTTTGCTCGGCTCATGCTCAAGACGCTGCGCAAAGAGGTCGAGGCGCGCTTCCCCACCGACGAGCTGCGCAAGGACGACGAATCGGGCTTCTCCGATCTGCTCCGCGCACTGCAGGTGCTCGGACGCACTCACGACCAGGTGCGTCTGGAGATGGCCAGCTGGACCTCGACCGGCATTGTCCGCACCGGGAACGAGGACGCCTTTGCCGTCCTGCACGCCGCCGAGTCGCGCCAGGATGACCTGGGCGAGGCCGCGCTCGTCCTGCTGTGCGATGGCATGGGCGGCTACGAAGCTGGCGAGGTGGCAGCCGCGCTGACCATTCAATCGCTTCGCCACTCGCTTGCCCAGCTGCGACCGTTCAGCACGGCTGCGGGCGTCTCGCCGTTTGTCACCGATCCGCTCACCCAGATGTCGAAGCCCGATGGGCATCCCACCCATCCCTACGACATCAAGGAGGTCAAGGCCGCCCTCAAGGCTGCCCTGCGCGAGGCCAACCGCCTGGTCTTCCAGACGTCGCGCGCGCCCGGATCCAAACGGCGCGGCATGGGCTGCACCGCCGAGGTGGTGTACGTCGATGGGCGCAATGTCATCGTCGGTCACGTCGGTGACAGCCGAACCTATCACCTCCACGAGGGACAGCTCATCCAGCTGACCCGCGATCAGACACTGGTCAACCGGCTGGTCGAACTGGGAACCCTCTCGGCCGAGGAAGCCGAGACGCATCCCCGGCGCAACGAACTCCAGCAGGCCATCGGCGGTCAGCCCGACGTCGAACCTGGTCTGTACCACGGCACGCTGAGCCCCGGCGACTGGGTGCTGGTCTGCTCGGACGGTCTGACCAACCACGTCTCGGCGAAGGACCTGCAACAGATGCTGCTGTCCGAGGCCATGTCGGCAGAGATGGCTGCCCGTCGCCTGATCAACCTCACGCTGATCGAAGGGGCGACGGACAACGTCACCGTGGTGGCCATCCGGGCGACCTGAGCGCTAGCCGTGCTTCTCGAGATGCCCGCCGAAGGCGAACCGCATCGCCGAGAGGATCTTGTTGGCGAAGTCGGCTTCGCCGCGCGAGCTGAACCGCTCGAACAGCGCTGCCGTCAACACGTGCGCCGGCACCGCCTCGTCAATGGCTGCCTTGACGGTCCAGCGTCCCTCGCCCGAGTCCGACACCCGGCCGCCAAACTGCTTCAACTCCGGATCGGCGAGCAGCGCCTGAGCCGTCAGGTCGAGCAGCCACGAGCTGATCACGCTGCCGCGGCGCCAGACCTCGGCGATGTCGCGCAGATTGAAGTCGTACTGGTAATGTTCCGGATCGCGCAGCGGCGTCGTCTCGGCGTCGGCCGCGTGGTCCTGCTTGCCGACGTTGGCGCTGCGCAGGATGCCCAGCCCCTCGGCGTAGGCCGCCATCACGCCGTATTCGATGCCGTTGTGGACCATCTTGACGAAGTGCCCCGCGCCCGAGGGGCCGCAGTGCAGGTAGCCATGCTCGGCGGTGCCGCCCACCTTCTCGCGCCCGGGGGTGCGGACGGCAGTGGACATGGGGGGAGCCAGGGTCGCGAAAATCGGATCGAGATGCTGCACGATGGGTGTTTCGCCGCCGATCATCTGGCAGTAGCCGCGCTCCAGCCCCCAGACGCCGCCAGAGGTGCCGACATCGACATAGTGCAGTCCGCGGGCGCGGAGTTCCTTTGCGCGGCGGATGTCGTCGATGTAGTAACTGTTGCCGCCGTCGATGACGATGTCGTCCTTCTCGAGCAGCGGCATCAGCTTGGCGAGCATGGAATCGACGAGAGCAGCGGGGATCATCAGCCACACGGCGCGCGGGGCGGTGAGCTTCTGGACGAACTCTTCGAGCGAGGCCGCGCCGGTGGCCCCCTCCTGCACCAGCCCAGCCACGGCCTGGGGGGACACATCGTGGACGACGCAGGCATGGCCGCCGCGTACCAGGCGGCGGACCATGTTGGCTCCCATGCGTCCCAGGCCAATCATTCCCAGCTGCATGTCGATCTCCTCAGAGTGGCGGTGGATGGAACCTCTGGGGACTATGGTATGGCGCGGAGCAACCATCATTTCCGCAGCGAGATCTCGTAGCGCACGTTATACACCGCCGACTTCTCGAAGCCGCGCGGCGGGGTCCCTCGCAACGTCGCCTTGCCATCCTCCAGGCGGTATTCGAACGCTCGCCCCGTGACGGGATCGACCGGCACTGGCAGCTTGATGTCGGTCAGTTTGCCCGGTAGCGCGCCCGTGGTGGCGGCATGATCGCGCATCGCCTCGACGATGGTAAGCATGGCCATCCGCTGCTGAAACCGCGTCTGCGCCTGTTTGACCCGTTGAAACACTCCAGCCAGGCGAGGCAGCAGGACGTGCTCGTTCTTCGTGCGCGTCCCAACCAGGTGCGGCTCGGCGAGCCAGAACGGCTGGGTCATCCACTTCAGCTGATCGTCCTGGATCTCCTCATATAGGAGCGCGTCATCGGCCAGTACCACATGTAACGGCAGATACCGCTCCACCTGCCGGGCATCGTGCCCCAGCTTGATCAGCCGCGCGCGTCGCGCCTTGACTTTCTCGGCGTTGGCCACCTGCGCGTCGAGCCAGGCGTCCACTCCTTCCGCCGGTCCATCGCCGGAAACTTTGAACAGGGCTACCAGCTTCTTGCGGATTTTGTCGAGCTGGGCGGCCGTCATTGGCTCCGGATCGGCGAGTTCGGGCAGTTCCGATCCCAGGATCAGGACGCGCTCGCCCTGCGCTCCCTTGCGCAGATCGATGAGCGGATTGGGCAGGTTGCTCAGCGCCCAGAAGAGGTTGGGCGCGCCGGGCTTACCGATCATCTCCTCCAGAGGACCCTGGGCCAGCGACGAGATGGCCAGCCCCACCAGCCCGCTGATGATCGTCGGATGTTCGCCCAGACAGCGGCCCAGAGCAAACATCGTCTTGGCCGTCCGCACCGCATCGTCGAAGCGTCCTTCCGCCACCTCCACCCGGAAGCGCACTTTCAGGGCGCTGGCCAGCATGCGCAGCTGCTGCACCTCGGGGAGCAGCAGGTAGATCCCCTCGCGCTTCAGCTGCAAGAGAACCTGCCAGTCCACGGTCTCCAGCCGCGCCGCGAGATCGGCCTGGCGCAGGGCGGCACCGCCATAGCCACGCAGATCCTTCAGGGGCAGATCCTCCAGCGGCATCGTCTGGTACTTCTCGCGCGCCTCGACCACCTCCTTGTTGTAGAAGAAGTGGTTTTGCTCCATGAAGCACTTCAAGAAGCCCTGGATGACGTTGCCCGGGTTCAACTCGGCCACCTCGGGCAGCAGCTGATACTTCAGTGATGGTCGGGGCACCGCGCGCGGGGTCACCTTGAGACGCACCACGGTTTCGGTGGCTTCAGGCGTGGGTGCGGCTTCACCCAGCGCCAGCAGGGTGGTGCCTGCGGCGACGGTCAACAAGAACAGACGCAACATGAGACATCCTCAGAGAGAGAAGAGAGTCAGTCGAGAGGGATGGTTTTCCACGCCGTGAAGACGCGCAGCGGCTCCACGTCGGGGACCAGGTTGTTCTCCTGGGGCGGCACCGGCAGCTTGTCGGGCGTCTCCAGCATCAGCACGCGCAGCGCCCAGGGATCGCCGCCGGGACTCGCCTCCTCAGGCACCAGCGGAGCTGGCATCGGAGTGGGCACGGGCGCTGGCCGGTGCGGCTGAGCCAGCAGCAGCGCCAGGGTTAACGTCTGCGTCAGTGCCAGCACAGCGGCGACGAGCTTCCACCGCGCCGGCGAGGGCACCGACGCGCGGCCGGCCTGGTACATCAGCGCGTCGCGATCCAGAGCGGGGCGCTGGGGGGTGAACTGTTGCAGCAACTGAGCTAGTGGGTCGGACATGTTGCCCCCAGTTTCTGGCGCAGCGTGGCCAGGCCAGCGCTGTAACGGCGGAAGGCGGTGCTGGCCGCACATTCCACCAGGGAACCGATGGCCTCGAAGCTGAGTCCGCCCCAGAGGTGAGCGACGATGACCTCGCGCTGCTCCAGCGGCAGTTCGTGCAGGGCCGCGACCGCCGCCTCGGCATCCAGTCCCTCGACATCGGTCTGAACGAACCAGTGCGCCTGCCGGGCGACCTCCGCCTCGCGCCGTTGCCGACGCTGCGCGGCCCGATGGGCGTCAATGGCCCGGTGGCGCACCGCGCGGTAGAGCCAGCCTGGAGGATCGTCTGGTGGTTGCCGTAACGTCACGAAATCGAGCAACACCTGCTGAACCACGTCCTCGGGGGTGTCGCACCATTGTCGAGCGTACAGCACCAATCCAGGTCCCCGACTGTCGATCAGACGTGCCAGGTCGTGCGGACTCATCACCCTCACGTCGTCACCGCGGCGTTTCCATTCCGCGGAAAAAGCCGGGATCGCCCCGTTACTCCACCACCGACCCGGCGACCACAGTCTGCCTGAGACGGAACGGCTGGCATTCCACCTCGATCAAGTCGGCGGGAGCGCCCACAACCAGATCGATGGGCGGTAGCCCTAACAGCGTCCGCGGATTGTGGCAGGCCATGGTGATCACCTCGGACAGAGTGACATCGCCTTGTTCGAGCAAGGTGCGGGCACAGGCATCGGTGAGGACGCCCGAGCCGGCCAGGAAGGTGGTGCCGGGGACAGTCACCTTGCCCCCGGCGTGGACCTCCAACTCCTGGCCCCACATCGAATAACGCCCCGGCGGCATCCCGGCCAGGCTGCTGGCGTCGCAGGTGATGATCAGCCGCGCCGGTGTCTTTACCCGGACAAGGCAGCGCAGCACGGCGCGCGGCAGGTGATGCCCATCGGGGATGAAGCTGGCCGTCAGCTCGTCGGAGGCCAGCTGCTCCCACAGGTAGTTGTCGTGACGGGGCAACACGGCGTGCGACCCGTTGCCCAGGTGCGTCGAGAGCCGCGCCCCCGCAGCGATGGCCTCGCGAATCCGACGGGGGCTGGCGGCAGTGTGGCCCAGGGCGACGACCACCCCCTCGCGCACCAGGGCCTCGATGAATGGCAACGCCGTCTCGTGCTCGGGCGCCAGGGTGACCAGGCGGATACGGCCGCCCGCACAGTCCTGCCAGCGATGAAACTCGTCGAGATCTGGCGGCCGAACGTGCTCGCGTGGATGCGCGCCGCGCGGCCCGTCATCGGGGCTGATATACGGTCCTTCGAGATGGAAACAGGGCAGCACGCGGGCCAGGCTCGGGCTGGACTCGCAGGCGCGACGGAGCGTGGTGAAGCCGTGCGCCAGTGCCGCATGGCCGCCGGTGATCAGCGTCGGACACAGACCCGCCATGCCATGCCGCTGGCACTCCGCGGCCACGACGTGGACGTCGTCTTCCGAAAGATCTGGCGAGACGAACGCCTTGCCCAGGCAGCCGTTGATTTGCAGGTCGAAGAAGGCAGGGGCGATCCAGCCGGCATCGGGGGGCACGTTGGCGAGCGGCTCGACGGCGACGATGCGGCCCTCGGCGCAGTGAATCTCGATCGGTTGACCGGTGTGGTAATGACGGCCACGCAGTCGGGTCAGCACGGCATCCTCGCGGCAGGAGATCACTCGGAGTCTACCCGGCGCGGCCGGCTGAACAGGGCAGCCAGGCCGCGTCCGATGGCGTAGGCGGTCAGCCCGCTCCCCACCCCGAGAAAGAACAGGATGAAATCGCGACGGGTCAGATGGGCCAGGGAGAACGGCGCGGGCGACGCCTGTTCGGACCCGGGGGGCAGCGCTACCAGTTCCACCTCGACCGTGGGCGGCACCGAGGGCGGCTTCGGGGCTGAGGGCGACGAGGCCGGCTTCTTTTTCGACCGATGCTTCTCGTGCGCGGGCTTCTCCGATGGCGTCGCTGCCTTGCCCGGAGACTTCCCAGGAACGGGAGGCGCCGACGGGATGGCTCCTGAAGGCGGTTTGCTGACCGCGCTTCCCGAGGGCGGTTTGGCCGTCGGCAGTGTGCCTGAGGGAGGTCGTACGCCGGGCAGCGTCATCAGGGGAACAGTGGGCGGCAACGGCTTCATCTCTGTCGAGGTCGGGGCGCCCGACGAGACCACCACGTCGTGGCGCGATTCCTCGGCCTCCAGCCAGGTCAGGTACGAGCGTAGCCCCGGATCAAGATCGGTGCTGGACGCCTTGCCCGTGCCGGCCGCGAGATAGACCTCCAGCGCCCGAGCCGCCCGCGCTGGCGTCGGGTAGCGCGCAGCGGAATCCTTGGCGATCATCCAGCCGAGAATCTGCTCGAGCCCCTCGGGGATGTGGGGGTTGAACTCGCTGAGCGGACGCGGCGATTCCGTCGCGTGGCGGATCATCTGGCTGATGATGTTGGTGTCAGGGAAGGGGGGCTGCCCGGCGAGGAGATGGTACAGCACGCATCCCAGGCTGTAGATGTCGGCGCGGATGTCGGCCAGGCGCGGGTCGCGCGCCTGCTCAGGTGCCATGTAGTCCGGCGTGCCCAGGATGACGCCCTCACTGGTGAGCCCCTGCTCGGAACCTTCCTGCGTGTCCTCGAGCAGGGCTCGCCCCAGGCCAATGTCGAGGATCTTCACCGTGCAGCCCAGGGTGCTGTCGGCCGAGGGCGGAGGCACGAGCATGAGGTTGGCTGGTTTGAGATCGCGGTGGACCAGCCCCTGCTGATGAATGTGATCGAGCCCCTCCAGCGCCTGGTAGACGATGCGGACCGCCTCTTCGGGAGGAAGTTGACGCCGGGCCTGCTGGAGTTCCTCGACCGTGACCCCTTCCAGATGCTCCATCACCAGGTAGTGCAGGTCGCCGGCCTGGTCCATCTGAAAGCCGCGCACGACGTTGGGATGCTTCAGCCGCATGGCCAAGCGTGCCTCCCGCTGGAAGCGCGCCAGGGTGTTGGGATCCTTCGCGCGCGAGGGCGGCAGCACCTTGATGGCTACCATCTGTCCGAGCCGATGCTGCGCCCGATAGACGCCAGCCATGCGTCCCTTACCGATGCGATCGAGAATGCGATACTCGTTGAGGAAGAAGCCGTCGGCATGGCCCCGGGCCAGCAGCGATGCCTGGTACTCTGTCAGGAACTTGTTGCTGACCATCCAGGCGGCGAAGCGGGCGAGGTTGGTGACGTTCTCCCCGGCCTCGTCCTGCCAGCGCGAGTACATCGCCCGGGCCTCCTCCAGCGACAGCAGCTGGCTTCGCAGGAGCAGACCATAGACGTTCTGCACCGTCAGTTCCATGAGCGCCTCGGGGGAGCCACGACACCAGCGAGGAGAGGTGAAGACACATCGTTTGTCTTATAATAGCAGCATGAACCTGGACACGGCTTTGAAGCGACTGGCCCGCGATCCCGCTGCCCCGCTCGACCTGGCGGAGGTGGCCCTGACCCTGGCCCGGGACGAATACCCCCACCTCGACGTCGAGGGCGAGTTGGCCGAACTGGCCGAGTTCGCTCACGATCTGCGCCCGCGCTTGCAGGGCAGTTTGCAGGCCCGCGTCCAGGCGCTGGGACGCTTCCTCATCCATGACCTGGGCTTCGAGGGCAACGTTCGCGATTACTACGACCCGCGCAACAGCTACCTCAACGAGGTGCTGGTGCGGCGCACCGGCCTGCCCATCACTCTGTCGATCATTACCATCGCCATCGGAACCCGCGCCGGTCTGCACATCGAAGGAGTTGGCTTGCCGGGCCATTTCATCGTCAAAGCGATCGAGGGCAACCAGGAGGTCTTCTTCGATCCGTTCCACGGCGGCCGGGTGCTCAGCCTTGACGACTGCGCCGAGCTGGTGAAGGGCGTGGTGGGCACGCGACCCGAGATGACCCCCGAACTGACGGAAGCCGTCACGCTGGGCTACATCGTGCAGCGGATGCTGAACAACCTCAAGGGCGTCTATCTGCGCCAGCGCGATTTTCCCCGGGCGGCACGCATCATTCGCCGGCTCATCCAGTTGTGCCCCGATGATCGGATGCAACAGCGCGACCTGGGGGCGGTGCTGCTGCAGGGAGGCCGACCCGGCCAGGCCATCGATCTGCTCGAAGAGTACCTGGGTGGTGAACCGCCCCCGGAGGACGCCCATTCGGTGCGCGAGCTGCTGGGGCAGGCTCGCGGCGAGGTGGCTCGCTGGAACTGAGGGTGGTTCCGAGGGAGACGGTATGTTGCAGGTGCTGTTCGAGGATAACCATTGCCTGGCCGTGCTGAAGCCGGCGGGGCTGCTGACCCAGGGCGTACCCGAGGGGCTTCCCAGCCTGGAGGGCCAGGCCCGCGCTTACCTCAAGGAACGCTACCACAAACTTGGCCGGGTCTACCTGGGCATTCCGCATCGACTCGATCGGCCGGTATCCGGAGTGGTGCTGTTCGCCCGAAGCAGCAAGGCCGCCGCCCGCCTGGCCGAGCAGTTTCGCGAACGGCAGGTCGAGAAGGTCTACTGGGCGATCGTGGAACGGTCCCCGGATGGCAGCGGGCCTTCCGAGGCGGGCACCTGGGAAGACTGGCTGCTGAAACGGCCCGAGGAGGCGCGCTCGGACGTGGTCAGTGCCGACACTCCCGGAGCGCGACATGCGAGGCTGAGCTTTCGCCGCCTGGCCGAGTTCGCCGAGGAAGTGCTACTGGAAGTGCGGCCCGAAACCGGGCGGATGCATCAGATCCGGGTGCAGACAGCAACACGAGGCTGGCCGGTGCTGGGCGATCAGCAATACGGTGCCCGCCGCCCCTTCGGCCCCGAGCCCGCCGAGCCGCGCGATCGGAGGATCGCCCTGCACGGCCGGGCGCTCACATTTCTGCATCCCATCCGCTACGAACCGATCACCGTCACCGCCCCCGTGGACGAGGCCTGGCGCTCCTGGGTGACAGAGTGAAAAAAAATCTGAATCCTTTGGCGAGGTGGTGCATCTAATCTCATGCAAGCGAGGGGGCAACCTCAAGCAAGCAGTTCTTTGACAATTTGGGGAAGGAAAGCCAACCCAAAACGCGAGGTGTGAGGCCAGATTGGCCAAACACTGAGTGCCTTCACGGGTGAGGGGAGACTCTCTGCTGTGGAGGAATTCCTGAGAATGGTCAATTTGGCGACCGTCAAACTCTGACTTACGAAGCGAGCTCCGGAAGGGGTAAGTGGAGTAAGGAAGTCAGTTACAAGTGTCACGACTCTCGGTGGCTGCTGGGAGGTAGTGACAGAAGCTGATACTTATTGAAGGGTTTGATCCTGGCTCAGAACGAACGTTGGCGGCGTGGATTAGGCATGCAAGTCGAACGAATCCCAGGGGGCAACCTCTGGGGGAAGTGGCGAAAGGGGCAGTAAGGCGTGGGTAACTTACCCCGGAGTTCGGAATAGTCTCCCTAACGGGAGGGTAATACCGAATGTCGTATCGAGGAGGCCTCTCTTTGGTACGAAAGCTCAGGCGCTCCGGGAGGGGCCCACGTGGTATTAGCTAGTTGGTGAGGTAACGGCTCACCAAGGCCAAGATGCCTAGCAGGTGTGAGAGCACGACCTGCGTCACTGGCACTGGGACACTGGCCAGACTCCTACGGGAGGCTGCAGTCGAGGATCTTCGGCAATGGGCGCAAGCCTGACCGAGCGACGCCGCGTGTGCGATGAAGGCCTTCGGGTTGTAAAGCACTGTCGAGAGGGAGAAAAGGGGAAACCTTTGATCGACCTCTGGAGGAAGCACGGGCTAAGTTCGTGCCAGCAGCCGCGGTAAGACGAACCGTGCAAACGTTGTTCGGAATCACTGGGCTTAAAGGGCGCGTAGGCGGGCAGGCAAGTCCGGGGTGAAATCCCACGGCTCAACCGTGGAAGTGCCTTGGATACTGTTTGTCTTGAGGGAGGTAGGGGCGTGCGGAACTTCCGGTGGAGCGGTGAAATGCGTAGATATCGGAAGGAACACCGGTGGCGAAAGCGGCGCGCTGGACCTTTACTGACGCTGAGGCGCGAAAGCCAGGGGAGCAAACGGGATTAGATACCCCGGTAGTCCTGGCCCTAAACGATGGGTACTAGGTAGTGGACTTACATGGGTTCACTGCCGAAGCAAAAGTGATAAGTACCCCGCCTGGGGAGTATGGTCGCAAGGCTGAAACTCAAAG
>JAXMAV010000009.1:0-361435 GCA_046350255.1 Gemmataceae bacterium
CCCGTAATGAGTAGGTTGTTGAGCAGGGCGCGGATCGGGCTGACGTACAGGACGCTGAGCCCGCCCCAGCCCTCGGTGAGCATCTGCGAGATGACGGGGAAAAACGCCGCCTCAGTCTTGCCGCCGGCTGTAGGTGCGAGGATGACGAGGTTGTACCCCTCCAGATAGGCTTCGACCGATGCCTTCTGAACCTCCCGCAGCCCCTGCCATCCGAGGGAGTTGACGATGTGGTGTTGCAGCGCCGGGTGTAGTCGGTCGAAGGCGTTCACACGTCGATCTCGATGTCATCCACGGACACGGCCTGGGCCTCGCGCTCGACCGTGGTCATCTCGCCCGCGTTCACTGTAAGCTGGTAGTGGCGGGTCGGGTCGAAGTCCTCGAACTGGTCTATCCGGTCCAGCACGTCGGCAACCAGCTTCTTCAAGAATAGCCTCGGAGCTATACCCACCTTGCCGCCGAGCTGCCCCGCCAACGACCGCGCTAGTGCCTCGATGTAGGCGTTGTCCGCCCGAATGCCGACCCGCTCCGGCGACGAGCAGTCGGCTGTGAACAGGTCGCGCACCTTGAGGCCAACCTCCACCAGCCGGGCGTGGTCGAACGCCGGCAGACGCAGCTGGACGGCCCGTGGGTTGTCGAAGCGGGCGTCGGTCTGGAAGTCCACGTGCAGTCGCTGGGCGAGCGGCTCCAGACGCCGGACCCCCTGCGGCCCGTCGAAGAAGGCCGGGGTGCCGGTGGTGAGCAGGTAGAGGTTGGGAAACCGCCCGCCGTCGATGTCGTCTATTAGCTGCCGCAGGGCATTCAGCCCCTTCTCTCGCACGTCGCCCCGGACACGCTGGAGCGTCTCGATCTCGTCGAGCACCAGCACCAGCCCCGAATACCCTGAGTCCTTAAGGATGAGCAGCAGGCCCCGCAGGAAGCTCAGAGCAGCGAAGTGGTCCACGTCGCCCTTGATCCCGGCGACGCGCTTCACTGACGCCGCCACGTGCGGCTGTCCAGCCAGCCAGCCAGCCAGCCCCTCCGCGGTGGCGTGGTCGTCCTGGCGCTGGGCCGCCCGGTAGGCCCTTAAGGCGGCTGCGAATTGCGGGGTGGCGCGGGTGATCTCGACGAGCCGTTGCTCCAGCAGCTCGTCGGCCCGGCGGGCCAGCCCCCCAACATCGGACGGATCGGTGTCGCCCCCGGCGAGTACATCCTCCTCCAGGGCGTAGAACCAACCGTCGAGAACGGAGCGGAACGCCCCCAGGAAGCAGTCGGCGGTGGACAGCTGCTCCATTGCCCGGCGGTACACTGTCTCCAGGCGATGCAGCGGTGTCTCCGTCTCGGAGATCTGCACCTCGGCGGCGGCGAAACCCTTCTTCTTGGCGTGCTCCTGCACCCAGCGGGCGAAGAATGTCTTGCCGCAGCCGTAGTCACCGCGCACCGCCTTGAATGTGGAGCTGCCCTGAGCGACGTCGGCCAGCTCTGCAGCGATTGCCGGCTCGAAGCGGCCTAGCCCCACGGCAAGGAAGTCCAGCCCCCGCTGGGGGACCGTCCCCTTCCGCAGGGCGGCGATGATCTCTCGGCGGCGCTCCCGGCTGATGTCCATGAGGTCATTCCATGTCGAATTGCCGTTTCAGCTTCCCTGCGTTGAGTTCGATCCGGTTCTCCGTCCGGCTTAGGGTCAGGATCTCGTAGCCGTCCACGTTCAGCAGCCGCTGCACGCGGGCAATCAGCCCGTCCAGGCGTGCGGCGGGGACCTCGGCCACCTTGGCGAAGGCGGTCGGGGTCATGATGCCGCCGTGAGCGTCCAGGGTTTCCAGGCACCGCCGCACCACGTCGTCCTCAGGGGCGTGGCGGCGGATCAGTTCCTTCTGGGCCTTGTACGCCTCCGACGCGAGCAGCCGCCTGACCCACGAGGTGGGAGCGGCAGGCTGGGCGGTCTCAGCCCTGGACGGCTGCGGCTCGGTCGGGGCAGGCCTCCTGGGCCGCTCGTCCAGGCCCTCAAAGAGGTTACGCTGCCCTGTGCGTGGTGCGAGAATCACCGGGGGCTCCTCCGCGAGGGCTGTTGCAGTCGGGGCAGACGACCACCACTCGGGCCTGGGGTACTCACACGGGTGCAGCCCAGAGTACGCGCTGCTCCTGTCGGTCAGGAGCACCAGCGGGCAAATCATCTCCTGCGGGGTGACGCCACCGTGGTAGCCATTTTGCTGCCGCCCATAGTAGAGGGACTCTGACCAGGGAACAACTACCGCGTGCCCGTCCGCATGGTCGAGCACCCGGCCTCCCGTTAGGAGCATCTCGCCTTCTCGCATCTCGCTGCCCTGCACCCGCCAGCGGCCCCCCTTATCCGAATCAAAGACTGTGGCGTCGGGACGGTGCCAGACATGGCCGTGGTCGCTGGCGAGGATCACCACCCGACCCGAGTCACGGGCCAGCTTGAGCAGGGAGCCGAGCGGGCTGATTCGGCTAATCGCCCAGACCATCGGCATCTGGTCACCCTTGCTCAGGAAGTCATCGATGGCGTTGACGACGACTCCGACGACCCGGTGGTTCGTCGAGAGGATCGCCCGGCCCAGGTCGTCGCCGACCGCGCCTCGGCCTCCTTCGCTCACTTCCCTCTTGTGGAAGAGGATCGGGGGGTGCCGCCTATCGCAGCACCCCCTCAGCACGGGGTGCGCTTCGAAGTTACGCTTCTCGGCCGAGGCGTCCCCCCACTCCAGCCTGCCCGACAACAGGCTCATCCGCGAGAGATTCGTCACGCTCGGTACCGCCGCGATCACCGCCGCCGGGGGCGACGACGATTCGTCGAGGGTGGCCTCGAACCAGTGGTCGCGCCGGACATCCTCCAACAGCTCGTGGCAGACCGCCCAGCTCATGCCGTCCAGCACGACCAGGAGTACCCGGTTGTCGGCCCCGGCCACCCTGGCGACCACCCGCGACAGCACGTCCTCGACGCCGTGGACCTCGCCGGACGTCGAGCCCGATGACGTCCAGTCGGCCAATGCCTGCGCGAACGCCCGGTTGAACTCCTGTCTCCGGATCAGGACCGCCTGATCCAATCGCCGGTACGCCTTCGATAGCCCGGCCACCTCTTCTCCCCGGCAGACCGACTCCCGCGCCCAATCGACAAAGGCCAGCTCCTTGCGATAGACGTCCGCCATCTCGGCGAACGACGTGGCCGGTGGGGCCGGCTGGGCCAGCCACCGGACGAGCCGCAGGGCCATCTCGGAGCGCGACACCTGTTCGGCGCGCCTGCCAAGCCTTGCGATGCGGTGGGAGGCGACCTCGCTCTGAAGGCGCTCGCAGGCCGCGATGGCTGCTCCCCCTGGCGCGTCGAGAACGGCCTCGATCTGGGTGCCAAACCGGGCCAGTCGCTGCTCGTACCCCAGCAAGGTCAGCCCGTTGCGGTAAGCGTGGTCGTCAGAGCGGAGCTGGCGCAGCAGTGCATCGGCCCGGTCAAGGTGTTTTCCGGCGATGCGGGGATCGTCCTTGCGGTCCAGGTCAGCAACCGCTTCGGCTGCGACCCGGCCCAGCGTCCTGCCCACCCCCTGCGGGATGGGCCTGTTGCGGTGGAACTGCTCCATGCGGGCGGCGGCGGCGTCCAGTGCCTTCTCGTCGCCGCTGCCGAAGACGACCTGACAGGCGATGGCCAGGGCCAGCGCGTCGGCTCCTGCGCTGCTGTCCACGAACCCCAGGATCGAATCAGCGGCGTCCCCCAGCGCGCTGGTCAGCCGCCGGCGAAGGCTATCGCGTAACTCCTCGGCCACGCCGAGGTAGCGCGACGACCCCGAGCGGCCTGATGCCCACAGCAGCAGTGAGGCCAGATCCGGGTCACTCTCCCCCATATCGAAGACGTGGCGACTGACGGCTCGCCAGACCGTCCCTGCGTCGAGCACCCCCGCCGAGACGGGCGGGTAGCCGTCTGCCGGAGCGTACTCCATGAGCGCCTGGGCCAGAGCCGGGTCGCAGACCGAGCGGTCCAGTTCCTTCGCCTTGAACAGGGCGCACAGGCTGGCCCAGTGATCCACCGGGAACAGCCGGCTGCGGGCCAGCCGGGCGACCACGTCGTTGCCAAGGTCGCCCTGCTGCAACCTGGTCAGCAGAATAATGCGGACTTTACCCTGTTCGGCAGTCGCCAGCTCCTGACGCACCTGGAATACGGTGTCGGCCCGGACCACGCGGGCCTTGCCGAAATCGAACTCCACTTCGCTCGGTGCGGTCCACGAGGCGGTCACGTGGAGGCCGACTGCGGACGCATCTTCGTCCCGCTGCCACTTGTCCTCAACCAGCGAGCGAATCTGCTGGGCGCTCAGTTTGCCGACAGTCATTGCGGCCCCTCCTCCAGTGTCCACTGGATGGTGAGCCGATAGCGTGGGTTCTCCTGCAGCTTGCGAACCAGGTCCTCGGCCTCTTTCACCAACTCCTTCTCGGTTAGCCGGTTCCTCTTGCCATTGTTCACTATCGTCCACCCAGGCGGTGGGGGCGGAGGCGGTGGGGGTGGAGGCGGTGGCGGTGGCGGCTTGGATGGCGTCAGCAGCCTGATCGCCCGGCCCTCAGCGTCAGAGAGCTTCCCCGCCACGCCGCCGGCCAGGGCGTGCTCGTCGGCCATCAGCCACTTCCGGACATCTTGTAGTAGCAGGTCGGCGGCGGTCTTGCGGTCGTCGCTGATCTGGGTGACTGCCGCGAAAAGGTCCCATCTCGTCGCCTTGAGGCATTCCAGCACCCCCTTCGCGGATTTCAGGCTGCGGCCCATCGCCGGGCCTGACGTTTCCAGCTTCGCCCGGGCCAGGACGCCCACCAGCGGGGTCGGCTCCTTGCCCTCACACAACGCCAGCAGCGACCGCACCGCCCGGGCCGTACGCAGGCGGTCGGCACTGGCCGCTTCGTTCTCGCCGACCCCGAGATTTTGCAGCACCAGTTGCAGCCGGTCGGGCAAGATCTCGCAGTCGGGCCGGAACTCCCTCACGCTCTCGCCGACCTTCGAGGCCAGTTTCGTAAGGTTCGAGGCATTGAGCAGGTTTGAGACGGCGTGGCCGAACAGGTCCGCCGCCCGGGCCAACGCCTCGTTCCAGTCGCGTAGGTCGGGCAGGTCCTCCTCTTTCAGGACGAGCGTGTTCGGCAGGTCGTCGAGGGCCGCCTGGTAGGGCTCGGTGCCGTGGTCGTAGAAGGCCCGGTTTGTCTGGTCGGCGTAGGTGAAGATCAGCAGGTTCTGGACCTCGCGGGGAAGGCCGCGCTCCTCGGGCTGGTCGGTCCACCGCCGCAGGTCCGCCACGGTCGGGTGCAGCTGCTGCGAGGCAGTGAGCATCTTCGTAAAGTGGTTCTTCCACGTGCTGCCGAGCACAAAGTGAGTCTCAGACATCTGCCCCAGGTCGAGTGGGTTGCAGACGTTTCTGAGCTTTTGCCGGATGCCCTTGTCCTCGACGTACACGCGCCCATCTGGGGTGCGGGCGGCTTCCTGGCAAACTTCGAGCACCTGCCGCAGGTCCTTGCCCGGCTTGATCTCCTGCCCGAACTTCGGGTGTTTCGGGTACTGATGCGACAGCGCCTGATCGAGCAGGTGCTCCAGCGCCTCGCCGAGGTTGGCCCCCACGGGTCTTTGCAGGACCAGCGTGGGGAACAGCGACTGGAAGTGCGACTCAGACATGTCGAACGAGGCGTCGAGCGTGCCGGGCGTCGGCTCCGAGCGGATGGCGTAGGCTGCTTCCACCGCTTGCAGGAGGCGCTGTGACAGGGCGCTCTGCTGGTTCTGGAGCAGCAGCCGGGCCGTCTGTCGGTCGGCCAGTGACAGGTGCTGAGCGTGCTGGTCGAGGTTGTTGCCCAGCAGTAGCCGGTCGATGATGACCAGCTTGCCCAGTTCCGCCTGGGTGCGCGGCGAGAAGAACGCCGGAAGCCAGACCAGCGTACGGTGCCGCTCATTCCGATCGCGGAAGCGGGCCAGTCGGTCCAGGTCCTCGGTCGGGGTGTGCCCCTCGCTGTCGAACGGGAAGTCGATGATCAGTTTCCAGTCGTCCGCCGAGCGCAGCGACTCGTCCGGCAGGGTGCGGACATTGGTGAACAGCACATCGCAGGACCGTCGGCTGCCCCGCCAGAGGAAGGCGTGGTTGACGAACAGTTCGTCCTGCTCAGGGATGCCCAGCGACTTGAAGAGCATTTGCCGCAGCCGGTACTGGCGGTTGCCGGGGTTGTCGTAGACCTTTGCCGCCTCGACGATGCCCTCGGTATCCACGCCCGACAGCTGGATTGAGACAGTCGGGTTCGTGGGTTCTTCACCGATACGAATCTCACCGACCATCCCGGCCCAATCCCGCAGTCTCTGGGCAACCTGCTGGTGCTCGTAGCCCGGAATGCGCGAACGGATGCTGCCGTGGTTGAGCGCAGCCAGCCGCAGACACGTCATGTTTTGCAGCGCCTCGACCCCATGGACCAGCGCCGATAGCAGCAGGCTCTTGATGAGCCGGGCGTCATTCTCGAACCGTTGCAGCCTTTGTGCGATCTCGGGGTCACTTTTCGCTCGGTCCCGGTCCACCTCAAGGTCGAGGTTCACTTCCCGCTGCTGCAAGAGCATCGGCTGCAGCTTGTGGTGGTACAGCCGCCTGGCGTTCTCGAAGTTCAACCGCATGACGTCACTGAACGCCTCGTCGCCGTGGGCCACCACGTCCCACAGATCGCCCAGCGGAATCACATCGCCCAGCCGCAGTGTGTCGCGCCGATTGATGAGCAGTTGCAGCATGATCTTCAGCGCAGTCCGCTCGCGCTGCAAGGCGCTGGATACAGCCACCAGCGCCTGGATGAGTGCCGGGCTGAACGGGTAGACCATCTTGAACAGAGAGCGGTCGGCCTCGCGGGTGAGTAGCACCTCCATGATCTCCGCCCGTACCCGGGCTGTCTTCTCGAAGGCATCCTCCAGTTCCATGCGGCAGGCGTCATTCCTTGGCCGAAGCACCCGCTTCTGGGCAATCACCGGCAGGTTGCGGTCCTCCAGCGTGATCGTGTGGAAGCGGCCCTCGAAGTGGCTCAGCATCTCCGAGAAGTTGAGCCGGTCGGCTCCTGGCACCTTCTCGCCGACGATCTCGCGCAGATCCCGCTGCCGGGCCACGAAGCTGATGATGGGGATGGGGCGGTCGGCCTTGCGCGACTCGACGAGCTTGACCAGTTTATTCGCCTCGCGATGCACAAAGCTGAGGTCGCCGGCGTGCGTCAGCAGCCAGAGAATCAATTCGTCGAGGAACAGGATCAATGCGTCGTAGCCCAGCGACTTCGCATGCGCACTGATCACCGCCAGCCCGGTGTCGAGATCGACGTAGGCCTCATCCCTTCCGCTGGCGATCCCCTTGAATGCTGGGAAGATGTGCTGCACGAGATCCCCGACCAGCCGGGTTCGCTCCTCGCTCGTCGGTGCGGCCACGAGCGCAGCGTCGAAGCGGGCAGCGTGCCAGCCGCGTGCTAACTTGCCCCGCCGGGGGTCGGTTCCTGCTCCCTGCCCCTGGTTCAGCTGGGCGAAGAACTTGTCGTCCCCCAGCGCTTGCCGGTGCTGCGTCGCGTTCTTGAAGATCTCGTCGGCAAGGTAGACACCCGGTAGCGGGGCGTTGGGGTGCAGTTGCATGACATGATCGACATACCCGCCGAATATGGCCGATTCCACACTCCGGGCGCCGAGCAGGTGATAGGGGACCAGCAGGAACTTTTTGTCCTCCACCCAGCCATGCCTGGCGACCACCTTCGCCAGTTCGGGGAGCGAGCGCACCGCGGGAACGTGGGCCAGCAGCAGGTGCAGCACCGCCATGAAGTGCGACTTGCCCGCGCCGAAGCTGCCATGCAGGTAACAGGCCTTGCTGTTGGTCGCCTCGACCGCCGAGCGGATGAAGCCCAGCGCGTCGTCGAAACAGTTGGCCAGCTGCGGCGTGACGACGTACTGTTCCAGCGTCTTCTCCGGCTCGGTCACGCCCTGCGACAGCTTCAGGACGAAGTCGCCCTTTAAAACCCGTTCGGGCAGGTCCAGCAACTCGCTGATGAGTTTCTCGGGCATGGTCGCATCCTCACCAGAGTCGGCGGATGGGGTAGGCGTCCAACGTGGCGTCGGCGCTGACGATCGGGACGTTCTCGACGACAGCCTGGGCGATCAGTAGGCGGTCGAACGGGTCTTTGTGGTGGAACGGCAGGCCGATCAGCGCCGCCGTGTGCGTCGGCAGGATCGGCAGTACCGAGAAGGCGTAGCGGACCAGGGCGAGGTCCATGAAGTCGTTGTAGGGCCGAGCCGGTTGCCACTTGCCCACGCTGATCTTGATCGCCATCTCCCAGTACGAGGCGGGGCTGATCAGCACCTCGTTCGAGGCGTCCTGAATGAGGGTCGCCGCCGTCGCGCTCAACTGGGGGTCGGCCTCGATGTACCAGAACAAGGTGTGCGTGTCGAGTAACAGCCTCACGGCATGTACTCCGCAAAGTCCTTCAAGTGATCGTCGTCGTCCGAGACGATGGTGATCCAGCCCTTGCCCAGCCCCGGCGGTGGACGCAACCCGGCCTTGGGCTTCGGGAGTTCACTGACCAGCCTCGCGACCGGCTGGTCGTTCTCGGTGATCACGACCTCCTCACCCGGCGTCAGCTTGTGAATCAGGTCGGCAAGCCCCTTCTGGGCCTCCTCCAGCGTGATGGTGACACTCATCGTGGCCCTCCTTCTTTCTTTCGTGTATTTCGTGTGTTTCGTGGTTCCTTCTTCGCCGGGGTCCAGGTGCGGATGTCTTCCAGTGTCAGGCCGAGTTCGTGGGCATCCTGCTCCAGCAGGGTCTGGTACGACTGGCCCGCCGTCTCGCCGAACTCGGGGTCGATCTCCGGGTGCCACTGGTGAATCCACGGCAGCAACTGATCGAGGCCTGCCAGCAGCGGAGTGAGCCGCCGGGCGTCCCAGCCCTCGCGCTTGCGGGCGTCGTAGTAGCCCACCAGCGCCTCGGCCTGTTGCAGATGGTTCCAACCGGCCCAGCCGACCAGCAGCGTCGGGTCGCTGTCGGACGAGCAATGGGGGTAGCTGATCCAGCGTTCCTTCGGCACGTCCAGTTTACCGCGCAGCCGCCAGAAGTCGGTCTTCTGGAAATCGGCCGAGGTGTACTTCGGCGGCACCGGGATGGCGCCGACCTGCTCCCCGGCGTCCTCCCGGCGCTGGAGATCCCAGGTCCGCTCCCAGACCTCGCGCTTGCGCAAACCTGTGGGTTTGTAGCGCAGGCCCGGCAGGAACGGGACCGACTCGCCCTCGACCAGTTCGGCCACCAACCCGGCCACGTCGAAGCCGGCCCGGTCGCGGTAGAGTGCGGCCACCTCCATGAACTCGGCGTCGCCGCTGGCGCGGTCAGCGAGCCGGGCCGTCGATTGCAGTTCCACACCCGGCCAGTATCGCCTGTCTTCCAGCCGGTCGAGGAGCCAGTGCTTCAAGGCCCGCTCTTGCTGCTCGGCCCACGGCTCGGTGTTCCAGCGGCGTTTGTACTCGGGCCGCTCGATCAGCCCGATCTCCTTGTGCGTCTCGATCAGCTTGATGCGGCGTTCGACCAGCGTGCGGTACGCCGCCGGCCAGTGCGTCGGGATCTCGGTAATCGGCGTGGACCCGTGCCGCTCGAACCAGGCGGTTTGCAGTGCGCCTGCCTTCATCTGCCGGGCCATGACGATCTCGAACGCCCGCTCGCCGAGCCGGAGTTCAGGCAGGTAGTCGCCAGGGTAACAGAGGTCGTCGGCCAGCAGGGCGTAGTGCCGGTAGCACTCCCAGTCGAGTTCCTCTTGCAGGGCGATCATCTGCCCCCGAAGCCGAACGCACTTCGCCTCGGCCTCCGCGAGCAGCAATTTGAGGTCTTCCCCCCTGGCCCACCGCTTCAGGATGCGTTCGGCAGCGAGTTCCCCGAGTTGACGTGCGATCTCGTCGAGACGGCGCGACAGAGACAGTGGTTTCAATTCCGGCACAGGGAACTTTTCAAGTTGAGTGCCGGCGAACTCAAACCGCTGATACGCGGGGTCGGCGTGGGCCTCGCCGCCGTCGCCTTTATGCTTGCCAGTCATTACCTGCTTCATCCAGAAGCACGCCGTCGAACTGTTGAGTAGGCCGAGCAGGGCGAGGTGATCGTCCTCGGTGGCGTCGGCGGGCAGCTTGATGATCGGGGCCGACTGCTTGAACACCTTGCCGCCTCGGTCGAGCACGAAGTGGTTGTGCGTGGCGACGAAGGCGAAGGCGATGGAGAGCGGGGTGCGGAGTTTGGAAACATAGTGCTCAAGATGCTCGTACCAATGCTTTCCGTTGTCGGCCATTGACTTTCCGAAAACGCTACGCTCAGCAAGCAAGCTACGAAATGGCCAAAGCCAGTAATTAAGTGGAGTTGGCAGTGGACTGAAAGCGTCACCACCGAGAGTTCGGTACGGGTAGATCACACTGGGAAGGTCAATAGCCTGCCAGTCACGTAAGCGATCCCCGACCCCAAAACTCAGACATGCCTCAGAGAACCGATGCCTCCTTGGCACATCCCCATCCATGATCCAGCAGTCATCTTCACCAACAACTGTTGTGCGTCCAATGCTTTCGACGAATGAGCCAAGGGTTGTATCCGCTTCGCAAATCAACTCCTTTAGGTCACCAGTCCCGCCGCCGCCAATGGTCCACGGATGCTTGGCAAAAGTTACCCTAGGTACATCCGCAGTGCTGGTAAACTCGTCCTGTGCGTCGGCCGTGTCTATGTGGCTGACAATGGACTGCCAGACCAGTCCCTGCGCCGCATTCTCGGGGGTTGTCGGTTCGCCCTTGATGCCCAGCACGGCCCGCACCGTCTCGCCGACCGGCTTGCGGGCACGTGCAAACAGAATCACCGTGGGCGTGCCGTGGCCGGGGATGTACGCTCCAGACGTGTCGATGACGTGGGTGAGGTCGATGTTCCGGAAGAACTCCTCGATCAGCTTCTTGCCGAATTCTCGCTTCATGAACGAGTTGGCGGTGATCATGCCGACATAACCACAGCGGCCCTCTGCCTCGCGTGCCTGTAGCGCCAGTTCCCAGAACCTCTGCGTGAATGGGACGCCCAGGGAATACTGCCGATGGCAAACCTCCTTGTAGATAGCTCGGTAGCGGTCGTTCTGGGCCTTATCCTTCACGGTGATGTACGGCGGGTTGCCGACCACGACGTGGTAGCCCTGGTCAAGAATGGCTCGCAATCCGGGGCGATCCTCGACGGCATAGATGGGATTGACATCGTATGCCTCTAATTGATGCATCATGTCGATGCGATTACCGAGGCTGGTCGGCTTGCTGCCGAAGAGCAGGCTGTCACCACTGGCCAGGTGGATGTTCCAGCCCGGTGCATGCTTGAGCCGCTTGATGCCACAGGCTTGCACGGCGGCGACGATCAACCGGAAGCGGGCAATCGCCACGGCGAACGGGTTGATGTCCACCCCCCAGACGCCATCGAGCGCCTTCTGAGCCGCCTTGATTTCGTTGCTCTCCCGCTGGCTCCACAGATCGAACAGCCGGGCGAACCCGCCGAGCAAAAAGTGGCCCGAACCGCAGGTCGGATCGATCATGCGGACCTTTTCCAACCCGAACTCGGAGAGGGCAGGCGTCAGCGTGCGGTCGAGAATGAACTCTTCCACGAACACCGGCGTTTGCAGCAGGGCGTACTTCTTCTTCGCCTTCTCCGAGAGCTCCTGATACAGGTCGCCCAGGAAGCGGGTGTCGCCGCTTTCGACCTGGAACGCCCGCTTCAGTTGCCCCGACTCGGCATCGATTTCCCGCCAGAACTTCAGCAGCATCATCGCCGCATCACCGCTGGGAGCCACGGCCCACAGCGGCGTCTTCCCCTCGGCGAACAGGTCCCTGGCGGCGGGAATCTGGCCGACTTCCCTGAAGACGTGCTGGAAATACTCCCGGTCGGTGTCGAGCGGATGCTTGCGGAAGAAGAGTTCGTGCGTATCCTCGGCCAGGCGACGGCGTTCGCCTTCCCCGGCCAACCAGCAGGCGTCGATCAGCCCGTTGTCTTCCATGAACCGCACGAAGACGCAGGCCAGCACCCACGCGACGGCAACCTGATCGAGGTAATCGTCCCGCCAGACTTCAAACGCCTGAGCGGTGCGGCCACCCTTTTCGATCTGGTGGAAGGCTTCCTTCAACCCGGCGTCGATGGTGGCATCGCTCGTCGAGCGGGCGAGCAAGTCCTCGGCCAGTTCGCCGACAAGGGCCCGTAGCTCCGGGAGTAGTGTCTTGGTGTTCATCATGAGAAGGAACCACGAAACACACGAAACACACGAAAAAGACGACAGAATCAAAGGACGATCCGCTCGTACTCGAGCTTTGGATGGTGGCCGAAGTTCACCAGCAAGCCGAGTTTGCAGCCCGTCGCCTTGAGGTAATTGTGGACCTGCGCTCGGAAAACATCATCCAGGCACTTAACGGCCTTGATTTCCAGAATGATCTTCTCCCAGCAGACGAAATCAGGGACGTAGACCTGCCGGAGAGTGTGGCCCTTGTAGGCCAGGGCCAGCTCGGCCTGCGGTCGGAAGGGGACGTCCCGTGCCGCCAGTTCGAGTTCCAGACACTCCTGATAGACTGCCTCCAAAAAACCGCAGCCCATTTCCGTGTAGACCTCGAAGCACGCCCCCATGATCCGGTAGCTCTCGTCCTTGTAAATCAGTTCTGCCATGTTACGATCTGCTTTCTTCTTTCGTGTGTTTCGTGTGTTTCGTGGTTCCCATCCTTCCTCGATGCAGGTTCTCCAGCCACGACTCGGACACCCGGGCCCGCTGCCCCGGCGTGACGAGGGGGATCTCCGCGTGGTCGAGGACCGGCATGTCGCTCTGCTCGTCCGACGCTACCAGTACCCACACACTCGGACAGGCCACGTCGTGACCCACCCGGTCGCGCAGTGTTTCGAGGACGGTCATCTGGTCGTAGCGGGCGATCAACCCCGGATGCACCAGCAGCAGGTGCGACTTGCGGCTCAGCAGGTTCTGGATGATTTTGGGGATGACCCTGCCGGTCAAATCCAGCATGTCTTGCCCCGCCTGACTGCTCGGTTCGGCCCCATCGGCTTCCTCGATGTAGGACCAATCGACTTCCATCTCCTTCGCCAGTTCGCGCAGGGCGTCGAACAGCAACTCGTCGAACGACACCCGCTCGAGCGAAAACCGGCGCAGCAGCTCGGCCTCGCAGCGTCGCATCCGGCTCGGCCGGACGGTCAGGGCGAGGAAGCCGCCGTCCGTGTAGGCGTGCCGCAGCCGCTCCTCGAACTGGCGGGCTTCGGCCACGTCCGGCGTCACCTCGATGATGCGGGGATGTGAAGCCGTGGGTACACGGGCACCCTGCGACGAGCCGGAGGATAGTCGGTTTAGCCCCTGGCGATGGAATGTGGAGGTTTCGGGGTCCCAACGCACGTCGAGCCCGACTCGGAGCAGCAGGGCGTCCAGTTCGGTGCGGTCCGGCAGATGCTCGGCCTCGGGGTAGCGACTCTCCAGCCGGGAGCGGATCTGCTCGATCGTGAAACCGCCATCACCCTCGCCGAGGCCCAGCCCGGCCAGAGCACCCAGCCCCAGCCGCAGGGCTCGCTCGGCGGGCATCCCGCGCGGGTAGAGTTCTTGCCGGGAAGACACGGCAGCCTGGCTGCTCATCCCCGCCGCCAACCGCAGGAGCCGCTCGTTTCCGAATGGCTGGCAGCCGTGCGGCTGTTGCGGAGCGTGCACCTCGTACAGCTCCTGAAAGACCCGCAGGGGCGGCGGCAGCGGGTCGGACCCGGCCAGTCGGTCGGCCACCTGCCCGAGCCGTTCGGCGTAGGCCGCAAGCTCCTGCGTGCAGGCAACCACCGCCTTGCCCGCCACCCGACGCAGCTGGAACCGGGGCTGGACCGTGGCGGCTTCCGTCTCCACTGCCGCCCGCGCCACCACCGCCGCTAGCCGCTGGTGGCGGGTCGCATCAACCGCGCTGGCGGCTGGCCGCAACAGGAGAGTCAGGTCGATGGCCTCCTGCACGGTGACAACACCGCCATGCCGCTGGATCTGCTCGCACAGTTCGTTTCGGAACGCGGTTAGCAGGGGGTCCTTGGCCCAGCGGGTTCTGTCCGCCGCCAGGACCTGCCCCACTCGCGCGCGGGTGATGGCCAATGCGTCGGCGACATCGGTCTGGCTCGGCCAGTGGCAGGCCGGCTGCGTTTCCCGCGCCGTCATGCCCAGCAGCGCGGCCCGAATGTTCCACTCGGCCTCCTTCTTCGGGACGCGAGTTCCGACCGTATGCTGCTCCAGTAACTCGAGAGTCACCGAGACCACCGCCTCGTCGGCCACCACTTGCTCTCGCACCACGACGGGTGTAATGGCATGGAAGCGGTCGCGCAGCTCGCTGACGAAGCGGATGATCTCCTGGCGGGTCTGATTGCCGACCCCGCGCATCAGATGCAGCTCATTGACTGGGAACCCTAGCAGGTCGCGGACGGTCAGCACCTCGGCCCGTTCGAGAGCGTTGCGGGCGCGGGTGGAAAGGCCCAGCACGGCGATCGGCGTTTTGAGGTCGGCCTGTTCCAGCGAGACACTTAAATCGACCTTGTGGCCGCCAGGAGTCTCGATACTCCGCTCCTCGGCCTTCTTGAAGATGTCCTGCCACGCCCGGCGCATCTGTTCGGCGTTGTCGAACCGCTTTTCCGATTCGCGATGCAGGGCCTTGCGAAAGAACGCCTCCATCGGTTCGCGCACGCTGGGGTCGAACTTCTCGGCCTCGACCACCAGCTCGGCGAAGGTCTTGCTCCACTGCGGCAGCACACCCGCCCCCAGCGTCATCTCGTACAGCGTCACCGCCGTTGTGTAGCGCTCCGCCGCGAGGTCCCAGCGTGCAGGCTTGCGGCTCAGGAGGAACGGGTCGCGGTAGCCCTCGGTCCCGACGTGGACGTTCTCCAGCGGAGCGCTGGCCAGGGAAAAGTCGAACAGGATGAGCTTGTTCCGCTGCTTGGTCAGCGAGCGGATACCGATGTTGTCCGGCTTGATGTCGCGGTGGTTGACCCCGTGCGACTCCAGCGAGGCGACCGCCGACAGCAGGTCGTCGCCGTAGCGCTCCAGCATTTCCAGGGTCGGCACGCCGTCCGTGCGGAGCAGGGCGGCGAGCGTCCGGTCGCCCGCCTTTTGCAGGACGAGGACTGTCCGTCCGCCCATCGTCAGCTCGTCCTCGATGGCCACGATGAACTCGTTGCGAATCTTTCGCAGCGCCTCGGCCTCGTCGTGCAGCCGGGCGTTGTCGGCCTCGGTGAGGGCCACCTTGAGGACGAACTCGCGGTCGTTCTTCTTGACCAGCAGGGCCGAGGCCGTCGCCCCCTTGCCCAGTTCCCGCTCGACCACGAAGCCATGCGGCAGGCGTTCGCCGCGTTTCGCCTGAAGCGGGTCGGCGACGAGGTTCTCGGCGGGAGAAGTGAGTTCGTCCTCCACGTCGTCGAGCAGGCTGAGGAAGTCCTCGACCGAGCCGATGCGGGTAAGCACGTCGGGGTGGGTGCTCCACTGGATTAGCTCTTCGAGCTTCGGTCCGGCCCCATCGAGCGCCGACGAGATCGACAGCCCCTTTTGCGCCAGCAGGGTCCTGACCAGCTCGGTCGGCGTGATCGCAGGGGGCCGGTTGGCGAACAGGTGGAAAGCAATAGCCCCCAGCGAGAACACGTCAGAGGCCTCTGTCACCTTGCGAGAGTCGGTGATGGCCTCGGGCGACATGTAGACAAGGGCCTGGGACTCGACGAGGTCCTCGACCTGCGTGACCCGCCCCGAGGTGGATGCCGACTCGCGGACTCCGACCTGCCAGTTATAGACCTGGAGCTTGGGGAACGCCGACGCCACATCGCTGACGAGGATACTCTGGGGGCACAGGGCCCGGTGGATGACGCGCTTCCGGTGGGCGTAGCGGACGGCGTCAGCGAGCTGCCGGAGCATCTCAAGTCGCTGGTCTGCGGTCAGCCTGGGGCCGTGGGTGGCCAGATAGTGATCGAAGCGCACGGCACCGGGGTCGAGGTAACGGAATAGCAGGGCCGGGCCGTTCTCGTGGTCCTTGTAGTCGAGGACCGGCAGGATGCCGCTGTGGTCGAGCGTCTGGATGATCTGGAACTCGCGGGCCGCAGTGCGCTGGAGCCGCTGCCGGTCTTCCTCGGAAGAGGCGCTAGCGACGGTGTACTGGCGGACCCGACAGAAGACGTTCTCGAACGAGGCGTGCCTGGCGAGCCGGTCCTGGTAGCCCGGCCCGTCCGCGATCAGGTCGCCCAGTAGGTAGTCGCCGACGCGGCGGGAGCGCTGCGAGGGCCGGATGCCCGCCTGCTCCATCGCGCGCGAGAGCGCCTTGGCCACCTTGATGTCGATGGTGCCGCGCAGGTCAGGGTCGATGCCCGGCCCATCGCGGTTGATGAGGGCGGCGAGGATGCCCTTGCGTTCGGGGTGGTGCTGGTCGGCGGGCCGGTCCTTGAGCAGGACCCGGTTGCGAGCCGGGCCGGTGAGGTCGCACTGGAGGTGGTCCGCCGAGAGGAACACCAGGGCGTCGAGCCAGGGCAGGCGGACCTTGCCGAGGGCAGGCTGGGATTTGAGTAGCGAAGCCAGCGCCTTGGCCTTGCGGTTGGCAAGCAGGACTGGGTTGTCCTCGGAGCGAGTGCGGCCTTCATGGGAGCAGGTCCAGGTCGCCGCGTCCCCCCAGATGCGGCCCGCCCACGCCTTGCACTCGACGAGCCACAGCCCCATCTTGGTCAGGACAAGCAGATCGACCTCATAGATAGCGCCGTCGGCGGTCTGGAACTCGAAGTTGGCCCAGGCCCGGTACGGGTCGTGGTCGGGCAGACCCGTTCGGATGAAGTCCAGGCCACGCCGCTCCCACTCATACTGAGAAGGCGTGATGATATTCCAGCGGGGCGGTTCCATGTTCGATCTTCACTCACCTACTTTCGGCCATGTCGGGGTCACGCCTTAGTCTGCCGCTGCTTCGTAGGCCGATCGGCCTGCCGGAGCAGCAAGTCGAGTTCCTCTCCCTTGAAATGACGGCAGTGGTTCACGGGGTGCAGGTGCACCGCGATCTTGCCCACCCGCTCCCAGTTGCGGATGGAGTTAGGGGAGACGCCAGGGTGGTCGGCGGCTCTCGAAATACGCAGAAGTTTGCGTAACTTGAACACGCAAGGGCCTCCGGAGTCGCTGGTAATGCCTGTTCAACCCTAACAACCTTTGTGCGGGATGCAAGGAACGTAGGTCACAAACTCGCTCGCCCCGACCGGAACCCGGTCGGTCTGTGCCGGATGCAGCCGGGCACCGGTGGCGAAGGCCGTAACAGGTCTGCCGGAAGCGCGGTCTGGGCTAAAGAAAGGCCCGAAATGTGAAACAACAGGTGACGCGCCGGCGTTCTCCGTCAGGCTTGTCGGTTCTCTGAACGACACGCCCCTTCCATGCGCATCACCGAGTTCTATTCGCCTCCACACGTCTGCGGCGGCGGTTCTATTTCGACACGCCCGTCCCCGGAGGACATCTCCATGATCGCGCTCACTGGCGCCGCTTGTTTCACGCCTTGCCTGGACCGAGTGCATGGCCGCTTCCAGGCGCTGCTGCCCCGGATCGAGCAGCCCGTCAATGCCTTATTCCGCCACGTCCGCTGCCCGCACCGCCGGGAAGTCTGCGAGGCCGAGGCCCTCCCCCTCTGGCCACGAAGTGGTTTGCACGCATTCGCCCTGGCGGCGATTCCGCTCTTCTTTGCATCCAGTAGTTCTGTGAAGGAGTGACCTGGATGGGTCTGATGAGAACCGACCACGAACAGCCCCGATAAGATTTGCTGGCCTTTCTGTTCTTTGTCCTGGCGTTCTGGCAGTTCTGGATGCCGCTGGCCACCTGGCTCGTTGAGACCCGACCAGGGAGAAAGCAGGTGTTCGCCGCCCTCCTGTACCATTCGCAAACCGGCACTGGCCTGAAGAACCAACGATATCGGGATAGGACAAGTTGAACACAAGGAAGCGACCGGGTTGGGACAACCCAGTTGGCAGTGGCACGCCCGGTAGCGCACCTCAGCCCCACTGTTGAATTTCACCGGGGACAAGGAGGCCATGGAGACGCTGCTGACCTTCCTCGCCTGGCTTCTGAAGCAGCGACGATCGCTGACCTGTTGTCGTCTGGAGGGATGTCATGAACCCTGCCTGTCTCCGCGAAGCCATTCGCCTTTCCATCGAAAAGATGGAAGCCAACGCAGGGGGACCGTTCGGAGCCGTCATCGTGCACAACGGAGAGGTCGTCGGGCGAGGCTGGAATCAGGTGACTTCCACGAACGACCCCACAGCCCATGCCGAGGTCGTCGCCATTCGAGACGCCTGCTCCCGGTTGAAGACGTTTTCGCTGGCGGGCTGCGAGATTTACAGCAGTTGCGAACCCTGTCCCTTGTGCCTGGCCGCCATCTACTGGGCGCGGCTGGATCGCATCCTCTACGCGGCAACCTGTGACGATGCAGCAGCCGCTGGTTTTGATGATCGAAACTTCTACCGGGAGGTCAGCAAACCCGCCGACGAACGCTCGAGCCCGATGGTGCAAGCCCTGCGGGACGAGGCGGTCGTTGTCCTGCGGGCCTGGGTGAAGAATGAAGACCGCATCGGCTATTGAAGGGGGACCGGCGATGCACGTGATCCGAAGAGGGTGTCTCAGGAACCGACCCGTGATCCTGCTGGCTCTGTTTCTGTCATCGCTGTCCCTGGCAGTTGCCTCGGAGCCGGGAACGGACTGGCCGCGCTGGCGCGGACCGAACGCGGACGGGGTGGTCGATGGCGGTGACCTGCCCATCCGCTGGAGTAAAACCGAAAACGTCCGCTGGTCGGTGAAGCTGCCGGGCTGGGGGACCAGCTCCCCGGTCGTCCACGGCGACCGGGTGTTCGTCACCTCGCACGTCAAGGACGGCGGCAAGAACGCGCTCCTGACGTTGTGCTTCGACCGGAAGGACGGAAGAGCGCTGTGGCGGCACGATTTCGGGTTCGGCGTGGACCAGCGAACGCACGCGAAGTCGAACCTCGCTGTCAACACACCTGCCGTGACCCGTGATGCCGTTTATGTCGCCTTCGGTAATGCCGACATCGCTCGTTACAGCCATGACGGTACACTCGCCTGGGTCCGACGGTACCTGGCCGACTTCGGCGATCCGAAGATGGCCTGGGGCTACGCCGTCAGCCCGCTGATTCTGGAGGACAGTGTGCTGTTCCCCTGGAACCACCACAAGGGGCCGTGTTTCCTGGTCGGCCTCGACAGGGAGACCGGCAAGACACGCTGGAAGAAGGATCGCCCCATCGGCACGGCCCATGCGACCCCGCTTCTGGTGGAGCACCATGGCCAGAAGGACATCCTGGTCCCCGGCCAGCATCGGCTCACCGCCTTCGATGCCAGGACGCACGCCGAACTGTGGCGCTACGGCGAGGGGGAGGGGCCGTTTAATGGCGAGATCATCTCCAGCCCGGTGTACGGCGACGGCGTCGTCTTCCTGCAACTCTGGCGGGAGAGCAGGATCCACGCGATCCGCCTCCGCGGCGACGGGAAGCCTCCCGAACCACTCTGGGTGAGTCAGAAGCCGGGACCGGTGGAGCCTTCCCTGCTCTATTACCGAGGCCTGTTGTACGCCCTGCTGGATAACGGCGTACTGACCTGCCTGGATGGCAAGACGGGTGCAGAGGTGTACCGTCGGCGTCTGGGTGCCGCCTGTAACTCGTCGCCAATCGCCGCCAACGGACACATCTACCTGAGCGACAACGAGGGCAAGACATTCGTGATCCAGGCGGGCCGGGAGTTCAAGCTGCTCCAGACAAACTCGCTGGGCGAGCGGATCACAGCCTCCCCTGCGCTAACGGGCAACTGCCTGTTCTACCGGACTGATTCGCACCTCTACTGCATCGGCAAGGAACCGGGGAAGTAGACCGTGGCGTGAGATGAACCCCGGTAAGACGGCGGCGTTTCCAGGCGGCGTTTCCACGTGTCTTCGTGGCTCGAGCCTGCGTGGGCCGCGCGTTCGGTGTCGGTTCGCTGGGCCGATGCCGTGCCGGCTGCTTCCGCGTCATCGATTGACTCTGCAAACTGCGGCGACTGGATCCCACGGAAACACGGAGCCAACGGTTGCCTGAATCCCGTAGCGACGGCATTCTTGCTCTGCCCTGGGTGGAAGTTGAAGACATTGCGGGAACACGGAGGAGGAGCGTGGTCGCGCGTCTCTGGCTGGGGAGGTCCATGAGAGGGGCTATCGCTTAAAAATCGCCCGTTTTGCGGCATATCTGGGTGGAGGCCCCCGTTAGCCTTCGCGTCCTCGCAGCGTGCGGGGACGGTCGTTCATCGACCGTCCTTCCGGCGAGGAGGGGCGGTTTGCCCCCCGGAGGCACGTTGCGATGCTCAAAGCTGTTGAGACGCGTTCCCAGGCGGTTGATCTACACGCTCTGCACTGTGAGTTTCAGTCCATTCTGCCGCGCATCGAGAACCACGCCGAGATCCGCTTCCGCTACCTCCGCTGTCCTGGGCGGCGGGCAGATGCCATCGCCGAAGTGATCGCAATCAGTTGGCGCTGGTTCTTACGCCTCACCGAGAAAGGCAAGGACGTCAACTCGTTTGTGACGGTGCTGGCCGACTACGCCGTCCGCCACGTCCGTTCCGGTCGGCGACTCTGCGGGCAAGAATCGGTCCGAGACCTCCTTTCGGCTCGTGCCCAGTGTCTGAAGCGTTTCCAGGTCGAGCATTTGCCGACTTCCACTCGGTGTAGCCACGAAGAGATTTACAGTGACCCGCACGGCCAGAACCACCTCGACGCCTTCGAGGAGCGACTCAGCGACAACGCCCAGAGCCCGATTCCCGATCAGGCCGCCTTCCGCGTCGACTTCCCGCAATGGCTGGCCCGACTGGGGAACCGCAACCGGCGGATCGCTCAGGACATGGCCCTGGACCTCGGCACTCAGGAACTGGCCTTCCTGCACCGGGTCAGTCCCGGCAGGATCAGCCAGTTGAGACGCGAGTTGCACGCCGACTGGCAACAGTTCTGCGGCGAGACGGCCGCCTGCTGAATGGCCGTCGGACTGATCGCCGTGAAACAGACTCATCTCTGTTGGTCTGGCTGAGTGGCTGACCAACATCGTACTCCTCGATCCCCATCTCGTTTTCAGCAACCTTGACAGGAGGGGTTTTCCCTTGAACCGTCCTTTCGGCTCATCCGACCCACCGCGTACCCTGGCGGAGCGGCTAGCGAGGCTCAGCGACCACCTCCAGACCCTCGCCGATCGGCTGCGGGCGACCATCGCCAGCCTCGTCGGCGATACCATCGGCGAAGTGGTACACGATCTCGTTCGCAGTCTGCTCGGAGGCAAGGTGTCCCTGCCCGATCCATGCCGTGACCAATGGGGTCACCACGATCCTGCCTCCCACCGTGACCAGCAGGACGAACCCTGGTACGAGGAGGAGGTCGGTTGGGAGGACGCGAAGGTCTTCAAGCCCGCTGAGGCATCCAGGCCAGCGGACCGGGGCCAGACTCAGCGCTGGCGTAACGCTGTGAGCGCCGGCTTGCAAGCGATGCTCTTGTTCCTCAAACACCTGCCCCGAAACCGCCCGGTTTTTGCCACGGTGGCCGTCGCTCTCGCCACGGGGACCACCGGCTTCTTTGCCGGGCCCACGCTTGCGGCCGGTGCTGGCGTACTGACCTCGGTGGTGAGCCTGCTGCTCACGGCCGACGCCTCGAAGATGGCCACTGAGTTCGTCGTCGGCTGATCGTCGGGCAGGCCCTGGGTCACCCATCCTCGCTTTCCCTGCCCGTGAGCCCCAGGCGCCGCCTGGAAGAGCCGGTGGGGTGGAAGTAGGACACGGCTTACCGAGACGCGCCGACACAAACTTAACCGACCAACTCTTCATCGCCCGATCCCCCCATCCAACCCTTTACCTCGGTCGGCAGCACTCGCGGATGAGTCCTGTGGACCTTGTGAGGAGTAATGAGCCATGACAACTGCAAACGGAACTAGCAACCACCGCGTCGCCCGCAAGACCCTGGCCGACGAGATCGACCGGCTCAGCGGCCTGGCTGCGACCCTCAACGAGTCCATCGCCGACGCTGTCCAGGACGTGATTGGTCGGGCCGTAGGCGAGGCCGTGGAGGCCGCCATCACGAAGGTGCTCTCCAGCCCGGCGCTGCTCCAGGCCGCGCTGGAGAAGCACACCCCGTCACAGCCGGCCCCTGTACCGCCCACCCCGGAACCCAGGAAGCCCAGTCTGAAGGAGAAACTCGCCAACACCTGCTCCTGCCTGAGGGCGAAGGTGGCTCGCGTGGTGCACCTGGCGAGGAAGAAGCTGAGTGAGGTCCGTACCAGCGTGAGCCAGGTCGCGAGCCAGGCCACCCAGGTCCTGGCGGCCGTGCCGAGCATCGCAAGAGCCGTCACCCGGCTGGTGTGGACCTTCCGCAAGCCGGGCGTCGTCGCTGTGGGTGTCGGCCTCGCCTGCGGGGTGGCCTGTTACCTAAGCGGCCCGTTGTTCGCCAGCGTGGCCAATGGTGTGGGCGGCGCGGCCGTCACCCTGTCAGCCTTGATCCTCCCGCTCCGGCGGTGCCTCGCTGCACGCAACGTCTGACCTGAAGACCGTGTAACCGACCTCCTGATGATGTAACCGCCCTGGCATCTGGCCGGTCAAAGCTCGCGTCGCCGAGGGCGACCAAGCAGATCAGCCCGCGCAGAAGCAAGTACTGGCGGACCCGAAATAGCTGTATCATCCATGCGCGATCGAGGGGGCCATCCCGTGGGATGGTCCCTTCCTTTCATTTTTTTTGCTATCAGCCGTTCCTGGAGGCATTCAACCTGTCTCCGGGCTGGTCGGGGTCGACTCGCCCGGCAGGATCTGGCGAATCTGGGCAAGCGTGCGGATCGCACGCAGGTAGCGTCGCTGGGTCTGCTGAACGCGTTGTTCCCAGAAGCGTGTCGAGGATTTTCTGCCGCTGGGCTGCAGACGGGCGAGCTCGATGCACTCCGTCTCCAATGCCAGGCGCGCCACCTGATCGACCAAGAGCCGTTCCAGCGGGGAGTCTCTCCCGCGGGAGAGCAGACGGCGCTGGTGCTCCAGTCGCTGAGCGAGGCACTCCCGACCGAGCAGCGAGTCGCCAGCCAGAAAGCGAAGGAGCTGGTCCTCAATCTGCGCCGACAGATCCGTCACTTCCTGCCAGAGGCTTGGATACCTTCGGAGCAGAAGACGAAGCTGCTCCAGGGCGTGACGATCCATAGCCTCTGCTCGTTGTACCAGCTCGGCCAGGTCGTCCTGAGTCGGCATGTCCGAGAACTGAATCGTTGCGGCTGCTTCCATGTTGCACCTCGCTTCTTTCCGGAGTCGAACGCAATCCCCGCGGCGCGTTTGCCGATGCTCCAGAAGCAGCATCCCGGCACGCACCAGAAGGTCCATCCGCTGGGTAGCCACCCGTTCCCCTTGCTCAATTTCTTGCCACAACGCCTGTTCCGCGTCCAGCGCCTGACGCTGCGCGTGACACTGCGCGCGTTCGAGTGCATCGAAATCAGCAAGAAGTTGCGTCAATGGATCATCCTGCGAGCCAAGGTACTGCCGCAGCACCATCCCCTGCTGTTTCCGGGCCCGAGAATAATACCGCTTGCGAGTGCGTTGTCGCTTATCCCACGGCATGGAGTTTTTAACAACCTCCTGCACAGTTTGTCCCGAAAAGAACCCGAACAAGGACGGCGGACCGTCAGGCGACCTCTGGCCAATCACCAGGGGCTGGTGATTCAGGCAGTGAAGCCGTGGATTGCTTCCTGAGCCGGGTGTTATCCGGAAATTGACCGGTCTCGTGATCTTCAGGGAATTGGTTAGCCAGAGTTCTGGTCAATTTGTCCAGAAAGAGACTGCGTACCGTGCGCTGCAAAGACAGGTGTTGACTCCCGGTGGATTGAATGAACGGCAACTTTTGAAGCAACAGCCACCGTTGTTTTTCGCAATCAGAAAGCTGGTGAACCTTCAGGAACAGTTCAATGGCGCGGCGGTTCCGGCCCTCGACGGTGCTGAGATCCACGGCCTGCCCGTCCCAACTCAGGAAATCCAGCCAGGCATCGACGAGATGCGGTCCGTGGTAATACGAGGACAGGAGCATCAAGGATGCTTGCGAAGGGACTCCGGTCAGGGGCAGCCTGGCGGCAACGTTCGCAATGTAGTAGGCGGCGTTCAGGCGACCTTCGATGTCGAAGAAAAGACTCTTGAACGCACCGATGATTTCCGGAGCAACGTCCAGGCGTCGGGCAATGGCGCGATTGCTCTGCCGGGCCAGTACTCGAGCTTTCACTTCGAGCAGGGTCCGCGCCTGGGAGTGCAACCGCTTGGCACCAGCAATCGCCGGCTCCGCGGTTGCAAGCTTCTCGCGCTCCTGCTCCGTGCGACATTGGTCTGATCTCTGAAGGAAGCGGACGGCCCGACAGGTCGGTTCGTCCTCTCGTTGCCGCGATGCCTTCTGTTGCTGAGCGACCAGCTCCAGGGCCCGCTCCCAGCGCCAGGCCGGAGGACGCAGCGGATGACGCTGCATCCATACATCAAATCGCCGTCGCTTTCGCATGAGTACAGTCCATCAGCCCCCGCAGGGCCCTGAGATCGCCCTGCAGGAAGTCATCCGAGATCAGAGTCTCAGGTCTCCACCGGTTCAAAAACACGGGTGCACAGGAGGTTGTTGCAGATCGGAATCGACACCACTCTAGCTTCAGGTCACACGTCACAAACCAGGGCTGACTGCTTGCCCCACCCTCCCTGGTGTGAGGCCAACAGCAATCGGGAAGAAAGCCAGCTACCGGAATTGTCCAGCAGACAGGCATCCGCTCGTGACAGAAGCGGTCGGTCGAGGTCGCGCGGAGCGCGATGGATACACCTAAGAAGAACAAGAAGAAGAAAGAAGAGAATGAAATCCTTCTTTCTGTCTCATGGATGAGCAAGTGTTCTCCAACGTTCCTTGCTACGTTCCATCTCTGTAATCAACATCGCTTCGGATACCATGCCTCTAAATCCAGTTTGAGATAGAGAGTGAAGTAATGTATGCAGAGTCCTGGTAAACTCTTCCTGGGTAACCTCCAAAGCTGGTCCCTGGGCTTGAATCCATCCTCGGCAGATATCTTCTACTCGGATAGGGTTGATTATACCCGAATGGAGTTCTGTTAACGCGTCTCTCAGCTTCTTCCAGCTTCGGTTGCTAATTCTCAGCACAGGATCCTGTCTGTCTGAGAAGCTTAACTGGAAGCCTAGGAGTTGGACCCTGGCTCCCTGTCTACGAAGTGGTACGGGATGTTGTTCTCCTTTCAGTGTCATCCCCAGGGTATGAAGCTGAGTGTGGATGAATTGCAGCACACGGTGAGCTTCGGACACGTTCTGGCAGGCACATGTGAGATCATCCACATAGCGCCAGTACGGAATGTCTGGAAAGGCGGTGAGAAACGGCCTGTCCAGTACATGATCGAGCAAGACATTCAAGCAAAGTGGTGATAAGGGGTCGCCTTGATCGATTCCGCGAGTACGTTCACCTCCTTCATTTCCTTGTAGAAGTATTTGAGTCAGTTCCAGTACAGGTAGATTAGGTATGTATTGGGTGAGCACCTCCATGAGTTGTTGTAGTGGAACACAATCAAAGGCCGTTTGGACATCATCGGTCAGAATGACAGTCCGATTGGTTTGTTTCAGGCAGCGCAAGCACTCAGCCAGTAATTGATGCAAACTCCTGTCTGGCCGGAAACCAAACGAGCAATTCTGCATCTGGGTGTCCAGGAGTGGTGTAAGTGCAGTACTTAGCGCCTTGGAAACCGTACGGTCGATGAGATTTCTAATCTTGAGTGTTCGATAACCTCCTTTGCTTTTGGGTACGCGCACCTCCCGGGCTGGTCCGGGCCGATAGATCCCTTCTCGAATGAGTTGATTCACCCGACGGCAAAACGCTCCTCGTTGCCGTTTACCCAGGTCGCGGAAGGAAATCCCATCCGGGCCCGGAGCCACTCCTCCACCGCGTTCCAGTTCTTCGAGTGCCAGGAGCAGGTTCTCGGGATCGATGATCCGCTCGAGGCAAAGGTCATCCCAACGGGAGCAACGATAAAGCTCCTGGGTTTGGTTCTGCCGGCGCAACCGGCGGGCTGCCCGCCAGTCAAACCAGGACTGGCCTTGCAGGGAAAAGCGATAGCGTCGCGGTCGGGTGTCATAACTCATTGGGCGTTTCCTCCTGGCCGCGACCGCAAAAAGGCTTTGATGCGCTCGGTAAACAGATCTAGCCCGGGAGCCAGCCATTCCGCTCGTTGATAGCCCAATTGACGATGCCTGCTCCACTTTCTGAGATCCGGTTGTGACTGATCACAAAGATCAATCACCAGAAGCTCACGCTGCATGCCTACATGAGTTTTGAGCCAGTGCGAGGGCAGGGGAGGCAGAAACGCATCCGCACCAGCCCAGACAACCACCGTCAGCCCATTTCGGCACGGCAGAGGATAGTCCCGCGCCACCTGGCAACTGAGAATGACATGCTCTCGCGGGGAAAACTCCGGAAGTGCAGGGGCCATCGGCTGTTCGAAATTACGACGTCTGACTGCCGGGTAAGTCAAATAGCGCCAATCCTTCAGGCGACGGGCCAGCATTGAAGCATGTTCATCGTTCTCGGTCAAAAGCACGATCCGGGTAATCTCCCGGGTTTGAAGGAACTCACTGATGTCTGGGTACACGTTCTGTAGTGGTCCCGGATCCTCTGCCAGCAGGTTGGCCAATCGAGCAATCCAGCGGTTGCGGTGTGCATGGTTCCAGACACATCTTCTCTTGAGTGACAATGGCCGGAGACCTGAGTCGACCGTTATCTTGCTCCGAAACGGAATCCATAGCACCCGCGGTGCAACGGCTTCACAGTGATGCTGTGGAATCACAAGACGCTCAAATCCAAAGGTGGCATGTAGCAAGTCCTGGTCCCAGGGAGGCCGGTTATCCAGGGCAGAAACAAAGCCAAACAGCCGAAATCGCGAATCGACCTGCGTCAAGCAGAGTTGAGCACTTACACTGAGGGCCGTCCAGGCGTCGTAGGCAATAAAGAAATCACGTTGATTGCATTCAATCTGACCGTGGGCCAGGGAAATATAGGTCCCCACGACGATGCGACGGGGATTCTCCGGACACAATGTTGGAGTGACCAGGCTTGATTGGATTCGGTAGAGCTCATACAGCTTTTTTCGAAGCTGTTTGGCTTCGGCATGCGATCCCGTGGCAATAACAAACCGCTGATTGGGCCAGGCCAGGCATAGCTGGGCCAGTAGCTGAATCGGCGAGACCCCAGGCGCGCGATGTATCAGGCCGTGGCTGTTGTGCCTGACGAAATCCAGCAGAGGGCGATCACGACAGTACCAGCACAGGGCTTCCGTCAAGGTGGGTTCCGGTAGCGAGCGAACGCCACACTGCAGTTGCGGTGTATATCCGCGCTGGAGCAGGCGATAGGCGACCACGGGGGCGAGGCCGCCGTTGGGTCGAGGTCGAGCCGGAGCAAGCATGTTTTCGAGGACAACCTCGCTCTCCAAGGTGCAGTCCGCTCCATGTACCGGTAAGAAATCGTAAGTGAGCAGTGGGCCAACCACAGCCAGTAGCGATTCATCCATCACCAGTTGCTGATTTTGGATGCGAATGGTTGCACTGGGGCGTTGGCCACTTGCGGCGAATTGATATTGAGACATCTGTTACTCACTCCTTGTCAAATGGGGTAAATGGTTCATTGAAACCATTTGCAATGATTGGCATTCCTGATGCCTGGTCAATTGGTCCAGTTGTGATGCGAGTGGTCGTTTCGGGTAATGAGTGCCATTCAACGGATCGGTTACTTGATCCCAAGGCACTGCACTGCCATGGTCCAATGGGCTCACTGCCCTCCTCTGGTCAATTTGTCCGGCACGGGCCTTGCTGTTTGGCCATGGTTGCAGCCCTCGCGCTCAAGATCTGCATAGAGCTCGTCATCCTCAGCCTGTAGCGCTTCCAGGTAATCCAGCTCGGCCTCGCGCACGCGTTCCAGTAATTCCAGTGCGCGGTCCAGGACCGGAATGGTGTCCTTGCCGAGGCTGGCGCTTCCTGGGACGGGGTGAGGAAGGGCCAATTCGGTCCATTTTTTCAACTGTCGGAGAAACCTCACATGCAGCCGACTGAGAGGGACACGGCGGTTGGAATTAGCACCTTGCAGGATGGCGTTTACTGCCTCTTTCGCTGGAGTGCCTTGCTGGATTGATGCCGCAATCGCTTGCTGTTGCTCGGCTGGGAGCTTTGCAATGGCCAGGGCCTTTACCATGGGCAACTGCCCCTGAGAGACAGCGTTTTGGACCGCCCGTGGTGTTTCCAGAACCTTTTCATAACGATCGAGCGTGCGCCCCGAGATGCCGCCCCCCAACTTCCTCGCCAGGCGATCGCGAATATCCAGTCGGTCAATTAAGCGAAGTTCGTTATGTGGGACTTTCTTCTCCAACTCCTTGAGTCTTCGGAACGTTCTTGCAATCGTCAGTGGATCCATTTGCCGGCGATGTAAGTTATCTTCCACGAGGAATCGTTGGATCGCGACCTCGCCAGCCTCTTCCAGATCGAACCGGACGACCACATCGATTTCCACCCAACCCAGCGATCGGGCGGCTCGGACCCGCTGATGGCCCGCGACGATCGTCCCGTTGGGCAGGATGTGGATGGGATTCTGGAGGCCGAGCTTGCGCATGCTCTCGGCCAGTTCGGCGAGCTCCTGCTCGCTAACGTCGCCGACCAGGTCAGACTGCTGCGGATGGTCCTGGAGTTGAGACAGGAAGCGCCTTTCGGATACTCTCTGGGGCTGCAATGCAGGAGGATTTTCCATCTCTGGACATGCCGAATGGCTCAACTCTGTTGGTTTCCGCCGGCGACGAAGCACCGGGGGCGAAGTGGTCGGGTCGGAGCAAAGGAGATCGGTGGTTTCGTTCACTGGAGGCTCCAGATGGAAGAACTTGAAATGGGGGTAAAACCGGTGACTGTGATTCCTGAACCAGAGGCTTTCTTGACCCGGGCCAGTGCCTACTCACCTTGTCGGTGAGCGTCTGCTGGAACCCCGGATAGATCGCCGGTCCTCGCTGCATCCCCACTGAGACGATCAATGAAGCGCAGCACTGCCTGCTTGCTCGTAAAACGGCGACCGCCAATCATCTTGGTTTCGAGTTTGATGCGCTGACGTCCCACGCCCTGCATTGCCCAGCGGACACAGGTGCTGGGATGGACTTTCCTTGACGGAAATGGCAATAATTCGGGAGTACGGCCAATGGGAATTAACTCCTCGCTCACTTCGATCATGTTCGCTCCTTATTGCGAGAATCTGTTGCGGCACGTGTATGGTAAATGTCTTCAACGAAATGACCAGTGTGGAGGTGACTGGGAGATGACTGGAAAGTGCCTTGTTGACAGATAGGCAGGTCGGGAGTACCATGGGTCAGATGGTTTCGAATCCATGGAATAGCCATGGCCTGGCTGTTCAGTAATGCCCCTTGGCGAGTAGGAAAACAAATGCCCCATTCCATTGAGCAATTCAGGACGTTCGCTCTCGCTTACCAGTTGCCGGATGAATTTGCCCGCTTGCAGTTGCTGGTGGAGCGGCACATTTGTCATGTCGATGAGAGGGATTACCTGGCGATCCCGGTGGCGCTCGATCACGCCCAGCGGTCACTCACTGCCCTGGTGGATGCGTTGCGTGGCGTACCTGGAAGCCCTGGGGATCCGAAGGGAGTGGAATTCTGCAATACTCTGGATGCATTTCGTGCCGAGCTGGTTGCATTCTTGGGTGGAACTGTCCACCAGGAGGGGAGAAGGGAGATCCAGCACTCCGATCCGGAGTGCCACTACAAGCTCTGTCAGCAACTCCTGCAACAATCTCCCCTCCATGGCGCAACCTGCGAGAGACTCCGGGGGCAGTTTGTCAGGTTTCTTGATACCCTCCCTGCTCCCTTGAACCACGTGGCTCGACTTGGCAACCTGCTGGCACCGATTGTGCACTGGAATTGGGAATGCACTCGGTCCATCGATCCTGTCGAGGGCGACGCCTATGACTTCGCGGAGAAGATTCAGGCCGGGATGGACGCAGTGAAGGAGCAGTTGGAGCCGTACTGCGGTTTTCTCGCCAATGTTTCCTTCCAGGTGACCTGCAGGTTGAGGCAGATTCTCCCCTGGCAGGCTGTCCGTCTACATGACTTTCTGACAAGTACGTTCGGTCAATTGGCCTTGATTGATGAAACAGGGGAGGTGGCGCCAGTTCCCCTGGTCGGTGCAGCATCAGAGTTGCCTGGATCCAGCCCGGAAACGCCTCGTTGGAGCAAGGAAACGGGGGAACTATTCCTGGGGACGACTGTGATTCGAACCGTGCGGGGTGAACACATCGCGTCGACCATCGTTGCCATCCTGGATGGCTTCGAGCGGGCCGGATGGCCTCCAGTCATCGATAATCCGTTCGGGGTGAAATTCACAGCGAGGCGAACTGATGCATTGCGGAGTCTGAACAGGGGCTTGAACCGGATCCAGTTCCGCGGAACCGGGGAGAAAGGGCGAATTCGCTGGCAGTTGAAATGATTAGCAACTACCTCAATTCGGCAATTGCTGGAGCCTTTTATTGATTTGAAACCAAATTGGTGAACTAGCAAGGAGAGGAAGGCCAACCCATGCCAACCGGCGAGCATCGGGGCCAACCGCTCGTAGTCCCGCGCCAGCCGTCGGAAACGTCCCAGCCAGTCGCACGTGCGCTCTACCACCCAGCGGCGTGGTAGCAGCACACCCCCCCGCTTGGCCTCCGTGTGCTTGACGACCTACAGACGGGTGCCCTCCTCCCTCGCCTGGTTCACGAAGGTCACCTCCACCTGCTCGCCGGTCGCCTATTGGACCACCCCGTCCGGCTCGCTGACCTGGACGGGAGTCGCTGACGGGGGATTTCAGCGCTGGCAGGTCGCCCCGTGTTTCACCGCAGCATTCACTGTTGAGCCGTTGCACTTCAGGTGCCCGTCGTAGCCAGAGCGAAAGCCCCTCTCGGAGTTCGGTTGAAGCAAGCGGTGATGGAGGATGATCACGGAAGTCTGGCCGCTCCTTGCCTCCACGAGCCGAAGGATCTCGCGAAGGGCGTTGGGCACCTGTTCAAAGCGGGAGCATGCGTTACTGGTAACGGGTCTTGACCACGTAGCGGAGGCCGTTGAACACCTGAAGTAGGTTGTCGGCCCGTGGTGGAACGTCCTCTCGGATCAGCAGGAGGTAGGGGAGCAGGAAGTACCACTCGGTGTCTGTTTCCTCACTGGGGTACGGCATTCGTGGACTGCTCATCCAGGTAACATCAGCATTCTTTTCACTTAAGTCAATCATTGGTTCCAGAGGTGACCCGCGTCCCTCTGGACGAGATGCGTTGGCGCGGCCAGCCATCCTGGTCTTCATCGAGTCGTTCTGTTCAGGCAGCTGGAGCCTCTCCACATCCAGGCGCAACCTGACCTGGGTGATCAGGCTATTCCTTGGTAGGCAAGAGAGCACACGAGTACCGATTGCTGATGAGGTACCACCCTATGATCCCCCCGGGATGGACGGCACTCCCCGTGGATTCCATGGTGGGATTCTTCGCATCCTCCTTGCCAGGGCACACCTCAAGCCCTTGATTGTAAGGGGCCGAAGGATTTTTCCTGGAACCGGTCAATGACCAGGAACACAGATGGGGATCCTCCGCTCTGCTGCTGAACCGCTCCCCGCAAGACGACTCCTGTGGAGAGGGCGGGTGTTCCATCCCCACTGCTCCTTACCACCAAACAACCCCTGGGGCAAAGACGCCCCAGGGGGTTACTCTGTAGGGTTGCCACTCAGACCTGATCAAAGACCTCCACCGCGCCTTCAATAAAGCCTTCTGTGAAGTGAGAGCTTAGGGACAGGTCCTCATCGATCCCATAGTCCTTGAAAAACAGGCTTGTAGGTGGTGCCAGGTTGTTTTCCTTCCAAAAAGCGTAAGCGACCTTCTCCTCATCTGTGGAAGACACGATCGTCTCCTCACGCCATTTGGCAACCTTTTTCAGGGCGGAGTAGGAAAAGTGGTTTTTGGCCGCCTCGATTCCCCAGGACTTCCCTTCCTGGCGAAGTTCGTCGTAGCTTTCTTCCTTGCTGGCCCGCAGCCGGGCCAACCCGTCTTCAAGGCCATCATTAAACTGTTCCATGATTTCAATCTTTCGCTCAAAAGCCGCGGACGCTACCTGAGACCAGTTCACCCGGTCGGCGACCGCGTCCATTTTCGCCTTCAAGGTGTCCAGAACTGAAATGTTCATTCGGATCGATGGCATGGGGATGTTCTCCTTCTCTCGCCACGATACACACCGCCACGCATTAACGAGCAACGCAAACAAATCATACACAACAGACGGGCGGCCGTCAACCGACCATTGCGCAATCCTTGAAAAAATTGCAGAGGAATGGTTCCGACATCGGTGCAAGTTCGGTAGAGACAGCGGGTGGCCTTCTGCTGAGCTACACGAAGGAGCTGCTCATTCCCAGCTTGTATTTGTTCTTCAGTCGTCCTCGCCCAAGCAGATCCGCTGCGATGCCCCCACCCAGTTCGCCATGTTTTCCCCGATTGCGCAACATCGTGTTTGCCCAGGCGTTCGACCTCAGTCGCTTGCCTGCGCATTACTCACTTTGCTGGCCGACCAACCTGAAAGCCTCCCCTCTTCGGGCATCGGCACCTCCCTCTGTAGCTTCAAACCGCATGCTGGTGGATCCACACGACGAAACAGAGACGACTGTGGCGATGTGAGGGGCTGCATACCTTCAGGAACACGTGGAGGCAGCAGCGATTCGGACCCGATGGCGACGGCTAGAAAAGACGACGAGCCATGGGAGCTTACAGGTGATGGAGCTCTGATTGCGTATTCGATCCGACAACGCAGGGATAGCGACTACAGATCCTGCTGGCGAAAAATGAATACACACGCGAGCGCGCGGTGATAGCGATGGGAAAACGATTCCGGAAGTAGGAGATGCTCCGGATGAGGCAGCTCCGCGAGAGGTACCGTATGGAGCAGAAGGCAGTGGTGTTGCTGGAGTGGAGCCATCCATGAGAAATCCCTACCCCATGTGCAGCGGTACGCGGACCCACCGGTGTTCACTCAGAGCAGCGTTTCGGGTAACTCGCCTCTCGCGCCTGGGTCCCCGTTCGCTTCCTGCTGGCAGACAGGACCGCCACGGGTATACTGACTCGGTCCGGCTGGCACTGGGCTGGTCGGATGCCGTCGGGGTCGTTTTGCATTCGGCCCCCCTTTGTGGACAACGGCCTGGCCTTGATCCGCCCCTGCTTGTTGCTGTGAATGCCGTGTCGCCCCGACCTTTGCCTTCCTCGGATCCTTCCGGTGAAACCCACCAGCGCGTGGGTTCGACTGCTCCACCGGACAGCACGACTCCCGACTCCAGCGGGCCGGGACATACCTCCGTTGTTCCCCTGGATTTTCAGTTGCTGCGGCTCGCTGGTCGGGGCGCTTTTGGCGCGGTCTAGGTCGCCCGGGATGTCACCGGTATCCTCTTTGCCGTGAAGATTGTGGACCCCGCTGCACTGCCCGGTTCCGACCCAGGCGCGCGGGAAGAGCAGGCTCTGGCGTTGGTTCGCCGTCGCGTGCCGCAGTATCCTCATCTGGTGCGCATCTTTCATGTCAGCCGTCAGGCGGGCCGACTCCTTTATGCTATGGAGCTGGCCGACGCTGCCGCGGGTTCACCTCCAGAGGACCAGGAGGGCTACCAGGCTGATACCCTGGCGCATCGGATCGCCACCCACGGTCGGCTTCCTCTGGCTGAAGCCACAAGCATCGCCCTCCATCTACTCCAGGCCCTCGACACGTTGCATCAGGCCGGTGTGGTGCACCGGGATGTAAAACCTCTTTGTGGAGGGCCTCGCCAAGCTGGCTGATGTGGGACTCGCCTTCACCATTCAGACCCAGATGAGTCTGGCAGCTAAGATGGTTACATCTCGCTCCTTTCCACTCTGACAGGAGAGGCTTGGCGTAGTACAATGCGGACGATTCCATACCCGGCCCCTCTCCTCTTCCAAGGGTGCCACCATGATCGACACGCCGCGTACTTTACTGGTGCAACTTCGTGAAGGAACCGACCCCAACGCCTGGGGACGCTTTGACACGCTCTACCGACCTCTCATCACCTCTTGGGTGCGAGCCTACGGTATTCCTTCTGTGGATGTAGAGGAAATTGTCGGCAAGGTCTTCGACTCGGTACTCAACGTACTGCGCAAGGATTTCGAGTACGACTCGACGCGTGGCAAGTTTCGACAGTATCTCGGAAAATCGGTGCGTTTCAAAGCGTACGACTACTTCCGCAAACATGGGCGGCGCGCTCCCCATGTCACCTTCGACGAGAATACTGCTCCCGCCATGGACCCATTTGATGAGGCCATGGAGCAGGAACATCGCACCCATATCCTTCGCTATTGCCTTGATTTGGCACGTCAGCGAGTCGATGGCGACAACTGGCAGCTTTTCCTCGATTTCTATCTTCACGGCCGTCCCGCGAAAGAGTTGGCCTCCATCCATCGTATATCCGAACAGGCGGTCTATAACCGCGTGCATCGCGTCATGACCATGGTTCGTCAAGTCGCTCGCGACCTCGACCCCGATCTCTGGCCTAAACTCTGACCTCATTCGGAGCCGCCCCATGACTACCACCACGACCTGTCCCTCGGAGGAAATGGTGTGGCAATTCGCCATCGATCCCGAGAGCGTGGATCACAGGATCCGGGGCCATATCGAAGAGTGCCCTCGCTGTTTCGCGCGGGTCGCCGAGGAGCGTAACCTGGGTGGGTCGCTTGTCTCTGCCGTGGTCGAATTCACCCCCGACTCAGTTCTTGCGGGCAACTACCGGCTTCAGCGCTTTCTTGGACGGGGCGGGTTTGGTGAAGTCTGGCTCGCCCATGATCAGAAAATGGACCGCCCCGTCGCAATCAAGATTCTCCGCAGCGACCGTATGCAAGAGCCGGATATTGCTCGCTTCCGCCAGGAGATTCAACTCCTGGCCCGCATCACCGAGGATCCGCGCCAGTCTCTGCATATCGTTCCGGTCTACACCTGCGATGTCGACCGGGACCGTCTCTTCCTCGTCATGCGGTACATCGAGGGCGAATCGCTCGGGAGGCGGGTTCGGCTTCATGGCCCGCTCACCTGGCAATTTGCGGCGCGCTACATCGCTAATATTGCCGAGGCACTGCTGCCGCTACACTCCCGCCACCTCGTTCATCGAGACATCAAGCCTGATAATTTACTCTGGGAAGCACGTAGCGATGAGGCGTTTCTGGCTGACTTTGGCATCACCACTCACGTCGCCCGCGCTGCAGGCAGTATCGGTGGCACACCGGGCTATATCCCCCCCGAACTCCTGGATGGTGAATGCTCGGCAGCTTCCGATGTATTCGCCCTTGCCGCTTCGTTTTACCACCTGGTCACCGGTCATCCTCCGTTTTCCATGCGCTCTGTGGTGGAGAGCATCGAGCAGGCCAGGCAAGGACTGCCCAGACTCGATGCGCACCTCGCCTGTGTACCGGAGAGTATTGAGCAGTTAATCCGAGCCGGACTCGACCCCAACCCGCGTTGCCGTGTTTCTCTTGAAAGTTATCACTCACAACTGCGCGGTGCTGCGACCCAATCCTTGCTCGCTGCCGTGCGACCCCGCACCACCCAGCCGTCTCAGCTCGATTTAACACTTGAAGTTCAGGCTGGGCCCGCTCCCGGGCAACTGACTCCCATAGCGTGTCAGAAACCACAACTCACTCAGTATCGCGACCTCGAAGTCGTTCCCGAAGAACCGGATGCCGTGGAAATCGAAGAGGGAAAATATATCAAGCTTACCTTTACCTCGCGATCGGGGGGGTATCTCACACTGCTTAACGTTGGAAGTTCCGGCGCGGTTCAAGTGCTTTATCCCAATAAACAGAGTCGCGAATGTCTCATTCCGCCGGGGGGCCAGCGCTCCATCACCATGCGCGTGCGGCCTCCCGCCGGGGTGGACGAGGCCTTTGGTATCTTGACACGCAATCCTAACGCGCTTCTCCCTCAGCAATGGACCGAGATGATTCAACAGGGCCAGACGGAAATTCCCCCCGCGCGCTCCTACCGCGATCTAGAGGTAATTGCGGACGAGGCCGGACAACTTCCTGGAACGGAGTGGACAGCCGTGGGAGTCAAAATCTGTCATCGGTGAGAATCGAATCGGTTGCAGTTCGAGCTTACCAGCCCTTGTTGCCGTGGGCGAGCCGGGCTTCCAGGCTGACTTCGAGGGTGCGAGCTTCCTTGTCCAGCGGTTCGAACATCAGGCTGCGACGAATAACTGCCAGGGCACGAGCAGTCTCATCGAGTTGAGCCAGATTCTCCGCCTGCATGCGGCACCGTTTTGCCAGGTGCCGGTGAATCTCCGAATTGGCCTGATCGTGGCCGTGGGCGCACTCCAACCAGTTGATCGCGCGTTCATCATCGATCTCAGCCAGAGCTGCCAGTACATGCACCTCGATCATCTGACGAAAGACCGTCGGATCGTCCGGGTTTTCCTGAAAAGCGTCGTGCGAGGCACTGATCGCTTCCCCAAGACGGCCCGCGTCGAGAGCCTGGCGCGCCCGCGCAAGATGGATGTTGCGGGGGGGACTATCCAGCGCCTGCAAGAGCTGAGCACAATCAGATTGCAGCGCTTCGATTAACCGGCGTGCCTGGCCGTGATCCACACTGGCCACGCCACGCAGATAGCTCCAGAGTGTCTGGAGCGCACGCTGGTACTCGTCGGAGAGGCCAATCGCCACTTCATCTTTCGCCTTCGGGGTCTCGGGCCGTGGTACGGCAGCAATGGAGGGTAACATGGTCGAGGAGGGGGTTTGCTCCCAGGTGTTCACCCATTGCGGATCGAGAAAGTCGAGTGTGTCCGGGAGAAGATCGTCCGGCTCGCAGGCCAGTAATGCTGCTCCGACTGCTGCCGCCTGTACGGGGTAGCTCTCAACCGTGGTGCCGAATCGCTTGCTTAGCAAAGAGCGGGTCGCCATCCAGTGGAATAATCCGCCGCCGATCAGCAAGACCTGATGTAATTGTTCCCGCGATGTGAGACTGCGATCGAGTAACTCTTGCCCTGCTTGACAGAGAATCTCCACATCAGACGACAGCCAGGGCCACAGTTCCTCCCTCGTCAGTGACACCAGCCGGGCCTCGGCTCCCCAACCCGACGCTGCTAACTCCACTGCGCCTGCCTCACTGGTGCCTAGTTCGCGACGAAGCCGACAGGCATCGTGCCACATGCCCACCCAATCGGAAAAATCGTTCGGGCCAGTCCGCCCCATGTTACGTAGACAAAGGGCTAGAATTAGCTCATCCACCAGGCGATGTGATAGTACTCGCAGTCGCAGCCTCGACCGGACTCTGGTGACTCCTCCAAGAACTGTGGCAACACTCAGTTGGACTTCCTCGAACCCCAGTTCGATCAGCAGGATGATCAATGGATCGTTGGTATTGCTAAAGGCCATGCGCGACACGGCGAGGTCGTTGCCCACCACACGCATCCCCTCCCACCCCGTTCGGCGAGCAATCTCGCGGCAGCGAGCTCGTACGGTTTCGCTGGCTCCTGAGGCAACTGTCAGCATCGCCCTTAGCTCGCCTGCTGGCAGCGCAGTCTGCCAGTGGGCATGTATTCGTCCGAGGATCACCCCAAGCCAGTCCATCTGCTCTTCCAGGAGGGGACGCGCGCTGCGGAACGTTACCGGAAGCGGTCCATTGCTCGGATGACACACCACACTGGCACCCGGAAGGACATCGGTGAGATAGGTTCGCACCTGCGAGGCAGGAACCCCGGAGCCCGCAGCCCACGCGGTTGCCACGTCAAGGTGTCCTACCCCGATTCCAACACCGTGCATGCGATTCATGACTACCTCAGAGTGTCATCTGGCCAGGGAGGGGACCTCGGTACTCTTCACTGCGAATCGCTAGCACCTTGTGGATCACGGGTTTTAGTTTGTCGATAATCTCCTGCACCTTTTCGGGTTGGTGGATCGTCGCCTTTTCCAGGGTAGCCCGGGCAAGGGCGATTTGCTGGGCCGTTCGCGAGTCGGCCATCTCCTGAGCCCGCTCCGCGAGAAACAGCACACTCGCCGTCCCCGCCCCTAGAAGGGCGATACGCAGGGCTTGCAAGATTGGTTGTGCCCCATGGCGATCGTTCTCAGCCAGCGCGCGTTTCCCCTTCTGGACCTTCTCGTTCAGGTCGCGCATCTGCTCCGGGGTCAGATAGACTCGATACTTGGTGACAAATCGGTCGCAGACAGACAGCAAGTTTTCCAGTTCCTCCTTCCACTTCGTTGCCTTCTCATTCTGGTAGGGCTGGTTTCGCTTGATCTGGATCTTCTTGCGGTAGTCAGGCCGACCCACAACCTCTACCTCGACAGTCAGGCTACCGTGCTCGTCGATGGCGAAGCTGATCTCCACCTTGCTGTTACTGGGTAACCCTCCAGGAAGTTCGTACTCCAGCACCCCCTGGCACGAGTTGTAACTGGTGAGGCTGCTTGTTCCCTGGAAGATCGGCACGCGTATCAGTTTCTGATTCTCCTGAGTAGGTCGAAACGTTTTCTTGAACGGCTCGCGCGTGGGGTAGATGTTTCCCTTGGGTATGATCTTCTCGAAGGCATGGGCATTGCCGTCGCGGTAGATTTCGACCCCAAGGTCCATCTGAGTTGGCATGCCGGTCTGATCCATTCGCACAAGGGAGATCTTCTTCGATGCGTCCATGGGAAATCGCTGGTTCCACAGGGCGGCCCCCAGCGAGACGCACAGCATTGGATTGATGTCGTGCCGGACTTTCATCTTGCCAAACCGTTCCTTGATACGCTTGCGAACCATGGGGACAAGTGTCGAGCCGCCAACCAGAACCACTGCTGTCAGGTCATTGTCCTTGATGTTCTGACGCTGCAACACCGCCTCTACCAAACCCATGCTCTCTTCAATCATCGGGGAGATATCGTGCTCGAATGTGGCACGGTCAATGCTCAAGTCAATGCTCACGGGTTCGCGTTCGGGAGCATAGAGCAGGCGAGGTTCACAGATCCGATAACTCTCCTGATCGGTTAGTGCCTTCTTGGCTCTTTCCGCCAGTGCTTTGACCCAGCGACGCAATCGCGGATCCTGTCTGCCGTCAATGCCGTGCTTGCTGCCAAGCCAGTCGAAGATGCGCCGGGAAATGCAGTGATCGAAGTCGTCACCACCCAGCCACATGTTGCCGTCTTTCTCCAGTACCTGGACGTTTTTGTCCTCCATGGGCGAACCAGCGCGTCCCGCGATCTGCACCAGCGAGACATCGAAGGTTCCACCACCCAGGTCGTAGACGAGTATGCGATGCATCTTGTCCGGATCGTCGTTCAATACGAAGGCCAGCGCTGCGGCTGTCGGTTCGTCCAGTAACGGACGTAAACGAAGTCCTGCGCGCTCCCCAGCCTCGCGCGTTGCTGTTCGTTGACACTCCTGAAAGTAGGCAGGGACCGTGATGGTTGCTCCGTCCACTTCGACGCCGAGGTGGTGCGCGCAATCATGACGGATTCGTTCGAGGATCATCATGGAGAGGTCGATGGGGGTAAAGGGCTGCCCGTTGATCAGCACCCGCGCTGCACGATCCAGCACCCCATCGGGTGGGGCGGAAATGGTGTAGGGCACACGCTCGCGCACGACCTGCACCTTGACATCGTCGAAGTCCAGACCCATGAGCCGTTTGATGGAGAAGATCGTGTCGAGAGGAGCCTGAGTCGCGTAGTTGATCGCCTGCATTCCGACCAGAAAGCCGGCCGTTCCTGTTTTGCGAAAACTGACGACCGATGGCGTCAAATCCTGGGCGTCGCGGTTGGGGATGACCACTGGCCTCCCACCCTGGATATGCGCGGCGACGCTATTGGTCGTCCCCAGATCGATGCCAATGGATGCCATGGGTTGTCTCGCGGAGGATGTCGTTCGATGGAATCGCGGTGGATAGTTTCACTCGACCGGCCCGGAAACAGTCACAACCTCCGCTTCGCGGAGCACCTGGCCTCGCCAGAGGTAGCCGGGACGGACCTGTTGCACAATGGTTTCGCTGGGCCCTGGTGCAGCGATCACTTCAACGACGCGATGCAGACGAGGGTCCAGAGGTTGCCCTACGCAGGCAATCACTTCGATGCCATGATCCGAGAGACACTGCCGCGCCCGCGCTTGCAACACGCGTAGCCCTTCCTGCCAGGTGCCTGGTAGCACCGCGCGGGTGGGATCGTCGCAGAACCGATCAATGGCCTCAGCCATTTCGGTCAGGCTAAGTACAGCGGCACGGGTTTGTCGCTCGCTCTGACGACGTGCCTCATCGAGATGGTTCGCGACGAGCCAATCACCAAGAATCTCCGAATCAAATGGATCGCTCATGACCTTGCTCCCTTGTACAGGAGGTGAGCGAGTTCTTGTAGCGCCGCCTCTGCCAGCGACTCTGGATCGGTCAAGTCGGGATTGAACAGGAAGAAATCGACAGCCAGGCGCTCGGCAGGAATGCGCAGACGGTCGAAGGCGACTCGATCGCTCAGGGTCATGCGACCCAGTTGCTGTAACTCCCCCGAGCCGCGCAGGATGGTCGCATGGCTGGCCGCGGGAGTCAGGCTAGTACCCGCGAACACCTCGTAGGGGTAGGGGCCCGGATGCCAGGGACCGGGCAATCGGGGTATCATCAGGTTTCTCCTAGATCAGTTCCAGGGCGTTGAGGTGTTGCTGGAAATCATCACGTTCGGGAAAGTGCTCCAGCGCCTGGCGAAGGACACGTTGCTGATCTCCGATGGTGGTCATTCGCTCGAACAGGAGTTCGTACCGCAGGACGACCGCCGCGCGCAGCTTGACATTCGCGCCGGCGATGAGGGCGGCTTCGTTCATGTAGGCCAGAATCTCCTCCAGTGAGCCAGAGCCGTGGTGGAAAGCCTGAATCGCGGTGTCGGTCTGCTCCAGCCGATAGCCAACGCTTTCCTCAATGCTGGCTTCCAGCTCCCCGAACGATAGGTCCACTGTTGTCTTCTCTGGCTGTTCGAGTTCTCGGCGTAATCGGGTGGCACGATCAAGGAACTCATCCCGCTTGGAGAACATTTCTCCCGCATCGGCCAGTGCATGCTCGAATGCCTCCAGATGAGACCAGGCCAGCTTCAACTGACCATGCTCCAGTTGCACTTCAGCCTTGCACAACAGACCGTGGAGCAGCAGTTCATGCACATCGTGGCGTGCTGGTTCCAGGTTCACCGCTTCGGTGAGTGTTGCCAGGACTGGTTCAAGGCTCTTCGCCTCTAGCAAAGAACGGCTGTAGAGCAGCAGCTGGTCGACGAGTAGCGATCGCAGTTCTTCCGAGTTGCTGATCTCGAATACGGGGCGGAGCAAGAGTAGGAGGCGCTCACTTTGTTCGATGGTTGGCTGCTGGCCAGCTTGGTCGACCTGGTGACGCAACCGCGCCACCAGACGGTTCCAGTCCCGTTCAACCAGGGCGCGATCCTCATCGTCGAGGGGGTCACCTTCGGCTAGCGCTGCGGTCAGTGTGGCCAGGCGGCGTTGCGTGGCAGGGACAGTGGCGAGGAGTTCCCGATACAGATCAAGGCGGCTCTCATCGTGCTCAATGATGTGGCAGGCCTCGCGGAGAAAGAGGCTTCGGAGGAGTCGCTCCAGATCAATCTGGAAGATCACTTCACCGTCGGGTAGTCGGGCGTGCAGTGGATTGCGTTCGTGAAAAGCAGGACAATGGGGGTGACAGCCTGGGACCACCACCTGACAGGGACCTCGCTGCTGATAGCAGATCTTCGGAGGACTTGCTTCGCGTGGTTGACACGACGAGCAGGCGAGCCCCTCGAGATGTCCCAGTACCTCCACGATTGAAGCTCCCACCACGAGCGCTTCCCATGCTGCATACAGCGATGAGAATACCATCCGAAGCTCCACCCAGCGCTCGACAGGAATGCCTGTGCGTGCGCGACAGGAGTGGTAGAGGCGGAGCAGATCGGCGATGAATCCTAGATGGTTAAGGCAGGATGGCCCCAGAAGAAGCAGAGGAGCCATTCCAGCTTGCCTTGCAGTGGCCTCCAGACGGCGAATAATCGCCAGCTCGCACTCCAGCCAGTGCAGTAACGGAGACTCCACGACCTCCAGTTCGCGCATACCCGTCTCGGCGAGTTCCACTTCCAGCCAGCTAACAAGGGCCCGAACCAGTGGGCCCTCCAGCCCACCCAGCTGTCGGGCTTCCTGGGAGTGTTGTCGCGTCCATTGCTGCCAGTAACTGTGAAAATCATCGGGGTCGCCTGCCAGCAGGACTGCCCAGGGGGCGAGTGCGCGCTCACTCCAGGGGCTGGTAGAAGGGAGTTCCTCTCGGCTTCTTAATGGAAATCGCACCAGGGCTAGGTGGTGACATAGTTCCAGAAGTCGCGACCGGCCTGGATCGGTTAATCCCTCCTCCATCCACAAAGCAATCGCGCGTTCGTGCTGCCCAGCTGCTCGATACACCAGGGCAAGGTCAATGCCCAGTTCGTTGCTCAAGGATGCAATCCAATCGTTTCCCGGGCGGTCACCTCCGCGCTGGAGTAACGCCTCCCGCGCTTGTGCCAACCTCGCGCGGTTGGCGATCGGATGCACGAAGAAAAGTTCAGCCGTTTCGTTCCTCATCAGTGCTAGCGGCACCTTGACTGGCACTCCATGATTTGTTTCGATTTGCTCAAGCAAATCGAACACATCGAGCAACCAGGGTGAGAGAGTAGGGCCCTTGTAGAGATCGCGAATGGCGTTAATCCGGTCAAGATCGCTGAGCAGGCAGCGATCGCGGAGCTTTCGATCTCCTCCATACAACTCGCCAAGCACGTCTTCCTGATTGCGTGAGAGACCAACAATCAGGCGATCGCATTCATGGACAGCCCGGCTGAGGGTCACCAGGGAGCCACCACGCGCTTGTTCGAGTGCCTGCCGCATTCGAGGCAATCGCTCTTCCAACCAGGTCTGGCGGAGTCGGGCCGATCGCTTCCATCGCGACATTTCCAGGGAATCGAGAGCGATTTGATGCTGCTCGCATACTGTGACAAGACGCGCCAGTACCTTCCAATCCTGTTCGTCGAAGATATGGCTGCCCAGTTCAGCGAGCCGTCGACCAAGTGTCGGACTATTCCACTCCGCCGTTGCTTCGTATACAGCAAGAGCGGTTTGCAAATCGCCCTGATTGCGCAGCGTCTCCACGTGGCGGTCTATCGAGGACGCCCCTTCTGCGCTCGAAAAAAGACGTCCATCGGGGCTACGCAGAAAAACCTGAGGATTGAACCAGTCAAGAAGTGCCTCGACAGGTTCTCGCAGGGTTAACAACTCCGTGCGGGCAGCATTGACCGCCTCTCCGATGGAACGGCACCGGGCGAGTGAACGATAGAGATGCTCGGTGAAAAGAATGGCCGAACGATCACCGATCTGCCGCTGCATGGCCACCACCGCTGGGACCTCGGGCCGGAGCAACTGATGGGCGATGCTGGAAAAAGGTGAGGCGCTCAGTTCGCGTCCGCCGTGGCAGGCATTCAGCACAACCAACCGAAGCCGACTGAGACCAGCCAGGACCGGTAATAAATCGCGCGATTCGGCTATCTGTTGTCGTCGACCGGTACCTTCGAGTATCAGCCCTTGGCGACCAGTACTGGAGTCGGCGATGCCGTGCCCGATAAAGTGCAGGACGTCGTAGCTGGCCCGATCCGGCATGGTGGCGATTTGGCGTAGTGTGTCTGGACCTGCGATGACCTCCATCTTCCAGATGCCCAGCTTCAGCAGGTGGTCCAGTCCAGCGCGTAGTCGTTCTAGTTCCAGTTCGGCCCCTAATGGGGGGGCATCCACGGGCGAAGCGATGACAACCAGCAGTCGTAATGGATACTTGATTTCCGGGCCGCTCACGGCGATGCCTGGTGTGCTACGTACTAACGTCGTGAAGATGTTCGCGGCCAGGAACAGGCGATGGTCAGGATCGTACAGTAGCTCAAAAGGAAGATTCTGGAGACTCTCGTGCAATTGCAGACGGAGATGAAGTCCAGCGTGATGCTGACGCGCCTGCGTGTAGGCCTGCTGATAGGCCGTGTGGAGCGGCCCCTGGAAGATCGCTTCGAACAACAGCGTACCCAGCGATTCCTGCAATCGATGTATCAGGTGCGGTGACATGCCTGCGACGTTGATGCCGTCGGCCAGCACCTGTTCCAGTTCCTGGAGACGTGGTGTGAGATGTTGCCATGCATCGCGCATGGGACCAAGTAACGCGGTCATCTCCCGTCCCAGCCCACGGGCCTGGGGCCGCGGGCAAAGCACCAGTTGTTCCAGTTGGGACAATGCATCGACGGGAAGATGTACCGCCCGGTCGCCGCGTACAGTCACATGGCCCGGCAAACTCAGGAGTGCCGAGTACGTCGCTGGCGATACTGACGGATCGAGCGACAGCGTCATGTCATAAAGTGAAGAACCAGCGAGCATCAAGTGAGTTCCCGGCTTATTTGTCCGTTTCGTTGAATTGGCGGAGCATGCGCTCGAGGATGTCCACAGCTTCTCCTTCTTGCCATGTGGTTAGATAGTTTCGACCCCATTCGAGCAGAGGTGTAAAGGTGTCGGCAGCGAAGCCGAGTTTCTGGGTGGACTCGGCCAACTCGCAGAGCTCAGCAGCCACCTCTCTTGCGGAGTTGATTTGTCCACAGTTGTGGTGTTCGACTGCGATGGCCTTGAGAATGAGGCATAGATTATGTCGTGATCGGATGGAGTGGCCATTCAGTGTCAGTGCATGACGAAGATCCTGTGCTCCGGCATTGAGTTGCTCTTGATTGGCGCGGTGAATGCCTCGTTCGGTCAGGCGATCACTTAGGGTGCCACGTAACTCCTCGGTTGGCAAGACTACTAGCGCTTTTTGGACCAGTTCGGCCGCGTGTTCTGGCTCGCTGGTGAGATCTTCAAGGTGGCCAAGGATCTGGCCAAGTAATTCCTCGTGGAACTGCAAGCTGATGCCAAGGACATCGGCAATGGACCGTGCTAGCAGCCATTCCCGGGTGGCCGGAAGCAACTGAGGCGGCCGCGTGCTCACATACGTCCCGGCGAGTGCCAGAGCTGTGCGCATCGCCAGCAGTTGGGCATCGGCAGCCAGAACATGGGTTGGATTTTCGAGCAGCGCATATCCCGGGTTACAATGCACAAACTGCGTGCAGCCAGCGTCACAGGTCGATGGACCACCGACCACTTTGCGCCACCCTGTCGATTTTGCTCGCTGGCAGGTTTCCTCACTGGGGCAGAGGGTTTGCAGGTTCTTCCGCGCGGTCTCTGCCTGACCCTGCAGCAGAGCATAGCGCACCGGGGCCAGCCGGCTGTAGCATTGCCGCAGCGCAGTACCGAGATGCTCGGCCGCAGGTTCTGGAGGACCGCCTCCATAGCTCGAGGGCACTCCCTGTACCCGGGCGATCACTTCACCCAGGAGTTGTTTCGCCTGGGTGGGGGCTCCCATACGGCGATACCAGTTCATGCCGAACGGCAAAGGCACCGACTGCGCACCCGCAACATGGCTGAGTGAGCGGCCCCGTTCAAAAACAGTTAGGCCCGACGTTTCCACCTCCAAATCGACCAGCAGGTCGCGCAGGGCTGCCCCCGTTTGCGGATGGTTCGCATCCACCTCCTCAGCGCGGGCAGTCAGCAGACGACGCAACTGGGCTAGCAGTTGCTCTCTGCCTGCCTGGCGGGTTTCTTCCTCGATTTGCTCACCATACACCTGCCCGCGTGCCTTAACCCACTCGTTCCAGTAGCCGTTATCCCAGACCGCTGTCGTCAGGTAGGTGATCGCGTTACCCCAGCGTTCGACGGAATTGGTTCTGTCGGAGGCCGGGGTCGCCTGCGCGCGAGCGAGCAACGCCGTACCCAGGCGATGCGCCAAACCCTGATGGCCCAGATTCTGCCGATAGCCATGGCTGCACAACTCCATGGCCTTCTGTACCATTCCGGCAACAAGATACAGGTCGGTCAGTGCTTCAGGCTCGCTCTCAAGGGAAAGTCGGGCCAGGGATGGGCCGAGAGAGGCCAGTCGACTCTGGACGAAGGCGATTCGCTCTGCCTCGGCAAGTTGGGCAACACGCACAGTCAGCACGCGAAGGATCGCCCGCACGAGTGAGGAGGAGCAAGCCGACGGCACGGCGGCGCAGATTTTGCTTAAACGGTCGAAATCAGGCCTTTCGACCGCATCGCGTAGGGTATCCACCAGAGAGAGCGGTTGATTCATTGGGGGGACCAGGATTCAGGGAAGCCATTCCAGAGCGCGTGCGATCCATGTGCTCTGATCGGGGTCGAGTTTGTCGGGAAGTATGCCGCCAAAAAAACGTAACTTGCCAGGAGCGATGCTGCGGCAGAGCAGGGCGTGCAGGCCGGGTTCGCGGTCTCGGATGAGCTGCTGTACTTGTTGCTGCGGCAATTCGCCCCTTGTCCCGGGTAAGTTGAGGGCAGCTGCCTGCCCTGCTGGGATGGGCAATAAGACGGCCAATTGCAATGGCAGTGTGCGTCCAACCGGCAGTACGCAGTATTCCTCAATCACTCGAAGGATGCGAGAATAAATTTCGACTTGAGGCAAGAGTTTCGCTTCAGGCACCTTGCCTAGTTGCTCAGGATCTAGGACGAATATCATGCCATGGATAAGCTTCCAGTTGAGCACATTCTTCACGAGCAACGGCGTGCTCTCTAGCCACGGTTGCGCTAGGTTATGAAAAGCGAGTAGTTCGCCACTCCGCTTTCGTCGCAACACAAAGCTGAGGGAGAGTGTGTAGCGATTGCCAGGCTTTTCGCAGACACTGGTGTCGACGCGAAACGCTCGATACAGCACCTTCTCGCTCAGTTCCAGTTCCAGTTCACTCATGTCCCAGGCGGGGGCGAACGATCCGCGTTGCGTGGTGCCCGATGTGAGATGGTAGAACAGATGGGCCATGACCGCATGTTTGGAACGGATCGAGGAACCGGCCAGAGCGATGTGCCGCGAGGTGTTTGTGCCAGCGAGGGAGGCCAGCGGGTGAGGCCGATAGCACCCGGTTATATGCTCGGTATCACGGCACACCAGGGGTTGGGGACGCCGGAGCAGGAACTGTCCGAGAATCGACCAGCGAGTTGCGCCACACTCACAGGTTCGCCAGAAGAGCGCCTCGGGATAGGGGCGCAAGCGGGGTTGCACTGTCTTGCACTTGGGGCAATAGACGAACGGTTCCTGCATCGGATTGCTGCATAGGGGGCAGAAGAAACTCCGACGGAGGAATCGTGCCAATCTCCTCTCCAGCCACCATGCTGTCAGCACAAAAGGAAAGAGAAGGAAACGCACTACTACCAGAATCAGGTCGATCGGGGCCAGGAATAGAAGAGCTGGAATGGCGATGGCCACACTGCCTGGACCGATGCGTTCCAGTGAAGCAACCAGCATTGCGGAAAGCAACACCGGTCGGGAGGATCCCTGGTTAATGGGAACATAGTCGCCGTCATCATCGACGCGCCGCAGGCGCGTCTTGAGAAGGGCGTCCCCCTCATCACCTATCTGGTCGATCAACTGCTGGGCGGTCATACTGGTTGGGCGCGGTTGAGTGGTCATCATGGCAGGTCCAGGGATTAGCCAAGTTGGTGGAGCGACCAGAACAGGGGATGTTCGACGCCGATGGGCGACGGCGTGCCGACCAATCCGGTGGGCCCCAGCGCACTGCCGAGGCTACTCACGGTGAAGTAGGCTGTGCGCGTGAAACTGTGGTCCGCCACTGCAAGGAGGTTGTTGTGCCCCATCTCACGGAGAATCTCGCGGCAGGCCGCGCTGCTGCGTCGAAATGCGGTCTGTCGGGTTGAGTTGAACTTGCGCCAGAAGTTCGGATCAGTCCCGCCACCCGGTAGGAGGTCCGCCTGGTTGTGATGAGGGAAGACGAATTCGTCAGCCTTGGTCAGGACAACGGCGAGGGTTTTGCGAATCCGCGGAAGGCGGTTCTGTTGCCTCCGTTCCTTCTGGCGCAGCGCCGTCACAATGTGCGAAAGAGCTTCCGAGGCTCGCGAGCGTTCGCTCATGCTGGCAGCTCCGGCCGGCTCTACCAGGTAGATGATGCCCGCGGCATGTTCGAGATACCGCAGGAACTGGACATTCGTCAGACTGTGCACCAGTTCGCCAGCAGGATCGTAGAGTACCAGATTGGAGAGTTGTACCGATTTGCCTCGTCCACGCAGACAACGTACGGTCACCGGGGGGATGCCTTCGTCCTTCTGCTTCCGCGACTGAGTACCCTGCGGGAGAACGTGATTGCGAACCAGATTGGCATGTAATTGCTGGAAGTACTCGTAGCTGGCGTCATCCTCGAACATCGGGGTGACATAGGGATCCTCTTCACGAGCTAGCTGGTCGCGGAGTTGATGTAGCAGGCCCCAAATGTATAGCGTCTTGCCCGATCCGGAGATTCCTACCACGGCAACGATTCGCTGTTTCGAGCGCCCGGCATGATAGGGCAAATCGTGATGGCAGCGTGGGCAAACCCGGAACCCAGTCATCATGGTGTCACGCGGGCAGGCTGCATGAGAATGGTCCCGTTGCCACCAGCGTCGTTTCGGGCCATCGAAGATCAACGGCGCGTTTGCTCCCAGGTGGGGATCCTGTACCTTGTGATAGGCGCATTTGAAGCGAGCATCTCGCGGTCGGAACCGGGCGAAACAGCGGTAGCAGATGATCGGGGCCATGATCACTTCACCTGGGTGGACGGGAGGAGGGAGGCGTCAACAACTCCTACGATGTGACTGTGGCATTCCTTTCGCGCCGCACGCGGAATTAGTACCACAGGGGGGTGCTGTTGTAGAGCCAGCCCAGCGCTCCACATTTCCGCTGGAATCGAGCCACAATGCTCTCCGCATTGGTCAGCCCGCGCTCCCGAAGTTGCTTCTCCAGTTCCTGGAACGTTCGGGTTGCGGTCTCGCCCGAAACTTCCGTGCGAAAGTGTTTCCAGAAGCGCGGATGGCAGAGTTGATCTGCACGCTGGAGTACTTGCCGGGGTTCATCACCTTCCAGCAACAGGTAGCCCAGCAGCGTACAGGCCAGGCGACCATGAAGGACACGACGGTTGCTGTCGGGTATAGCTGCCAGACCGACGAGCGAGCTGGCCAGCTTTGAAGTAGCATTCCGTTGGGCCTCATAAATCACGGTGGCGAACTTCGCTCGCGCATGTAAAGCTTCCATCTGCCGCTCATTGCCGAGATCACCCATGTCATCAGGCGGATCCTGCAGAATCGAGTAAAGTGGATCTTCGTAACTGTGCGTCTCCAGAAGTTGCTCATACGAGGTCATCCCAGGCAGTTTCGCAAGCGCCCGCGCAGCCTCCAGCGAAGCTGGCGGATCGGACGGAGCGCGAAAGAGACTTTCGCCCGCAGCAACGAATCGCGTGCAGAAAGATCGCCGGGGCCCCCGATCAGCAAGGGTGTCGAAAAGACGACTCCACACTTCCGATAAGTGGGCATTGAGGGCCGAGCCCACCGCGTGCAGCATGGGGACCATCTGCGGGATCTTTTCGCGGAATTGCTCGATTGGCCAGTCCTGTACGTGAAACGCCACACAGCGCAGGTAGAGAATGAGTTGTTTCGATGTCAGCTCTGGGGCGATAGCCTGGATGCCATGACGCAACGTGACGGCCAGGCTCAGCGCGCCCGGCTCCAGGCCACTGCGTTGCTCGTCCGCCGTTTCGATCTGCGACTTCCAGCGGTTAAGGACGGTGACGATACCTTCACGCAATGCAGGCAGGACCGCCTCGCGCACTGAGTGAGGTGCTTGCAGTCGAATCAGGTCCTGGGCTGCCACCAGACCCGGTTCGCTGTGGCAGGTGTCCAGTTGAGCTACCAGACGGGAGGCGACGGGTTTCAGTTCCCCCGTTCGCTCAAGTAGGTCCACACAGTGCCGGTGATCCTTTGACGAGTCGAACCATCGGTCGATCTCCTGACGAAACTTGTTTCCATTCCCCGGCGTACAGCGATCGAGAAGTAGATCCGCCAGCCCCTGGCGCACAGCCGCATGCTCAATGATCTCTTTCTGTACCGATGAAGGTGCGCCCGTCGGTCGAGCGATCTGCGGATACTTCTCGAGCATCTCAATGCCGACCAGAATCATCGCTCGTTCTCGATCGGCACTGCTGCTTTTCGTTTGGAGTTTGGCAATGCGCGAACAGGCTTTCGTGAGCCAGGCTGCCTCCACACGATCTATCTCGGCCAGTCGTAATCCCTCGAACAGCCCCTCCAATCGCGATGCTTCCAGGCCATGTTCCTTTTCCATCCAGCGTGCGCAGCGTACGCCGACCTCGCTGAAGAACCAGCGCCGTTCCTCGAAGGTGGGCAACATGCGACCGACCTGTTCCAGCGGCTGCTGCAGGGCAGCGCCCAGCGACGTGGAAGACACCTGTACTCGCAGGGGACGCATCAGCATGGCGAGGACCAGCTGCACGAGATGCATCAGCAGGACATTTCGATCTTCCGTATTCGGTTCGTTACCCTGCGCCTGCTCCAATGTTCGAAGAATCACTGCATGCGTCTCGCCAAGCGTCTGTAGTGCTGCCCAGGTTTGGGCCTCGTCCGGTGGCTCCAGCGCGCGGATCAGCCGCGCGGCCCCCTGGTGCGAGTAGGCACTGATCAGGGAAGCGTACTCCGAGGGTTGCACCTGTCGGCAGGCCTCGCATACGTGGCGATGCACTCCATGATGGACTGTGTCAGACGGCATGGACCAGAATCGCGCAAGAATGGCCGAGGATGTTAGGTCACGGCCAATCGTCTCGTAGATGAGCGGCTCCTGGCAGGCGTGACGCCATTCACTCTGCAGGGCGATCAGGTATTCCGGACGGTTGGCGTAAATGGAAGCCAGCTGATCCGGCGACGCTGTTCGCTCTCGCACCAGCTGAATCAGGAAGTCTCCCCCCACTTCAGGATGATCTGGAGCGATGTCATGCAAAAGCTCCAACCGTTCTCCTAACTGTTCGGGGGAGGTGAAGGGTGATTCAAGCATCACGGGCAGAACAAAACTTGCCAGAGCATCGTGGAGCTTGCCACGCTCTGTCGATGGCATTTGTAGCAAGAGATCAGCGAACTGCGCAGAAGCCTGCTGCACGAAGCGTTTCCCGGTGCGCGAGGCCGTCTGGCACGAGCGGAGAATGCTCCACAAACCCTTGAACCGGTCCAGATGGTTCAGAGTCAATCCCTTGTTGAGGAACGCTTCGAGGCTCTCGAAGCACCGAGAGAGAATCGGTTCGCGCAGATCGCCCAGCGCGGGGGTGCGACTGACGGATTCCAGTAGTTCACTCATCACCTGCGGCGAATTGCGCTTGAAGGCGATCTGAAACAATCGAGCGAAACTCTGGATGAGCGAGTCGCGGATCTTGCGACGCTCTGTCTCACTTAGCGGGGGATAAAGTGTCAAGGCGGCATGCAGGTAGCCATGAGACAGACCCTCGAACAGTGCGGTGTCAGCCTCGGTCAGGCGGGGCCAGGCTTCGAGGAACTTCTCGCAGATCTTGAGGAATTCTGGGTTGCCTTGTCGAACGCGGGGTGCGATTTGAGCGAACAGTTCGTAGCTGCGCAGGTCGAGTCCGCGCGACCATTCCTGCATCTCACGTAGCTGTTCCAGACCCGAGGTTTCACCAACGAAGTCAAAGCGACTACCCTGATCACGCAGGCGTTGAAGCGTCTCCCACTTCCCCTCGGCCAGCAGTTTGACGAACAACTTGGAAAGTGATCCCGAGGCTGGGAGCAGATGTTTGTGAGTTCGCGCGTCGATCACCCAGAAGGGAAAGTTGGCCTGGCCCGGCGAAGGCGGTTTGACTGTATTGTGTCCGGTGGTCATCACCAGCTGTCGTTTCCAGTGATGCGGCATCGAACGGTCGCCATCCTGGTCGCCCGCATAGGTGGAGAAGGTCAGGCGTCGGCGACAGTGATAGGGCAACAGCGCGAATAGAAACGAGGCCACGCTCCAGGCGGTGATATCGTCGCCGCCGTTATCTCCCAGGCCAACGATGAGGAGTGGGCGGCGCTGGTCCTGGGGGCAAAGGTAGGCTTGGAGCAAAAGCGTGTCGAGCGTTGTCGACCCCAGCGCGACACGGAGAGGCGTCCAGATGCGATCTCGGAAGTCACGATCCAGTTCGGCGCGGAGTTCGCGCACCTCGTCGAGGGGGACGACCAGCGGGTCGAGGTCAGCAAGGCGTGCAACCTCCCCAGGTGGCAAGTTGGCCAGTTTCCCCACCTCCCAGCCAAGTCGCATGTAGAGTTGATCGTGACGGGCACAGAACCCTGAGTCGGCCGACTTTCCGGGAATGGGGTAGCGCTGTGGGCTGCGGGTCTCGATCCAGCGCAGCAGAGCCACGATGTCATGGTCGATGGCTGCCAGGGTTTCTCCCGAGACGATCAGGCTGTGGGCAAGAAAATTGCCTGGTCGGCGAAGCTCATCGGTGCCGGAATAGACGATTCGATGCAGGACGACGCGACCATCTTCGAGCCCATACCAGCCCCAGGTGATTGGTTCGAGGTCGCTGCGCTGCTCTGGTCGATAGTAGACGCAGTGCTGTTCGAGGTCGTCGTGCTGGTCCAGCCCGCGCGAGCGTGCCACTGACTTCCAGCCGCGCCCCTCGACGAGGCCGACCGGAGCAGAGGCGAAAAAGTGCTGTTCGAGGGTGATGTGATCCACAGGCCGAATCCTCGACGAAGAGACGATCAGATGTAGCCCCAGCGATGCAGGATCCAGAGGAGCGGTTCCTCGACACGGCGCGGTTGCGGGTCAAGGATCTTCGCCACCGTTCGCCCACGGTCATCCACCTCCTCCGTGGGCGATTTACCCAGGGCAGAGGCCGCAAAGAAGCTGACCTCGCGGAACTTGCGTTTCGCGATGGTGACGAGGTTGGGCATGCCCAGTTCAGCAGCGAGATGCCGGGCTACCCGGGTACTAATGCGTCCGGCCAGCCCCGGATTGTACTTGCCCCCGCCCTGCTCGCGGAAAGGCCCGCGCGTGCCATCCGGTCGCACATCAACCGCCTTGTCAGGGTTAAACACCCCAGGCGCGTCGCACTTGGTGAGCACCACAGCCAGTGTCTTGTTGAGTTTCCCAGTCTTGCTCCCACGACTGACCGCGTTGATCATCGCGTTCAGAGCCTCGTCGGCGGGTTTCGCATATAGCGCGTAATCGGGAATGTCCTCGTTCTGCTCACGGAGCCATTCCTGATACTTCTTGCCCACGAAGGGATCAACCATCAGGATGATTGCCTCTGCATGGCGGAGGTAGTCGAGGTAATAGGGCTTGTTGAGATCCTGAAAAAGCTCGCCAGAAGGATCGGGAAATACCAGCGGGATGGAGACCTCTTCCCCAACGAGAAAGCGTTTCAGCCAGCGACGTACCGGAACGCTCAGACTGATCTGGATCGATGGGAGGTTAACGGTTTTACGTAGGGTGGCCTCAGGGACGATGTTGCGTTTGAAGATGGCGTCGTGCTGAGAACGGAAGTAATCCAGGCCTTTCTGACCTTCCCAGAGTAGGCCGATCCCGAAGCTATCCTCGCGCGAGGTTTCCTCATGGAGTGTGTGGATCAGGCTGGTGACAAAGCAGGTTTTTCCCGAGGCACTCGTCCCAATGACAGCAATGGTAGACGAGTTGCCGGCTGCTTCGGGTAAATCATCCCAGCAATGCGGGCAGATCTTCATCCAGGCCAGGTCGTCGCAGTGAGGACAACGGGCGTTATAACCGAATCGCTTTGCCTGAAAGAGTGACTGATTCTTCCGCTCGTCTGGCTGGCCGGGTCGCGGTGAATCCTTGCCCTGGCAGAGGGGGTTTGGGCACAGGAACAATACCTCGCGCACCTTGATCGGTTTGGTGCACTTGTCGTTCGCACAGAACAGTTCCTGACGCGGCTTTTTCCACAGTGCGGGCATGGGCTATCTCCCTTGCCGAATCAGTGCAAGCAGTGCTAAAGAGCGCTTCACAATTGGCACTCCTCAATATCCGGGTCAATGATGGTGATCCCATCGCCAGGTTCGGCGAAGAGGCGACAGAAATACACACCATCGACACTGCCTCGTGTGGGCAAATCGAGGCATTCTTTTTCGCCTGTGGGATTCCATTCGAGCAAGCGATCGCCGTCGTCGATGTCGCGTGGAACGCGATTGATCTTGCCGACCAGCACCAGACGCTCGACACTATCCAGTTTGCGCTCGGGATGGACCAGGAGTTCGGTGCGGGCCTTCCAGAACAGGGAAGTGCGGCGACGTAGGTGCCAGGCGATGGTGACCTTGCGATGGACGAGGTAACGCACGGTCACACCAGGTCCGGCGAGGTAACGCGGATCTCCTTCCGGCGCCAGGCACTGGATGTGGAAACGATGCTCACCGTTGGGCAATTTCGTCAGAGGCAGTTTCACGCCACCGGATCGATGCGAGGCCTGTCGGTCGATGCGCTTGCATCGGCCCACACTCGGATCACTATTCGATCTGCCCAGCACACGGAACATGACCGCTTTGCAATCGGGCGGCCACTTCCAGTGGACGTGCAGCGAACCATCCCCTTCCTGCGCCTGCGCGCCGGACACTTCCAGGTACTGGCTGATTCCACAGAGCCGGGCCTGTGAGCGGTTAACCGTGAAGAGTAGGAAGAACGGATAAGATGGTTCGGGTGCCGGGTCGGTCACAGAGTCGGAGAGTACTCCAACCACGCGCTTCCCCAGGGTGTCCAGCGTGGCGAGCGGAACGCATTGATTCACACTCATGCCCGCAGGGAGCGTGTCGGTCCGAAGCACCACCACCTGAGCCCGTTCGGGGTTGTCCCATTGCAGCGCGAGTCCCTTGCCGATTGACTCGAAGCAGATGTTGTTGATGGTCGGCGGGGGCACGGCAGGCGTGGCCAGGACTGCTTCGCCGCGCGTGACCATCTCAGAGCCGTCTGGCCGACGAAACACGCAGGAGAGGCGATAACCATAGGTGCGGTCGTTGGTCAGGTTGGTGTCAATCAGACGGCCAGATTGAACCACAGGGACAAGCACGCTGCCAGGGATCGCCACTCCCGGTTGCGATGGGGCGGGAGGCACCTGATCGATGCCACGTCGTACTTCGACCCGGACCAGGTTGTTGGGCTGTTTCCAGGTCAGTTCCACCTGCTGCTCGGCCACCTGGACGCGTAGTTCGCTCACCTCGGCGTGGGCCAGGATCGGGCCAACCGTCGCCGGTTGCAGCGACTCGACCCCATCGGCATTGCTCGTCCAGACGTGGTACCAGTAGGCAGTCCCTGCCACGATGTTCCGGTCATCGTAGCTGGTTCCATGGGGACGCAGCCGGGTACTGTTACTGTCGGGAGAGCCGAGCGAGGCTGTCTCCGACCGTTCGATGCGGAAGCGGGGCGAATCGACACCGGCAGGAGCTTCCCAGGCAAGATGGATCACATCTTGCGCCGCAGTAACACGCACATTTTGCGGTGGCGATGGAGCCATGCTGACCGTGACCGAGCGGATCTCACTGGGCGAATAGCAGTCGACACCATGTCGGGCAGCCACCGCATAGTAATAGGTCTGCCCAAGCTGCACGCGCGTGTCTTCAAAGCGCGTTTCGGGGCCAATCTCCGCCAATTGAATCGCCTGGGGCGGAACGACCAGTCGGCCCTGCTCGTCCACGATGCCGGGCATCATCTGCGGACTGCGCAACAGCACGATCTGTTCGACATGCTCGGGGAGGGTCCATTCCAGCACCGTCTTGCGCCCCTCGGCCCAGGCGCGGAACCCCTTGACGTTTGAGCGGGCTGCGATGCGAATGCTTTCCACCGCACCTGGCGTGTTTTCCACCACAGAATACAGTCCGTAGCAGTAGGTCTCCCCGGGTACTATTTCCTGATCGGTCCAGCTGACCCCATGAAACTTGTGAACGCGATCCGCGAGCAGCGGCATGCCGCGATTGCTGCGGGTGATGATCACCTCGTCGCAATCTTGCGGCGGTAGATCCCAGCGCAACTCGATAGTGCCATCGCGGCAGACTGCGCGCAGGTTGGTCACCGGACGAGGTTGGCGTTTGGGTTTCTCGATAACGATGCGGATGTTACGCCGACGAATCACGTCATCGATGAACGACCGAGACAGGGTTGTGTCGATCCTGAGCACATCCTTGGCCCATTGCATGACTCGATCAGGAATGTCCTTATGGATCGTGTTGTCGGGCCAGACGAATCCTAGTAGGTGCTTTTCCACCTCCTCGAGGCAGGTAGTGACGATTTTGTCCACCTTGGCCACGTCGGTGGTGTACTCGCCCGGTTTGCCGGGGACCGGAGCAGTCAACAAGAGTGCAAAGGTAGTGAATTCCCTGTAGCGTCCTCCTTCCGTGGTGTGGTTCTCCCAGCGCTTGGTCTGCTTGTACTTCGCCTCGACCTGCTGTTTGATCGCCAATGGGTCGCGCGTGACCAGCAGATCAAAATAGGGAAACGGATGGTTCACCAGATGTTTCACGGCATCCTCGATTGACTGGAGGCAAGCGGGAGTGACCAGGTGGCCCGTCGCGCCTTCGCCATCTCCTACGTCCGAATGGATCAGAGTTCCCGCCGATTCAGTGAAACATTGATCTCCGCGTTTTTGCCTGTGGGAACATGCACTGCCTGCCCGGTGATTAATCCGTCAGCGTTGTAGCTAAGCCAGACGCGAATCGGTTGCCCGGAAGGCAGGGGAGGCAGTGGCCCGATGCGCACCTTCCCCAGTTCGCGTGTTTGCTCAATGTCCTCGCTTTCCCCGTCGATGATTACAATGTCCACGCACTCCTGGTTGTCATCGATGGTTTGAAAGGTCTCCTCCTTGCTACGAGTGCCCAACTTGCTTCCTTTCTGGATCAGAATGTGGTTGTAATCCTTCCGTTTGGTGGCATCCCAGACGGAGATGCCGACTGAGTGGGTCGCCTGGTCTGAGGGTGGTTTCTCGATACCGCCACGCTTCGGTCCGTCCCTGCGGGTTTCTTCGATCACCACGTCACTCAGACCGTCACTACAGGTCCAGGCGTCAGGCGAGAAGGCGAGGTAAGCTGCCCCGCGTCCCACGTTGAAATCGACTCCCTTGTTCGTGACCGGCTTCTTTCCCGAGATGCTTTCCAGCGTGCGAGAGACGGCTGGCATCTTCGTCGAACCGCCCGCTAGCAGGATGTAGTCGATCGAACTCCAGGTAATCCCCTTACCGTGCAAACCTGCGATCAGCTGGCTAGCCTTGTCGAACGTCTGTGTCAGCAGGTCGAAGGTGATTTCCTCGAACTTGCGACGACTCACTGTGACCGGATGTTGTACCCCGTCGTGAGTGACGAGGATCGTAACGGTGCCGTCTTCTTCCTTGAAACTCAACGATTCCTTGGCCTGCTGACAGTGCAGCAGTAGCTGGTCGAAGCTGACTGGATCGTCAGCAGGATTCTTACCTGGATGTGCCTGGGCGAACTCTTCGGAGACATGTCGAGCAAGCGCGCGGTCCCAGTCGAGTCCTCCCAGTTCGCGCGATCCATCCTTGCCGACGATGTCGAACGCCAGTGGAGAACCCGGTCCGCCCTTGCGCGTGACACGCATGACGGTGACATCGAAGGTGCCCCCACCCAGGTCGTAGACCAGGACGGTCTTGTTGGCTAACTCTTCGCCGCGCGTCTGGGCGAAGTCGATGGCAGCAGCAACTGGTTCGTTCAACAGCGCAAGCACCTGCAACCCGGCCAACTTGGCAGCCTGTTTGGTCGCCTCGCGTTCTGCCCCCTCGAAGTAAGCCGGTACCGTGATCACGGCATGGGTGACAGGTTCGTTCAACGACTGCTCGGCATCGGCCTTGAGTTTCTCGAGTATTTTGCTCGAGATCTGCTCGGGGGTGAAGCCTGCCTCCCCGATCTTTTTGACGAAGTTCGTTCCCATGTGGCGCTTGATCGCACGAACGGCTCGTTCCGGGTCGGTTCCCGCCGAGAACATCGCCGAGTCGCCGACCAGCACTCGATCCAGCATGTCATCCTGAAAGAAGACTACGCTGGGCGTGGTCTGTTTGCCCTCGACATTCGAGATGACAATCACCCGACCATCCTCCATGCTCGCCGAGACGGAGTAGGTGGTGCCCAGATCAATGCCAATAATTGCCATCGCCTGTGTCCTCTTTGCTCGGTGATGTTTTGTTCGTTGGCCGTAACTCTGACCTTCTGGTCGAGCTAGTGTGGTTGATTCGTGGCTCAATGAGCGCCGTTATCCCTGGGCTTCGCCAGGAGTCGTCTCTTCGGCTGTTGACGGCTGTTCCCTCGGTAGGAATGCGGGGTCGTACTTCCAGGTGACGACGCGGGCCGGACGGATGACGCTAGGAGTTAGAGTGCCGTTCTGCGTGTTCTGCCCGAAGTAGAGGTAGCCATTCTGGAGAAGGGTCGCGACCTGTTCGTGGCGGCTCGGCTCGCCGGTCGGCTGCGTTTGCACGACATGATGAAATCGGCGATCGAAAGGCGCATCCACCTGGGGCGCAATCGCGGTGATGCCGTGCAGTTCCAGCACGTCGAGGAATTGACGATGCAACACATTCATGCAGGTCGTGAAGCCAGCCACATCGGTCGGAGGTTGCCGGGCCCAGTCGCTGACGAGATCAAACATCGTTGCCAGACGCTGCACCAGGGGACGCAGCAACTGAAACTGGAATTGCGGTCGCGAGGCGTCCAGTTTCTCGAAAAGCGCTTCTCGGGTGCGCCGATCCTGCTCGCGATCTTCTTCATGTTTCGTCAGTTGCCCGGCCAGGTGCTCCACGCGACTGACCTGAGTCTGCAACTGCTGGAGTTGGGACTGCAACTGGTCGACAACTTGGTCCCAGATTCCTGCTGCCTCGGGAGGGGCAGGGGACTCCTTGGCTTCGGGTACGAATTGGTCCACCTGGCTCTCCGAGGAGAGAACTTCCAGAGGGATCGCTTCGAGGGGCGCTCCTTCGACATCGGTAGTCGGCAGTGCGGTGGGGATAATCTCGGACATGGGACGGGCTGCTCCCTTTAGATTTTGGAAAGGATGTCGAGAACGGCGGCCGCCATGCCTCGACCCTGGTCATCCACCTTTAAATTGCTTTCGAGGTCACCGATGGACCCCAGGAAGTTACGATCGGCATCGCTTCCAATGGGGATGGTGCCGATCAGGATGCGCTCGGCTCGGAGCGTCTGAGCCAGTTGCCGTGTTTTCTCCGCGTCGTTGGGTTGGCCATCGGTCAGCACGATAGCAACGCGGGTGTGGGGAGCTTGCTCGAGAATCTCGCGCACTTTTTCCATCCCCGCTTCCATCGGCGTGCCGCCATCGGGTTGCAGCTGGTTCGCCGCCTGCTCTAGTCGGTTAAGGTCGCGCGTCGGCGGAACCATTACCGAGGCGGGGTAGATTGCGCTGGGTCCGCCGAAGTTGACCATGGCCAGAAGGTTCTGGGGATTGCGGTCGAGGTACTTTCGGGCGATCTCCCGGGCAGCCTGTCGCGCTTCCTGGATTTTGGAACCAGACATGCTAATCGAGCAATCCACCGCCAGCACCACGGTCGAGGGGCCACCCTGGCCATTCACCTCGACTTCTACGATCTTCGGCTCCTCGTACTTCGTTCGCTCGCCGGCCAGTTCTGCACTGGTCAGTGCATCGAACGCCTTCACGACAGCGGTTTTGTTGGCATCAATGGCAAACTCGACACGGATGGGCGAAGCCTGCGTGCGTCCCGTCGGCGCCTTGAAGCGAAAGGTGCCAATCTCTGCTTGTGTCTCCCCGTGCGAGTCCAATTCGATAACAGGAACCTGAAAGGTCGGTGTGTGCGGCTCCAGACGATACTCGCGAGTGAACTGAGCAGGAAGGTCGGTGTTTTCAGCGATCAGGGTATCGCTAATGATCTCTAGGCCATTGGGCCCCTTCGAGGCCACTCGCGTTCCCAGAGCGTGTGGGTTGGTCCGCTGAATGGTGATCCGCGTCTGCTTGGATCCGCTGCCAGTCACCAGCGAGATACGCCCCTGACCTTTGCGGGCGTTCCCTGAGGCATACCCGCGAGCTACCAGAGCTGCTCCCAGCGCCACTGCTTCGTCGGGGTTCTTCGTCTTCTGTGGGGTCTTACCGGTCAGTGATTGAATCGCCTTCTGAAACGACGGCAAACGCGACGAACCGCCGACGATCAGAACGTGCGTCAAATCGCTCATCTGCAGCCCAGCATCGGCCAACGCCTGCGAGGTCTTGTCGATGACCTGCATCATGAGCGGTTCACACTGGGCCTCATACTCCTCGCGACTAACAGTCAGGTCGAGAATCTGACCACCCTGACTCCAGGGTAACTGCACCTTCTCGAGGTTTGGCGTGGAGAGTCGCCGCTTCGCCTGCTCGCAGAGATCGTAGAGCCGCTGCCAGGTATTCGGATCGTCCCGTGGGTCCTGGCCAGTCTGTTCGGCAATGCGGGGTGCCACCAGGCCAACCAGCGTGACGGTCCAGTCGTGGCCGCCGAGTTCCCGTGAGCCGCGGGTTTTCTGGGCGCGAAGCACCCCTTGTTTCATGGCCAGCACAGTGGCGTCATAGGTGCCACCTCCGAGGTCACATACCAGAACGCGCTCACCTTCTTTGAGATTGGAGATGCCGAAGTAAATGGCCGCAGCTTCCGGCTCGTCCAGGGGCTCCTCGACGGAAAGCCCAGCTAATTCGCCGGCGCTTGAGTCTTCTCGCGGCACGGACAGAGTTGAAGTAGGCCGGGACCGTGATCACAGCCCGTCGGATGGGCTGCCCGAGATGCTCCGCGGCATCCTCGACCAGTTTGCGCAGGATCTCAGCGGAAATCTCTTCGGGGGAATAGCGATCCTTGAATTTGTAATCGCAGCCCATCTGACGTTTGATCCACAAGCAGACATCTTCGGGCCGAGCGATGGCCTGATTGAGCGCGCTGGTACCGACGTGAAAGCGGCCACTCTCGATCAGAACTGCCGAGGCGGTGATGTTCTCCCCTTCGCGGTTGGGGATGATCTCCGTCTGGCCCATCTCGTTGACGTAAGCCATCGCCGAGAAGGTGGTGCCCAGATCAATACCGAGTACGACATCTTGCATAACTGAATCTCATGGCGACACAGTGGACGGAACCCAATGGGGTGACAGGGTCGCTGTCAGTGAGGCCCAGGTCAAAACGGTGCGCACGGCTAGGCAGAACGATGCGCTCCCAAATGGCCTGGCATTCGGACTCGCAGGCATCGCCTCGGGCGTTAACCGAGAGTGAAACGGTTTGTGAAGAACCTGAGTTGTAATCAACCCCAGGACGATGTCAACAAAAAATCACCTTCATGTCCGGTTGTCCGATTGCAGTATCAAGCCCCGCGATCACTCTCACGCTGGGTCAGCCTCACGCTGATCTATACCGGGCTGGGCGTTGATCTTTTCGTGGAGAAAGTGAAAAAAGTAAGCGAGGAGGTAGTGACCAAGGACGCCGAGACGCTGTCCTCCTCGCTGCGTTGTGCATGATGTTAGCTGCTTGTTCTACCTGAACAAAACCTAGATCATCTAGTTTTGCACTCTGCCTATCCCACAACAGACTTGTGCTCCGCCACACTGAGATGTTGATTATCCCGGGTACGGCCACCTGCACGCCGCAGAGGCCGAACTCCGCTCCCTCTAGGAGGAGAACAAGCGCCTGATACACGGGTGCGGTGATCTTGTCGCGTTCGTAGTCTGACCGTGTCGCCTGAGCCAGCGGCAGGAAGCAGCGATGATCCGCATCCACCTCCCGGACGGCGAGCGGCAGGCACTGGAGGTCGCGTTCCGATCCACCGATGACCGCAAGCTCCGCTACCGCCTCCAGGTGGTGCTGATGGCGGCACGGGGTGGGCGGCCGGCCGAGATCGCCGAGGCGCTGGGCGTCAGCACCCGCACCGTGCCCCGCTGGCTGAACGCCTACCTGGTCGGCGGGCTGGCCGGGCTTCCGCCCCGCAAGGCGGAGGGGGCGCGGCCGAAGATACCCGCGTCCCTGGCGGACGAGGTCAGGGGGTGGGTGACCGGAGGGCCGGCGTCGTGCGGGCTGGACCGGGCGAACTGGACGTACGCCGAGCTCGCCGACCACCTCAAAAAGACGCACGGGATCGACACCAGCCGGTCCGCCGTCGGCCGCTTCTGTCGGAAGATCGGGGTGCGGGTGTACCGCCCGACGTACCGCTTCCTGCGGGCCGACCCACAGAAGCAGGGCAAGGCCCGCGAGGAGTTGGGGGCGCTGAAATGGGGGCACAGGCCGGCGAGTTCGTCCTGCTGAGCCAGGACGAAGCCCGCTTCCCGATGGTGCCCACGCTGGCCGGGACGCTCGGCGTCAAGGGCCACCGGCCCGTCGTCGGCACGTGGGACAACAAGGGCCTGCTGTACGTGTTCGCGGTCGTCAACACGGTCACCGCCGCGGTGCACGCGAACACGCTGGAGAGCCCGAGGGGCCAGACGCGGCGGACCGGGCTGAACAAGACGCGGAGGCTGCAACAGGCGTTCGCCGATCACCTCCGGCACGTCGCCAGGCATTCCCCCTCCGCCCGGCACGGCCGCGTGGTGCTGGTGATCGACAACGCACCGTGGCCTGCCGGCGAGAGGGTCCGGCAGGCGCTGGCCGACAACCCGCACCTGGAGCTGTACCGGCTGCCGAGTTACAGCCCGTGCCTGAACGTCCTCGAGCGGCTCTGGAGGCTGCGGCGGCGGCGGGCGACGCACAACCGGCTGTTCGACACGCTCGGCGACCTGAAGCAGTCGATCCGCAATAGCCTCCGGTACTTCCAGACGCAGCGGCACCGAGTCACGTCGCTCGTCCACGGCTGCTACCGCGAGCCGGAGAAACAGACACCTTCAACAACCTTGTGAATCAGGTGCTGCCAGCCCACCAGCAACCTGGTTTCCGCTAAGCCTCCCCAGGAAGGGTGCACAGAGTAATCAGAACATAGCATCCGGAGCGATCTTCTTTGCCCTGTTTAATGCGCACCATCACCTCCGGGGTTCCAACGGATTACTTCCTCGCTGGTCACCCCACACGGCCAGAGCCGTGACCGTACCACACTTTCGCCGGGACCCGCATCCTCTGGCCTATTTTCCTGGCACGTCCACGGTACATCTCCTCTGCTCCCGTTCGATGAAAGACAATCGCCCTCTGCTTATGAACTCTCGTCTGCTATAAACCAGGCTGGCCTCCCTGCCTCCTGCAGCCCAGTGCAGGCCCATTACTCCTGCCGGATGTTGCCCTCGCGTACAGCAGGCATCGTACACCCAGTCACTTCGGAGGATGGAACCGATGGTTCACGATGAGGATGGTTGCTTTCTCCCCGCCTTCGACCTCGGCGAGTTTCGGTACGCGGTCGCGCGCTACCTCAAACTCCTGATTCGCGCCCGCTGGCGCTGTGATCCCGGCTTCCTCTCCCAGAACGCTCTGGCCGACTGGGGGCTCACCGATATCGCCCACGATCGCCTCCCCGCCTCCCGTTTGCTCTACCTGGCGTCCGAAGCCCTGGGCCACCTCAACCGGCACTTCCTTCCCCGATGTGACTCCGGAGGTGTCCAGCAGATCGATGAGTCCACCCCCGTGGGAAGGCTCATCGACACCGTCGCCTTCCTGGTCCACCCCGCGGGCGGTTCCCCCTGTCACAACGCCACCCTGGTGGACTCGGCACGCTGGCTGCACGAGGGCGGAGCGTTGGACTGGCCTGCACTGGCCGACTGGAGTCTGCTCCCCACCCTCCGGGCCGACCTCGATCAGTTGCCGCATCCGCAGCCATCCAGCCACGAGCAGCGTCTGGAGCGTGTCGAGACGCTGCTGACTTCCCTGGTCGAGCGCGAGCAGGTCCAGGACTGGTACGACATCGCGGAGTTCGCCCGGAAGGTTGGCAAGGCCGAGTTCACCTGCCGGGAGTGGTGCCGGCTGGGTCGCATCCGCGGTGAGAAACGCGGCAGTGGGCGCGGCCAGTATCAGAGCTGGGTCGTCTCCCACAACGAACTGCTTCGCTACCGCAAAGAGGGGCTGCTCCCTTTACGCGGATGACTCCCCGACCCTTCCAGCAAGACCACACCTCCAGGACGTGGTCTTGCTGTTGGCCCACCGGATTGCTCACCCGAACACCGTCTGGACAGCCATCTGCTTGATGTTGGGGACAAGATGCCGGTAGCGGCGACGCTGCTCCTCGGTGCTGTGGCCGGAGAACTCGTCGATGATCCGCTGGTCGATCCCTGCCGCCGCCAGGCAGGAGATGAACGAGTGCCGCAGCACATGGTAACCGCGGAGCACCCCCCACTTCGACCCGGCCAGCGTGCGCCGGAAGTGATCATGGGCCTCGTCCCTGGTGACAGCCGCAATCCCGGGTGCCTCACGCCGACGCACGCCTTGGAGGCGCTCCTTGGCCCCCTTGGCTCGCTTTCCATCGCTCTTGTAGCCGGTGGATCGGCTCCGTTTCTTGCTGCGACCCACCTCTCCTGCCTGGCAGAACAAATACCGGCCCCCAGGGTGTATCGCCAGCCACTCGCGCAACACCTCCTTCAGGAAGGGACTCAGCGAAACGTGCCGCGTCGTTCGCTGCATGCGCAAGCGTTTCTTTTCACGGATCAGCAGCATCCCGCTTTCAAGGTCCACGTCGCCCACCTCGGCACGGAGCAGTTCGCTGCGTCGGGCACCGGTATGCGCTGCCGTGCAGAAAAGCGGATAGATCCAGGGATGGGCGGCCTGGGCTTTCACGAAGGTCAGTAACTCGTCGATCTCTTCCTTGCGCAGGTACAGCGAGTCCCAGAGGTCCGACCGTGTCTTGTCCGCCAGCCCTGAAGCGGTAAGTTTCCTCTCGATCTCCTGCCAGGTCATGAACGGCGGCTTCTCATCGGTCTTGGGGTAGACCAGTCCCTTGGAGGGAAACGGACCCACCACCAGGTCATTCGCCATCGCCCAGTTCCAGGCCGCCCGAAAGGAAGAGGTTTCCTTGCGCAGCGTGTACGGCGACAGGGCCTTCCCCCGGTACTGCTTCCTGGCCCGTTGGTTAACGTGCCGTTGCAGGTCAGCCAGGGTCAGCTTCTGCAACACGAACCGTTCGCCCAGGGTGCGTTCGAAGTGGCCCAGGTGCATACGGACCGTCGCCAGGGAGTTCGCCTCCATGGCGCCGTGGCTGTGGGCTTCGAGGTATCTCTCCTTGAACGTCTGGAAGATGATCGGCTCGGCTGGTGCGGTCACCTTCTCAGGCGACTTCACCTGACCATCCGCCAGGAGAAAGTCGGTGATGGTAATTCCGGGAGGCACCTGCACCCAGCGCTGCTTGATGCGCAGCAGGAGATGTTCCACCTTGCCGAGAAATGCTTGAGCCTCCTCGGCGGTCACCTTGCCGACGAGGAGGGTATGCTGACTCCCCTCGTAGCGGAAGAGAATGCGAAAACTGCCGTTCCGATTTTGCAACGCTGCCATGTGGACCTCCTGGCAACGCCACCCCAATATCACCCCAACCCTGTTACCAAAATGTTACCAAAGGGCTGGTAACAGAAGAGGGCAAGGGAAGGACTATCGCCCTAAACCCTTGCCCTGTATAGTGCCGAAGAGAGGACTCGAACCTCCACTCCCTTGACGGGAACCAGCTCCTGAAGCTGGCGCGTCTGCCAGTTCCGCCACTTCGGCTTGATGTTTCCATCATAAAGCAGTGGTCGAGTCCGTCAAGGGGCCCCTGGCGATTTGTCGTCCCACAGCCGCCTTGACCCCGGCGCAGGCAGCGTGCTACAAGGCGCCCGGTTCGCTTACCCCGGAGGTTGACCATGGATGGTCCCACCCTCAATCAGGTGCATCTACTCCTTCGCTGGATCAAGGAAGGGCCCCCTGGCATGGTGCCCCTCGAACATGAGGGACGCGGACTGGGATCGCTCCAGGCCTGCACCTGGGAGGATGCCGGTAATCCGCACCTGCTGCATCTCCTGGCTCAGTGGCACGATACGGCCTTTCGCCGGTTTCCCCAGGCGCCCACGGTCACGGCCCAGTCGGTGCGCGCCTGGTTGGTCGAACTGGTGCTGCCGCCCCCGGATCGGCTGCTCTGGTTCATCAAGGATCTCACCGGCCAGCCGGTCGGGCATGTGGGCGTCTCCCGGCTCGATCCCGTTGCCGGCACCGGGCAGCTGACCGACCTGGTGGCGGCCGACTCTGGCGCGCAGCGCCTGGTAGACCTCGGCGTGGTCGCCCTGGGAGCGTGGACGCAGCAGAACCTCGGCGTGCGATTGACGGCTGCCTCGCCTGCGACCCGCCGTGCGGCCTGAGCGCAGCGCTCCGTCGCTCTCCGGTGGGCATTTTTTGCACAATCCCTACCGCTGGCCGGCTTCTCGCAGGCCGTCCGGACGATTCTCCCGTTTGCCTTGGATTCTCCAGCCTTCCCAGATTAACCTCGGTGAAATGGAGGGCGGGGTGGGGTTCCCGCTTCTCGTCGTCGGCAGGCCCCATTGAGAGACCCGCCATGATCGCGCAGCTGCAGGGTAGGAAGTTCGGCATTTACATGGTTCAACCGAAGTTCCCGCCCTCCTACTGGGGGATGGAGCACTTCATCGGTTTGACGCCGTTCGACGCGGTGTTCCCTCCCCTGGGATTGCTGACACTGGCAGCGTTGACTCCGCCGGAATTCCCGGTGGCGCTGTGCGACGAGAACGCTGGCGAGGAAGTGGACTACGGCACCGACGCCGAGGTGATCTGCATCACCGGCTACATCATTCAGATGAAGCGCGTCTTTGAGATCGCCGACCGCTTCCGCGCCTTGGGCAAGACCGTCATCCTCGGCGGGCCGATGGCCAACCTGATTGGGCCGGAATGTCGGCCGCACTGCGACGTGCTGTTCGAGGGCGAGGCAGAGTACACCTGGCCGCGCTTCGTGCGCGAGTACGCCAACGGGCAGCACAGCGATCATTACGTCGAGCACGAGAAGATCCACCTGCCGGATTCACCGCCTCCCCGGCTGGAAGTGCTGAAGCGGACCTACGCCCACGGCGTGGTGCAATGCACCCGGGGGTGCCCGTTCACCTGCGAGTTTTGCGACATCATCGTCATGTACGGTCGCAAGATGCGGTTCAAGCCGGTCGAGCAGATCATTCAGGAAGTGGAAGCCTGGCACAAGCGCGGGGTGATGCAGGTCTTCTTCGCGGACGATAACTTCGTGGGCCATCGCGCCTACGCCAAGGAGATGCTCCGCGCCCTGGCCGACTGGAACAAGAAGCAGAAACGGCCGCTGGCCTTCTATACGCAGTGCAGCATCGACATGGCCCGCGACGATGAGTTGCTCGGGCTGCTGCGCGAGGCCAACTTCATCTCGGTGTTCATCGGCATCGAATCGCCCCGCAAGGAAAGCCTCGCCGAAACGCGCAAGACCCAGAACGAGCGGCTCGACCTCGTCGAGGCGATCCACAAGATTCAGTCGTACAACCTGTTCATCTCCGCGGGCATGATCGTCGGCTTCGACAGCGACGATCCGACCATCTTCGAGGAACAGTTCCAGTTCCTCCAGAAGGCGCAGATTCCCATGGTGATGCTCAGCGTGCTTCTGGCGGTCCCCAAGACGCCGCTGTACAAACGCCTCGAGGCCGAGGGGCGGCTTTTGCCGCTGGATCCGTCCGGACGCAACCCGACGCGCTACGTCGGCACCGCGGGCGGCACCAACTTCCATCCCAAGCTCATGACGCGCGAGGAACTGAAGCAGGGCCAGATGGAACTGTATCAGCGCCTGTACGAACCCGAGGCGTTCGCCGAGCGTCTGCTGGGCAACCTGTCGCGCTTCAAGGACGTGACGTTCCGGCCCGAGCCGCCCAACCTGCGCGGCTTCGGTGTGCTGTGGAAGCTGGTCACGCACTACTGGAAGCAGTCGCCCAAGGCGCGCAACTTCTTCTTCCGCTGTCTGGGCAAGGCGTTCCGTCAATCGCCCCGGCTGATCGCGCAGATGGCCATCTACATGGGTATGTACATGCACTTCTGCCGGGTGCATGGCGATGCCCTGGACTGGGATCCCTGGCGCAAGCCAAAGAAGGGAAAGGCGCCCGTGCCGCACAAGCCGGCCCTGCAGGCGCCCAAGGAAAGCGTGCCCGCTCGCTGACGTCGAGTTGAACCCCCCGGCTGACCCATGCCGGGGGGCCCGAGCATCCGTTTCTCAGCTGCCGGGGGTGGCGATGGGCGTCGAGAAGGCCGACGTGTTCCCCAGCGCATCGGTCACCGTCGCTGTGTAGACCTGGGCACCTGGCGGCGGGTTGTTGGCCACGAAGAGGAACGACGCCACGCCGAAGCGGTTGGTTCGTACCTGCAGCGACCCGATGAAGAACCGCCCCTGGGTGGTAGGGCTCAGCTCGTCGTTGTAGTTGACGTAGAAATCGAGCGTGATCAGACTCAGCGGTCGACCCGTGGCCGTGCCGCGAATGCGGATCTGGTTGTTGAGGCTGGGGAGCGCGGAGGTCAGCGACGGCGCGGGCCGGTTGCCGTTGGCCCCGGCGCCCAGGGCGATGCCCAGCGCGGCGTTGCTGTAGATCGAGTTGCCGCGGATGGTGTTACGCTGACCGGAGAGGACGTGGACGCCGTAGGCCCCGTTGTTGGCGATGAGGTTGCCGCCCCGACGCTGGGTGGTGCCAATGCGGTTGCGCAGTCCGCCGACGATGAGCACGCCCGACTCCTGGTTGGGGAGCGGAGTGCTGGCGTCCTTGGTGACCCCAATCAGAGCGCCGAGCACCAGGTTATCGTTCGAGCCGCGGATCTCGATGCCGTCGCCGGTGTTGCCGCCGATGACAGTGGGCAGCCCCGGATCGCGCGAGCCGACGATGGTGCCGGCGCTGCGCTCGCCGAGGAAGACGCCAGCCTTGCCGTTGGGCAGGGCGGTCTCGCCATTTGAGACGGTGCCAATGAAGCTGTAGTTGATGCGCGTGTTGCGTGCGTCGCCGATCACCGCGACACCGTTGCCCAGGTTGGCGGAGATGACGTTGTGTGGCGCGACCGAGTAGTAGGGCTGGAGGCCGCCGATGACGATGCCGTTGGCGTGGCCGCCGACCTCGATCCCGTTGTCGCCGTTGGGTAGCGCGGAGGTCCCATCGGTGTTGGTGCCGAAGAGACTCTGGGCAATTTGCACGCCGCGAGCCCGGCCGGACACCTCGACGCCATCGTCGCCGTTGGACGAGAAGACGTTGGTGCGCAGCACGATGCCGCTGCCGGACGAGGTGATCAACATGCCGTCCAGGCCGTTGCCCAGGTTGGGATTGGTGGTGAACGACCCGGTGCCGGAGAAGGTGTTGAACGAGAGGAAGTTGCTGACGCGATCGCGGACCTCGACGCCGTTGAGGCCATTGCAGGCACTCACGTTGCCCAGGGGGATGACACCGCCGAAGGTGATGTTCGTCGAGGTGCCCTCGACCAGAACTCCATTGAGGGAGTTGCCCACGACGGAGGCATCATCGGAGCCAAGGCCGAAGTAGTTGGCGTGGATGATGATGTTGTTCGCGTTGTGGATCCGCAGTCCGTTGCCGTGGTTACCGCTGACGACGTTGTAGAAGACGAACGGTGGCAGGTTGCGGTAGGTGCCGATCAGCGAGTTATCGTTGGCGCCGTTGGCGATCAGCACGCCGTCGAGCTGGTTACCCAGGGCGGCGATGCCGGTGATGGTGGTGCCGATGAAGTTGCCGCTCAGCGAGTTGAAGCGGGCGCCGCTGGTCAGGGTGACGCCGTTGCCGTCGTTGCCGGAGATCAGGTTGCCCTGGACGGGGATGGAGCCGTAGGTGAGCGCCAGGGCGGTGCCGCCGATGAGGTTCTTGCGCGCCGCGCCGGAAACCAGGATGCCATCGCTGCGGTTGCCGACATCGACCAGGCCGGTGACATCGGTGCCGATGTAGTTACCCTGGATGGTGTTGCGCGACGATCCCAGGATGGCGATGCCAGCCCCCCGGTTGCCCGAAATGACGTTGCGGTCGGCGGCATCGCTGCTGCCCACGATGTTGCCCGCCGCCGTGGAGCGGAATACCAGGCCATGGGTGCCGTTCCCCTCGGGCGTGACGCCGTCGAGATCCAGGCCGATGTAGTTGCCGGCGATGACGTTGTTGCTGCTCTCGACGATCACGCCCGCTGACTCGGCGTTCACCACCCCCAGCCCACGCAGGGTGGACCCGCTCGACCCGGCCGCGAAGCGCAGCCCCTGGAAGCCGTCCAGGTCGAGCTCCACCACCGGAGCGGTGGTGAAGCCGGGAGCGGTGTTGCCCTGAAGGTTGACGGGATCGACGATGGCCGGCAGTGAAGCGCTGGTTAGCTGAATGGAGCCGGCCACGCTGAACTGAATGGTGTCGAGCCCGGGCGCCAGGTTGGCGTCGAGCAGCGCCTGGCGCAGCGACCCTGCCCCGCTGTCGTTGAGGTTGCTCACCGCAAAGATGGCGGGAACGCTGCGCTCTTCCAGGCGTTCGAGCAACGGACGCCGCGCGGCCTGCTTCGAGGCCTTCGAACCGAACCACCAGTTCAGATGCATGGATGGTGCCCCTTCGAGTGGAGAGAATGACTTCTGTTCGACGGATACAGTTTCGTCCGGCGGCGACGACCGTTGGTTCCAGAAAGCGTACGCGATCCCTGGCAAACTGGCGGACCCAGGCAGATCAAGAAGCCTGGGAAGTGGCCGGCAGCCGCGCCGATTGTTCCATCCGGATCACGTGGGAGCCGGGCGAGTGAACAGGGTGCCGGGTCCATCGTGGCGTTTGCCCAGCTGCCCCGCCAAGTGCAACCCCTCGAGCAGGAACTCCGCCGCGCTGGCCAGCGACTCGTCGGAGTCCGCCAGCAATCGGGCTCGCTCCTCCAGGGGAGTGCCGGCGATCTGCCGGACGATCTCCTGTGCCGACACCGTGTCGCCCACCGTCACCTGACCACCCTGGGTGAACCAGTCGCGCACACTGCGCAGGCTGGCAAGGTCGGTGTGCTCGGTAAAGACGGCCCGCAGCGCCTCGCGCAGTAACTCCTCGATCAGGCGATCCTCGGCGCCTTCCTCGTCGCCCAGCAGTAGCTCGAGCTTGCCGCGTGCCCCGGCCGCCAGCGCTGCCAGGTCCAACACGCGTGGGACAGCGACCGGCTCGGCCAGCATCACGGCTCGCCGCTCGGCCGCCGACACCACCAGCTCGCGCCCCGCGATGGAGAGACGTGCGCTCACCCCCGATTGCTGATGCACTCCGGGATGATGGCGCGCGCGTCGAGCCACTTCCTCGATGACCTCCTTGAGAAAACCCGGTACCCGCACGGGCACTGCGGACCGCTGCTCCCAGGCGCTGGCATCGGTGACAGCCACGCCCTGGGCCCGCGTCCGCGGGTAGTGCGTGCGAATGACGCTGCCGATACGATCCTTCAACGGGGTGACGATTCGTCCCCGACTGGTGTAATCCTCGGGATTCGCGCTGAAGACCAGACAGACATCGAGCGGAAAACGGACGGGATAGCCCCGAATCTGCACGTCGCGCTCTTGCAGCAGGTTGAACAGACCGACCTGGATGCGCGGCGCCAGGTCGGGGAGCTCGTTGATGCAGAACAGGCCGCGATGCGCCCGGGGGATCAGGCCGAAGTGGAGCGAGCCTTCCTCGGCCAGCGAGCGCCCCTGGACGTGCTTCATCAGATCGATGTCGCCAAACAGGTCGGCCATGGTGACGTCGGGGGTGGCCAGCTTTTCGAGATAGCGTTCGTGGCGCGGCAGCCAGGCAATCGGGGTGGCGTCGCCGTGCTGGGCCAGCAGCTGCCGGGCCTGGGCGCTGATGGGGGCCAGGGGGTCGTCGTGGAGTTCGCAGTCGGCCACGACAGGGACCACGTCGTCGAGCAGTTCGACCAGGGAACGCAGGAGACGCGTCTTGCCCTGGCCGCGCGTTCCCAGGAGGAGCAGATCGTGCCGGGCGAGCAGGGCGTGGACGAGTTCGGGGATGACCGAATCGTCGTAGCCGACCATGCCGGGAAAGAGTGTGGTGCCGGCGCGGAGGCGGGCGAGGAGGTTGCGGCGGAGTTCGTCCTTGACGCGCAGCGGCTGGTAGCCGGCGGCCTTCAACTCGCCCAGGGTGCGGGCACGCAGCATGAGGATATTTCTCCGGCCAGGCGGGGAAGTTGCGGCAAAATCGGCAGAAGATTTTGCCTGGCTTGACAGGGCGTAGCAAGTTTACTACGAAGAGATTACCTTCGACCCCCACGGGCCGGATTCCTGCTGGACCCGCCCTGCCGTGGACGACGCGGAAGTATCGATTCTGCAAGATGTTCCGCCCACGACTTCTACTCCGTTATCCGGGTCGCCTGGAACCGGATTCGGGGGGGAGAATGGCGGGGTCGGGAGAAGGCGGGGTCAGGCTCGCGCCGATACCACGAGGGTTCCCAGGAGGTGACCCTCCCGAAGAGGATTTCGACTTTGTATGAGGACACAAGCGATGTTCGGTGGCACCTTGCTGATTCCCACTAATCTCCTCGCCGAGCAGGCCCGCTGGGGCTGGCTGGAAGAGGACCTGGACGCTCTCACCATTCTCGCTGCTCGCGATGAGGACGAGGATGAAGAGGACGAAGAAGACGACGACCTCGATGATGACGAGGACGATGACTTCGACGATCTGGATGACGAGGACCTCGACGACGACTTCGACGACGAGGATGAGGACTTCGACGATGATTTCGATGACGAGGACGATGACTTCGATGATGACGACGACGACTTCGATGACGACGATGAAGAAGAAGAAGAGGTAGGCGAAGATTGAGCCCCGGTAACACTACCGGGCAAGAGACTTCGGGGCCGGTCGGACAGGATCTGTGGATTCTGCCTGACCGGCCCCGAGGCGTTTGGAAAGGGGGGTGCGACGGTCTCGGCGATCCGCTTTGCAGTTTCCCAGACATCGGGTATAATCCACGCGGGATCCGCGAGGGGGGGCCCGCCCGCCAGGCCCTAGCAACCCTCTCTCCCCGACCTATCTCGCAGGGGGAAGCTGATGGCGCAGCCAGGCAAAAACTCCAACGATGGTCTCGGATCGCCCGCCGCGAGCAAGTCCTTTGCTCGGGAACAGGAGCAGAACCAGGCCGACTTCGAGGTCGAATTCTTTGGACGACTTCTTCAACGAACCCCGGACTATGTCGATGTGCTTCGCGTGATGGGCAGCCTGCTTTCGCACAAGGGCCTGTTTGCCGAGGGCCTGAAAGTGGATCGCCGGCTGGTCCGGTTGCGACCCGAAGATGCGCTGGCGCACTATAACCTGGCCTGCTGTTACGCCCTGCTAAAGCGAGCCGACGCCTCGATCAAGACCCTCCGCAAGGCGGTCGAGCTGGGCTACCGTGACTTCCGCTACATGCGCGAGGATCACGACCTCGACACGATCAAGCAGGATCCGCGCTTCCGCCAACTGCTGCGGGATTTCGAGAACAGGTAGCCGTTCCTTCACAGCCCTTCCAGAATGGGGAGAAGCGGCCGAGTGGCCGGTCTCCTCCGCGGAGGGTGTCGGGAATGGAACCGCTCGAACGTGGGCGCAAGGTCAGCTACTGCAATCCCGATGTGAACGCCGCCCGGGCAGCCTTCGCGGCTCGGCCACGCGGTCGGGTAGACAAGCTGACGACCGTGGCTGACGCCGTTAGCCGGCTCATCCACGACGGCGACTATGTGGCCCTCGGCGGCTTCGGGGGCGTTCGGATCCCCAGCGCGGTGATGCACGAGATCCTCCGCCAACGACGGCAGGATCTGGGCTTCGCTGGCCACACCGCCACGCACACCTTTCAGGTGCTGGCAGGCGGCAATGGCATGGGCACGGGCCGCACCCTGGCCCGCGTCGATATTTCCTATGTCGTGGGCCTGGAAGCGCGGGGGCTGTCGCCTCATGCTCGCCGCGTGATGGAATCCGGCGAGATCGACTTCACCGAATGGAGCAACTACACCCTGGCGCTGCGTCTCAAGGCGGCGGCCATGGGGGTGCCCTTCCTGCCCGCGCGGTCGCTGCTAGGCACCGACACCTTCACCAACAGCGCCGCCTGCGTCATCACCTGCCCGTTCACGGGGCAGCGTCTCACCGCGGTGCCTGCCCTGTTCCCCGACGTGGCCGCCATTCACGTCCACGAGGCCGACCGCTTCGGCAACTGTCGGCTGCGCGGCACCAGTGTCTCCGACCTTGACCTGGCCCGGGCGGCCAAGCGGCTCATCATCACCTGCGAACGGCTCATCCCCGAGGACGAGATCCGTCGCGATCCTACCCAGACGGTCATTCCGTTCTTTCTCGTCGATGCCGTCTGCGAGGTACCCTACGGCAGCTACCCCGGCAACATGCCGTATGAGTACTATTCCGACGAGGCCCACCTCCGCGCCTGGCTCGAGGTGGAACCTGATGTCGAACGCTACCGCCAGTGGCTCGACCACCACATCTACCAGACGCGCGACTTCACCGACTATCTCGACCGCTGTGGCGGCCTGCGGCGCCTGCAGGAGCTGCGCCTCCAGGAGCGCCTGCTCGACCGTTCCGAGTGACCCCAGGAGCAATCATGCCCGCCTACAACGCGATGGAGCTGATGATCTGCTGCGCGGCCCGCGCTCTGGAAGACGGGCGGACCATCGTCGTGGGCACCGGGGTGCCCTGTGCCGCGGCCATGCTGGCCCAGCGCCTGCACGCCCCCCGGTTGACCATCCTCTTCGAGGCGGGCGGCGTCGCTCCGTTGCTCCCCACCATGCCCATCAGCGTGGGTGACTCGCGCACCTACTACCGGGGCTGCATGGCCACCAGCATGCCCGACGTGCTGGAGATGTGCCAGCGCGGCATGATCGACTACACCTTCCTGGGTGGTGCGCAGATCGACCCGTACGGCAATCTAAACTCGACGATGATTGGCAGCGACCACGACCGGCCGAAGGTCCGCCTGCCCGGCTCGGGCGGCGCCAACGACCTGGCCAGCTTCTGCTGGCGCATCCTGGTGGTGACGCTGCACGATCCCCGCCGCTTTGTCGAACGGCTCGACTTCCGCACCACGCCCGGCTACCTGACCGGCCCCGGCGCGCGCGAGGCGGCGGGCTTGCCTCCTGGCACGGGCCCCTACCGGGTGATCACCAACCTGGCCATTCTGGGCTACCACGATCAAACCAAACGGATGCAGGTGCTGTCGCTGCATCCCGGCGCGACCATGGCCCAGGTGCGCGAGCGCACCAGCTTCGCCATCGACGCCGTCGATTCACTGGGAGAGACCCAGGCTCCCTCCGAGGAAGAGCTTCACCTGTTGCGCAAGGAGATCGATCCCATGCGCTACATCATTGGGCGCGGCTGAGCGCGCGCCTACGTGCTGCGAGCGATCGCTCTTTTCCTGGCGAGGCGCGGTGAGTATAGTCCCGCCCCGACCTGCCGGGTCTCCCGCGCCAAGGACGGCGCTGACCAGGCGGGAAAGAGGGGGGTGTCATGCCCAAGCAACCTCGTCCGTATATTGGGGTCAATGCCGACCTCATCCCCGGGAACAAGCGATCCCTCGCCGGGATCCGCCTGGCGCTGGGATATGTTGATGCCATCGCCGCCGCCGGCGGCCTGCCGGTGATCGTTCCGCCGTTCCAGCGCGAGATCGACCTGGACGCCTATCTCGATCAGCTCGATGGCTTCGTGCTGACCGGAGCCGAGGGCGATCTCGACCCGCGGCGTCATGGCCTGTCCACGCATCCCGCGGTGCAGCTGCTGCCCGAGCGCCGGGACGACAGTGATCGGAATCTGGTGCGCAAGTTGCTCGCCCGTCGGATGCCGGTGCTGGGCATTGGCCTGGGGATGCAGCAGCTGAACGTGGCCTGTGGTGGCACGCTGTACCTGCACCTGCCGGGTGAACTGCCGCGCGGGCTGCCACATCGCGACCCCAGCGGGCCGGCTCATCGTCACACGGCGATGATCCGTTCGGGGACGCGCCTGGAAGAGATCTACGGCCCTGGCGAGATCTGCATCAACTCGTGCCATCACCAGGCGGTGCGCCAGCTGGGCCAGGGGTTCCAGGCCGGGGCGGTCGCGCCGGACGGCGTGGTCGAGGCCATCGAATACATCGACGACGACTGGTTCTGCCTGGGCGTGCAGTGGCATCCGGAAGCGGAGAGCGCCACGGCCCTGGACTTGCAGCTGTTCGAGTGTCTGGTGCAGGCGTGCCTGCGCGAAGCGCCCGTGCTGCGGCAAAGCGCCTGAGCGGCGCGGAGAGAGGCGGCCATGCAACGCTGGATCATCGGTCTGGCATCGGGGACGAGTGCCGACGGCGTCGATGCCGCTCTGCTGGCCGTGCGCGGCGTCGGGCTGGAGATGCGCCTGGAGAAACTGCAGGCGCTGCACCAGCCGTTGTCGCCCGAGCTGCGCGAGATGGTGCGCCGGCTGGATGGTGCCGGGGGTTGTGAACCCCGACAGATCGGCCGACTGCATCGGCTGCTGGGGGAAACCTTCGCAGCCGCAGCCCGTTCGGTGGCTGACGCCGCCGGCCTGGCCCTGTCGCGAGTGCAGGTAGTGGGCTGCGCCGGCCACACTGCCGGGCTGGAGATTGAAGGCCGCTTCCCCGGCCTGCTCTCGCTGGGTATGCCCGCCGTCATCGCCGAGCGCACCGGTGTGACCGTGGTCAGTGATTATCGAGCACGCGACCTGGCGGCGGGAGGTCAGGGCGTGCCGCTGGGCGCACTACCTGATCACATTCTCTATCGCCATCCCACCGAAGGCCGCCTGATGCTGCACCTGGGGGGGATCGCCCGGGTGGTGTATCTACCGCCCGCGTGTCGATTGCACGAAGTGACCGGCTTCGAGGCCGGCCCCTGCAACATTCTGCTAGATACCCTGGTGCGCCACCTGACGGGAGGCCGCGAGGGCTACGACCCCGGGGGCAAACATGCCGTCCAGGGGCGCTGCCTGGAACCGTTGTTACAGAGCTGGCTGGCCCATCCCTCGCTCCAGCGGCGTCCGCCGCGCAGCCTGCCGCGCCAGGCCTTCGGCGAGGAGTTCACCCATCGCGCCCTGGAGCAACTCCAGGCCCATCAGGGTAGCCTGCACGATTTGCTGTGTACCGCCACGCACTTCGTGGCGCGAAGCATCTCCGCCTCGTTGCGGCGCTACCTGCCTGCCTCGGTCCGACTCGATCGCGTCTTCCTCTCCGGCGGCGGCGTGCGCAACGGCTTCCTCCTGCACCTGCTCCAGCAACAGTTCTCCAGCGTCCCCTTTGGCAAGACCGACGACCTGGGCGTGCCCGCCGAGCAGCGCAAGGCGGTGTCGCACGGGCTGCTGGCTGCGCTCACGCTCGACGGCGTGCCGGGCAACGCGCCGTCGGCCACGGGGGCGGCGGCCTCGCGTCTGCTGGGTAGTCTCACGCCAGGCTCGTCGGCCAACTGGGCGCGCTGCCTGCACTGGATGGCTCAGCAGGTCGGCCCCGTGGCGGCCCAGGTCGGAGTTTGACCTGCGCGACCCGGGCGGCTCGTTGTATACTAACAACTTGTGAGTGATCGACGAGCTTTCAGGGGAGCAGGTATCCCATGCCGGCCATGACGTTGACGGAGAAGATCCTGGCGCGCCACGCGAGTAAGGACGCGGTTCAACCCGGGGATAATATCTGGATCGACATCGACATCCTGATGACGCACGATGTGTGCGGCCCCGGGACCATCGGCATCTTCAAGCAGCACTTCGGGAAGACCGCCCGCGTGTGGGATCGCGAGAAGGTGGTGATCATCCCCGATCACTACATCTTCACCGCCGACGCGATGGCCAACCGCAACGTCGATGTCCTCCGCTCCTTCGCCGCTGAGCAGGAACTGCCCCACTTCTATGATGTGGGCACACCCCGCTACAAGGGCGTCTGCCACATCGCCCTGCCCGAGGAAGGCCACACCCGCCCCGGCGAGGTGCTGCTGGGCACCGATAGCCACACCTGCACCGCAGGCGCCTTCGGCGAGTTCGCCACGGGCATCGGCAACACCGATGCTGGCTTCGTCATGGGCACCGGCAAGCTGTGGGTCAAGGTGCCTCCCACCATGCGCTTCGTCTTCCACGGCAACCTGCCGCCGTACCTGATGGCCAAGGACCTGATCCTTGCCGCCATCGGCGACATCGGCTGCGATGGGGCGACCTACCGCGCCATGGAGTTCGACGGCGATGGCGTCTACGCGCTCAACATCGAGGAGCGCATGACCCTGTGCAACATGGTCATCGAGGCGGGCGGCAAGAACGGGGTGATCGCCCCCGACAAGGTGACGCTCGACTATGTCGATGCGCGCAACCGCGGCAAGAAACCCTACACCGTGGTGAAGTCCGACCCTGGCGCCAGCTTCATCTACGAGAAGGTCTACGACGTCTCGAAGCTGCAACCGGTCGTGGCCAAGCCCCACAGCCCCGACAACCGCGCCACGGTGCGTGAGGTCCAGGGGACGAAACTCGATCGCGCCTACATCGGTTCGTGCACGGGTGGCAAGCTGACCGATTTCCGCGCGGCTGCGAAGGTGCTGGCGGGCAAGAGCGTGAAGATCGACACCTTCGTCGTTCCCGCCACCAGCGAGATTGCTCGCGAGCTGAAGACCGAGAAACTCAACGGCAAAACCCTGGAAGAAGTCTTCCTCGCCGCCGGCGCCAAGATCGGCGAGCCGTCCTGCGCCGCCTGCCTGGGTGGACCGGCCGACACGTTCGGTCGGCTCAACGCGCCGATGAGCTGCATCAGCACGACCAACCGGAACTTCCCCGGGCGCATGGGCCACAAGCAGGCGCAGGTCTACCTGGCCAGCCCGCTGACCGTCGCCGCCAGCGCGGTCACCGGCACCATCACGGACCCACGCGAATACATCGCCTGAGCAGGTCCTGACGAACGATTCCGCGCGGACGGCGCTTCGGGCGCCGTTCCGTCCGCGGCACCTGTTCCTCCCATGGAGACAGCTTACTTCACCCTCCTTTGAGATCCCGCATGAGCACCTCGCGCGTCATCACTGGTAAGGCCTACGTCCTGGGCGACAACATCGACACCGACCAGATCATCCCGGCGCAGTACCTGACTTTGAACCCGGCCATTCCCGAGGAGTACCGGCAGTTCGGCAAGTACGCTCTGTCCAGCGTCCCCCCGTCGCAGGCCGGCCTCCCCAAGGGGCATGTCCCGTTCCACACTCGCGATGAGTTCATCAGCGATTACACCATCATCGTGGGTGGCAAGAACTTCGGCTGTGGTAGCTCCCGCGAGCACGCCCCCATCGCGCTGGATGCCGCTGGCATCAAGGCCATCATCGCCGAGTTCTACGCCCGCATCTTCTTCCGCAACTCGGTCAACGGCGGCTACCTCATCCCCTTCGAGTCCGAGTCGCGCCTATGCGATGTCGTCTGCACCGGCGATGAGCTGGAACTGGACGTCGAGAAGGCCATCGTCCACAACCGCACGACGAAGGAAACCTACACCCTGAAGCCGCTGGGCGAGGTCGCGCCCATCCTCGACGCGGGGGGCCTGTTCCCCTACGCCCGCAAGGTGGGGATGCTGAAGATCTGACCCGGCCATCGAACCTCGCGCCTCTCGAACAGCTCTTCTCCTTCTGAGGATTCGCTCCGCTGGCTGAGAGGGTTGCTCCATGCGTTCGATTGCTGCCGCCCTGCGCGACGCCCAGCATCATCTCGCGGAGGTTGCGCGCGTTGATCTGGCCCCGCTGTTCGCCGACGAGGAACTACTGGTGCGTCTGGCCCTGCGCCTGCTGACGTTGGCGCGCCAGGGGGTGCCGGCCGAGCGCCCGTTGCCGCATTTCTCCGGCGAGTGTACCCCCTCGCTGGCCGAGGCGTTCGCTCCCTTCGCGCCGGCGCTGGCCGCCTGGCACGAGCAGCCCGACGCGCCGACGGTCCCGCTGCTGCTGGCTCAGCCGCTGACGGCCGACCGGGCCCTGCTGCTGCTGGGGCAGCGCCGCACCCCGGCCAGCCTGGCCGACGCCCGGGCCTTTCCTCCGCTGCGGGAGAAGTTGCTGGGGTCGGCCCTGGCGCCGTACAGCCCCGGGGACCGCATCAGCGTGGCCGGTCGCGCCCTGGCCAAGCACGCCCCGCGCTCGTCCGGTACCTACTGGGGCACGATCACCGGCAGCGCCGACGAGAAGAACGCCGCGGCGCGGCAGCACCTGGTGCGCATCCTCGACGAGGCCACCTGGTGGAACGTCTTCGGCCACTACAAGCATGACACGGTCTTCGAGTCGCGCGGGCCGACCGGGCACGGCGCTCGCTGGGGCCACCAGGGCGCCGAGTTCATCGGCTTTCTCGAGCCGTTCGTCGAGGAGTAACTGTACCAGGATGCTTCGGGGCGCGCCCGGGGTGTTCGACCTGAAAAGCGAGACCATCACCATCCGTGGGGCGGGTCGTACACTAGCACCATCCCTGCACACTCGGAGGCATCTCGATGCGATGGTTCTCTCTCCTCGTCGTTCTGTTCCTGGCTCCGCTGAGCCTGGGTCAGACTGTGTCCACCTTCGCGGGTACCGGAGAGAAAGGCTTCGCGGGCGATGGGGGGCCGGCGTCGAAGGCGCGGCTGAACAACCCGTTTGCCGTGGCACGCGGGCCCGATGGGTATCTCTACATCTGCGACGTCGATAACCATCGGATTCGCCGCGTCGCTCCGGATGGTACCATCTCGACGTATGCAGGCGGACCGAAGCGCGGCTACTCGGGCGACGGCGGTCCGGCAACGCGGGCGGCGCTGAACCAGCCCTACGAGCTGGCCTGGGATCGGGACGGGCATCTCTTCTTTGTCGAGATCGGCAACCACGTCGTGCGTCGGGTGGATGCGCGCACCGGGGTCATCACCACGGTGGCCGGGACGGGGAAGCCGGGCTTCGGCGGCGATGACGGCCCGGCGACGAAGGGGCAGATGAACCAGCCACACAGCCTGGCCTTCGATGCCGCGGGGCATCTGTACGTCTGCGACATTCTCAACCACCGTGTGCGCCGGATCGACCTGAAGACGGGCGTCATCACCACCTGGTCGGGGACAGGTCAGCGGAAAACCTCGCCGGATGGATCGAAGATCGAAGGTGCCTCGCTGCAAGGGCCGCGCGCCCTGGCGTTCGCCCCGGATGGCACGTTGTGGCTGGCGCTGCGCGAGGGCAATGCAGTGTTGAAGCTCGACCCGAAGACGGGGACGCTGCGGCGGGTGGCGGGCACGGGCAAGGCGGGGTTCACTGGCAATGGTGGGCCGGCGCTGGCGGCCACGCTGTCGGGGCCCAAGGGAGTCAGCCTCGACGCGCGGGGAAATGTCTACCTGGCCGACACCGAGTCGCACTCGATCCGCATGATCGACGTGGCTCGCGGGACGCTGGAGGTGCTGGTCGGCGATGGCAAGAAGGGCGACGGGCCCGATGGGCCGGCGCTGAAGTGTCGGCTGGGCCGGCCGCACGGCGTGTTCGTGGAGAAGGACGGGACCGTGTTGATCGGCGACAGTGAGAACCATCGCGTGCGGTTGCTCCGGCCCTGATCAGGAGTCGGAGGCGGTCGCTGCGGCGTGGAGGAAGACGTCGAGCTTCTGGCCGGGGTAGACGTGCGGTGGGCACTCGGGGATCTCGTAGACGACGATCAGCACGCGGGTGTCCACGCGCTCGTTGCGCGCGCCGGTCAGGGTGGTTTTGGGCACCACGCGCGGCTCGATGCGCAGGTACGTCAGCGGCACCCGGGTGCGCTCGCGGCCACGGACGAAGCCCTCGGCGGGCGCGCCGGCGCGGACCCGGCTGGCGTCCTCCTCGTCCACCTCGACGCGGACCTGGCACCGGCCCTCGGTTCCCAGGATCACGGGTGAGACCTCGGCGGGGCTGGCAACGTACTCGCCGGGTCGCACGGCGACGCGCAGCACCACGCCATCAACGGGGGCGCGCACGAGCAGACGGTCGAGATCGGCCCGCACGCGGTCAACAGCGGCCTGAGCCTGCTGCAGTTCGGCCTCGGCCACCTCGACGTCGAGCTTCCAGGTGCCTGCCTCGAGCCGTTCGAGTGTGGCCATCGCCTCGCTCAGCTCGGCCTGTGACTGCTGCACGGCGAACTGACGGCTGCGCAGCTCTTCCTGGCTGGCAGCGCCACGACGATTGAGCGTCTCGACCCGGGTGCAAACATCGCGGTTGCGAGCCAGGGCGACGCGGGCGGCCTGGACCCGGGCCTGCGCGGGAGGAAGCTCCTCGGGGCGCGTGCCAGCGCGGGCGCGCTTCACCCGGGCCTCGGCCACCTTGACCGCAGACTGGCGCAGAGCCAGCTCGGCACGCAGGTCACGATCGTCGATGCTGAACAGCAGAGCGCCCCGGCGGACGCGCTCGCCGGCCAGGACGGCCACCTCGCGGACGATGCCAGGGACGGGCGTGCCTACGGCGACGGGTTCGCTGGCTGACTGGACCTCGCCGAGGCCGGCGATGGTTTCCGGGCCGAGGGTGGTTTCGGCGGGTGGGTTGGGCGCGGTGGTGACCTGATCCTGCGGGGTGAGGATCATGCTGGTGGCCACGGCGAAGCCGATGGCGACGGCGGCGAGCAGAGGTAGGCCAAACTTCACGAAGAGCATGAGCAACTCCAGGAAGGATCAGGGCCCGGTAGGTGGAGCGTGGCCGCGCTCGACCTTCACCAGCTGGCCGTCTTCCATGTGGGCCACGCGGTCGGCGAAGGCGTAGACGCGCGGATCGTGGGTGACGACGATGGCGGCCCGGCCGGGGCGCACGGCCAGCTCGCGCAGCAGGGCCATCACGGTCTGGCCGGATGGGCCATCGAGCGCGGCAGTGGGTTCGTCGCAGAGCAGCAGGCGCGGTTCGTGAACGAGGGCCCGGGCGATGGCGACGCGCTGCTGCTGTCCGCCCGACAGCTGGGCCGGCAGCTTCTCGGCGTGGGGGGCCATGCCCAGCTGATCGAGCAGGTGGTGGGCGCGACGGAGAGCGGCTGGCCAAGCGATGCCAGCGGCGACGAGGGGGATGGCGGCGTTCTCGGCGGCGTTGAGCCCGGCCAGCAGGTTGTACTGCTGGAAGATGAAGCCGATGTTGCGCAGGCGGAATGGCACCAGGTCGGCGGCCGAGAGCGTATTCACCTCGTGGTCGAAGACCTGGAGCGACCCCCCTGCCCCGCGGAGCAGGCCGGCGATGAGCGAGATAAGCGTGGTCTTGCCGCAACCGCTGGGGCCGACGAGCATGGTCAGCTCGCCGGGGGGAGCGTCGAAATCGACACCTTTCAGCACCAGCTGCGGGCCGGCAGCGGTGGAGAACTCCTTGGTCACCCGGCGGCAGTGGACGCCCTGCATGTTCACCCCCGGAAGACGATGGCCGGATCGACGACCAGCACCTTGCGGACGCTGACGAGACAGGCCAGGAAGGTGATGAGGAGGATGAACACGCCGGTGCCGACGAGGATGGCGGGGTGCAGGAACATCCCGCGGAGGCCGCCTGTCAGCTGCGGGCTGAAGGCGGCGAAGAACAGGCCGGCGACGCCGATGCCCAGCCCATAGCCGACGGCGGCGACGAAGGCGGCCTGGGTGAGGATCATGCGGAGGATCGTGCGGTTGCTCACCCCGATGGCCTTGAGCGTGGCGAACTGGCGCAGGTTTTCGAGGCTGAACATGTAGAACGTCTGCCCGACGATGGCGACGCCGATGATGACACCCATGAGGATGGTGACGCCGAAGTTCTCGGCGACGCCGGAGTAGAGGAGGACCCATTCCTGCGTCTGGTAGACGAAGCCGCGGCGCGAGCGCGCCTGCAATCCGGTGGCGTTCGAGATGGTCTGGGCGACCTGCTCGGTGTCCCGGCCGGGGGCAGCGCGGGCCAGGACGTAGGTGACCGGGTGCAGCGTTTCGCGGGCCAGCTGAACGGCGAGGCTACGGCGGGCGTAGACGCGCGGCAGGCCGCTCCACGACGAGCCGATGTGGCAGATGCCCACGATGACGGCGCGGTGCTCGCCGATCTCGACGACGTCGCCGGTGCGCAGGGGCGTGTCGGGGAACACGGCGGAGAAGCCGGCGGCGTCCATCACCACGGCATCAGGTCGGCGGAGATCCTCGACCTGGCCCATCAGCATGAGTTGCGGGGCGGCCACCATGGACGAGTCATCCACGCCGACCAGCTGGACCGACTTGAGTCGGCCGCTGCTGGTGCGCAGCTGGCCGATCGATTGATAGTAGGGGACGGCCCAGGCGACTCCCTCGACCGAGCGCACGCGGTTGACGGCCATCTCGCTGATGGGGTAGCCCTGGTCGAGGGTTTCGACGCCGGGCTTCATGACCCAGATGTCAGCCTGGGTGGCCTCGTGGGCCTCGCGCGCGGAGGAGTGGACCACCGAGTGAAAGATGGCCGCCTGCTGACTGATGAGCAGGGTGGCGAAGGCGATGCCGAGCACCAGGGCGAGGTACTTGGCCTGATCGTGCAGGAGGATACGGAAGGCGACACGGTTCATCGCTTCCTCCGGGACGTTGGGCGAGGCGGGCGGGAGAAGACGGCGCGATAGCGGGCCACGGTGTCGAGCGTGATACCGGCCAGCACCTCGACAAAGTCGGGCGACGTGACGCGGTCGGCGACAGTGGGGGACAGCTCGGCCATGAGCCGTTGCCGGGTCAGCAGCGACGAGGCGAGGGTGTACATGGTCATGACCGCGAAGTGGACGGCCTCGTCATCGGCGGGCTGACCGCTGGCCCGACCGATGACGGCGGCGAGCCAGTCCCATTCGGGTTTGAATCGGCGCTGGACGACCTCGCGGAAGGTGGGCGAGGGATCGAGGCATTCGCGTTCGATGAGGCGCACTGGCCAGGCGGCTGTCTGGGCGGACAGATCGGTGATGACCCAGCGGATGGCGAGGCGGAGCCCCTCGGCGGGGTCGGCAGCGCGAGCCTGTTCGGCCAGGTGTTGTGCCTCGGCAGCGACATCGCAGGCGGCCAGCAGCACCTCGCGGTAGAGTGTCTCCATGCTGCCGAAGTGGTAGGGGATGGCGCTGAGAGCCACGCCGGCGCGGGCGGCGACCTGCCGGGCGGTGACGCCAGTGAACCCGTGCGCGGCAAACAGCTCGCCCGCCGCCGCAATGAGCGCCGCGCGCGTCGCCTCGGAGTCTCTGGCCCGGCCCATGGTCCTCCCTCCGCGTCCAGGTATCTAGTACAAATGTACGATACGGACGTACGAATGACAAGGGAGAACGATAGGGCGGTCACCAAACAAGGAAGACAGGAACTCAGCAGGTCGAGGGAAGGAGTGGACAGGAACTCCGGCAACGGCGCGGTTCCTCGGCGACCTGCCGTGCAGAAAGGGAGCTTCCATCATCCTGGGGCCGACGCGATCTATGTGCTACACGCTGGAGCCATCTCTTATGGCGGTTTTCATCGCAGGATGGTGAACTTGTGCCCCACCTGCCCGTTTTTCCGCGTAGCCGTCTCGGACTGGGGCAGGAATGCGCGGACGTACTCGACGGTTGCCTTTTCGGCTGTGACGGTCACGCGGAGATGGCCGGGTGCAGGTAGGAAGTCGCCCCGGATGTAGCCGTAGTCATCGACGTTGCGAACTCGATCTGAACCCTGGTGGCCCGGTTGTGGCACCATGACATACTTCACGTCGTCGAGTTCCTGATGAGCGTAGAAGTGGTCGTGCCCGTGGAACACGACAGAGACTTTGTGCTGCACCAGGAGTTGGTGGATGGGTAGTTTCCAGCCCGGCCGTCTCTCCTTGAACGCGTCCTTGTTGTCCTTGCCCTTCCCACCCCACTCGTACAGTCCGGCCGCCTCGCTGCCTCCGCGGCCCGAGTCGTCCAGACCGCCGACGAGATGGTGAATGAAGACGAATTTGAACTTTGCCTTCGAGTTCGCCAGTGTTCGGGCCAGCCAGTCGTACTGCTCCTTGCCGAGCGTCCGGTTCCAGTTCGCGTCGGTTCTGTTTTTCCCGACCCGGCCCGACGTCCAGAATGGATCGAGTGCCACACACAGCGCATCGCCCCATTCCCAGGCGTAGTAGTTCTCCACCCGGCCGACGTGCTTCACCTCCGTCCTGTTTCCGGTGTAGAAGCCGTCCGGGTAGGGGTTGGGGAACAGCTTCTTCCGGGTAAGACAGGACCAGACGGACATGCAGGAGGCGGTGCCATCGTAGCGGTCGAGGCGTTCGCCATCGTGGTTGCCCAGCACGAGGAACAACGGTGCCGAGTGCGCGATTTTGCCGAAGTAGTAGCGCTGGGCCAGGTACTGCGGGTAGGCGTCCTTGAACATCGGGTACTTGTCGGTCATGAAGGTATCGCCGACATCGACGTGGAAGTCGGGCCGGTCGGCCAGTGCGTTGGCGAGCGCCCGTTCGTACACCGCGGGGCGGGTGCCCTGGTCGAGGTGCGAGTCGGACTGCACGGTGAACACGAACGGGCTTCCCGGCTTCCGCTGCGTGTGGAACGACCGCTCGTGGTCCAAGACAAAGGCCTTCGCGTCCTCGGTGCGAGTATGGAGGCAATAGAAGTAGCGAGTATCGGGATACAGGCCCTTCAGCACGAACTCCACGGGTTCGCCGGGTTTGAGCGATCGCACGCCGGATTTCTCGGCGAATTTCCCGGACTCTGCGCCGTATGTGAGGTACGCCTCGGTGGGCTGGTAGGCGAGCACACTAACGGTCATGGAGTGGTTCGTCGGCCGGGCCAGGATGACGTTAAAGGGGTGCTTCGGCGGCGGGCCAGAGAATACATGTTTGGGTCCGCCTCCACCCTTTTTCTTTTGCTGAGCCAGGGCCGGATCGATGGGCAGGGTAGTTGCTGCGACCAGCGTGGCGACGAACAAACCTGCACAGCCGATGAACTCGCGCGTCCTCATCACAATCGCTGGACTCCGGGTTAGAGTTGGTCCTTGCCACCCTTGCCGCCCTTGCCGCCCTTTTTCTTCTTCGGCTGGGTGCTTGGGTCGTACCTGGGGTTCGGGGTCGGCATCTGGGCATCGACGGCCTTCAGGTAGTCGGTCAACCGCCTGTGCCTCTGGGCGGCCTGCTCCGGCATCTTCTTCGCCAGGTCGTTCTGCTCGCGCAGGTCTTTTTCCAGGTCGTACAGCGCCAGGCGGTTGTCCTCGAAGAACTTGATGAGTTTCAGGTTGCCGACGATGATCGCGGCGTGGGGTGTGTCGCCCTGGTAGTGAGGGAAGTGGAACACCAACCCCTCCCGGGGACGGCTCACCTCGCCCTTGCCCTCAGCGATCACCTTCGCCAGGCTACCGCCCTCGACGGCCCTGGGAATCTTTCCCGCGGAGAGGCCAGCCCACTCGCAGAACGTCGGCAGGAGATCGTAGCCGACGATGCGCGTGTGACACCATGAGTTGGCCTTCACCCCAGGGCCCCGGACGATGAACGGCACCCGGATGCCACCCTCGAACAGGTCGCCCTTGCCCCCGGCCAGCGCGCCGCGGCCACCGCCGCCGGCTCCGTTATCCGAGGTGTAGATCACGTAGGTGGTGTCGGTCAGGCCCAGATCGTCGATGGCCTTCAGCAGTGCGCCAACGCCGGTATCCAGGTCCTCTGTGATGGCGGCCACCTGCATCCGTTTCTCGTTGCCCAGGTTCAGCTTCCTGTATTTTGCGAGGGTCGCCTTGTTCGCATTCCCAGCAGCGTGCAGAGCGTTCCACGACATCTGGATGTAGAACGGCTTCCCGGACTTTTTGCTCCTGTCCATGAACGCGGCCGCACTCTTGACCATGCCGAAGATGTTCACCGGGTTCGGGTCGGTGTACTTGAAGGCCTCCTCGTTACCGGTGTCGCCGTCGCTCTCGTCGTAGCCATGGCGCGCGGGGCCGCCCCCGCGGATGTGCCACTTCCCGTAGTGCGCGGTCCTGTACCCGGCGCTGCGGAGCAGTTCCCCGACCGTGACCTCACTCGGGGCGAGAGCCTTCACATTGATTGGCTCGATGAGTTTCCGACCTGTCTCCGGCGGAGCGGCCTTGGTCCAGTGCATAGCGGCGGGACTGCGACCCGTCTGGATGCTGATCCGCGTCGGCGAACACACCGGGGCCGGCGCGTAGGCGGCGGAGAACCGCATTCCCTTCGCGGCCAGCTTTTCCAGGTTCGGGGTGCGAAACACCGCGCCTTTCGATCCGGCAACGTCCGGATGCATTGGCACGGAGGTGCCGTTCCATCCCTGGTCGTCCGCCAGCATCAGAATGATGTTGGGGCGGTTCGGTTCTGCCGCAGCCCTGGCCCCCTGGGCGAGCAGGGCCAGGGCCGATGCGATGACAAGCCATCGTCCCACAATGATCTCCCCTGGAAGAAGGCGCTACTTCGCCTTTCGCTCGTAGGTGAAACTGAGTGTCGATTCGGCGAGGGTGATGTCCTTGATCGCCCTGAGCAGGTCTGCCCGGGTGATCCGTTCGCTGGCGAAGGTCGGCTCGGCGGACAGAGCATACAGGGTAAGGTGGTACTCCTTCGGCCCTGGCCCCTTGGATCTCATGGGGTCGTAACCCGTGCGCCGTTTATCGTTGATCCCATCTCGGCCGACGCCCTTGCTGTTCCTGTCCAGGCTGGTCACCGTGGCAGGGATGGAGGTGATCACCCAGTAAGACTTCACCTCGTCGCTGTCGCGCATCGGTTTGTGCCACAGTTGGAGGGCGTAGAACTTCGTGCCTTTCGGCGCCCCGGACCATTTCAGTGGAGGCGACGCGCCGTCGCCGTCTCCGGTGAACTCGACGGGTAACTTGCCCTGGTGCTCGAACGCTGGGCTGGAGAGCGTGAACCCGTCTGTTCGCCTGGGCGAAGCCTCGGCCTTCCTGGGCGCGTCCTCGTCTTTTCTGGGCGCGTCCTCGTCTTTCCTGGGTGGGCGGTCGTCTTTACGCGGTGGGCCGTCCTTCTTCGGGCGCGGAGGACGTTTGCCATCCTGCCGGATGCGATAGGTTTCGGTCGTCACCCGCCCGCCGGGTTTGGTGAATTCGAACCGGTAGCTGTCGGCCGTGGCGGTGTACTTCACCGAGCCGGGCTTGCCGCCCTGCTGATACTTCACGGTCACCGTTTTGTTCTCATCGTCGCGGTCGAACCCGGTGATTTTGGCACCGCGCAGCGGGGTGAGAGATGGCCTCGGCGAGTAGGCCCGAGGTTGGGGGTCGATCTGATCGTCCCGCACGGTGACGACGCCCCGGAGGCCGCCGTTGACGTAGGGGTACTTTTTCGTGGAGTAGTAGCGGTAGCCGTCCTTCTCGGTTCGGCCGTTGAACTCGTCGAGATTGTTCGGCACGTTGCCATCTGCATCGGTGAAGCCGTAGAGCGGGTAACCGTCGAGCGCGTAGCCGATGGGCTTGCCCTTACCGACGACCTTCTCGAGATGCACAGGTCCGATGTGGTAGTGGTAATCGTCGCCGCGACCGCAGTGTCCGCCATACTCGTCGAGTTCGCCGGCGAGGAGGGTGTCGGTGCGGCCGTCGTTCTTGATCGGGTTGAAGATCGGCACCCCATTCACCGCCAGGGCGATGGCACCGCGGAACAGTTCCTTCTTCGCGGAGACTGGCCGCCGAGAGATGCGGGGAACCAGGGGAATCTGCCAGGCGTTCCTTCCGGTGTAGGCCTGCGGCATGGGCACCTGTTGCTGCCACGCGGTGATGCCAATCATCATCGGGTGGTCGGGCATTCCGTTCGATTCGACGTAGAACCACGTGTCGTCGCTGCGAAACTTCAGCTTGTCCTTGAACGGCTCGAAGTGGCTCTGAATCGCTGGTTTTGGCCTGTCGTCCCTGGCGAGTGCCAGGAAGCCGGCCGAGGTGATGACGAGGAGGGCCGCGGCGACGGCGACGGTGCGCCGGTCCCTGGTGGATCGTCGGGCCAGTGCCATTGCAAGGACTAACCCAAACATGACGAAGACGATCCACGCTGGGCTGGCAGAGGTGCCCTCCTGGGGTGCGGGAATGTCGGACGGCGGGGAAACCGGTCGGGATTCCGCAGGCGCGCCATTGAGCCGACGAATCGCCTCGATTCGATTCTGAACCCAGGCGCGGTCGGCCGTGCTCAGCTTCTCGAGCGGCACCCACACCACTGACCCGCCGTGCTTGAGGATTTGCACGCGTCCATCACGTGCCAGCAGGAACGAGCCTTCGATCTCGAACAGGCCATCGACGTCTCGCCACACTCGCATGTCCGGCGGGTGGTCGCCATCGTGGGCGTGTGCCGGGCTGAACGAGATCAGGGCGGCGGCGAGTGCCAGCGCCATCCAGATGCAGGGTTTCACTTCTCGGTCCTCCACGGGATCGCCCCGGACACGTCCAGGTTCGGTTTGGTGTTCCAGCGCGGCTTCCAGTCAGGTTTCTCGACCCGGTAGCGGAAGATCACCGTGTTGTCGAGGTCGAGGTCGGCGGTCCAGATGAACCGGGCGTTCTTGAAATCGAACTTGTAGTACGACTCCTTCGGGTTCACTCGATCCTCAGTATACTCGGTGGCGTACTCCCACTGGCTATCATCGAAGTCCACCGCCCACCAGTTGTCGGGAATGGGGAGGTGCTTGACGCGCGGGTTCTTCACGTCCCGGTCGAGTGGGCCGGTGAAGAAGCTCTTCGCCTTCCACTTTGCGTTGGTGACCGTGCCGTCGCCGAACCTGAGGATGAACCCACCGTCTCCGATATGGGTGCCATACTCCAGGCCGGTCTTCGGGTCGGCGTTGTCTCTTGCCATCACGGCGATCGTCATCGGATACTCCGGCAGGAGGTCCACCGAAACGACGTTGTGCGGGATGAAGTCGATGGAATCGACTGCCGTGAGCTTGCCGTTGATGTACAGGATGAACCAGTTGTCTGCGTAGATGTTGGCCTTCATGGTGTCGGACATCGTCGGCTTGACGACGCCGGGCTGCCCGCCTTTGCCTTTACCCTTGCCCTTCCCTTTCTCGCCTTTCCCCCCACCCGGGCCCTGGGCGGCCAGGACAGCCAGGGTGAGCAGGCAGATCAGACCAACGACGCCAGCGACAACCAGGGGGCGAGTGACGCGGAAGAAACCACCGCTGGCAAACATGTCAGTCCTCCTCGATTACGCGCCGATCGGCTGCGTGGTGCATCTGGTGGTGGAAGAACTCGTTGCCGAGTGCTCGTTGCTCGAGCAGTTCGACGGCCACACGGTCGGGACCACCTCGGGCTTTCGGCATCCCGGCGAACAGCATCCGGTGGATGATCCCAGTGGCGGGGTTGTACCAGAGTTCAACCCGGTTCGGCCCCCGGTACTCGGGCGATTTCTTGACCGCCAGCAGTCCGCGTTTGCCGGTCGCATCCGCGCCAAGGGGAGTCACAACATAGGCGTCGCGCAGTTGCACCAGGTCGGAGCGCAGGTTGACGAACGGGATGCCGTGCTGATGGCCTGGTACCGGGCCGCGGAACCGCATCGGATCTCCGCTCACCCGGACTGCCCCGGTCGGCGGTACGGACCAACTCTTCTCGCCGTCGCTGCCGGTCACGAACGAGCGTCCATCGGGGAACTTGCGAACCAGTACATACTGGTCGGGCGGGCGGACGTGGAGCGTCGCTCCATCGATGGGGGGCCGGCGCTCCTCGGGCTGTTCCGGCACCTCGTCCAGGTTGCGAATGCTGTACGAGCGGTCGCCAGCTTCCGTGGCTCTGTCGATCAGCCGATCGAGTTCCGTGCTTGCACTCACCTGGGGCGGGTAACTCGACCAGATGGCGACGAGCACGATGGCAGCGATCGCGACCAGTCCACTGACCAGAACCGCCTGATGCCAGGATCGGTGAGGGCGAGCATGCGAGATCGGAAGGCCTGATGGGGACAGGTTCGTCTGTCCGGCGGCGAGGATGTTGTGCAACCGGTCGTGGAAGCGGAGCATTTCCGCGAACTTCGCGGCGTTCTCGGGCGCTGCCTTGATCCAGGCGTTCAACTCGCCTTCCTGCTCCTCGGTGAGCACTCCGTCGAGGTAGCCGTTCACCAGGAGTTGTGGATCATGGTTCACGTCCCGACCTCCGTCACCTTGCGTTCGATGCAATCGCGTAGGCGGTCGCGGACGCGCTGGAGGGCTTTGGCCACGGCGTTTGCCGCCATTCCGAGCCGATCACCGATGCCGGCCGGCTTCAGGTCGTGCTCGTACCGCAACCGGCATAACTCCCGGGAACGAGGGTCCAGGGCCTCGACACATTCGCCGAGTCGATCGAGCTTCGGGTCGTGCGGCGCGGGGGCTGCAAAGGCGCGAGCCAGCGCGTCCACGGCCTCTGAATCGAACGCAATCCGATCCCGGCTCTTTCGCCGGAAGTGCAACCGCACCTGATTGCGGGCGATGCCGATGGCCCACCCCACGAATGGTTGCGACGGATCGTAGCGGGCAAAGGACTGCATGACGGCCACCGCCGTTTCCTGGAGCACATCGTCGCGGTCCTGGAAGTCACGCACGAGGGACGTGACGAACGCCGACACAGTCGGCACCGCCAGCGTCCACAGTCGAGTGGCTTCGATCAGGTCCGGAGTAATGGCCAGGTCCTCCTCGGGGTTCGCCCAACAGGAATTAACCCCTGGCGAGGAATCATGACAGGAATTGTGTCGAAATCGTGGCTAGAAGGGATCTCTGCGACCGGTGCTTGCCTTCCCCCGCTACAAGAAGCGTGAGAATGTTCCATCAGGGAGGCAATGGGTCGCCCTGGTGGAGAAACTCTCACGAAACGAGCAACCAGGTAGCCATGTTCCTATCTCCTCGCACCTGAGCGCAAGGAGGGGCGGCTGAAAGTCCTTCAGGAACCTGGCGCACTGCCGCGAATGCTGTCTCGCATCTTCGCCGCGTGCTCACGAACGGAATCCAGTTCATGCACGAACATGGGCTCCAGAGCACGCAGCGCTGTGGCAGTCTGAGAGGGGTCCACTGCGAGGAGGGCCTCGATCCTGGCAAAACGCGACTTTGGCGACGGATCGTCCAGTGTGCTGGCCAGGTGAGGGGCAATCGCGCCTGCAGCCTGGCCCTGTTTCTTCAACCAGTCGCAGATGTCCGTGATGAACAACCCGCTTTCACTGGCGAGAAGTCGTCCAGCGATTGGAAGCAACACATCCAGCGAGGCGCGTGCAGATGCCCTGTCTCGCCGCCCAAATCCCCTCAGATTCCACCAGGCGTAGAGCGAAGGAGTACCCTCGGTGAGTGTCTTCACCAGCTCTGGTACGACCTCTTCATTGGGTAGCCGTTTGAACTCGTACTTGACCGCTTCGTCCTGTACGGTGGGGTGTTCGTCGCTCAGTTTGCGGAGAACGGCGCGCTCGACCTCGATGTCGTCGGCTGCCATGCGAATGAGGGCCGAGAGAGTTTTCTTCCGCCGCCAGTAACTGGGGTGATCGAGCGAGGGGAGCAGGGCCTGAGCTAGCCCCGGCATGGTTTTTGAGTTTCCGAGATCCAGCGACATCAGGAGTCCATCCTGCGCGGCGTCATCGCCATGCTGGGCAATCTGAATCGCGCGGGGAAGAAGGATCTCGACCGGAACAGCTGAGCAGACGAGCGCGTTCGCCGCTGCGCTGCGTAACTCGGCAGCAGGATCGGTGAGAGCTATTTGCACCAATGTGTCAGCTACCTGCTCCGGCTGCACCGTGAGCCACCCAGCCACTTCGGCCAACTTCTTGCGGTCGGCCATCTTCGTTCGGGGAGAGCGCAGGGCATCGAGCACCAGGGGAGCAACTTCCACCATGCGCTCTTTTGGCAGCTTTTGAGCCATGAGGACCAACGCCTGGCCCACAGGTCCGTCCACCATGAGTTTGTCTTGCTGCACGGCCTGCACCAACGCATCGACCACTTTGGCCTGCTGGGGGAGCTTCTGCAGTCCCCATCCGATCGCCTGGCGCACCTCGGGATCGGTCTCCCGCGACAACGCCTCCAGGAAGGCCGGTAGAACCCGCTCGGAAGCGATTCTGGCCAGCCTGGAGGCCGCGTTCCCACGATGTGGATCGTTGCTGTTCAGGAGCGCCAGCAATGGAGCGAGGGCCTCCTCCGGCATTGCCCGTCCGTGCATGTCCCCCAGTGCGGCCAGTGCCTGCCGACGCACTTCCGGGTCACCCAGCCACCGCGACGCAATCCGCTGGGCCTGCTGGAACGCTTCGCTCGCGGCTGCATCCTCGATCGCCGAACGCTCGAACAGCTTGCAGATGAGTTTTTTCACGCCGCGGTCGGTTTCGTGCTCGGCCACCGCAGCGACTGCGGGAAGTGCCGCAGGAATCGGGCCACCACTTCCCGGCGTACACATCGACAGGAGGCCCTTGACCGTCATCCGGCGGATTGCTGGGTCAGGATTGTGCATCGCCTCGCGGACGATCTTCACGGTCGAATCCAGAGGCACCTTGTGTTTGCGCTGGTGAAGCGCTACAGCCGCAGAGACGTTGATCACTGGGTCGGAGTGCTTCATCAGTTGCTTGAGCAGCCTGCTGATCTCCGGCTGAGGGAGTTTAACCCTCCCGAGAAATCGCACGGCACGGATGCGTTCGCGAGTGGTTGCATTCTCCAGTGATTGCTGGACGAACACAGCCAGAGGCACGCGCTCATCGAGTGATGCATTTAGCCACGCTGGAAGGAGAGGGAATGGCACAAAGCTGAACGGCTTGCCCGGAGGATGTTGGGTGGTATCCTCGCCGGCTTCGACGAGTGGCATACCCAGGTTGGCATACGCCGCCACCAGGGGATGATCCGGGTCGTAAACGGCCGCGCATCCAGACCGTTGTCCCGGCAAGCGATTCTTGACGATGCCCTCCACCACACGGGCCGTGACTTCCGGTGGCACGGATGTTTCTGCGACATGCCGAGCGGCGGCGGCGGCGACACGAACAGCGTCGTCACCCTGGGAGAATACCTCGATCAAGGCTTCTCTCGCGCCAGATTGGTCGCGCAGATACCCAATCCCAAACGTCGAGGAGACCCGAACTGCGACGCTTGTGTCAGTCGAAGCACGGTCACGCAGCAGAGCGAGGATCTCCGTGGCGCCTGCCGGGGTGAACCAGGGGGTCGGTTTCTCCTCCGTCCATCCGCCCCCGTCCTGTCTACCAGTCAATGCCAGACCGGCGAGCGCATAGGCTGCCCAGCACCTCGCGCTGGGGTCGGGGTCTGTGCGCAACATGCCCGCGAGTAGATCCCGGCAATTCCACGCTGCTGCCACAGAGCGGCGACGGTACTCTCGCCAGTGTTCTGCGCCGTCACCGAATCCATACTGGAGCTGTTTTTGCAGTTTCTGGTTGTACCTGCCGCGCTGTCCTGGAGAGAGAGGCGGGTTTCTGTTCAGAAGAAACCGGCTCAGAAACTCGAACAGGCGGAGTCGTTCCGGAAGTGCGGGAGAAGAGGCGGCCTCGAGGAGGAACGGGACGGCAAACTCATTCGCGGGATAGTGAGTGCCCTGGTGGAACAATAACTCTTCCAGCCAGTTACGAGCCCAGGATCGCTTCTTCGCGTCGGCCGAAGCAAGTTCTTGAATCACCTGGGGGAACTGATCGCAGGTGCCGTAGGCGTGATGCAGAGTGTGCCAGGGGATTGAGCTGATTTGTGGCATGTTCGGCCCAGCCAGGAGTGGATCTGGTGTTCGGTATGGATTGAGAATACCCAGCCGCAACCCTGAGGGTCGATGTCGGTTGAGGCAAAACACCTGGCTCAACGCGAACCGTGCCGACGGTAATCCATGGATGATGTGCGGTGATCGACTACCTGCTGGTCGGCTCTGCCTCGTTACTCGACCTGACACAGGCTTGATTATCGATGCAGTAGCTTTTCCACCCGGACACCCCTTGTAGCAACGGACTGATGAGATGATTGGGGGTGGAGCCATCGTGGCTCATCGACCTCTTCCCTTGGTGACGGTATGGCCGCTCTCAGTTGTCAAGCATGCTTTCCATCTCGGGAGTTTCCAGTTCATCGGAGTTCGTTTTGTTATCGTATCTCATCCGGCAAGGAGTAATAACTGTTTGCGTGGATGAAGCACTTCGGCCATACCTGGCGGAGTTTGCTTATCCCCTCGGGGGTCACTTTTGTTCCAGCCAGGTTGAGGATGGTGAGGTTCTTGAGTTTAGTCAACTCGGTCATTCCTGCATCCGTCACCTCTGAGCCCAACAGGCTGAGGATGGTGAGGTGCTTGAGACCGGAAAGTTCCCTCAGACCAGCGTCATTCATCCATCCGCTTACATAGAGCCTGGTAAGCTGCTTCAGTTTGGCCAGTTCCTTAACCCCAGCGGCTGTTATGGAGGTGTAGCGCAGGTCGAGCTCCTTAAGTTCAGTCAGTTGCCCCAAACCTGACCCGTTCACCTGGCATCCCAACAGGCTGAGTTTGGTGAGGTGCTTGAGTTTGGTCAGTTCCTTCAACCCGGCATCTGTTACCCTCGTGTAACTCAGGTCGAGGCTGGTCAGTTTCGTCAATCCGGATAGTTCTTTCAACCCGGCGTTGGTCACTCCTTTGTCCGCCAGCCTGAGACTGGTAAGGTGATTGAGTGGGGCCAGTTCCTTTAACCCTGCATCTGTCATCCAGCTCATGGCATCGTTATCGATGCTGAGTTCGATGAGTCCTCTGAGTTTGCCGATTTCCTTCAGCCCAGCATTCGTCACCTTCGAGTAGGAAAGGCCAAGGCCAGTGAGGTTTGGGAGTTGGGTGAGTTCCTTCAACCCTGTCGCTGTCACCCCAGTGTGATAGAAGGTGAGGCGGGTGAGGTTCTTGAGTTTGGCCAGTTCCTTTAATCCCTCGTCGGTAATACTGTTGCCATTCAGATGAAGTGTTGTGAGGCTCTTGAGGCCGGCGAGCTTCCGGAGGCCGGTATTCGTGACCCTCCCGGAAAATTGAGGGTTATTGCTGGTTGGTAGCGAGAGTGCAGCCAGCTTTGTGAGTGGAGCGAGTTCTTCCAATCCCGAGTCGGAGACATGGGTCCACAGCAGGTTGAGGCGGGTGAGGTTCTTGAGTTTGGCCAGTTCCTTCATTCCCGCATCCGTCACCTGCGTTTGGTTCAGGGTGAGGCTGGTCAGGTTCGTAAGTTTGGCCAGTTCCTTCAGGCCGGCGTCGGTAACTTTCGTGGCGCCGTTCAGGTCGAGGTGGGTGAGATACTTCATTCCGACCAGGTCCTTCAACCCTGCATCCGTCACGTCCGAGACAGCCAGATTGAGTTCAGTAAGGTTCGTGAGCGGGGTGAGTTCCTTCAGTTCCTCATCCTTCAGCACCACGTTATCCAGGAAGACCTTCAGGACCGGCTTGCCGGGCGCCTGTTCATCGCGGATGACCCTTCCTCCGCGTTTTTCCACAAAGGCAACGACTTGGTCCTCCGCCTTGTCGGCCCACACCGGGACAGGCGAACACAGGACGACCCACGCGATGACACTGGATCCCACCAAGCGCGACATGCTGGCCTCCGAGATGGTCAAGCCTGCGGTGGCTCCACCGCCAGTGAACTCTCCACAGGATCAATTTCAAGGCTCAGGGTATGGCATTCATGGTGCATGTGGCCAGGTTCCTGACCTGGCTTGGTTGTCCCGTCTGGGTGTCTACTTGCCGATGCAGAAACGGCTGAAGATGCGGTCGAGGAGGTCGTCGGTGTAGACGGCGCCGGCCATCTCGCCGAGTTGGTGCAGGGTTTCGCGCAGCTCCAGGGCCAGGATCTCGGGGGGATCGTTCTCCAGCGCCAGGGTGTGGGCGCGGCGCAGGTGCGTCAGGCAGGCCTCGACGTGGCTGCGGCAGCGGCTCAGGCTCGGGGCCAGCGCGGGCTGGGGGCGAGCACGGCCGTGGGCGGCGATGCGCCGACGCAGGGTAGAAAGACCCTCGCCGCTGTGGGCGCTGGTGGGTAGCCAGTCGGAATGAGGAGTTTGCAGATCGCACTTGGTGGCGACCAACAAGGTGGGAGGATGGTCGCGCTGATGCAGATATTCCTCGTCGGGGAGTAGCGCGGCGCCGGCCTCGACACAGAGCAGGACGAGGTCGGCCGAGGTGTGCTGGCCGCGGCCCAGCGACTGGGCCTGGGTGGTGATGAGGTCGTCGGCGGACTCCAGGCCGGGGGTGTCGATCAGCTCGATGACCAGTGTGTCGAGTTCGATACGAGCGACCAGGTAGTCGCGCGTGGTGCCGGGGATGTCGCTGACCAGGGCGCGGGCACCGGCCAGGGCGTTGAAGAGGCTCGATTTACCGGCGTTGGGTCGGCCGGCCAGGGCGACGCGGAAGAGCTGCCCGGCGAGGGAGCGGCTGTCGAGCTGCTTGCCCAGGAGGGTGACCTGGGCCAGCGCCTTGCTCAGGCGCAGCAGGGTTTCGCGCTGGTCGACAAACTGAATGTCCTCGTCGGCAAAGTCGAGAGCGGCCTCGACGTCGGCCAGCAGGTTCAGCAGGTCGTCGCGCAGCTCGCCAAGGGGACGGGCCATGCCGCCGGCCAGCTGGGCCAGCGCCTGGCGCAGTTCGGCCTGACCGCTGGCCTCGATGACGGCGTGGACGGCCTCGGCCCGGGTGAGATCGAGCTTGCCGGCCAGGAAGGCTCGCTGGGTGAACTCGCCAGGACCTGCGGCACGGCAGCCGGCCTGCAGTAGCTGGGCGATCAGCTCCTCGATCAGCGGTGGGCAGGAGAGGGTGTGAATCTCGGCCAGGTGCTGCCCCGTGTAGCTGTGCGGCGCGGGAAAGACATACAGCGTGGCGGGGAGCGGAGCCGGCACGCGGGCCAGGTGGACGAACCCTTCGCGCAGATGGTTACGGGGTGGAAGCTCGCCGGGGAAAACCGTCTGCACGTGGCGGAAGGCATCGGGGCCGCTAACGCGGACGATGGCCCGGGCGGCGGGCCCGGCGGGGGTGGACAGGGCGACGATGGTATCCTGTGGCAGGTGCGGTCCGGGCATCGCGTCAGACCCCGCCGAAGGCGCGATAGATACGACGCACGCCGACGGGGACGGCCAGCAGCAGCCCCAGGACGACGAGATACAGCAGATAGACGCGGTAGTTCATCTGGGGCACCACCACGCCGCGGGCGATGTCGTCCACGGAATCGACGGTGCTGACCACCTGGCCACCGCGCGTGATGCGGACGTCGATGCCGCGGGCCGTGCCGTCGTGGGTAGGGCGGCGGCTCTCGAAGGAAACCTTGTAGGTGGATTCCAGCTCGTCGGCGAGGCGTTCGTAGAAGATCTGCAGTTGCGACACCTGGCTGACGTGGGTGTAGCGGCCGCCGGTGCGGGTGGCGAGTTCGCGGAGCGACTCCTCGTCGATGCCGTCGTCGTGGAGCTGGATCGACAGATCTTCGAAGACCTCGAGCAGCTTCTGCTGGCTGCCGGCGTGGAAGTAGGCGCCGCGGGTTTCGCTGGCCATGCGACGCATGACCGGCTCGTCGATCTGGTCGGCCTGGCCGAGCCCCAGCATGTACAGCGGCGTGTGGGCCTGCTGGGCGCGGCGGATGACATCGTTGACGCCCCGGCGGCGCGAGTTGCCGTCGTCCTTGCCATCGGTCAGCACGACGACAGCGCGACGGCCGGGCAGTTCGCTGGCGACGAGGGTTTCGATGCCGGCGTAGGTGGCGTCGAACAGGAGAGTGCCGCCGGCTAGCTGCAGACCCTCGATGCGCTTGATGTGGACTGCGCGATCGTTGCTGAAGGGGCCAGGATTCTGGATGGTGCTGGAGAACGGCAGGACTGTGGTCTTTGCAGTGGGGCGCATCAACTCGACAAAGCGACGGGCGGCGACCTTGAGTGCGTCGAGCTTGGATACCGAGTCGCTGGCGCTGGCCTTTTCTCCCATGCTGCCGGAGTGGTCGAGGACAAGCACGGTGTTCACCGGCTCATTTTTGCCTGGGTCGCCGATGCCGACGGTGTAGACGGGAAGTTCGGCGTGGAGAGCGGCGCGGACGGCGTCTTCCTGGGTGGCCTTGCTGTTCATGTCAACACCGTCAGTCATCACGACGATGACGCGACGGCCCTGGGCCTCGCGCAGCATCTGGGCGGCGCGGGCCGTGGCATCGCGGTAGGCGGTGCCGCCCTGAGGTTTCGCTTCGCGGATGAGCTGGCGGAGGCGGTCGCGCTGCTGGGGAAGCTGGGCTGGATCGGTGCTGGGCGGTTCAGCCACGCGGATGAGATGGTCGAAGAGGATGAGCCCGACCCCGGCGCGCGGATCGAGGCGATCGAGGAAGGTGAGGGCGGCTCGGCGTGCTTCCTCGAGCTTGCCGGCGCGGGCCATGCTGCCGGAGATGTCGAGCGCCAGGATCAGCGTCAGCTTCTCGCTGCGCGGCGCCAGGATTTCGAGCTTGGCCACCTTCTGGCCGTCTTCCTCGACGAGAATCTCGTCGGGGGTGACGTCGGTGGCGATGGCGTTGTCGCTGAGCCGGCGGATGCGCATCTGAAAGCTGACGAGCCGGCTGTTGCGGCCGTCCTTCTCGCGGAGGGTGGAGAAGACGGAGCCGCGATCGATCTCGACGCGATAATCGACGGCCGAGCCTGGCTGCCCGATGACAGGCCAGGCAGCCAGGGTGAGGGCGACGAGGGCGATCCACGGGAGCTGTCGCATCTCGACGATCTCCGGCGGGCGGTTACTTCTTGCGGGCCTGCTCCAGCACGTCGTTCCACCAGTCGCTGAGGCGCTGGCGCAGCCGACCCAGGCCAGTGCGCGGCTCCTCATCGCCAGGCTTGCTGCCACGCTCGTTCTTGCGTTTGGAGCGGTTGGCCTTCTTGGCGTTGGCTGCCAGGGCCGACGGCGCGGCGATGGCGGTCGATTTCTCGATGCCTGGCGCTGAGTTGACGGCAGCGGCGACACGTTTGTCGAGGTTGGTGTCGATACCGACGGGTTTGGCCTTGGGCAGCAGCTTGCGTTCGGCGAAGCTCCAGAGGGTGGAGGTGATGATGTAGATGCACAGGCCGGCGGCGATCTTGTAGAAGAAGAGGCCCATCACCACCATCATGATGCGCATCATCTTCTGCTGCATCTCCTGCTCCTTGTCGGCGGGAGGCGGCATCATCATCTGTTGCTGGACGATCATGAGGGCGACGGCGAACAGAGGCAGCAGGTTCAGGTAGGGGCCCAGGTAAAGCATGCCGCCATAGTCGGCGTCACGGCTGAGCATGGGGATGGAGCGACCCCAGAAGAAGAGCATGTCCGGGGCGGCGAGGTTGACGATCCAGGTCGGCCAGAAGCTGGCGAGGCGGAACTGAATGCTCTCCTGCAGGGCGAAGTAGAGTCCCATGAAGATGGGCATCTGAAGCAGTAGCACCCAGCATGAGCCGATGGGGTTGACGCCCTGCTGGCGGAATAGCTCCATCTGCGCCTGGGCGTAGGCCTGGCGGTCGTCCTTGTGCTTCTCGGCCAGCTTCTTCAACTCGGGCTGCAGCGCCTGCATCTTGATCCCCATCATGGCCTGCTTGCGGCTGAGGGGGAACATGAGGCTGCGGACGAGCAGGGTGAGCAGGAAGATGGCCAGGCCATAGCTGGAGATGACGAGAGTCATCTTGCCCAGGAGCCAGTGCATGAGGTTGGTGCACTTGATGACCAGCCACGACCAGCCGATGAAGCTGGAAAAGCGGCCCATGAAGCCGGGCGACTGGTAGTCGGTGAGTGTGTTGAGCTGGAGCTTATCGACGTAGCGGTCGATGACGGCGTCGGAGACAGCGCGATCGCCGCTGAGTCCGCGAAGCAGACTGGGCTTCACCGGGCCGTTGTAGAGCAGGTAGCTGTGCGACGCGGAAGCGCCAGGAGCGAGGCTAACCGGCTCGGTGGCGACGCGGACGGTGATGTCGTTTTCCCACAGGGGGTGAGTGGCCTGGGCGTCGAGTCCGGTGCGGATATCGAGAGCGACGCGGGGGCATTCCTTGAGCTGTTCGTCGTAAGCCAGGGGGCGATAGATGGCGGCGATGCGGGTGCCATCGGGCAGCGAGCCGACCGTCTCGCGCAGGTGCGGAGGCAGGAAGATGGTGGTGGAAGTTTTGCCATCGTCGGATTGCAGGACGAGCGAATCGACGGGGCCACCGGGGCTGCCCTTGACCTTGCCGCGAGCGACGCCGGTCTCGATGGTGGCACGGGCGCGGCGGAGGAATTTCTGGTTGGCCTGGTTCTCATCGACGACGAGGACGGAGGCGAAGTACTGAACGGCGACGCCAGCGTAGCGGAGGAACTTGTTGTCCTGGCGGATGATGGCCGAGCCGCCGCTGCGGAAGTCGAGCCGGGCGAGATCCTCGAACTCGCGGTCGATGTAGCCGCGATCATCCTCCAGCGCGATGAGGGCGTTGCGGAAGGTGCTGGTGTACCACTTGCCCTCGACGGGCAGGCCATGCGCGCCGGTCAGCTGGTAGCGGAACTTGATCGGCTCCTTGGCGGCATCCTTCGGGCGTTGGAGATCGACGCGCAGGCCGATGTGATAGTCGCCTTCGACGAGGGTGAAGGTTTTGGTGATGATGACGCCATCGGCCTCGGTGCGGAAGGCGACCTGCTGGCGTTCGTGGCCGTCGTCAGTGGTGTCGTGGCGGACCGCCTGGCCGTTGTTCTGCACAATCTCCCAGGTGCGTCGGCCCAGGGTGTCGAGCGGGCGGGGATCCCCGGCGTCGTTTTCACGCGGGTCGAAGTGATACAGCAGGTGGGCGGGATGGTAGCGGGTGGCCTCCTGGGGGACGATATCGAGGCCCATCTCGGGGGCGGGGCGGCCATCCTGGGTGGAAGGGCGAAACTTGTTGAGGGTGACCTGACGGACGCCGCCGCCGAGCGGATCGAGGACAACGCGGAGGTTGAACTTCGAGTCGGGGTCGTTCTCACCCAGGGACAGGAGTTTGTTGTCGGGGGTGGCGGCGGGAGGCCGGGGTAGATCGACGCCGGGCAGTGGGGCGGCGGGGAGAGGTTTTTTGCGCTCGTCGGCCTTGGCGGCGGGAGGCGGGGCCTCGACCGGCTCGGGTGTGGGGATCAAGCGCTGGCGCAGCGGAACGTAGACCAGCAGCATCAGGCTGACGATGACGAAGAAAAGCAGGAGATTGCGCTGCTGCATGAGATACCTGTGGAGGAGTCACGAGGAAGAAACGGCCGGCCGGAGGGCGAACCCGAGGCGACCCCCCTGCCCGCTCCGCCGCACGTCCTACTCTTTGTTGTAGTCAACGACCGTCGCGCAGGCGGTCTCCCAGGAAGTTTTCTAGCTCTGGGATGGCGTAAATCTTCTTGACGGTGGCTTCGATGTCGTACTCGACGCGGCGATAGCGGATGGTGTCGCCGTCGAGCAGGACGTAGCAGGCGCGGGGGTCGCCGTCGCGGGGCTGGCCGACCGAGCCGACGTTGCAAAGTGTCTTGCGGCCATCGAGCTTGTGGGCGTATTCGATCTCTTCGGGGCTGTGGAAGACATAGAGATCGTCGGGAGCCTGCTCGATGAAGACACCGGGGACGTGGGTGTGACCCTGGAAGCAGTAGCGTTCGACCAGGGCAAAGATGCGTTCCATCTTGCGCTGGTTATAAATGTCTTCGGGGAAGACGTACTCGTTGAGCGGGTTGCGGGCCGAGCCGTGGACGTAGAGGTAGCCGTTCTCACGATGGCTGCGCGGGCGTTCGGCGAGGAACTCCCAGCGGCGTTCGCGAACCTGGCGCGTTTCGGGCGACGATTCGAGCTGGTCGCGCGTCCAGAAGATGGCCCGTTCAGCGGGCCCGTTGAACCCTTCGGGGTCAAACATGGCGCCCTGGTCGTGGTTACCCAGGAGAACCATCTTGCACTTCATCACCAGGTCCACACACTCGCGCGGGTTGGGACCGTAGCCGACCACATCGCCCAGGCAGTAAATCTCGCTGACGTGCTGCTTGTCGATGTCCTTCAGGACGGCCTGAAGAGCCTCGAAGTTGCTGTGGATGTCACTGATGATGGCCTTCACGCCTGGCTCTCCCAGGAATTATCTCGATCTGCCAGGCTTGGGCCTGCGCTGTCCGGCTCCGGGGCCTGCGCGGGACAAACTCCCCGGGGGATGGCCGGGGTAGTTAATAGAGGCGCGGCCGGCCCGCCCTGTGTACTCTCTCAATCTTCCACGTTACCCCTTTTCGATAAAGATGCAAGAGAGGTGCCGCGCCCTTCTCTTCGCCCCGGAGTAGTTCGCCGTCCGCGCACGCATCTTTACTACAGTCGCTTCAATCGGCTCAGCGGCAGGCACGCAAAAAGGCCACCAGGTCGGCCAGTTCCTGCGTCGTCAGAATCTTGTCCAGCCCCGCCGGCATGATCGACACCTTGCTCGGCTGCAGTTCCTCGATCTGCGACCGGGGCACGCGCACCTCCTCCAGGGCGCTGATGGTCAGCGTCAGCTCCTCGGGCGTCTCACGCTTGATCAGCCCGTTGTACGACTTGCCGGCCACGGTCACGACCTGGACGGGTTCGTAGCTGCGGACGAAGCTGGCGCTGGGGTACAGGATCGCCTCGACGAGGTCGCGTTCGGAGCGGATGCCACCAATCCGGGTGAGGTCCGGGCCGATCTTGCCGCCCAGGTAGCCGATGGCGTGGCAGGCGGCGCAGCCGGCCTTCTGGCTGTTGAAGACCAGTTGCCCACGGCGCACGTCACCTCCCTTGAGCGTCTCGAGGGTGCGTTCCAGCTGCTCCTTCTGGCGGGCGAGATCGGCGTCGAGCGCGGCGACCAGCACGGCCAGCTCCTTCTGCACCTCGGGGCCATACTTGCCCAGGCGCGAGCGGATGCCATCGACGCGGAGGCTGGTGCGGGCCGGAGCCGTGCGCAACGCCTGGACGAGTGCCTGGCCCACCTTCGCATCAGTGGTGCGGGCGAAGGCGTCGAGCAGGCGGTCCAGCTCCATGGGGCCAGTGGTCGCCAGGGCCGTGGCCAGCTGCAGCATCTGAGGAGAGGTGAGTCGGGCACGGGTCAGCACCTCGACGGCCAGGGCGCGTTCGAGGACGGGTTGTTCCTTATCCAGCCGGCCCAGGAGCAGGGCGAGGATGGAGTCGGAAACGCTGGCGAGGCCGCCGGGCACGGCGGCCATGGCGCCCAGGCGGATCTCGGCGCTGGCCCGCTCGTCGGCGGCCAGGCTGCGCAGCCGTTCGATCAGGCTGGCCGTGCGGGCGGGGTCGAGCGGCAGGGTGCGGATGGTGGTGAGCGTCGGCCCCAGCAGATCGGCGTGGCTGCCCTCAAACTGACGGGTCAGCGCTTCCACCCAGCCTGGGGGGACCGGCTTGATCGTCGTCGCAGTCATGGCCTGGAGCACCAGGCGCTTTTCGGGAGCGGTCCCCTCGCGCAGCCGATCGGCCAGCAAGGTCTGGATGGCGGGGTTGCTGGCGAAGCGGGCCAGCTGGGCGACCAGCTCGTCGCGTTGGGCGGCGCTGAGGGCGGCATCCTGCATCCGTTTGCGGAAGAAGGCGGTCATCGAGGCACCCCAGGCGGGGCGGCGGCCAGCAATCCACCAGGCCGCCTCGCGCAGGGCGGGGTCCTTCGCCTCCAGCGCGGGGGTGACCTCCTCGGGGCGCAGGTTACCATTATCCATGCCGTCCAGGGCGATGAGAGCGGCTCGCTTCTGGCGGGGGTCGGCGCTGGCCAGGCCCTGGGCCGTGGCTTCGCGCTGGCCCATCTCGAGCAGGGCGTAGATGAGCGAGTGTTCGAGCATGCGGTCGGCCGGCTGGCTCATGGTGGCCAGGAGAGCAGGCACCGCGCGAGCGTCGCCGAGGCGTCCCAGGGCCTCGGCGGCTACCCGGCGCACAGCGGCGGACGGATGTTTCAGCTGGGCCAGGACAGGCTCGATGGCGCCGCGGTCGCGCCACAGGCTGATCGAGTGCAGGGCCACCTGGCGGACGCTGGCGTCGCGGTCGTCCAGGGCGCGGCGGACCAGGTCGCGCGCGGCGGGGGCGTCGATGCGCGTGGCGGCCCAGACCGCCTGGCGCCGAGCTGACGCCGCGTCATTCCGGTAGGCGGTGGCGATGGCGGGGACAGCCTCGGCGCCGCGCTTCCCCAGCAGGTGCAGGGCCCGGCGCACGACGGCGGGGCGCGGGTCGGCCAGGAGTTCGGCCAGCTGCGTTGCCGAGAGACGCTCCCAGGCCAGCTTCAGCCCGCGCGGGTCGGCGGGGCTGGCGGCGCCCTGCTTGCGGACGCGGTAGATGCCGCCCATGACGTCGGTCTTGACCAGCTGCGAGCTGGGGCAGCAGAGCTTGTACCAGCCGCCGGTGTCCACAACGAGGAGGCTGCCGTCGGCGTCCTCCATCACGTCGGTGGGATGGAAGTCGCGGTTCGAGGAGACGACGAAGTCCTCGTCGCGGCTGGTGAAGGTGGCGCCGCTGGGGGTGAGCACGTGGCGGGAGATCTTCTGGAGGTTGAACTGGGCGGCGAAGAGGTTGCCGAAAAAGCCGGGGCCGAAGACGGTGGAGTCATAGCTGGCGAGGCCGGCGGGGGCGGCGGGGCCCATGTGGGTGAGCACGGGCATGAGCGTGGGGGCGGTCCAGGGATGATCGTAGACCGGGGCGTGATCTTTCCCGTAGACGCCGCCATAGACGGCGTGAATGAGGCCATCGCGACGGCCGCCGGCGGGATGCTGGAAGAAGGTGGTGGTGAAGACGCGCTCGCCGGAGGGCAGGAAGACGACGTCCACGGGGTTATCCATGCCGCCGGTCATCACGGGTTCGATGCCGGTGCCGTCGGGACGGGCGCGGAAGAGGTGCGAGGCCTTCGTCACCAGGGGCTTGCGGCCGGGGCGCGGGTAGGTCTGCTGGGCGAAGGCGCCCTTGGCCCAGTAGATCCAGCCGTCGGGGCCGAGGTAGGGGCCGTGCAGGTCGTTGGCGCAGCCAGTGAGCGTTTTGCCCTGGAACCATTCGCTGCGCTGGTCGGCGATGCCGTCGCCGTTGGTGTCAGTGAACTTCCAGATGCTGGGTGGGGCGGCGACGTAGAGCGAGCCGTCGTACCAGAGGGTACCCTCGGGGAACATCACCTTGTCGGCGAAGACGGTGCGGGTGTCGTAGATGCCGTCACCGTCGCGGTCCTCCAGGCGCACGATGCGATGGGTCGGCTCCTTGACTTGCTGGGCGACCGGGGCGTTGGAGCCGGACGACTCGGCGACGTAGAGGCGGCCCTGCTCGTCGAGATCGAGCGTGATGGGGCGATCGACCAGGCCGGGCTTGATGGCCGAGGTGATGGTGAAGCCGGGTGGCAGGGTGAAGGCGTGGCCCTGGAGTGTCTGGGCGGCGGGTTGTGGCGCGGGCCCCTCGGCAGCGAGGAGGGTGGCGAGCGCGAGGCCCAGCATGGCCGGTAGGAGAACTCGCATGAGACGATCTCGGCAGGGTGACGGAACGAAGGCCAGGAAGTCAGTCTATGCCCGCGGGGGTGGCGGAGGGAAGCTAAACCGTGGCGCGTTCGCGCGCAAGGGCGGCGAGGTACTCGGCGCGGATGCCAGTGCGGTGCTGCTGGAGTTCGTGCAGGAAGCGAGCGCCGCTGTCGAAGCCGAGCCGGCGGGCGAGTTTTTCCACTTCCGCGAGATCCTCGGGGACGGCGTCGATGGTGCGGTTGTGGACAATGCGGAGGCGGTTCTGCACGCGGAGCAGGAAGCCGTAGCCCTCGCGGAGAATGGTGAGGCTGGCTTCGGGGAGCAGGCCGGCCTCGCCGAGGGCGGCCAGGGCCTGCCAGGTGTTGGTGGTGCGCAGGCGCGGGACCTCGCGGCCCCGGCGCAGCTGGAGCATCTGCACGAGGAACTCGACGTCGGCCAGACCGCCGGGGCCGCGCTTGAGATCGCGCGCGGGGCGGCTGGCCTCGATGCGCTCGCGCATGCTGGCGATCTCGTCCACCTGGCTGGGCACCCAGGGGACGGCGTAGGCGTTCTCGGCGACGGCCTGCATGACCTGGGCCGCGAAGCCGGGGTCGCCGTAGACGACACGGGCGCGGGTGAGCGCCTGGCGTTCCCAGAGCTGGGCACCGCCCTCGGGGTGGGTGGGGCTGCTGGTAGTGGTGGTGAAGTAGCGGCGAAACTCGCTGAGTGGCAGGACGAGGCTGCCCGATTTGCCCGTCGGGCGCAGGCGCATGTCGACCTGGTAGAGCCGTCCCATGGGGCCGAGCTGGCTGAGCGTCTTGATGATGCGCTGGCAGAGTTCGGTGTAGAAGTGGAAGTTGTCGGTCTGCTCGAAGCGGTCGTGGCGGGAGGCGCCGGGGGGTGGCGCGGTGCGGCCGTCGGCCTCGTAGATCATCATCAGGTCGAGATCGCTGTGGTAGTTCATCTCGCGCGCGCCGAGCTTGCCCAGGGCCAGGATCACGCAGCGGCAGGGCTGAGTGGCGCCCTCGAGCATGGGCACGCCGTAGCGGCGGATGATCGGGGCCTCCTGCGGGGCGGCGACCTGGGCCAGGATGGTCTCGGCGAGATCCGACAGCGCGGCGGTCGTCTCCTGGATTGAATCCTTATGCAGGATGTCGCGCACGCCGATGCGGAGCAGCTCCTTGTCCTGGAAGCTGTGCAGGATCGGCTCGAGGTCGGTGGCGCCCTTGCACAACTCGATCAGCTCGGAGGCCAGCTCGACGCGGGAGCGCGGCTGGTTGAGGACCAGGCTGTCGAGCAGCTCGTCGATCATGCCGGGGTTGTTGATGAGAATCTCGGAGAGAAACTGACTCCACGCGCACAGATCGACGTAGAGCTTCAGGCTGGGGACGTTGAAGCTGAACAGCTCCCACAGGACGGTTTTGCCTCCCAGCGAACTGGTGACCTTCTCGAGGTTGCGCAGGGCCATGTCCGGGTCGGGGGTGTCGGCGATGGCGCGAAGCAAACTGGGCGCGATGCTGGCGAGGAAGTGGCGGCAGCGACGCGTCGAGAGGAACGGCACTTCCTGGCCCAGCTGGAGGAGGTTGTTGTAGGCGGCCTGCACGTCGCGGAAGGCGTAGCGAGCCAGCACGGTGCGGATGGTGTCGGGGTCGGGATGTGGGTCGAGAAGGAGGTCGGATTCGGGCTCGGCGTTTTCGGTGCTGGTGGAGAAGGTCTGGTGGAGGAGATGATCGAGAATGCGCCGCGTCGGTCCGGTCTTGTCGCGATGGGCCTGGAGGAATGCGGCCAGCGGATTGCCCGGGGCATTCGTGGCCGCCAGCGAGGCATCATCCGGACGCGGCGCCTGAGGGCGGCCCCGGCGGCGCGTCCGGCTGGACGGGCCATTGCCACCCCGGCGCGGCGCGGGGGTGGGCGTGGCGAAGCCCATGCGCAGGGCCAGCTTGTGTAGCTCGGCCTCGTCGTCGGGTAGGCGGTGCGTCTGCAGGTCGAAGAGCAGCTGCAGGCGATGCTCGGTCTTGCGCAGGAAACGGTAGGCGTCGTCGAGGACGCGATACTCCTGGTCGGTGAGGCAGCCGGCCTGTTCGAGCGCGGCCAGGGCCAGGAGGGTGTTGCGCTGGCGCAGCTCGGGCAGATCGCCACCGTTGAGCAGCTGAAGGAACTGGATGGTGAACTCGATGTCGCGGATGCCACCGTGCCCGGTCTTGACCTCGCGGCCGGTGTCGCCGGCCTTGCTCACCTTCTGCTCGATGCGGCGTTTCATCGCCTTGATCTCGTTGATCTCGGCGAAGGAGAGATATTTGCGATAGACAAACGGTTCGATGCTGGCGAGGAAGCGTTCGCCCAGGGCGAGATCGCCGGCGACGGGGCGGACCTTGATGAGGGCCTGGCGTTCCCAGGTGCGGCCCATGGTGTCGTAGTAAGACAGGGTGCTGGCCAGCGAGCGCGCCAGAGGTCCGCGCTGGCCCTCGGGGCGGAGGCGGAGATCGACGCGGAAGGCCTGCCCGCGATCGGTGTGCGAGGCCAGCAGGCGGACCACCTCGGTGACAACACGACCGAAGAATTCGTCGGCGGGGATGGAGGCGGTGCGTCGGCCGCGGGTCATGCCCTCGTCGCCGTAGACGAACATCAGGTCGATGTCGCTGGAGTAGTTCAGCTCGTCGCCGCCCAGCTTGCCGAACGCCAGCACGGCGCAGGGGATGAGGCGGTTGTGGGCATCGACCGGCTCGCCGAAGCGCTTGCTCACCAGGCGGATGGCCTGAGTGAGAGCGACGTCGAGGGCGGCATCGGCCACGTGGGAGATATCGCGCGTGATCTCCTCGAGGGGGCGGTCGCGGATGATGTCGTTGGTACCGATCCGCAGTAACTGCCGATGGCGGAAACGGCGGAAGGCGCGGAGGATGGCCGCATCCTCGGCGGCGGCCTCCACCTCGGCGAGCAGGCCATCGCGCAGCTCGGCGAAGCTGGGGCTTTTCCGCAGGGGGACGCGGAGCATCTCGATGCTGTCGGGATGCTGGGAGAGCAGGTCGGAGAACTGCTGGCTGGTGGAGAAGAGGCCCAGGAGGATCTCGAGGGTGCGGGCGCGGTTCTCGAGGATGGGGGGCAGCAAGGCGCGCGAGGCGGGATGAGCGAAGAAGCGTTCGAGGTTGTTCAGGGCCATGTCGGGGTCAGCGCAGCGCGGCAGAAGGCGCGCCAGCGCGAGGCTGGCCAGGGCCAGGCCATCGAGGCCGAGATGGCCAGCGAGGGAACGGAAATTGCGCTGACCGCGGTCGAGATCACTGAGCCCCCAGGAGAGGAGAAGGGGCTTCGCAGCATCCGGCCCGTCAAGGCAGGCGCGAACCTGGTCGGTGTGCATGTAGCTATCATCGCCCGAGAACGCGGAAGGATCAAGAGGCCGGGCGCCAGGAGAAGTTCGTCCCCACCGTTCGGCCGGATGCCGTCAGCGGGGGGTCAGAGGCCGAGCGCCTCGTCGAGCATCTCCTGGAACAGCGGGCACACGTGGCGAGCCTGGGTGTGCAGCTCGACGAGGAACTGCCGATGGGGGGCATCGAGCAGGCGCGGGGGACCGAGCAGGTCGCGCAGCCATTGGGCGCGGTCGGGGGTAATGTACCCGTCGATCAGCACCGCCTCGCGGATCGAGCGGAAGTAGAGATCGTCCAGTGAGGCGAAGCGGGTGCCCAGGCGGGACCGGATACGGGCGACAGCTTCGATGTCGTCGAGGCGGACGCTACCGGCGGTCTGCATCTGGCGAACGATGGTGTCCAGGTGGAGGGCCTCGTCGGACCGGGCCTGGTTGCAGCGTTCCTCGAGGGAGGCATACAGCGAACCCATCGCGGGAGCGGGGCGAAGGTTCCACCAGTAGGTGAGCCAGGTCAGGCAGCTCATGAGGCACCCCCTTCGAGGACAGGGGAAGTGATCGACCTGGCAGCGAGCGGGAGGGAAATCGCGAGGGCAAGCCGTGGCGGGAGCGCGTGGTAGGAAAAGAACATGAGTTCCTCCGAGTCTTCAGGTCTGGGGACCAGTGGACGGACCATGATTCGGGGAGGACATCACCAGTGATGTCGGAACCCGGATCGAGATCGACTCGGAGAAGCGCTAGCAGCGAAGCGGGACGCCCAGGCCATTGCGGAAGGAGTGTTCGGACCCAGTGCGGGCCGGAATGCCAGGCGGGAGTCGAAGCAGCCAGCCCGTCAGCCGGGAGGTGACCCTGCATTCGAGGAGGACATCGAACGGTCGGGGGAGGGAGCAGCGGCGCTGGACAGCGCGGTCGCCGCTGGAGTGGTGCATGTGCGTCTCTTCATCGATTTCCTCCCCCATTTCGGAGAAGTGAGCCCGCAGCTGGGCGTGGGGCAGATTCTGAGACAGCAGATCGAACAGGATGGTGAGATTCAGGGTGGAAGCTAGCGTGAGCAGGCAGCAGAGGACCACCTTCAGGGAGGTGATCCCGCGAGAGCGAACCAGGAGCTGGGAAGGCTCGGGCATGGAGAGTCTCGCCTTAAAATATCTCACCACCAAGGTAGCTGAGCATTCCTGGCAAGGCAAGGAAGAATGTGCCAGGAAGGTGGGAGAAACAGAGCAGCTGCGCGGACAGGTGTTCCGGTTGCCCCTCGGAGAGGAGGTTATACACTGGGTAGAACTGTTGCTCCCCCGAGGGGGGGCGGCAGGCGTGATCGGTTGATCGCCCAGGTCATGTCACGAGGTTGCTTGCATGAGCGTCCCTCTCCTGGTTGAGTTCTTCAACGCCCTGCCGGAGGATGCACTGCGAGGAGGATTGGACTGGCCAGTGAGCCAGTCGATTGGCGAGCGAACGGAACGGCCAACGACCACGGGTAAGGGCGGAGGCAAGGCGCGCCGTCGAGCGGCGATCCACGTGTTCACGAAGCAGGTGCAACATCACTACTTCGAGGGTACGTTGCTGCGACTGCTCGATCACGATGAGCCACAGACCCGGCGGGCGGCGGTCTTCGCGCTGGGGCTGCTGGGGAGCCCGGGGATCAACGACCTGCTGGCGGCCCACCTGCACGACGAGGACGAGGAAGTCTCGCGTCTGGCGTCGGAGGCGCTGTGGTCGCTGTGGTTCCGCGGCGACAACACCACGCACAGCGACGAACTGTACCGCATCCTGCGGCTACGCGATCGTGACAAGGCGCTGGAGGCGCTGAACGACCTGATCGAACGCGCGCCGCGCTTCGCCGAGGCCTACAATCAGCGGGCCATCCTCTACTTCCGCCTCGAACGGTACGATCGGTCGGCGGCCGATTGCGAGGCGGTACTGAAGCTGAACCCGCACCACTTCGGCGCCCAGGCGGGCCTCGGACAGTGCCATCTGCGGCTGCGGAAGCATCGCTCGGCCCTGCGGGCCTTCCGGGCGGCGTTGCGCATCTTCCCGTACCTGGACGGCGTGGCAGAAACGGTGCGCGCGCTGGAAAACACGCTGGGCGAGGAAGGGCGATAATCGGCGAGATCACGACGAGCCGGCCGCGGGGTTAGCCCTCGCGGCCGTCGCTGTTTCGGGAGGCGAAGAAGAGCCCGCAGGGATGGGGCACGGGGGGAAGCTCGACGGTGGTGACGGCGAAGCCCTGGCGGCCCAGCGTGGCGCGGAGCAGCTCGGGGCCGAACCGCTGATCGTCCACCGCGTAGGCCTCGGACAGTGGGCCGAGGTGGTATTCGCCGCAGAGGGCATCGGCCAGGCCGAGGCGGCGGGAGGTCAACAGGATGGGCCACTCGGCGCCCTCGCAATCCAGCTTGACCAGGCGCAGGCGACGGCCGCCCGGGCAGAGATCTTGGAGCAGGGAATCGAAGGACATGGTGGGTACCTCCGGCCCGGACTCGAGCACGGCGACGCGGTGCGCGCCGGTGTTGCGAGTGGCCACGGGATTGTGCAGGCCCAGACGCATCGGCGAAGCATCCGAGCGCCAGACCGCCTGGCGATGCAGGTGGGCGCGTCCAGCGAAGGGGGCGAGGTTCTGCTCCAGCAGGGCGAAGTTCTCGGGTTCGGGCTCGAAGACGTGGACGTGTTGCGCGCCGCGTTGCAGGCAGGCGAGCGCGAAGGCGCCGATGTGCCCGCCGATGTCGAGGATCTGATCGTCGGGGGCGAAGCGTTCGGGCAGGCGGTACTCGTTTTCGAGCAGCACCTGGCGGACAATGCGGGCATCGAGGGTGCGCGGGCGCAGGCGCCAGTGGCGCGGTAGATGGCGGGCAAACTGGAAACGTTGCACCAGGTTCTTGAGCCAGCCCATGCGGGGTCTCCTTACGCCACGGGTCGGGGTAACATGCCGACGGCGCTGCGCACCAGCTCCATGGTCTTCTGCGCCTCGGTGCGGGCCTTGCGCGCACCGGCGCGCAGGACATCCTCGACGTCGTCGGGGCGGGCGGCCAGCTGCTTGCGGCGCTCGCGGAAGGGGCCGAAGAAGGCGTTGATCTTTTCGAGCAGCAGATCCTTGGAGTGGCCGAAGCCGAAGGGACGGCCAGCGCGCGATTCGGCGTCTTCGAGGGGGTTGCGGTAGAGCGAGCGGAGTTTGTCCAGCTCGGCGGGGGTGGCGAACAGCTGGTACAGGGCCACGACGTTGCAGGTGTCGGGGTCCTTGGGTTCCTCGACGGGGGTGGAGTTGGTGACGACGCTGCGGACGATCTTCTTCAGCGGGTTGCCCTCGGCGAAGATGTCGATGGTGTTACCGTAAGACTTCGACATTTTCTTGCCGTCGATGCCGGGCACGGTGGCGGCGCGGTCGAGGCGTTCCTGCGGCATGGGGAAGACCTCGACGCCGAAGGTGTTGTTGAAGTAGCCCGCCATGTCGCGCGTCATCTCGAGGTGCTGGACCTGATCCTTGCCGACCGGCACGATGTTCGAGCGATAGATGAGAATGTCGGCAGCCATTAGCACGGGGTAGGTGAAGAGTCCCACGCTGGGGGCGATGCCGCGATCGACCTTGTCCTTGTACGAATGGGCGCGTTCGAGCAGGCCCATGCCGGTGACGGTGGAGAAGATCCAGGCCAGCTCGGTGACCTCGGGGACGTCGGACTGGCGGAAGAAGGCAGCCTTGTTGGGGTCGAGCCCGAGGGCGAGATAATCGAGCGCCACCTGGTGGACATTGTCGGCGAGAGTGGCCCGGCGAAGGCGCGGATCGGGCTGCAGGTCGCTGAGCGTGGTGAGGGCGTGGTAGTCGGCGATGAAGTAGAAGCACTCGGCGTCAGGCTCGTCCTGCAGCGCGATGTGCTGGCGGATGGCGCCGAAGTAGTTGCCCAGGTGCAGTTTGCCGGAAGGTTGAACGCCGCTGAGGATACGCCTGGTCATGCTCACTCGCTCTGAGGCCGGGAGGCCGGCCGGGTGGGGTTGCCCTGTACCTGGACAGTTTTACCCGGTAGGATGTCCGTCGCACAGGAGGACATTGCGCGCATGGAGCCGAAGGACCGGGTCACCGAGGTACTTCTGGAGGCACTGCGACAGGCACTCGCGGTGCCCGGTGAACATCGATTGTACCGCGCCGGCAAGCTCGAGGGGCTGTTTCCGGGGCGCAGTGGAGTCGGCGGCGAGGCGGCCGAGCGCGCCATGAGCCAGGGGCTGGTGCAGCGGACGCGCGTCGAGACGCGGGGCAAGACCGAGATCGACTGGGTGGAAATCGCGCCGGCGGGTGTCGATTTCCTGCACCGCTACGAATCGCCGCTGGAGGCGCTGCACGAGCTACGGGCGAGTCTGCGGAGCAGCCAGGGCTCGCTGCCGGGCTGGCTGGCGGACATGCAGACGATGCTGGCGGAGGTGGATTCGCGCTTGCGGGCCGAGTCGTCGCGCTGGCAGCAGCGACTGGAGGCGATGGAACGTCGCCTGGCCGACACGTTGCGCCGGCTGGAGGCGGCCTCGCCGCTGGTTCCGCCGGAAGTGCTGGAGGCACATGTCTGGGCCGTGGATGGGTTGAACTATCTGGATCGGCGGCGGGCGGCGGGGGCGACAGGGCCGTGCCCCTTGCCCGAACTGTATGACGCCATCGCGAAGACGCACCCCAACCTCGAGCTGTCGGCGTTTCAGGAGGGCCTGCGCCAGCTCCGCCAGCGCCGCGCGATCGAGCTTCGCCCCCTGGACGACCCCGAGCAGATGACCCGCCCAGAGTTCGCCCTGCTCGATGGGGATGCTGTGTTCTACCTGGCCCTGCGCTGACGAGGGGAGCGTTCGTCGTGACGCCGGTGCGAATCAAGTTGTATGGTCTGGTGTGGATGACGCGGCGGCGCTACGTCCAGCAGCTGGTGACGGCGTGTGGACTGGCGGTGCTCTTCCTGGGGGTGTGGTGGTGGCAGTGGCCGGTCGTCCGCACCCGGTTCGATGGGGCCGATTCGCCGGCGCTGGCGCGGTTTCTGCTGGTGATGGATCATGTCCCCTGGGTGCTCGCGGGGGTGGTGGTGCTACAACTGATTGAGGCGTTCTTCGTGCTGCGCGTCTTTGCCCGGCGAGAGAAGGCTTCTACCTGACGAACCTGGAGCGACCCCATGGCCCCGCAACATTCCCCTCGGTTTCTTCAGCTGGTGCAGGATGCCCGCACGCGCATCCAGGAAACCACCGTCGAGGCGATCAAGGCCCGGCTGGACCGGGGCGAGAAACTGACGCTCATCGACGTGCGCGAGGAGAGCGAATTCGCCCGGGATCACGTGCCCGGAGCCATTCACGTGGGGAAGGGGATTCTCGAACGCGACATCGAGACGCACTTCCCCGACACGGGGCGGGAACTGATTCTCTACTGTGGCGGCGGGTTTCGCTCGGCGCTGGCGGCCGACAACTTGCAAAAGATGGGCTACACCCAGGTGATCTCGATGGACGGCGGCATTCGCGACTGGCGCCAGCGCGGCTTCCCACTGGAGTCGTGAGAGCGACGCATCTGGAGGCGTGCGCGTCGAAGAGGCTGGCAGGCGTGCCCTACCTCGTTTGAGGCGGGAGGCTGGCGCTGCACACCAGGCGAGTACATGCGCCGGCGTGGAGCGCGGGCGTTCTTCTTCAGGTACTGACGCACCCTGGCTCGTCTCTGGAAGGTGCCCTCGTGGCCAGGCACGTCCGGGAGAAGGAGGCCGGTTTGGGGAATACTTCGACTTGATTCATTCTGTCATCCACGGTAAAGGCCTTCCCCACACGTCGAGACACGACGGAACTTCACCAGTCGGTCCACCGTCTGGATTTACCCAGGTTCAAGCGCGACCTCGCGCGGGGGGAACCTGGTTGCACGCTCATGCTGGGGAGGGGTGTATGAAGCGACTCGCAGGAACCTTCGTGCTGCTGGCAGGGCTCAGCGGCTGTGTCACCATCACGTCGGGGCCCGCCGGGGCCAAGAAGAAGAGCAGCGAACAGGCGCCAGCCACGGCCACGGCCCCTGCGCCGGCCGTTGCTCCGGCACCGGCCCCTGCTCCGGCCACGCTGCCGGTGCAGCCTCCTCCCGTGATCATGGCGCCAACGCCCGCCGTGCCCGATCAGGCGGCCTGGCAGGCGCATCCGGGGCATCAGGTGGGAGCCATGTCGATGCCCGGGCGGCCGGCCACAAGCTCGTATGCTCCGCTGCCACAACCCTCGTTCCCGGCCCGGCCGAATCCGTCGGCGAGCATGAATCCGGTGGCGATGGCGCGTACCCTGCCGGGGGGCCCGGGCATTCCCACGTCCCTGCCTCCCGCCTACCGGGCGCCGAACCCGCTGCCGGAGCTGCCTGCTGGGATGCCAATGGCGGTGACTCCGCCGGCCGAGCAGTCTGCGGAACGGCAGGTGTCGTATGTGCAGTCCAGCCCCGTGTCCGAACCGATTGTTCCGGCTCTGAACAAGGTGGAAGTCCCCAGCGAACCCGCCCGGGAAGTGTCCTCGACGGTGAAGAACTCGACGCCGGCCGAGGTCAAGCCGACCAAGGCGGGCGCTCCGCTGATGCGGCTGGTGAACACCAAGCGCATCACCCTCAACTTCGAGGTCAAGGACGTCGGCCCCTCGGGCCTGGCCAGCGTCGAGCTGTGGTACACGCAGGATTGCCGCGAGTGGAAGAAGTACGAGGCGCCAGCCCAGGCGCAGGCTTACGTCATCGAGGTGGATGAGGAAGGGATGTACGGCTTCACCCTGCTGGCCCGGAGCGGGCTGGGTCTGGGCAAGGAGCCTCCTCAGCCGGGCGATCAGCCGCAGGTCTGGGTCTTCGTCGATCTGACGCGGCCCACCGTGCAGCTGACCGAGGTCACGCCCGCAGTCGGCCGCAACAATCAGATCACCATCGCCTGGAAGGCCAGCGACCGCAACCTGGGCCGTCAGCCGATCACGCTCTCGTACGCCGAGAAGGAAACGGGCCCGTGGCAGATCATCGCCTCGCACCTGGAGAACACGGGCAAGCATGTGTGGCAGGCGCCCCAGGGAGTTGCTCGCACCTTCTTCAAGGTCGAGGCCAGCGACCTGGCGGGGAACGTCGGTCAGGCGGTGTCGGCTCGTCCGGTGCTGCTCGACAGCTCGACCCCGACGGTGTCGATCACGAACGTGGATTCAGTGCCGGGCCAGTGAGTCCGAGCCCGCGAGGGTAACCTCAGTCGGGCACAGGGATAGTCGCCATCGCACCCCGACGTGGGGCAGGAGTCACCTCCTCCCACGCCGGGGTGTGGTCGTTTCTCGCCGGTGCGAGTTGCGGCGATGGTTCCAGCGCAACCGTCGTATCTGGTAAAACCCTCACCTGTCACCCTGACTCCTGCCGATCATGAGAAGGATCGATCCGGGAGGGAGTCATGCGCGCGAACTGCCTTACCAGTGTCATGGCCTGGATGCTTCTGCTCTCGTGGGCCGCGACGCCAGCCGTGCCCTCGCCTCCCCCAGTCACCGTATTTCCCGTGGTTCCCTCGGCCGAGCAGCTTCTGGCGATGACCAACACGCCCCCGCCGGTGCAGCCAGTCGCCAGGCCGCTCACCTTCTACGCCAGCGCGGATTACCTGCTCTGGCGACTCAAGCCCTGGGCCATCCCGGTGCCGCTGTTGGTGACGCCGTCCACACCAACCACCTTCGACTCACGCGTGGCGGACCTGACCGACGTCCCCGTCACCACCCTCTACGGCAACCAGAACGCCGAGAATCCCCAGATGCACGGCTTCCGGGTGCGGCTCGGCGGCAACGCCGTCATCTTCGGCGAGCCGGGCTTCGAGGTGGGCGGCTTCTTCCTGCCCGAACACGAACAGAAGACCACCTTCCGCAGCCAGAAGGGGGCGCCGGATCTGCTGCTGCCCTTCCGCAACAGCGAGACCAAACCGGCGACGGCCTCGGGGTTGCTCATCGGGGGCACCGTCGATGGCGAGGCAGAACCGGCCTCGGTCACCTTCACCACCGCTTCCTGGCTGTGGGGCGCCGAGGTGGGGCCCACTCTCTTGCTGTACGATGACTCGGCCTGCAGCCTGCGCCTGCTCGTGGCCTTTCGCAACCTTGGCCTGAACGAACGGCTCACACTCAGCGCCCGGAACACCGGCGACGACAGCTACCGGTTCAGCGACCAGTTCTCGGCCACGAACTACTTCTTTGGCGGCCAGGTCGGTGGGCGCTTTGCCTGGGACTGGCAGACCCTGCAAGTGGAGGCCACGGCCAAGATCGGCGTTGGGGCGACGGCCACCACCGTGCGGACTTCCGGATCGACCTTTCCGCCCAACTCGGAGGTCAAGAAGCCGAAATCGGTGCGCGGCGGCTTCTACTCGTTCGCCCAGCAAGGCATCCGGCGAGAAACTTACCTCGGCGTGGTGCCCGAGGTTGGGATCAACCTGGGGTGGCGCTGCACCGACTGGCTGACGCTCCGAGCCGGCTACGACTTTCTGTGGTGGAACGCGGTCGCCTCGCCCGGGGCCTACGTGAACCCGACGTTCAAGGCTGGCGACCTCCCCGTCCTGGGTGGCGACCCTGACGATCGCCCCAACCCCACCGGGATGAAAAGCACCACCGACTTCTGGGCGCACGGCCTGCAGGCCGGCTTCGAGATCGAGTTCTAACCGGCTCGGGGCGTGGTTTCGCTGCGCTGGCGTTTACTCGGGCGACTTCGCTTGCAGCAGTGCAGGCTTCAGCGTCCAGGCCTGACGACGTGCCAGGTCCATCATGGCGGGTGCCTTCATGCCGGGGGGGAAGATGACCCAGCCCCACAGCTTGGGATCGTCGGGCGAGACATACTTGCCCACGCTGAACGGGGTGGGCTTGATCTCGATGGACGTGGGACATGGCTTCCCGTCGAGCAGGGCGAGGGCAACGCGGGCCAGGGCGGGCAGGAACGCCTCGGGCGGGACAGCGGTGCTGCCCAGCCAGACGGTGCCGGGCAGCCGGCCGTGCTTGTCGAGGTAGGCGGCCAGGTCGGTGCAGGTGCGGCGAAACTGGCTGTCGTCGGTGGTGATGCGTTCGGTCAGCGGAGCGACGGGGCTGGTGGGGCCCAGCGGGGTGCCCTGCAGGGTGACGGTGTCGAACTTCTTGTCGGCGAGCCGGCCGTTGACGTAGCGGAGCAGCAGGTCGAACACCTCGCTGGCGGCCAGGCTGTGATCGGCCCGGCGCTGGAAGGTCACGTCGTCGCCGACCCGGGTGGCGATGGCGCGGAGGTCGGCGGGGCCGAAGCGGCGTCCCTGAGCGCGGTCGGCCCAGAGCTTGGCGGCCTGGCTGCCGGTGATGAACTCGACGTCCTTGAACCGCTTCATGAAGGTGATGTAGTCGGTGAAGATGCGGTACGAGCGCTTCGTCTCCTCGGCTGTTTTCTGCGGGGGCAGCTTCCACTGGTCCATGGGCGGGTTGGCGCCCTTCGCGAAGTTCACGCCGTCCCAGAACTGCTTGTGGACCCACTCGCAGGGGTGGTAGACGACACTGACGATGCCGCCCCCTTCGGCGAGGAGTTCCTTGCGCGCCTGGACGAAGCGGTTGCAGGCTTCTTCGAACAGCTCGGGCTTGTTGAGGTCGGCGCGGATGGTGTGCGTGAGCTGGTAGAGGTTGAAGACGCCGCCGTAGTAGCAGGGACGGCCCTCGACGGAGACGTGGCGACCGGCGTCGAGGTAGATCTGGCCCCACTTCTTGAGGGTGGCGTAGCTCTGGGGGCACCACGAGCTGCCGGGCTGACCGTAGCAGGTCGGTTTGGTGCCGAAGATGCGTTCGACGTCGTCGCGGCCGGGGCCCTCGCGGCGCTCGAACTCGGCGGCACCCTCGTCCCAGCCGAGGTTCGAGGCGTACATGGCGGGGGTCGGCTGGACGCTGTGCCAGTTGGAATGGTAGCCGATCTCGTGCTTCTTCAGCGCCTCGATGACATCGAACCGCTTGCGTTTCTCGAGGGTGCGCGCCTTGTGGCCGACCAGCTTGAACGTGCCGCGGATGCCCTCGCGCGTGAGGAACTCGGCGACGCGGAGGGCAGCATCATCGCTGGCGGGCAGGATGTAATCCTCGGTGTCGAACCAGAGCAGGACGTAGACCTTGCCTTCGGCGCGGCCGAGCGAGGTGCAGGCGAGCAGGAGCAAGGCAGCGATGCGCCACATGGCATTCTCCGGGGGCGGTTCCTGAGTGGTTGGGAGGGGGCGACCGGGGGAGCACCTGGCGTCACTTCTTGCCGATGCAGGCGAGGAAGCGATCGGTGCGAACAAAGAAGCGGTTGCCAGCGACGGCAGGGCTGGCGTTGTAGGTGCCGCGCTCGCCCCAGGAGTTGGAGGCCAGCAGCTCGAAGCGCGGGGCAGCGGGGACGACGAAGGTGGTGCCCTCGCGGCCGGGGTAGTAGATGCGGCCATCGGCGAGGATGGGCGAGCCGTAGACCTGACCGGCCCGGGGGACGCGCTTCTCGTAGATCAACTCGCCGGTGCGAGCGTCGGCGCAGAAGGCGATGCCCATGTTGTCGTGCATCCAGTAGAGGTGGCCCTCGTGGTAGATGGGCGAGGAGACGTTGCCCCCCTTCTTGCTGGTCCAGAGGCGAGGGGTGCGGGTGACGTCGCCGGAGCCGCCGAGCTTGACGGCGAGGCCGCCACCGGGTCGGCCGCCAATGGCGTAGACAACGCCATCGTGCGCGACCAGCGAGGGAACCATGTACCAGGGGATGTCGGTGGCGCAGCTCCAGAGCTGCTTGCCGGTGGCGGGGTCGACGCCGAGAATCTTGCCGAAGATGGCGAGGACGAGTTCGGTTTTGTCGCCAGCTCTGGCGAGGATGGGGGTGTTCCACGATTCGCGGATGCCGGACAGCGTCCAGACTTCCTTGCCGGTCTTGGCGTCGAGAGCGTAGAGCTTCTGGCTCTCGACGCTGGCGTTGACGATGAGACGTTCGCCGTCGAGGAGGAGAGAGGGACCGGAACCCCAGCCGTTGAGTTCGGAACCCACCTCGGCGCGCCACAGCTCCTTGCCGTCGTGGTCGAAGGCGAGGACGCCAGACTTGCCGAAGAAGGCGTACACGCGCGAAGCATCGGCGACGGGGGTGCTGGAGGCGTAGCCGTGCCCATCGCGGATGTTGGCCTGTTCGGGAAGTCGGGGGGCGACATCAGACTTCCAGAGGATCTTGCCCGAGTCGCGGTCGAGGCAGACGAGATGCAGCTTCAGATCGTCCTGCTGGCCGCGCGGTTGGCCGGGGACGTTGTAGCCCGAGTAGCAGGTGACGAAGACCTTCTTGCCGACGACGATGGGAGTGGAAGTGCCCGCGCCAGGGAGTTCGGTCTTCCAGACGATGTTGTCGCGTCCACTCCAGGTGAGGGGTAGGCCGGTGGCCCGGGAGATCGCGGAGCCATCGGGCCCCCGGAAGGCGGGCCAGTCGTCACTGCGGGCCGGGGAGAGGAGTAGCCCGGTGACGAGAACCAGGAGGGCCAGGAGGCGCAGGTGCAGGGTCATGCGAGGAACCCCAGGGAGGTGGAGCGGGGATCAGAACAGGCGTGTGGCTAACCGGGATGTCGGTAGCCCCGGGACATTCTGGCGCGCGGCGAGGGAAAAACAAGAGTCGGTCTCAGCGGGCCAGCGGGCTGGGATGATGGCGCCGGCGCGACCAGCGGACGACGATGGGGAGGAAGAAGAGATAGAGGCCGGTCAGCCACAGGGTCAGGAGCACGACGCCGACCGGCAGCGTCACGAAAAGACGGACGCGATCGTGGAACCACGAGCCGTCGTGGAGTGATTCGAGCAGGTCACTCCGGCGGTAGGCCACCTGCAGCACCTCCGTGGTTTGCAGGTCGATCTGGATCTCCCAGCGTGAGCGCGTCTGGAGTTTGATGATGCCGCGGTCGGGGCGGATGTCTAGACGATCGATATCCTTCCAGCCCTCGACACCGCACTGCGGCTGAGCCTGAGCGATGGCGAGCAGGTCGGGCAGCGCCAGAGTGGAGGGGATGCCCTTCCCCCGCTGAGTCGGCGGCTGGACCCAGGCCCACTCCTTTTTCAGCAGCAGGAGCATGCCGGTGCCGAGGATGACCAGGAAGGGAACCGCGATGAGGATCGACCCCCAGCGGTGCAGCTTCCGCGTCCAGAGATTCCAGTGAATGGCCGGCATCGCTTCGCCCTCGCGCGCAACCTGAGTGGGCTCCTCTCGAACAAAGATAGGAGAGAGCAACGGCGATGGGCACGGGGGCTCAGCTGACGCGCTTGCGGAAGATGAGCGTGCTGTAGACGAGGATGACGAGCGACATGGCCCACAGGACGACGGCGTGGAACCACAACTCGGGCCAGCTGGCGCCGCGGAGGATGACACCGCGGGCGGCATCGATGAGCCAGGTGGTGGGGATGAGCTGGGCCAGCCACCAGAAGAAGGGGGGCATCGAGTCGAGGGGGAAGACGTAGCCGGAGAGAAAGATGCAGGGCATCATCGAGGCCATGGCGGTTTGCATGGCGGCGTCGCGCGTCTCGACCTTGGTGGAGACCCACAGGCCCCAGGCGAGCATGGCGAAGACGAACGGAACGGTGATGGCCAGGAGCGTCAGGAAGGGGCCGTTCATCGGCACGCGGAAGACGAGGCGGGCGAGCAGGGCGATGCCGCAGAACTCGAGGAAAGTGAGGAAGAAGTAGGGGGCCAGCTTGCCGAGGATCAGCTCGCCGGGGCGGACGGGGGTCATGAAGAGCTGTTCGAGGGTGCCCTTCTCCTTTTCGCGGACGATGGCGTTGGCCGACAAGGTGACGGCCATCATCTGGCACAGCACGACCATGAGACCGGGGACGAAGAAACTGGCGGAGTGCATGTCGGGGTTGAAGAGGATGCGTGGGCGCGACTCGACGGGCAAGGCGGCGATGGTGGCGGTGGTGCTGGGACCGAGCAGGCGTTGCAGCGAGGCGCGGAGGGCGATGGCGTTGGTGGTGCCGAGGGCCTGACCGGCCACGCTGGAGACGGTGCCATCGACCAGCACCTGGAACTGGGCGGTCTGGCCGGCGAGGAGTCGGCGGCTGTAGTGCTCGGGGATCTTGATGCCGACGCGCGCCTTGCCCCGGACGATCCAGTCGTTCAGCTCGCGGTCGCTCTCGACGAGGGCGACCAGGTTGAAATCGTCGGAGTTCTCGAACTGCCGAAGCAGGGCGCGGCTCTCCTGGGTGCGGGCCAGATCGAGGACGACGGTGTTGATGTTGCGGACGTTGGTGTCGATGGCGTAGCCGAGCATCACCAGCTCGATGATGGGGAAAAAGAGCGTCATCAGAAGGGTCTGGCGGTCGCGGAAGATGTGAATGACCTCCTTGCGAGCGACGGAGGCCAGGCGCTGAAACGAGGCGGCGAGCGACATGAGCGTGGCTCCTTACTCGGCGGTCTGGGCGCGGGCCAGGGTGACGAAGACGTCTTCGAGGCTGGGTTCGGTTGGCTGCACGCGGGCATCGGTCAGGCCGAGTTCCTCGAGGGAACGAGCCTCGTCGACCAGCGCGTGGATCGACTGGCCGAAGATGGTGGCCTGGTGGATGCCGGGGCGGTGACGTAGGCGCTGCAACAGCTCGGCGATGTCGGAGCCACCGGTGGAGGGTGTCTCCGGGGTGGCGGCGTGACGGCGCGCGGGCAGGATCTCCAGGCGGCGGGTGCCGGGCGGGGTGACGAGGGGTAGTTCCTTGAGTTCCTGGGGGCTGCCGTAGGCGAGCAGGTGGCCGAGATACAGGTAGCCGATGCGGCCACAGCGCTCGGCCTCGTCCATGTAGTGGGTGGTGACAAACAGGGTGACGCCCTGAGCCGAGAGGCGGAAGAGGAGATCCCACAGATCGCGGCGGGCGACCGGATCGATGCCAGCAGTCGGTTCGTCGAGGAAGACCAGCTTCGGGCGATGGAGCACGGAACAGGCCAGGGCGAGGCGCTGTTTCCAGCCGCCGGAGAGCTTGCCGGCGCGACGCTGGAGATAGGGGCCGAGGCCGACCTGCTCGACGAGTTCGGCCTGACGCTGACGAGCCTCGGCGGTGGTCAGGCCGTAGATGCCGGAGTAGAAGTCGAGATTCTCCTGGGCGGTGAGATCCTCGTAGAGCGAGAACTTCTGAGACATGTAACCGATGGCGGAGCGGATCTGCTCGGACTGAGGTCCGACGGTGCGACCGAGGACCGAGGCGGAGCCGCTGGCGAGGGGGACGAGGCCGCACAGGGCGCGGATGAGGGTGGTCTTGCCGGAGCCGTTGGGGCCGAGCAGGCCGAACACCTCGCCGACGGGCACCTGGAAACTGATGCCATCGACCGCGGTGAAGGCGCCGAAGCGGATGACCACCTCGCGGACATCGACAGCAGGAGCAGCGGCGACCGTGGACATCGAGAAACTCCGAAATCGGGGCACGAGCGGACCCAGGAAGCCGGGGATCAATCCCGCAGGATGGGGACGATCACCTCGGCGGCCATGCCCGACTTGAAATGGCCGTGCGGGTCGTCCACCTTGACGCGGACGCCGAACATCTGATGGCGGCGCTCGTCGAGGGTCTGGACGTTGCGCGGGGTGAACTCGCTTTCGGCGCCGATGAAGACGATGCGTCCCGTGAACGGGCGCCCGGGGTAGCTATCCATGGTGACCTGGACGTCCTGACCCAGGCGCAACTTGCCCAGCTGGGTTTCGGGGACGTAAGTCTTCACCCACAGGTCGCCGGTGCGGAGGATACGGGCGACGGCCTGGCCGGCGGTGACGAGCGAGCCCTTGCGGACCTGGACGATCTCGACGATGCAGGGCTCGGCGGTGCGGACGACGGCTTCGCGCAGGTTGACCTGCAGCTCGGCGAGACGGGCCTGGGCCTCGGTGAGGCGAGCGCGGGCGGCGGCGATCTCCTCCTCGCGGGTGCCCAGCTCGAGCAGGCGCGCCTGGGCCTCTAGCCGGGCGACCTCGGCGCGGGCCTCCAGAATCTCCTCGGGACGCATGCCGGCCTGGTAGAGATCGTGGCGTGCGCGGGCGGCCTCGACCCGGCTTTTCAGGCGTTCGAGCTGGGCGCGGGCGGCGTCCATCTCCTGGCGCGAACCCGCGCCGCCACGGATCAGGCGCGAGGCACGGGTGTATTCCTCGCGGGCCAGCTGTTCCTCAGCCAGCAGCGAATCCAGCTCGCCCCGGGCCTGGCGCTTCTCCTCGTCGCGGAAGCCTTTCTCCAGGCGCACCAGCCGAGCGCGAGCGGCGGTGACGGCGGCCTGGGCGGCCTGCTTTTCCTGCGGGCGCGGCCCGTTCTCGGCCTCGCGGAGGCGGGCGGAAGCCTCGGCCACGCGTGCTTCCTGGGCGGCGCGCTGGGCCTCCAGTTCGGGCACCTCCAGCGTCACCACCGGCACTCCCTCGGAGAGCAGATCGCCCTCGGTGACGTGGACCTCGCGCACCCGGCCGGCGATGCGCGGGCCAAGCAGCACCTCGTGAATCTCGACGATGCCCGGGAGGCGGAGCGACTCCTCGCGGGGGCGGATTGACCAGGCCACCACGAGGCCGACCACCAGAGCGAGCAGCACAACGGCGATCCCGGCCAGGAGCTGGCGACGCATGAGCATCTCCTTCGGGCGCAGGGCAGGCGAGACGCCGCCCATACATACCATGTATATAATTCGGCGGTATGCACGGGAGGTCAAGAGGAAAAGCGCGCCGAGGCGTCCAACCGGAGCTGTCGGGGTGGGTGGGGAACGGCGTGCCAGTCCCTCCGCGCGTGCGAGCCCCCCGACGGGGCGGGGCTCGTCGAGGGGAACTGCTACCACTTACAGGTGATCGCGCCGCAGATCGCTGGGAGGCTCAGGTCAGGATCTGGGGGATGCGATGGCCGTGGATGTCGGTGAGGCGGAAGTCGCGGCCCTGGAAGCGGTAGGTCAGCCGTTCGTGGTCGAAGCCGAGCAGGTGCAGCATGGTCGCCTGCAGGTCGTGAACGTGCGTCTTGTTCTCGACGGCGTAGAAGCCGAGTTCGTCGGAACCGCCGAGGCTGACGCCGGGCTTGATGCCGCCACCCGCGAGGAACATCGAGTAGCAATGCGGGTGATGGTCGCGGCCGAGATTGGCGCCGCCGGCGGTGCGGCCCTCGCGGAAGGGGGTGCGGCCGAACTCGCCGGTCCAGACGACGAGGGTGGAATCGAGCAGGCCGCGCGCCTTCAGATCGCGAATGAGCGACGAGACGGCGCGATCCATCGGCTGGCAGCGTTTGGGCAGGCCGGTGCGGATGTCCTCGCCGGGATTCGTGCCGTGGAAGTCCCAGCCCCAGTCGAACAGCTGGACGAAGCGGACGCCCTTCTCGACGAGGCGACGGGCGAGGAGGCAGTTGTTGGCGAAGCTGGCAGCGCCGGGCTGGGCACCGTAGGCTTCGATGACCTTGCTCGGCTCGCGGCTGATATCCATGACCTCGGGGACGGCCGTCTGCATGCGGAAGGCCATCTCGTACTGGGCGATGCGGGTGGCAGTTTCGGGGTGGGTGCCGCCGCCGGGTATTTCGTTGAGATCGCGGAGGGCATCGAGGCTGAGACGGCGCAGGTCGCGATCCATGCCGGCGGGGTTGGAGACGTAGAGGACGGGGTCGCCGCCGGATCGGCATTGCACGCCCTGGAAGACGCCGGGGAGGAAGCCGTTGCCCCAGGCGCTTTTACCGGCCGAGGGAAGGACGCCGCCGGAGACGAGGACAATGAAGCCGGGCAGGTCGCGGCTTTCGGAACCGAGGCCGTAGGTGACCCAGGAGCCCATGCTGGGGCGGCCCTGGCGAGGCGAGCCGGTGTAGAGGAGCAGCTCGGCGGGGGCGTGGTTGAACTGCTCGGTCCACATGCCCTTGAGGAAGCAGAGGTCGTCGGCGAGGGAGGCGATGCCGGGCAGCACATCGGAGACCCAGGCGCCACTCTGGCCACGCTTCACGAAGCGGTGCGGGGTGCCGAGCAGCTTCGGCACGCCGGAGGTGAAGGCGAAGCGCTTGCCCTTGATGAACGACTCGGGGATCGGCTCGCCGGTGCGCTTGACCAGTTCGGGTTTGTAGTCGAAGAGGTCGAGGTGGGGCGGCGCGCCAGAAAGATGGATGACGATGACGGAGCGGGCCTTCGCAGGCTGAGGTGGCTTGCGCGGGGCCAGGGGGTTGAGTCGATCCTCGGCGGCGCGGTTTTCGGCCAGGAGGCTGCCCAGAGCCAGGCTGCCCAGGCCCAGGGCGCCATCGCGGAGGAACGTGCGGCGAGTGGTGTCGAGTGGCGTCATGGTATCACCGGCGGCAGATGGTTTCGTCGAGGTTCAGCAGGGTGTTGCTCACGATGGTCCAGGCGGCCAGCTCGACGGGGTCGGCGCCGGCGGGGAGAGGACCGAGGGGGTTGGTCGCCAGCGAGGTGGCATGGTCGCGCTGGGTGGCGAAGCGCTTCTGCGCCTGGCTGTAGAGGGTTTCGATGCGATCGAGCTCACGCGGGGAGGGCGAGCGCGTCAGGCAGGTCTCGAAGGCGAAGCGGGCGCGGTCGCGTGGCGTGGCGCCGCCCTCGGCGACGACGCGGCGGGCGAGCCCCTGGGCCGCCTCGAAGAAGACCGGATCGTTGAGCGTGACCAGCGCCTGCAAGGGCGTGTTGGTGCGCAGGCGGCGGATGTTGCAGAAGGTGCGCTCGGGGGCGTCGAAGGTGGTGAACGACGGATAGGGGGCGTTGCGGCGGACGCGCGTGTACAGGCCGCGACGGTGGCGGTCCTCGCCGGGGCTGGTGGACCAGTCGGTGCTGGAGCCGAAGGCGGCAGCCAGGGCGAAGTTAGGACGAGGAGGCTGCACGGGGGGCCCACCGAGCTTGCGGCTGAGCAGACCAGCCACGAAGAGCGCCTGGTCGCGGACCATCTCGGCGGAGAGGCGGACGCGGGGGCCCCGGGCCAGGAGGCGGTTGTTGGGATCGCGGCGGACCAGCTCGTCGCTGGCCTGCGAAGTCTGGCGGTAGGTGGCCGAAGTGACGATCTGGCGGAGCAGACGCTTGGTGTCCCAGCCGGAGCGCTGGTATTCGAGGGCGAGCCAGTCGATCAACTCGGGATGGCTGGGTAGCTCGCCCTGGGTGCCGAAATCCTCGCTGGTCTCGACGATGCCGATGCCGAAGAGTTCTTCCCAGAGACGGTTGACGGCGACGCGGGCGGTGAGGGGATGATTGCCGTCCACCAGCCAGCGGGCGAGGGCCAGGCGGTCGATCTTCGGGGCGGTGACGTTCACGGGCAGCGAGGCAGGCAGGCCGGGATTCACGCGGTCGCCCTTGTTGTCGAACTCGCCACGGATGAGCACGAACGTGTCGCGCGGGCGCGGCATCTCGCGCAGCACCGGGGTGGTGGAGGCCAGTTGTTTCAGCTGGGCGTCGAGGCTGCGGATCTCGTCGTCGAGCTTCTTCCAGGTGGGGCTGGTGCCACGATGGTGGGTGAGCAGCTGGTTCTTCTGACCGCCGTTGCGTTTGGCGGGGTCGAGGGCGAGGATGTCGGCGATCGGTTTGGGAAGCGTCTTGCGATCGACCGTCTTCTCCCAGGCGGCCAGAGCGGCGTCGAGGCGAGCGGTCTCGGCCTGGTGGGCCTTGCGGGCCTCGGCGAGGCGGGCGGTCCGCTGGGCGTGCTCGGCCTCGCGACCCGGCAGGATGACGTTGACCGTGGGGCGGTCGTCGCCACTGTTGGCGTCCTCGCAGCCATTGAAGATCGCGAAGATCTGGTAGAACTCCTTCTGCGAGAAGGGGTCGTACTTGTGGGTGTGGCACTGGGCGCAACCCATGGTGGTGGCTGTCCAGACCTGGAAGGTGGTGATGACGCGGTCGGAGACGGCGGCGGTGCGGAACTCCTCGGCGCTGGTGCCGCCCTCGGTGTTGGTCAGGGTGTTGCGGTGGAAGCCGGTGGCGATGACCTGGTCGGGGGTGGCGTTGGGGAGCAGGTCGCCAGCCAGCTGTTCGATAGTGAACTGGTCGTAGGGCAGGTTGGCGTTGAGGGCGCGGACGACCCAGTCGCGGTAGGGCCAGATGGTGCGATCGGGATCGTTGGCGTAGCCCTGGGAATCGGCGTAGCGGGCGAGGTCGAGCCAGGAGACGGCCCAGCGTTCGCCGAAGGCAGGCGAGGCGAGCAGGCGATCGACGAGGCGTTCATAGGCATCAGGGCGTTTGTCGGCGAGGAAGCGCTGGGTTTCCTCGCGGGTGGGAGGCAGGCCGGTCAGGTCGAAGGTCAGGCGGCGGAGGAGAATGAGCCGGTCGGCCTCGGCAGCGGGGGCGAGCCCTTCTTTTTCGAGACGAGCCAGGACGAAGGCGTCGAGGGGATTACGGATCCAGGCACGCTGGCGCGGGGTGGGCAGAGGCTGAGCCGTGGGAGTGACGTAGGCCCAGTGGCGTGCGTAGGGGGCGCCTTCCTTGACCCAGCGTTCGAGCAAGGCGATTTCGCGCGGGTTGAGCGATTTGCCGGTCTTCGGCGGGGGCATGAGTTCGGTCGGCTCCTTGGAGTGGAGCCGGGCGATCAGCTCGCTCTTGGCGGGATCGCCGGGGACGATGGCGGCGAGGCCGGAGCGGAGCTTCTTGAGGGCGGCATCGCGGTCGTCGAGGCGGAGGCCGCCCTTGCGAGTTTTCTCGTCAGGGCCGTGGCACTGGTAGCAGCGATCGACGAGGAGGGGGCGGATGTCGCGGGTGAAATCGACGGGCGGTTCGGCGCGGGCGGGCGCGAGCCAGGCGCTGAGGACGCAGGCGACGAGCAACCAGCGAGACATGGCAGGATATCCTCGAAGCAACGGCGGGAGAGTCGAGGGAAGGTTCTCTTTATTGAAGCAGATCGCCGGGCGGGCGTGTAGCGGAAAACCGTCTGGGGGCGAGGCCCACCCGGAGTCTGTGCGGGTCAGCAGGAGGGGGGCGGGAGGGTGCCCTGCCCTGGCGGCGCATCACTGGCCGCAGGAGTGTGCTCGTTCCAGAGGGGATTGTCGCGGTCGTCGGGATGCAGTTTGGCGCACTGGTCGGGATAGGCGTGCCAGAGGGAGCCATCGATCTCGGAGCCGGCGTAGTGCTCCTTGCGGGCGTGATGGAATGGGCACCACCAGATCTCCACCATCTTGGTCATGTAGGTGAGCCATTCGAGGAGGGCGACGGACCAGGGGCAGTAGAAGGTGCAATTGAAGATCCAGTACAGGCGCAGGCGGACCCAGAAGAAGGGGGGCGGATTGTCGGTGAAGACGATCTGCGATTTGAGGTTGTAACGATGCGACTGCGAGTCGGGGAGGAAGTCCCAGAACGTCTTCAGCTTCTGGGCGCCGATCATGCGGAGATGCCAGTATACGAGCAAGGAGCTGAGAATCATGAAAGGCATGAGCAGGACGATGGGGATGTAGATGAGCGGGATGCCGAGGACCAGGCGGAACATGCTGACCTTGCGGAAGTTCTGGGCGATCTCCACGCGGTCGCACCGCTGGCAGGCCTTGGGAGAGGCAGGAGCCTGAGGAAGAGTAAGCATGAGTGGGCCTCGGAAGAGAACAGGGGCGAAGGGGCGATTAGCAGGCACGCACCCGGAATGGGAGCATGGATGCGATGGGAGCCGTGGATGCAGGCTTGACCGGAACCAAGAGCTGATTAGGCGTACTGTACCCAGTCCATCAGGTCCTGCTTCGTTGAGATCACCCGTCGCACTCGCTCGAATGTCCACACGCGCTCGCCAGATTGCGAATTAGAGTAGACGAGCGGTAAGTTCATCATCTCAACGCCACCAGCCTCCATGGATAGCACATGGGACAATATCCCATATGGCTTAACTTCTTGCCTTATCAAAAGTTCTGCAATGAATTCGCCCAGGCGGTGATGAAGGTCATCTTCTCTGGAGCTTTGTCCGCTCCAGCGGTGGGGTCAGACACGTTCCAGGGCCAATTGAACATCTGGGTGAAATAAGCAGTAAAGCACTCGGCAAAATCTTCCAATGGGTTGGGGTGATAGATGCTGACAAATTTTGCAGGGGATGACGAAGTGTTGCTCAGGTACCACCAATCATGGAATACTCCCAAAAAATGTCCCTGCTCATAGTTGGTACTGTCGTGGGGATCGGTGGACCTCCATCCACTCAGGGCCTTGAATTCGTCCCAGTGGGGGTTTTCCTCGTCCCAGTTATGACCGATTTCGTGCAAGAAGGCGTTTCGTAGGTAGTCATCAGGGGTTTGGTTAAATGGGAAATCACCGATTGCAATGTAACTTCCCGCGTTCCATGCCCCGCCTTCGACTACTCGCTGGACCACTAGCTCCGCACCATTCGCTTGTTGGAGCAGCCTTCGGAAGCCTGAGTTTAACAACTTCGCGAAAACAAAGTCCAGGCGGCGAATCTCGTCATCGGTCCAGGCTTTGCCGGTTAATTGGGACCCGTTAGGGTATTTAATTGTTTGGCCAGGATCGATGTGGACCAGTACATCCTCACCACCTGGTATGTAGTCTTTTACAACCAGGTGCGTAAGTGCCACGTCCTTGAGGAGAAACCGGTCACTGCCGATGCCCCCTGTCAGGGAATCTTCGTCCTGGCCACACAGAGCGTCATTGCCCTCGTCACCTGTCAGGGAATCGTGCGCATCGCCACCGTAGAGTTGGTCGTCACCCGAGCCACCAAATATCTCGTTTATGCCTTTCTGTGCACCAACGATCAGGTCGTCACCCGGGCCGCCATCGAGCATGGTGGCCGCCCGGATTGGCACGGATCCAAGGTCCAACCGGATGGTATCGTCACCGCCGAGGCCGTCCACCGTGATTTTGCTGACCCCGCCAGCTCCGATCGAGCTCCTCGTTTTTCCTGTCTCGATGATCTTGATCTGTACACTCTCGGTCGTGATCGTCCCGTCCAGGTTTCGTATATCGACCAGGATTCTGATCTGGCCGTCTGATCCCTGGCGGATCTCGATATTATCCTTGGTGTCGGTCCCCACCACTTTCAAGGTGTCTGTTTGCATCGAATATGTAGCTGTAACTTTCCGGCCCGGGACCAGGTCAAATCGATCCGAACCGAACACCAACAAGGGCCCCAGGGCTGGGCTGGTGGCGTACAGACTTCGCCCCTGGTCCATGACCTTCCCGTGCTGCTTAATCCGATGATTCTCCACGCTGAGGTTGTTGAAGATGGCCACGCCATTACTGGCCTGTACATCCGCGGTGCCGCCCAGTTCGTGATAGAGGTTATCCGCCCGGGTCTGGTTGCCGTCTGTTTTCAGGTGAATGAATCCATTAAACTCCCCCGCAACACGATGGCTTTGATCAAAAGCCACCACAAACACTGGGTAGGGCAAGGGATCCCCCAGGGCAATCTTAAAGGGGATGGGCGAGAAGATCAGTCCCGCGACAGGACCCGGGGAATGATTGTTGATCGTAAGCGAACCGGCGGAGGAGTGCAGATTGTCCTGGCCTTTCTCGCCGTCCTGCCCCACCCGGATGACTTCTCCCGCCTTCCCGGCACCAGACGCCTCGTGAAAACTGTCAGGACCTGATCCCTGAGGATAGGCGAAATCAGGCCCTGGCATTCCGCCGGGGCCTGCGGCACCAGGCTTACCCAATCGACCCGGTACAGCACGGCCAGTGAAGGTGTTGTTCACAGACGTGATTTGCGTGATCAGATTGCCGAGATAGACAGCGCCACCGCTGGCTGCGCCGCCATCATTGCCATAGGTGTCGCCGCCCTTGCCGCCTAAACCGCCCGGGCCATTTTTGAAACTGGATCCCCCAATGGGATGCCCACTACCGTCCAGTTCGATGTATGAACCTGTACCTGTGCCATTCTTGCCACCGGTGCCACCGGTGCCACCGTCGCCACCGTTGCCACTGTTGCCACCAGCGGCGATCCCGGCAATTGCATTAGCATACAGATAGATTGAATTTTGCTCGGCAAACAGGCCTCCACCTTGGCCTATCCCCCCTTCGCCCCCCACTCCGCCAGATGCGCCCCACACCCCCGCTCCACCAACACCACCGGATCCGCCACTCCACTGGTAGCGTTCAAATTCATGTTGGCCGTCATTCACACCATTACCGCCAGTACCGCCAGTATTGCCGGCTCCGCCAGCCCCCCGTCACCCCCACCCCACCCTGGGCTCGGTCGCCAGCGAACTTCGAGCCGACAAGGGTAAGGACGCCAAATTTCGAGGCACAACCACCCCCTGCGCATCACCTCCATTGCCACCAGTCCCTGCAAAGCCAGCATAGAGGCCACCATGATAGTTCAGGGTATGAGGCACGATCTCTCCGCCCTCGCCACCACCTGCTGGAGGATGGGAGTATGAGGAGTATACAGCCGATCCATTATGACCAGGTTTGCCAGGCCGGGCAGCGCCACCATTGCCTCCTTGCCACCCGCACCACCAATAGCCTGGTCGTTACTTAGTGTCGCCAGATAAACGAACGCAGAACCGTCGAAGTGAAGACCGCCTCCGGTAGCCGGTCCACCTGCGCCAGCAACCCCCGTTGCCGCCGTCGCCCCAACTACCGGCATAGAGGTTGCCAGATCGCCACCGTAGTCGACATAAATGGGAGACAGGTCCATCACGCCGTCAGCCCCGTTGCCACCGTCCCCGCCCTTGCCGCCACGAGCCAGGCAGTATTCAAGCGTAACACCATACAATTCAATGACGTGGCCTGAAGCCAGGCCACCTCCAAACGCCGCGCCGCCATCCCCACCCTTGCCGCCGTTGAACCGAGTTACGCCACCATAACTGTCCTTGAACCCGTCGTATTCTTCCGGTGCAGTCTGACCGGCGTTGCCCCATCCTCCGTCACCCCCCAGTGCCTGGTTGAGCGAAATGCATGCAGCGTCCGGCGTATGGATCAGCGTAACCCAGGCGCGAAAGGAATGTCCGCCACCACCTGAAGCTAAACCGCCCATCCCGCCGTCGCCGCCCGTGCCGGTCCCTGGGACAGTGCTTGCCAGACCTCCATCTCCGCCCTTGCCGCCCTGGGCACGATTGTTTGCAATCCGGGGTGCAAACAGAATGAGCTTCCCTCGATCCGCACCAAAGCCGCCGCCATGGGCTTTACCGCCGTTCCCGCCTTTGCCTCCCTGGCCATCAGTGCCCGTACCTCCGTCTCCACCCTTAGCCACGTTGGCGGTGAAGGAGGAACTCTGGCCAATCACAGTGCCATTGGATACGAACAGCCCGCCACCATAGGCGTGACCGCCGTCTCCACCAACGGTCCCGTTGCTGCCTTTTCCGCCAAGAGCCTGGTTGGCCGTGACCGATGAATGGTAGAGATTTAAGATGCCGTTTGTCATAAAAATGCCGCCGCCCAGGCCGTCCTGGCCAGGCTGACCTGACTGGCCGTTGACCCCTCGGGCAACGTTGTTCTGCACAGCCACATGGTTAAGGTTCACCTTGCCTGAGTTGATGAGTAGGCCACCGCCCTTTCCTGCGACGTTGCCGTTCGCGACCGTCATTTTGGCCAACGTCACCTTGCCCATGGTATCTGGATTGGTACCTAACCCAGTGATCACAAGGGCCCGGTTGCGCTGGCTGGCGTTCAGGATGGTCTGACCAGGCCCCTTGCCGATGATGGTCAAGGTCTCACCCTGACGGACGGTGATCTGGACATTGACCGCCTTGAGGGTGCCAGAGGACAGGACGATTGTGTCGTTTTTGTCCGCATTCAGGCGGGCAGCATTGACGGCAGCCTGAATGCTACCATTTGTCGAGGAGACCTGGATCACCGCCGGAGCCAGACGAGTTTCCAGCTCCTCCAGGCGCGGCTGGCCTGTGCCCCGGGCTGGTAATTTGCTGGACCTGTGCTTGTTCATTCCCAGACGAGCGAGGTGTTGGAAAGGCGTGGGCATGGAACACCTTGGGGAGAGGAATAGGCGCAGGATGGTCCCCGTCGGTCCACCCATTTAATCCGCATCAGTTCTATTCACAAATCGTTCCTTACTGTAACAGGGCATAATCTTGCACGGAACGCAATTCATGGAGAGATAGGTGTCGCAGCGCGCGAGAGCGGCCCGCGCGGGCGTGGCGCGCGGGCCGCGGAGAGGTTCAGGAGAGCGCGCGTTACTTCTTCCTGGTCTGGGCGAAGAGCCAGTCGAGGACCTCGGGGTTCTTGTAGGTGCGGGTCCACGAGTCGTGGCCGACGCCGGGGTACTCGGTATATTTGGGCTCGCCGCCGGCCTTCTTGATGGCCTCGATCATGTTGCGGGAGCGTTCGACCTTGACGGCGAGGTCCTTGTCGCCGTGGAAGGCCCAGATGGGGATGCCGACGAGCTTTTTGGCGTGCTTCTCGTCGCCACCACCGCAGACGGGGATGCCAGCGGCGAAGAGGGTGGGTTTGCGGCAGAGGAGGTCCCAGGTGCCGTAGCCGCCCATGGAGAGGCCGGTGAGGTAGATACGGTTCTTATCGATGGGGTACTCCTTGCAGACCTGGTCGATGAGTGCGAGCAGGAGGGTGGCAGGTTCGCTGGCGGCCTTGGGCATGTTGTGGGTGGGCGCGCTCCAGTCGACCTCGACCCAGCGACGGCCTTCGGGGCACTGCGGAGCAATGAGGAAGCAGGGGTGCTTCTTGCGGGTGGTCGATTTGGCGAAGTCGCCCACGCCGTGGACCAGCTGCTTGGTGTTGTCGTCACCGCGTTCGCCAGCGCCGTGGAGGAAGATGACGAGCGGGTACTTGGTTTTCTCCTCAATCTTTTCCGGCTTGAGGAAGCGGTAGAAGAGCGTGGTCTTGCCGCTGGTGAAGGTATTCCTCGCGAGCAGCGATTCGAAGTCGGGTTTCTTCTGGGCCATGAGACTCAGGGGGAAGAGGAGAAGGATGGCGATCGCGCGGTGCATGTGGGCCTCGGGGGGAGAGTGGATGGGTGCCGGCGCTCGCCGGCCTGGGGGAATGGCAGTAGCATACGCCGGGAAGAGATCCGCGGGGAGGGGCCGAGATGGAACAGGGCCAGGAGTCGGACGCGCCGGCGGTGCGCTGGGGCGGCGGCGAGGTGGGGCTGGCGCTCCTGATGTCGTATCTCGGGCCGGCGATCGCGAGCACCCTCCTGACTGGGATCGGCTGGTTTCGCTGGTATTACGGCGAGGCGCTGGACGAGGCCCTGACGGCGGGCGGTGACGCGGGTTACCTGGCGAGCGCGCGCATGTCGTTGTGGTCGGCGGCGCTGGGGATTCTTCTGCAAGTGGCCTGGCTGGTGACACATCTGGCGGTGGTGCTTGGGGTGCCGCTGGAGGAGTTGGGGCTAACGACGCGCCGGCTGGGGCGGAACCTCGTCGGTGGGCTGGTGTTCGCGCTGGTGTTCGCGCCGGGGGCGTACGGGCTGCAGGCGCTGGCGGTGCTGGCGATGCGGTACGGGCTGGGGGTGGAGGAGCAGGCGCACATCTTCACGCAGCTGGGCAAGGAAGGGCTGTGGCCGGCCGAGTGGGTGGTGCTGGTGTGCATGGCGGTGGTACTGGCGCCGATATGGGAAGAGCTGGTGTACCGGGGCGTTGTGCAGCCGTGGGTCATGGATCGGCAGCCGAAGGGGGGATGGATCGCGCTGGGGCTGGCGTTTCTGCTGGCGCTGGCGGGGCGGCTGGAGTATCTGCAGGCGGGCTTCGAGAAGGGCAGCGCCGCGCTGGGGATCGAGCTGATCCCGTTCCTGGCGTTGCTGGCGTGCGTGGGCGTGTACCTGGGGCTGGAGCGGCGCCGGCCGGACATGGCGGGATTGTTCGCGACGGCGGTGCTGTTCGCCTGGATTCATGCGCGGGTGTGGCCCAGCCCGGTGTCGCTTCTGTGGCTGGCGCTGGGGCTGGGGTGGCTGCGGTGGAAGAGCGGCAGCCTGGTGGGGAGCATCGTGCTGCACGCGGTGTTCAACGCGGTGGCCTGCGCGGTGCTGCTGGCGTCGGTGCTGGGACGCGGGTAAACGAAAGGGGGGGCGAGCGATGAATCGCCCGCCCCCCGAGGAAGCACACCGGGAAGGTTTACTTCCGGTCGCCCGGGTCGGGCATGTTGATCAGCTGACTGCCCGCCTGGCCGGTGCCGCCGCGCAGCTCGCGCGCCGGCTTGGCGGCCTTGGCGGTCGGGTCGGCCGTGGCGCCGGTGGTCTCGTCCGTCGTTGGTTCTTCCTCGTCATCCTGCCAGCCGAGGCGCTTGCGGCTCAGGCCGATCTTGCGCTCGCCGACATCGACGCGGAGGACCTTGACCTCGATTTCATCGCCGACCTTGACGATGTCCTCGGGGCTTTCGACCTTGTGGTCGGCCAGCTCGGAGATGTGGAGCAGGCCTTCGAGACCGGGCTCGAGCTCGACGAAGACGCCGAAGTTGGTCAGCTTGGTGACCTTGCCCTTCTTGGTCTCGTTCGGCTTGTAGCGTCCGGGGATGTCGCCTTCCCACGGGTCGTTGTTCATCTGCTTGAGGCCCAGGGCGATGCGCTTGCGCTCCTGGTCCACATTCAGCACGATGCAGGTGACCTTGTCGCCCTTCTGCACCATCTCGGAAGGATGGGCCACCTTCTTGATCCACGACATGTCGCTGACATGGAGCAGACCGTCGATGCCTTCCTCGATCTCGATGAAGGCGCCGTAGTTGGTGAGGTTGCGAACCACGCCAGTGACGACGGTGTTCGGCGGATAGCGTTCGGCAACCTTGTCCCAGGGGTTGGGCATGACCTGCTTCATACCCAGGGAGATTTCCTGCTTCTCCTTGTTGATGTTGAGGACCTGCACCTCGATGACATCGCCGATGGCGACGAGTTCCGAGGGGTGGGTGATGCGGCGGGTCCAGGACATCTCGGAGATGTGGACGAGGCCTTCGAGGCCGGGCTCGAGCTTGACGAAGGCACCGTAGGTCATGACGTTGACGACCTCGCCCTTGTGGCGCGACGCGATCGGGTAGCGATCGGCCACGTGCATCCAGGGGCTGGGGGTCTTGTGCTTGAGCGAGAGCGCGATCTTCTCGCGGTCCTTATCCACCGAGAGGATGTAGACATCGAGCTGCTGATCGATGTGCACCTTCTCGTGAGGATTCTGGACGCGGCCCCAATCCATATCGGTGATGTGGAGCAGGCCGTCGATGCCACCGAGGTCGACGAAGGCGCCGAACTCGGCGATGTTCTTGACGACACCCTTGCGGACCTGGCCCGGCTCGATCTCGCCGAGGAGCTTCTTTTTCATCTCCTCGCGCTGATCTTCGAGGAGCTTGCGGCGGCTGACGACGATGTTGCGGCGCGCCTCGTCGATCTTGAGGATCTTGCACTCGATGGTCTTGCCGATGTAGTCGGCGATGTCGGGTGGCCGGCGGATATCGACCTGGCTGGCGGGCAGGAAGACGTTGACGCCGATGTTGACGAGGAGGCCACCCTTGATCTTGCGGGTGACCAGACCGGAGACGACGTCGCCCTCCTTGTGCTTGGAGATGACGTCTTCCCATTCCTTCTGGCGCTTGGCCTTGCGGTAGGAGAGGACGATCATGCCGGACTCGTCCTCGACGGAGTCGAGGAGGACCTGGATCTCGTCGCCGAGCTGGGGCGGCTTGACCTTGTCCTCGGCCTCGTCGTACCACTCCTGGAGGGGGATGATGCCCTCGCTCTTGTAACCGATGTCAACCACGACATCGTCCCCAACAATGTTGGCGACGCGGCCGGTGACAATCTTGTTGACCTCGTACTCGCGCTGTTCGCGGTAGAATTCGTCGAGAAGGGCTTGCCCGCCGGCGGCCTGGGCCTCGGCGCTGGATTTGCCACCAGTGAGGGCGGCCTGCAGTTCCAGCTCGAGGTCGTGTTCGGTGGGATCGAATTCGCGCAGAAGGTTACGATTGACCATAAACGAGACGCATCCTCGGCTGCGCCGACGGTGAGAAGGCCATCGGAGCAGAATGAAAAAAAGAGCCCGGCCGTGGGATCGCGCCACACGACGAGATACCGACATGGCCGCATGTCTGAATATGATAGCGGGTCGGTCCAGACGACGCCAGGGTCGTCGCCGGCGGGGCGCAGGCGGGGAGAAAAGCCAGCTTGTTCCGGTTTCGCCCTGCGTGCGATACTACATCCCCACCCTGGATGTGCCCGCTCTGAGATCCACCCCTCCCCCGGAGATCTCCCATGCGCCAGGGACTTCTGTTGCTTACGCTGACTCTGTTGGCGGGATGTCGGAGTAGTGTCTGCCACCCGGGTGCCGAGTCCGGGCCGGTGGCCCTGGGCGGGAATAACGCGGTGGGGGTGTATTCTCCCGCACAGCAACCAGTGGATTCCAATCCCTGGAATATCACCGGTGTGTTTCGCCTGCGACCACGCACCATGCTAACCCATCTGGGCCTCAGGCCGAAGGGCGCGGCGGAAGGGCTGTTCCGGATCTGGGCCCAGGGCCTGGGTGTGCCTCTGGAGACCGTCGAACAGGTCACCCTCGTCTGCACCAGCGGCGAGGTGCGATTGGTCAGCGTCGTCACCACCCGGGAGGTGGATGTCACCGCTGTGAAGAAGGCCTGCGACGGGTTGGACGTCGCCGTGCGCCCGGATCGGCGCGGCTTCTCCTGCTGTCAGCCACCTCTGCCACTGCCCAATGAACGGTTCTGGAAGCAGATCGAGGCGCTCGGCGAGCACGATGTGGTGGTTTGGCTGGACCGCGCGGCGCTCGCGCAGTTCGACGAGACTGGAGTCTCGCTGAAGCAGGGCCTGCGCAGCGCCACCATGACGATCGACCTGGGCGAGACGACGGCTGTTTCCGCGCGGCTGAATTTCGAGGATGAGGCCTCCGCCGAGCGGGGCGCGAAGTCGGCCAACGCGCTCCTGAAGCTCGGTCGTGCGTTCCTGGTGCAGGTGACGGCGCAGGCCGATCTGGTGGATGCCTTCCCCGAGTCGGTCGCCAACGGTGCCAGCGCCGAAGACATCGCACTGATCAAGGCGCAGTATCGCCTGTTTAAGAACGTTGAGCCGGCACTCCAGGCGTGCCAGGTCGTGGCGCGCGGCACAATGGTGCCGGTCTACCTGCAGATGCAGATGGAGCCGGGCAAGATCGGCGACATGATCGCGCTGGCGACCAAAGCTGGGCAGGGCGATATGGACAAGGACATCGACATCAGCCCAGGCCTGTTCTTCGGCCCGCGGTCCACTCCGAAGCCGCAGGCCGTGGCGGTGGCGTCCACCCCTCTGCCCGTAGCGCCGCTGCAGCCGGCCATGCTTCCCTCGCCGACGGTTCCCCCGCCGCCAGGGCTCGTTCCCGTGCAGGGGGTGACTGGCGTTCAGGCGCCGCCGGTGCCACCGCCCCCTCCGCCGATGGTGCTGACCCCTCTGCCGCCGCCGCCCCCGGCTCCGGTTCCGCTGCAGCCGCCTGCCGCGCCGCGGACGCTGACCATCGCCAACGTCCATCGAGAGCCGGTGTCGATCTTCGCCGTCGATGCCACGGGGCTGCGCTTCCTCAAGGCGGTCCCCGCGGGTGAGGCCATCGATCTGCCCGTGTTGCCGGGCTCGCGCCTGGCGGCGACGTTCAGCCGGGCGCCGCATTGCAGCAACCACCAGACGACCGGAAGCCCCGGCGAGATCTGGCTTCTGCGGTCGTCCACCGAGGTCGAGCAGCGGGCCGATCCGCTCTCCGGGCAGGCGAGATAACCTCCGGCCCGGTCCCGTCGTGGGAGGTCTCGCGCCCGGTTTCCTACGGAGCCAGTGGCGTGAGACCTGCCGCGGGGTATATAACACTCCGGAGATAAAACTCCGGAGGCGACCCTGGCATCATGCGCATCACCCGCGTCGAAAGCGAACTACTGCACGTTCCCCTGGCCCGACCCCGCGCCTCGCCACTCGAGGCGGCGGGGGGGCGGCTCAACCACATCGTCACCCTGCTCGTGCAGGTCCACACCGACCAGGGCCTGACGGGGCTTGGCTACGCCTACGCGCTGCAGACCAGCGGCCGGGCGCTCCACGCCACCCTCGTCGATGACCTGGTCCCTCTCATCGTCGGCGAGAATCCCCTCGATCACGAACGCCTGGCCTCGAAGGTTTACTGGCGCACCCAGACGGTGGGCCGACGCGGGCTGATCCCCCAGGCTTACTCGGCGCTGGACGTGGCGCTGTGGGATCTCAAGGGCAAGGCGGCGAACCTGCCGCTGCACAAGCTCCTCGGCGGCGCGCGCGAGTCGGTCGAGGTGTACGGCTCGGACACCGCCTGGCTGTGGATGAACGTCGAGGAGATTCTCGAAGCGTCGCAGCCTTACCTCGACCAGGGCATGAAGGGCATCAAGGTCAAGGTGGGGCAGAACGCCAACGAGGACTACGACCGACTCCATCAGCTGCGCGAGGCGCTGGGCGATGACGTGTGGATCGCCGTCGACGCCAACGAACGCTACGACCTCGCCACCGCCCTGACGATGGGGCGATTCTTCGAGGAGGAGATCGGCGTCGGCTGGTTCGAGGAGCCGATTAGCTGCGAGGACGTGGCCGGGCATGCGCGCCTGGCTGCCAAGCTCGACCTGCCCATTGCCGCGGGCGAGATGCTCTTCGGCCTCGACGAGTTCGAGCACTACGTCGAGAAGAAGGCCCTGGCGGTGCTTCAGCCCGATGTGACTCGACTGGGTGGCATCACCGGCTGGCTCGCCGTCGCCCACCTCGCGGCCCGGCATCATCTGCCCGTCTCGCCGCACCTGTTGCCCGAGATCGGTGTGCATCTCGCCTGCGGTCTGCCCAGCGTCACCTCGGTCGAGTACATGCCCTGGCACTACCCCCTGTTCACCAACCCGCCGGCCCTGGTGCGGGGTCGGCTCGTCCCGCCTCCCGGCCCCGGCCTGGGGCTCACCCTCCACGCGGACAACCTCGCCCGCTTCCGTGTTCCCACCTGATGAGTACCTCTGCCATGCGCGTGCTGATTACCGGCGGTTATGGTTTCCTCGGCGCCTGGGTTGTGCGGCGACTGCTCGCCCGCCAGGCGCGCGTCTGGATCTATGACCTGAAAGAAGACCCGCGCCGTCTGCGCGTCATCATGCCCGAGGAGCAGGTGCGCCAGGTCGGCTTCCTCGAAGGCGACGTCACCGACCTGTCCAATCTCCGCAAGGTGATTGGCGAACACGGCGTCACCCATGTCCTGCACCTGGCTGGCCTGCAGGTACCCACCTGCCGCGCCGACCCCATCCTGGGGGCGAAGGTCAACGTTGTGGGCACTCTCGCTGTCTTCGAGGCCGTCAAGGCGTTCCAGCCGCAGGTCGAGCGTCTGGTCTACGCCTCCAGTGCGGCTGTCTTCGGTCCGATGACTGACTATCCCGAGGCGAAAAGTCCCCTGGCCGACGACGTGAAGCTGACCCCGTCGTCGCACTATGGCTACTTCAAGTGCTGCAACGAGGGGAACGCCCGGATCTACTTCCAGGATCATGGCATCTCCAGCATCGGCCTGCGTCCCTGGACGGTCTATGGCGTGGGGCGCGACCTGGGCATGACCAGCGAGCCCACCAAGGCGATCAAGTGCCTGGCGCTGGGTCGCCCCTACCACATCACCTACGGCGGGGTGCAGGACATGCAGTACGTGGACGACGTGGCCGCCGTCGTCGAGCGTTCGCTGACCGCGCCGTACCAGGGAGCGAAGGCGTATAATTTGCGAGGCGACGTGGTCAGCCTGGCCGAGCTGCACCGGGCCATGTGCGATGTCGAACCCAGCGCGGCCCAGCTGATCACCTTCGGCACCCGGCAGATCGGCATCGCCTACGACCTGTCCGACGATGCCCTGCAGCGCGACCTGGGGCCCATCCCCAAGACCTCGCTGCGCGACGGCATCCGACAGACGCTCGACCTGTTCCGCCAGCTGGCTGCCCAGGGTCGCCTGGATACCTCCGATCTCGATAGTTAGCCAGGAGCACGCGCCATGAGTCGTTACGAGCCCGAAGCCTACCAGGCCGATGGTGGGGTCAGTGTCCTGGGGCTGCCCCTGGTGGTGGGCAGCCTCGTCGTCACCGGGGTCGTGCTCGGCTGGCTGGCCAGCTTCCTGGGCCAGTGGATCTACCTCATCGTGATCTTCCCGGGTGCCATGGGGTTCGCCCTGTTCTTCGCCGGCCTGTTCGGGGCCAAAATCGGCAAGCTGCGCAACATGGCCCTCGCGGTCCTTCTCGGCTTCTTCGCTGGCGCGATCACGCTTGGCACCATGCACTACTGCGACTACCTGCGCGACGTCCCGCCGCAGCCCAGCTTCCTGGCGTACCTCCACCATGCCGCCACCGAGGGCATCTCCATCGGACGCGGTGGCTCTGGCTTCAACATCGGCTACGTCGGCACCTGGATCTACTGGGTCCTCGAGTATCTCGCTGTCAGCATCCTGGCCTTCCTCGGCATCGCGGTCCAGGTGGCCGAGCCGTTCTGTCGGCCGTGCAACCGCTGGATGGAAACGCGGGAGCTGGGCCGGCTCGAGCCCTCCGAGGTCGATCTCACCGAGATGATCGAGCAGGGCGACATCGAGTCACTCCGCGATCATCTGTCGGTCTCGACCACCGGCAACCTGATCCTCAGCGCCAGCGCCTGCCCCGAGTGCCGGGACGAGGGGCCCATCTGTCTGAAGCTCGAAGCGCTGAGCCACAACGAGAAGGGCGAGGAGTCGCGCAACCACATCATCACGCTGGTCTACCCTGGCGAGGCGCTGGCCGACCTCGACGAGCTTTTCGCATCGGCCAGGCCTCGCAAGAAGAAGAAACGCCGTCGGCGCGACGACGACTACGACGAGTGAGGCCCGCGGCCTACCACACCCCCAGGCAGCACCCCACCCCGCCGGATGCTCCGCTCAGACGCAGGGCCCGCCGGGCGTAGGGGAGTGCCAGGTAGTCGGCCCGGTCGTAGACCATGCGCCCCTCGATCAGCGTATGCGTGACGTGGCTGCTGCTCTCGAAGCAGTCGCCATCGTAGAGGACGAGGTCGGCGACCTTGCCTTTCTCGATGCTGCCACGCGTGCTGTCGATGCCGAGCAACCGGGCGGCGTCCAGTGTGATGGAGGCCAGGGCGCGCTCGTGTCCCAGGCCATGCACCGCCGCGATGGCTGCCTCGTGCCGCAGCACGCGCGTCTTGGGGACGTACGACTCGTAGCTGGTGCCGATGGCGAACGGCACCTTCGCCCGGGCCAGCACGGACGCCGTCACCAGGTGGCTGTTGTTCGTTTCCATGTTGCTGCCGATCCGCTGCATCGGCGGGTGCAGCAGCACCGGCACGCGGGCCCGGGCCAGGGTGTCTTCCAGCAGGTAGGCCTCGGTGGCCAGGTGCAGGCGGGCATCCAGGTCGAACTCCTTCGCCAGGCGCAACCCGGTCAGGATGTCGTCGGAGCGATGGGCGGCCAGCAGCACGGGAATCTTCTTCTGCAGCGCCAGCCCCAGCGCCTCGAGCTTGCCATCCGCCGGGGGTTTCTCCTTGCCGGCCGACTTGCGCACGTGCGCCTGAGCCCGGGCAAAGGCCGCGCGAATCAGTGCGGCGGTGGCCATGCGCGTCTGCGGCGCCTTGCCCGGATACGCCTCCTTGGGCGTCTCGCCGAGATTGATCAGTAGCCCCGCCGGGAAGCGCAGCGCCATCTCCTCGGGGTTGGTGCCCCAGGTGCGAAACACACCCGTCTGCCCCGCCAGTACGTTGACGCGGCCGGGCATGGCGTGAATGCTCGTCACTCCCTCGCGCCGCACGAACTCCAGCAGCGATTCGTCGGGGTTGAAGCCATCCAGCACGCGCAGGTCGGCCTGGTTGGGGTCGGACTTCTCATCCTGATCCTGGTCGGCAGCCACGTTGGCGGCGCCCGACAACCCCACGCAGCTGGCCGCGTCGATGAGCCCCGGCGTGACTACGGCCGCCGTCAAGACGGGGGTGCCTTCCGGAATGGCCACCTTGCCGCGCGGCCCGACCTCCACAATCTTGCCTGCCTCGACGAGAATCACTCCATCGCGGATGGTCCCCCCGCTGACGGTGTGGATGCGACCTGCGAAAATGGCCAGGCGCTTGCTTGTCGCCGTGGGCTTCCTCGCGCCGTCCGGGGCTGTCGGTGCTTTCACTGCTGGCAGGGGAGCCACCAGCGCTGGCGTGGCCGGTACGCGGTCGCCCTCGGGCAGCGCGTAGCCGCCCGCCTGGTAGGTCCAGTCGCGATGGCGCGCCCGGTCGAACCGCAGCTGGCCATCGATGTAGGTTTGCAGCACCTGCGTGTAGACCGAGAACGGCGCGCCCGACAGCACCACGAAATCGGCGTCCTTCCCCTTCTCCAGCGAGCCGACCCGGCTGTCCAGGTGCATCATCTGGGCCGGGTTGATGGTCAGCGCTTTCAGCGCCTCTGCCTCGCTCAGTCCGCCGCGCAGGGCGATGGAACCGGTCCGCAGGAAGAAGCGCGACTCGGTGATGAAATCATCGGTGTTGATGGCCACCTTGACGCCGGCCTTGGTCAGGATGGCCGCGTTCTCCTCGAGCAGCCCCTGCGCCTCGAGCTTGCCGCCGGGGCTGTCGAGCAGCGTCAGTGACACCGGCACCTTGTTTTCCACCAGCTCCTTCGTGACGCGATACCCCTCGGTGGCGTGTTGCAGCACGATCTCGAAGTTGAACTCCTTCGAGAGACGGATGGCGGTCAGCAGGTCGTCGGCGCGATGGCAGTGGAAGTGCACGGTGCGCTTGCGTTCCAGCACCTCGACCAGCGGTTCCAGGGACGGGTCGCGGTCCGGCTCGGCCATCTCCTTGCCAGCCTGCCGCGCCTGGCGGTAGGCGGCCCACTTGCGCTGATACTCGCGTGCCTTGATGAACTCGGCACGCTGCAGTGCGGCCAGCTTCATGCGTGTCGCCGGCGGCATCTTGTTGCGCCCGAAGTTGAACGACTTCGGATTCTCGCCGTTGGCCATCTTCAGCCCGCCCAGCACGGCATCGGGCGTCACCCGCATCGCGTCGATGGTCCGGCCGCGCAGCTTCACGTACAGCGTCTGCCCGCCGATGACGTTCCCCGAGCCCGGCATGATGTTCGCCGTCGTCACGCCACCCGCGACCGCCATGCGAATGCCTGGATCGTCTGGCCAGATGGCGTCGAGGGCTCGCAGCCCGGATTGCACCGCACCGGAGCCTTCGTTGCCATCCGAGTGTGCCGGCACCGCGGGTCGCGGATAGATGCCGATGTGCGAGTGCGTGTCCACCAGCCCGGGGATGATCACCTTGCCCGTGGCGTCGATGATTCGCGCCCCCTCTGGGATGGGCGTATCGGGCCCACCCACTGCCAGGATCTTTCCATCCTGCACCACGAGGACGCCCGACGGAATGATCGGCCCGACGGCCGTGTGCAGGGTGGCGCCACGATAGGCGACCGGCGACTCTGCCGGAGCCAGGGCCAGCAGACAGGTAAGCGCGACGAACATGCAGATTCTCCTCAAGTCTGAGGAGGTCAGCATACCCGAGGACAGGCGTTCCGGCGAGTGAAGCCCTGGTGCTTGGCGGGTGGGTGGGGCTCCCCCTGGCTGTCAGGGGCGGATCTGGGCCTGGAGAAATTGCGCCAGCGTCTGAGTGTCGTCGCTGCCGATGCGCAGCACCGAGCCATCACGCCTGTGGACGACGACGCAATCGCGGCCCCAGATGTTCCAGACCCAGCCGCCCCGGACGCTGTAGTGGATGCCCCAGCCGTCGAGGAACAGGGTGCGTCCCACCTCGACGCGGTCGATCTGATCGTACTGCACTGTCGTGCCGAAGAGAGGCAATGGGCCGAAGGAGATGGCCAGGCGGTCGCCGCGGTCCGTCACTCGCAGGTAGTGGAAGGCCGTTGCCAGCACCGCGATCAGGAGGCACACTGCCCCGGCAATATAGATGGCCGGGTAGCTGACATGCTGCAAAGCGATGACCAAGCACAACAGGGCCGAGCCGTAGAGGATGAAACAGAGCGGCGCGTGCTGGGTGTGGGAATAACCAGCGGTCGGAGTGGTGGTAACCATGGGCTCTCCTGGGGCTCGCGAAACGGATGGGTGACGCCCTACCACGCTACCAGGGGGAACCAGACGCGGGAAGGAGCACGGCCGGAGCTATTTCCCTGCCAGCATTTCCGTGGCGAACAGCAGGCCCATGGCGTCGCCGCGGTCGTCCCGATCGTTGATACTGGAACGGTCGAGGTAGTTGCGGAGCGTCTTCATCTGGCCGGCAGGCGGATTTGCAGCAGCACGTCGGGTTGTTCGCGTTCGAGCCCCCCGACGACAAGCTGCATCCCGGCTGGCAGACGAACTGCCTGCCCCGGCGCCAGCCGCAGGCGGATCGGTGGATAGGTGGGGCCGGGAAGCTGCTCGGCGGGCAGATTGAGGAACACCACGGACGTGGCGTCTTCCCCCAGGTTGATCAGCCCCCACAGCGACGAATCTGCCAGGATTACATTCCCTTCCGCCTGGCGTATGACCAGCTCGAAGTGCGCGCCAGCGGGTACGGGCAACTGCTTGAAGGCGAGAAACGCGGCGACCTTGGCGGCAAAGCCATCGAACGCGGCAGGGTCGATCTGGCCAGTCCCCTGGGACTGCTCCAGGAGTGTCCAGAAGGTCGATCGCAGGTGGCCTGGCACGCCGAAGAGACTCAGGCAACTCGCCAGTATTTCCCGAGGGGCTGGCTGCGCTGGATCGAGGACGAGCAAGGCCCGCTCCTCGGGGGTGGCCTCTCGCCACGGTGGCAGCGCCGCCAAACCTTCTATCGTTGGTTCAGCGACCCCCAGGGCCAGACTTTCCGCCCAGGGGGTGTCGAGGTGAAAGAAGGGAGCGACGGCCAGGCGGAACCCAGGCTGGAGCATCATGATCGTGTTGCTTCGGGGGAAGAGAGGCACTGCTCGAGCCGGGCCAGGGTCACGTCGAGGCAGACCTGTTTGTGCAGCCGGCAGAACAGGGTTTCAGTGGCGGCGAAGGTGCCGGCCTCGAAAAACTTGTTGCCCGGGGCGCCGCCACCACAGAAGGCGAAGTAGGGGCAGGTCTGCCGGCAGCGCTCGACGCCCTCGGCGATCTCGCGCTCCAGCGCCTGGAAGCGCTCCTGGGCGATGACCGACTCCAGCGAATCGCGGGCGATATTTCCCAGGGCAAACGAGCCGTGCCGCGGACTCTCGAGGCCGAGCAGCTCCGGCGAGTAGGTGCTGAAGTTGCCCTCGCAATCGACGTTGACGATGGCCCAGGGGCGGTTTTCCTGCGTGCGCGAGCCGGGGCCGTAGCGTGGCCCGCGCAGGGCCCGGGCCGACGTGTCGAACTCGCGGACTTCCAGGGGTGGGTCGGCGACCAGGGCCAGGTCCATGAAGCGGTCGAAGAAGCGCCGGAAACGCTCGCGCATCTCGACGCCCAGAAGGGACGAGGTGGTGTTGGGTCCCTCGATCTCCTCCACGTTGAACGCCACGATGGGGATCTCGTGCTCGCGATAGAAGTCGAACAGCTCGTCGGGGTAGAGCAGCGATTCGGCTGTCAGCACGGAGAGCGCATAGAACGGCACGCCGTGCTTCTGGAGCAGGCGAATCCCGCGGAGGACGCGCTCGAAGGTGCCCTTGCCACCGCGGGTGCGGCGATGGCGGTCGTGGAGGAAAGCTGGCCCGTCCACGCTGACCCCGGGGTGGACGTTATGGCGGAGGAAGAACTGGCACCATTCGTCGTCGATGAGCGTGGCGTTGGTCTGGACAGCGTGGTGGATGTCGAGGCGCGACGTGTTGAAACGGTCGAGCAAGCTGATGGCCGACTCGTAAAACGCGCGGGGCACGACGAGGGGTTCGCCCGCGTGCCAGAGCAGGGTGAATGGCACCCGGACGAGGCCGCTGGAAAAGACCCAGGCGAGGGTCTGTTCCAGCGTCTCGACGCTCATCTGCTTCGTGGATTGACGGTCGGGCAGGTAACAGTAGGAGCAGTTGATGTTACAGAACGGTGTGGGCTGCAGGACGAGCAGCTCCAGAGGTCCGGGCAGCTCACAGTCAGGCACCATGGCCGGGAGCCTCCGTCATCAATAGTTGCGGAAGGCCCCGTTGCGGAAGCCACCGCCGCCACCACCGTTGGCGAAGCCGCCGTTGCGGAAGGCGCCACCGCCACCACCACCACCATTGGCGAAGCCGCCGTTGTGGAAGCCGCCGCCACCGCCGTTGGCGAAGCCACCATTGTGGAAGCCGCCGCCACCATTAGCGAAGGCGCCGTTGCGGAAGCCGCCACCGCCACCGTTTCGGAAGGCACCGTTCACGAATGCCACCTCGTGACGCTCCTCGTCGGCCAACGGCTCGTCGGCGGCGATCTTGTCGGCTCGCTCCTGCAGGTTGTCGCGGGCCGGTTGCGTAGGAGCCTGGTTGCCCTCCGTGGCGGCATCCGCCAGGGTGGCGCGGGCAACGACGATGGCGCCCGAGACCTGGGCCAGACCAGTGAGGAACCCGGCAAGCAGTTGCCGACGAGAGGGGTGACTCATGAGTTTATTTCTCGTTGCTTGAGTGGTCAGACATGCAATATATAGTCTTTCTAGCGAGGTCGGCAGGGGGGGCAAGAGGAGGTTTCTGAATCGTCCGCGCACTGAAAACTCCTCCGCTCGACTGGCCACTGCCAGGCTCGCTCCTACAAAAGCACCAACATTTCTATGGAGATCCTGCATGTCGCGTACGATTCGAGCTACGTTGGCTACCGGAATGCTGCTGCTGGTCCTTCCCTTCGTGGTGAATGCCGCCGACGAGGAGATGGTGGACAACCCCCAGTACGAAGTCTGGGCCAAGTTCAAGCCCGGCGCTACCGCCACGGTCAAGGAAGTGACCACCTTCGGCTCCGACAAGAGCATTCCCGACGAGAAGCGCATCACCTACACGCTGGTCAGCGTCGATAACCAGAAGGCCATCGTTCGCGCCGTGGTTGTCGAGAACGAACTGCTCGGCACCGTGGAGAGCGCTCCGACCCGGCATATTTACCCGGCGAAGCTGAAGAAGTCCTACCTGGCCGTTGCCGCCCCCGATCTTGCCGACAAGAAGGGCGAGGAGACGATCAAGTGGAAGGACAAGGAAGTTGCCTGCAAGACGATGTCGGGTTCGTACAAGAAGGGGGGCGACACCGTCGAGTTCAAGGCCTGGCTGAGCGAGGCCATCCCTGGTGGTGTCGTCAAGCGGACGCGCACCCTGAAGGGGAAAGAGGACACGATCACCACGACGATCTCGCTGGTGTCCTACCGGACCGAGTCGGCTGAGAAGAAGAAGTAGTTCCTCCATCGGGAGCGGGTGTCTGCCGTTCTCTCAGGTTTGCACATCGACGCGGCGCGGGGCATCCCTCGCCGCGTTATCTATTTCCCTGCCAGCATTTCCGTGGCAAAGAGCAGGCCCATCGCACCGCCGCGGTCGTCCCGCCCGTTGACCCTGGGACGGTCGAGGTAGTCGCGCAGCGTCTTCATTTTGCCGGTGCTCACGCAGACATTGACCAGCTTGCCGTCGGGGCTGGTGCGCTCGGCGATGGCGCGCCAGGCGCGATCGACGCTGGGCTGGAATTCCTTGTCCAGCCAGCCCTGGCGGATGGCGCGCTGCATGGCCAAGCCGATCATGCAGGTGCAGGAATACTCGAGGTAGCTGCCGGGTTCATCGATGACCTGGCGCCAGCAGCCGGTCTTCGGGTCCTGATGCGCGCGCAGGGCGGTCAGGTGCTTCCGCAACTCGGCGATCAGCTCCTTGCGTGCGGGATGATCTTCGGGCCAGTGCGTCAGGGCCAGGGCGAGACCCAGGGCGGCAAAGCCGTTACCCCGGCCCCAGGCGGCCTCGCACAGCGGCGAGTGTCGATAGATGCCATCGGGACGCAGACATAACCGACGCATGCCGGCGAAGTGCGTGGCGGCTGCATCGAAATAGCGGCGGTCGCCCGTGAGTTGCCCGGTGGCGGCAAGGATGGGCCCTGCCATGAAGACAGCGTCGCTCATCTCGTTGTGAAACGGCATGAGCGGCAGAGGCTTGCCATCTCGACCGAAGATCTGATCGGCGGCTGCCCGACACAGGGCGATCCAGCGCTGGCGCTCCTTGCCCTTCGCACGGGTGGCCATCTCGGCGAAGATCAGATGCCCCGCCTGTTCGCTGCCCGAGCGCGGTACCGGCGAGCGTTCGCCAGTCAGGAAGGGCGCCATGATGCGAGCCACCTCCTGGGCGTGGCGCATTTCACCCGTTGCCTCGCTGAGGCGCAGTTTGGCCACCAGCGGCATGGCAGGGATGTAGGCCACCGTGTCGAGCTTCTTGCCGTAGATGGCTGCCAGCTGGTCGGCCACCTGACGGGGAGACCGGGGCGAGGCGTCCTTCTGCGCCGGGGCATCGCCGTGCAGGGCCAGGCCACCTGACAGGACGAGAAGACACCCACTCAGCAACACCACGCGATGCGTCATCGAAGATACCTCCTCGGTCGAGATGGGCTCACTTCTTCTTCAGGATGTTGTCGAGGAAGGTGAACAGGGCCCGGGTCGAGGGATCGTCGGGCAGGCCCAGATTGTCGTTGATCTTCCCGTGAGTGGTATCGCGAGCGCCCACCAGGGTGACGGGCACCTCGGCCGCCTTCAGGGTGTTCCCCAGGCGCAGGGCCTGGGCGGTGGTGTCGGGATGCTCGGCAACGTGGAGGATGAGAAACGGCGGGATCTGCTTGCCCCGGGCAACGTGGGTCACGGCGGAGAAGTCGCGGTGTTTGGCGGGATCGTTGCCGAACTTCTCGCGATGGCCGAACTTCGCTCGGGGGAGCCCGTGGACGCGCCAGCGTGTCTCGGCCATCTCGATGATGGCGGGGATGTCGAAGGTGTCGCCATCGACGGGGACGCAACCGCGGATGCTGGAAAGCGACAGTCCCTCGGCCTTGAGATAGCGGTCGTCGGTGCAGAGGATGGCGGCGAGCTGGGCCCCGGCCGAGTGGCCCATCACGAAGATGCGCTGAGGATCGCCGCCATGCTCGGCGATGTGTTCGTGGACCCAGCGGAGCGATTTGGCGACGTCGCGGATGAGGGTACCCATGTCGACGGTGGGCAGGAGGCGATAGTTGGTGGAGACGAACACGAAGCCGCGGTCGGTGAAGACCTGAGGTTTGCGCTGGACGCTGCTCTTGTCACCCGCCTGCCAGCCGCCACCGTGAATCCAGAAGACCACGGGCAACTGCTTGCCCTTCTGTGGCGCGTAGACGTCGAGCACCTGGCGCGGCTGGGCCGGCCGGGCGTAGGGGATGTCGCGTTTCACGGTGTAGGAGGCGTCGGCCGAGGCAGCCGGTGCCTGGGCGAACACGGCCGCGGTGAGAAGCAGGGTGGGGAGCAGCATGGCGGGTTCCAGGAGGTGGTGGAGAAGCAGAGGGATCGCCGCCACGGTAGCTTAAGAAATCGCCCGCGGGGGGCCAGCGTTGGAGTGAGCCGGAGAATTTGACCGGGGAGCAAGAAAAAATCTTGCACGAAATCGGCACAGGCCTCAAGATACACGCACCCTCGTCCGAGGAAACTCGGAGGGTCTCTCCGCTAGACCTCCCCCAGCCGCAGGAACTGTCCCCCGAAATTACCTGGGCCCCCCAGTCTCGACCGAACCGGCCAGGCTGGCCCACCTGTATCCCAGAAAGGTACCGCGCATGTCCGCCAACGAGAACGCAGTGACCTGGAACGATGATCCTGCTCACTTCCAGAAGCCCGGCCGACGCGAGTTTCTGCGCGTCGGCGTGGTGGGTGCGCTGGGGCTGACGCTGGGCGACTTCCTGCGGCAGCAGGCGCGGGCGGACCAGAAGTTCTACCAGAGCAAGGAAGGCCAGGCGAAGAGCGTCATTCAGATCGTGCTGCCGGGCGGCATGGCACATCAGGAGTCGTGGGATCCCAAGCCGGAGGCGCCGCTGGAGTATCGCGGGCCGTTCGGCGTGGTGAAGACCCGGCTGCCGGGCATCGTGCTGAGCGAGAACTTCCGCCAGGTGGCCGGCATCGCCGACAAGATGACCATCGTGCGCTCCATCGCGGGGAAGGAAGCGGACCACGGCCGCGCCACCTACACCATGTACACCGGCTACCGCAAGAGCCCGGCCATCGAGCATCCCAGCCTGGGCGCGGTGGTATCGCATGAGTTCGGCCCGCGGCGCGACATGCCGCCCTACGTCGCTGTCCCCAACGCCACCGAGTACGGCGGCACGGGCTACCTCGGCTCGCAGTTTGGGCCGTTCGGCATTGGCAGCGATCCGGGCCGCAGCAACTACCAGGTGCGCGACCTGACCCTGCCGCCCGGCGTGGATGACCGGCGCTTCGGCACCCGGCGCGAGATCCGCGGCGTGGTCGATGATCACTTCCGCAAGATGGCCGGCAAGGCCGAAGCCCTCGGCGCGATGGACGAGTTCTATCAGCGTGCTTATGCGATGATCAGCTCGCCGGCTGCACGGGCTGCCTTCGACATCAGCAAGGAGTCGTCGTCCACCCGGCAGATGTACGGTACTTCCGAGGCCGGGCCGCGCTTCCTGCTGGCGCGCCGACTGGTCGAGGCGGGCGTCCGCTTCATCACGGTCAGCTACGGCGGCTGGGACATGCACGCCGGCATCGAGAATGGCATGCGCCGGCAGGCGCCGCCGCTGGACCAGGCCATCGCCGGGCTCATCCGCGACCTGGAAACCCGGGGCCTGCTCGACTCGACCATCGTGTTGATCACCAGCGAGTTTGGCCGCACGCCGAAGATCAACGCCTCGGCAGGGCGCGATCACTTCCCGCGAGTCTACTCGATGGCGGTGGCCGGTGGCGGCTTCAAGAAGGGGCTGGTCTACGGGTCGTCCAACTCGACCGCCAGCGAGCCGGAAGAGAACCCGGTGCGCGTCGAGGACGTGCTGACGACGGTCTACCACCAGCTGGGCATCAATGCCGACAAGGAGCTGATGGCGCCGGGCTCGCGGCCGATCGAGATCATCGACGGCGGCGAGGTGGTCAAGCCGTTGCTGGCCCGCAGCTGAACCCCGCGCGAAGCACGAGAGTTCCACACCTGGACGGCCATGCGTTCGACGCAGTGGCGGGAGGGATAGCATGATCCGTTGGCATGGCCCATGTCGCAGTCCATGGCTGGGGCTGGCGCTCCTGGCCCTGGTGGGAACGGTCGCCACCCCGGCGGCGCAGGCCGGCAGTCCGCGGTTGACCCGGATCAGCCCGCCGGGCGGCCAGCGCGGCACCACCGTCGAGGTGGAGTTTGCCGGCCGCGCCCTGACCGATGCTCGCGAGGTGCTCTTCTACGAGCCGGGCATCACCGTCGAGGCGATCAAACCGGTCGAAACCACGACCGCTCCCAATGGGCGCGAGATCGCCGTCGATCCAGGCACCCTGCTCCGTGTGCGGCTGAAGCTGGCCGCCAACTGTCCCCTGGGGCCGCACGGGCTGCGCCTGCGCACCCCGGGCGGACTCAGCGAGTATGTCCGTTTCTTCGTCAGCCCCTATCCCTGCGTGGACGAGAACGAGACGACCCTGAAGCGCAACGACCGCCGCGAGTCGGCGACGCCGGCGACGCTCAATACCACCATCTTCGGGAAGATGAACGACCCGGCCGACGTCGATCTCTACCGCATCGAGGTCGAGCGCGGCCAGCGAATCTCGGCCGAGGTGGAGGCTGCCCGGCTGGGCATGGATCGCGGCATCCCCGACATGCATTTGACCATCTACGATGCCGACGGCAAGAAGCTGGCCGCCGCGGATGACTCGGCTCTCTTCGTGCAGGATCCTCTCCTGTCGATTCTCGCGCCGCGCACCGGGGTCTACTACGTCGAGGTGCGTCACAGCACCTACAGTGGTTCGGGCATGGTCTACCGGCTTCACGTCGGCACGTTCGTGCGGCCCACGGGGCTCTACCCCGCCGGGGGCCAGGCCGGCACTCCACTCAAGGTGCAGGTTCACGGCGATCCGCGCGGCGCGCTGGCGCTGACGGTTCCCCTGCCCTCGACCGTGGGCGATTTCGATTATGCGGCAGTCGATCCGGCGGACAGCCTGTCGGCTCCCACGCCGAACCGGCTGCGCGTCTCGCCGTTTCCCAATGTGCTCGAGGCCGAGCCCAACGACACCGTGGACACCGCGAGCGAGACCGTGAGTCTGCCGGTGGCCTTCAACGGCATCATCAGCAAGCCTGGCGACGTGGATTGCTTCCGCTTCAAGGCGAAGAAGGGCGAGCAGTTCACCTTCCACGCACTGGCCAACGCCATCGGGTCGCCGCTGGACCCAAGCATCTGGATCCGTTCGGCTGATCCGAAGCGGCCGGCTCTGCAGCGTGCGACCGACTGTCGGCCCAATCAGCTGGGGCTGGCGCCGGCCAACGGCCTCAACCGCGAGACGCACGATGCCCTGCTCGAGTTCACCGCGCCGGCCGATGGCGAGTACATCCTGGGCGTCGAGGACGAACGGGGCGAGGGTGGGCGCGATTTCATCTATCGCGTTGAGGTGCGACCGACGCAGACCAGCCTGCACACCTACATCGCTCCGGAGCCAGAGAATCAGTTCGTGCCGCAGCTGCGCCAGTGCATCAACGTGGCGGCGGGTAACCGCACCACGGTGCAGGTGGGGCTGTTCAGCACGGGCCGACCGCTGGCCGGAGAGATGGAACTGGTCGGAGTCAATCTGCCGCAGGGTGTGACGGTGCAGGCGCCGCGCATCAAGCCAGGCACGACGCGCGTGCCGGTGGTCTTCGAGGCAGCGCCGGGCGTGACGGCCCAGGGGGCCCTGGTTGATCTGGCCCTGCGTCCGGTGGGTGCCAGCGAACCCGTGCCGGGTGGCTATCGCCAGGTCATTCTCATGAATGCCTACGGCAACAACGATTTCTACCTGCACATCCCGGTGACCCGGCTGGCGCTGGCCGTCACCGAGGAGGCCCCGTTCCGGGTCGAGATCGACCAGGCGCGGAGTTCCCTGGTGCAGAACGGCGAGATGAACATCAAGTTCAAGGTGATCCGTCGGCCGGAGTTCACCGCGCCGGTCACGGTGCTGATGGAGTGGAAGCCCGACGGCGTCAGCACGGCCACGCCGGTCACGCTCCGCGAGGGAGAGACCGAGGGCGCCTACCTGCTGGGCGCGTCGCGGAATGCCACGGCGGGTACCTTCCCCGTCACGCTGACCGCGATGAGCGGGGCAAGCCGGCGCGGCTACTACGACGGCGAGGGGCGCACCTATGTCTCGTCGGCGCTCTTCCCCCTCACCCTGGCCGAGCCGCACGTCGAGGCGCGCATGGGGCGGCTCTCGATCGAACGGGGCAAGACTGCCCGGCTGGTGTGCAAGCTGAACCACCTGCAGCCGTTCACCGGCAAGGCGCAGGCGACTCTGGCCCGGTTGCCACGTGGCATCGAGTTGGTCGAGCCGACGCGGGAGATCACCTCGGCCGATCAGGAAGTGACCTTCACGCTGCGGGCCACCCCGGAAGCCCTGGTGGGCAATTACCGGGGCATCGTGCTCGATCTGACGGTGATGGAAAAGGGCCAGCCCGTCCGCCAGCTCAGTGGCTCGGGCATGCTGCGCGTGGACGTGGAACGCGGCGTCGGGGCCAAACCCAGGTAAGCCACAGCGAGATTTTGAACCATGCACATGCGAACCTTCTGCTGGATTCTGGCCCTGGGCGCCTGGCTGGGCGCGGCACTTGCCGGGCAAGCCGCCACGCCTGCGCTGCGGGTCTTTCCTTCCAAGATTGAGCTGCGCGGGAAGAACGATCGCCAGGGAGTGGTGGTGCAGCTGGTCGATGACCAGGGCGTCACCCGCGACGTCAGCGCCCTGGCTCGCTATCTGCCCGCCGACAGCGCTCTGATCAGCGTCGCCGGCGCTGCCGTGACGCCGCGCAAGGACGGCACCACGAAGCTACAGGTCGAGCACAACGGGCTGCGGGCCGAGGTTCCGGTGGTCGTCCGCGAGGCGACCACGGTGCGCCCGGTCAGCTTCCAGCTCGACGTCATGCCGGTGTTCATGAAGCACAGCTGCAACAACGGCAGCTGCCACGGCGCGGCGCGCGGCAAGGATGGCTTCCACCTGTCGCTGTTTGGCTACGATCCCGCGGGCGACTATCATCGGCTGACCCGGCAGATGGTTGGTCGTCGGCTCGACCTGGCCGTGCCGGAGAAGAGTCTGCTGCTCGAGAAGGCCACCGGCCAGGTGGCGCACACGGGCGGCAAGCTGTTCGAGCCCAACCACGAGGACTACCGCACGCTGCTGGCCTGGATTCGCGCTGGCGCGCCGCAGGACACCGGCGACACGCCGGAGCCGCTCGGCATCGAACTATTGCCCGCCAAGATGGTCTTTGCTGGGGCTGGCACGCAGAAGACGGTGGTGCTGGCGCGTTACTCGGATGGCTCGGTGCGCGATGTCACCCGGCTGTCACTGTTCCTCAGCAACAACGAATCGGTGGCCACCATCAGCAAGGAAGGGGTGGCCAAGGGAGGCGGGCGAGGCGGCGCCTTCGTGTTTGCTCGCTTCAACAAGTTCACGGTGGGATCCGAGGTGATCGTCCTGCCCGCCAGTGACACCTTCGCCTGGCCCAACCCGCCCGAGAAGAACTACATCGACACGCTGGTGTTCGACAAGCTGAAGAAGCTGCGCATGGTGCCCTCGGAGGTGTGCAGCGACGAGGAGTTTCTCCGCCGCGTCTACCTTGACCTGGTCGGCCTGCCGCCCTCGCGGACGGAGTTCGACCGCTTCCTGGCCGACCGCGATCCGGAGAAGCGAGCCCGTCTGATCGACACGCTGATGGAGCGTCCCGAGTTCGTTGACCTGTGGACGATGAAGTGGGGCGAGCTGCTGCGGATTCGCTCGTACAATCAGGTTCCCCAGTATGGGCGCGACTCCAAGGCGATGTTCAGCTACGCCCAGTGGGTCCAGGAGCAGATGGCGAAGAATCGGCCACTCAACGAGTTCGTGGCCGAGCTGCTGGTGGGTACCGGCAGCAACTTCCGCTCGCCGCCGGCCAACCTGTACACCTCGTCGGAACGGTTGACCCCGGAGAAGACCGCCGAGGATATCGCGCAGGTCTTCCTGGGCACGCGCATTCAGTGCGCACAGTGCCACAACCACCCGTTCGATCGCTGGACCATGGACGACTATTATGGCTTCGCTGCCTTCTTCGCCGGGGTGAACCTCAAGCGCGGCGTGGAAGGGCGCGAGGTGCTCGTCACGAATAACAATGCGGCCAACACCGTGGCGCACCCAGTAGGTGGCCGACGGATGAAGCCGAAGTTCCTCGGCGGTGACGCACCCGCGGTGGACGGGCAGGATCCGCGCAAGGCACTTGCGGGCTGGCTCACCGCGCCGGAGAATGCCGCCTTCAGCCAGACGATGGCCAACATCATCTGGTCGCACTTCTTCGGACGCGGCATCGTCGAACCCGTGGACGACGTGCGCATCAGCAACCCGCCCACCAACAAGGAGCTGCTCGACGAGCTGGGGCAGCGCCTGGTACGCTACGGCTTCGACAAGAAGCAGCTCATCCGCGACATCTGTAACTCGCGCACCTATCAGCTCTCGGCCCGAGCCAACGCCACCAACGCGCTGGACGAGTCGTACTTCTCGCACGGCTACATCCGTCGGCTTCGCGCCGAGGTGCTGCTAGACACCATCAGCACCATCACCGGCACCGAGGATCGCTTCCCGCTGTCGCCCCCGGGCACACGGGCCGCGCAGATCCACACCGGCGAGGTAAGCACCTACTTCCTGACGACCTTCGGGCGGGCCCCGCGCGAGACGCCTTGCTCGTGCGAGGTCAACCGCGAGGCGAACCTGTCGCAGGCGCTGCACCTGATCAATGGCGACACGTTGACCCAGAAGGTTGCCACCGGCAAGCTGCTTCCCAGCCTGCTGGCCGAGAAGAAGACTCCCGAGGCGATCATCGAGGAGATGTACGTGCGGACGCTGTGCCGCAAGCCCACGGCCGACGAACTGAAGCGGCTGAGCGACATCGTCCGCCGCGAGACGACCGACCCGAAGCGTGGGCAGGAGATGATCCGCCAGCAGCTGGAGCGCGACGTGCAGTACCAGCGACTGAGCGATCGGCTGAAGCTGTTGCGCGCCGAGCTGAAGAAGGCCGAGAACGGCGCTGATGTGATGGTGAACCTGCGTCGTATGGCGGCACTGAAGCCGCAGATCAAGAGTCTCGAGGCGCAGCTCGAATCGATCGCACAGCGGTATCGTGCCAACACTGCCCTGCTGGTCTACGGAGATATTCTCTGGGGCCTGTTCAACTCCACTGAGTTCGTCTTCAATCACTAAGCACAGCCCTGCTCCGGCGTGCTTCCTCCACGGAAGCGCGCCGGGGGAGCCGGAGTGGATTCTCATGTCGAAGCGACTTCTCTGCCTCGTGCCGCTGCTGCTGGTGATTCCGACGTCGGTGCTGGCGCAGAAGAGCGACGGACCGGTCACCTTCAAGGATCACATCCAGCCGATCCTGCGCAAGCACTGCCTGAGCTGCCACAACCCGGATAAGGCGCGCTCGGACTTCAACGTCGCGAGCTACCAGGCTGTGATGGCGGGTGGGGCGAGCGGCGAGGCGGTCAAGGCGGGCAGCCCGGATCAGAGTCTGCTGTATCGGCTGTCCACGCACATGGCGGAGCCGAAGATGCCGCCCAAGGGGAAGATCCCCGATGCTGAGCTGGCCCTGGTGCGCAAGTGGATCGAGGGCGGCGCTCCGGAAACCAGCGCGGGCGCGGCCCGGGCGGCCATTCGCCGGGTCGACATCGATCCGGTGACGATCAGCAAGGGCAAACCGGCGGGGCCACCGCCGATGCCGGCCAAGCTGGCCGAGGTGACACTGACCCGGACGGCGCGGGCGCATCCGGTCACGGCCATGGCCACCAGCCCCTGGGCGCCGCTGCTGGCTGTCGCCGGGCACGAGCAGGTGTTACTCTACAACACCGAGACGCTCAAGCTGCTGGGTTCGCTCCCCTTCCCCGAGCGCATTCCTCACGTGCTGAAGTTCAGCCGCAACGGCAAGTGGCTGCTGGCGGCGGGTGGGCGCGGTGCGTCGGCCGGCAAGGTGGTGCTGTGGGACGTGACGACGGGGAAGCGCATCACTGAGATCGGCGACGAGGCCGACGTGATCCTCGCCGCCGACATCAGCCCCGATCACAAGCTGGTCGCCCTCGGTGGGCCGGGCAAGCTCATCAAGGTGCATGACACCGCCACAGGCGAGCTGCGCTACAAGATCAAGAAGCACACCGACTGGCTGACCGCGCTGGAGTTCAGCCCCGACGGCGAACTGCTGGCCACGGGCGACCGCAATGGTGGCGTATATGTCTGGGAGGCAGCCTCGGGCGGTATCGTCTTCACTCTCGGCGATCACAAGGATGCCATCACTCAGCTCAGCTGGCGTGCGGATTCGAAGATGCTCGCCTCGTCGAGTGAGGATGGCCGGGTGATCCTCTGGTTTGCCGAGGATGGCTTCCCGACCCGAACCATCACCGCGCATGCCGGCCGGTCGGCGAGCAACCCGCGCGCGACGACCAGCAGCCCGGGGGTGCTGTTCGTTCAGTATGCACGCAACGGTCAGCTGGCGACGTGCGGCCGGGATAGCACAGCGCGGCTGTGGAAGGCCGATGGCAGCCAGGCGGCTCGCCTGGAAGGCTTCACCGACATTCCCACGCGTGTGGTGTTCTCCCACGACGAGGATCGCCTCTTCGTCGGCGACTACACCGGCACCATCCGCGTCTGGTCGATCAAGGGCAACAAGTTCGTGGGCGAAATATCGACCAACCCATCGCGGTAGGGTGCCATCACTTCGCGGGCAGGATGGTCAGACGGATGATCGGCGTGCAGGGTCCTGGGCGACCCGCACGCAGGTCGGCGGCCCAGGCTCGGCTGACCACGATGCCGTAGACGCCCGGCTTGCGTTCGGTCGAGATCGCCAGGCGCACCCGGACCTCAGTCTGATCGGGCTTCACTGGCTGCGGGGTGGCCCAGTCGCATCGCGCTGCCCCGCCGTTGATCGGGCCATCCGCACTCAGCGCCATTTCGATCTTCTCGCTGCCTAGGCGGTGGACGCGCACCGGAATCTCGACCGTTTCGCCTACCCGGGCTGTCACCTCCCGCACCTGGGTTTCTAACCGACATTCGAGGGCGGGGGCGATCACGGCGCGGGCACCGGCACTGAAACGCAGATGCATGCGGTCGGTGTGGCTGGGACCGTAGAGCGTCAGTGGCTGGGCCGTCCGCTCCAGCAACTGGCCATCCTGGCGGGCGCGACCCACCACGCGGAATGACGTGCGCGCGCCAACGGTTCCGCTGGCCGGCGCGGTGATCGTCAGCAGCGCCTGGATGCCGTACGGCGGGACGAAGACGGCGTGATAGCTGGCCGGGATGATGGCCACGCTACCCTGCCAGCCCGGAGCCAGCCCCTCGACGCGCAGCTCGACATCGCTGGTCAGCCCACCCCACTGCTGCATGTGCACCACGAACGAGGCGGTGGAGCCAGCCCCCCAGACCGGCACCGCATCGGGCCATTGCCACAGGGCGAAGTCCGGCCCGCCCTGGCTGGCGCGGAGGCGATACACGGTGTCGGGTCCCTTCGCACCGCCGGCATCGCTCAGGCCGATGAAGTAGTCGCCATCGGCGGGGGCCTGAAACGCCAGCCAGCTGTCTGACGAGGGGAAGTCGTGCGCGCACTGGTTGGGATGGCCGAAGAGTGCGCCGTCATCGTTCTCAGCCAGGGTCTTGCCCCCGGCGTCGCAGATGCGCAGCCGACTGTCGATGGCCGAGCGCAGGTGGCGCTGGGCGGTCACCTCCAGCAGCAGGCGGTCACCCTTGCGCAGGGCGATGCGGTACCAGACTTCGGGGGCAGCGCTGTCGAGCCGGCCCTGCACCACTTCGGGGAGAGTCAACCGCGGTGCGGCGCTGCGCTCGGCGGCGCCGGCCAGGGTACGTTCAGGCAGGTCACCCACGACGAGGGGCAGTTCCTGGCCATCGGTCAGGGGGTGGTCGAAGGCGACTCCCCACCAGGTCGGCGCATCCGCCGGGATGGCAACCTTCTGCCGGTGTCCGCCGAGGTCGAGTTCGACGGTGCTGCCACGCCGGCCACCTGGCGGAAACGCATGTGTGGGATAGGGAATCTCGCCGACCGTCAGACGGTAGACGGCGCTGGGCGCACCCTTGAAGAAGACGACCTGCACGCGGAGGACATACTGCCCATCGGCCGGCAGGGTGTGGCGCAGCACGGGGTCGAGTCCGACGGTGTCCTCGGCGGTGGCCAGCACGCGGTTTCGGGCGTCGAGCAGTTCGAGCGTGGTGTCGAGGAAGCCACCCAGCCGTCGGCCACGGAGGAGGGTGTCCATGCGCTGGGCCAGGACTGCGGCAACGATCTTCTGGCCGGCCCGGCCGGTGAAGCGGAAGCAATCAACATCGGCGGCGGGATCCATGCGCGCGTTGATCACCACCGGCAGGCGAACCTCCTGGCTGGTGGTAGGGCTGTTGTTCGGCTCCGTTTCGAGCACCTCGGCGAGTCGGCCGACGAAGAAGGGGCGGGCGTTGGTCAGGCCGCACTTTCCCCCGGCGACCCTGAGCAGCCGGCGTCCCACCGGTGCATCCGCCGCGACGCGGAGCGTGGCCAGCAGCACGCCGAACTTCCCGGGGCGAAGGTGCGTCACGGTCAGGCCGGGCGGACCGTCGATGACGATCTCGCGCGCATCGGTTAGCCCATCCAGGCCGCCGAACTCGACCTCGACGGTCTGCCCCAGGCGAGCCCCGGCCGGGTAGAGGTAGTGCAGGTGCAGATCCGGGTGGCGCAGCGCCTGGCCCGGCGCCAGCGCCGGCACCAGCAGGGACAGCGCCGCCAGGACGAAGCGAAATCGCATGGCAAGCATCCTCGATGTCGACAGGTTCAGGCGAGCGCCTCAGTGATGGGCTTGCCATGATAGTTAAGGAGCACGGGTCGGCCATCGGGGGTCAGGGCCTCCTTCGTGCCGTCGATGCCCAGCAGGTGGAAGAAGGTGGCGGCCAGGTCGTGGGTGGAGTGCGGTGTGCCGACCACGCGTTCGCAGCGTCGATCGGTCTGTCCCACCACGGCGCCAGCCTTGACGCCGCCACCTGCCAGGCAGATGGCGTTGGTGTGGGCCCAGTGGTCGCGGCCGGCCGCCCCGTTGACCTTCGGCGTGCGGCCAAACTCGCCCATCCAGATGACCAGCGTCGAGTCGAGCAGGCCGCGCTGCTCCAGGTCGTCGAGCAGGGCCGACCAGTAGATGTCCAGTGCGGGGAGCATCTGAGGATGCGTCTTCAGCTTGCGGAAGTTGTCCTCGTGCGTGTCCCACACGGTGGTATTCAGCGTGACGAAACGCACGCCGGACTCGATCAGGCGCCGGGCGAGCAGGCAACTCTGGCCATACACCGTCCGTCCGTAGCGCTCGCGTACCGAGTCGGGTTCGAGGTCGAGGCGGAACGCTTTCTTCGCCGCGGGCGAGGTGATGAAGTCGTAGGCCTGGCGATAGAAGCGGTTGCGCTCGCCGAGCAGTCCGTCCTCGTGACGTTGCCAGTTGTCGAGGGCGGCGAGCATGGATCGGCGGCGAGCGGTGCGCGGTGCGCCGACGCTATCCGGGATGGAGACGTTCTCGATGCGAAACTGCGGAGAATTCGGATCGCCTGAGACGACGAGCGGGTCGAATGATCGTCCGAAATAGCCAGCGCCGTGGTAGCCGATGCCTCCCTTGGGCGTGGGCACCAGCGCGTAGGGCGGCAGGGCGTTCTTCCACCCCTTCTCGCGCGCGACGATGGAGCCGAAGGCGGGGTAGATGACCGAGTTGATCGGCTGGCCAGTGGGGTCGGGCCGCTGGGGGTAGCCGGTCAGCAGGTAGTGCGTGGCCGCGACGTGATCGCCACTCTCGGGGTGCGCCGTCGAGCGGATGAGGCAGAGGCGATCCATCCGCTGGGCCATCCGCGGCAGGTGCTCGCAGACGGGCACGCCGGGCAGCCGGCTGGCGATGGGGCGGAACTCGCCGCGATACTCGGCGGGAGCATCGGGCTTCATGTCGAAGGTGTCGATGTTGCTGGGGCCACCTCCCATCCACAGCAGAATGCAGTTGAGATCCTTGCGTGCGGGGGCCGGCGTGGCCTCGCGGGCGGCCAGCCAGCGGGGTAGGCTCAGCCCCAGCGCGGATAGCGCCCCCACCTGGAGGAGCGAGCGCCGGGTGGGTCCCGTGCAAGGCGTCGCCCTGGAAGATCCTCGATGGTGCATGATGGTTCCTCGCGGACCTCGCCTCAGTGGTTGCAGTTGAATTCGCCCAGGTTCAGCAGGGCCCAGAGTAGATCCTCGCACCCCTCGTGGCGCGAGGGCGCTTTCGCAAGCAGTTGCGCGACGCGCCGGCGCTCGTCCGAGGTAGGAAAGCGCCCCAGGGTGGCCAGGTACAACTCTTCCACCAGGGCGTTGTCGCTGGTCTTCGCCTTCAGCAGGCGGGCGATTCGACCGGTTGGCGCGGTGACGCGGGCATGTAACTCCTCGCTGTTGATCTGCAGCAGGACCTGGGCCAGGTCGGACCCCGTGGGGCGCTCGCAGTCGCAGTTGGTGGTGCGGCGCGAGCGACCCAGCGTGTCGAGCAGCGCCGAGACCACCGCGGGATCGGGCAGGGCCAGCGCCCGGGTTCCGGCGGGCAGGTCGAGGAACTTCTCCGGCGTTTCGCACACCTGGTTGATGGCATCGAGGAGCACCTCGGCCTGCAGACGGCGTGGCGTGCGATGAGCGAAGAAGACACCTTCGCGATCCTGTTTGGGGGCGATCTTGCTGGCCAGTTGATAGGTGCGCGAGCGTGCCAGGGTGCGCAGCAGCTGCTTCAGGTCGTACCGACTGTGGACGAACTCGCGCGTCAGGTGGTCGAGCAGCGCAGGGTGCGAGGCGGGATTGCTGGCACGAAGATCGTCCACCGGGTCGACCAGTCCCCGGCCCATCAGGGCGGCCCAGTAGCGATTGACGATGTTACGCGCGAAGAAGGAGTTTTCGGGAGCGGTGAGCCAGGTGGCCAGGGTCTGGCGCGGGTCGCTGCCCGGCGGGGTGGCCAGGGGAGCGCCGCCGAGCACACGCGGGGCGAACGGTCGGTTCGTCACCGGCGAGGTGTAGTCGCCCTGGTCGGCCAGGGTGACCGACATGAGCCCTCCGAAAAGTCCCTCGTCGCGTGTGTCCTTGCGGCGGATGCGGGCGAAGAAGGCGGCCAGGCCGTGATAGTCGTCCTGCGACCAGACCTCGAAGGGGTGGTGATGGCAGCGAGCGCAGGCCAGGCGCACGCCCAGGAAGACCTGAGCGGTGCTCTCGGCCAGTTCGTGCGGCTCGCGATCGATGAAGTAGAAGGCCGCCGGGCCCTGCTGGTAGAGGTTGCCGCGCGCCGTGAGCAGTTCGCGCACCACGCTGTCGAACGGGCGGTTCTCGCGCAGGGCGCTCTTGAGCCAGGCGTTGAAGCTGGCCAGCCCCTTCTCGCCCAGGGCGCGGCGATGGGCTCGCAATAGATCGCCCCAGCGCAGGGCCCAGTGATCGACATACTCGGGACGGTCGAGCAGCTGATCGATGAGGCGGTCGCGCTTGGCGGGGTCGCGGTCCGCCAGAAATCGGCGCACCTCGTCGACGGTGGGCAATGTGCCGATGAGGTCGAGCGACACCCGGCGGAGGAAGGTGGCATCGTCGCACAGCGGGGCGGGAGCGATGCCGACGGCGTTCCAGGTGGCGCTGATGTGGTCGTCGATGGCGTTGTGGCGGGGCCAGGTGCGCGCGACGTGCTTGCCAGGGAACGGCACGGTGACCGGGACGGCCGAGGCCTGGCCCTGGTAGCGCACCATGATGGAGGCGAGGCCAGGCGCATGGGCGCGGAAGTTTCCGTCAGGCTGAGCGCTGGCGGTCCGGTCGCGGTTGCTCTCGAACAGGGCCCAGGCGGTGACGTCGCGGGTCAGGCCGTCCGACCAGTGCGCGCGGATAGCGAGGGGGACCTGCTCGCCGGGTTGCAGCGTAACGGTGGTGGGACGTACCTCGAGCCGGGTGATCGTGGCATCGTCGGTCGAGGGAGCCGCCAGCCCCTGCGCGATCCAGTCGCGGATGAGGTGGTAGCTCGGGGAGTCGGTGTGCAGGCGCTTGCCGCCGCCGTGGGCGATCGCACCGGTGGCCTTTTGCAGAAGCAGGCTCTGCGCCGGCGAGGCTGGGAAGACCCGTCGGCCGCGCGCCTCGCGCACCAGGGCATCGTGGTCAGCGCTGGGATCGAACCCCAGCAGCGACAGGCGAAAGCCGCCGCGTCCCTGAAAAGCGCCGTGGCAGGTGCCACTGTTGCAGCCAGCGCGCGTCAGGGCGGGCACCACGTCGCGCCGAAACTGCACGGGTTCCGCCGGCGCCGCGGCCAGGGTGAGCAGGCAGACCAGGCTGGCAGGCATGAGTCGAGGCCTCGGAAGGATCGCAGAACGTTCCCACTCTAATCGGAGGGCGGGGGCGGGACAAGGAAATCTCCCGGCCCGGGCGGTCGGGTCGTAAAACAACTCAGGCAGCCCTGGGGAGGAACAGCGATGAGCCAGGCCGATGACGCACGCTGGCAGCACCGGCATGACTTCGATAGCGGCAATCCCCGAGGGGAACGCGGCACGCGGCTGGTCGTGCTGCTCACCGCCATCATGATGGTGGGCGAGATCGTCGCTGGCTGGCTGACGCACTCGATGGCGCTGCTGGCGGATGGCTGGCACATGGGCACGCACGTGGCCGCCCTGGGGATCTCGGCGTTCGCCTACTGGTACGCGCGGCGATACGCCGCCGACCCGCGCTTCGCCTTCGGCACCTGGAAGGTCGGGGTACTGGCTGGCTTCGCCAGCGCCATCGTGCTGGGGTTGGTCGCTCTCTACATGGTCTACGAGTCGGTGCTGCGTCTGATGCAGCCGGCACCCATTCGTTATGACGAGGCGCTGGTCGTCGCTGTGATCGGGTTGCTGGTCAACCTGGCCAGCGCCTGGTTACTCGGCGGCGGGGATGGGGGAGCATCGCATGGCCACGGGCACGGGCATGGACATGGACATGGTGATCTCAACCTGCGTGCGGCGTATCTGCATGTGCTGGCCGATGCGCTGACGTCGGTGCTGGCCATTCTGGCGCTGCTGGGCGGACGGCTGTTCGCCTGGGACTGGCTCGATCCGGTGATGGGCATCGTGGGGGCGGTCGTCATCTCGCAGTGGGCCGTGGGGCTGATCCGCCAGACCAGTCGGGTGCTGCTCGATCGCGAGATGGACCATCCGGTGGTGGCCGAGGTGCGGGAGGTGCTGGAAGAAGACGGCACCACGTCGGTGCGGGATCTGCACGTCTGGCAGGTGGGACCGGGGCGGTTCGCCTGCATCGTGGTGGTGGCCAGCGCCGAGCCGCAGCCGCCGGAGCAGTACCGGCAGCGACTGAGCATTCACGAGGAACTGGTGCACATCACCATCGAGGTACATCGGGCTGAGCAGGGAGGGTGAACGCGCCAAAACACACCCCATCCGGCGCCCGGGCACCGGACGGGGTGGCTCTTCTCTGAATCGAACGCTCGGCCGACTAGATCACCGTGAAGTTGGGGTAGGTGAAGAGTGGCAGGAAGATGGCGGAGTTCTGCGCCAGGGTATTGGTGCCGGTACCACCCTGGCAGAGACCGCTGATGGAGACATCGCTGTTGAGTGTCACCGTGTTGTCACCGTTGCCGAAGATGAAATCGACGGTGTAGATGGTGGCGGCAGTGGGCAGGATGTCCACTGCGTTCTGGCCGCTGCCGGCCCGGATGGTGAAGGTGTTGCCCACGGCGGTCTGCACGCTGATGTTGTTGTCGCCGTTGCCGACGCGGATGTACAGGTTCTGCGCCAGAATGCCGTCGAACACATTGGTGCCACCGGTACCGAAGTTATTCTCGCCATTGCCACCGGTGTAGTACAGGCTGCCGTCGATCTGGCCGGAGAAGGTCAGATCGTTGTCACCCGCACCCATGTTGACCCATACCGACTGCCGGACGGTGCCGTCGAGCACCACGAAATCGGCGAGGCTGCCGATGGTCGAGCTGGGGGAGCTCAACCGGACGTTGCCCTGGATCACGGTGGTTTCGGTGCCGGCACCCGCCTGAATCACAAAGGCGTTCGCCGTGATGGCCGGGCCGAGGGTAGCGGTCACGTTGCCGCGAATCAGACTGTCGATACCGGGATCACCTGGGGCGATGTTGAAGGTGTTGAAGCCCGGGGTGCTGGTGGCGCCATTGACGGTGATGTTCCGTCCGGCCACGCCGTAGAAGTTAGCCGTCAGGCCCTGCGATGCACCGGAGAGCGTGATGTTGATGTTGCCGCCGATCACCGTCTGTTCGGCCAGGAGGCTGACATCCTGGAAACCGATGGTCACATCTTCGTACTGCGAGGTGGAGATGTTGCCGCGGACGTTGCTGTCCTCGCCCAGGACGAAGGTGTCGAGCAGATTGCGATTGGTGCGGCCGGCAGCGGTCACGTTGCCGCGTACCGTGACGGGGCGCGAATCGACCGTGGATGGGGCGGTGAAGTTGGCCCCGACGTAGACGTTTTCCTGGCCGCTGCCGTTGATGATGGTCAGGTTACCCCGGATGGTGCCGGTGCCCAGACCCGTGGTGGCATCGGCATCGAAGATTTCGACCTCGTCGTCGGTGCCGGGGCCGCCGTTGCCCAGGTCCAGGATGACATTGCCGCCGATGGTGGTGCTGTTGAGGTCAATCGAGATGGAACCGGGCCGGCTCGGCGTCTGGATCAGCAGGCTGCCGCCCAGGGTGAAGGTGCCCAGTGTCGAGCCATTGTCCTTGATGGTGAACTGGTAGGGGGTGCCAGTGCCGGTGACCTCGAGATCACCATTGGGTATGCCGCGCACCTGGACGAGGGTGGGGTAAACCTTGACGACAACCGCCGGGCACTCGCGCTTTTCCAACGACTCGAGGCGCAGAGGCGCACGCGCAGCACGCTTCATGAGCGATCTCCTGTATCTGGTGAGGGAGCTAGCGATGAAGGGACGGCGCAGACAAGGTAGACCGGAGGTCGTTCCTGCGCCTCGATACTCTGTTCAACGAGACTGTACACGACTGGATAAGATCGGGCGGTCGCGCGTGCAGGAAATCATCGCCCTTTTTCCGGGAAGCTGTGCTGACGACGTGGAGAAGTGCGCCTGCGCCAGCAGAAGCGGTTGCGCGGTCGAGCCAGTTGCAGCAGCTGCGCCGCTCTGGTAGCCCGTGCCAGCTGGGAAGCCTGGGTGGTTTCACTGTGCGTGGGGAGCACACCGGATGGGCCAGCGCTGCGCAGAAGACCGGGTGGTCCGAAAATCCAGGAGGCGACAAGTTGAGCAAATAGGGGGAATTATCCAGGAAAACTGTCACTGGAATGGCAGTTGCACTGGCATGGTGCGACTCGCACACACTTACCCATCCCACCGGTGCAGATTCTGAAAGCAGAGTAACCGTGGTGATCGGTAGGACCGGGATGGATGGAAAAATAGAGAAAATGCGACGCAGCGAGTTGACTGCCCGGGGTCACCGGATATAGTAGGCCACTATCCATGCTTTAGAGATCATCTAATCGCATGGGTGTCCTACACCTGGTTCGACGGAACGAACCGGGGCTCGATCAGGGACGATCAGGTGTCGCCATGCAACGCCCAAACCTGATCTGACGAACGAGGTGCCCCATGCCATCGCCCGCCCCCGCACGTTCGCGCCCTCATTTTCCACTGTCTTTTCCACCCTCTTCAACTGTGTAGTTAGGCGATTCCCTTCACGCGATGCCCTTGCGTGAGAGGTTCTGATTCGCGTGGATGCTTCCACCGCGTACCCGCACGCGCGGCTGAATGTTCCGTTAGCGGATCCTTATTGTTGCTTGTGGTAGCCTTGCCAACCGAGTCGCCCCGGTTCGTGGTCGCGCGTCGCGACAACCGCCGGGAGTTGCCCTCGAACCATGCCCCTACCTGGAGTTCGACCCGATGAAGACCTGGATCAAGTCCGTCCGTGACCGCCTGTTCGGTACGCGTCGCACGGGCACCATTCGGAAGCATCAGCCTCGCCGTCTTGCCCATCAGTTGGAAACCCTGGAAGATCGCCTGGCGCCGGCGGTTTCCATCACCAACGATGCTGCGGCCATGGTGATCACGGTGGATGACGTGGATGGGCCGGAAAACGTCTCGATTTCGATACTGAACGACGGTTCTAATGCCTATGTCTACGTCCAGGGATCATACAATTCTGCAATATCCACTACCACGGTGGGTACCCTCACATCACTGACAGTCACGGCAGCTGGATCGTCCGCTTCAAATACTTTTAGCATCGATCTTTACGATGCGTTCGCTTCTATCGATTACACATCCACCATCCCGGTCACCCTCGTCGGTGGCAGTGGGGGCAACACCTTTACGTTTGGTGTAAACCAAGTGTTCGCCACCGGAAGTAGCATCACGGGCGGTAGCGGCGTCGACACCCTGGACTATTCGCAGTACACGAACCCCGTAACCGTCAACTTGACCACGCCCACCGCGACGGGTGTGGACACCATTTCCGGGATTGAGAACGTTACCGGCGGGAGTGGAAACGACGAACTGGTCGGGAACAGCGGGGCCAACGTCCTGATCGGTGGCAGCGGGGACGACAAGCTCGCCGGGTTGACGGGCAGCGACACGCTGGACGGGGGCGGCGGCGACGACACCTATGTCCTGACGGTGAACTCGGGCGACACCGACACGCTCGTCGAGTCGTCGGGCAACGACACCATCTCCTTCGCGGGAGGCACCGTCGCCTCGCAGGTCATCGCGGCCGCCTCTGCGAACATCACCATCGACCTGGACGCGACCACCACCACACCCACGCCTCCCAGCCTGCAACCGGTAGCCACGGGGTACAACCTGGCACTGACCCTCTCCAGTGCCGGCACGGACGGGTACGAGAACTTCACCGGAGGCACGGGGGATGACAATGTCAGCGTTTCGGCGATGGCGGTGAATCGGGTGATTGATGGCGGAACAGACGGATCCGACACCCTTAACGTGGATGGAGGAGGGGCGCAGGCGAACCTGACACCCACCTCGCTTACGTTCGACAGCCCGCCGATCGTTGGTGACTACACCTTCCCCGGCATCGAAAACCTCAACGTCACCAACACCACCGGCGCCATCACGGTGAACGGCTCGGGGGTTAACGACACGGTAACGCTGACCTCCACCTCGGCCCTGGCCGGAAGCTACGAGTGGACGATCTCTCCCGGTTCGTTTACCGCCACGGTCGATTTCACCTCCGCGACATCGTTCACCTTCAACGGCTACGCGGGCAACGACACCTTCACCCTGCTGAACCACCTCGGCGGCCTCTTTGACCCTGCGAACGGGATCCTGTTTACGGGTGGCGACGATACAGATCGGCTGAATCTCGGTGAAGCCAGCCTAACCCCCACTGCTGGGGCATCGACCACCTACAATCCGGCCCTCGGAACGGTGCAAACGGTTCGCGCGTCCACGCAGGAACTGACCTTCACGGGCACGGAAGAATACGTCGATTCGGTGAAGGTGACCACCTTTACCGTGAACGGCACGGCTGGTGCTGACACCTTCACGGTGAGCGACAATACCTTTGCCACGCTGGCCAGTCGCTTGAAGGTGACTCGGACCGGCTCAACACCGGTCGAGTTCCAGAACAAGGGCATCCTTTCCATCGTGCCCGGAGATGGTGCGGACACGATTCATCTGGCCTACACCATCGTCGGCACACCCGACCTGACTTCCGTTCAGGTTCTGGCCACCGGGGACACCAGCGCCGACACCTTCTATGTTCGCTCGATCGCCGGGGTGGATGTAACCCTGTACGGCGGTGCCAATGATGACGCTTACTCTGTTTCCAGCACCGCGGAAACTGGATGGTCGCCAAACACGGGATCGCTGGACACCATCAACGCGAATCTGGTGATCGAGGGCGGCGATGGCGGCAACACCTTGACCGTTAGCGATTATCAATCGGCACATGGTCATGCAGGCGTTGTCATTACCAGCAACCAGATCCAGGGGATGGCCGGCAGCACCAACGGCCAGACGATCACGTATAACTCAACCGATCCTCTGGCCGATTTCACCATCCACGGAGCTGACATCAATGAGGCGGAAACCTACAAGGTCGTGAGCCCCAACGGGAATCTGGTTCTCAGCACCTACGGGGGCGATGACCGCGTCAACGTGGTCAGCCTGGCCGCGTCCTTGAATGTCAACACAGGCGCCAATAACGATTCGGTGCACATCTCTTCCAGCGCCGACACGAACGATGACGGCGACCTTTCCACGATCGCCGGCGCCTTGACGCAGGTAACCATCGATCTGGCTGGGGGCACCAACACGGCCGTCATCAGCGACTACGGCGACGCCACTGGAAACATCGCCGTCATCCTGGATTTCGCTACCACCTATGGCACCATCTCTGGTTTTGCCCCCGCGGGACAGGCGATCCAGTACAAGAGCACGGGTGGCACAAGCACCTTGACCCTGCGTGGCTCCAACACGGCCAGTGACATTTTCCAGGTCAAGCACACGCTGGGTAACTTCACCACGATTCTCGAGGGGAATGGCGGCGACGACTCGATTAACGTCTCGTCGGACGCGCCGACCAACGCCGGCAACCTCAACGCCATCGCCGGCACGCTCGACCTGCGTCTGGGGACCGGCTCCGGCACGCAGAGCATCGTCGTCAGCGACTTTAGCGCTGCGGTAAACAACACGGCCGTCGTTGTCACAAACGATCAGATCACCGGACTGGCGCCTGGCACGATCAAGTACAGCACGGCTGGCAGCGGGACGGACACGATCACGATTCGTGGGTCGAATACGAACGCCGATACGTTCAACGTCCAGTCCACCAGCGCCACTTTCGACAATACCGTCATCCAGGGGAACGGTGGCGACGACGTGGTGCGGGTGCACAACGGCGCCACCCTCGCCGACCCGACCAGCGGCAACCTGGACGGCATCCTGGGCGCCCTCGACGTGCAGCTGGGGACCGGCACCGGGCAGTCGCTGGTGGTGAGCGACTACACGGCGGCCGCCGACAACACCGCGGTGGTGACGGCGACGCAGATCACCGGGCTGGCGGCCGCGGCGATCAGCTACTCGGCCGACATCACTAGCACCGGCAACACGCTCACCGTCCACGGGTCGAACACGAACGTCGACCAGGTGAACGTGCAGTCCACCGACGCCAAGTTCGACACCACGGTGAACACCAACGGCGGGGCGGACAGCGTGTTCGTCGGCAGCGACGGCACCGTCACCGGCAGCAATCTGGAGGGGATCGCCGGCGCCCTCACCGTGCAGGGCGGCACCGACAGCGACGTTGATGCCCTGGCGGTCAGCGACTACGCCGGCACCGGGGTCAGCAACCTGAACGACAACGTGGTGATCGGGGCGAGCACCATCACCGGCATGGCTGGGGCGACGGACGCCACCACCATCACCTACGGCGGGTTCACCACCCTGGCGGTGGACGGGCTGAACTCGGCGGAGGCCGACAAGTTCACCGTGCAGAGCCCGGCCGCCGAGCTGACCCTGAACGCCAACGGCGGCAACGACGAGGTGCTCGTCCAGACGCTGGTCGCCAAGGCCACGGTGAACGCCGGCGCCGGCAACGACGCCGTCACGGTGCGGAACCTCACCAACGACCTGGACGACATCGACTTCCAGCTGGACGTCAACCTGGGCAGCGACGTTACGCCGGAGACCAACAGCCTGCTGGTCGACGACTTCGGGGCTTCCGTCGGGAACACCGCCACGGTGACCAACGCGGCCATCACCGGCATGTCCACCGGGGTGATCAACTACACCGGCCAGGGCACGCTGACCATCGAGGGCAGCAACACCCAGACCGACACCCTCAACGTGCAGTCCACCAGTTCGTCGATCACCACGACCACGGTCAAGGGCAACGGTGGCGACGACGTGGTGCGGGTGCACAACGGCGCCACCCTCGCCGACCCGACCAGCGGCAACCTGGACGGCATCCTGGGCGCCCTCGACGTGCAGGGTGGTGCAGGGTCGGCAAACACGCTGACGGTGAGTGACTACACCGGCGGGGCTAACCTAACCGCATCGATCGACAACGATTCGATCGATGGGTTCGCACCGGCAGCGATCAGCTACAGCGGTATCGCCACGATGACGGTCCACGGCAGTAACTCCTCCGCGGATACTGTCAGCGTCACCAGCCCGTCGGCCAAGTTGACCCTGAACACCAATGGCGGGGGTGATCAGGTCGACGTGGTGAGCCTGGCCGCGACCTACAATGCCACGGTGAACACCGGGGCGGGCACCGACGTGATCAACGTCGGGAACAGCAACGTCGTCAACCTGGCCGCACCGCTCGTCGTGAACGGCGGGGCGGATACCGGTGACACCCTGAACGTCAAGGATTCGAGCGCTGCCGCAGCGACACGGAGCTACACGGTCAACGCGCTGTTCCTGCTGCGGACCGGGGCGAGCCAGATCAGCTTCAGCCAGCTGGAAGCCCTGAATCTCGACGTGTCGGCCGCAGGAGGTAGCACCAACACCATCAACGTCAGCCAGACGGTCGCCGGCGGCACGATGCCGGTGACGGTCACGGGTGGTGCAGGGACGGACACCCTGGTCGGGCCGAACACGACCAACGCCTGGACCGTGGGGGCCCCGGCCTCGACCAGCACGGTGGCTGTCACCGGCGGCAGCACGATCAACTTCACACAGATGAACAATCTGACGGGCGGATCGGGTGCTGACACCTTCACCCTGTCGGGGGCCACGGCTCTCAGCACTATTAACGGCGGTGCGGGGACTGACACCCTGAACATGGCCGTGTACGGGGCTACCCTGTACACCCTCACCGGCGCCAACCTGGGTACGACGGGCAACGCCGCGCTGGCCAACTTCAGCGGTGTCGAAAACATCACCGCGGGTAGTGGGAATGACACGTTCCGGTTCAACGCCGGGGCGAGCATTACTGGTAAGCTGGACGCGGGTATTGGCGATAACTGGCTGGACTATTCCGCCTTTAGCACGGCGGTGGTGGTGACGCTGGTCAACAGTGGCACCGGTTCGGCGACGAGCGTCGGCGGTGGCATCGTCGGCTTCAACAACGTGATCGGTGGCTCGGCCAACGACGTGTTGACCGGCAACAGCGCCGCCAACCTGCTGTTCGGCGGGCTAGGCGCCGACCGCCTGATCGGCAACGCCGGGGCCGACGTGCTGATCGGCGGCGACGGGGCCGACACCATCGACGGCGGTACGGACCAGGACATGATCCTCTCCGAAATCTTCACTCCGACAAGTGGCAACTTGCTGAGTGAGTTGCAGCAGGTGAAATCGTTGTGGAATGGCGTCGCGGCCCAATCTGCTGTTCTGACCTACATGACGACTGGTGGACGGGCCGTCGCGGCCGATTCCTTCCTTGACCGTGTTACCGGTGGTGCCACCGAGACTGGCGTGGCGGACTGGTTCTGGGTCGCCCTCGTCACCACTATCACCGATTTAACGGGTACCGACATCCGGACGGACATCTGAGTCGTTGGAACCGTACAGGCGGGGCCGGTGCCCCTGGCCCGCCCCGCCGCCTCCCTCGCCCTCTCGTCGGTCCGCCCGGACCGTCGAGAGGGCTTTTCTCCCTCCCGACGCGATTTCCACCGGTCGACACCGCATCAACCGGCGCGACCGGCACAAAGCGACCCGCGGGCAGACGATCTTGCCCCAACCTCGCTTCCCCCGTCGTCCTCGCCCCCGGTAGACTGAAACTGGTTTACCCTTTTTCTCCAGACGCCCCGCTCAAACCAGCATCCGAAGAGGCAGTGCATCATGGCCGCGTTTTCCCGACCACGCGTGCGTAAGCAGTCGCCCCACTGCGTCCCATCTCGCCCCACCCCGACCCGCCGCCTGCGGCTGGAGGCGCTGGAGGACCGCTGGGTGCCGGCGATCAGCTACCAGATCACCGACGTCAACCTGGCCGTTGTGCTTTCCGGGAACACCGGGGCCGTCGACAGCATCGCGCTGACCAACAGCGGCACCAACACGCTGGAGATCAACGGCGTCGACACCGGTATCCTCAGCGCCGACGTCCTCCTGGTCAACCTCGTCGGCGACTCCGCCGGGGCCGCCAACGACGCCATCGACCTGAGCGGAGTCGCCCCGTCCGCCTTCGCCGGCCTGGTTCTCGTCACCGTCGACGGCGGGGCCGGCGGCAACGCGCTGAAGGTCAACGATCAGGCGCATGATTTCTTCTTCAACGCCACCGATGGCGGCGCTGGCAGCGTGATCACTTCGCTGTCGTACTTCATCGACTTCACCGCCATCGGCTCGTTCACCGGCGGCGCCGGCAACGACGCCTTCGTGTTCGCCGACGGGGTCGGGGCGACCGGCACGATCGACGGCGGCGGCGGGGTGAACACGCTGGACTACTCCAGCTACACCACCGACGTGAGCGTCAACCTGCCGACCGGGGCGGCGACGAACGTGTTCGGGGGCCTCGCCGGCGGCGTCACCGGGGTGGAGAACGCCACCGGCGGGTTCGGCAACGACACACTGCTGGGCGATGCCTCCAGCAACGTCCTGACCGGGAACGACGGCAACGACATATTGGCCACCGGGCCCGGAGGGACCGACGCACTGCTCGGTGGGTCGGGGAACGACACCTTCCGGGTGGCGGTCGCCGCCGGGATGGCGGTGACGATCCAGGACGGCAACGGCAACGACACGATCGACTTTTCGTCGTCGCTGCTGACCGGCGTTACCGTCGATCTGGACTCGTTCACTCCGCAAACGATCGCGGCCGGGATGAGCTTGCAGTTCACCGGCCCGGACGTGGTGGAAAACTTCATCGGCACCGGGGTAAGCGACACCGTCACCGTCCGGCCGCTCGGCGTGCCGCGGTCCATCGACGGCAATACGCCGGTGCTGCCGACGCTGCCCGGTGACACGGTGCTGCTGGACAACACCTCGCCGCCATTGCCTGTTGCGCCGACCGGCCAGACATTCACCTACGTGGGGCCTGGCGATAGTTTTTACACCAGCAACGAGTACGCCCAGGTTACCTTCACGAGCATCGAGACGTTCTCGTCCACCTCGCCGATTCCGAACCTGGTGATCAACGCCAACGCGATCAATCGCGATTTCCGCGTCGTGCGCAATGGCGCCAATGTCGAGATCCGCGACATCACCAACCCGGCGTACTTCCCCGGGGTGCCGTACTTCGTCTACGCCTACACCTCGTTCGACACGCTGACCATCAATGGGCGGACGTCGGACAGCAATCGCGTCATCCTCGACTTCATCGACGGCAGCGTTGCCAACACGCCGATTCAGCCGCTTGGCTTCACGTTCAATGGCGATGCCATCAACTCCGGGCCGCTCGCGGGGGTCGATCGGCTCGACATCGCCAGTGGCACCGCAACAGCTGCGTTCGGGACCATCAGCGTCGCCTACACCGGAACCGAATCGGGCACCAGTTCGTTCACCGATACCTCCCTCAATGCGCTGGGTGAAATCGCCTTCACCGGAGTCGATGAGTACGATCTGAGCGGCGGGAATCTCGCTCCGGCTTACGACTTCAGCACGACGATTCAGAACCTGTCGTTCAACTTCGGCAGTTTGACCGGCCCGCTGGCGGCCACCTTCCAGGATTCCGGAGGTGTCGCCGACGGGGTGTCGCGCGTTGTCACCTCGGCGCCGGGGCCGATTCAGTTCGTGCCGACGGTGTTCACCAATCCGACTACCCAGCTTAGCGTCAGCGCCGGCACCGGCTTGGGCAATGCCGACCTCGTCCAGCTGGGCGACATGGACAACAACTTCGCCCCGACCGATCTGGTCTTCACGGGAGACGACACGACCGACATCTACCGACTGACCTCCACGGGCTTCCTCAATACGCCGGCCCCCACGCTGACGCTGGCCACCACCACGTTCGACATGAACGGCTTCAGCGACACGGTGGCCTGGGTGGAAGACCTGGCCGATGGCACCAGTGTGCTGAATCTCGGCAGTGCGGCCACGTTGACCACGGGGGATGCGACCAACCACACGTACAACGGCGTCATCAGCGGGACCGGTAACTTCATCAAGCAGGGGATCGGCTCGTGGACGCTGGGCGGCACCCTGACCAACACCTACACCGGTTCGGCCACGGTCAACGAGGGCTCGCTGCTCTTGAACAAGGGCAACGGCTCGGTCGCGGTGGGCGGCGCGCTGAACATTGGGGATGACCTCGGCGGAAACGATGTCGATCTCGTCCAACTGATCGGCGGCAACGGGCAGATCATCTCGACCTCGCTGGTCCGGGTAAATACCACGGGGTTGCTGAGCCTCAACAACTTCAACAACACCATCGGCGGCCTGACGATGGAGAGCGGCACCACCGTGGCCGGTACCGTGACCATGGGCCTGGGCACGCTGACCCTGGGCACCGGGGCGAACGTGACGCTGTCGCCCGATGGAGCGCCCGGGGCCGTGGTGCCGGCCGACATCAACGGCATTCTGAATCTGGTCACCGGCAGTCACACCTTCAACATTGCCGACGGCACCACGGTGGTCGATGGCACGGGCGCGGCCACGGACGTGGATTTGCTGGTGAACGCCACCGTGGTCGGGGCCGGCGACGTGATCAAGACAGGCACGGGTTTAGTCCGGCTGACCAGCACGTCCAATACCTACAGCGGAACCACGACCATCAATCAGGGCGTGTTCAACTTGCCGGGTAGCCTGACGGGCGCAGGCGGCGGAGTGATCCTCAATGGGCCGTCGGCTGTGTTCTCGGGGAGCGATCTGGGCCGGCTGGTGGGCGATGGCCGCGGCATCACCGTGACGGGTGGGGCCAGCTCGAACGCCACCATCAGCGGGTTTGTTCGCATCTTCAACTCGACCGTGGGGGCCACCGGCATCACTGTGCAGAGTGGCGCCAAGGTGCGGATCATCGACAACGTGGGGCTGGTGGCCACCGACGGCATCAGCGGGCACGCGGTGAATATTCTCGTCAACGGGGCGACCGACGCCACACGGGTCTTCCTGAGGGGCAACCGCATCAACAGCAACGCGGCCAGCACCTCGGTCGGGCTGCGCATCCAGGGTGGGGCCTGGGTCGATGCCGGGCAGAAGAACAACGGCTTCGACTTCACTGGCCTGCGGGTGAACCTGGCCAGCTCGCCCCTGGGCGCGGGTAGCAACGGCGGCAACTTCTTCGGGCAGGCGGGGGCGACGTACCAGAACGCCACCTCGACGCTGTACGGGGCGATTCGCAATCAGAATAACAATTCGCCCAACTCGCTGGCCGGGCCACAGGGCGCTCCCAACGATGCCTACGCTCAGTCGAACTTCTTCAACGGCGCGGCGTCGGCTCCGGCCACGTACGGCACCATTGAGGGGCTGGTCTATCACGATTACGACAGCTCGCCGCTGGGCTTCGTGAACTACATCACTCCGTCGTCGTCGGCTCCGGCGCTGGTGGGCTCGCCATTGCTTTACTCGGTGACGCCGACAGCGGCGGCGAACAATAACTGGGATCAGCGGTCGATGATTCGTCGGATTCGGCTGAGCTTCACCGACTTCGTGTTCGTCGATATCGGTACCGCGCTCAACCTGCAGCGCACCGGTGGATTCGCGGCCACGGGCGGCAACTACATCGGCGGCATCACTGTGCAGCGCAACAGCCCGGTGGTGTTCAATCCGTTAGCCACCGATGGCCGGTACTTCAACTACGACTTCAACTTCACCGGCAACGGCGTCGAGGTGTCGGGGTCGCTGGTCGATGGCAACTACACGCTGGCGATTAACGGCGCGGGCATTCAGTCGTACGTGCCGTTCACGCCGGCGCCGCCGTACGGATCGTTCCCGGCGTTGCAGTTGACCAATCCGCCGGCCAGCCCGTTGGCCTTCCATCGGCTGTTCGGTGACTTCAACAACACGGCCACGGTGAACAACACGCCCTTGGTGCCCAACGGGCCCACGGACCAGACGCAGTTCAACTCCACATATCGGAGTATTCGCGGCCAGGCGAAGTATCTCGAGTACTTCGATTTCGACAACGATGGCGACGTGGATATCAGCGACCAGACGCAGTTCAATCGCCGCATGAACCGGTACTAGGCCTTTCCCCAAAGACGTCGCTCGACGAGAAACGCGCTCACCTCGGAGTGTGGGCGTTCCTCGCCGAGCGGGGATTGGGTGTACCAGGCGTCGAGGTCGGCCTCCAGATGCGCTAGTTGAGCCGCGTGCCAGGGCCAGTCCAGGTCCGGGGCGTGCTGCTTCTCCTGGCGCTTCTGGGCGATCAGGTCGGGAATGAACGGCAATCGGTACTCCTCGGCCAGACGGGGGAGGTTCGGCTCGACCTCCCCCGTGCGCAGGAGGTGGATGCCCGTTAGCAGGACGCGGTAGGCGTAGAGCAACGGCTTGACCTGCTTCGTCTCCTGCCTGTCCAGGAGACGCTTCTGGGTGTTGATGAAGCCGCGATAGTGGTGGTAATGGTGCCGGGTGATGCAGCGCTGGGCCAGCGGGCGCAGCTCGTCGAGAAAGGCCTGGCCCAGCACCACCAGCGGGGAAAAAATCTGCTCCAGCACATAGCCGTTATTCTTCATCAGCAGGCGCAGGTACTTCCCCAGATCGTGGCTGACGAGGTCGATCTCCGTTCCGTCCTGGTCGAGATTCCGCTCGAGCGTTTCTACCGGCGGATCCAGGGCCACGACCTCGGCCAACGGTAGCAGGTGCGCCCCCCGCAGGTCCACGTCGCTGTCGGGCGACGGAAAGCCGTACAGGTGGGCCCCGCTTACGGTGACAAAAAGCGGAGTGTGTCCCTGCGATTCCACCAGCTTCCGCAGTTTGTCCATATCAAGCATCGACCATCCTCCGGCGGGCCCAGGTCAGGAAATCGTCCACCTGGGCGTAGTCGGGCTGTTCCGGCAGGGTGGTGTGGCGGTATGCCTCCTGGAACGCGCGGTCCAGGTCCAATGCGCGCTCCTGGGCTTGCTCGAAGGTCCAGGCGCCGGACTTGATGGAGAGCAGCTCGGCACGGTGCTCGGCCACGTCGATGCGGATCGTACCCGTACGCAGGGCCTCGATGCCGGAGTACAGCAGGCGAATCAGGTGCATGGCGTGCTTGGGGCGATAGTTGCCAGTGCTGGCACGCAGGTTCGACATGCGGCGGAACTGGCTCAGGACGTAGCCTGAATAGGTGCGGTACAGATGCCGGGTCACAAACACGTCGCGCATGCCGCGCAGGCGCGTGGCCACCTCGTCGGCATCCAACACGTGCGGGGTCCACAGCGTCTCCAGCACGTTAGGGTTGGCCTTCAATGCCAGGCGCAGAAACTTCTCCAGCTCCCAGTAGACCTCGTCGGTCTGGCCGTCGTTGTACTCCAGCTGCTCGGGTAGCTGCACCAGCGACCAGTGCCGACGCGCCGGAGGCAGATAGATGCCGCGCAGGTCGTCGTCGGACTGTTCGTTGGCCAGGCCGAAGGCGTGCGAGCCCACCCGGCAGCGGTAGATGATCCAGGGGCGAAGATCCTCGTCCTGGCGGGCCAGCTGGTCGTCGATCTCCTTGCGGCGCAGGGCCAGCTCGGCGAACAACACCGCCAGCACCTGGCCATCGGCGAAGCGCACGGTGTAGGGTTGCGCATTGTCGGGCGGACTCTCGACAATGACGCCGACGCTGCCGCGCTGGCGCAGGCCTCCCCCGGGCAGGGGATGGTCCACCTTCAACACCACCTGCGTGCCGGGCGAGATGCGGAAGGTCGGCAGCAGATGGCGGAAGGAGTGGTTTTCCGGCGTCATGGGGCCTCTCCCGAGGGGGACGACGCTTCTACTTTGGTCGTGGCCAGGGTACGATAGCAGAAGAGATCCTCCATGGTCGCCCCGGGTTTTGCCAAGGAGTGAGCCGTGCCCGATGATCCTGAACTGATTCGTGCGGCAATTGCCCAGCGGTTCGCGCGGGTGGCACTGACTCCGGAGCAGGAGACCCGCTTTCCCGTGGGGCTGGCCAGCGCGCGGCGACTGGGGTATGGGGTCGCCGAACTCGACGCCGTGCCCGCCACGGCGACCGAATCGTTCTGCGGCGTGGGGTATCCGTTTGCGCTGGGCCTGCCCTGCCCTGGCGAGACGGTCCTCGACCTGGGCTGTGGGGCCGGGCTCGATTGTCTGGTGGCGGCCTGGTACGTCGGCTCGACGGGCCGGGTGATTGGGGTCGATCGCTCTCCGGAGATGATCGCCCGGGCGTGCCAGACCACCCAGGCGTTGGGCCTGAAGCAGGTGGAGGTGATGCAGGGGGAGATCGAGCGGCTGCAGGTGGCCGACGCCTCGGTCGATCTGGTCCTGTCCAACGGAGTGTTCAATCTCTGCCTGGACAAACCCGCGGTGCTGGCCGAGATCGTTCGGGTGCTGCGGCCCGGGGGGCGGCTGCAGATGGCGGATATCCTGGTGCACGAGGAGGTATCCCCCGACACCGTGGCCCAGCGAGGCGCGTGGTCGGACTGAATCGCCGGCGCGGTGTGGGGGCGGTCGCTCCTGCAGATGCTGGCCGAGGCGGGCTTTGTCGACGCGGTGGTACACGGCTGGACGGGCTACTTCACCTCGTCCTGCACGGAAGGCGCCCTGATCTCAGCCCGAATCCCTGGAATCCCGGAGCGCGAGAGATGAACGCCGGAACCTACTTTGCCGACCTGGCCAGCGAGGTGCAGCCACCTCCCAGTGGCATCCTCAGCCGGACCCTGCACACCGACGAGCGGTTGAAGGTGGTGCTGTTCGGCTTCGCGGCGGGGGAGGAACTGTCGGAACACACTGCGTCGATGCCGGCCGTGCTACAGTTTCTGCGCGGCGAGGCGGAACTCACGCTCGACGGGCAGACGATGGCGGCCCAGCCGGGCACCTGGGTTCACATGCCAGCGGGAATGCGCCACGCCATCCGGGCGACCACGCCAGTGATCATGCTGCTCTTGCTGCTACGCTGAGACGGAGGAGCACGCATGGGTCTGTATCGTCGGATCCTGTTCCCACGGTTGTGCGATCTGACGCTGGATCGTCCCCATGTGGCTCGTCGGCGTCGGGCGCTGCTCGCGGAGGCTCAGGGCGAGGTACTCGAGATCGGATTTGGCACTGGGTTGAACCTGCCCTGCTACCCCGACACCGTCCGCCGGCTCACCACGGTGGAGCCCAACCCCGGGATGCACGCCCTGGCCCAACGCCGTCTCCGGCGCTCGCCCATCTCCGTGGAAATGCGCGTCCTGGAGGGAGAACAGTTACCGTTCGACGCGAATTCGTTCGACTATGCCGTCAGCACCTTCACCCTGTGCAGTGTGGCCGCGGTGGAACGGGTCCTGGCCGAGCTGTATCGCGTGCTGCGCCCAGGGGGGCGGTTGTTGCTGCTCGAGCATGGCCTGAGTCCCGATCCGGCGGTGAGTCGCTGGCAACGGCGTCTCAACTGGCTGCAAATGTGGCTGGGCGATGGGTGCCGGCTCGACCACGACCTGCGTAGCCTGCTGACCAGGCAGCCCTACTCGGCCCTTCACCTCGAGCAGTTTTACCTCGAGCACACCCCTCCGACGCATGGCTACCTGACGCAGGGGGTGGCGACGAAATAAGCCCGGGGATCGGTCTCCCTCGAATTCAGGGCGTGAGATTGTAGGTTGTTCCCGGAAGGGGCAAGCTGGACCGACAGTGGACCGGGTCCAGGTAGAGGCCCCGTCGCTGCCCCTCCATCACCCGTTCACAGGTTGACACTCTCATGATTACCTCTCGCGTTGATCGTCCAGGGATGTTGGTCGCCCTGACCCTGGCGGGCCTCTTGCTGGCGAGTTCGCCGGGCGCGGCTCCTGCCTGCACCCGGGCGCTGTACTTCGGCAAGGATGGGCAGGTGGTCACGGGTCGGACCATGGACTGGGTGGAAGATCTCCGCAGCAACCTGTGGATCTTTCCCCGAGGCATGAAGCGGGACGGCGCCGTCGGCGAGGGGTCGGTCCGCTGGACCAGCCGGTACGGCAGCCTGGTGACCTCCGCCTACGAAGGGGCCACCACCGACGGCATGAACGAGAAGGGGCTGGTGGCCAACCTGCTGTACCTGGCCGAGTCCGAGTATCCCGCGAAGAGTGACGCGCGGCCTGGATTGGTGATCGGCGCCTGGGGGCAGTATGCGCTGGATCGCTTCGCCACCGTGGCGGAGGCGGTGGCCGAGCTGAAGCAGGAGAAGTTCCGGGTGGTGCCGACCACGGCTCCCAACGGGTCGAAGGGGACCGTCCATCTGTCGCTGTCAGACCCGAGCGGAGATTCCGCCATCTTCGAGTACGTCAAGGGTAAGCTGATCATCCACCATGGCCGGAAGTACCAGGTGATGACCAACTCGCCGACCTTCGACGAGCAACTGGCACTGACGCGGTACTGGGAGCAGATCGGCGGCACAGTGATGCTGCCCGGCACCAATCGCGCGGCCGATCGGTTCGTGCGAGCGTCGTTCTACATCAATGCCTGCACGCAGACGGCCAACCCGCGCGAGGCGGTGGCCAGTGTTTTCAGCGTCATGCGGAACGTCAGTGTGCCGCGCGGCATCAGCACGCCGACGCAACCGAACATCGCCTCGACCATCTGGCGGACCGTGGCGGATCAGAAGAACCGGGTGTACTTCTTCGAGGACACCGCCAGCCCCAGCATCTTCTGGGTCAAGCTCGACAAGCTCGACTTTGCCGAGGGGACCGGGACGCGGAAGCTGACCCTGGTGGGCGCGGAGGAGGTGGAGGGAGATCAGTCCGGCACCTTCAAGAAGGCAGAGCCGTTCAAGTTTCTCACTCCGGGCAAGGAGTGATCGGGTTCGCCCATTGACTCCCGGACGTCGGTACTCTTAAATAGAGGGCGTCGGGATGTCCGCACGCTCATCCCGACACGACCTCTTTTTACCATGGCCCCGTCAGGACTGGACGTTCTGACGGGGCTGATTTTTTGGATCGTCGTGCGGTTGCTTGACCCCGACCGCCCCGGACATGACAATGAGGAAATCGCTCTCCCGATCCTACCCCGGACACGCACCCTCCTCATGACTGCACCGCGCGTTGGACTCTGGCTCATTGGCGCCTGTGGCGGCGTTGGCAGCACGGCCACCCTGGGCCTGGCCGCCCTGGCGAAGAACCTCACCGATACCACCTCCCTGGTCACTGCCCTGCCCCTCTTTGAGGGCCTGAAACTCGACGAACCAGCCCACTTCGTCGTCGGCGGGCACGAGATACGCCAGGCCGGCTTCCGGCAGACGGTGCGCGAGCTGCATCAGCGCTCGAACGTCTTCGATGCCGCGATCCTGGCGGGCTGTGACGAGCAGCTGGCGGCGTGGGAAGAAAACCTGCGTCCCGGCACCATCCTGGGCAGCGGCCCGACCATCGCCCGGCTGGCCGACCGACCCGAAGTCGGGCGGGCCACCACCGCGCGCGAGGCGATCGCCCAGATCAGCCGCGACCTGGTCGAATTTCGGCAGAAGCATCGGCTCGACCAGGTGGTGGTGGTTAATGTCTCGTCCACCGAGCCGCCGTTTGAGACCAGCGATGTGCATACCTCGCTGGCGAAGCTGAATGCCGCCCTCGATGGGCCGACGCTGGTGCTGCCGGCCAGCTCGCTGTATGCCTATGCCACGCTCGATCTGGGTATCCCGTTCATCAACTTCACCCCGTCGCTCGGCGCCACCTGCCCTGCCCTGGAAGAGCTGGCCGTCGCCCGCAAGACCACGGTCTCGGGCAAGGACGGCAAGACCGGCGAGACGCTGATGAAGACGGTGCTCGCCCCCATGTTCGCCCATCGCAACTGGGAGATTCTCTCCTGGGTCGGGCACAACATCTTCGGCAACCGCGATGGCCTCGTCCTCGACGACCCGGTCAACAAGGCGTCGAAGGTCAAGACCAAGGATCAGGTGGTGTCGGGCATCGTCGGCTACAAGCCGCAGACGCTCGTCTCCATCGAGTACATCGAATCGCTCGATGACTGGAAGACGGCCTGGAACCACATCCACTACCAGGGGTTCCTCGGCACGAAGATGATCCTGCAGTTCATCTGGCAGGGCTGCGACTCGCTGCTGGCGGCGCCGCTGGTCCTCGACCTGGCCCGGCTGGTGCTGCTGGCCCAGCGGCGCGGCGAGGTCGGCGTCCTGCGGCACCTGGCCTGCTTCTTCAAGAATCCGCATGGCGTCCAGGTCCACGACTTCTTTGAACAGTTCGACATGCTCCGCGATTATGTCCGCGGAGTGCGAGGAGAGTGACGTGAAGTTTGCCTTCAGCACCAACGCCTACCTCAACTACTCGTTCGCTGAGGCGGTCACCCGGCTGGCGCGGCTGGGCTATCCGGCCGTCGAGATCATGGCCGACGTGCCGCACGCCTGGCCCGCCTTCATGCTCGACGAGCAGAAGCAGGCGCTGCGCGATGCACTGGCGCGGAACCAGCTGCAGATCAGCAACATCAACGCCTTCATGATGCACGCGGTGAACGACCCGCGCCAGCGCTACTGGTATCCGTCGTGGATCGAACCGGATCGCCATTATCGGCAGATTCGCATCGACCACACGAAGCGCGCCCTGACCCTGGCGCGCGAGCTGGGCGCGCCGTGCATCACCACCGAGCCGGGTGGACCGGTCGAACCCGGCACCTCGTGGAAGGACGCGCTGAAGCTGTTTGTCGAGATGATCAAGCCGGTGGCCGAGCATGCCGAGAAGGAAGGGGTGCTGCTGCTTGTGGAACCCGAGCCGGGGCTGCTCATCGAGACGTGCGAGCAGTTTCTCGAGTTCATGAGCCACATCGACTCGCCGGCCGTGGCGATGAACTACGACATCGGGCACGCCTATTGCGTGAAGGACGACCCGGCGACGACGATTCCGCAGGTGGCCCGCTACATTCGCCACTTCCACCTGGAAGACATCGCGCCCACCCGGGTGCATGCCCACCTGATTCCCGGCGAGGGAGCCATCGACTTTGCCGCGGCGCTGCGGGCCATCCGGGACATGCGCTATGACGGCTGGATCACCATCGAACTGTATCCCTACGTCGCCAACCCGGACGAGGCGGCCCGCCTGGCCCTGGAGCGGGTGACGGCCATCGCCGGGTCGCTATGAACGTCGTGCGTTCGTGGGCGCAACTGGTGCGCCTGCCCAACCTGCCGACCGCCTTCGCGGACATCACCCTGGCTGGCCTGGCGACCGGGTTGTTGCTGGCGCGCTGGGATGTCTTCGTCCTGCTGCTCTGCGCCAGCGGCTGTCTCTACCTGGCGGGCATGGCCTGGAACGACTTCTTCGATGTCGAGCAGGACCGCCGGGAACGTCCGGGCCGACCGATTCCCTCGGGGCGCATCAGCCGCCGCCAGGCCGGGCTGGGTGCGACGTTGTTGATGCTGATCGGCGTGCTGGCGGCGAGCCTGGCGGGGCAACGGCTGGCGCAGTACGACCCCGAGGCGGTCAGCTGGCTGCCTCCGCTTCTGGCGCTGGTGCTGTGCGGGGCCATCCTGTTCTACGACGCCATCGCCAAGCACCTGCCGGTGGGGCCGCTGGCCATGGGGGCGTGTCGGTCGCTCAACGTCCTGCTGGGCGTGTCGATCGCGGGGTCGCTGGTCCGGCCGCTGGGACCGTACCTGGCGCTGGTGGTGGGGCTGTACATCGTGGGGGTGACCTGGTTCGCCCGGACCGAGGCGGCGGTCAGCAGCCGGCAGGCACTCGGGGGCGCAGCGCTCACCATCCTGGTCAGCCTGGTGCTGACGGTGCCGGTCCCGGTGATGCGATCCGAGGGCATGGCCTCGCCGTTGTTCGTGTATCTGCTGGTGCTGTTTGGCTTCTGGCTGGGTTTCGCCTTGTGGCGAGCCATCGAGTCGCCCACGCCGGGCCACGTGCAGACGGGAGTCAAGCGGGCGCTGATGGGGCTGATCCTGCTCGACACCACGCTGGCGCTGGCCTCGGCCGGGACGGTGGGGCTGGTGCTGCTGGTGCTGCTGGTGCCGTCGCTTTATCTGAATCGCCAGCGCTGGCTGTACGCGACCTAAGACGGTTGCTCAGGCTGCGCGCCGGCGGGGAAGCTCTTCCACCGGTGGTAGGTCTGCGTGCATCTCGGGAGAGGGGCTGGCCGGCGTACGTTTCCACGAACCGCCCAGCGTTCGCAGCCAGCGGCGCAGGGCGGCCTTCAGGGCGGAATGTTCCGGTAGGCAGAAGACCAGGACGAAGAGCAGCACCGCTGCGCCTCCCAGGCTCGCGGCATACTTGAACCAGGCGAACTGCATGAGCCACATCGAGGCGCCGCCGGACACGCCCAGGAGGAGCCCCTTGCCCAGTCCCAGCACCAGCCGCAGCTTGCCAAGCTCCTGGTTCCACTGCCCCTCGTAGTAGTCGCGCGCGCCCTGGACGCTGTTGGCCACCAGGGCGAAGCTGGCCGGCACCTCCAGCCCCTCCTGCACCAGGCGATAGAGGCGGTTGCCCTGGGGCCGGGCGGTCACCACGTTGAACCAGTAGCGGTTGCGGAAGGCGATGAACCCGCGCAAGAGTTCGCGCGCCTCGAACAGGTGCAGGTCGGTCCGGGCCACCTCCAGCGTCAGGGTCCGCGCGAAGCGGAGCAGGCTGAAGTGCTGGTGCAGGGCGTAGACGTACAGCGGGAGGTAGTGCCGGGTCACGTTGAACGGCAACTGTTTGTCGGCGAAGCCGCCCGCCTCGGTGCCCAGGAAGTAACAGCCATCCTTGACCATGAGACCGCGCCAGCAATTCCAGTCGTGGAAGCGATGCTCGCGCAGGACGTTCTCGGCCATCTCCCGGGTGGGCACCCACGCGGAGCTGGCGATGGAGTCATCCAGGCGCATACCCATGGCCAGCTCGTACAGCAGGCGATCGGCCCCGCTGGTGAAGACGCCGGGCTCGACCGTGTCAGCACCAGGGACGCAGGCGTAGGAGAGCATCAGGCAGCGCGGGCCATAGGCGCGGGCATCGTGCGAATCGGTGTAGAGATGCTCGTCGGGCAGGCGCACCGGTCCCGCGGGCGTCAGCGTGCCGGGTAGCTCGGGTTCGACCAGCCCCTGCAGCAGGAAGCTCAACCATTCGCCCATGGTCCACTGGCTGCCATCGCGGAGCAGGACGAGTGCCGAGCGCCCGGCCAGCCAGCGCGGCTGAATGGGGGCGAGGTTGCGGTTCAACTCCATCAGACGGTCGATGTCGGCATCGCGGTCGCGCAGACGCAGCTTGAGCGCGAGGAAGCCCCAGTGAGCGTGGAAGAGATACAGGTCGGCCCAGAGCAGCTCGACGTCGATGGCCTGTCCTGGGGTGCCGTGGTAATCGGGCGGAGGCAGCACGGACAGGTGACGGAGGTAATCCTGCATGGCGGGTCGGGCGGTCAGGTGCAGCACGCCATCGGAAGGTAGCTGTTCGGCCATCTGCTCGAGTGGAAGTTCGCCGAGCTGACGGATGGTGGAGATCCAGTTGGAGCAGCGCCAGCCGGGCGGCTGGGCTTCGAGCAAGGTGGTTTCGGGATAGAGCAGGGCGCGGGCGTGCGGCAGGAAGAAGTCGCTGGCCTCGAGCTTGTGGTGGATGACCGAGATCTCGTCGGCCCGGCCGTGCATCTCCCCAGGCCGCACCCACCACGACTGCCAGCGCTGTCCCAGCAGGGCGAGGCGCTTCTGCCGGGCGGCGCCTTCGCCCAGAGCATGGACGAACGGGTAGAGGAGCACGGTGTAGTGGTTGGTCAGGCCCGGGGCCTGAGAATCGGGGCCGAGCATGGAGGTCCTCCGTCGCCTGGTCACCGCTGGCTTATCCGCAAGGCGCTTCGTGGAGTCAAGAGGATGTGAGCGAGGGAGCGAGGGGCGCGCGGCGCAGGTAGTAGAGGCTGCGCAGAACCCCCAGAAATGGGTGGGATCGGACTCTGCGAAAAGATTTTGTCAATTGTTCGCAGTTTCCCGTCGAAGTCATCTTGGAATGCCAGCAGATCCCGTCTACACTGGCGCGACTTGGTGGTGGTCGTCAGGATGGCGAACCACATCGAGTACCCCGGGGAGCCGCGGCAGTCTGTTCTGGGCGCACCGGCGAAGCAGCCTCAGACGGGTCGAAGCGTCAAGGCTACCAGTCAGGTCGGGCGACCGAGCAGCAGGCCCAGTCCCTCCTGGGGATCGCGAAAGCATCCGCGCGCTCGGCCGTGAATCCGGATCGCGGTCCGACGCCGTGGCCTCTGGAGGCAACCCGGACGATGAATGAATCTGAAGAGCGCAGCAGGCTCGATCCCCCGCCGTTCACCCGTGCGGTGGTCGGTGAACCCGAGGAAGAGCCTCCTGGTAAGTCCAGGCGCCACCCGCTCTGGCGCGATGTCCCCGATCACCAGTGGGACGACTGGCGCTGGCAGTCGCAAAACGCGATCCGCTCCGTGCGGCAGCTACGCGACCTGCTCCCCTTCTCCGCCAGGGAACTTGAGGTCATCGGCAGTCTCGAAGCCGAATACAAGACCGCCATCCCGCCCTACTACTTCTCGCTCATCGATACCGACGATCCCAACGATCCGATTCGTCTCCAGTCGGTGCCCTCACCGTTGGAGCAGGAGAACCCGTCGGGGTACGAGCTGGAAGATCCGCTCGAGGAAGACAAGGATTCGCCGGTCCCTGGGTTGACCCATCGCTACCCTGATCGGGCGTTGCTGGTCACCACCCACGTGTGCAGCATGTACTGTCGCTTCTGCACGCGGAAGCGGGCGACGATGGTGCGCGGGGGCTGGGACGCCATCAGCCGCAACGACGAACGCATGATCGAATATGTGCGGGCTCATCCGGAGATCCGCGACGTCATCGTCTCGGGTGGCGACCCGCTGACGTTGCCCACGAACAAGCTGCGCTTCTTTCTGGATAACCTGGCCGCCATCCCACACGTCGATGTCATCCGCATCGGTACGCGCGTCCCTGTGACCCTGCCGCAGCGGTTGTACGATCCGGCGTTGATTCAGCTACTGTCCTCGGCCAACAAGGTCTGGATTCAGACCCACTTCAACCACCCACGCGAGATCACCCCCGAAGCGGCCCGCGTTTGCAATGCCCTGCTCCGGGGCGGCATGCCGGTCAACAACCACAGCGTCCTGCTCAAGGGCGTCAACGATAGCCTGGAAACCATGCGCGACCTGATGCGGGCGCTGCTTCGCATCAAGGTCCGTCCCTACTACATCTTCCATTGCGACCCGGTCATCGGGGCGGGCCATCTCCGCACCTCCATCTGGAAGGGCATGGAGATCATGGAAGGCCTGCGCGGCCACATGTCGGGTCTGGGTATCCCCACCTACGTCGTGGACAGCCCGCACGGCGGCGGGAAGATTCCGGTCATGCCCAACTACGTCCTCAGCGCCTCGGATGATTCGGTCATCCTGCGCAACTACGAGGGCATGATCGTCCGCTACCAGGCCGAGGATCGCCCCAACACCGTGCAGCCGACCGCGACCCGCGGCGTCAGCGCGCTGCTGCAGGGATCCAAGACGGCGCTCATCCCGGAAAACAGCGAGCGGATGGCCCGCCGTCGGCAACTCAATGTCATCAGCCACGCCGAGGAGCCCGAGAACGGCTGTGGAGGCGAGGACACCCCGCCTGCCGGCAAGCTGCTCTCGCTCGATGTGATCGCCGATCGCACCGACGGCTGAGCCGGGTCGAGCGGCTCACGCCTTGCAGGACCACTCGGGGGGGAAGAACGCATCGGAGTTCTTCCCCCCTTCCCATGCCCGGGCCTTCCTCTGGCCGAAGGCCGGGCTCCACGTCTTCAGGATGCCTGGTATGCGCATCGGTCTGACCTACGATTTGAAGTCCGACCATCCCCCGACGGCCGACCTGCCCGACGACCACCAGGAAGAGTACGACAGCCCGGCCACCGTCGAGGCCATCGCCGGGGTGCTGCGTCGGCGCGGGCACGAACCGTTGCTGCTGGGCGACGGGCCAGACCTGCTGCGCCGGCTGCTCGATGATCCACCCGATTTCGTCTTCAACTTCGCCGAGGGGCTGGGCACCAGCCGGTCGCGCGAGGCGCGGGTGCCAGCCGTGCTGGAGATGCTGGGCATTCCCTTCACCGGCAGCGATCCGCTGACCCTGGCGGCCACGCTCGACAAGGATTGCGCCCGGCGGCTGGTGCAGTCGCATGGCGGGCGGGTGCCTGCAGGGGAACTCTTCCTGCCCGATGCCGACCTGGCGGCGGTGCGGGCCCGGCCGAGCCTGCCGCACACGCTGATCGTCAAGCCGGCCTGGGAGGGGTCGAGCAAGGGGATTCGCGGCAAGTGCGTGGTCGATAGCCCCGCCGAACTGGCCGAGGCGCTGGAGGCACGGCGCGACCAGGGACAGCCGCTGCTGGCCGAGGAGTTCATCCCCGGTGAGGAGCTAACCGTGGGCGTGCTGGGTAATGACCCGCCCCGGGTGATCGGCATTCTGCGCGTGGTGCCGCTGTACGACGCGCCGCGCTTCGTGTACAGCCTGGAGGTCAAGCGCGATTACGAGCAGCACGTCCGCTACGAGTGTCCGCCGCAGCTGCCGGAAGCGCATCTTCGCGCGACCGAGGAGGCGGCATTGCTGGCCTACCGCGCGCTGGGCTGCCGGGACATTGCCCGGATCGATTTCCGCCTGCGCGACGGGGTGCCGTACTTTCTCGAAGCCAATCCGCTGCCGGGGTTGAACCCGCTTACCAGCGACCTGGTCATCCTGGCACGCCTGTCCGGGGTGGACCATGACGCGCTGATCGGCGGCATCCTCGACGCGGCCCTGCGGCGCCAGGGGCTGACCGGCTGACAGCCGGCTGTCCATGGTGGATCTCTGAAGTAGGCAATCTGGGTGAGTCGCGCAAGATTGGCATTGTCGCCACCGCGGCCATCTGGCACTATGGCCCGAATCATGTGGTCGGTTGCTCTTTGCCAGCAGCCTCGCCTGCCTTCAGGAGGAAGGCCACGTTCACGCACAAGGATGTCGGGAGTAGGATGTTCATGAACCCTCAGCGCGTACTCGTCCTCTACAACGAACCTCTCCTTCCCACCACCCACCCGGATTACATCTCCGAAGTCGAGGTCCTCGACAACGTCGATGCCGTGATGGCCACTCTCACGACAGCGGGCTACGAGGTGGCCGCCCTGGGCGTCAACGAGGGACCCCAGGAGATGCTGACCGGCATTCTCGAAGCCCGGCCGGATGCCATCGTCAACCTGTTCGAGGGCACCGCAGACAACAACGCCTCGGAGCTGTACGGCGCGGGCCTGCTCGAATGGCTGGGTATTCCCTACACTGGCTGCCCGTTCCACTCGCTGGTCCTGGCGCGGAGCAAGCACCAGGCCAAGCGACTCTTCCAGGCGGAGGGGCTGCCCACCGCGCCGTTTCTGGTGATCGAGCGGCCGGGGGAGATCCGCACCTGTCCGCTGCGCTTCCCGGTCATCGTCAAACCCGCGGCCCAGGATGCCAGTGTCGGCGTCGAGCAGGCCAGCGTGGTGAAGGACCTGGCGGCGCTCAACGCCCGGGTGGCGCACGTGCTGGAACAGTTCGGCGGCCCAGTGCTGGTCGAGGAGTTCGTGTTCGGCCGGGAGCTGACGGTCGCGCTGGTCGAGATGCCCGATCTGCGACTGCTGCCCGGCACCGAGGTGGTGTTTCCCACGGACGCGGGGCCGGATTACTGGCCGATCCTGACGTATGACGCCAAGTGGACGAAGGGATCGACCGAGTTCGAGACGACAGATTATCACTTCAAGGCCGAACTGAGCGGGGAACTGGGCCGGAAGATCGAGGAGTGCGCCTTCCGCGCCTTCCGGCTGCTGGGGTGTCGGGACTATGCGCGGGTGGACTTCCGCATTCGGGACAATCAGCCGTACATTCTCGAGCTGAACCCCAACCCGGATTTCGCGCCGGATCGGGCGATGTCGAACAACCTGTGGGCCGCGGGGCTGACCCACGCCGAGTTCACCATTCAGCTGGTGAAGAACGCCCTGGCGCGCGGAGCGGCCGGGCGGTCAGCCCGGTATCGGGACCTGGATCGGCAGGTGAACCCATCCTGAAGGAGCAGAGTTCATGGCCAGCGCATCGAAGAAGCACGCCCTGCCGATCCTGAACGCCGAAGAGGCGACGTTCGAGTGCATCTACGGGCGCGGCTGTGACGGCATCTGCTGCCAGAACGGTCGGCCTCCGGTTTCGGCGGAGGAGCAGGCCCGGATCGATCGACACCTGAAGAAGTTTCTGCCGCTGGTCACCGACAAGGCGCGGCAGGCGATCGAGCGCGACGGCTATCTCAGCCGGCGGATCAAGTCGGGCAAGCCGATGCTGCGCGTGGTGGATGGCTGGTGCATCTTCTTCAACGAGGGGTGCGTGCTCCACAAGGTGGGCGCTGCCGAGGGCGACAAGTTCCGCTACAAGCCTGCGCCGTGTTCGCTGTTCCCGCTGGAGCGCGACGACGACGGGGCATGGTACGTCCGGCAGCACGGCTACCAGGGCGAGCAGTGGGACCTCTTCTGCCTGGCCCCGACGCATTCCTCTCTCAAGGCGGTAGACACGCTGGCCGAGGAGATCGACTTCGCCCGCAAGCGCCAGAATGCTGAGAAGCGGGCCGCTGCCGAGAAATAGTGGGGAGGAGTGATCCATGCCGCGATTGATTGCTGCTCCGGTGCGCATCACGGCGGCCGGGAACAAGCCCAAGCTAATCGACGAGTACGTGGGACGAGTGGCGACCGGAACTCCTGGCGTCAGCATCGCCCACATGCGCAGCCCCTCGGGCTGGCAGGAACCGTTCCAGAAGCCGGAGTTCGACGAGTACACGGTGGTGTTGCGGGGGATGCTTCGGGTGGAATCCGCCGCGGGTGTGCTGGAGGTACAGGCAGGACAGGCGGTCGCGGTGCCGGCCGGCGAATCGATCCGCTACAGCACTCCCGGCCCCGAGGGCGCCGAGTACATCGCGGTATGTCTGCCAGCCTTCAGTCCAGACACGGTGCATCGGGAGTCGGACTAAGCTCCTTCCCGGGTGGGTGTTCGTGCGGTAGAATGGAGACACCCGGAGGGGTGGCAGAGCGGCCGATTGCAGCGGTCTTGAAAACCGCCAACGAGGAAACTCGTTCGAGGGTTCGAATCCCTCCTCCTCCGCTTAGTGGAAAGGCCAGACATCCTGGGAAGCGTGCCACGAGCAGGCTTTCCAGGACGTCTGGCCTTTCTGGCTTTTGTTGCGATCGTCTCCTCGCCGCACCTTCATCGGTTCCCTTTCACGTCTAACCGTGTAGTCGCCTTTAGTCCTACAGCCGTAGTTGATCAGTTGGGCGGTCTGGCCCCACGTTTTCGGTAATGGCACTCCCGCGCCCGGTGCTGGTGATGGCGTCGCCAGAACGACCACGACAGCACCTGCTGCGCCTCCGGTACGAACCCCCACACCAGCTGCAGCAACAACTTCCGCACCTCGGGCACGCTCAGCCGGATCATCCGCTCGCCCCTTTTTTCCGACGCGGGAGCGAAAGCCGCGAGCGGATCACGGCCACCACTGCCAGCGCCCACAGGCTGAGCGTCACGTGCCGGTGCCACCCCGTCCAACTCCGCACCTCGTACTCGTCCATCCCGCAGTCGCCCTTGGCCAGTGCAAAGAGATCTTCGATCGCCCAACGTGCCCCGGCTACCCGGGCCAGTTCAGCGAGCGTCGTGCCCGGCGGGCCACCGCAGGCGAAGTACGCCACCTCGCTCGGGTCCGACACGCTCCGCCGGATTAACACCCACCGCGCGTACTCGTCTGGCTCCGGTGAGTGCGTCCGCGACACCGCCCAGTCGTACACCCGCGGCCCCTTCGCACCCTCCCCGCCACTGAGCCGGTGCCAGGCGTCCGCCGGGATGTCGGCCAGCAGTGTCCCCACTCGCACCTGCCGGAACCCGGACCACACGGCGAAGTCCCTCCGCACCCCGACCACATACCCCAGGCCGTGCCCCTCGAGCGCCGTGCGGAAGTGGTAATCCGATCCGTAGACCGCGTCGGCCGTCACCCACTGGGCCCTCAACCCGGCCGACAACGCACGGTCGATCATGCGCCGGGCCAGAACGATCTTGGTGGCGAACCCGATGTCATCCGGGACACCGGCCTCCTCACGTCGATCGGCATCGGTGGCCCACTCCCTGGGCAGGTACAGCGTGCGATCCACCAGCGCCCGGCCGTGCTTCGTCGTGTAAGCAAGGAACACCCCGATCTGGCAGTTCTCGATTCGCCCGGCAGTACCTGAGTACTGTCGGGCGACCCCGCACGACCTGGTGCCCTTCTTCAGGAATCCCGTTTCGTCCACAATCAGCACGCCGTCGGGGTGGCCGAGGTGTTCGGCCACGTAGCCGAGCAGGTCGTCGCGGACGGCATCGGCATCCCAGTTGGCGCGGGCCAGGAGGTGCTGGACGCCGTCGGGGGTCGAGTCGCCCAGGTGCTCGGCCAGTTGCCAACCGTTCTTCCGCTCAACCGAGCTGAGCAGCCCACGGAGGTACCCGACCGCTCGTCGCCGCGGTTCGCTCCGCGCGAAGCGCGGGCCGATCCGTTCGGCCACAGCTTCAACCTCATCGGCCCACCGCTCCACCGTCACCTGGGTTGGTCGTCCTGACATCGCTCGCCCTCGCCGCACCTCCTTACTAAGGCGATTCTAGCAAACTACGGCTGTAGGACTAAGAAAATCCAGGCCATTGTAGTCCTCTTGCTTGTCGTTCGGGCTGAGGTCATCCATTGCCCGAACCCAGCGGTTATCCTTTACCCATTCGCCAAATGCATTGCTGTTGGGCCCGTCCGGCGAGATCTGGGTGTGAATGCTGCGGGCCCAGTCCACGGCATACTGTCGGACCGGTTCGTCCAAAGCTGCGGAGCGCAGCAGAATCGCCCAAGGATTGTTGCTCGATTCAGCCATAATGTTAAAGTGAGCCGTCACTTCATACCGAGGGTCGAATGCCATTGAAACGAGCATCAACTGCCGCACAAAGGTGAGGTTGTCCGAAACGGCATCCAATCCAAGATTCAGGAGAGGTAAATCGATTGTAATGTTGCTCAGCAGTTCTCCAATGGTGGCTTGCGCTTCAACAACCTCGAACCCCGTTGTGATTATATTTGGGGGATCGCGATCAAGGATTGAGGGCGGATATGCGTAAGTCCACCGGTCGTTTACGCGGTTGTCGGTGGTCGGCGGAGATGCTCGTCCAGCGAGGTCAAGCAGGAAGTTGTTCAGTCCGATTGTGCCCGTGGAAGCCGATGTCCCGCAGGCGCGAGCTGGCGAGGACGATCTCGTGACTATACTTGACAGGAACATAGACCGTGAATCCGAGGTCTCCCGAAGCCTCTACCGGCAGTAAGGACTTCTGTGGCAGCCTCGATGGCCGCGCTTTTACTTAGTTAATGCGCCCCAGAATATCTTTGTGATGAACCTCAAACTTGATGGAATTGCCTGGACGGTTAAGATAATCGCCACGGTAATCTGGGAGGCGATCTTCGACGGGAATCCGCAGCACCTCGGAAGTCGTAGCCGCGATCTGCTTCCCCGAACAGATCGTATCCTTGTGGATCGAGTAATCCATCACCCGAGCTGTTTGTGCTTTTGCCTGGCTTACATTCTCTGCGCTTGGTAGACCATCGAGACACAAACCACCAGCCCATGAACATGTGGACCGTCTGGTCAATGTGGTGTGTTCTTTTCCCGGTTCCGTGCTCGGTATAGTCACTCACGATACTGCCCCAGCGGTAGTCCGTGTGAGCCTAGTGCCACATTATCTCATACATGAAGAAACCGTCGCCGTCCGGGTCGAGGTCTGTGTCGAACGCGCTTGAGCAGTGCTCGAACCACCTTCTCGGATGGGGGGTCGGATCGAAACCGGCCTGGGCGAGTAGACGCGCCCTCCCCGCGAAGGTCTGCAGAGCGAACCCCATGTACAGCGTCCTGATCCGCGAATTTGATTGAATCGCCTTGGCGGTACTCGGCCGACATGCCCAAATGGAAGAAGCGGTTGAGGTAGTTGCTGCGGATCTTAAGATAGGCCGGGCTGAACAACGCAGCCTGGGTGGAGGAAAGAGCAAACGTCTGATTGACGCCGTCAAGAACGAATACTTTTCCTGAGGGCCCGGTCCCAGACGATGGACCCTTTCGAAAATGGCTAATGCGTCCCAGGCCATCACCGGTGTCCAACTCATCGCTGATTGGCAGACCCAGTCTGAGATTCGCTTGGTAACTTAGAAACTCTAACAAAACTAGCCGGCGAGGCGTTGAGTCCGACAATCTCCGGAAGTAAACCGGAGGATTCAGTCATAGCCAAATCACTGCTGCCCGGCCTCTGGGAGATCATCCAACCGTTGTTGCCCGTGCGACCCCCTCGTCCCAGAGGCGGCAGGCCGCCGGTGGATGACCGCAAGGCCCTGACCGGTATCCTCTTCCTCCTCAAGACCGGCATGGCCTGGGAGGACTTGCCCGCTGAGCTGGGCTGCGGTTGCGGCATGACCTGCTGGAGGCGACTCCGCGACTGGCAACGCGATGGCACCTGGCGCAAGATCCACGCCGCACTCTGGGGCACCTGGACGAGGCGGGCAAGATCGACTGGCGTGCCGCCATCGACTCGTCGAGTGTGCGTGCAGTTTGGGGGCCGACACCGGCTTCAACCCCACGGACCGGGGCAAGGCCGGCGGTAAACACCACGTGATGGTCGATGGTGCCGGGGTGCCGCTGGGCTGCACTGTAACCACGGCCAACCGGCACGACGACGGCACTGCCGACCGTAGTGGCCTGCCCGTTGGAGGGCTACGGCGAGCCACCTCGGCTGCCCCGTCGGCTGCTGGGAGACCGAGGCCTACGACTCGCAAGGGCACGAAGGGATGATTGCCTGGCTGGGGATCGAGCCAATCTTCGCCAGCGCGCGGACAGGGCACGGCAGCGGTCTGGGCCAGCAACGCTACGTGGTGGAACAGACTCTCGCCGCGCTTGCACCAGAACCGCAGGCTGAAGGTCCGGTACGGCGTTCGGACATCCATCGGCCTTCCTCACACTCGCCTGCTCAAAGTTTGTACCGCCTCATCGCCCAGTTATAGGTTTGTTAGAGTTTCTTAACCAGATAACGCCCCTGAACAACGTGCGTACCGATGGCTTTGGTCAGGGGACCAGAAGATGGCACCAGACTGGAAATAACTGACCCGCGCCCCGGGAATCCCGGGCACATCCACCTCGTCGCTGATCGGCAGGCCCAAAGCGATCCGCAAGGTCGGACTCAACGACTGGTATTTCTGCCAGACTGCGCCCTGGATGATGTGGGCACCGATGGTCGGGTCGGGGATTAAGATAACGCAGTCTGGAAATAAGCGACCCGCGCTTCCGGAATCCCGGGCATCCACTTCATCACTGATCCCGGCACTTCAAGGCGATCTTCAAGGCCGAGCTTAACGACTGATATTTTGCAAATCCACCCTGGATCGGTAAGCGGACGCCAATGCCCGCAATTGGCGAGGAAAAAATGGTCCCGGTCTGGAAGATCCGGCGCAGTGCCAGTCGTTAGGTGAAAATTCGTCACTGGTGGGCAAGCCCAAAATCCCTGGAGTGGGCACCTTGCTCGTGATACTTTTGCCAGATAGGGCTGCCGGGCACGGCGGCCGTCCCGACCCACCAAGTGCCGTTGATGGGGTGGAATTGGGCAATGTCATCTTTGCCGTCGCCCCCAAAGTCGCCTGATAGTTGCGTCTGCCAGCCGGTGCGGGTCTGGTAAACATCCCAGAGCGTAACATTGAAATCGGAACCACGGAAGGCATTCACCCACTGGGCACCGTTGTCGGGGTGATAGCTGGCGATGTCATCTTTACCGTCGCCGTTGTAGTCGATGACATGCGTTTCCCAACGCCGGGCGTGTTGTGGTTGCCAATGCGATACGCTGAACCCGCCGTTACCCGCGAGGCCGACCCAGGCGCCGTTGTTCGGGTTGTAGCTGGCGACATCGTCCTTGCCGTCGCCGTTGAAATCCGCCCACGGCGTGGGTCTGCCAGCCGTCAACCGTCCCGTACTCTGGCCCACGGACAGGGCAAAGCCGGTTCCAGTGGAGAGGCCGACCCACCAGCGGCCGGTGCCGGGGGTGGTAGCTGGCGATGTCATCGGCGCGTCGTTGTTGAAGTCGCCGACCAAGTGGGTCTGCCAGCCGTCAGGCGTGTTGTAGTTTGCCCAATGCGATACGCTGAACCCGCCGTTACCCGCGAGGCCGACCCACCAGGCGCCGTTGTTCGGGTTGTAGCTGGCGACATCGTCCTTGCCGTCGCCGTTGAAGTCGCCCGGCGTGGTCTGCCAGCCATCGTTTGTATCATAATCGGCCCAAGGTAGAGGTGTTAAATCCTGGCACTTCAGATAATAAGGATCGATCCTCTAGCGTCTCTAAAAGACGCGTGGTGGCAAGGTTTTTAGGCACCAGTCGTTCCACAGGTCGAAAAAACAAGAGGCGGCGGTTTCTCAGGCTACTTGAGCGGGAATTCGACGCCATGATGTACCTCTCCTAGCGTTGTCCGGAATCGTCCCTCCCGCACGACGTGGGCGAGCTTCCAATGGGACAGCACCATAGGACGATATTCCGACGAAGGAGGTACTGCCTCATTAGAACCCGGGGATGGACGGACGATGACTTTTTCAGGTTGGCGGCAAAGGCCAAACCGTTCGTTAAAGTGATAATGGTTTGGTGAGGATACAGCTTATGCCAAACAATCCCAATCCCCCTAAACAGAGGGCCGGATTGTTGCGAACTAAACAAAACGCAATTAACCCTTGAGCAGCACTAACTTACTTACACCCAACGACATGGTTCAACTCTACCGGCTCATCGGTGAATGCGGGATCTGGGTCAGGACTCGGTCGCATGGCGCAATCATTTACTGGCCGTTCTGATGCAACGCATCAGGGCAATGGTTGGCACCGCGGTGGTTTCATAACAGCTTTAGCAGGCCGCGGAAAAACGCGTTGTTGCAAGCGGTGTCGGATGCAGCACCTCTTGGCAACCGCGGAGAGTTCCATGCGTGGCACCGTTGACGGCAGCCGCCCTTGTTTCACACCTTCTGCGTCGAGGACCGCATCCGGCCCGACCACCCGCTGCAGGACATCAAACGCCGCACCGACCGCATCCTCGCCGGCATGAGCGATCGCTTCGCCGCTGCGTACAGCGCTACCGGACGGCCGAGCGCCCGCCCGAACGCCTGCTCAAGGCGTTGCTGCTCGGTGCCTGTATTCGATCCGCAGCGAACGGCAGTTGTGTGAACGCATCGATACCGATCTGCTGTTCCGGTGGTTTTTGGACCTGCAGCCCAGCGACGACGCCTTCGACGCCACCAGCTTCGGCAAGAACCGCCCGCGGCTCGACGAGCATCTTCTGGCCTGGTCGTTTTTCGACGGTGGTGGCCGAGGCGATGACGGCTGGCAATGCAGCGAGCACTTCAGCGTCGACGGCACGCTCATCGAGGAGTCTGGCGAGTGCCGAGAGCTTTCGGCCGAAGAACAGTACGGACGACGCCTCGGGCGACGCCAGCGGCTTCAAGCCCGCAATGCCGCCGTGGATTTCCACGGCCAGAAGCGAAGCAATGCGACCCATCAGAGCACGACCGATCCGGAGGCCAAGCTCTACCGCAAGTCAACGGTCAGGATGCCAAGCTCTCGCACATGGGGCACGTGCTCGCCGAGAACCGGCACGGGTTGATCGTGACTGTCCAGGCGACGGAGCCCAGTGGCACGGCGGAACGCACCGCGGCGATCAACATGCTGCTCGATCTGCACGCCACCCATGGGGTCAAGCCGGTGACGCTGGGGGCAGGACAAGGGCTTCGACGACGGCGAGTTCTGCGGGTGTTGGAATGGATGGGGTGGAACCGCACGTGCCGCTGGTGAAAGACCCGGTCGACCCGCGAACCGTGCCGCCGGGTCAGAACAAACGGATTCCCGGCATCCAGGCGGCGACGCATGCGGCGGAGGATGCGAGGTCCAGGCGTACAGCTCAGTCGGCGGTGCGCAAGAGGTTGGAGGAGGGATTCGGATGGTTGAAGTCGGTGGCGAAACTGGGGCCGGAGCCGATGGGTGAGCCGAGTGGAAACTCAGAGCAGATGTTGCAGATCGGGGCCGCGGCGTACGGCACGGTGCGGTTGCGGGACACCAGGCCCACCTTGGCAGACAGTGGTGGAAACGCGGCGGGGCTGAAAGATCATCAGGGAGTAAGGGCCAGCGACGAAAAGGACCCAAAACCGCTTGAACATGCAGTTTTTCCGCAGCCTGTTAGCGCGTCACCACAGTTGACTGGCGACGTGGAAATGGGCTGGGTTGATGCAAAGGACCGTGACTACCGGCTGCGTTTCATCAAGCAGTGCGGCTTCAGTGCTGATCCGCACTGGCAGCGGATGATGAGCCAATTCAAGTACGGTCCCACCTTGGCCGCAGTGGATCGGGCCCAAGTTATCGACGATCACGAATGGTATCGTTCCGTTCATTATAATGAATTTCGTCGACCGGCGCGCTCTGATTCATCGCTCTATTTCGGGTATACTATGGCGGAACACGGCCCAGATGTGATTCTAGCCTTTGCCCTAACGCGTACCCTGAATGATCGAGAATTCACCGAGCATGACCGCCAGTTCTGTTACTGGTTGTTACATGAGATTCGACCACTGGTCGGCAAGCAACTGGCCGCGCCGGGAGAATCGAGTGGCGCTAAATTACCTACACGGTTGCAGCAGACATTGCAGTGTCTGCTGGAGGGAGACAGCGAAAAACAAGCGGCTGTCCGTTTAGGGATAAGCAAGGCCACGGTTCACGAATACGTCACCGCGCTTTACCGGCACTTCAAAGTCAACAGCCGCGGAGAATTGCTAGCCCGTTGCCTCCGGCCAAACCATGGATCTGGATAGGCTAATATCGGGAAGGATACACCTAAATGCTACGGATCGTTAAAACAAACAATTGACCAAGTACTATGTAATCGTGGAGAACGTATAGTTCCACTCACCCTGGAATTCGTGAGCTTGGATTCGGTTAGTCCCAATTTCCCATTGCGGATTTTCATTTGCATCCAGTAGTGGCTCGTATGGAGTTCCGCATGATCTTACATTCCAAGGTTAGGGCAAGAACTCCCAGATTGACAGCGATGCAGGTATTCTTCCCGACTGCTGGTGACTGTGGTTCCTCCTCCTCAGCGCTTATCCCACCGGCACCTTCTCCTAGAGCCTGTTATTGACTTATGTGTATATGTTTGCTGGTGTTAGCTGGATGAGCACCCCGCGAAAGCCGTACCCCAGTGACGTCACGGATGCCGAGTGGGAGTTCCTGCTCCCTACTTGCTGCTGATGAAGGAAGACGCTCCGCAACGGGCACATGACCTCCGTGAGGTGTTTAACACCCTCCGCTACGTGGTCAAGACCGGTAGTCAGGGGCGTATGCTCCCGCACGACCTGCCCGACTGGACCGTCGCCTACCTTGCTCGTCAATCAGTTTATGGATTCAGGTCAATAACAGGCTCCAGGCCATGACACTGCTTGTATTTGCCGGATCCTGAAAAAGGATCATTGGCTGGATGCTAGTGCGGCGGCCACATCGGCCCACAGTTTGTGCCAGGAATCCCGTTCGGATGCAGGTAACCTTGCCAGTTCCTCTTTGTCACGAACAGTGGCGAAATCTGGTTCGGACAACCAACCTTGCAGTCGTCTTCTCGCGGCCGTGGAAGACGAGGCTTTATTACTCTCGAGGCTCCTCGTCGCTGAAATGAGCCCGCTTTTAAGCCAGGACCGGGCCTGTTCACGCAGACGGGTAGACTCCTCTTTCCCGATCTTGTCGCGATCTTCCCCATCCCCAGCTGCCGCCAGCACTGCCGCACGCACCGCATCGTGTCGGTGTCGCAATAGGAGATCTTTCTGGGCTGCGAAGGCCTCCTTGAAGAATCGAACTCCCATACCAGGTCGCCCGGTGTTGGTGCAAACCACGGCGAGTTCGGTAAGTTCTTCGGGTCGTTCTGGTCTGGACTTTCCAGCGAGGATTGCGGGGAGACGTTGTTCCAGTTCCAGGAATCGTTCTGTTCGCTTGATCTGCTCCGCCAGACCTCCCTGTCCTGCCGGCGTCCTATCGTTCAGTTCCTGGGCACGTCGGAGGGCTACAAGCGCCTCGGATAGCTTTCCTTGGCGTCGTAGAGCCAGGCCAAGATTAGTATGGGCGAGCGCGTAGGTTGGCTCAAGTTCTATCGCCCGGCGAAACAACGCCACTGCTTCGGGCAACTTCCTTTGCAGGAGCAAGGCGTTCCCGAGGTTATTGTGTCCGATAGCATACTTCGGGTCTGTATCGAGGGCCTGGCGGTAGGCGGCGACCGCACCAGTCACGTCTCCCTTCTCGTTAAGGGTTAGACCAAGGTGCGAGTGAGCTAGTGTAAAGTCGGGCCGGAGCTGAATCGCACGTCGAAAGGCGGCGATCGCCTCGTTGGGTTTGCCATGCAGCCGCAGGGCATTGCCGAGCCGATGCAGCGCAGCCGCGGAACTCGGGCGCGCCGCCACTGCCGCGGTGAAAAATCGCACCTCGTCTTCGAGCAAGCGCGGCCGCGCCCTCGAGCATGCGTAGGCCAGGCTGAAACTGAGCCAGTAATCGCCTGGATGCTGCTGCTGGGCCCCCCGAAGGAAGCGCATCTCCACGTCGGAGCGATTGCACTGCCGCAGCAGGCTGTAGAACAGCAGGAGCGTTTCCGGGGGCCTTCGCCAGGTCTCTTCACGCTCAGCCAGGTCGGTGATGGCATCCCAGTTCTTGGCCCGGAGCAGTCGGTAGAGCTCGCGCCGCCAGGGATCCTTGTCTGCCTGGATTATCGCCCGCATCAGTTTCTGAGATTGCTCGATCTGCTTCAACTCAACCTTGACGAAGACCCAGGTTGCCAGGCCTGACACACACTGGTCCCGGATACGACTAGCCTGGATCCGCCGGTTCCCCTCCTCGGATTCCAGTGCCACTGGGGAGATTCCATAACTGGAAAACGCTTCGCCCAGCAGTCGGTCCGTGCGCCTGGCATCGGCCACCTCGTCCGCAGGGGAGAGCGATGTCAACCTGGCCTCCTCCAGGCGGTGAAGCATATCGTCGTCCTTGCTCAGCTGCTCCAGTTCCAGCCGAAGACTGGCCTCCTGCTGGTGCAGTTCCACAGGGCCGCCCTCGTGCAGACGAGTTCGGACGCGCTCAAGGGCAAGGCGGGCATCGGTCAGGTGTTTTGCGGCCAGGAACGATGCTCCCTTGCCCAGGTCGCCCTCGATCTCTCGAGCCAGCGCCGCCTCACGGAGTAGCCGCTGGGTTTCAAGGCGTTCCGCCTCGGCGCGACGCTCGAGTTGCTGCTGGCGAGAATACAAGAAACCACCACCCACCAGGCCAGCGATCCCGAGCAGGGCCAGGAGTAGGGCGCGCTGGACGCGCCGCCGCCGCCGGTCGGCATCCAGGCGAGCCATGGCCTCGGCCTGGGCCACCTCAGCCTGCCGCAGGCGGGATTCCACCTTCGCCCGATAGGCAGCGACGGCCTGGGCCACCTCGGTTCCGTTGGCAGGGCGCTCCACCTGGACCGTTGCAAGACAGCGTCGGGCCAACTCGGCCAGATCGCGGTCGGTGCTGGTAGCCGCCAGTACTGCCATCGCTTCGGCGACCTCGCCCCGAGCTGCCTGGCTAAGGATCTCCTGGACACTACCTCCGCGGTAGGGCCCCTTGCCAGTCAGTATTTCGCACAGGATGGCACCCAGACCAAACACGTCCGACCGAGCATCGAGACGGTCCAGTTCGCCCCGGGCCTGTTCAGGAGCCATGTAGGCTGGTGTGCCCAGCACGGCCCCGGCCCGGGTGAGGGATTCAGAACAGTCGGTTTCCGAATCAGAGGTGTCCTCGAGGCAAGACTGCGCCGACCGTTGCAGGTTCCTGGCGAGGCCCCAGTCCATGACCTGGACCTCGCCAAAGGCCCCGACCATCACGTTGTGCGGCTTGAGATCGCGGTGGATGACACCCTGGGCGTGGGCATAGCCGACGGTCTGGGCGATCTGCTCGAAGATCTGAATCCAGTGCGGCAGATCGTCCGCCTGGTCGGCGCGCTGGCGGAGTAACTCAGCAAGAGTTTGGCCGCGAATCAACTTCATCGCCAGGTACGCATTGCCATCCGGTGTGGTACCCAGGTCATGGACAGGGGGGATTCCAGGGTGTTGCAACTGGGCCGTTATCCTGGCTTCGTGCCGAAACCGCTCCGCACGTGACCAGGACGAGCCACTCTCCAGCAGCAGCTTGATAGCCACCTCGCGGCCGAACTGCTGGTCGTAGGCGCGATAGACCACTCCCATGCCGCCCCGGCCAATCTCTTCCTGGAGTCGGTAACCCTCCACGTACAGAAGCGGTTCATTGTCGCCGACGGTCCATCCTGGATTGCTGTCCGTGGTCTGCGATGAGGCATCTGATTGTTGCCTCAGATCGGTAGTGGCGTTCGAATTCACGGACGATTGTTCCCGGTCGGCTACTACCTTGCCCCGGCGACCGATGAATTCCCGCTCCAGGGAGAGTAGTTCGGGCAACAGGTGGTGGCGATCCTCCGGAAGGGCCATGGCCAGGAAGTCCTCGACGCGCGGGCAGGGCCCACCATCGAGGGCAACCTTCCATTCGGCTTCAAAGTGGTCGCACACCGCGTCGAGGCGGCGAGCTAACTCGGGTGGCCAAAGACGGGAGGGCTGTTCAGGCGTGAACACGGTGTCTGCTCCTTCGGCGCTAGGAGAAGGCAGGGTCGCCTGATTCCATCAGAATTCGGTCTGGATGGCAACCACCCCGCTGATCGCAAGCTGGGCCGAACTACCGGGAGCCAGCTGGATCCCGCCCGTGGAAAGATTCGAGAGATCGACCCCCTCATGAATCAGGGCCACGATCGCTGGCAGGTCCAGGGCCACCTGCCCAGCCTGCGTGGGGACAGGGGGTAGATAGTTCCGCTGGGTGCCATCCGTGAGCGAAAGCTCGATCGCAATATCGCCGGATCTGGTGGCGTGAATGGCCGCGGTCCCGGAAACCGTTGAGGAGTAAATCGCTCCCATCTCGAATTGCTGGACCAGGGTGCCGTCGGCGAGGGCCACGACACCCGCTACAGTCGGGGCGCCCAGCGTCGCCAACCCACCCGAGGAGATCCAACGACGAGCGATGTCTCCCTTTATCTCGATGCCGTTAAGCGTGAGGGTGTCGCTTGGGTTCTCCACGGCGCTTGGGGGGACGTCGTCATCAACTGTGGCGTCCAGATACTGGTCCACCCCCGCCCCCCCATTGAACCAGTCGCGGTGCGAGCCTCCTACCAGGATGTCGTTGCCATCGTCGCCATAGAGGCGATCAAGCCCGTGGCCGCCTTTCAAGGTGTCGTTTCCGCTGCCACCGAAGAGGACATCGTCGTTGATGCCCCCGTCGAGCACATCGTTACCAGTGCCCCCCTGGAGGTTATCCCGGCCTCCTCCGCCACTGAGAGTATCGATGCCACTGCCGCCGTATACCACAGCATCGACAGTCACATCGTTGCCGATGGTGACCTTGTCGTCCCCCCCGTAGGCGAAGACTTCGATGGAACCAAGGTCAGCCATGGGCATGCTGCCGAGAGCGCGACCGTTGTTTCCGATCCAGGCATTCTGCACGTACACTTGGCCGTTCCGGTGGCCGACAACGATGGTGTCAGCGAGAGAGGAGCCGATTACCAGAAGTTGATTGCCGACATTGAAGCCATGGACGCCGGTGGCACGACTGCGGGTTCCGTTGACCAGATCAATCTTCCATGCTCGGTTGGCCTCCAGCGCGAAGAGGGTGGTGCCGTTGGTGGTGTAGTAGTGGATCCGGGTCCACTCCCGGGAGGTTGCGCCCTGCTTGACCAGATCGCCGTTGACCTCGAGCATGTAGAGATACGTGCCCGATACAGCAAACCCCTTGATGGCTGTGCTGTTGAACCGTCCGACACTCTCGGTGGCAGTGTCGAATTGCAAGAGGAAGCCCTCGCCGTTCCGGAAGAACAGGCTAGAACCCACTTGCTTGAAGGTGTAGCGCCCATTGAAAACGCCGTCAAAATTGCGACGAATCAGAGTGCCTTCTGCTTCACGCACATAGACTTTGTCCAGGAACACGCCGAACTGGGTGATCTTGCCACCGCCACGAAAACTGAGGAGCGAGCTGGTGGTAGTATCGTAGGCCATCAGGAAGTTCTCCCAGTCGCGGAAGAACAGCCGGTTGCCCCCACGCTGAGACTTGATCTCGAACTCGGCCTGGCTGGTTGGCCCACGCACCTCAAGGATAAGTCGGTCTCCTGACTGAACCGTGTAGCGCCAGGTGATGCCGCGACTGGGACCCTGGGCCAACATCGCCACCCGAGTCGTCAGGTTTACCACCCTCAGGCCAGCAAGGAAAGTGGCCTCATCGATGACTGCCATGGCCGTCTTGAACAGGGGACCAGGCATACTCTCGAGGGCGACCTTCAGGGTGGGCGCGTCGATGACTTGCAGCCCCACGGCAAGGGTCGCAGAGTCGATCAATTGCAGGGCCTGGCGGAGTTGCGGGGTGGTCATCTGTTGGAGGGCGACTTTCAGTGTCGCGCCATTGATGGCCTGGAGCGCAACTTTCAGGCGTGGCGCTTCCATTCCTGTGAGAGCTACGCGAAGTGTGGCGGCATCGACAGCCTCCAGACCAACCTTTAAGGTTGGCGTGTCGATGATGTCCAGCGCGAGTTTCAGCCTTGGGGCGGTCATCTGTTGGAGAGCGACTTTCAGCGTCGCGCCGCTAATGGCCTGGAGCGCAACTTTCAGGCGTGGCGCTTCCATTCCTGTGAGAGCTACGCGGAGCGTGGCGGTATCGACAGCCTCCAGTCCAGCCTTCAATGTGGGTAGATCAATGATGTCGAGGGCGAGCTTCAGTCGCGTCGCCTCCAATGATTCGAGGCCCACCTTCAGCGTCGCCAGATCGATCGTTTGCAGAGCGAGCTTCAGAAAGGTCGGAGCAAGCCCCGCCAGCGTTCGCTTCAGGTCATCGCGGCCAAGGGCCTGGAGCCGCCCGGTGCTGGCCCACTGAGCAAGGGCCGGCACGTAACCCGTGGTCATTCCCCAGACATCGCTGGCCACCAGATGATACTGGCCCGGGGTTGCTGTGGGGAACCGGTACAGCCGATTCCCCGTGTCGAGTGTGAACAGCGCCCCTGTTTGATCGAACGCAAAGGAGCGGACGCGGCCATCGACAGTTTCCCAGTGAGCAGAGTCGGCCAGGCGTAGCAGATCGCCGGAACCACTCAGGGCAAAGATTTGATCGTTGGGAGCCGACGCGAGTTCTACAAATCCCTGCCGGGCCGACCAGCCAGGCACATACAGCTCACCAGAAGTTTTCAGCAGGACGATTCGGCCATACTCATCGGTTCTGAACTGCTTGACGCCGGTCCAGAGGTTGCGGAAGTGGACCGGATCTTGCCAGTCCCGTAACTCCTGGTTAGTGGTCAGCGTAAACAGTTTTCCCGTACTCGCCTCGAAGCCGATGCTGGCGTAGCCTTGCCAGGCGCTGACGCCCGGCACATACAGTTCGCCCGAGGTTTTCAGCATAGCCAGCCGGCCATATTCATCGAAGCCGAACTGCTGGACACCGGTCCAGAGGTTGCGCCAGTGGGCTGAGTCGGCCAGATCGCGTAACTCTCCCTCGCTGGTGAGAGCGTAGATCTTTCCGTCATTGCCAGACCAGAGGTCCGTGTAGCCATCCCAGGCGTACCAGCCGGTTACATGCAGCTGTCCGGAGCCATACAGAAGTGTAAGCCGGCCGAAGTCATCGAACCCAAACTTCCTCACGTTGGTGAATTGAGTATTCTGCCAGTGCCTGGAATCGGCCAACGTCTGCATTTGCCCAGCTAGAGTCAGGGCATGAACCTTGCCATCCGGGGCGATCTGCACGTCCTTGTACCCATCCCAGGAGTACCAGCCGGCCACATGGAGCCGCCCGGTGTTGTACAACAGCGTCAGCTCACGGTACTCGTTGAAGCCAAACTTTCGCACGTTGCTGAATGAAGTATTCTGCCAGTGTCAGAGTCAGCCAGCCTTTGCAACTGGCCATTCTGGTCAGACAACACCTTGCCGTCGGGATCAATCTGCATGTCCTTGTAGCCCTGCCAGGAGAACCAGCCGGGGACGTACAGTTCGCCGGTGAGTACAGGATCACCATCTCACCGTACTCGTTGATGCCGAATTTCTGACGTTTGTGTTGATCGTTTGCGGTGCCGCCCTGAGGCAACTTTTCAGAACCCGTTGCGGCCGAGCGAATAAAGTTTGGTCCCTGTTAGCGACGTCCTCGACATCGCGCCATGTGCGATTTCCATTGACGTTGACCCAGCCATCTTGCAGGAGTTGGGAGCATCCGCCCCGAGGCCTTGACGACATCGTTTCCAATGGTCTGGCTGACACCGCTGAGGCTATCGCTAAGGTGTCTCCCGCCATACCTGCCGTCGCGCCAGCGGTGCCGTCAGCGTCAAGTTGGGTGAAATGAGTCGATCCTCCCAGCGCGCTCAATGGTGACTGAATTGGCCGGAACGGTTGCCTGACTTGCTGATCCCACCCGGATCGAGATGCCCTGGACCTGGATCTGGTCGGCTATTTGGTTCACGCGGATGGTGTCGGCTCTGGGAGTGCCTCACGAAGAGGACCCCCCATCCAGAGAGGCGAGGAGGTTTGTGGCTAGGAGTTCGCGTGTTTCCAGTGGTTCGACCCAAGGCAGGCGATGCCTCGTACTGCCTGCTCTGCTCTGCAGCGTTTGGGCCGATCTTCGAGTGACAACGCAGGTTTCGCGCAGACGCAAAGGTCCGGAGGTGCTGGGCATGGGTTTCACCTGGTTCGAAAGGGGACCAGGGATAAACATCCGAGAAATGGACCCCTCACGGACATACCATCGTGAACGGCTCAAGAAACCCGACACGCTCCAGGATTTTTTTCGCGAAGTGGTTCTCCCCTACTTTGCAGGGTCTGGCTTTTAGATCGTCGGCCCAAGTGATATTCTGCTTGTGCTCAGATCGTGATTAATGGTCGTCGGTCCTTCTGGATTTGTGTTGTCCAAAAGTGCAATTACCGCCGGTGGAAAGCATGCCAGATACTGCGAATGACGCGAAGTTTGCGCTCGATGGTGCGTTCTGAGCATTTGAAATGCTCAGCGATTTCTGCTGCGGTGTATCCTTCCATTTTCTGGACCGCGATGCTGCGCAGGGTCTCATCCTCGAGTCGGTTCAGCAATCGTTCGAACTCCTCGGCTACCTCAGCGGCGAACTCGGGCGACGGTTCTGGGCCGACCACCTGTTCCCAGTCAACTTCTTGCCGGTGAACTCGCTCACTACGCTTCATGCAACTCTCGTGGCGAAGCAAGTCGGCCACCTTGTATGCGGTCAGCCGTACCAGGATCTTCCAAAGGTCGTTGCGGTCATTCAGTTGGGGAAAGCGATGTTTGGAGACGCCACGACAAAAGGTGTCGAAGACCACCAGTGCGATATCCTCTTCATCTACCGCTCCGGTCCGACGAAGAGGCTCAAGGTGAGTACGAGCCAATGCGATCAGGCTGGTGAAGTAGCGTTCCCAAATGGTCTGGGCAGCTGAGTCGCTACCCGCCTTCAAATCTTTAAGTAAATGACTTACTGATCCGCTGGGCGCCACATTGCACCTCATGGGCGAAACTCGTCAAGATGCAGGTAATCATTTCTTTCTTGTAATACGACGACAACAAATATGCAATGGTCCATCGGAGTCACTTCCTATTGCCTGTTATTGACTTATGTGTATATGTCTGCTGGTGTTAGCTGGATGAGCACCCCGCGCAAGCCTTACCCTGGTGACGTCACGGACGCCGAGTGGGAGTTCCTGCTCCCCAACTTGCTGCTGATGAAGGAAGACGCTCCCCAGCGGGCGCATGACCTCCGTGAGGTGTTCAACGCCCTCCGCTACGTGGTCAAGACCGGCTGCCAGTGGCGCATGCTCCCCCATGACCTACCGGACTGGACCGTCGCCTACCAGCAGTCCCGCCGCTGGGTCCAGGCGGGCGTCTTCGAGCAGGTGGCCCACGACCTCCGCGTGATCCTCCGACTGGTAGAGGGGCGGAACGGCCAGCCGTCGGCGGTCATCCTGGACAGCCGCCCCCTGCAATCGACCCCCGAGAGTGGTGCGCGAGCCGGCTACGACGGAGCCAAGCGCAAGAACGGCTCGAAGGTCCACGTGGCGGTGGACACGCTGGGCAGTTTGCTGGCGCTGAAAGTAACAGCGGCCAGCGAGCAGGAACGGGCCCAGGTGGCCGACCTGGCGGGGCGGGTCCAGGAGGTGACCGGCGACCGGGTGGAGGTGGCCTTTGTGGACCAGGGCTACACCGGAGAGAGCGCTGAGGACCAGGCGGGGGAGCAGGGCATCTGGCTGGAGGTGGTCAAGCACACGGAGGCGAAGAAGGGATTCGTGCTGCTGCCGCGCCGCTGGGTGGTGGAGCGGACGTTTGGTTGGCTGGGGCGGTTCCGTCGGCTGACGCGCGACTACGAGCGCCTGGCCCCGATGCTCGCCGGTTGGCATTGGCTCGCCTTTCTCACCTTGCTCGTCCATCAAGTGGGGTTTTGAAGTCAATAACAGGCTCTAGACAACGGTCAGCTCATGACCGTTTGGGTACAATTGTCCAGGCGTTCATCTCAAAGGAGTTGACCATGGGCACTGTGTTCAAGAAACAGTTCACGCGACCTCTGCCTGCCGATGCCACGATCACTACCAGGAAGGGCGAAACCATTGCGCGCTGGCGGGATGGACACGGGAAAGTAAGAATTGCTCCGGTCACCCGAGGAAAAGATGGTAGCGACCGCATACGGCTGGAAACGGAGGTGTTCTACGGGCGATTCCGAAACGGCAACGACCTGATCGAGGAACGCTCGACCGAATGCAGGGACCGGCAAGCCGCCGAGCATACGTTGCGGGGTTGGGAACGTGAGGTGGAACTGATCGCGGCTGGGGTCATGACTGCGGAGGAGCAGCAGACCGGCAAGCACCGTACCGCAGCCATCGAGGAGCACATCGAGGGATTCCTGCAGCATCTCGACGCCATCGATGCTACCGCGACCCACCGTAGCGACAGCAAACGCTACCTGAACCGGCTGGCTCAGGAGTGCGGGATCAAAACTCTCGCTGGTGTTTCACGGGAGCGGCTGGAGCGATGGCTTGCTGCCCGGGCAACTGAAGGAATGTCGGCCCGGACTCGAAACGCCCATCGCAATTGTCTGGTGGCGTTCTGCAACTGGTGCATCGACACGACCAGGTTGACCACCAATCCGGTCGAGCGTGTTCCCCGCGCCAATGAGAAGGCCGACCCTCGACGCCGACGCCGATCCTTGACCGTGGATGAACTGGTACGGCTGCTCGATGCTGCACGGCGTCGTCCTGTCGAGGAACGGCTGATCGTGACACGCGGCAAGCGGACAGGTCAGGTCGGGGTGAAGATGCGACCGGCAACACGATTGAAACTGGAGCGTCGTGGCCATGAACGTTGCCTGACCTACAAGACTCTGGTGATGACCGGCCTTCGTATGGGTGAGCTGGTCAGCCTGACAGTTTGTCAGCTGCACCTCGACGGTGATCGTCCCTTCGTCGAGCTGGAAGCCGCCGACGAGAAGAACCGAGAGGGGAATACGATTGCTCTCAGGCGTGATCTGGCCGAGGACCTGCGTGGATGGCTCGACAACCGACTGCAGGAACGACAGGCCCAGGCAAAGGTGAAGGGGACAAAGCTACCGATCCGACTCCTGCCAGATGAGCCGTTGTTCACCGTCCCGGACGGTCTGTTGCGAATTTTCGACCGCGACCTGGAGTTCGCCGGGATACCCAAGCGGGATGATCGCGATCGCACCATCGATATCCACAGTTTGCGAACGACGTTCGGCAGTTTGCTGAGTCGCGCTGGTGTATCGCCGCGAACCGCGCAACAGGCGATGCGTCACAGCTCGATTGATCTGACCATGAACGTGTACACCGATCCACGTCTGCTGGACGTCGCAGGTGCGGTCGAATCTTTACCGGCGCTGCCGCTTGACAGCGCATCCATGGTTCAGAAGCCGACCGGAACCGACACTGCCGAGCAAGTTTAGGTTTCCTTCTGCTTGCACTCCTGCTTGCTGGGAACGAGTGCAAGCAGACGCAGATCGAGACAGAAGGAGACAAGAGTATAGTAGCTGAGATTCTGAGGAACATTGCCGTAACTGGCTTCCAGGTCAGGGGTTGTCAAACCCAGTCTACCCTGGACGCGGCTGGCAAAAATGGGCGCTGTGTGGATCGAACACACGACCCCCTGCTTGTAAGGCAGGTGCTCTAACCACTGAGCTAAGCGCCCCTCAAGGGTATTCTACCAAAAAGGACAACCGCCGGCACGAGAAGGTTTCTCTCGTGCCGGCCGGGCTTGTCAGGAACAGATCGACTCGGGATCAGAAACGCACGTCGAAACCGAAATTCAGGCCGTGGGCCCAGATGTCGTCCACCCGGTTAACCGGCTGCGGAGCTGGATTGCCCACCGCGCCCGGGGCGAACAGGCCGTTCAAGCTGGCGTTCGTCGTCGGATTCACCGTCGCCGAGACCTGGTCGGTCGCTCGCATCACGCCGCTCCAGTAGAGGAAGTTGTAGCCGACCGAGATGCCCATCGAAGAACTCAGGGCGAATCGGAGCGAGGCGTTCAGGTCCACCACCACGCCGAAGCGGTCCTTGCTCGCATCTCCCAGGTTGGAAACTCCCGTGTAGAAACCACCCGGTGTGGTCGCTCCGCCCGGGGTGTAGGTATTACCAGAAGTCGTGAGGAACGAGTTGGTATCACCCAGGGCCACCTTCGAGCCGATCATGCCACCCCAGCGGTCTTCCGACCACAGGAATTTCAGGCCGAGTTGGCCACCGTAGAAGTGGTTCACGGTCGAGAAGCGGTCGAAGGTCGAAACGCCACCATTCAGACCAGTGTTGGTGCTGAGTTCAAAGACGTCGGCCAGGCCGAGGTAACGGAAGCCGACCAGGGCCTCCATGCCGAAGTTGCTAGACTGGTAGAGCGGCCCAGCGATGTTCCACTCGCCGCCCCACAGTTGGGTCTGGGTCGTGGCATCAGTGTAGCCAGCCACACGCTGACCATTGACATTCCCCGCCAGCACGGCCGAATAGTTCCCGGCCGGGAGACCGGGGAGGTCCTGCGTGGTGGTGAAGGGAAGCAGGACGGCCGGGTTGCCGTCCGGACTGGAGATGGTTCGCCGCGTACCACCCTGAGATGGCAACCACAGCATCGAGACTTCCGTGTAGACGCAGCGGTCGAAGCTCATTGGTAGAGCCCGGGTGATGGTCAACCGCGCACCGGAATAAGGGCCCCGGTCCCAGGCGTTTGGCCCCAGGGTGCTGGTATAGTTGGAACTCGAGGCGCCGATGGAGGAAATGCGTGCGCCCAGGTTCACGTTCGGATCGGTGGTGGAACCGGCCACTGACGTCGAGAAATCGTGTGGTTTGAGGAACCACAGCAGATACTCGGCATTGATGGTCCACAACGGACCGACGTACGGCGTGTAGTCTTGCACCGGCGCTTCGACGGCATACTGTGGCCCCATCGGCGGATAGGGTGCATTGATCACCGGAAACTGCGCTCGGCTGGTGGCCACGAAGGCCAGGCCCAGTAGCAAGGAGAAGACGATTCTCCTCATGGTTGTTTCTTCCTGACAAAGCCCCTCCCCCCGACGTCCCGGATCGCCCCGGAATTGCGCCAGATGGGTTACTTTCCTGATCGACGGGAACGGAGGGAATCCTCCAACCAGACCAGCAACTCCGTCGGCAATAACGGTAACGAGGAGAACGAAAGTACCTGTCAGGTAAGCCTGGAGAGATGGAGAAGGACTGCGCGAGCACAAGGCCCACCTCGCGGTCGGAGGTGGGCCAGGAATGAAGGGATTACATCGTGTAGGACGAGCCGCAGCCGCAGGTGCTCTTGGCGTTGGGGTTGCTGATGCTAAAGCCCGAGCGGTGCATCTCGTCGTGGTAATCGACGCGAGCGCCGGTGAGGTAAATGAGGCTTTTCTTGTCGATCACGACGGGTACGCCGTGAAACTCGAAGATCTCGTCAACCTTGTCCTTCACCTCGGGATCGAGGTCCAGCTTGTTCTGGAATCCTGAGCAACCCCCGCCGACGACGCGGAGTCGCAGGTACATCTTATCCTTGGGCAGCGAGCCATTGGCCTGGCCTTCGGAGATGATCTCCTTGACCTTGCTGGCCGCCTTTTCGGTGAGTTCAATCGCCATGAGAAACATCCTTTCAGGAAAGGAAACGCCAGGACAATCAGGAACAGACCGGCTGGTGCCGGTGCAGATGGTAGGCCGGACTCAACTTGCGAAGTTGCTCGACAACCCGGCGAACGTCGTCGAGCACCATATCGACCTCTTCCCGGGTGGTGAACCGGCCCAACCCGAAGCGGAGGCTGGCCTGGGCAAGGTCGTTCGGCACACCCAGCGCCCGCAGGACGTAGCTGGGTTCGGGGTTGGCCGAGGTACAGGCCGAACCAGCTGAGAGTGCCACTCCCTTGAGGCTCATCAGTAACGCTTCGCCGCTTACCCAGGCGAACGACAGATTCAAATTACCGGGCAGGCGAGGCTCGCGCGGCCCATTCAGAGAGACGCCTTCCAACGAATTGATCAGTCCCGAGCGAAGATGATTAACCAGCGGTTCCAGCCGTGCGGCTTCTTCAGCCATGGTCTGTCCGGCCAGTTCACAGGCCAGGCCCAAACCCACGATGCCAGGGACGTTGAGCGTGCCCGATCGGACTCCGCGTTCCTGTCCGCCGCCTTCCAGCAGCGGTTCTAGCCGAACCTGGGGAGAACGCCGCCGGATGAACAAGGCACCAATCCCCTTGGGACCGTACATCTTATGGCCACTGATACTCACCAGGTCGAGCCCCAGCGCCTCGACATCCAGGGGGAGACGTCCCGCAGCCTGGGCCGCGTCGGTATGGAAGAGGACGCCTCGCCGTTTGCACAATGCCCCGATCTCTTTCAGAGGATGCAGTGTGCCTACTTCATTATTCGCAGCCATCAGGCTCACGAGGATGGTTTGGTCCGAAATGGCCGCGTCGAGTTGCCCGAGATCGATGTAGCCTTCGCGATCTACCGGAAGCAACGTGACCCGAAAACCCTCGCGTTCGAGCCGCTTTAGGGGGTCGAGGACGGCGTGATGTTCGGTGACACAGCTGATCAGGTGGTTGCCCCGCAGGCGGTGCATGGCAGCTACCCCCTTCAGAGCCAGATTGTTGCATTCGGTCGCCCCGGAGGTAAACACGATTTCGCGGGGACTGGCGTTAAGCAGCTGCGCCACCTGAGCGCGGGCCTGCTCCACCGCGGCCTCGGCCTCACGGCCGAATACATGATGTCGGCTACCTGGATTGCCAAACTTCTCGCAGTAATATGGCCACATCGCCTGAGCAACGCGCGGGTCCACCTGCGTTGTGGCGTTGTTATCCAGATAGATCACACGAGGTCGCTCGCTCACCGGCTCAGCAACTCCAGGCCCACCAGAGAATTGGTACTGTCCTTTTCTTCCGAGGGAATCAGGTCGGCCACCGTCACGGTTTGTAAAACATCTCGAATTCGACGGTCAACCTCCTGGATGGCACCCCGCACGGAACAGGCCTGCTCCAGATCGCAACGCTGGTTCTTCAGGGGGCCGGTGCAATCCGTGAGACAGAACCCTTCGCCTAGCTGATCCAGTAAATCGCTCAGGAGGATCGTCCGGGCGGGCCGAGCAATTTGGTATCCCCCGCGCAGACCTCGCTGACTCACCACAAATCCCTTGCGACAAAGGAGTTTTAGCACGTTCGCTGCGAAGGCGGACTTGAGACGAAAACGCTCAGCGATTGCGCGGGCACAGCCACCTTCGGGATGCTGATGCAGATGAGACAGAATCAGCAAGGCGTAGTCCACCTTCCTGCTCAGTAGTGCCATGCGCGTGAAACCCCTGGGGTGGTTGCAACTCTCCACTTATTGTAACGCCTTATCCGCACCTGTGTAGTCCTGATTTCTGTCCACCGGAGGAAGCCTCGTGAAATTTGCTGAACTAACGTTCCCGGAACTGCGCCAGGTATCCCGGGATCGGGTGGTGGTTGTCCTGCCAATTGCTGCCTGCGAACAGCACAGCCTGCATCTTCCCACGATCACTGATACTGTGCTGGTGACTGGCGTGGCGGATGGTGTGGAGGCACGGATGCCCGCCGAGGTGGTGCAGCTGCCGACTCTATGGCTGGGAGCCAGCCATCACCACCTGCGGTTTGGAGCCACCCTGTCCACTGGGGTGGATACCCACGTCGATATCCTCTGTGAGCTGCTTGAACCCCTGCTCGAAGATGGGTATCAGCGCCTGCTGGTGCTCAACGGTCATGGCGGGAACATCGACACGATGCAGATGGCCTTGCGACGGTTACAGCCTGCCTGGAAGCACCGTCAGCTGTCAGCGGCCTCCTACTGGGACCTGGCTGCTCGCGAGCTGGGCGACCTGGCCGAGGGGCCCCGCAAGATCATGGGCCATGCCTGCGAGTTTGAAACCTCGATGATGCTCGCTCTGCGTCCGGAACTGGTCAAACGCGATCAGATCCGCGACGACTTGCCGATCGAGAATCCCGTGTTGCGCGGCCTGTACCTGGCAGAGGATATGCGTCAGCGAACCGATCATGGTGCGGTCGGCTACCCTGAGCTGGCCAGCGCGGAAAAGGGCCAGCGCTTCCTCAACGCCGCCATTCTCCGAATCTGCGAGGTGATCGGCGAATTACTGCGCAGGCCCTTGCCTACCTAGTCGGCTTACCGATGGCTTTTACCCGGCCTTTCGGGTACAGAACGGCCCTGGGACATGCCAGGAGGGCCCGGGAACGATGATGGACTACACCCTCAGCAAGTTACGCGCGGATTTGCTGGCCGGTCTCACGGTGGCGGCGGTGGCCGTTCCTCAGGCGATGGCCTACGCCCTGATTGCGGGGATCTCTCCGCAATATGGTCTGTACACCGCCATCGTGATGACCGCCCTGGCGTCGATCTTTGGCTCTTCCAGGCACCTGATCAACGGTCCGACCAACGCCATTTCTCTGGTGGTGTTCGGCGCGGTGGATGCTCTCACCCGGGGGCCGCACGATCCTGCGCGGATGGAGATGGTCACCCTCCTGGCGGTGTTGACCGGTCTTATCCAAATTCTCATCGCGGTACTGCGCCTGGGCGATTTGACTCGGTACATCTCCGAATCCGTGATTCTGGGGTTCATGGTGGGGGCTGGAATCCTGGTGGCGCTCAGCCAGGTCCATTCCATCCTGGGTCTGGAGCCACAGGGAGGCGGAGAGGATCACTTCCTCTATCGCTTATGGCTCACCCTGACGCAGGGAGGTCCGATCAATCCTCGGGCCGCCCTCATTGGCCTAAGCACCATCCTGCTCGTGCTGGCCTTTCATCTGCTCGGCAGACGCTTACGCATCCGTCTGCCAGAGCTGTTGCTGTCGTTGATCTTGATTTCGCTGGGCACCTGGTACTTCAACCTGATGCCGACCGAAGGACAAATTGGCCATCTCGAGGTGCCGCGGGCGTTACCGACACTTTCACTGCCGCCGTTGCATCCGGATCGCATTCGCATGCTCTGGGGCGGCGCGCTGGCCATTGCCTTGCTCGGACTGGTCGAGGCCTTGGCCATCGCCAAGGCGCTGGCTGCCAGTACCCGGGAGCCGATCGACTACAACCGGCAGTGCCTGGCGGAGGGAATCGCCAACCTGGGGGGGGGCCTCTTCCAGTGCATGCCAGGCTCCGGCTCCCTGACGCGGTCCTCGATCAACTTTCATGCGGGGGCGGCCAGCCGACTGTCGGGCATCATTTCTGCCATTGCCGTGGCGCTGACAGTTCTTCTGTTCGCCCCTCTTGCCAGTTACATACCTCAACCCGCGCTGGCCGGCGTGATTCTCTGGACCGCCTACCGGATTGTGGATCGAAAACGCTTCCTGTATTGCCTCCGCGCCACCCGCTTTGATGCCGGACTGGCAATCGCCACAGCTGCCTCGGCAGTGTTTCTGAGCATCGAGTTTTCTATTCTTATCGGAGTATTCCTCTCGTTCTTGTTCTTCGTGCCGCGTGCGGCGCGAATCACCGCCTCGGAACTGGTGGTGGGTAAGGATCGCGTGCTGCGCGAACGCCGGCCCGAGGATCTGACTTGCACGCGCCTGGTTATCATGGGCCTGGAGGGCCAGCTGTTTTTCGGTGCTGCCCCGGAGTTTCAGCTGCTTCTGGGTGAACTGCGGAGCCGCGTCAATCTGGGCGTGCGTGTCATCGTTTTGCGTCTCAAACGTGCTCAGAATCCGGACATGGTTTGCCTGGAAGAACTCCAGCATTTTCTCGAAGAGATGCATCGGCAGGGAGTGGTAGTGCTCTTGTGCGGCGTGCGCGCTCAATTTCTCGCGGCGCTCTCCCGGCTTCGCTTCACCGACTGGATGCCAGCCGACCGCATTTACCCCGAGGAACTGGCCCCCTCCGGGGAACCCGAGGTCATGACCTCGACTCTGCGTGCCGTGCGCCGGGGGTATGAGATCCTGGCGGACGACCGCTGCCCGACCTGTCCTCGGCGCACAGAGCCTGATTCTGACCGCGGCTGGGCCTACATGATCTGATCCCAGGCAAAAGAAACGGGGGGCACTGGCCCCCCTGAAATGCTCATCCCAGGTAAGTGATGGTCACTTGATGGGCAGCTCATAAATGATGGCGCCGAGCAGACGGCCTTCCTTGCCACCGTGGCAGACCGCACATTGCTTCATGACGGCCGGCACGATGGTGGCCGCGCGCAGCACGGGCTTGCCGTCCTTCTTGGCAACTTCCTCGTAGTAGGCCTTGCCCCCCTTGATCTGCTCCACCGCCTTTTTCTCGAAAGCAGAAACAGCCACGTTGCCCGACCCCTTGGGCTTGCCGGTCGCGTCGATGAGGCGCGAGGTGTGCCAGCCCTTCTTGTGCATGGCCTCAAACACTTCCTTGGCCACCAGAGCTGCCGGGGCCTCGGACTGCAACTCCACGTAGTGCTTTGTCACGCTGACGACAGCCAGCTTGTAGGCATCGTCCAGCATCTTCACCTTTTCCCGGGTACGCTCCAGCGCGGCGGCATCCACGTCGTCGCCTGCGGCCGAGCAGACACTCAGCGCGATCAGACTCGCCAGCACACCTCCGACCAACCCCCGCAACATCACTTGTGGCATCACTTCCGCCTCCTTTGGTGAGTTAAAGATCGAATTGTCCTATTTTACCACCCAGTATTCTCCTCGTCAAGTGGCGATCCCGTTTGAAGACAGGCGATCACGCAGGGATGGGAGTTGCGGTCTGCTGGGCGAGATGATCGAGCAGGGCTTCAAGCACCAGGATCAGCTGCACCCGGCGATCGATCTGGGCGTCGGCTTCCAGGCAGCGATCGAGCAGTGACAGTACCTGGCTGGGATCCAGTCGGCTGGCCAGCGACTGAACCTGGGGTAGGTCGGCCGGGTCAGTCCGACGCGGGGGAGCGCCTGTGCCTACCGTGAGCACATCCTGGAAAAAGTCGATAACCAGTCGCAGGACCAGCGAGGCGCGACGGCGTTGCGCCGAGGTTTTTTTCCCCGCCTCCTCGACGAAGGCCATCCACGCCTTGCCAAGTTCGACCGGATCGATAGGGCGGCCAGTCAATCCGGTAATCAGTTGGCCGCGCATTTTCCACAGGTCAGGATCGGCCAGTTGCAAGGAGAGGGCAGGGCTGCCATGTCCCAGGTTGGCCAGGCGTCTGCGCTGCGTGGGGTCATCGACCCCTTCCTGGGCCAAGATCTCTTCCACCAGCGATTGCGGTAACGGGGCGAAGCGCACTACCTGGCAGCGCGATACGATGGTCGGCAGCTGACGTTCGGGGCTGGAGCCGATGAGGATCAACATCGATCCGGCAGGAGGCTCCTCGAGGGTTTTCAGGAAGCAGTTGGCCGACTCGGCGTTGAGGTCGTCAGCGTCGTCGATCAGCACCACCTTGCCACGCCCGCGGGCCGATTTGAGCGAGAAATTCTCGCAGAGCGCGCGCATCAGCGCAATGGGAAACTCGGCCAGGTCAGGAGGGCGGACCGCCATGGTGAAGTCTGGATGAGAGCCTGCTTCGAGTTGCTTGCAGGCAGGGCAGTGGTCGCAGGCTTCCAGTTTTCCCAGGGGTTGCTCGCACAGAAGGGCACGGGCCAGTTCCCGGGCGAACAGCGCCTTCCCCACTCCCACTGGACCACAAAAGAGGTAGGCGTGAGCGAGTCGGCCTCGCTGCACCACCCGGCGGAACCCTTCGATCAGCAGGTCGTGTCCGCGAACCCGTTGCCAGCCCATGGCTTACCTCTCCTGGAGCAAATACTGGGTGAAGGCAGCCCGAATCGCCTGCTGCACTACCTCGACCGGCGGGCTGGCGTCGATCACGCGCGTGTTTGCTCGGCGCTGGGCTTCGAGGAGAAATCCAGCCCGCACGCGCTCATGGAAGTCAGTCGGCCTGGATTCCAGGTGGTCGGCTGGACGTCCCCGGCGCACCAACGACTGCTCGAGTGGGAGATCTAGCACCAGAGTCAGATCGGGGACCAGGCCGCCAGTCGAGAGTTGCCCCACTTTCCACAGAAGCTCCACGTCCAGTAGACCAGCGTGCCCCTGATAGACGACGTTAGCCAGCAAGAAGCGATCGGACACCACCACGACCCCACGGTCCAGCGCGGGACGAATCACTTCGGCCACTAGCTGGGCGCGGCTGGCCATGAATAACAGCGCCTCAGCGGCCAGGGCAGGGTGATGTTTGCCCGTCAATAAGATCTCGCGCAACGCCTGGCCCAGGGAGGTTCCTCCGGGATCCTGGCATACGACCACCTCTGTCCCCTGGCTGCGCAGCCACTCGGCCAGCAGACGACATTGCGTGGATTTGCCCGTGCCGTCCGGACCGTCCAGCGAGAGAAAGCAGCTACGTACCATGGTTAGTCTTCGTCGTCCTCTGCCGCGATAAAGCCAACGACCTGGCCCGGTTGCAGCGCGTCGCGCGGCAGCGCTTGCGGATCGAGAAAGATCCCCGTGGCAGGAGCCGCGACATCCACTGAAGCCGCAGGCACCAGGATCTCGGCCAGACGATCCCCAGCGTAGACGGCTTCGCCGGGTTCGACCAGCCATAATCCGAATCGCACCGGTCCTGCTCCCAGGTCGGGCACTCGCACCGGGACGCGATTCACGTCCGGGCCTCGTCCAGCATTTCGTCGGCGTGGTAGCTCGAACGGACGAAGGGGCCAGCGACTACCTTTTTGAATCCCAGTGAACGTGCCCGGGCGGCCAGGTCGTCGAACTCCTCGGGCGGCAGGAACCGAGCGACGGGGACATGCTTGAGCGTAGGAGCTAGATACTGACCCAGTGTCAGTGTGTCGCACGAAACCTCGCGCAGGTCGGCAAGCACCTCCATCAGCTCTTCGACCGTTTCGCCGATGCCCAGCATGAGGCCGGCCTTCGTGACGATATCGGGTCGCTGGCGCTTGACGTGGGCCAGCAGATCGAGGCTGCGCTGGTAGGAGGCCCGCCCGCGCACCTTGCGGTACAGGCGCGGCACTGTCTCGATGTTGTGGTTATAGACCTCCGGCGAGGCGGAAAGCACGATGTCCACCGCAGCCAGGTTGCCGAGGAAATCGGGGGTCAGCACCTCGACCGCTGCCCCAGTCCGTTCGCGCACCGCCAGGATGCAGCGACGAAAGTGGTCGGCACCGCCATCGGGTAGGTCGTCCCGCGTCACCGAGGTGAGACACACGTGCTTCAAGCCCAGGCGAGAGGCTGCCTCGGCCACGCGTTCGGGTTCGTCGGCTTCAATGGGGTCAGGGCTTCCCTTTTCGACCGAGCAAAAGCCACATGGCCGGGTGCAGACCTGCCCGAGGATCATGAACGTGGCTGTACGGCGCGACCAGCATTCTGCGCGGTTGGGACAGCGCGCTTCTTCGCACACCGTCACCAGCTTGAGTTCATCGATCAGGTGATGGGTGAAGAAGTTCTCGTTGCCGGCTGGCAACGGCTTCTTCAACCAGTCAGGTAACCGTCGCCCAGGCGACCTGCTTTCGGCCATTGGCAGAGACCGCATCGTAATCCTCCTCTGCCCCTCATTCTAGCAGCGGGCGCCTGAAAATGGAGTCGAGATGCCTCGTGCGGCCCTGGCGCTCAGCCTCGCTTCCGACCGAGGAAGATGTAGTATGGCGCCTGCAGCCAGAGCATGTATGGCACGCGGCCCTGGCGCTCTTCCAGACGCACGGTATCGAAGTGGCCCTGCAGCCAGGGGAGATGGTCGGGGTTGGGGAAGACGTTGTCGAAGCCAAACCAGGTGGGCCAGAACCACCGTCGGAAGACAGAGTGACGACGCAGCCCCTCGGCGGGCCACTTGCGCGAAACGTAGAAATCGACGATGCCGATCATTCCGCCCGGCTTCAGAAGCTCGTAGGCGCGTTCCAGGGCGCGGAACCAGTCGGGGATCATGGTGAGCGAGTACGAGAAGGTCACCAAATCGACCGGGCCACCTTCTGGGGTGTAGGTGGTGACATCCGCCAGCGCGGTGTGGACGTTGGTCCAGCCGCGCTCGGCGATCCGTCTGCGGGCTGTTTCCAGTAAAGAAGGGCACAGATCGACGATGGTGACCGAGGATAGCTGTCCCAGGCGCGGACCGAGATGTTCAATATTGCTGCCAGTTCCACCTCCCATGTCGAGCAGACGACCGCCCGGTGGAAGCTCGAGCGCCTGCATCATCTCTTCGCGGCCATGGAGTAGCCGTTTGCGAAAGTCGTCGTAACCCTCCGCCTGGTGCTGGTAGAACGCTTCGAGTCGCTCCTGATGGCTGGAGCCGCGCACGCGCTTGAAGGCCAGGTTATAGAGGATGCGGAGATCGGAGCCGAGACCCATGATCCTGTCCAGTTTGGGAGGAAAACGAACGAGGCGCGGGTCGCCCAGGGCCCGCGCCGACGTTGGTGTGTTAATCAGCTGGGCAGATCGGCAATGTGGAAGCTGCCGTAGGTGTGGACGCGGTCACGTTGGTGCAGGTCAGCGGCCAACTCGGGGTTGTAGCGCAGCAGCGTACCCAGCTCCACATTTCGACCGCGATGCTGCACCTGCAGATGATCGAGGAAGTTCACCTTCAGCCCTGCACTGCGGAAGATTGCTCGGGCACCCGGAGCCGCGCTGGAGAGAATGGCGTTCCACTCCTCCACGAGGACGCTGGGATGCACGCAGCTCATCCAGTCCATGTGGTCGAGCAGGACAAACCGGGTAATGCCTGGCTGGGCCTGACGGAGAAAGTCCGTAAGTGTCGAGGTGTGGATTTCCAGCTTCGGCATCAGCGACCGCAGGCGGTCGAAGTTCTCGCGCTTGAGATACTCGGGGCAGCATTCGGGGGTGTAGTGCCCCTGGATGTACACACGCCAGAAGTAGTTGTCGCGGAACGGCAGATTACAAACCACTGCTTCCAGCGAATCGCGGATGAATTGCGGCACGCCTCCCTGATACTGGGTGACGATCTGATCGCGCTGGGGCCAGGGGACGCCCAGGAGGGTCAGGGTAAAACTGCGCGAGAGGAAGAACTTCAGCCACGGCGTCCAGATGCGACGTTTGATCTTCTCCTCGTAGATGGCCCGCTGCTGCTCGACCGTCTCCGCAGCAAGCAGCTCCTCGATCGGCTTGCGCAGCCGATGCATGAGGTGGATATTGACAAGGACCAGCTTGGCGAGCAGGCCAGAGGTGCCGCGGTAGTAGAAGGAGTGCCGCCAGCCCTTGCCCCGGAAGAAGTTGATATGCCGATCCCAGTAGCTCTGGGCGAAGGGCGAGAGGTGAGGTCGAATGCCATCGAGGTACATCGACCGAGCCTGGGGGGAGTACCCCGTCCCGAACAACTCGAAGAAGGAAGCATGATCGAGTCCAAGGATCGCGCCGCGCTTGAACTCGAGCAGGGCGTTCTGGATTGGATTGACATCCACAGCGTGGACGTGGCCAGTTCCAGCAAGAAGGTAGTCCAGGGCGTTGCAGCCGGCGCTGGTGATCACCACCAAGCGATCGGACGGTCCGAGATCAAGGGCCACCCGATCGAGGGCGGGATCCTCCCAGCAGGTGTTGTAAATGAGGTTGCGATGGTGAACGGCCGTGAAGAGGCGGTTGTTGATCTTCTGGCTGGTCGAAAGCCGGGTCATCCGAGGTCATCCTTAGCAGGGCGACATAGGCGGGTCATCCGATCAACTGACCGTCCGTGGGAACAGCCGCGCGACCGGGATCGGTTCGGCCAGCGGTGGGAACAGAAAGGGCGCGTGGCGCAGTTGGCTGCGATGGGCACCCCCAGGCGCTGGGAGGCCCTTCCTCCAGCAATTGATCGATCAACCCTTGCATGGAGGTGCGAAGCTGATCGACCAGCGATTCGCCACCGGCCGTCCCGGGTCGTTCCGCCTGAGACCGGACATCAATGGCCGGTCCAACCACAATGGTCGCTCCTAGCGGCGCGATGGGCCTCTCGATCTCGTCGCTCAGGGTTTCTTCGATGCGCTGGATGGTTTCACCGATGCGCTCGAAACTGGGATGCTCAGAGACGTAGTCGAACGACTGGGCGTTGAGGTTCTCGCAGAAGAGCAGGTCATCGAGATCCTTGCGCACCTGGATGATGCGCTCCGCCTCCGTGGTTTTCTCGAGCAGCTGCCGGGTGAGATGCTGGCGTAACCGGCGGATGCGCTCGAGCAGCCAGCCGGAGTGCTTCTTGCCGAGATGCTGCCGTTCGATGCGTTCGACCTGCGATTCCGCCAGATGCTTAAGTCGAGCATCGAGGTTGCCCGGTGTGGTGCTTCCCAGGAACTCAATTTCCTTGAGGCCTAGAAGCGCGCCACCGAGCTTTTCCAGCCGGGCCAGGGTGGAAAGCGAGCGCTGGGCGGACCAGCCCAGGCGTTGTTCGAGGCGCTCTAGCCGGCGGTCGATCTCGTCAGAAGGATCGGAAAGCACCCAGTATTTGATGCCGACGGGGTGGATCACAATCGGCCGGGTGGACTGGCGCGCTGCCTGCCGGGTGATCAGCGACAGCCCATCCTGGAGAAGGCCCACGCGATCATTCTGACGAAACCAGGTGCCCTCGGGAAAGAGGACCACCGGGCGCTCGGCTGAGGCCAGGATCTCGGCGGTGGTGCGAATCGATTCGCGGTCGAGGCCTTCGCGCCAGATGCTGTAGCCGCCCAGCCGGTTGAGGAACCAACCCATGAACTTGCTCTGACGGAACAGGTGGTAAGAGGCCACGAAGTAGAGGTAGGCACCCAGGTGGCGGGCCACCAGCCCCACCATGGTGGGATCGGCCCAGCGGCAATGATTGGGGGTGAGCAGGATGCCGGCCTTCTGCTCCAGCGATTGGCGGAGATGTTCCTCGCCTCGAAACTGCCAGCGCTGGATTCCCAGGTTCTTGCGGAGGTGGCGCATCACCACACCCCGGGCCGCGCGGCACCAGAATGTGCTGCGATGGGGAGGAATGAAGCGGTAAGGTTCGAGGAAGTACCGTTCCAACCGACCAGGCCTCCAGAATCAGGGGGTGAACTGCCACTGGCCATCCGGGCCGCGTTGCAGTTCATGCACAACCACCACCGCCGCGCGCTGCAGGGGGCCGTAAATGTGGGGAAAGAGTCGATCGGAGGAGGGCTTCCCGGGGGGAGGCTCAACCTTCAGGGGAGAGGTTAACCGGCTGGCATCGATCTCCAGCGCCAGCAGAGCAGGGACGTCCCGATAAAACCGGTTGGCCGCCCAGGCTACCTGGCTTCCGAAGGCACAATGGATGAACCCCTCGTCAACCAGGGACGCCACCATTAAATCCTCGTGACTGGCGCTATACCAGGTCGATGGTACCACCAGATGGTAGATTCGTTCCATGAGATTCCAGTGAAACTCGGTGGCCAAAGACTCTCTCTCAGGTGCTCCGTGGACGGGTCCCGGTACTGATCCAGGCACGGAAGATTCGTCGCATGTCACGGGGCAGTGTATGCCGGGACAATCGGACTGGGCAGTCGAGTATCGTGAAAAATGGTGGAAGGAGGGAGGTGCGCTGTTAATCCGGACGAGGTCGGGTGATTCCCCGGCCTCGAAGCTGTTCCAGGTGGGTGCGAAGCGAGGGCTGTTCGGGGTCGGAGGCCAGGCTGCGCTCGTAAAGGACAATCGCCCGGTCGGGGCGGTCCAGACGTTCGTAAATGCGCCCCAACTCCTCCAGCGCGCGGGGATTGCACGCATCGATCTGCAACGCTTGCTGGAAACGACCCCGGGCGCTATCCAGGTCGCCCTGCTGTGCCCGCAACCAGCCATCCTCGATGTAGGGGCCGGCGTTTCCGGGGCTGGCGCGGAGCCAATCTTCCACGGAGCGTACTGCCTGTTCGCGCTGACCGGATTCGATCTGACGCAGCACGAGGGCGTGTCGGGCTGCCAGGTGGTTGGGATCTTGCTGTAACACCCGGCGATAGGCTTCTTCCGCCTCCTGCTTCTTGCCCAGTTTGTCCTGGCAGGAGGCCAGTCGGAAGAGCAGATCGACACTCTGGGGCTGCATGGCCAGGGCGGCCTGGTATTGATCTCGCGCCTCGGCGTAGGCGCCCTGGCGATAGAGATGGTTGCCATCCATCCCCAGCTCCTGGGCACGTTCCTGGGTGGTCTGGGCGCACCCGGCTACAAGCAGTACTCCGGTCCAGAGGGGGATCCTCCAGCGCATCATGCACCTCCGCCGCACTGTATACCCAGCCGACCTCCGCGGTGGAAGCCCGATCCGTGATTCGCCAGGAAAGTCAATAGCGGAGCGGGGAGCAACGAATATAATCAAAGGACGTTCTTCTGCATCGCGCTACCCCCTCGAGATATAGCTACCATGCGGAGTTTAGCCCTGGCTGCCCTCCTGGGAGCCGGGTTTCTCCACCCGCTACAGGCGGAGACGGCGAAACCCCGACCCTATACCGTGGAGACCATCAAGGATGTCGTCTACTACGACGGAGACGATCAGCACAAAGTCAAGCATAAGCTGGACTTGTACCTGCCGAAGGGGCTGAAAGGCTTCCCCGTGCTCTTCTTCGTTCACGGTGGAGCGTGGGTCCACGGCGACAAGGATACCTTCGGACTGTATGGTCTGTTTGCGGCGGCCTACGCCAAACAGGGCATCGGCGTGGTGGTGACCAACTATCGCCTATCGCCTGCAGTGCAGCATCCTGAGCATATCCGCGATGTCGCCCGGGCCTTTGCCTGGTGCTGCAAGAACATCGAGCGCCACGGCGGTCGAGCCGATCAGCTCTTTCTCTGCGGACACTCGGCCGGGGCGCACCTGGTCTCCTTGCTGGCAAGCGATCTGACTTACCTGACGGCCCACAAGTTAACTACCAGCGCCATTCGCGGGGTGATTCCCATCAGTGGTCCACTGGTGTTACCTCCGGGGTTCATGCCCCGGGTGTTTGGCTCCGCTCGGGATGCCAGCGTGAACGCTTCACCCATCAAGCACGTTCACGAGAAAATGCCGCCGTTTCTCATCTTGTATGCCGACAAGGACCTGCCTGGCTGCGATCGCAAACCGTCGGAGAAGTTCTGCAAGGCGGTTCGCGATAAGGGCAACGAGGCGGAGGTGGTGGAGATCACGGGCAGCGATCACATCCGGATCATGGTTTCCGCGGGGGCGGCGAAGGACCGGGTGTATGAAACCATCGTCGAGTTTATTCGCAAACATGCGACCAGGTGAATGATCCGCGGGATGAGGTTCTTCCATGCGACGCCTGTTGACCTTCACGCTACTGTTGCTCGGTGCAAACCAGACGCTAGGGGCTGATTCACCCCGCGAGGTGCTGGACGTGCGCTACCGGTCAGGCGGCGGCTCCCGGCACACATTGGATGTGTTTGTGCCGCGTGAGAAGCTGTCGGCCTCCGCGCGTCGGCCCGTGGTGCTGTTTGTCCATGGCGGCACCTGGATGGCGGGTGACAAGAACTTCTTCGGCATGTATCGCGGTGTTGGCCGGTTCCTCGCCCGGCACGGCGTTGTCGCCGTCCTGACCAACTATCGGCTCTCTCCGCTGGTTCGTCATCCCGAGCATATCAAGGATGTGGCCGCTGCCTACGCCTGGTGCCATCGCAACATCACCCGGTATGGAGGCGATGCCGATAACATCATCCTCGCGGGCCACTCTGCCGGGGCTCACCTGGTTTCACTCCTGGCGACCGATCTCACCTACCTGAAGGATCCAGCGCTGGAACTCGACGAACGTGCTCGCAAGGCGATCAAGGGCGTGGTGGCCGTGTCCGGCGTTTTTCGCATCCCCGCCCCGGCCGAGTTTAACATCATGGCCCGGCGAACGGTGGACCATCTGGTGGGCGTCTCTGGATCCAATCGCCTGGCCGCGCCTCTAGGATCGGCTCTCATGATGGTGAGCGACCGGGTGAACCCTTTCGGGATCGTGTTTGGCCGGGATCGCGACGTGCAGGTGGATGCCTCGCCGATTCACCACATTCGGCCAGGCATCCCTCCCTTTCTGGTTCTGAACGCCGAGCGCGAGGTGGCTGGCCTCCACGACATGGCTGATGATTTCGTGGCCGCCCTGAAGAAGCATCGCGTGCCAGTGGACCGCCATATTGTTGATGGGGTGACTCATCGTACCATCGTCAAGAAGCTTCACGACGATTCGGACGAGGCTGGGAAGATGGTGCTGGCTTTCGTGTCCCGCCTCACTGGCAAGGCGGGATGAGGTGGCTCGTGGAGCCGTCCATCGTCGGGAGGCTGGCACCATCGCCCACCGGCGCCCAGCATGTCGGGAATGCTCGCACCTACCTGACCGCCTGGCTCAGCGCCCGGTCGCGGGGAGGCACATTACGCCTGCGCATCGAGGATATCGACTCACCCCGCATCAAGCAGGGAGCAGCCGAGCAGGCGCTGGAGGACCTTCGCTGGCTTGGGCTTGATTGGGACGGCGAACCGATCGTTCAGACCACCCGGCTTCCTCTATATCATGCTGCGCTGGAGCGTCTTCAACACCAAAACCTGGTGTATCCCTGCACCTGCACGCGCTCGGATATCGAGCGGGCCGCCAGCGCTCCGCACCTGGACCAGGAGGGGCCAGTCTACCCAGGGACCTGCGCTGGTCGTTCACCGCGTGATGCATCCCAGCTGGGCCCGCACTGCTGGCGGTTTCGCCTACCGATCGACACACCCGACTTTGTGGATATCTTCCGGGGCCACTGTGCGCTTGACCTTCACCAGGTGGGTGGCGACTTCGTGGTGTGGAAGTCGAGCGGCACTCCAGCCTACCAGTTGGCGGTGGTGGTAGATGATGCAGACCAGGGGGTGACGGAGGTGATTCGGGGCGACGACCTGGTGCCTTCCACGCCACGACAGGTGCTGCTCTACCGGGCGCTGAGGTTTACCCCACCACAGTTCGCTCACATTCCCCTGGTGGTGGGACCAGATGGTCGCCGACTCGCCAAGCGGCACGGCGATACTCGACTATGCTCCCTGCGCGAGGCCGGCGTTCGACCAGAGACGTTGCGAGGGTTACTGGCCTGGTCGTGCGGCTGGATTGACCAGGTACGACCGGTTTCCCTCGACGAGTTACTCGAAAGGTTCTCGCTCCAGAGCATCCCACCCACACCGTTCGTCCTGACCCCAGGGCTGGTCCAGCAGGTGGGGGGATGATCGGTCAGGCCGCCAGGCGTTGCACCAGGGATCGTTGCCAGACCACCTGACGACTCAGCCCTTCATCGAGGCCGACGTGCGGACGCCAGTTGAGGTGGCGAGACAGCTTGGTTGTATCAGCGCCGGTGATGCGTTGATCGCCCGGGCGGGCCGGCTCCCGGCGAATGATGGCCCGACAGCCCAGGATTGACTCGAGTTTGGCCAGGATCTCCCAGACGTTGGCGGTCTCTCCGCCGCCGACGTTGTAGATTTCGCCAATGGGCGCGTCAAGCGAGGCGATGGTCGCCTCGATGGCGTCGCTAATATAGGTGTTGCCTCGCACCTGCAGGCCGTCGCCGTTCACCGTGACCGTGGCTCCTCGAAGCATGGCGTCGATGAACTTGTGGTAACCCATGTCAGGCCTCTGGCGCGGCCCGTAGACCGAAAAATAGCGCAGGATGACCACCGGCAGGCCGAACTCGTCGGAGTGGGCCCGGCACAGGTTCTCAGCTGCCAGCTTGGTGACGCCGTAGGGCGAAATCGGACGCGTCGGCATCGATTCGTCCCCAGAGCCGTACCGGCCATACACCGACGAGGTGGAGACATGGACGAAGCGATGCAGGTCGTGGAGCTTCCGGGCGGCCTCGAGCAGGCGATGCGTGGCGGAAAGGTTACAGCTCTGGTACAGGTCGAAATCGGTCCAGCTGCGCGGCAGTCCGGGCATGGCTGCGAGGTGGAAGATCGCCTCGACTCCTGGGAGCAGGGCGTCGAGGTCGGCCTCGCGCAGGTCGGCGTCATGGAAGCGAAAATCGCTCCGCGACAGCAGATGCGTTAGGTTCGCGTCCTTGTAGGAGCGATGGTAGTAGGGAATGAACGAATCGATGCCGATGACCTGGTGTCCCCGGCGCAGGAGTTCTTCGCTCAGGTGAGAACCAATGAAACCGGCTGCGCCGGTGACCAGGCAGAGCATGAAGCAACCTCCCGGAGGGAACGCGAGTGCGAAGCAATTCGCGGGGGCAATCTACCGCGCCTGGGAAAACCGGTCCATCCGGATCGCGCGGGAGCCCGTTTGGCCTTGACGTGGGATGGAAGGGCCTCTAACTTGCTACGTAGCTGAGGACGCTTAGCTCAGCTGGCTAGAGCACCAGCTCGACACGCTGGGGGTCACAGGTTCGAATCCTGTAGCGTCCACTATATTTTCGCCCAACATCACTCCCTTAACCTGGCATGGCGCCTATCCCTTGCGCCATAAATCACCCATCTTCCAGGTTTAATCCACTTATCCCAACCTGATCCACCATCGACCAATTCGCTTCCTTGTCATGAGAGGAGGCGCGGGAAGAGGAATGGATCGTTCGAGGAACGACCTCTCGGACCGGAATGACCGGAATATCAGGGGAGGTCGGGGTGAAGCCTGACCGCGAAGTTGAGTCGGATGCCGCTTGTGGGAGCCATCCTCTCGTCATCCTGGGGATAATCTCTACATTCCTCAGGACAGGCTCGCTGACCGGCGAGCGGTGCAGGCGCGGAGCGCTGCACCATGGGTCTAACTGATGCCAGGGACGATACGCGACCGCGGAGGAACATCCCTTGCCCGCCGTCATGCTGTTCACGTTTGCGCTCACACTCTTTCTTAGCGCCACCCTGATGTTCTTCGTCGAACTCATGGTGGGTAAGATGATGCTTCCCTTGCTGGGTGGTACCCCGGCGGTGTGGAACACCTGCATGGTCTTCTACCAGGCGGTGCTTCTCGCGGGGTACGCTTATTCCCACTGGACCACCCAGTGGCTGGGAGCCCGGGGCCAAGCTCGCCTCCAGATCGCCGTGTTGTTCCTGCCGTTTCTCGCCTTTGCAAGCAACTACATCTTCTCCAGCGGTCTGCTCGCTCCCAATCAAAACCTGATCCTCGGCAACGAGGGGAATCCCATCCCGGCGCTTCTTCTGGTGCTCAGTGTCTCCGTCGGCTTGCCGATGTTCGTGATCAGCACCAGCGCCCCGCTTCTGCAACGCTGGTTCAGCAGCACCGACCATCCCTCCGCCAGCGACCCCTACTTCCTCTATGGAGCGAGCAACTTCGGTAGCATGCTGGGCCTGTGGGGCTACATCTTGCTGGTCGAACCCTACCTGACCCTGCGAGGCCAGCAGCTCGGCTGGGTGTTCGGCTTCACCACCCTGGCCATACTGGTGGTGGTGTGCGCGTTTCAGATGTGGCGCTCGCGCCCCGCGCCGGTCTTTGGACTGGCTAGCGTGGGCGGCAGCCTACCTGCTGAGGGCCTGGCTTCCCCGGGTAGTGTGAAGGAATCGCCTGCTTCTCGTGGCAAGGAACGCGCCACGGAAAGCAGCATCGACGACACCGGTCCCACCACGCGGCCGGTCACCTGGTTGCGCCGCCTGCACTGGATCGCCCTGGCCCTGGTGCCTTCCAGCCTCATGCTTGGTGCCACCACCTATATCACTACCGACATCGCGGCTATTCCTCTGTTGTGGGTGTTGCCGCTGACCCTGTACCTGCTGACCTTTATCATCGTCTTCGCGCACATCTCGCCGCTGACGCAAAGCATTGTCACCCTCGCGGGCCTGGGTAGCCTGGTGGCAGTCACCGTCTTCTACATCATGCCGATGTTCGTCACGGACGACAGTGTGCGCATGCTGATCGGCCTGCTGGGGCTGGGCATCTTCGCCTACAGTTTGCAGCTCGTCCGGGTGCGCGATACGAGACTGATTCACCGGGTCATGATCATGATCATGCCCCTGCTGCTCTTGTTGCTGCTCTTCATGATGCTGTCGGACATCCGCCCGGGCGTGGTGGCCAATGTTCTGCTGCATGTCTCCAGCCTGTTCATTGTCAGCATGGTCTGCCACGGCGAGCTGGCCCGAGATCGGCCCACTCCGGAGCATCTGACCGAGTTTTTCTTGCTGATGTCGCTGGGTGGCGTGCTGGGTGGGTTGTTCAACGCCCTGTTCGCGCCGGTGGCCTTCAACTCGCTGGTCGAGTATCCGCTGATGATGATGCTCGCCTGCTTGCTGTTACCTCCTCTGGGGCTGGGACGCGGTAGCATTTGGGCGCGTCGGGCCGATCTGGCATTGGCCCTGGTGTTTCTGCTCGTGGGTGGAATGTTGTTGTATCTCCGCTCGCGCGACAACATCCCTGATCTGGCTCCTCTTGCTCAGGGACCATGGAAATGGGGTGTGACCGCGATTGCTCTGGCTCTGGTGCTAGGAGCGCTAGCCACCTGGCGCGGCTGGAGCGGGCCGCCTCCACTCGATGAGGAGCCCGCCGAGGAGACACCCGAGAGGGGCGCCTGGGTAGATGGGGTGCTTGACCTGGTCTTGCCGGCCGCTCTGCTCGTGCTCGTTCTCGGGCTCTACTGGGGCCTGCCCGCCAAGGGAGTCGAGGGCCGACTCGTGGGCTTTGCCAAGATGGTGGGCCTGGATGTGAAGCAGTTCCGCGTCATCCTGACGTTTGGTCTGCCGGCCGTGCTGTGCTACACCTTCGTCGAACGGTCGCTACGGTTCGGGCTCGGCGTGGGGGCCATCATGCTGGCCGCCAGCTTCTCGAACATCGTGGACGATAGTCCGCTACATCAGGAACGCAGCTTCTTCGGTGTGCTGCGCGTTGAGGGCGGTGCCAACTTCCGCGACGATTACGTCTACCCGTTCAAGCGGCTGGTGCATGGAACCACCCTGCACGGTAAGCAGTTCCTGCAGGAAGAACTGCGCGACACCCCACTGACGTACTATCATCGCACCGGTCCGGTGGGGAATGTCTTCCGGGCGTACAACACCGATCCCTCCCGGGCCATGGCGGTCATCGGTCTGGGTACCGGCACCATGAGCTGCTACGGCCTGCCCGGGCAGACACTCGACTTCTACGACATCGATCCGGTGGTGGTGGACATCGCCTATGACAGTAACGAGTACTTCACCTTCGTCGAGGATGCCGAGGAACGCGGAGTCAATGTCAACCTGGTGCTCGGCGATGCCCGGCTCACCTTTGAACCCAAGGGTGTCAAGACGCGTCTGAAGCCGCTGCACAAGCGGTCAGATGAACCGACGCCGACACGGAAGTTCGGAGATCCGATCTCCGAGGATTTCAAGTATCGCCTGATCGTGGTTGATGCGTTTAGCTCGGATGCCATCCCGGTGCACCTGATCACCAAGGAAGCGGTGAAGATCTACTTCGATCGGTTGGAAGAAGATGGCATCGTCCTGATGCACATCTCCAACCGCTACCTCGATCTGCAGCCGGTGCTGGCCAACATCGCCGAGGAACTGGGCTTCATTGGCTACCACATGAGTGACGACGACAACGAGGCCGTGGGCAAGAATCGGGCTCACTGGGTAGCCCTGGCTCGCAAGAAGGAGCATTTGCAGCGGATTCTCGAACGGCCACGCTGGGAGAACGACCCCGAGCAGTTGGCACTGCTGGGATTGGCGCTGTGGCCTTCCCAGGGGGCGACCCTTCAAACAACCTCACGGCTAGCCTGGGCCTTCCAGAATCTGGCGGAGCAGCAGTCGCGCTTGCTGGCTCGCGAGGAAGGACGAAAGGAAGATCTCCTGGTGGCAAGTACCTGGGTGCCGCTCGATCAGATGTCGTGGCTGAATTGTCGGAACGAGGAGTACAGCAAAAAGGTCGAGGCGATCCAGGCGCAGCTGAAAAACCTGGAGAAGCCGCTGAGCCAGGCGCTGACCAGCTACAACGCCTTCGAGAAGCCCATCAAGGATCTGACGAAGCAGGCAGAGGATATCGAGAAGGATCTCAAGCAACTGATGGGTGAGATGACGGGAAATCAGGCGACAGATAACTCGCAAATCAAGCGACGACTCACTGACCTGGAGAAGCGCAAGGCCGACCTGATGACCCAGAAGAAGAAGCTGCAAGAGAAACTGGACGAGGCAGCCGGACCCAAGGACTGGCTCGAGAAAGCCAAGGCTTCGCTGGAGAAGCAGCGAGAGCGCTACGAGAAGCTCATCGCGCTGACGCCGGATCGGATCAAGATGGCCCAGCGCGTGGGTGTCTGGACCGATGATTACTCCAACTTGCTGAGCGTTTTTAGCTGGTAGAGCGTGCGGATCTGTCCCGGCGTGTGTCGTTCCCGCACACATGCCGGGAGCTCTCCGGGCAAAGTGATGCTCAAATTGGGCTATCTAGCCCAGTGCCAGGAGAGGATGAGAAAAGCATCGGATGTCGGCATCGGGTTTGCACCTGATTCTGGTGCCCGGACACCTGACGGAGGGTAAACCGATGAGCCTCACGACGACCCTGCCCGCAGGTGCGGTTGTGCTGGAAGCCCGCACCGCGGCGGACCTGATGACTGTTAACCCGCTGTCGCTGCGGGAGGACGCCACACTCAGGGAGGCAGTGGCCTTCCTGGTGGATCGCAACATCTCTGGCGCCCCGGTGATCGACCATGCCGGTCGGCCGGTAGGGGTGCTGACTCAGACTGACGTGATGATTCACGATCGCGAGGAAGTGGAACATCTCTCCACACCCGAGGTGGAGTATGGAACTCCCTTGCCACGTTCCTGGTGGAACGAATTCCAGATTGAGCGTGTCGATACGACACCTGTTCGGGATGTAATGACTCCTGCGGTCTTTTGCGTCGCGCTGGACACTCCGGTATGGAGCGTCATCAGCCAGATGCGCGACCTGAACGTCCATCGCCTGTTCGTGGTGGACGAGCAGGGTGTGTTGGTAGGGGTCATTACGGCCATGGATATCGTTCGCCAGCTAGCAATGACTGGCAGAACGCACTAGATTCTGCGAGGATGGAGGAACGCGGTGTGCTGTGACCTCACCGCGTTCCTTGCGTCTGTGCATGCCCGGGGTTGAGCAAGATGGCTACCGCAGCTCGCTCCCAGCCACGTCTCCTCATCGTCGATGATGATCTGGAGCTACAGGGCCTGTTGAAAACCAGGTTTGACCGCCTGGGGATGACCGTAACCGTGGCCTCCAGTGGCGAGGATGCGCTGTCGCGCCTCAGCCACCTGCGCTGTGACGTGGCCTTGCTCGATTTGCATCTGCCCGGCATCAGCGGCCTCGACCTGCTGGCCCGGCTAAAAGAGCAGCAGCCCGAGATGGAGGTAATCCTTCTGACCGCCAACTCGAGCGTCGAGACGGCGGTCCTGGCCATGAAGCGGGGTGCCTACGACTACTTGACAAAACCGTTCCGGCTTCAGGAACTCGAAGTACACATCCAGAAGGCCTACGAAAAGGTGCAGCTGGCCCGGCGCGAAAAGCAGTGGGTCCACCAGGTCCGGAACGAGGCGCCGCGCCATAACCTCGTCGGCAACTCTCCGATGATGCGCAAGGTCCAGTCGCTCATCGATAAGGTGTCGGCCACCGAAGCGACGGTGCTGATCTGCGGTCCCTCAGGCACCGGCAAGGAGGTTGTTGCGCGGGCCATCCACGCAGGCAGCTCGCGGCGGGATCGTCCGATGGTGACGATCAACTGTGCCGCCTTGCAGGAAAGTCTGCTCGAGAGCGAGTTGTTCGGACACGAGAAGGGCGCCTTTACCGGCGCGGTCCATGCGAAGCCGGGTCTCGTGGAAGTGGCCGAGGGCGGCACTCTGTTCATTGATGAAATCGGTGAAATGGCGATCGGCCTGCAGGCCAAGCTGCTGCGCGTGCTGGAAGATGGACACTATCGCCGGGTGGGGGCGACGTCCGAACTACACGCGGATATCCGTGTGGTGGCGGCCACGAACCGTCGCCTCGAAGACGAGATCAAGGCTGGTCGGTTCCGCGAGGATCTCTACTACCGGCTCAACGTCATCTCCATCCACCTACCGCCGCTCTCCGAACGCAAACTGGATATCCCCGACCTTGTCGAGCACTTCCTGGCAACGCGCCCCCTGGGGCCCTCGCGCTATCGAATCACCCCCGAGGCGTTGGATTCGCTGATTCGCTACGACTGGCCGGGCAACGTCCGAGAGCTGGCCAATGTGCTCGAGCGCGCCCAGATCCTGGCCGAGGATCACTGCATTACGGTAGATGATCTGCCCGACAATCTGGTGGGATTCCACGATGTCCCGCTGGATGAGGCAGTGCCCAGCGCCAATCTGCATCAGACTCAGCGCCGGCACGTGGTTAACATCCTGCGCGAACACCATGGCAACAAGGTCCACGCCGCTCGCGCCCTTGGCATCAGTCGGCGGGCACTGTATCGGCTGCTCGACAAGTATGGCATCCGGACCATCCCGGAATAATACTCATCGATGGTAGGTGAAGTAGTTGTCCCAGCGATCGTCGAGTCGTTCGAGCGCCTGCTCGATCGGAACGGCGCGGTATTGGTCCCCGGTGCGAGTGACAATCTTTAATTTGGCCAGCTTTTCCAGCGCATCGCTGACCTCGAAATCGACCTTGACCTGAAACCGCCCTTCGAGATCCAGCTCGACGTAATCATCGAGTTGCTCACTGGTCCAGCCCTCGGGCGGAGCGTACTTCCACAGGTAGAAGTAGGCCAGGAACGTCTCACGGCATTCCTGCTCCTCGGCCTCGTCGAGTACCTGCGTCACTACCCCCATGTTGTTGTCGAGACTCTGGTAGTAAAGACTTTCGGTCAGCATCTTGGCGTAGGTTTGCTTGGTGACCTGGTAGCCGGCGTACTGTTTGTAGGCGTAGCCCCCCAACAGCAGGAAGGGGCCCCAGAGAATGCCCAGGGCCGTGGTCGCTGTGGCCATGGTCAGCTTCACTGTGAGTCCGAACAGGGCCAGAATGCCTTCCCACATTTCCCAGAAGACGCGATAGAGCCCATACCCCAGGGTGCCCAGGACAGAGCCGCCCAGCTTCCATTTCTGGGTCAGGGGCATCTGCAAACTCGTACCCGGCAACGTCATTTCCAGGTCGAGTTTGGGGATGTCCTTGAACATCTTGGCGAAGATGGCCTCGGTGTCGATCGTTGCGGGGACGCGCTTGCTGGGCTTGAGCTTGAGGAGGATGACCAACCGCCGGTAGGTCTCCACCGTTTTCTCTTCCTTGCGCCAGAAGAAGAACGGGTGCGTCCGGGTGCGGAGAGTCTTTCCCTCAGAGCGTGCGAAGATCTCTAGCCGTTCAAAGATGTCCCAGTCCACATACATGTTGACGCCCCAGTCGCTGGCGCCACCCTCGACCGCGGCCGCGATGGCATTGCGATCGAGGCGAATGAAGTTGGCCCGGGCCATCAGGTGGACGAATTCTTCAAAGAGCGCGTTGATCCGCGCGGGGCGATCTTCCGCAGAGACGGGAGTCAGGCACGGCGTGACCGAATCAGGATCAAACGGCGCGTAGGCATCCTTGATATTTTCGAGATATTCTAGATACTCAAAGTGCCAGATGGCGCCGGCCAGGCGGGTGAACTGCCGGAAGGCCGTACGCTCCGGAGCGTCCAGTCGGCTGTCCAGGCTCAGCGCCTCAACCAGGTCGCTCTTGCGAATGGGAATGTAGTGTTCACGATCGTGGTGTTCCGCCATCGGCGACGGCTCCGGGAGATGTCTGGGGGAAGATGATTCCACACGGTCCTGGTGAACCCGATTGTTGTTCGTCCCGCCGGGCTGGGGCTTTAACTTCTCCGAACAAGCCGGGAAGCCGGGGCGGCGGGCTGGTCGCGAAGCGCCCGAATTCGTCGGATAGCTTCGGAAATATCGACCGCCTGAAAGCTGGCACCCTGCTGAACCACCAACCCCAGTTCGAGCAGGGTAGCCATTGGCAGGCCGGGGGTGCATAACGTGGAGACACCGGCATAACGGTCAAGGAATAACCCCATGGCCGCTTCCACTTCCTCGGCGGTCATACCCTGTGGCCCAGCGAAGCGCCAGGCGCAGAAATAGGCCAACAGGGTCTTGCGCGTCTCCTGCTCCTCGGCCTCGTCAAAGAGTCGGGTCAGCACCCCGGCGTTGCTGTCCAGGTTCTGAAAGTAGAGGCTCTGCGTCAGAGTTAGATGATACGCCGTCTTCGTAGAGCGATAATCGAAGTACGACTTGTAGCCATACCCCAGGCTGCCGGCCACGAGGCCCCAGAGGACGTTCATCTTCGCGGTGGAGCCCGTCAACAGAATCTGATGGGCGAAATCCCACAGGTCGTTGAAGAACTTCCAGACCATGGTGGCCAACCCGGACACCAGGCCAAATCCGATCTTGCCCCGGTCCATCAGGTTCATGCGCACTCGCGCGCCAGGAAGTAGCATGTCCACGTCGGCCCGGGGGATCTCCTTGAAGAGCTTGAGATAGACGTGATGCTCGCGAATCGTGGGGCCCAGGCCAGGGTCTCCTCGCAGCTTGAGCAGCAGGACCAGTCGCCGATAGATTGGAACATCTACATCCTGCTCCTGGAAGAACGTCCACACAGATCGTAGCTTCCGGGTCTGAAACTCCTCCCCCCGAACGAAGACCGCGCAGTGCTCGAACAGGCTAAAATCCACCTGCATGCGAATGCCCCACTCCGAGGCGTTTTGCAGGACCGGTTCAAACTCCTGCCGGCTAAGGTGGCGAAACTGCGCTCGGTTCAGCACCCAGATGATGTCGCTTAGCAAGTCGTTGAGCCGGGTCTGCTTCTCCTGGGCTGGAATGTGCGCCAGCGGAGCACAGTCACTGTCGGGATCGAAGGGAGAGTAGGCGTACTTCAACTCCACGAGTCGCTGATGCAGGTTGCGATGATAGTGGCGCTGGATCAGGTCGGCCAGCTCACGGAGCTGTTCGCCCTGCTCGTCCAATACGGCGTCCTCCCCGACGAGCAGATCGATTAGCTCCGGGGTGTGAATCGCGATGAAATCCAGGCAGTCGTTCCGGGGAGGCATGGCAGAACTCAGGGGAGAGAGACTACCACTCCATGGCCTCGAGGCTGTCTTCGGGGCTGCGCACCAGCTCATCGACCAGGTGATCCAGGGTGCCCTGAATCTCGCTCATCCGCTCGGGACGTTTGTGAGCATCGTACGACAAACAGGTGTTGATGAGTTCCGCCAGGCCAGCCGGGGTTTGTGGCTGCAGCTCCTCGACGGGTTTGTAGATGCGGCTGAACATCTTGGCATCCAGCGGCATATTGCCATCTTCTTCCGAAACCACCGGGGGAGGCAGCCTCCAGCTGACCAGGCGATACATCGTGGCCCCGAAGTTGTAGATGTCGCTGCGTTCATTGATCATCGAGTGCTTGACCTGCTCTGGAGCCATGTACTCCGGGGTGCCCTGAATGCGGTCCACCTTGTCGCCCTTGACGCGGGCAAGCCCAAAATCGATGATCTTCACCTCACCAGCCCGGCTCAGCAGGATGTTATTTGGCTTCAGATCGCCGTGGAATACCTGACGACGATGCATGTGAACCATGCCGTCGGCCACTGCCTTGAAAACCTGCACCAGGCGTGGAATGGTCAGGCGCGGGCAGGTGTCCAGTGTCTTGCCGTTCACGAACTCGCTGAGCAGATGCGCCTTCCGGACGCGAAAGAGCCAGTCCTTGACCAGCTCCAGCGCGTAGATCTTGAGCAGATTGCGATGATCGAGTTTGCTTGCGACCTCGAACTCATGCTCGGCCTGGTTCAGAAACTTCTGATCCTCAGCAGAGTCGATCTGCACCACCTTGAGGGCGTAGTGCTTGCTATCCTCACTGCGGCGAACCTGGAAGATGGTGCTGTGCGCCCCGGTTCCCAGGGTGCTAACAACCTGGAACTTGCCGATCCGAAAATCGCTCATTGAATCCACATCCACGAAGAGCAGGGGGTAGCTTGCCTAGGTATACTAGCAGAGTGAGGAGGTGTCTCAAAGGAGCGCGCCGCGATGTTCACTGAACAGGCGCTTGACGAACTGACCCAGCGCATCGGTCGCGAGATCTTTGCCCGGGTAGCCCTTCTGGGTCCGGTGCCGTTCTCGCCTACCTGGTGGGACGACCGTCTGATGGATCTGACGATGGCCGATCCGGCCGTCAAACTGCAAATGTTTCGCTTCGTCGATGTGCTACCGCAACTGGAATCGGCCGACGCCATCGTGCGCCATCTGCGGGAATACTTCGCGGAAGTAGGGCCAGCCCTTCCCTGGCCGGCACGCCTGGGTTTGAGGTTCTTGCCCAGCCGGGGACCATTGGGCTCACTGCTGACTGGCATGGTACGCTGGTCAGCGCGTCGGCTAGCGCGCAAATTCATCGCCGGGTCCACCATACCCGAGGTGGTTGCTGCTGTGCGGCGTTTGCGCAGTCAGTCGCTGGCCTTCACGGTGGATCTGCTGGGAGAAGCCACCATCACCGAGTCTGAGGCCGAGAAAGCCCAGGCCGAATACCTGCAGCTGATTCAGCACCTGGCGACTTCGGTCCATGCGATGCCCGAGCAGCGACAGATTGACTCGGACGGGCGCAACCCTTTGCCCCGGGTGAATGTCTCCATCAAACTTTCGGCGCTGTACAGTCAGTTTGATCCGATCGACCCGGAGGGCACCAGCCAGGTGGTGCGCAGCCGGCTACGGCCTATCCTCCTGGCCGCGCGTCAGCAGCGTGCGTTCGTGAACTTCGACATGGAGCAGTATGCCTACAAGGATCTGACACTGCAGATCTTTGAGGAGATTCTGTCTGAGCCGGACTTTCGCGACTGGGTGGATGTCGGCATCGCCATGCAGGCCTACCTGCGTGATACCGATCGGGATCTGCTCCGCCTGCGCGACTGGGCCCAGCGTCGGGCCGCGCCGGTCTCGGTCCGCCTGGTGAAGGGAGCATACTGGGACTTTGAGTCGATACTGGCGGCCCAGCAGGGGTGGCCTGTCCCGGTCTGGTCCAACAAGTGGGAGTCCGACGCCGCCTACGAACGCCTCTCTCGATTCCTGTTAGAGAACCGCCAGCACCTGCGGCCCGCCTTCGCCAGCCACAATATCCGCAGCCTCGCTCATGCCATGGCCCTGGGTCGCTTGCTGAAAGTTGCTCCGGGAGAGTTCGAGATTCAGATGCTGTATGGGATGGCGGATTCCATCAAGGAGGTGCTCGTTGGCATGGGGCAGCGCGTGCGCGTCTACACTCCCTACGGCGATCTTCTGCCCGGAATGGCCTACCTGGTCCGTCGCTTGCTGGAGAACACCGCTAACGAATCGTTCCTGCGTTCCTCGTTCACCGAACACCTGCCTGTGGAGGTGCTCCTGCGCAATCCCTCTAGCCTGGCTCCACCGTCTCACTCGACCTGAGGAAGATGTCCGAAAGCTCCGCTGGTAACGATCCTCGCCTCGGCCACGCCACTTTCTCGGCTCAAGACCGCCACATTCTGGGACCGAAGAACTAGACACGGGGTAAACTTGCAGCGGCTTTTTTGACAGGGTAGGGCGTCTGAGGAAGAGACCGATATGATGCGAATCCCGGGCCCGATGATGCTGGGGATGCTGGTGCTCTGGGTGGGCCTGGCAGGTTGCAGTAAGCCTGCGGTGCGCGAGAAGCCCCTGCCGGACCCCTTGCTCACCAGCAAGAAGCCGATCGAGGGCAAGCCCCACGTCACCGAGTCCTCGTACACCGCAGCGGAGGAGTTACCGCCACCCCCACCGATGCCCACTGAACCCGGGCCCAGCGCCGGCCAGTCCAATCTACCCGTGGTGCAACTACTCGGCCCGCAATCACCCCGGTAATGCCTGGGGTGGTGGCGTGGCTTCCTTCTTGCTGGTTTCGTCTCGTAAAAACCTATCGACCATGCGCAGGAGTTCGGCGGGCTGTATCGGTTTCGACAGGCAGGCACGCATCCCTGCGTCGAGGCAACGCTGACGGATTTCATCTCCACTGTGAGCCGTCAGGGCCACAATCACTGGCGCGGGATGCCCGTCCGATGCCCGGGCCAGGATCCGGCGCGTGGCCTCGATTCCATCGACCTGGGGTAGTTGCACATCCATCAGCACCAGGTCAAACGGCTTCTTTTCGCACTGCTCGATCACCTCGAAGCCAGAACCTACCACCGTAACCTGATGGTTCCGCTTCTGCAGGATCATCTCCAGGAGCACGCGGTTGACCGGATTGTCCTCGGCGACAAGTAGCCGGCGATTCATCGGCGTCCCCGGTGGCGGCGTCCGAAGTCCGCTGTCAGAGGACGAGAAGGCTGGCAAGTTCGATGCGTCCACATCTTCGGCAGGCAGAGACAGGCATATGGTGAAGTGAAAGGAGCTTCCTCGTCCTGGATTACTCTGTACCCAGATGCGACCTCCCATGAGACTGACCAACCGAGAGGTGATCGTCAGCCCCAGGCCCGTGCCCGTCTGCATCTCGCTACCGGATGAAGCATCCTGGTAAAACGCCTCGAAAATGCGATCCTGCTTCTCAAGAGGAATGCCAATGCCGGTGTCGCTGACCACCCCGTGCAGAATGACTTCTCGCCGGGTGCGAGCCGAGACGGCGAGCCGAACCTGAACTTCGCCTTCCGGGGTGAACTTGATGGCATTACCCACCAAGTTCAGCAGGATCTGTTGTAGTCGAAGCGGGTCGCCAACGAGATACTCGGGTACATCGGCATGGATCAACCAGTTGAAGGTAAGGCCCTTTTGCTCGGCCCGAATCGCCTGGGTCCGTAAGGTTGGCTCGAGAGTGGCTCGCAAGTTGAAACACTCTCGATCCAGGGTCATCCGGTCAGCTTCGATGCGTCCAAGATCAAGCAGGTCGCCGACGAGGCCAAGTAGGGTCTGGGACGAAGAGCGAATGAGATCCACGTGCTCCAGCTGTTTGCCCGGATCGACTTCCTTGCGAAGAAGCTCGCTCAGGCCGAGGATGCCATTGAGTGGTGTGCGGATTTCATGGCTGACGTTGGTCAGCAATTCGCTCTTGGTTCGACTGGCATGCTCGGCGACTTCCTTGGCTCGTTTCAGGGCAGCCTGATCCAGGCCCCGCTTCAGATACTGGGCCAGGTGTGTGGCGATGGGAAGCAGACACTGGAGCAGCTGAGCATCGGGCACAGGAATGCTGGGCGCGCGGAACTCCAGCACGCCGAGGATTTCATCACCCAGGCGAATGGGCCAGGCCAGGCCATTCTTCAGATAGTCGCTAAGTGGAAGGGGAGTGTCGCCGGTGAGTGCCTCGCGGTGTTGAACGCAGGATCGCTGCCACGCCTGTCCGGCCAGCCCGACATTTTGGTGCAGAGGATTCCTCCGAGCGTGCAACAGGTAGGAGCTTTCGCACCCTTGCATGCACCAACCGGCTCCGTAACGAAGCACCCGGCTGGAAGCATCCACCATCCAGAGGACCCCTACCGGCCAGTGGAGGCATTCCCCCACCGCGGCCAGGACCTGAGGCCCCACGCTGGACATCTCCTCGTCCGTCCCTAGCAGCGAGGCAACCTCGGAATGGAGCCGGCAATAACGTTCGGTACGCTCGCGCTCGGTCAGGTCGCGAATGATTTGGATGTAAAGATGGCGATCTTCATCGACAACCTTGGTGACCCCAAGCTCCACGGGAATCAACTGGCCGGAGCGGGTGCGAGCGCGGAAGTGGGTTCCACCCGATAACACAAACCCCGGGCCAGTCGGGACCTCTCTGCGCACGTAGGAATCGAGGTGGACATTGGCCGTGGACTGGATGAGCATGGTCACGTCCTGGCCGATCACTTCTTCAGGGGTGTACCCGAACAGCCGCGACGCCGCGTCATTGAACGACTCGATGCGGCCTTGATAATTGAAGGTAATGATGGGGTCGGATGCAGCCGCCACGATCATGGCGTTGTATCGGGCGCGATCCTGCTCCATCTCCAGCTTCTGATGGCGGAGTGAACGCGAAGCCAACCACCACCAGACAGCGTGGAGACTTCCCAGGAGCAAGGCGGATCCGAGGCACAACGGGAGCAGTAGCGAGGAATGCCGAACAGCGGGCATCATCCAGAGACAAACACTCCCGACCAGCCAGGCAAGCAAGGTGGCCCCGGTCGGGAGAGCAGCGTGCGGCAGGTGAACCATCCTGTTGAACAAGACCATGCGCGAGACAACCCGACCCAGACTACAGGGCGCATTCACGCCTGAGTGTGAGGCCGGTTGGCCTCATTTCCCCAGGGGGGTAATGTAGATGTTATGGTTGTCGTGCCCGGTGATCAACGCCTTGCCATCCGGAGTGAAGGTGACGCAATAAGCGCCGAACGCCTTCAACTTCTGTGAAAAGGTTGGCTTACCGGCATCGATGTCCCAGACCTTGAGCCAGCCGCCATAACCGCTGGTGGCCAGAGCCTTTCCATTGCGGACGAAGGCGATGCCATATAGGTCGTCTTCGTTCGGGCCAGGACCGGTGGTCGCCTTGCCCGTTTTTTCGTCCTTGGTGGTGACCTGCGGACCAAGCACCTTCGTTTCCTTGCCGGACGCCACATCCCACACGCGGACACTGCGATCCTGCGAAATGGATGCGATTCCCTTGCCGTCCGGAGTGAAGGCGATGCCGGTCACTGGTTCGGTGTGGCCTTTAAGCTGCTTGAGTTCTTTCTGCGATGCCAGATCGTAAATCTTGATGATGTTGTCAGCCCCGGCGCTGGCCAGCTGTTTGCCGTCCGGGCTGAAGCTCACGGCGTAGACCGATTTGGCATGGCTTCCGAGGTTCTTCACCTCCTTGCCGTCGGCGGGGTTCCACAGGCGCACGCTCTTGTCAGCGCTAGCCGAGGCAAGCAATTTGCCATCGGGACTGAAGGCGATGTTATCCACGATGTCGCCATGGCCCTTGAGTTCGCGCTGCATCTTGCCATCAGCGGGCGTCCACAGGCGAATCGTCTTGTCCTGGCTGGACGAGGCGAGCAACGAGCCATCCTTGTTGTAGGAAACGCAGTAGACCGGCCCCGCATGTCCGGTGAGCTTGAGTTTCTCTTTCAGCTCGCCCTTGGAGGGGTCGAACTCCCAGATCTTGACCAGGCCATCGAACCCTGCGGAGGCGAGCAGTTTGCCGTCCGGGCTAAACGCCAGCGAGTATACCAGGGCCTCGTGAGCCTTGATTTCCTTTGAACCCGGGGCCTGGGCCAGCATGGTTCCGCCGGTGAGGAAGACAGCACAGAGAAGGATTCGATGAAGGCGTTGCATGGGTGCAACCTCGATGCTGGCAGGTCTGAGGATGATGCTACGCGGATACCTCAGGGGCGAATCCGCGACGGAGGGTATTCTCTGTGATAGTGCGAGGCAGCAGGAATTGCAACAAGTAATCTGGCCCCCCCGCCTTCGACCCAATACCGGACATCTTGAATCCGCCAAAGGGCTGACGATCGACGAGTGCGCCGGTGATCTTGCGGTTGATGTAGAGGTTCCCCACCCGAAACTCCCGACGCACCCGGGCCAAGTTGGCCGGGCTGCGAGAATATACCCCGCCCGTCAGAGCGTAGGGCACCTCGTTGGCGATCTGAATGGCCTGGCTCAGGTCGTTTGCCCGGAGTACAGCCAGGATAGGCCCGAAGAACTCCTGCTGTGCCAGGAACGATTGTGGCTGCACGTCGGCGAAGATGGTGGGAGGGACGTAGAAGCCCGGTCCCAGTCGCGGATCGAGCGAGGACCGGTAGGCCAGCCGTGCTTCCTTCTGCCCCTGCTCGATCACATCGAGCAACCGCTTCTGCGCTTCGGCATCGATCACCGGGCCCAGGTAGTAGCCGGGATCTTCCGCTGGCCCCATGCTGAGACTGCGAGCCGCTTCGATCAGGCGAGTAAGGAAGCGCTCGTAACTGGACGTGGGCACGATGACCCGGCTGCAGGCGGAGCACTTCTGCCCCTGGTAGCCGAACGCAGAATCGATGACCCCGGTGATAGCCTCGTCCATGTCGGCGTCGTCGTCGACGATGATGGCGTTCTTCCCGCCCAGCTCGGCAATCACCCGTTTGATGTGCGTTTGCCCCGGGGCCATCTCCGCTGCCTGACGATTGATGCGCAGCCCGACCGCCTGCGAACCGGTAAAGGCGATGAGCGACGTGGCCGGATGGCCTACCAGGGGCGGGCCCACCTCTTCGCCAACACCGGGAAGATAATGGACCACTCCGGGTGGAATTCCCACTTCAAGGAACATCTCCATCAGCAGGGCGCCGGTCACCGCCGATTGCTCCGCCGGCTTCATCACTACAGTATTGCCGGCCACCAGGGCCGCCACCGTCATCCCGCAGAGGATCGCCAGCGGAAAATTCCACGGCGCGATGACCACCACGACACCCCGCGGCTCGTAGAAGTAGGTGTTATCTTCACCGGGGACGTTTCGCAGACGCGGCTGGTCCAGGCGTTGCATCTCGGCGGCGTAGAAGTCGCAGAAGTCGATGGCCTCAGCCACGTCGGCGTCCGCCTCGCGCCACTGCTTGCCGCACTCGAACACCTGCCAGGCGGCCAGTTCGAACCGGCGCCGGCGCATTACCTCCGCCGTCTGCTGCAGATACTGGGCCCGGCGGACGACTGGAGTATCGCGCCAGGCCGGAAACGCTCGCCGAGCCGCCTCAATGGCCAGTTCCGCCTGAGCCGGGGTGGCTCGGCCACAACGCCCCACCACCCTCCCAGGCTGCGCAGGATCAGTTGAATCAAGATAGGCGTCGGTCGATTGGGGCTTGTGGTCGATCACCACAGGATAAGTTTTCCCCAGGCGCGAGGCCACTTCACGCAGGGCAGAGCGCATCGCCTCGCGGGCGTCGGCTCGACTGAAATCAGTGAGGGGTTCGATGGTGAATGGGCGGGCTGCTGTCATGGTGTGGCTCGCCCCCGGTCATTTCCAGCCGCGTTCTAGTTCTTCACCCATCCGCTCGAGGGCTTCGCGAGCGTGATGGGCCACCTCAGAGTTTTCGGCATCGGCCAGACGATCCAGGTCGGGCCAGAGGAGGGTGAGCCCCTCGGAGGCAATGGCCTGGATCGCCTCGTAGACCTTTTGCGAATCCTCGCTGGTCAGAGTCTGCCGGAACCACAACAGGGCCTGCCGTTCACCCAGGCGAGCCAGGGCCGCCCGCGCTGCCTGACGCACCTCGGCGTTTGGATCGCGTCGCGCCTCCCGCAGAGTCTGTTGCACGTCGTTCTTCTGAATGGGCTCCCACCATCCCAGGCTGCTGATTGCCGCTGCCCGGTAGGTCGGATCCCAGTCCTTGGCCGCAAGAAGCAAGAGCGCCTCAGTTTGTGGAGCAGCATGACCGCGCAGGGCCCGGAGGATCGCTCGGTACGGCAAATCAATGGATACCGAGGGTCGTCGCGGGGCACTGCCACGCAGGCGACGTTGAGCTCGGGACACCAGCGGAACACGCTGGAGCGCTTGGTCGCGCAGGATAGGACCAACCTGGGGGTTGGTTGACCAGGCCAGCACTTCCAGAGCAAGGTCTGCGTTGGGATGCCCCGGCGTGGTGGCAATGGCAAGAGTTTCTTCGCCGCCATCCGCGCGCAAATCGAGCAGGGCCTGCAGCTGTTCTTTCTGACGGTCAGTCGCGCTGTGAGGTAGCAGCTTGGCCAGCTCGCCACCCGCCTCATTGAGATAGTCGATAAACGAGCCTTCCAGCGCTGCCAGGCGCGAGACCTGCCACTCGAAAGTTTCCTGATCCGAGGCCTCACCCAGAAGCGAGGAACTCAAATGCGGAGCGCGACGCAGAAAGCGAAGAGCCTCGTGATAGACTCGACAGGCCAGAGGATCGACATCCTCGTTGCGAGCGTCCCAAAGCGTTTCGACGAGTTCACCCAGCCGACCCTCCGTGACAATCTGCGCGGGAAGGCCGTAGCGAAGACCCTCGAGGGCACGCAACAGCACCCGGGTAGCAGAACGTCCGAGCGGTGAGTTCGACTGACGGAGGTAGCCGGAGAAGCCCAGGAAACAGACCGTCTCGGCGGCGAGGAAGTGGCCCAGGGGAATGTCGGCCGCCTGATCGACAGTGCGCAAGAGATAAGGCAGACTTTGCGGACGGTTCAGGGTGCGAAGCCCGCTGGCCAGGTCGATCCAGTACCAGGCCTGTTCGATTTGATCGTCGGTCAGCCGGCGCTGCAGCTGCCGTTCGAGGATCCGTCCGGCATCCTCGGTACCTAGTTCGGCCAGGGCACGCACCTGCACTACATACTGGACGCCGGCGCGGAGGCTATTTTCCACAGCATCTACTTCGCCTCGTTCCAGCAAGTCGCGGAACCGGGCCTTGGCCGATTCCACCGCCGCCTCGCTGAGCTGGCCGCCCTGAAAGAGATCGATGTGCTGCCGACTGATCGGAGAAAGCTCATCTCCCTGCATTTGCTGGCGGTGACGCCGGACCAGCAGCAACAGGGCTGGCAGGAGCACCAGCAGAACCACGACCAGTACCATCAAGGCGTGCATTGATCCGATTCCTCTCCCCTGGCTGCAGGGGAGGAAGCCGACCGCACCACCGGGGCATCCCTGTCCGGGCCAGTCGGTGTTGCCTCACTCGCCTCGCACTTGCCCATCACCATAGACGACGTACTTATAGCTAGTCAATTCTAACAGACCACACGGCCCACGCGCATGGATTTTATCTGTGCTGATGCCGATTTCGGCACCGAGGCCGAGTTCAAACCCATCGTTAAACCGGGTGCTGGCGTTGACCATCACTGCAGCAGAGTCCACAGCCAGGGTAAAGCGTCGGGCCGCGACCAGTTCCTCGGTCACGATGGCATCAGTATGCCTGGATCCATAACGATTGATGTGATCCACCGCTTCTTCCAGCCCCTTCACCACCTTCACAGAGAGTACAAGGGCTAGATACTCCGTGGAGTAATCCTCGGCCGACGCGGGCACTGCCTGGGAAACCAGCTGGCAGGTGCGGGGGCAACCCCGCAGTTCCACGCCACGTTCGTGCAAGGCGCGCGCCGCCTGGGGTAAGAACCGGTCGGCGATACGCTCATCGACCAGCAGGCACTCGGCGGCGTTGCACACTCCGGGCCGCTGGCACTTCGCGTTCACGATGATGCGCTCGGCCCGCTCCAGGTTGGCTGCCTCATGTACGTAGACGTGGCAGATTCCCTGGTAATGCTTGATCACCGGCATGGCAGCTTCGGCCACCACGCGCCGGATCAGATCCTCGCCACCGCGCGGAATCACCACGTCAATCAGGTCGGCCAACTTCAACAGGTGACCCACCGCCGCCCGATCGGTGGTGCCGATCAGCTGCACGGCATCACTGGGCAACCCCTCCCGCGTCAATTGCTCGACCAACAGCCGATGGATGGCCTGGTTGGAATGAATAGCTTCCTTCCCGCCGCGCAAGATCACCGCGTTGCCACTTTTGAGGCACAGGCCCGCGGCATCCAGGGTGACATTGGGGCGCGATTCGTAGATGAACAGAATGACGCCCAGTGGAACGCCGACCTTGCGCACTTCCAGCCCGTTAGGTCGGACGCTTCCCGATAACACCTGACCGACGGGGTCCGGCAATGCTGCCACCTGGCGCAGACCCTCGGCCGCGGAGCGGAGCCTATCGGGAGTCAACTTCAAGCGTTCTACCTGCGAGGGACTCAGGCCATAACCGCGTGCAGCGTCCACGTCGCGGGCGTTGGCTGCTAGCAGTTCTTCCTGGCGACCCACCAGCGCCTCGGCGACGCGCTGCAGCCAGCGATCCTTCTGGGCTGAAGTTAACGTGGCCAGCTGCAACGAGGCCGCCCTGGCTCGTCGAGCAATCTCCCGGCACTCGTGGGCCAGGTCTGAACCGGAAGCAAGCGCAGTCATGTTGTCATCTCGATCAATCGCGCGGCGGAGGGGCAGCCGGCGGCGCCGATAGTCCCAGACCTTCAGGCACAAAATCACCGGGCAGCAGCTCGAATGCCACTACTCTTGGGGGATCCTGGGCCAGTTGATACTCCCGTGGTAATTGTAGCTGGAGGGGTTCGTGATTCAGCCCCGAAACGAACTTCCCCTTGCTCAGGTCGATGAACACCTGCACCTTGGGGGCCTCCTCGGAGGCGGGGCCCAGGAGTTTGAGGTTCACCTTGCCCGATCGCTCGTCGATGAAGCGCGGCCGCAGCATGAAGTTGGGTGGACACAGGAACTGCACCTGCACGTCGGTAAGTTCGTAGAGCTTCCGCGCCTTGCCAGGTACGCGCACCTGCACGTGGGGCGGGGAGACGCGCACGGGCCGACCTTCCAGCTCTTCCACCAGGGGAACCCGTCCAATGGCAGCCGCATCCGAGCTTAGATGCACCGGGCGCACGGGTAGCTCCGACGGTTGCGTGGGAATGAACTGGACCCGATCGAGAAGCTCGCGCGGACCACGCACCAGGACCGTGGCAGGTTCGATGAGAACCGGACCACTGGTCAGGCTTTCGCGCAGATTGTCGAAACGCACCGGCAGGCGTTTCTCGATCATTCGATGCAGGACGAAGGGGACGCGGTTCCGTCCTTCCAGGGCGATCACGTTGACCCCGACCGGCGCGTTGATGTCGGCTGCCTCGATCTCGATGGCGTCGGAATAGCGAGATTCGCTCAGGCGGTCATCCGGCACCGTGAGCGTCTTCACGACGTGCAGCTCGCGCCGTTGCAGCATGAGGTGCAACTCCCGGATGCGCTGCGGTGGCCCGGTGAACGAGACCACCACTTGCCGGTCGGCCGCTTCCAGGGAGAACAGGTCGGCCTGGCGCGGAGCCAGGGTCAACTCCACGGGTAAGGGCACGTTATCGAGGGTATCCTGCTCGCGGCTTCGGGCGTAGAGCCAGATCAGCAGCGCCAGGCACACCGCCATCACCAGGGATACTAGTCGATCGATCATGACGGCTCGTCAACCAGGGGCCAGGGGAATTAGGCCGCGGATCGGCCGCTCCGCGAGGGAGGTTCCAGGGACGGTTGCGCAGTAGGTGAGTGGAGCAGGGAATGCAGACGTTTGGCCAACTCCTCGGGGGGCACCGGTTCGAGCATTCCACCTTTTACCAGAGAAATGCGACCGGTTTCCTCGCTAACCACCAGGAGCAGAGCGTCGGTTTCCTCGCTAAGCGAGAGGGCCGACCGATGCCGCATCCCCATGTGGATGGTGGCATGTTCCGGAGGTTGACCCAGCGGTAGCTGACAAGAAGCAGCAGCCAGCCGTCCGGCGGAGAGAATGACCGCCCCGTCGTGCAGCGGACTGCGTTTGGCAAAAATGGCACGCAACAGACTGGCGGAAACCTCGGCGTCCAGACGCAGGCCAGTCTCGATAACAGCCGCTAGGCTGGTTTCTCGTTCGATGACGATCAGCGCCCCGATGTTCTCCTGGGCCAGGGCCCGGGCCGCGTCGGCCAGCTTGTCGGTCAGGGGGTATTGCTCAACCTGGACGAAGTAGCGCAGCATGGGGTAGTGCCCCAGCAGCATCAGGCCGCGTCGTAGTTCCGGCTGGAAGATGATGAGCAGACCGAGGGTCACCGTGGTGAGCAGGTAATCCAGCACCCGCCCGAGCACTTTCAGGTCGAAGCTGGCAATCACCAGCTGGGCGACGAGGAAGACACCGACCACCACCAGACCCAGTCCTCGAACGATGCCCGCCCCGCGTGTTTTGCCGAGCAGCCGCAGCAACACGAAAATCGCGACGGCGAGGATGCCGACCTCGATCATGTCGCGGGTAGTGGCGGACTCATAAAACTGGGACAGGCGGTCAAACAAGCGGCATCTCCTCAGCCGAGCAACGGACTGCCCTCACCGGGAGGGGGTTTCCTCCCGCTCGCCGAGTGTTTCGAGGATACGGACGGTATCGCAGGTGGCCTCGACGTCGTGTACTCGCAAGATCAGCGGTTGATGGCGGAGGATCGCGTAACTGGCTACTGCCAGTGATCCCGCCAGACGCTGCTGGACGTCCCGCCCCAAAACCTTGCCGAGAAACCCCTTCCGCGACACACCCAGACAGATCGGTCGGCCCAGCCTTCCCAGTCTGTCGATTTTTGCCAGAAGCTGCAGGTTATGCTCGAGGGTCTTCCCAAAGCCAATTCCGGGGTCAAGAACCACCTGGGACTCTGCTATACCCTGATCGACCGATGCCTGCAACCTCGTCTGGAGATGATCGCACACTTCCTGAACCACATCCTGGTAGGTGGGGTTCACCTGCATGGTCTGAGGAGTGCCCTGCATGTGCATCAGGACCACCCCGGCTCGATGGCGGGCGATCACGCCGGCCATGGCCGGGTCCCCGGTCATGGCGGTGATGTCGTTGATGGCATGAGCCCCAGCCGACAGCACCTGCTCGGCTACCTCGGCCTTGACCGTATCCACCGAAAGCACGACCTGAGTCTGAACCGCCAGCGCTTCTACCACGGGCAGCACCCTGCGAAGTTCTTCCTCGGTGCTAATGGAGCTGGCTCCCGGTCGCGACGATTCCCCGCCGATGTCGAGGAGGTCGGCTCCCTGGCGAACCAGTTCCAGCGCATGGGCCACTGCCAGGTCGGGGGCGTAGTGTGAGCCGCCGTCCGAAAAACTATCCGGGGTGACGTTGACGATGCCCATGACCAGGGCTGGACGTGCCGTGGTCAGGGTGCATCCCCGGAGTTGCCAGCTCCAGGCCATGGTTACCAGCCCTGTTCGAGGGTGGAGACGATCTGCACAGCCATGCGATCGATGTTGCGCTGCATCGCCGTGGTGATCGATTCACCTAGCTCGGGACGAAACTGGGCAGTTGAGCGCAGGACTACGGGAATCGCCTTCTTTTTGGTCACCGGATCGATGATGCTATCATCAGGATCGCCCTGGGGCACCGGAATCACGCTGGGGCCCGAGGGAGTGGGAGCGACGGGTACCGGAATAGGCTTGGTTCCTTCCGGTAGAAGGCTGTCGGCCGTGGCCAGCACCGGCTGACGCGGCTCGACGACCGACTCGACTTCTCCCGGACGACTGGCGCGGCGGGTGAGAATCTCCCCTGTCCGCAGGTCGCGCCAGTACATCTCCACCGTCATGACAGTTTCAGCCTCGCGGACGGTGTTGAACTGGGTGTAGTTAAGGAGATTCTTGCGGAAGTCCACGATGCGGCAGACCAGCTCGGTGTCGGCCTCGCCCTGGGCGACCTTGTATGGAGTTTTCTGCTGAATCTCGCGCACCAGGGCGCGAGTGAGATCCATCTCCATCCCTGGCACGGGGGTCACTGTCCAGTAGGTGTGGTTCTTTGCAATGGGCACCCGGATGGTGCGAAACCGGGTATCGTAGTTGGGCTTGGTCGAGTAGCCGAGCAACTCGAAGTGTCCGTCCCACGAGGCACAGGCGGACGTGAGAAGGGCATAGCTGGCCAGGCCCAGGAAAAGCAGGCGCACCGTCCAGACCTGCCGGGGAAAACGCTCCCTGTTTCTCATATCACGACCCTCCCCCTCGGAGTGCTGGTACCTCGCCGCCGGTTCATCGGGACGGAATCGGCGCCGGCAGCATGTTGGGCGTGCCGTTCGCCGGAGCCGGCAAGCGCGGCGGCAGCTGCGTCGGGCTCGGAGCAGCCGGCTGTTTGGGAGCAGGCTGCTCCACCGGGCCGGCCGTGCCCTGTTCGCGCTCGATCTCGGTACGAAGTTCGGCCCAGCGTTCCTCGGCCAGTCGGGCGAATCTCGTCTCGGGGTAGCGGTTCTTGACGAGCTGATAGTAGAAGTAGGCCGACCCTGGATGCCCCGTCCGTCGGTAGAACTCAGCCATCTTGAAGTCCTTCTCAGCCTGCTGCAGGTCGATCGACTTCCGCTGGTTGTCGAGCCATTCGCGGGTGCCCGAATCACGGGTCAGGTCCGGATAGGCGTTGAACGCCGTTTGCACCAGTTTCCGCGCCTCGGCGGCCTTGCGGCCGTCGTAGTCTGAACCACCGGTGCTCATGTGCTTGCAGAAAATGGCCAGCTTGAGCGACTGGGCCGCTCGCTTGCTTTCAGGATGGCGGGCGTGAATCTGGCTGAAGTAGTGATCGGCCTCGCGGTAGTTCTCGTTGTACATCTTGATCACCCCACACATGAAGAGCGCCTCGTCGGCCAGCGGGCCGTTGATGTCGTGCAGCCGGACCTGCTCGAGCTTCTCGATGGCCCGCCCCTCGCGATCGAGGAACGGCTTCGACTTTTCAACGCTGAGGAAGCGCGGCATCACAAACACGCGTTTCCCGTCGCGCCGTTCCTTGTCCTCGCGCATTTCCTGGCGGGTGTCGTCGAGCCAGTAGTTGGCGATGTCGAACATGTGCTGCACGCACTGCTCGCGGTAGGAAGAGTTGGGGAACTTGGAGAGCAGCGAGGCGTAGAGATCGGCCGCCCGAGGATAGTACCCCATCAGGCGCAGCGACTCGGCCTGGTAGTACATCGCCTCCTGCACCGCCGCGCCGGCGTGCTTCTCGTTGTCTGCCACGCGGGCGAAGATCGATTCTGCCTTGTCGTACTCCTCCTTGCGGAAGTGTTCGCGAGCAGCGGCCATGTAGGCGGCCAGATCGTCGTTCAGAGTGACGGCAGGCTTCTCCTCGACGAGTCCATCGCCGCGCAGGACGAACGTCTCGGTGTTCGGATCGGTCACGGGTGTTTCAAAAGGGTTGATCTGGCGCCAGCTCAGCTTGTTGGAGTCGCATCCGGTGGTGCCGGACACGAACAGCGCCAGAAGCAGCGGAGCCAGCCAGGCTCCCCGAGTCCGCTGAGTGTTGCCCATGTCCCTCAACTCCCCAGATAAGGTAGCAGGCGAGGAGGTCTTCCACGCAAGCTGGTCAAGAACCCGCCCAGGTGCTGCCGCACTTCCCCTCGCGCACTGCTCGGCCATGGCCCGCTCCACTCCTCTCCTCCCGCCCCCAACGCCCGGAGTAGTTCCCAGGCGCCTGGAGAAAGCAGGCGGTGGTCCCTGTGGCCTCGCTGGCACTGGGGGCAGACCACTCCGCCCGCCTCGGCACTGAAGGCCAGCCGCTGATGTTGCAAATCACTCTGACAGCCCGCGCAGCGATCCACCGATGGCAGATACCCCAGCTCGTGGAGAAACCCCATCTCGAATCGCATGACATCGAGTCCGGTATCCCGGCCCGGCTCCCCGAGATGCCCGAGGGTGGTTACCACCCGGTCGTACAACTCCGGATGCGGGTCCAGCTCCTGCGTCCAGTCGGCGAGAAGCTCGGCCACGTAATAGCCAGCGTAGAGCGCGCCCAGGTCGTTTCTTAGGCGCGCAAATCGCTGGACCACCCGTGCCTCGGTCAGCAGATCCAGACTGCCCGATGATTTGCGGAGCAGGACGATATCGCAGATGGTCAACAAGTCAAGGGCGTTATCGAAGCTCGACCGCAGGCGTCGGCCTCCCTTGGCCAGGGCGCGTACCTTGCCCAGGTCGCGTGTCCACAGCGTGGCGATTCGGCTGGTTTCGCTCCAGTCGGTGGTGCGCAGGACAATCGCACAGGTGCGATGCATCGATTCCCGCCTCAGTCCTGGTCTACTGGGGCGATGTCCGGCAGGCCGAAGAGGGCCAGGTAATGCCGCTCGCGCTGGCGCATGGTGGCGGCGTCCCGGGCCTCGTGATCGTCGTGCCCACACAGGTGGAGTAGGCCATGGATGACGTAGAGTGCGAGTTCTGCCTGGACGTCGTGCCCCATCTCTGCGGCGCGAGCCTGGGCCACCTCGACCCCGATAACCAACTCGCCGGCCAGTTTCTTTGGCGAATCGCTCAGCGGGAAGCTGAGTACATCGGTCGGCTCGTCGTGCTGCAGATATTGCCGGTTAAGCCGATGAATCGTGGGGTTGTCCACGAAGGCAAGGCTGATCTCGGCCTCGGCGATGCCTTCACCCTCGAGGACACGGCGCACCATTTCTCGCATCTGCTTGCGGTCGATGGAAAGGAGTTCTTGAGGTGTGGCGATGGAGATCTTGCCCATGGGGGGCCTCGCGACCAGTCGGGACCAAACGACGAAGGGGGGATGGCCATCCCCCCTTATCATCCTTGTCGTCCGACCGCCGCTGTCAAGTCGTGGCCGGCTCCTGATCGACTGCCTCCACCGTGGTGGGCTCGACCGTCATCACCGACATCTGGCCGCGTTCGTCCAGTTCGACACGTGTGGCCAGGACCTGGGGCGCCGGCTCGCCGACGACTTCCCGGGCGAGATTGGCGTAATCTTCTGCCCCATTGCTGTGAGGGGCATACTCGAAGATCGCCTTGCCGAAGCTCGGGCACTCGGCCAGCTTGATGTTTCGCCGCACCCGGGTGTTGAAGATGCGAGCGTTCGACCAGGGAGAGTTCGTCCCGCGCGAGCGGTCGAGGAATTCTTGCAGATCCTGCACCACTTCGCGGGCCAGGCGAGCACTGGATTCGTACAGGGATAGAACGATGCCAGTGACCTTCAGCGCGGGATTGATGCGGCGAGCAACCAGGGCAGTCGTTTCCAGTAGCTTGCTCAGGCCGTGCAGAGCCAGGAAGTGGGGCTGCAGCGGGATGAAGACTTCGTTGGACGACGAGAGGGCATTGAGAGTCAGCACGCCCAGGGAGGGGGCACAATCCATGAAGACGTAGTCAAATGCGCCTTCCTCGTGCAACATCAGGTCGCGGAGGATGACCTCGCGGCCCACGACACCAGCCAGCTCGACTTCTGCCGCGGCCAGGTTGATGTCTGAGGGGGCCACCCAGAGGTTGTCGCTGACCCGGCGGCGGACCTCGGCCATCGGTCGGGCATGAACCAGGGCGTCATACATGGAAGGCGCCTTGCCATCAGGTTCAATGCCCAGGTGGGTGGTGGCATGGGCCTGTGGGTCGAGATCCACTACACACACCCGTTTGCCGGCCCGGGCAAGAGCAGCCGCCAGGTTGACCGTGGTGGTGGTTTTTCCGACTCCGCCCTTCTGATTGATGATGGCGATCCGTCGCATGGCTTCTCCTTGGTTGCCCTTCAGGCCCTACCGATCCAGGGGCGATTCTACGCCAGGTTGGAGGTTCCGTGAAACCCCAACCGGAAGCCCCTCTGGTCCGACACCCGCTCAGGCGCTAGGATCAGATCAGTGAAAAGAAAGTAGTGCGAGCATGATTTCCAACCTCTTCGACGTGGCCGAGCCCGTGAGCGAGGCGCTCGGACAACGCCGGCCAGTGGTGGCCCTGGAATCGACCCTCATCGCTCAGGGCCTCCCCTGGCCGCAGAATCTGGAAACCGCCCGGGCCGCCGAGCAGGCTGTCCGTTCGGCTGGCGCAGTGCCGGCCACCATCGCCATCCTGCAAGGACGCGTGATCGTGGGAGCCGGGGAAGCTGCCCTCGAATACCTGGCACGGGCTCCCGGCATTCGCAAGGCTAGCACGCGCGATCTGGGGCCCTGCCTGGCTACCCGAGCCGATGCAGCTACCACCGTCTCCGCCACCATGCGCATCGCCCATCTGTCCGGCATCCGGGTGTTTGCCACCGGGGGCATTGGCGGTGTTCACCCCAGGATTCCGGGTGCTCCCCTCGATGTGTCTGCCGATCTGATCGAGCTTTCGCGCACCCCGGTAGCCGTGGTCTGCGCCGGGGCGAAAAGCATCCTCGATCTGCCTGCCACCCTCGAGGTGCTGGAAACGCTGGGGGTGCCTGTCCTGGGCTATCGATCCGATCGCTTCGCGGCGTTTTACGTCCAGGCCAGCGAACTACCCGTGTCGGCGCGCCTGGACACCACAGCCGACCTGGCCGCAGCCTGCACCGCGCACTGGGCTCTCAATGGCGCTGGATTGTTAGTGGCGCAACCACTTCAGCCGCCGCACGATCTTCCCCGGGAGGAGTTTGACCGCATCTGGCAGAAGGCCGACTCGATCGCTCGTCTGCAAGGCGTGAATGGACCAGCGCTGACGCCGTTCCTACTTGGACGCATCGCGGAGATTTCCGATGGCCGAACGCTTCGGGCCAATCACGAGTTGATCGTGGCAAACGCCCGGTTGGCCGGCGAGCTGGCAGTCTCCCTGGCCCAGGAGAAGACGTAATGCGCACCCTGGTCATCGGCGACATGCACGGCTGCTTTAACGCGCTGGTCACCCTGCTCGACCTGGTCCAACCAAACTCGGAGGATCGCCTCATCACCCTGGGAGATTATGTCGATCGCGGGCCTCAGAGTCGGGAGGTACTCGACCAGTTGATCGATCTCTACACCGCGGGCCAGCTGATCCCCCTGCGCGGAAACCACGATGAGATGATGTGGCTTTCACGCTACCATCGCGAGGAACGCCGGCTCTGGCTTCGTTTCGGTGGGGTGCAGACGCTCGAATCATACGGCCATCATCCTAGCGAGGTGGAATATTCTCGCGTGCCTGAACGTCACTGGGACTTTCTCGAGCACAACCTGCTCGATTTTTATGAGACCGAGAGGCACCTGTTTGCCCATGCCAGCATCCTGCCGGACGTCCCATTGGCCGAGCAGGGACGGGAGGTGCTTCTCTGGAAGCGTTTGATCGGGCCCGTCGCTCACTGCTCGGGCAAGACGCTCATCTGCGGCCACACGCGGCAAGACACCGGTTACCCACTCGATCTGGGCACGGTGATCTGCATCGACACGGCCATCTACGAGGAGCACGGCTGGCTCACTTGCCTGGACGTGGAATCGGGCACCTTCTGGCAGGCCAACCAGGTAGGCGAAAAACGCGTCAGCTCGCTGGAACATCTGCCTCAGTTGCGCGCGTCGTTGTGATGGTTAGCCCGCGACTCGAAGCAGTGCCCGGCGCTGACGAGGTCCCCGCAGGAGGTCGCCGATACGGCTCAACCCTTCCTCCAGGCGTCCATCATCGGTGACATAGCTCAGACGGACATGTCGTCGGCCTGACGGACCGAAAAGGTCGCCGGGAAGAACGCGCACCCGGTGGACCTGCTGCAGTGTTTCGACGAATGCCTGCCCGCTCTCCCAGCCATTGGGCACGCGAACCCAGAAGAACATACCTCCAGCCGGGAGTTCTGTCTCGAACCCCAGCGCCTCGAGTCGCTGCTGCACGTAGCGTCGTCGTGAATCGAACTGATGCAGGACATGCTCGAAGGCGTCCTCGTTGCCTCGCAGCGCCGCCAGCGCCTGCATCTGGGCGATGTGCGGGATGAAGGGTGATCGCAGACTGGCAGTGAGCCGACATGGGCGCAGAAGATGGCGATGGGCCGCCAGCCAGCCAACCCGGGTGGAGGCCAGAGCATGGCTCTTGCTCACGCTATTAATGGTGAGGGTGCGAAGGCGGGCGCGGGACTGGGTGGCCAGGCTGACCGACTCCCCCTCGTACCGAAATGCGTCGTACACCTCGTCGGATAGGAGCAGCACATCCTGCCGATCAGCCCACCAGCTGATCTGTTCGAGATCTTCCGGCGTCAACACGGCTCCGGTGGGATTGGCCGGCGAACAGACTACGAGCAGGCGCGCGCCGCGCATGCGCCGAGACAGTTGATCGAACCGGATGCGCAGACGGCCCTGTTCCACTCGGGTTTCAATCCAGCGGATGGAGGCCCCTCGTGTTTGTGCCAGCAGAGGATACAACGGGGCTGTCGGATCGAATAGAAGAACCGCATCGCCTCGGTTCACAAAGGCATCGAAGACAATCTGAGCGGCTCCTAGCGCGCCGAGAGTGATCAGGATTTCCTCGGCCGGGTTGAAGGCGAGGCGATGGTGCGCCAGCAGCCGGGCTGCCAGCGTGCCGCGCAGCTCCGGGAGGCCCATGGGGTCGGGCCAGGCCCGGGCTTCAGCTGGCAGCCGGGCTGGTAAGCTGGCCGGCACCTCGAAGCGCGGATTGGCCGACGCCAGGTCGATCAGGTCGGGGCCTTCGGCTTCCAGGCAGCCGCTCATCCGCTCCAGCAGGTCGAGCGGCGAGTGGAGCAAGCGATCGCTGTAATACCTTAGGTAGTCTACCCCTCCGTCGAGTCGGCGTTGCAAGCCCGGAAAGAGCCGGACCGCCCCCGAGCGAATGAACCAGCGCATCAGGAGAGGAGGAATGGTCATCGGAACGCCCTCGCGTCAGGGAGAGACTCGGCCCAGAGGTCTAGGTGTTCCCATCGAGATGCGCCCGGAGCATAGCAAAGCCCCCCAGGCGAGGCCATACCGGTTGCCGAGGCGGTTGGCCTGGAAGGTGCCCCTGCGTTCCGACGAGATTCATCCCTGATACAGGGCGCGGATGGGGTCACCTTCGCTGATAACGATGGGGCGGTCGAGCGTGTCGAAGAAGTGGCCGTGAGGATCGATGCCCAGGGCGGCAAATTGCGTGGCGGCGAGGTCGGCAGGGCTGAAGGCGGGAGTCACCGGATAGGCGGCATGACGGTCCGAGACTCCGACTACCTTGCCGGGCACCACGCCCGCGCCAGCGGCCACAAGCGAGTAGCATCCCGCCCAGTGCTTGCGACCAGGGGTGGTGCCGGCGAAGTTACGTTCGACCGCCACCAATGGAGCGCGGCCGAACTCGCCCTGACAGAGGACCAGCGTGGACTCGAGCAAGCCGCGTTCGCGCAGATCCTCGAGCAAAACGGAGAAGGTCTGATCGAAGCGTGGCAGAAGGTGGTCGCGCAGCGCCTCGAAGATGTCGTTGTGAGTGTCCCAACCGTAGGCGTCGGTTTGGTCGGGATGTTTGTCCTGTCCGCGGACCGACGGGTTGAAGAAGACCGTGATGTGGGGCACCCCTGCCTCGACAAGTCGGCGCGCCAGCAAGCAGGCCTGACCGGCCCGGTGCAGGCCATAGCGTTCACGCACGGAGTGCGCCTCACGCGAGAGGTCGAACAGGGCCCGCGTCGACGGGGAAGCCATCAGCTCGTAGGCCTGGCGACGGCGGACATCGTGATCGAGCGCGGCGCGATCGCGTTCCAGTGCGCGGGCAAACTGTTCCAGGTGTTGCAGCAGGGTGCGACGGCGATCGAGGCGCACCGGGGGGATTTCGTCGCGAGGTTCGAGCCCAGCCAGCTCACTGGCCCCGTCGCGGACATCGCCCAGGGCGAGCGGTTCGTGGCCTCGGCCAAGGATGCCGCCATACTGTCCGGCGGAGGGTATTTCGGGGACGAGCAGGGGCCCGTTGAGTTGGACGGCGGAGTAGGGCAAGCGGTCGCCTCGGCGAAGGCGGCGGACGATGGCGCCGAGAGCGGGGCTATCAGTGGGGCGAGGCAGTGGGTTGGACGACTTGCGAGCGTGGAAGCGGCCAGTGAGGGCGAGGTAGCACGCCGATCCATGATCGAGATCATCGTGCGCCATCGAGCGAACAATGGCGTAACGATGGGCCAGGCGAGCGAGACGTGGTAGGTGTTCGCCGAGACGGGTTCCAGGGACGGTGGTGGGGATGGTGCCGAACTGGCCACGAATCTCGACGGGTGCATCGGGCTTGGGATCCCAGGTTTCGAGCTGACTCTGTCCGCCGGAGGCAAAGACGACGAGAACAGAACGGGCGCGGCTCACCCCACTCGGGGCTGGCGCAGCGCGGAGTGTGGGCATCGCCAGGCCCGGCAACGCGCCGAGCCAGAGCCATTCGCGACGTGACAGGCGATGGGGATGAAACAGCCGCAGCACGAAGGAACCTCTGAAGGGCGAGAAACCTGGACCTATTGTGCCGCAGGGCGAAGCCGATCGCAAGCGCGGGCTGCGCTGAGACCCGCGAGCCAGCCGGTGCTCCAGGCGGCCTGGAAGTTGTAGCCGCCGATGGGTCCATCGAGGTCGAGCAGCTCGCCAGCGAAGAAGAGGCCAGGGAGCAGCTTGCTTTGTAGTGTACGCGAATCAACCTCATCAAGGGTGACGCCGCCGGCGGTAACTTCTGCCTTACCGAACCCGAGTGTTCCCGAGATCGGCAGGCGGGTGCGCTTGAGGGCGGCCACCAGGCGGGTGCGGTCGGGCCGGCTGAGAGCGGCGGCCCGGCGGTCCACCATCAGGCCGATCACTTCCAGCAAGGCCTCGGCCAGTCGGCGCGGAACGACGTTGGCGAGGACGGCTGCCAGGAGTTTCTTGCCCTCGGCGGCGGTTTCCTGGCGCAGCTGCTCGTCGAGGACAGCCTCTTTCAGATGGGGGACGAAATCGAGTTCGAGTTGCAGCGTGGTGGGGTGGGCATGGCCACTGACCTCGCGACTGACATCGAGGATAACCGGGCCAGAAAGGCCGAAGTGAGCAAAGAGCAGCGAGCCGCGCCGCGCTATCAGTGCCTTGTCACCCTCGAGGATCCGGACCCCGGCATCGGGCAAGGTGACGCCGCGCAGGGCGGTCACCCAGGGGGCGGCGACGGTGATGGGGACGAGCGATGGACGCGGCGGGACGATGCGATGGCCGAAATTTGCAGCGAGGGCGTAACCATCGCCGGTGGTGCCGCTACCGGGGTACGATTTGCCGCCGGTGGTGAGGATCACGGTGCGAGCCAGCACGGGCTGCCTGGAAGTGTGCAGGAGAAACCCATCCGGCTGGTGGTCCAGTTCCCGCACCGGTTCTTCAAGGCGCAGAGTGGCACCGCTGCGTTCGAGGCGGGCGAGCAGGGCGTCAAGGACGTCAGCGGCGCGGTTGCTAACGGGGAAGATTTTGCCGGTTTCCTCGACCTTGGTGGCGACGCCCTCGGCCTGGAAGAACGCGAGGGTCAGCTGGACGCTGAAGGCGGCCAGGGGCGAATGGAGGAAACGTCCGGGGGGACCGTAGGCGGCGACGATGCCGCGATTGTCGGTGGAGTGAGTGATGTTACAGCGCGTGCCGCCGGACATGAGGATCTTGACGCCGGGGCGGCGGTTCTTTTCGAGTACGACCACCCGGGCCCCATGCTCGGCAGCGGCGATGCCCGCCATGAGACCCGCCGCGCCCGCACCGACTACTGCCACATCCCATCGGTCATCCATCGTCGTCCCCTTGCCGAGTGACAGGGGCAGTGTACGACCTGGGACGGCCGACGGGGATCAAGTGTGGACGGCGTCGAACATGACGATGGCAAAGGGCCCGAAGGTGATGACCGGCAGCCAGGCAGCCAGGGCGGGAGTGAGATACTCGTAGTCTCCCATCATCTTGCAGGCATAACAGGAAGCGAAGAAGACGGCGCAGAGGACGAGGCACAAACCGGCCGAGATGATCACGTTGCGGTTCTGATCGCGGAGGATGACGCCTAGGCCCATGAGGACGAGCACCATACCCAGGAGCGGCCGGGTAAGCCGGCTGTGGAAGAGCACGGCGATGGCGGCGAGGCGGTTGGACTCGGGTCGTTGCAGCTCCTGAAACAGGCGCCGCGTGGAAGCGAGGTTGAACCATTTGGGATCACGGACGAGCGACTCGAAATCGACGCTGCGAGTGGTCAGTAGGTATCGGCCGGCATCGACGACTTCCACTACCCCATCTATCGGTTCAAGGTCGCGTGGCTGGCAGCCAGTGAGGATCCACTTGCCACCTCGTCCGGAATCGTCCTCGTTGGGGACGTAGCGGCCTTCATCGGCGACGATATGGATAAGGTTGCCGGCGACATTCTCGGGGATGGTGCAGCGGAAATTGCGGACGGTGCGCGTGGCCCGGATAGCGCGGTCGCCCTCGATGTGGATCATGTTGGGTTCGTATCCGCTGCGGACCATGACCTCTTTCTCACCGCCGGGATCATTTCGGTCGAGGGTGAGCTTGTAACCGATGCGGGGGATGAGCAGTTCCTGGTTGAGGACGGTCAGCGTCATCATAAAGCAGGCGCAGCAAAGCACGGGGGCGACGATGCGCTGGGTGGAGACGCCGGAGGAGAGCAGTGGAATCTGCTCGTTGTTGCGCTGCATCATCGCAACGGTGAAAACGGCGGCGAGGAGCACAATGGCCTCGCAGAGCCGGTCGAAGAACTGAGGCACGCGAAATCCGTAGTAACTGATGATGCGGACGAAGACGGATTGTACGCCGCGCGTGTTCACCTGGACAAAGTCGTCGAGGTTGGTGAACAGATCGACGACGATGTACAGCGTCAGGAGACTGACCAGGCAGATGAAATAGGACTTGAAGTAGCCACAGATCATCAGCCAGTCAATGTGCTTGAACATGCGACGGTATCCGTCCGTGGGAGCGGGTCAGTTCGCGGGATGGTCCAGAGCGACGCTGGCGGCCGAGCGCCGGGGTCGCGGGGTGTAGCTGAGGACATACTGGGTGATGTACTCGTTATCGGCGGTGCAGGCCCAGTCGCCGAAGCCGTGCGCGCGCAGCTCGCGGAAGGCGGACTCGCGGGACCAGCCGTTGTACTCCATGCGATAGATGGCACTGAGGATGCCAGTGCGATGTAGGCCCGCCTTGCAGTGGAGCAGGATGGGATAGACACTGGGGTCATCGCATACTCGCAGGAACTGCTCGATGACGGCAGGGCGGGCGCCATTGCGATGGTGTTCGGGATGGACGAGATCGGGAGCGAGCCAGACGTAGCGAACACCCAGCTCCTTGCACAACTCGATCTCGTTGATCTTGCCCCGTTTGAAGGTGCCGTTGGGCATCTTCGGGTCGGGGACGTCGTCCTGGACGTTGACGATGGTGCGAATGTTATAGCGGCGGACAGCTTCGCGGAAGCCATCGGCGGTGAGCTGACCGCACCGGTAGTATTTTCCCGGCTCGACGACGCGAAGGCGACGGTCGTGGTTGTAGGTGGCGCGAAAGAACACAAATGCCCAGGCAGCCACGCCAAGCATCAGCGACCAGGCAATCCAGGCCTTGAGCCTGTCAGACATCGATCCAGACCTCCCTGTCCAGAATACGCCCCCGACCGGGACGATCAGAGCGCGACATTCTGGCCAGGGCCGAGCAAAAGAGCAAGACGAAGTGCGGGTGGAAGGAGAGGTCGCCAGGGGTAATCCTGTGGTGTTCCCTGCGTGGTAAACTCCTGGCGACCCCACGGGCCGAGATGTGGATGGGTTTAGGGTGGCACGCAACTCGCCATGTGTGGACGCCGCCCGGCGAGTCAATCCCTGAAACAACCGGCTACTCTCAGTGGCAGTCGGCCTCCAGCGGCCCGGCGATATCCTTCACATAGAAAAGGCGGCCCGCCAGCGTGGGCATGTAACTGGAAGGGATCCACGAGGTGGGTTCGTGGAATAGCGTCATCCGTAAGGACAGGCCCTGCCATTGCATACCACGGCCCAGGGCGCCGTCGGCTCCACCGATGATGCGATCCGATCCCAGGAACAGAGCTGGACCAATGGTGTTGGCGTAGGCTGGTACCTGGGTGGTGCGGCTGCGAAAACTGGTGATCGCGTTCTGCTCGATGGTAAGCGGATGGAGCCGGGCGCCCAGGCGATGCGTTTGTGCCTTCCACTCGGTCTCGCTGCGGAACTCGCTGGCGAAGTGCGGCTCCCAGAAAGCGATGTGGCACACCCGACCGATGCCGAAGATGGTGACAAGCTTGCCGCCCGCCTTTTTCAGGTCGTTGATCTGCTCGGCGTAGGTGGGTAGCTCGGTTTTCAGAGCGAAGTGTCGCTGTGCCCGGGGGACGGTGAGGGAACCCAGGGGACCGTAAAAGGCCTGTTCCATGGCGTTCTGGAAGCCGCCGGGTTGATCGGGAGGCAGGGTATTGCCCTGGGCGTCCGACCATTCATCCATGTTGAACCCATGGACGTGATCGCACGGAACGTTCCATTCCTTGAGAAAATAGACGGCCCAGCGGTACATGCCCATCGGTCCGACGGGCAGGATGCAGATCAATTTCTGGCCCGCCTGACGAGCAAGCTGGACTTCGCGGGCGATTTCGTGTCCCATAAACGTGTCGAAATCTTCAAACGAATCGCAGGCGACCGGCTCGAATCCGGCGTTCCACCAGGGCTGGCGTTCCTGCAACCGAGTGGGCGGAAAGGCAGCTAGCCGATCGATTTTTGCAAGGTCCCACCCCGACGGGAAAAATCCTTCCATCATCGATCCGGGCAGGGTGCTGACTAGGTCCATGAGATCGTCTCCAGGGGTCATGGGGCGAGGTGGATGGACAGGTTCTCTTGTCTTGGCTGGCTCGTCCGGTAAAAAAGAGGGATCGTGCCCCAACAATGCACGCCAAGGATTCTTGAGTGACATCCTACCGGTTTGGAGGTCCGTCGATGTTTTTCCGCCGCCTCATGGCAGGGCTCATGGTGTTGGGATTGCTGGCCGCGTTGGCCACCCCCTCCGCCAGCGGGCAGGACAAGGACAAGGATAAGAATAAGGACAAGGACAAGGGGGGCGGCGACAAGGTCACCCTGAAGTGGAAGTTCGAGAAGGACAAGGTCTTCTACCAGAAGATGGTGACCAAGACGGTTCAGACCATGAAGGTCATGAACAACGACGTCAACCAGACGCAGAGTCAGACCTTCTTCTTCTCGTTCAAGCCGATCAAGATCGATGAAGCCGCCAACAAGGCCACCATCGAGCAGAAGATCATCGGTGTGCAGATGGACATCGAAATCGGCGGTAGCAAGATCAATTACGACTCGACCAAGGACAGCACCGCCAACAATCCGCTGGGTGACTTCTTCAAGGCGCTGGTGGACTCCACCTTCACCATCGAACTCGACACCAAGGATCTGAAGGTTACCAAAATTGACGGGCGCGATGCGTTCATTCAGAAGCTGGTGACGGCCAACCCGCAGATGAAGCCGTTGCTCGATGTCATCCTCAGCCAGGATGCTCTGAAGGAAATGGCCGAGCCGACCTTCGCCGTGGTGCCCAACAAGGAAGCCGCCAAGGGCGAGAAGTGGTCGCGTAAGACCAAGCTCGACATGGGCCCGATCGGCAAGTATGAGAACGAGTACGATTTCACGTTCGAAGGCGTCGAAGGCCAGGGCGACAAGGCCAGCGCCAAGATCAAGGTCGATACGAAGCTCAACTACAAGGAACCTGGCGAAGTGGCGGGCCAGGGCGGCTTGCCGTTCAAGATCAAGAGCGCCAAGCTGACTAGCAGCAACCCGGTCGGCCAGATCACCTTCTCCCCGGCGAAGGGTCGTCTGGAGAAGTCCAACGTGAAGATCGAGCTGAAGGGCGATCTGTCGATCGAGATTGGCGGCCAGGCCACCTCGGTCAACCTGTCGCAGACGCAGGAATCGACCATCGAGACCTCGGACGAGAACCCACTTCCCAAGAAGAAGTGATCTTCTTCGTTCGAGCAAGAATCTCCCGCAGGAGCCAGGTTCAGCCTGGCTCCTGTCTTTTTCTCAATCCAGGTCCCACACCACTACCTTTCCTGATTCGCAGCCTACCGCGGCGGTCATGCCGTCCGGGGCCACTTCGAGGCTGAGCAAGCGCCCTTCGCTCCAGAACAGGGCCGACATTTCCTGCTGGGTGGCTAGGTCCCACTCGCGCACAGTGCCATCCCGACCGGCGGAGAGGAACGTGCCTCGCTGGGGGATGGCGCGAACCTGGGGCATGGGGCTGCCGGGATTCCATCGCACTGGAGGGAGTGCTTTTAGCAGCGACGAAACCACCAGTGTGCCATCCGCTTCGGTGGAGACCAGGTGTTGCCCGTCGGGCATGAAGGCAGCCGAGCAGACCCAGTCCTGGTGCAGAAACATCTGTTCGCGCGTAAACCAGAAAGCATCCCACACCATGAGTGAGCGATCCAGGCTGGCGGTGGACAGATGCCTGCCATCTGCGGACAGGGCCAGTCCAAGGATCGGTCTCTGATGAAGGCGGTGAATCACAGTCTGGTTTTTCCGGAGCTGCGATCGATGCAGACAGCCATCCCCGGAGGTGCCGTAGATCTCACCCGCAAAATTGTAGACCACACCCCACGAACCACCCGGAAGGCCATCCAGGACGGCGCGCTTCTGACGTGAACGAATGGTGCATTCCCAGACGGTACCATTCCAGACTGCCACAGCCAGGCGGTCTCCCCGGGGATGGAAGGCCAGCCCCCGGATACTGTCTTCCAGGTGGAAGGATAGAATCTGCTGAGAGGAACCGCGTTTCACCACGATCAGCTGCCCGCCATCGCTTCCCGCAGCCAACAATTGACCATCCGGACTGTAGGCCAGAGCACGGATGGGATCGTGTGCTGCCTGAAACATCCACATGGCTGGGTCAATCCTGTCGGCATTCGGCCAGGATGGCGCGGTAGGCGGCCCGGGCCTGGTTATAGGCCGTCTCGGCGTCTTTGCGTTCGGATGCACGGATGGCCGGCTTCTTCTGCTCCCAGCAGCGATCGATGCTATCCAGGCACCACTGCGCCGATTTGCGACTGGCGCGGATGGGTTGACCACCCACAATCACGAACACCGGGTTAGTGTGGCTGGAGGGAAGAATGCGCAACGCCACCCAGGCCGATTGCGCCAGCGGCACCTTGAAGGAGACCGGTCGTTCCTTCCCGTCGGCCTCGATCTCCTGCCGAGCGATCGGCTTCCCGTTAACCACTACCTCGACAGGAACCTTGCGGCTGGTTCCCACCCGGGCGCGCTCCAGATCCCAGTACGGCTTCTGATGCCAGGCGCGTTGCCGAATCGCCTCGGTTTCCGCCGTCGGTTTCGGTTCCAGCAGGGCGGCAACATTTGCGCGAAGTTCGATCTCGCCCGGTCCGGCCAACCGGATCTCGCTTCCCTTGATTCCTACCGCCTGGCCCTGCACCTCGAAGTCCATCAGGTGGCTTTTTCCATCGCAAACATAGGCACGGCCGTCCTTGATGCCCTGGATCCAATCCTCGAAGTTGAGTTTGCCCGAAAGATGCACATAGCTGCGTCCGATGCCGACGCGCTCGCCATAGATGCAGGGGAAGTCAGTCTCGCCGCTGATTCGACAGCGATATCCGCAGTTCAGAGTGTGGTACCAGATGTTCAGCTCCCAGACGGCGGGGGTGTCCACGGTCGAGAGGAAGTCGCAGTGATCGTGCGCGATATCGACAAGGTACTCGTTCGCGCCGATGGAGTTCATCGGGGGAATGATGTAGTTGGGAAGCTCGCGCACCGGCCCGATGTCCAGCCCCCAGCCGGTGTGCGCGAATCCGATGACGGCGTTCTGTTTCCTCGCCCAGCGGAAGATGGGCAGATCCCACGATGGCCATTCCTCGATCAGGCGCGTTCCCGGGTAATCCTGTTCCTTCAGGCGCAAGAGGCAGATGTGCCCACAATGGCTCGAGGGGAAGCCGCTGACCTCCACGTCGTAGCGAAGCAAGTGCGTCGGGGTCGAAAGCGCGTGGACCTTGCCGGTGAAGTAGCGCTTCTGATGGTACCAGCACGGCCCCCAGGAAAGGCAGCAACCGACGTTCAGGTCTTCGCCGAGGATGTGGCGCATCATGTCCTCGGGGGTCACACCCTCGGTGGGACTCTCATAGTGCGAGCATCCCGCCGCATGGATGTGATGGTCGCCACTCCACCATCCCTTCCGGGCAGGCTCGATCCAGCGTGCGAGCCGAAACGCTTCTTCGTGCGATTTGCCGGGTGGTACGTCAATTTCCCGGGAAAGGATGCGATACTCGGGACCGCGCGTCCAGGTCACGGTGTACCGGCCGGGTTGCAGGGCGATGGTTTCGCCATCGGCGCGGTAGACCTGGAAGTGGAAGTTGAAGTCGGGAGCAAGTCGTCGGGTGGGCGAGGGGTAGACTCGGCCCTGACTGTCGCGGAAGGTGAAGGCGGCCATCACCGGCTGACCGTGCAGGGTGTTTTTCCCATCGTGGTCGTTCACCCGGAGACGGACAAGCACGGCGGGGGTGCTTTCAACGAGGAGAGTCTGCAGCGGACTTTGCCCCACGACTTTGCGGTCCTTCAGCAGCTGGAAGCCGAATTGCGCTTCCTTCCGGCCGGAGTCGCGACAGTACACCGACAGGATCCGATACTCCACCTCCAGCCCCGAAAGCTCCCGCACCAGGGGTTGCTCGTCGAACATCGTCAGGTCGAGAAAGCGCCGGTTCACCTCGCCCACCGAGATCACTGTCGGATCGGGTTTCGAGGTGGAACGCCGAGTAAGCGGAGCGGCATTGGGGCTGACAGCATCCAGGCGAACGCCCTCGACACCGGCGCGATTGTCCACTTTCACCAGGAAGGCGCGCCAACCCTGCTCCGCCAGCTCGGGCGTGGCTGGGCCTGCCTTTAGCGTCCAGGCAACACTGGCCCCTTTCTTTTCCAGCGTGATGCCCAGCAGACACCGGCGATCGAGAATCTCCTGAATCCGGCGAACCGTCTTTGCAGGGTCTCGGGCCGTACGAGCTGCGCGGATCTCTCGCTGTTCCTCGTCGGACAGCGGCGAGCCCAGCCGGTCCAGCGCCTCGACGACGCGCATCGCCTGGGCTGCCAGTGGCTGCAACTCCACATTGGAGACCAGAGGCAAGGCAACGACTGGTCGGGCCGCGGTTTCGCTGGAGCCGAGCGCGAGGAAAGTCAAGCAAGCACAGGTGCTCATCAGGAACAACAGGACGCGCATGAGTATCTCCGGAGGGTGCCGATTCGCGTACCCTAGCCGGACGTTGAGATGGAAGCAAGGGGCTGGTCAACTCGATTGATGCTTCTGGCGGAGATGACGAAGCAGCGAGGCCATGTCGCGAGGCAGGTCCGACTCCCAGTGTAGCCTCTCTCCCGTGGTGGGATGGTCCAGCCCCAGAGTGGCCGCATGCAGGGCCGGCCGCGGAAAGTCGCTACTGTCCGGGTAGGGCCTGCCGTGCAGAGGGCGGTCGTACACTTTCTCGCCGCACAGGGGCGTGCCTGCTTCGCCGAGATGAATGCGCACCTGGTGAGTGCGCCCGGTTTCCAGACGGCACTGCACCAGGCTGAAAACGCCCAGAGATTCGAGCAATTCGACGTGGGTGACGGCCCGCTGGGCCTGGTCCGAGGATGGGCCAGATCCACGGCGGCCGTCGCCTCGATCGCGTACCAGCCAGGATTCGATGCGCTGGCTGGTGGCCTGGCCTCGGACGATGGCCTGGTAGACCCGGTCGATGCTGTGGGCGCGGAACTGCATCCCCAGGGACGCCTCGGCCTCGGGTGTTCGCGCGAAGACCACCAGCCCGGTAGTATCGCGGTCGAGCCGATGCACTGCGCGGACGGGCACTGGCTTTCCGCGGTTATAGGACGCCAGCAAGTCGGGAAGCAGGTCGGCCAGGGTGGTCGGAAGGTAGCGCTGGGCACGTCGGCCAAACTCCGCGGATTCCTCGGCGTGGCGCATCGTGGTCAGGTTGGCGGGTTTGTCCACCACCACAATCGCGGCGTCCACATGGCGTACCACGATCGGTCCGTGGGAGGGGGATTCGGGCCGACGCCGCGGTTGCTCTCGGGGTGCCGGAAGCTCGATCCGTTGACCTGCGCGGAGTCGCCACTCGGCGCTGCTGCACGGCATCCCATTGATGCGCACTTTCCTGCTGGCCAGCTGCGTTAGCGCTTCCTGGCGCGGAAGGCCCAGACGACGTTGAAGCCAGCTCAGAATTGTCTGGCCGGCTTCATGCCGTTCGATGGTATGGATGCGCGACGCCATGCAACGGGGGTGGATCACGGTCTGCTGAATTCGATGGGGTCGATCCGCTCGACCCGCTGCGCGGTGACCAGCTCGGCTTCCATCACCTTCTTGCCATCGCGAAGTACCACCACCTTGCCTGCACGGAGGTGACCGTTCAGGTTGCGGTAGTCGGCGTAGAAGGCTTCCTGGATCACATCCTTGCCAGAGGGGCCATCGAGCCGATGCTCGGTTTTGACCAGAAGCCCCGATGCTCCATCGAAGAAGAGCTTCAGGTCGCGCTGACCCTTTCCGGTGACGCGAATGCCGGTGAACACCAGGTTATTGTAGCGGACCTCGGGGAGGAGTTGGAGCTTGAACTCTGGGTTAGAAATCAGAGGCACCAGACGTAGGGCTTCCTCGAGCTGCAATGTTTGCTTCAGCTGAGCCAGCTGCGGTCCCTGGACTTCCTGCGGCTGTCCATCCAGGAGAATGGCCGCCTTCTCGCCGTCGAGCAGATGCACGATGCTGTGGCTCTTCATGCCGTCGTCGAGCGTGACCGTGCTACGATACTGGCCGGGAAGCTGCACCGCCTGCTCGTTGGTGAACGGCAGCGGTTTCGAGCCAACATGCAAGGTTCCCTTGAGCTTCACGCGCTCGGACCGGAAGCCGGCCAGGCGCGCCTTGCCGCCATGGGCCTCGATCGCCTTTTCAATAATCGCCTGGGGTGTCTGTTGCGCCTGGCTCACCAGGGGGCACAACACCATCGTGATCAGAACCAGGCTCGTGCGCATGATCACTCTCCTGCCAGGCACTTTTCCACCACCAGCGTGGGCCATACCGTGGCAGGGAGGAAAAAATCAAGAGCGACACCGGAGGGAGGGGCACCCCGTGGATAGCATCACTATCAACACCCGGCAGCGAAATCAGTTCATCGACATCACCCGGCAGGTGGAGGAGTCACTCAACCGACGTCAGCTGCGCGACGGCATCGGGGTGATCTTCTCGCCGCATACCACCGCCGGCATCACTATCAACGAGAACTGCGATCCCGACGTGGTCCACGACATGCTACTGTGGTTCGAGCGCACCATCCCCCACGTGCAGGCAGGCTTTCGCCATGGCGAGGGAAACAGCGATTCTCACCTGAAGACGTCCCTGGTGGGCACCTCAGCCACGGTGCTGGTGCACCAGGGCAACCTGCACCTCGGGCGCTGGCAGGGCATCTTCCTGTGCGAGTTCGACGGGCCCCGCACCCGAACCGTCCAGATCCAGTGGGTGGGAAGCTGACTCCAGGTTAGCGTCCGCCGATAAGTCGGTGAGCGTGGCTTGCGCTGTGGTTGTACCACGAGTTTTCGAGGAAGGGACGCAGGTGGATCCCCGAGGGGATGGTGTTTCCGTCGGCGTCCTTCACGCTATCACCGTGGCTGTCGAGGATCAGGGGCACGTTATCCGGCGCGCGGCCAATGGTGCCCACCCAGAGAACGACGTGGCTGATCTCGCCCTTCTTGTTGCGGATGAACAGCAAATCGCCAGTGCGCAGCGCCTGGATCCGTTCGGAGTAGTCCTTCGGCAGGGTCACGTGCGTCGCCTTCGTCGTGTGTCCAGGGCCCGGACCGGGAATCTCGATCTGCTTCGCCAGCTGATGAATACCGCTGTTCGGCTTCATCCCCAGACCCTGGTTGTAGGCGAACGAGGCGAAGTTACTGCAATCCACACCCTTGCCCCCGTGCGCCTTTGCATCCGTGGCAGGGCCGTCGCCAGGCGCAATCCAGTCCGGTATGTGGTGATGGCGGTAGGCGTAGCCCTGGTAGCGCAGCGCCACCGCGATGATGCGCTCGCGCTTCCACTGAGCCGAGCGCTCAGCCAGGCCATGCGGCGCAGGATAATGACGCGCGGGCGGTCCCCACGAACCGTAGGTTTTCCGCGCCTTGGCCGAGTTCCACTCGTTGTGCGGCACCGTCGATTGCTCGCGCAAATCGCCCCGAGGTCCATGCTCCAGGTCGCCCACCAGTTCCTTCTCGGAGAAGGAAAAGGCCACCTTGTACGGAGAACGATACGCTCCCGGGTCGCGGTCCGCCCGGGACACCACCACCATGAGAGCCATCACCAGACCAGCACCGGCCAGCTGCCTGAACATCCTCGACCCCTCGTTCGTATCCCAGGATTGACACCCCAGGCAAGAATAGGTCAGGAAAAGCGCCCAGGACGATCAAAGCCGGTCGGGAAGCAGCAGGCGGGCCGGATGCTGGATCGCGCGCAGAACGGCATTGCCGAAGGCGGCTCCCACTGCGCCATCCACCACCCGATGATCGAAGGCAAACGAAAGGTACATCAGGTCGGCGGGACGAATCTGCCCAGCGGAGTCGTAGACTGGTCGTTTCACAATTTTTCCGATCCCGAGTATCCCTACCTCAGGATGGTTGATAACCGGTGTAGAGATGAGGCCACCGACATTACCCACCGACGTGATGGTAAAGGTGCTACCCCGGACCTCTTCCAGACGCGACCGGCCTGCCCGGGCCTCGGTGGACAGACGTTCGATCTCACGCGCGAGGGTGGCCAGGTCTTTCTGGTCAGCGTCGCGCAGCACGGGGACGATCAGCCCTGCCGGCGTCGCCACCGCAATGCCGAGGTGATACCGGTCGTGAACGACGATCTCGTTGCGCTCCTCGTCTAGCGACGCGTTGACAAGGGGGACCTCTCGCAGGGCGGCCACCACAGCCTTGACGAAGAACGCCAGGTAGGTCAGGCGCACCCCTGCGCTGGCGAACGGTTCCTTAAGCGATTCGCGCAGGCGGACCAGCTCGGTGACGTCGGCCTCGTCCACATAGCTGTAATCCGGGATGGTCCGGCGGGAATGGACCATATGTTCGGCGATCTTTCGCCGCAGGCCCACCAGCGGGATACGCTGGCCAGGCCGGCCAAACTCCATTGGTGTCTCGCGTGGCCGCTGGACGGGCGACTTCGATTCCAGGGCCGGGAGCGAAGCGCGCGTCAGGTCGTCGGCCAGGATGCGGCCATCCGGACCAGATCCTGCGATGCGGGTCAGATCGAGCCCCATTTTGCGGGCCAGCAGTCGCACCGAGGGCGAGGCCTTGACACTCAGGGGGGTGGCTTTGAGTGCTGGTCCGTTTTTCGTGGCTTGCGCCGGGATATCACGCGTGGGGGCCGCATGACGCACAGGCTCTGCAGCTTCTGGTCGAGGGGCAGCAGCGGGGATCGAGTTGGTCGGTTCGTAATCGAACAGCGTCTGGCCGATTTTGACGATGGCGCCAGGCTCCGCGCGCAGCGCGATCACGGTGCCGGCCATCGGCGCGGGCACCTCCATGGTCGCCTTGTCGGTCAGCACCTCAAGCAGCGTCTGGCCGGGGCGGAACGCATCGCCGGCGGAAACCAGCCAGCGCACCAACTCGGCTTCGTAGACGCCTTCGCCAATCGTTGGAAGAGCGAACTCCATGATCCCGCCCCTCCGTTCAGGCTGCCTCCGTCACCAACGCGGCCAGGTCTCGCTTGATGTGCTCGAACTGGGGGACGGTGTTTCGCTCGTAGATCTGGTTCAGCCCGATGCCGGGCAAGTGCTTGCCCGCCAACAGGCGCGGACGAACCACCAGGTCGTAAAAGTGCTCGTCGATGATGCGTCGCAGGAGATGCTCGCCGAAGTTGGTGACTTCGGTGTCCTCGTTGACGATCAGGACCCGGCCGGTGGTCTTCACGCTGGCCGAGATCATCTTCCAGTCGTAGGGAAAGATGCTTCGCAGGTCGATCACCTCGCAGCGATGGCCCGTCTCACGTTCCAGCTCGTCGGCGGCCTGCACACACAACGGCAAGGTACGGCCATAGCTTAGAACGGTAGCTCGATCGCCTTCCCGTGCCTTGCGCCCCACACCCAGCGGGACGAAATACGGTTCGACCTCGGGCCAGCGCGGCTTCCAGCCGGATCGATCACCTACCGGAGCATCGATGCGCTCTTTCAACTCGTTCTCATCTTCGGGCTCACCCGGGATGCGTTCGCTGCCCTTCACACGCAGCAACGCCTTGGGAAGGAGGACGAGTACGGGGTTCGGGTCGGCGATGGCGGAGAGCATCAGACCATAGGCATCGAGTGGGTTGGAGGGCATAACCACCTTCCACCCCGCCAGCCGACTGGCCCAGCTCTCGAAGCTGTGCGAGTGATACAGGCTGCCTCGGATGCCTGACCCCGAAGGAGTCATGACAACGATTGGCATGGGGAAGTTGCCCGCGCCGGACCAGTACTGGTTACCGGCCACCTTGAGCAGGTCGATGGTGTTGAAGCCGTAGTCGCAGAACTGAATCTCGGCAACCGGCCGACCACCCGCGTAGGCGATGCCCATGGCCATGCCGATGATGCCGCGTTCATCCAGTGGTGTGTTCCAGGCGGTGCGGAGTCCCTGCGTCGCCGTGAACACCCCCCCCAGGGGCGGGCCGACATCCTCCCCGAAGATGTCCGTGACTCCGAGCTTTTCCTCGCCATAATGCAGCGCCAACCGAATAGCCTGGACCAGCGTCGCCATTCCGTCCTCGCTTACCTCGGCAGTCCGGTGTAATCCACGGGATAGACCACGTCCACCGAGCTAGGGGCGTAGGTGTATTTTTCTACGTCCTCGGGGCGCGGTAGTGGTTCTTCCATCACCTGGCTGACCGCTTCCTCGACCTCGGTGCGTGCCTCATCCAGGATCTGATCGATCTGCACGGGATCGAGCGCCCCGGCCTCGATGAGCTTTTGCTCAAACTGGTCGATGCAGCAGGGTTCACTACGCACGCGCAAAGCGCCCGACGAGGACGAATGACCGAATAGCCGAGATACCCGGGCCTCGAGAATGAAGGGGCGGCGCGTCTTGCGGCAATGCTCCATGCCGCGAGCGATGGCGTGCCAGCTGGCGATGGGATCGTTGCCATCGACCACCTCGCCGGGAATGCCAAAGGCGCGGCCGCGATCGATAATCTGCTTCTCGGAGTGCTGTGTACTGGCCGGCGTGGAGATACCGTAGCCGTTGTTCGTCACGACAAGAAGCAGGGGTAGCTCGTTACCGGGCCTGGAACTCCAGATCAGGCTCGAGGCGAAATCGCCTTCAGCCGTTCCCGCGTCGCCACCGGTGACGATGGTGATGGAGTCGTTACTCAGACGTTTCTGCATCAGGGCTGTGCCGGGAGCAATGACGTACTGGATCTCGATCACCGAGGTGACCGGGACGACGTTCCACTCACGCTTCGACCAGTGACTGATGAAGTTTCTTCCCAGAGAGTGACTATCGGTGGCGGTCATGGCCATCTGGCGGATCGCCTCGAGGACGGGCATGCCCATCGCCACCATTGTTGCACAGTTGCGATAGTGAAAGTGAAGATAATCGTAGTGAGGCCCTTCTCCCTTTTTCACCTGCAATCCCAGGCAGATGTTGAAGGCCTCCTCGCCTGGCCCGCCGATCCAGAAGTACCCCTGTCCGGATTTGCTCATCTTGATCATCCGCTCTTCCAGGACGCGCGTGCGCACCATGAGGCGGTAGATGTCCAGGCAGCGCTCGGTGGGAAGCGCTTCGGTACCACTGGTTAGCTCGGGAGCAAGCACGGCAATGTCCTCGCTCCCGCCAAGCCTGGGTTCGATGGGCATGCCTCTTGTTCTCCTTGGGGCACAGGACACGACCAGAGTGTCGGGAAAGTCGTCGTCACTTCCATATTCTACGCCAGCACCCGGTTCCAGGAGTAGACGAACTGATTGGGGTGAGGATCTGTTCACTCCTTCCGACGGAAAGGCCAAAGGTTCCAGCCTTTACGAACCGGCTGGCTTGCCGGGGGGCTTCCTACCAACCAGCGATCCAGGTCGTCGGCCAACTCGGCAGCGCTACCGTAGCGTCGCGCTGGATCCTTCGCCAGGCACTTCTTCACCACCTGTTCGAGGTCGCGCGGCACCTCCTCGTTCATTTGCCGTAATGGGACCGGTTCGCGCTGGACCACGTCGTTCAACACCTCCAGCATGCTGCCGCTGCGAAACGGAGGATGACCGGCGAGGCACTCGTAGAGGATCACCCCCAGGGCGTAGATGTCGGTGGCCGGGCCGACCTCGCGCCGACCCAGGGCCTGTTCGGGGGCCATGTAGGCGGGTGTACCCAGGACGTCGCCAGTCTGCGTCAGGTTCGATTCTTCTCGTTGCTGACGGGCCAGGCCGAAGTCGCTGACCTTGGGCTGTCCAGCCGCGTCGATCAGCACGTTGGCCGGCTTCAAGTCGCGGTGGACGATGCCAGCGGCGTGGGCGGCTTGCATGGCGCGGGTGATCTTCACCAGCATCTCCACCGACTCGGTCATCGTAAGCCGACCCTGCGACAGGCGATGGGCCAGCGAGCGACCTGGGCAGAACTCCAGCGCCACAAATGGTAGACCTTCGTGCATGCCCAGTTCGTAGACCTGGACGATGTGGGGATGCTGCACGGCGGCCGCCGACTGCGCCTCGCGCAGGAATCGCTGCTGATCGCGCAGGGCAGAGTGTCCTCCGTGCAGGATCATCTTGAGCGCGACCAGGCGATCGAGCCGGGTGTCGCGCGCCTTGTAGACCACACCCATACCGCCCCGGCCCAGTTCCTCGAGGATGTCGTAGCCTGGCACCGTGGGTACAGGTCCCATCCGACCTGGAGGCTCTGCTTCGTTTAGCGAAACGACGAGGCCTCCGTCGCCGTGAGTCAGTGGCACGATCGACTGGCGGTTCTCGAACTGATCGAGCGAGCCCTCGTTGAGTAGCCGCACCGATTCCGCGGGCCCACTCGTGGCACCAAGCGTCGGCGGGGGTGGCGGCGGACTGGAGACGGGTGTCGCGTATAGTCGCACCGCATCGCCAGGAATGCTGCGCCGTTTGCGCGTCCGGAGCAGGTCATCGAGGCCGGCCAGGGCCTGGTCGATGCTTGTGCAGCGTTCGTGGGGCTGCTTGGCCAGGAGGGTGTTCAACCAGGTCTGAACCGCAGCCGAGATAGCACCAATGGCCAGGGGAGGGGGCCGGTCGCGTTCGTGGCGAGCGATCAATTCAAATGGACTATCGGAGGCGAAGAGCGCCTGTCCCTGCAGGAGTTCGTAGGCGACGCAGCCCAGGGAGTAGAAGTCTGCGGTGGGTCCCAGCGTCGTCCCAGCGCGAAACAGTTCGGGCGGAGCGTAACGATAGTCGTAGCTGAGACGGGGGAGATCCAGGCCCATGGCCGGCACCGGCAATGACGGATCTCCCAGGATGACCTGATCCTCGCGCGTCAGGAAGATGTTCGATGGTTTCACACCTGCGTGAACCAGGCCCTCGCGATGCAGGGGAGTCAGTGCTTCTAGCACCTGACGCAGAATCTTGCAGGCCTGGGGTGGATCAAAGACGCGGCCGGCATCGAGTAGCTCGCGCAGCGTAACTCCGCGGATGAAGTCCCGGACGACAAAATACAGCCCACTGTCGGGCAGCGAGCGAACTTCTCGCGTCAGTACCAGATTTTGATGCACCAGCCGGATGGCTCGTGCCCCCAGGTCGAGGAAGTGGCCGCGAATCAACGGCTGTGAGGCGTACTCCTTGCGCAGCACCCGAACGACGACATCCAGGCCGGTCATCTCCTGGCGAGCCAGGTAGGCCCCGGTGTAGGTGCCCGCGCCGAGTACCTTCAGAATCTCGTAGATGCTCTGTGTTTCGCGGAAAACTCCGGCCAGCCGTTCTCTCTCCTGGGCCAGGCGTTTGCGGTCGAGCAGGCTCACCGCCCGGTCGCGTAGAGAGCCGCGCAGTAAACCCGCCAGGCGATCGAGAAGGTCGATCACACGCGGATGGGTTTCCAGCGCTTCAAGTCCGTCGAGCACTCCGGGAATCGCCTCGGTCTCGGTGGCTCGCGCCAGGCGCTCGCAGGTGGAGATCACTTGCCCCCACTCCAGCGCAGCCAGGGCCTGCCGCGCCTGGGTCCGCACCGGTTCGGAGCGATGTCCCAGCTGACGAAAGACCAGGGGCAGCTTCACTGGGTCGGGCTTCTTCCGAAGTTGACGAAGCTGCTCGAGCAGGGGCAGATCCTCGGCGGGTACGGGCGGAGCAGTCGAGACAGGTCGCTGCGTCTGCCGGGCTTCCCTTGTGGACGGCACGACGGAAAGGACGATTTCTTCGTTATAAGTGGCCCAGGTCCAGGGGGTTTGCTCGCGCTGGAAGCGAGTGCGAGCGTCGCGGCTCACCGCTCCAGAGACGTACCCAAATAGCTCGCCGATGCCCACCCGGCCATCACCGTCGCGGTCACCAGCGCCCAGGAGACCCTTGAGGAGATGGTAGGTGAACAGACCATGGCGCAACTCGTCCGCCTCGATCGACTTCTGCCCACGGTCACACGAGGCAATCAGAAAGCGACCACGCCCGCCCAGGCGTTCCAGGTGGCTGGGGCGCAGTTGCATGTCGCGCTCGGTAGCTCGCAACGAGACGCCAGCGCCAGGTAAGATGCCGCCGGCATGGCAGCAATCGAGGCAGACCAGGACGGCCTGGGCGTCCAGCCCCTCGATCCACCGGGCCAGGTCGGTCATGGCAATCCCGTGGCCAGCGACGGCATCGGGATCGGTGTCGTACGGTAAGAGGTAGCCTTCCTCGCGGCTGCCCAGCGATTCGACAGTCCCATGGCCGGCGAAGTAGATCATGACCAGCTCGCAGCCCCGACTCGCTTCGGGAAGCCACCGGGCTAGCTGATCGACAAGGCTGGTACGGTCAGCGCGTGCGCCCGTGAGCAGGCGCACCTGGGCCGGGGGAAAGCCGCAAACCGTGTCGCGGGTGAGTATGCGGGCCATGCTACGCGCATCGCGCTCGGCGTAGCTTAAACTGGCGATGCGATCCTGACGCTGGTAAGTGCCAATGCCGATGACCAGAGCGACGGCGTTGCGCGGGGTCACGGGCAGCGTCCTGGAAGAAACCGGGTCGGAGTGAACAATTCCCCCCATTATACCGGGTTCGCCAGTCCTGTGGATACCCGCTGGACGACATCCTTTGGCGTGTGTTACTATTGGACCATCCTTCCCGCTGATGCTGCGCTCCATCCCTGCAGCGGATGAGCCGATCAGCAGTCTCAACATGCCTAGGGGGGCCTCTGCATGTTCCGCCTGAAGCTTGGTTCGTCTGGACGATACTGCGATGGCCTGTCACGGCGGAGCTTTCTCCACCTCGGCGTTGCGGGCATGGCTTCCGTGGGTCTTGGGGGCCTCTTCCAGGCTCGTGCCCAGTCTTCCACGCGCAAGAACACCTCGGTGATCCTGATCTGGCTGGATGGCGGACCTGGCCACATGGACATGTACGACATGAAGCCGGACGCCCCGGCCGAGTATCGCGGCATCTGGAAGCCGATCCGCACGAACGTGCCCGGTCTTGATGTCACCGAACTCTATCCGAAGCAGGCCCGGGTGGCCGACAAGTTCTCCATCGTTCGGTCGTTGCACCACAACACTGGCGATCACTTCGCTGGTGGTCACCGCATGTTGACCACCAAGGACATGGGCGTCTCCGGCGCCAATACCCTGGGCAAATTCCCCTCCATTGGTTCCATCGTGAATCGCGAGGTGGGACCCCGGCGGCGCGGCATGCCAGGCTACGTCGCGGTGCCATACGGCATGAGCATTGGCCTGCGCCCGGGTTACTTCGGCGGCCACTTCCTCGGCTCGCAACACAATCCGTTTGAGACAGTAAACGATGCGAACGCGCCCACCTTCCAGGTCAACAATCTGAACCTGGCCCAGGGGTTGACCATCGATCGCCTCGAGGATCGTCGCAGCCTGGCCCGTCATTTCGACATCTCGCGCCGGGCCATCGATCAGCTGCCCGAATCGCAGGCCATGGACCGCTTCAACCAGGAGGCATACGACTTCGTCTCCGGTGCCAACGCCCGCCGCGCCTTTGATATCAGCAAGGAAGACGGCCGGCTCCGCGACCGCTACGGGCGCAACAGCTGGGGGCAAAGTACCCTACTGGCCCGCCGGTTGGTCGAGGCTGGCTCCACCTTCGTGACCGTTCACCTGGGCGGATGGGATCATCACTGGGACCTGCAGAAGGGCTACGAAAACTACCTGCCGCAGGTCGATGCCCTGGTCTCTTCCCTGTTCACCGACCTGAGCGAACGCGGACTGCTTGACTCCACCCTGGTAGTTCTTTGTGGCGAATTCAGCCGCACCCCGAAGATGAACGACGGCGGAAACGGTGGCGCTCCGCGTAGCATGGGCACACCTGGCCGCGATCACTGGGGCGACTCCATGTTCTGCCTGATGGGTGGCGGAGGTGTGAAGGGCGGCCAGGTGATCGGCTCCACCGACCGGTTGGGCCTGCGCCCAGCCTCGCGGCCCGTTTCTCCCTGCAACATTCACGCGACGATCTACCACGTGCTTGGGATCGATCCCAAACTTCATCTGCTCGAACCCAGTGGACGGCCCTCGCCCGTCCTCGAAGATCCCACCCCGATCCATGAGCTGATCTAGACTCAAGCCAGGGTGAGTGAGCATCCAGAGGGGACCCCAGGCGGTCCTCTCTGTTTTGCGCCTCAACGAGTCATCAGGTGAACCACCTGGACATCGCCGGGATGGACACGGACCGGGACGCTCAATCCCTGCGGATCGCGCTGAATCTCCAGGCGTCGAGGCTGGGTATGTTCGCGCACGGAAGCAATTGCGTGAGGTGACCGGATAATCACATCGACAAACCGTCGGCGATCGACCCGGGCAATGCCGTGCTGCGTCTTGTCCACCCCCTGGTTGTTGATGAGCAGGACCACCAGGCCATCTCGCGTCCGGTTCACCTGGTACATCACCTCACCTTCCAGAGGGCTGCCATCGGCGCGGCGGATCTCGACTGGTAGCAGGCGCTGGGTTAGACCGTGCATCAGATAACCCAGGGCCGGGTGAGCCCGTTCGTCCTCTCCGAGCATACGAGGCACCAGCGTCAGGATGACGGCACCTTTGCCCACTGCGTGCCTGGTGATGAGCGGAAGGCCGTTCCCGGCAGTGGCCAGGGGTTTGGCGCCGCGGCTCTCGATCAGGGCGACCTGGAACGGGGTGGTCGTTTGGGTGGTACCGTCCTGAGGAGTCCAGGTTTCAGCAGGGGCGGATTTACCCGTAAGCGTTGCGCCGAGGAGATCCGCAGGAAGCTGTCGGGCCTGTTCGGCGTTCACCACCAGGGTGCCGCCCTGAGTGACGTACTCGCGGAGAAGCTGGGGCCATTTGCCCGCCAGGGAGACGCTGCCCGCGGGCCAGACGATCGGATACTGAAAGATGGCGCGAGCCTGGGTGGGACGATCCACCAGCACGTCGAAAATGTTGCCGAACACTCCCGATGGCATGCTTTGCACGTCGGGAGCAGCTGGTTGGCCTTCTACCACGCCCGCGGGATACCAGGCGATGTTGAAGAGTTCGCGCAGCTCGAGATCGTTTCGATCCTGGGGAAAGGTATGCAACATCCGACCGGTGTAGGTGACTGGTTCGTACCCGTGTGCGTGAGACAGCAGGAATGCCACGGGCGTGATCGGGTCACCCCGGTCTGGAAGGCTTCGCACCAGGGCCATAAACTCCTCGGTACAGCGGCCAAACGGAGAGAGTTCGACGGGATGGGTGCCTGGCCCGGGTAGCAGCCACTGATTCTCCAGCCCCTGCTCCCAGTAGATGGCACTGGCGCCAGAGAGATAATTGAGATAGTACATTTTCCGATACCATCCCGCACTCACGCCATCCGTCACGGCATACTTGCTGTGGAACCATCCCTTCGCGCCGCGCGGGACGCGCGGTTCCTGGGTGAAATAGTTGCAGGCATCGCCGAAGTTACCCGATGCGTAGTTAATCCAGGCGCCGCCAAACTGGCGGGCCGCCCCGCGCTGGAAGGCGATCCGCATCGGAACGTGGACGTTTGTTGCGTCCGCTTCGTAGCCGACCACCTTCGAGCCCATTTCATGAAACGAGTGCGCCAGGGCGGTGGATTCCACCGACAGGCAGGGAATGCTCATGCGCCGGTGTTCCGGGGGCACGCTGGTGCGATAAAACCGTGACCACTCGCGGGCCTGGTCGTCGGTCAATTGTCGGGCGAATGTGGCGAGATGCTCGGCCCGCGTCGCGCCCAGCGCCTTCGCCGGCCCGGGAACACCAACGGTGCCGATCGCTTCGCCGTGAATGTAACCCAGGAACTGCTTCTCGAGCGGGCCGGTAAGGGCGGCGAAGGTGGCGGGTCCTGTTTTCTCGGTGTAGGTCGGGTTGGCGTAGTTTGTTAGGATGTAGAAGGGCGTTTTCGTTCGTTCGAGCCAGCGACGCAGAGGCGTTCCTGGGGAGAGGTCCGGGCTGTTACCGAGGTATACGCCTGGTAAGAGATTCGGAAACGGGATGAGCGGCGTGGTGTCGGCCCGCGGGTAGCGCTCGATGAACTGCTTGCGAATGTCAGGTGGCGACGACAGCGCATGAAAGAGGTCGATCTTGCTCAGAGAATCCACCTTGGCTGTGCTCCACCATTTGGGATCCAGCTCGATTCCCGTCCACATCGAGAAGTCGCGTTCGCCGACTTTGGGACGGGTCCAGCCTGCGTCCGGCAGCCCCTTGCCGCGAAACTCCAGCGAGGTATTGGGCCGGGTTTTCATGCCCTGCAGGTAAGCGAATGGTGGTTTCTCCCGGCCCACAGGTTCGTACTTCAGGTCGTTCGTTAGGAGTATGGCATCGATCTGCCGCCAGGCCTCGCCTGGCCGATCGATCACCAGTTCCAGGCGCACGGTGCCCCGGGGAAGCGTGGCGCGGAACGAATCCCATCCGAAGGCAAACCCCCAGTAAAGCAGGTACTCGTCGTTCGGCGGCAAGGTCTGTTTTACGCCCAGTTCCTGGCTGGCCAGGCTGCGCCCTGCCTGGGTAAGAACCACCCGGAAGGGAGTGCTTTTGCGCCGATGTTCGACGTACCGGACCCAGATCTGGTAGGTACCCGCCCGGGGAATCACCAGGTCGCGCGAACAGGTGGCGTGTTTCTCGGCGGCTGGCACGCCGATGGAGTTCCACTCGCTTTCGCCTCCCTGGGTCCACTCGGCACTGATTCCCGGACCGGCGATGCCCCACCTACCGGTCGGCTTGCTCGTCCCCGTCCAGTAGGCGAAGCTGCCTTCGACTCCGTTGAACCATTCTGGTTCGTGCCAGAGGTAAACGGGAGGCCCCGCCTGAGAGGTTGACGCCAGCAAGGCGAGCACGACCAGACAGCGCAGCATGGGGGTATCTCGGGAGAGGTTAGGGAGAGGCGTCGCCGGGGGAGGTCCGTGGAGGAGTAGAACGTGGCGCGGGAGCGGAGGGGGTGTTGAGATTCCGGTAGCCATAGGGACAATGCCGGCAACCGTTGGCGCAGCAGTAACCGCGTTGCTGCAAGAAGGTGGCGGTGAAGACCATCTTGCCATCTTCGAGGTAGTAGTCGCGGCCTTCCACCAGGGGCCACTGCATCGCGTGCTCCTCACGGGCAACAGTTCTCTGAGTGGAATCATCGAACATCTCGGCAGGAAGTGCAAGCGGAAAGCGAGGTTCTGTCGGGGTGGGCAAGCATCGTGGGCGCTATCATCGTCTGCGATTGCGATTGTCGTGCGGGGCGCATTATGGTTTCATGTCGCGATGATCGCATCGGTAGACGTTGGATGCGTTCGGGCCACCTCTCTGTCTGGTCGGGATTCCGGCATGAACAGTCTTCCCATGCAGCAGCTGGTTCGAGTGATGCGGCAGAGCAGCATCATTCGCTTCATTGAACATTTCGAGGAGATGTTTCCGACCGGGCACCTGAAAGACCTTGTGGTAGAGGCCATCCTGCCAGGCCGAGAGATGGTGGTGGCGGGGAAGAGGGTGGTCAACTTCGGTTCGGACAGTTTCCTGGGCCTCGATCAGGACCCGCGGCTGCAACAGGTGATTCGAGAGGGGCTGGACCGCTGGGGGACGCACAACGGCGCCTCGCGCGCCTTCAGCAGCGTGCAGGCCAATATCGTGGCCGAGGAGAAATTGGCAGCCTGGCTTGGCACCGAAGCGACCCTTATCTACCCGTCGGTCACGCTTGCCAATCTCGGGGCGATTCCTGGGTTGGTGGGAAAACAGGACCTCCTCGTGGTGGACGAACAGGCGCACAACTCCATTCAGGAAGGTGCCCGGATCGCTCGCGCTAATGGCACGCGCGTTTGTACCTTTTCGCACTGTAACCCCGAGGCGCTGGCTCGCACGCTCGACGAGGCCGGTTCGTACCGCGTGGCCGTGGTGGCTATCGATGGGGTATACAGCATGTCGGGTGAGCTTCCGCCTCTCCGTGAACTCAACGCGGTGTGTCTGGCTCGAAAAGCGGTCCTCTATGTGGATGATGCGCATGGCACCGGCGTGATCGGCCGCCAGGGCCGTGGCACGGTGCTGGATGCCCTGGGGAGCTATGATAATACCCTGGTGGTGGGCTCGCTCTCCAAGGGGTTCTCTTGCGCGGGGGGCTTCGTCGGCTGCAGTCGCGAGATGCAGAAGCTCCTCAAGATGCGCTCGAACACCTACATTTTCGGTGGGCCCGTGGTGCCTCCGTACCTCGAGGCGGTCTGCTTCGTCTGCGATCTTCTGCAGTCCGCCGAGTTCGATGATTTGATCGGTCATCTCCACGGACTGATGGCCCACCTCCGGCAGGGGCTGGAGGCCTTGCACCTCGTCGTTCAAGGAGGCGTGACGCCAATTCTCTCGGTACTCGTAGGAGGCGAAGAAGAGACGCTCCAGGCCGGGCGCTACCTCTTTGACGAGGGCATCTATGTCCAGTCGGTGACCTTCCCTGCGGTCCCCTACCATGCCGGTGTGCTGCGTATTCAGGTGAACGCTAACCACACGGCCAAGCAGGTCGATCAACTGGTCGGTGCGATGGCCCGGCTCCAGCACATCATTCCTCTGCCTCGGGCCGGGTCTGTGAACCAGGCGGCCTGATGGCTCCCTATGCGAGTAACAATGTCAGACCCACGCCCCTCTCACGGGAGGTCGAAAGGCGTGGGTCTGTGCTTCGCTACTGGTTTGGGGCCGTCAGATCAGGCGGCGGAAGGCGTTGAGTTGGGCGGAGTCATCGGGGCGGCGGGAGCAGCGGTGTTTAGCTTGCCCTCTAGAAGGTTCAGGACGTCTCCCACTGTGCAGAGCGTCACGAGTTCTTCGTGCGACAGGCGAATGTGAAAGCGGCGTTCGATCTGCGAAATCACACTGACGACATCAACGGAGTCGAGGCCCAGCCCTTCGCGCAGGTTGTCGTCTTCCTTCAAGTCGGCGTAGGCATTGCCCGTGTCTGCTTCGAGTAACTCCACGAGCGTGGCCCGAATGGTGGTTCGCTCGATCATATGGGTTCCTTCCCTGGTTGTCCGCTGGGGCGACTTGCCCGGCCAGCAGGAAAGTTACTCCGAGTCGATCTTCGGGAGCAATAGCGATTCCCTGCGTTGGCCCTAGCGTCGCACGCGAGTCAGCTCCAGGACGGTCTTGTGACCCTGTTCGACCCATTCCTGACGGACCAGACGATCGGTGCCGTCGTACCAGAGATCGATCTGGACCTTCCCCGTGAGTCGATAGTGGTTCAATGTGACCTCTCGGCCGAGCACGCGCATCTTTTCGTTGGCGACATAGGCAAGCTTGCTGTCCACGTCGCGCCCATTGTCGGCGTCGAGCAGAGGCACGATGCCGTTGCGTAGCTTGGGATCGGGGAGGCACCAGTAGGTGGTCAGCCAGACATTGCTTCGAGCCATGCGTTCGTCATTGTTGACGCGCAGGCGGATGCCTTCCTTTTCCGCGCTGGCCGACACGATGTAGCGTTTCCCGTTATCGTCGGTGCTGCTCTCGAACCGGAGCAGGCGATTGTCTTTCCAGACTTCCATGCCCCGGTAGATGAAGCGGTACTTGCCGAAGATCTGGTTGACCTGGATATCAGTATCGCAGCGCATGGCGATGGTGCCGTCGTCCTGCCGGTGAATGGTCATGTGAACATCCCCGGCGACCTTTCCAGACACCAGCACCACGAAGTCGCGCGTTTCGATATCCGCGGCGCGCACCGGTGGGCAAACCAGGACCATGGCGGCCAGAGTCCCGACCGCCAGCAGGCCCCACCCCCTCCGAGACCAACCGCTCATCGCCACCTCTCCTGACCGAGGCCAGGGCCTCAACTCGACCCGGGATTACCGACCCGGGAGCGAATCGGCTCTATAGCCGGATGGCAGCGCCGTCTCAAGGCCAGTCTCAGGGGTGGGGGACAAGATAGGTAAACGGGGCAACATAGGCCTGGATGAGAGTGATCAGACCCACGATGCAGGCCAGGAATATGCTGTGCCAGATCACTGCCTTGAAGATGTCCGCCTCGCGCCCCAGTTGGTGCGTGGCGGCGGTGGCCACCACGATGCTTTGTGCGTCGATCATCTTACCCATCACGCCGCCCGTACTGTTCGAAGTGCAGATAAGCACCTGAGCCTGGCCCAGGTCGAGATGCTGAAAGGCGCCTGTATTGTGCACCTGGGTAGCGGTAATCTGCTGGAGACTTCCGAACAAAGCGTTACTGCCGGCGTCGGTGCCGGTGAGGAATACACCCAGCCAGCCCAGCAGTGGGGCGAAGAATGGATAGAGCATCCCCGTGGCGGCGAAGGCCACGCCCAGGGTGGCATCCATCCCCGCATAGCGTGTGACGTAGCTGAGCCCCAGCATGAAGGCGATCGTCGGGATGGGAATCTTCATCTGAATGATGGTGCGTCGAAGGACGGCCCAGATTTGCCCCGCGTTCATCCGCAGCAGCGCCATCGATAGAAGCGAGGCGGCCAGCACCGCACTGCCTGGAGCTGTCAGCCAGGCGAAGTTGAACAGGGCCTTTTCTTTCTCTTGTTCCTTCCCTTCCATGGTCAGGCTGGAGTCGCGCAGCACCTCATTGTGAAGGAAAGGCACAGGGATGAGGTAATTAGTCTTTACCCCCATGATCTCCACCGGGCCCTTGGCTTCCTGTTGTCGCACCAGGCCGGTCAACATGAGAAAGACCGACATGAGAGCGAACGGCATCCAGGCCACGGAAATGGTTCTGAGATTGAGCGGTTCCTGTTGTCCCTGGGGTTGCTCGGCCAGGAGTGCCCGGGCGGCCTCGGCTTCCGCGGCATGGCTGGCGGGTACCTCTCCGCCGTGCTGGGAGGCTGCTTCCGTGGCTGGTTTGGTGTCGTAGTGCCATTCATCCCGGGGCTTCCAGAACCGAAGGAAGATAGCCGTCAACACCAGGGAGAAAATGCCACCGCCGATGTCAGTCATGGGGTACAACTCGAGCCCCTTGATCCACAGGTGGCTGGTGGCAAAGAAGTACTGAAACACCGCGAATGACCCGCCGGCCACCAGAAGAGCAGGCCACACCTCAAGTGTCTTCTTCCAGCTGCACATGCAGCGCACCATGTAGAGCGGGACAATCAGCGACAGTAGAGGTAGCTGATGACCCGCCATCACGGAGAGAGTCGCGGTCGGCAGGCCGTTGGTGACACCGCTCAGGGTAATGAGCGGCGTACCCAGGCCGCCGTAGGCCACCGGCGAGGTGTTAGCAATGAGACACAGCACGGCTGCCAGGAACGGATCGAAGCCTAGGCCTACCATGATGGCACCGCAGATGGCCACCGGGGTCCCTCCACCCGCCGCGCCTTCCAGGAATGCTCCAAAAGCAAAGGCAATGAGGATCGCCTGAATGCGGGCATCGCCGGAGAGCCCTGCCACCGATCGCCGGACGACATCAAACTTACCGGTCTGCACGGTGATGTTGTAAAGCAACATCGCGTTGAAGATGGTCCAGCCGACGGGCAACAGGCCGAAGCCAGCGCCATAGACGAAGGCCATCCCCGCGGAATGCGCGGGCATATGGAAGACGAACACAGCCACTGCCAACGCCACCACTGCCGCTGCGGCGCCAGCCCACGGTGCCAGCCAGCGGCGCGGCACCAGCAGATAAAACAGCACCAGGACTGGTAAGGAAGCGAAGAAGGTGGAAAGGTACACCGAACCAGGCACATGGTCCTTCAATGGGTCGAGATGTTGCGTGTGGATGATGGCCCAGAGCATGGGGAGGGGTGTCCTTGGTGTGCTGGTGCGGCGGTTCGACGATTGTATTCACCCAGGTGCGGGTTGCAAGCCTTACTCCAGAATCGGCTTATCGATGAGTGCAGTCATCGAATCTGGGGGGGCACGCAGTGCGGTTCCTAAAGGTGGCCCACAGGTGGCGAGCATGTAGGGTGCACAGAGCGCCAGTGCACTATACATGCCCGATTCTCCAGCGCGCGGTTGGAGTCAGAAGCAGTTAGCCGATGGCCTGCTTGCAGACCTCCTTTACCAGCCTGTTGCGAATCTTCCAGCGCAACACCACAAAGTGGTGTGGGCCATCATCCAGTCTGGCCGAATCTTCACGTCCCCAGGGGAAATAGCCCTGGCTCGGCAAATTTAACCTTGTGCTCTGGGTACACACGCTCACGTGGACGTGGAGAGTTAGACAGAATCTTTGCATCCGGGGCAGAACCTGTGCAGTCGAACGATGCTTATGACGGTCAGGACATGGTGGGGTGCCGAGGACGTTCGCTGGCGGGCAAAAATAGATAGGGTGGGTTAGGGCCGTTCGCTATGCCGCCGCCCGACCGTTACGTGCTGAAATAGGTGATAGCCAGGGGGACAAAGCAGCGGTGGTGACCAGACTGCGGACGGTGAGTGGGCTAGATGGGGCGCACTCGGGTTACCAGGGCTGCCATTCCCAGGTGGTTGTAGCGATTGGTTTCGAATGCCTGGTCAGGATAATGCCTCTGGGTGGACCTCGACACTTCCCAAACGCCGACATCAACGTCCAGGTAAAGTCGCCGGCCAATAAAAAACGCGCCAGGGAGCCTGGCGCGTGAGAACAAAAGACGGACTTACTTGGCAGCAAGCAGTTGCTTGACGTCGGCCTCAACGATCTTCGTCGAGGGCTTGTCGAGCTTTACACTCAGCCAGCTCATGATGGAGGGGGTATACGGGAACTTGTGATTCTGCAGGATCTCGTGCATCCGCTTTTCGCGGCGCACCCGCTCGTCGTTCTTGAGAGCACCATTGACCCGGCGAGATAGTTTCATGTCAAACTGCCGTCGATCGCGGCGTTTCCGTCGTGCGCCCATCTATACACTCCTGAGAATCGGGCCCGGCAGATTCCCTCCGGGGCCGATACAATCCTGATCAAAAACATACTCTAGCAGCCCAGGCGGGTAGCGAAAAGCCCGTCATGGTTCATTTCGCCGGTTTGGCCGCCACCGCAGAGGCTGCCTGCCACCGTGCCAAGGAAGCCTTGGCCGCAGCTAGCTCCTGGGTGGCTCGATCCACTGCCGCCCGGTTGGCGGCCGCCTGCCCCTGCAACGCCTGAAGCGAAGCCTGAAGTGGAGGGACCGCCTTGGGAGCAGCCGCCAGGGCTGCCTGAGCAGCATTGAACGCCTGCTGGCTGGTGGGCAGGGTGGTCTCGACCGCCTTGGCAGCCGAGCGCATTTCTTCCAAGGTTTTCTGAGCCAGCGACAGCTCGGCGGCGGCTTGGCCGGAGAGCGAAAGCATGCGGGTCAGCGCTTCCTGAAGTCGCGGGTTGGCCTTGTTCTTCTCGGTCTCCAGCTTGACCTTGGCCGCAGCCTCCGCCAACGCCTGGGCCAGCGTTCCATGGGCCTGGGCAGCTGACTCCGCGTTTTTCAGGGCAGTCTGCGCCGTGGCAACAGCGCTTTTCACCTGCGCCAGCTTGGCCTCGGCCGCCTTGAACGCTGCCGTGGTATCTGCAACAACTTTCTGGGCAGCGGTCAGATCGGCACTGGCCTTCTGATAGGCGGCATCCGATGCCTTCGCCGTGGCAGTTAGGGCATCTAGCTGTTTCTGTTTTTCAAGAACGGCAGCCTGGGCCAGTACAAGTTGCTGGGCCGGGCTGGGCGGATTGGCTGAGAGCACACCCAGCCGTTTGCCGTCGGCGGTGTTCCAGGCCACGATTTGCCCCGTCCAGTCGGTGCCGAACACGCGAGCGCCATCATGGCTGAAGACCGCTCGCAAGGCGACGTCCTGCATCGTCTCGAAGTTGCGTTGTGGGCCGCCGTTGCCGTCGAAGAGCCGGACCAGCCGGTCGCGCCCAGCCGAAACGATCCGCCCGTCCTTCGAGTAGTTCATCCCCAGCACGCCGCCTCCGTTGGCGTTCCACGTGCGGATTTGACCGCCATTTTCCATCTCAAACAGCCGGACGGTGCCATCCTCGCTGCACACCCCGACGACGTTGCTATCGAGCCGCCAGCAGATTTCGGTGATGGCGGCGGTGGGACCCTTGAGCACGTAATACTCGCGGGCGGTGAACGCCTCCCAGATGAACATACCGCCGTTGCGGTCGCCGGTGGCAAGCAGCACACCGTCCGGGCTGAACTCGAGCGAAGTCACCCAGTCGGTGTGCTTCTTGATCTCGGTGAGCAACTTGCCATCCTTGGTCGAGTAGATGCGCACCATCTTGGAGGGACCTCCCAGCGCGATGCGCGTCTGGTCGGGGCTGATATCGGCCGCAAGCACGCAGTCCGATTCGTCTCCCACCGCGAAGAGGCGTTCGCCCTTCTCGACACTCCAGATGACCACACGGCCAGCCTTCCCTGGCCGACCACCGCCAGCCAGAAGTAAGCTGCCGTTTCGGGAGAACTTCAACACTGCCGGATTCCCCTCGGGGAAGGGAAGCACCCCGATCAGGTCCAGCGTGTCGGTGTTGTAGAGCAGAATCTGGCGATGCCCGGCGACTGCCAGCAGGGGCGCCCATGGACTGGAAGCCAGGGCAGTCACAGCGGTTTCGCGCGGTGAGCGCACCACAGGTTCCAGGCTCAAGGTACGCGGCGGCATTGGCGGTGGTCCTGAGGGCTTACCCTTGACCACCGACGACAGGGTGAAATCGACCTTGGGACGATCCGCCATGACGACCTTGCTACCTGCGTTCTCCGGAGCGCCACCCGCGATCCACTTGCTCACCACGTCCAGCACGTCGTTGCCAAGCTTGGCAGACTTGGGAGGCATGAACGGTTCGGAGGTATGGGCCATCACCTTATAAAGCAGGCTATTGTCCGGATCGCCCGGTTTCACCGAAGCGCCCGAGGAGCCGCCCGCCATGATGCCGGTGTAGCTCGTGACCACCAGCCCGCCACGCTTGCGGTCAAGGTTGTGACAGCCAGCGCACTTATCCTTCATGATGGGCAGCACGTGTTCGTCGAAGGTGATCTTCTTGGCCTTGGGCTGGGCCTGCCCAGGGCTGGCCGAAGCCACCAGGACCGCGAATGCCAGGGCGGTCGCCTTCCACGAATAATCAGCCACTTTGCGGATCATGATGGTCTCTCGATTCTCGGTGCTCTTCTGCTGAACGATGCTCGATGCGCAAACTGTCCAGGCCACGGTTTTAGTGGTTGAACATGAACTCGCGCGAGTTGAGCAGCGACCAGAAGACATCCTCGAGCGCCTGCTTCTTATCCTTGTTTGCGTCGACCAGCGCCACCATGCGGGAAACTTCTGCTGGAGTCGGTTTGCGACTCACGCAGCGGATATACAGCTCCTCGATGATCTGCGTCGGGGTCTTCTTCTCGTCCAGCCGGCGCCCGATCAGGTTACCCTGAATAATGCGCGACGTCGTCGAATCACCGTTGAGCAGGTGAAGCGATTGCGACAGGGTCGGTTCGAGCCGGACCTCACAGGCACAGACGCTTTCGCGCTGGGCTCGGCCGAAGGTGGTCAGGAAGTAGGTACTGATGCTGCCATCGGCGATCTGTACGGCTCGGGCTCCGTTGGGAAGGCCGGGGAACTTGTTCTTCGTGTCCGTCACCTGCGAGATGCAGTCGAGGAACGTCTCGGCCTTGATGCGACGCAGGTACGACCGGGCATAGTTCCGCGTGTCGCCCACATTGCTCTCGTTGGTTTCGGTGGCTAGCTGGTAAGTCCGCGAGGTACAGATGTCGCGCACAAGTTTCTTGAAGTCGTACTTGTACGTGGTGAACCGCTTACCCAGCTCGGCCAGCAACTCCGGGTTACTGGCAGGATTGGAGATGCGCACATCGTCCACCTCGTCGATAATGCCCACCCCGAAGAAATGCTGCCACACCCTGTTGGCGAGGCTGGAGGCGAAGTAAGGATTTTCCGGCGAGGCCAACCAGCGAGCCATCGCCACCCGGCGATCTTCACCCTTCAGGTCGGGCTCAATACCTCCGAGGAACTTCGGCTTCATGTTCACCCGACGCACCGGATGAGCCACCTCGCCGCCCCGGCTGTTGAAGACGATGATCTCGCGCGGGTCGTCGGTGCCCTTACGGCCGATCTGAGAGAAGAAGGAAGCAAAGCTGTAGTAGTCATCCATCGTCCAGCGGTCGAACGGATGGTTGTGGCACTGAGCGCACTGGATACGCATACCCATGAAGACCTGAGCCACGTTCTCTGCCACCTTGAGGATGTCGGTCTCGCCCTGGTAGTAGTTCGTGGCTGGGTTCTTGAAGGTGCCACCGGAGGCACCAAGCAGCTCCTGGACCCACTCGTTGACAGGCACGTTCCGAGCGATGCGATCCTGCAGCCAGTTGTAATACAGCAGCATCGCCTTGTAGCTGACCTGTTGCGACGAGCGGATTTGCAGCAACTCGGCCCACTTCAGCACCCACAACTCGGCAAACTCCTTGCGGCCGAGTAGCTCGTCCACCAGCAGTTCGCGTTTCTTCGGATCGGTGCTGCCAATGAAGCGGTGGTACTCTTCCACCGTGGGTAGCACGCCGATGATGTCCACGTACGCCCGACGCAGGAAGGTCTCATCATCGCAAAGCTTCCCAGGGGTCATGCGCAGGTTGCGAAGCTTGTTGTGGACCAGAGTGTCGATGTAGTTCTTTTCTTCGATGTTGGGCCATGTGAACTTCAGGGCCTTGGGCAGTACCAGCACCTGAGCGCCAACGGTGAAGGTGGCGAACCGGGCCATGACGTAGGCCTCGCCGCGCTCACTGGCGGTCACCAGACCGTTCTCACTGATCTTGGCCGAGTTGTCGTTGTTGCTGAGAAACAGCGCCAACGAGGTGACATCGCGATCGGTCCCGTCCGAGTAGCGAGCACGCACCACCATCTGCTGAGTTTCGCCCTTGCCATCCAGGACTGCTCGCTTGGGGTAAATCTCCACCGACACCGGGGTCGGGATGGTGGGCGGATCGAGAGGAGCCTTCGCTTCCATCCAGCGGACCAGGTCGTTGTAATACTGGTCACCTTCCTTGATTCGCTGTCCACCCGTGTGCGGCACCTTACCCAGCGACTTCTCGATGAGCAGACTCTCGGCCGGCTGGGCCAGGTTGATCCGGCGGCCGGGCAACTCGCGGGTCAGACGGAAGTGATCGCCATCGGCATCAAAGCCAAACAGCGACAGGCGGAAGCCGTCCTTGCCTCGCGCCGCTCCGTGGCAGCCACCCGAGTTGCAGTTAGCCCTCATGAAGATCGGCATCACATCTAGCTTGAAGCTGATGGGACGATCGACCTTGGCGTCCTTGACTTTCACCGGGGCGGTGACCTTCTTGCCGGCGAACTCCACCACTAGCTGCGTTTCACCATCAGCCAGGGGAGTCAGCACGTTACGCTCGAGTTTGGCCACGGCCGGGTTCGCCAGCGCCAGCTTTGCCTTGCCGGTCACTTCCCGGGTGATGCCGTCGGGATAGGTGGCCTGCACCACGATCATTTGCTGACCACGACTGGTGCGAAGATTCACATCAGCAGGGTAGATTGCCAGCTCTGAAGGGGCTGTTTCCTGGGCCCGGGCCCAGCCCGAGACGGACAGCCCCAGGAAAATCACCAGTGGCATGGCGGTCAGGGACCAAGGTTGCTTGTTCATGGAATGCACCCTATCTGGATCAGGCTATCGGGACGGGGCCTGCGACACGGTTTTCACTTCTTGGTGGGCGGCGTGGGGGCCGGCGTTCCGGTCTTCTCGCGTTCTTCCTGTTCCTTGCGGAGCTGTTCGAGCCGACTCAGCCGCTTGGGAGGCGCGGCCGGCGTGGGCTGAGCGACCACAGGTGTGGCCGGCTTCACGGGGGGAGGTGGCGGAGTCGTCTTGACGATGGGCACATCGATGCGAAGCTCGCTACCACCGGTGCTTCCCACTACCTCTTCACCGTTTTTCGGAATGACCACCTGGCAGAAAAGGTTACGGTGCTGACCAGCTGGACTCGTCTTGTCCGTGGTGACCTTGAAGACAAAATCCTTGGTGTCCTTCGTGATCTCCATCTCGGGAGCAAGCACCTTGAACGGTAGACCCATCAGGCGAACCTTGGCCTTGCCCTCGAAGGGGGTCAGCTGCTGCACCTTGCAGAACATCTCGGTATCCTTGCCCTGCTCGACGGCAGCTCGCTCGATGTTGATCGCCACGAACGGGGCTGCCACCTCGATGGTTGCCAGTTGGGAGGAGACCCACATCGGGCCCTTACCCGCATCGCTGACTGCGATTACCGCGGTCTTCCACTTGCGGACCTGGGCATTGGGAGCCGCATTGAGCGGCATGATCACCTCGTTCCCGTTGGCCGGGATCGTCACCGCTGGGGCCGCTCCTACCCCGGGCGGATTGAACAGAGGGTAGACCGTGATCGCTGCCGTGAAGCCCGGCTTACGTCTGGCAATGATCTTGAGCGGCATGGAGCCGTTCTGCACCAGAGGAGATTTCGGCTCGACAATCTCGATGGAGTACGGCACCTCGTCGCACACCGCGATGGCGAGCCGGTCCACGTCCTGCTTCCAGTAGACCGACTGGCCCGGTCCCCCGGTCATCAGCTCGACCGTCTGGTTGAATCGGGTGTCGATCTTCGGATGTTTCGGATCGACATGCTTGAGTTCCAGACCGGCTAGGCTTCCTCCGACAGGAGCCGTGGGGGCAGCCTCGAATACCACGGGGACGATGTCAAGGTTGCCGGCCACGCCTTCGGTTTGCAGCGTCAACCCTGCCGGGAGACCGACTCCGCCCATGGATAGCTCACCGCCAAAGTTGGCCCGGGCCACCGAGAAGAGGGTCGCCATGCGACCACCACGCGGTACGCTAATCGTCTGGCGTTCCTGCGAGAAAATGTTGACCTTGGGGATGGAGACAGTCGCAGTCGGTACCACTGGCTGGAACTCGACCCGGTAGGAGTACGTCGGACCACCCTTACCCAGGTGATCGGTGATGGTCAGGACATACTCGCGGTCTTCCGGCAACGTGTATCGGAAGTAGCTGTCTGGACCGATGGCGTCGTCGTTGGCCACCAGTGCTCCACCATCCGCGACCGACAGCGTCATCACTGGATCTAGCATCGATCCGATGCGTCGGGCGTAGCAGTGAACATCAAAGGTTTGGCCCTTGACTCCCTTGAAACGGAAACAATCGACATCGCCGGGCTTCTCGATCACACCGTTGAAGGCGATCGGAAAGGCAGGCGCTCGCGTCGCCGTGGCATGAGTGTCATTGGGTTCCAACTCCACCACATTGCCGACTTCGCTGACCCGGAAGGGGAGGGCTGAGGGCGTCATGCCGTCCTGATCCTGAGCATGTATGCCAAACTTCGCGCCGGGCGTGTTTGGGATCTTGATCTTTTGCTTGAATGGACCGCGCGGATCGCCGAGGAAGGTGACCTCGATCTCCTCGCCGGCCTTGCCTCCAGCAGGAACCACAGCTTGCGGGCCCGGGAAGGTGCCGACATGTAACCGATAGATGCAGGCACCGTTGCCCTGGTAAGCGCTGTCTCGCACCTGGATGTAGTAGGTGCCATCAGCTGGCGCCACAATCGAGCAGGCACCATCCTGGCCGTACAGCGGAGAATCGTCGTTGGTGGCTAGTTCAAACCGTTTGGCATCGAGGATGGCGATGTAGGGATCGAAGAATGCGGACGCCAGCCGCATCCCCTCGATTTCGGCGCTGAGCCGCTGACCTTTCTTGAGGTCCACGGCGTAGTAGTCCACGTCCTCCAGATCGACCACGCCCATGACCGTGTGGTTGAGTGCGATCTTTTGAGGGTTGGCGAACTCGCTGTTGGGTTCCTTTTCCTGGATGATCGGGAGATGCCCAATCCAGAAGCTCTGTAGCTCGCTGATGCCAGACGCCGTGCGGACTCGCAGGGCATGTTCTCCCAGTGAGCAGGTCGGAGCGATGCCCACCGTCGCCTTCAGTTGATTGGCATTCACCACCTCTAGCTTCTTCAACGTGAAGCCGGGGGTGTAAAAGAAGAGATCCTTGGCATCATCGAGACGAGCGCCACTCAGGACCATGGTTGCGTCCTTGCCGCGCTCGTACCCCCGCGGAGAAATGCTGCCGAGGGCCGGTGATGCACCCTCGGCAGTGGATCCAACGAACAACACTCCCGCGCAGAGGATCAACCAGCAATGAACCAGGCGGTTCGGTGAGGAATACATGATGTCTCGTCTCCGATGTCGGATTCTCAGCGGTGTACTCTGTCAGGCAGGAGGCAAAGGCATTAGCCAACCAGTTCCTTGCGGACCTTGCCCTCGCGGACAATGTCGATCGGCCGGCTGCCCGGGGCCATCAGCTTCTTCTCACCGTCGATGCCCAGCTGACGGTAGACCGTCATGGCCAGATCTTCCACGGTCAGTGGATCGTCTTCAGGCTCGGTCGCGGTAGCATCGGAGGTGCCGTAGATGAAGCCCTTCTTGATGCCACCACCGGCGAGCACCACCGAGAAGACCTTCGGCCAGTGGTCACGGCCAGCGGTGCCGTTGATCTTCGGGGTCCGGCCGAACTCGCTGGAGACCATGACCAGGGTGGAGTCGAGCAGGCCGCGGTTGGACAAATCGCTGATCAGAGCAGCAAAGGCCTGATCGAAGGCAGGCAGCTGCCCAGCCATACCCGCCTTGATCGCGTTGTGCATGTCCCAGCCGCCGTAGGTCAGCGACACGAAACGCACACCCGACTCGACCAGGCGGCGCGCGAGCAGCATGCGCTGGCCGGCTGCGTTGCGGCCATACTCGTTCCGCAGGGCGTCCTTCTCGAGGTTGATGTTGAAGGCGTTCTTGGCAGCCTCGGAGCTGATCAGGCTGTAGGCACGCTCGTAGAAGGTATCCATCGCCTTGAGCGAATCGTCCTTCTCCTTGCGAGCGAAGTGATCGTTGACAGCTGCCAGCATGTTCTTGCGCGTTTCAAAGCGCTTATCATCGACGCCGCCAGGCAACTTGAGGTCCTGGACGGTGAAGCCGGGGTTGGCCGGGTCGGAACCCAGGCTGAACGGCGCGAAGGCGCTGGACAGATAACCCGAGCTTGCGTAGGTGGTGGGCAGGCTGGGGATGCAGACATACGGCGGCAGGTTCTTGCGGGGCCCGAACTCGTGGCTTACCACCGAACCCATGCTGGGGAAGGTGATGGCCGGGCTCGGACGGTAGCCCGTGAACATGTTGTGCGTGCCGCGCTCGTGGGCGGCTTCACCGTGCGTCATCGATCGGCAGACAGTGATTTTGTCCGCCAGATTGGCCGTCTTCGTCATGTACTCGCTGAAGAAGACGCCAGGCAGCTTGGTTTTAGCCACGCCGATTTCGCCACGATATTCAATCGGGGCCAGCGGCTTGGGATCGAGGAAATCCTGATGGGCGATACCGCCCGGCAGGAAGATGTGAATGATCGACTTGGCCGTGCCTTCCTTGGGACCACCAGGCGTGTTGGCCTGGGCGGCTTGCAACCGGAAGAACTGATCCAGAGTCAATCCCAGACCACCCACGGCGCCCACCGTCAGGAACTGCCGGCGGCTGGGGCGCCGGAAATTGGCGGGATCATCTTGCCAGGTCACAGGCTTGCTCATCACACGCTCTCCTTGTGAGGGACGTTCGCTCTCCTGGATCGATCGCGGCGAGGAACTTCCGGGTGATTCTTGTTGGCAATCGTATGGAGGTTCTGGGACGTCTGTGGAAGGTAGGTTGAAGTCTGGGATGGCGCAGCAGCGGGCGGGACGGTGTAACCGTCGTTAGTAGAATAGACGCCCCACCTCGCCCCGTCAACGCTTTTCCAGGCGTGACCAGATCTTCACGACCGGAACAATTCCTGTAATCGGCTTCGGTATCCGAACCGCTTCACACCGTGTCCTTTTACCCCAGACGGGTTCAGTAGGCCACCCAGGCCAGACCCAGCGCGGTCAGTTTTTCTCGCTTGGAGAGTACTTCCCACGGAGTGCCGGCATTTTCCTTGGCGATGTCGTCGTATAACTTTCGCGCGTTGCGCACCAGCTTCTTGCTGGTGGCATCGTTGGCCTTTTCCGAGGAGGCCATACGGAAGCCGGTGTGCAGGTTGGCGTCGTGCTCGGGTAAATCTTTGCGCATTTGGCCGAGCAGCCCCTGGTACTCCTCGAGGAATGCCAGCTGCGCTTGAAGTCGGGCCAGCATGAAGTTGTAGTTGGCCTGCCAGCGCGGCGGAGCGTTCTCCTTCTCGTCACCCACCTCGCGCAGCTTATCCAGGGCGTTTTCCAGCCGGGCCACCAGCGGAGCCATGGCCTTGGAATCCTCGAAGATGCGCGCCTTGAAGGCCGTCTCGGCGTCGCCGGCACCAGGCTTGCCGTAGCGATCGCGCATCACCGAAAGATCCACGCTCAGCCGGCCACGTAGGGCCTTGACCTCGGCCTCGATCTCCGCGGGTGGCTTGGCGGTGGAAACCGACCACAGGGTTACACGTGCCTCATGGACAGCTGCGCGGAGTTTGTGATCCGGTGGCAGGTCGCCTCCCTGGTATTTCTTCAATACATCCTGCGGGAAAGGCGGCAACATTGCGAAGGACACGTCGGAGCTCGTACCTTCTCCCGTCTTGATGGGGGGAAGGGTGATATCCTGCATGATCGCCTTCACCAGGGTCAAATCACCCGGTTTCACGATGGGCAATGCTGGGATGGAGGCGGGTGCCTCGGTGCGGTCCACCTCGGCTCCCTCGGCCGGAGGCTGACCAGCCATGAAAGCGACCTGCTTGGTACCCTTACGCTTCTCGATCTCCCGGGCCATTTGGTCACTGATGGAGGCGAGAATGGTGTCCACAGGAACCAGGTCGTCCACCTTCTGGATCTTGCCTTCCAGAGCCCCCTTCTGCCCCTTCTCCGGGGCCAGGGCCACGCGCAGCGAATCGAGGAACAACCCCAGCGGAGCGTCCTCGAACTCCTGCGATTGTTGTTCCTTCTGACACGCCACTAGCACCTGCACTCCTTCGGGGGGGGCCTTGAGAAGGGCCTCCATCTTTTCGGACATCGGACCCGCAGCCGGGCGCTCCTCACCCTGGGCCGGGTTGAAGCGGTTTCCATCCAGGACGAGCACCTTTTGCCTTGCTGGGCAGTTTTTCAGCTGCTCGAAGATCCATTTGAACGACACGAGAGTCGCCGGGGCATCCATCTCGCCTTCGAGGGGGACGAAATAGCCCTGGCCTTCTACTTCCTTGGTGTGACCTACCAGGACAAGGAGGATGCGATCCTGTTTGCGCGTGGTCTTGAGGAAGTTGGAGATGCTGGTTTCGATGACCGACTTCAGCGGCGGACGCGGCTCCTTCTTGGCGGCATCGGAGACGTGCAGTATCTGCGGCAGCGGGATGCGCAAGCCCTTGTTCATCGCGTTGATCAGCCGTTCGAGATTCGCCGAGCCTGGAGGGCCATCGATGATCGGGTTGGCATACAGATAGTTGTGGACGCTGATGACCATGGCCCGGCGCGGGAACTGCATCGAGGCCGTCTCGGGGCCGCCCTTCTTGCCGTTCTTCTCCTTGCCTCCTCCGACGCTGGCCCCGCTTTCGTCCTCGGGGTCGGTCTGGTTGGCGGCCTGCAGCTGGGGAGCGATCACCCGGACGTACACGCCGTACATCACGCCTGCTGTTACTACCAGGATGGCCAGCGCCGCCACCGGTGCCACCCACGAACCGCCCTTTTTTCGACGTCGTCGCGGCGTGGTGCTGCTGGCCTCCGCTTCGGCGGCAGCAGCGGCTTCATCGAAATCGAAGGGTGAACCATGCCCATCTACAGGCGCGGCCATCGGTGCCATGGGAGGTGCCACGATGGGAGCCTGAACAACCGGAGCAGGCGGCGCAGCGGATGACCGGGCCGGGCCTGGCGGAAGTGGTGGGGCAGCTATCTTTCGTTTGGGCGCTGGCGTGGTGGGTTCGGGTGTCCGCTGCGCCGGCGTAGCCTGGAGCGCAGGAGTGGCCGGCGCTGCAGGGGTCCGGGTCTGGAGGACCGTTCCGCAGTTCTTGCAGCGGATCGGCTGACCAACCCAGTCCGCGGGGATCCGGAGGATCGACTTGCAGCCGGGACAGCTAGCCTGGACGACCTGCGACATGGCCGGGAACCTCCGGAAAGCAGCGGGCTCGGGGACCAATCATTACTGGACCATCTTAGCATCTTCTACGACCGGCTCAACTCGGGACGCGCGGAGATTCCAGCAGATGCAGCCGGGCCAGGTTGAGAGCCGACCGCGCCGTGCGGCTGCGGACCTCCTGGCGATTACCCATCCAGTGTACCCGGGTGGACAGCACACCGCCTTCCCAGGCCAGTCCCAGGTACGCCAGGCCTGCCGGAAGCTCTGGCCCCAGGTCGTCGGGGCCCGCCACGCCTGTCGTGCTAATGGCCAGGTCAGCCCCCAGCCGTTGTCGGCATCCCACGGCCATCGCCTGGGCTACCTCGGGGCAAACAGCCCCCTTCGCCTCCAGCAAACTGGCAGGGACCCCGAGTAACTCTGTCTTGAGGCGATTGCAGTAGGCGATGATGCCTCCGACGAACACATCGCTGGCGCCAGGCACGCTGGCGAGACGGTCGCCCACCAGGCCGCTCGTCAGACTCTCGGCCACCGCGATGGTTTTGTTTTTCTCGCGCAACAACCGAAGCACGACGTGTTGCACGTCCTCATCTTCAACGCCGAACACCAGTTCGCCGAGACGCTCGCGGATGGTACGTTCGATGGGAACGATCTGTTGTTGCGCCTCTTCTGGAGTACCCGCTCGGGCCAGGATGCGCAACGAGATAATTGCATCCGAGGCGGTGATGCCCACCTCGGGGACATGGTCGCGCCGGGTCAGGTCAAACAGTTTCTCTTCGACGTGCGATTCGCCAGTCCCGAAGGTGTTGATCTTTCGCTGGACGAGGACCCCGCCTCCGTGGCCCAGACTCAACAGGCGAGGCAGCACCCAGTCGCGGAACATGGAGAACATCTCGGAGGGCACGCCTGGCATGGCGGCCACGACCGCGCCAGGAAGCGTTAGCCAGACCCCGGGGGCTGTGCCATGATCGTTCGGGATCGGCTCGGCTCCGCGCGGGAAGTAGGCTTGAACCCGGTTGCGTTCCGGCATGGTGCGGCCACGCCGGCTGAACATCTGCTCGATGCGGGCCAGTGATTCGGGATGAAACTCCAGTTCGACGCCGGCCACCTGGGCCAGTGCCTCGCGCGTCAGGTCATCCTGTGTCGGCCCCAGCCCGCCGGTGATCATCACGATGCGGGCACGCTTCGTGGCGATCCGAATGGCATCGACGTTGGCCGTCAGGTCGTCCGCGATTGTGGTGTGCCAGCCGACCGGGATCCCGACCTCGGCGAGCCTTCGGCTGAGCCACTGGCTATTGGTGTCCAGGTTCTGGCCACTGGTCAGCTCGCTACCGACCGAGATGATCTCGCATAACATGGGTCTGCTCCGACTGGGTTACTCTTTGAGCATTGTAGGAGTCGATTTTGCTGGACCACGCCGGATCACCTGGCATAGAGTTGCTCCCACCAGAACCAACGTCGCGCGAGCGGTTTCGTGTCACCTCCCTGCCGGATCATTCTCGGGTGTCTGCTGATGCAGCTAGCGTTTGCCGTGTCGCTGGACATGGTCAGCGTCCGGTTGTCGCGTGAATACTTCACGGTGGCTCATGATCCTGCTCAGGTGCCTTTCGACAATCCGACCTGGATGGCCCTGGGATGGGGGCTGCGCGCCGGCGCGGGCCCCGGCGCAATCCTAGGCGTGGTCCTTGCCCTGGTCAGCACTGTCGGTTCGAAGCCTCCGCTCACCTGGAGTGATCTCCGGCCCGGCCTGCTTGTGCTGGTCGGCTTCATGGGCTGGACGACGTTGGCCTGTGGCCTGGCGGGAGGCTGGGTGGCTCACGTAGGTGCCATCCGCCTGGGTGGACACTGGGGCGAGGTCATTCCAGCGGAGAGGCATGGCGCGTTTCAGGCAGTGGCCTGCGCGCATCTTGGCGCGTACCTGTCCGGCATCGGCGGTGGTATCACTTTTGGTGTCTGGGCCGGTCAGCTGCGCGCAGGGAAGGCGCGAGAGAACCTTGCATCCCGCTCGATTGTCTAACCTGCCTACCCATTCGTCTCACCCGGAGGTCCGCCATGGCCATCGTCCAGAAGCTTTCGGTCGTTGCGGTGCGTACCCTGTTCGAGGGCTTTTGTCGGTCGATCGGATTCGAGGCCGGAGCCGCGGCTTCGGAGGCGGCGGTGCGCTTTCTGGGCAGCCGGTTCCACGACCACAGCGCTCGGCTCAATTGTGCCCTGGAGAAGGCGACCGCCAGCGCCTGGCGCGCGTTGGAACTCGCTCTGGCGGGCGACTCGTGGTGGGATCGGGTCAAGGTGACGCTGGCTCGCAAGGAAGACCAGGCGTTCCGCGAGCAGGTCTCGGCCTTTCTGCGCATTACACCGCTGGCCGGCCTTCCGTCGCACCCGCCCGAGTTTCGGCAGCAGGCGCTGCGCGAGCTGCGTACCGCTCAAAAGGCGGGTGTGCTGACTCAGGGTGGCATCGATCCGCAGGCGCTGGCTCAGTCGGCGGGTGCGTTCGCCCGCTTCAGTGATCCCCAGGCGCTTCTCGATGCGGAATGGCAGGCTCTTGGCGAGGTGATCTCCCTGCTTCGGGAGAAGCAGTACCCGGCGCTGGCTCATTTTCTTGGCCTGCGGCCACAGGGGGAGCCGTTGTTGGCAGTCGCCGTGCGCTACTTTTTCCGGCGCGAGCTGGAGCAGGATACCGCGCTGTCGGCCGCCATGGCCTTCGCGCAGATGGAACGTCTCCAGCAGACGCAGGAGAATGGTTACGATGCGCTCCATGCCCTGCTAACGAAGCAGGAAGCACGCTTCGACTCTTTAATGGAGGAGGCCGTCGCCGCGCTCGAGCGCGTCCAGGCGGTGGTGGCGGAAACCCATGGTGATGTGAAGCAGCTGCGGGCAACGCTCGACACGGTGGGGCAGGCGGTGTTTCGCGCGCTGGGCGCCCCGGCAGTAACTCCGGGTGAACCGGTCCGCAAGGAAGAAGACATTCGTCTAGAGGTACTCAACACCCTGCTCACGACGCCTCACCGTCAGCTGATGCCATTGTGGCCGCTCCATCAGGAGCTTTGCGCTCGTGATCCTCGCTTCTATGTCCGGCTGGCAGCCTGGTACTGGGAGAAGGGCGAGGTGCGCGACCACAAGGAGATGTTTCTCATCACGCTGGCCCTGTCCGATTTCGAGGGCCACCGCGACGTGGGGCTGGCGCTGGTGCGCAAGCTACCACCCTTTCAGCTTGTGCGCGTGGTCGACTTCATCCACGGCCGGAAGGAAACTCGACGCAAAACATTGGATGTGGAGGTGCCGGCAGAGAAGAAGAATAAACGCGGACCGGGTCGGCACTCGCAGTACAAGGACGAAACCGAGAAGCAAAAGAAGCGGGTCATCCAGAAGCGGGTGGAACGCCGCGTCGTCGGCGATTTTGGGCTGTTTCGGTCGGTTCCTCGTTCTCTGCGCACCGAGGTGGCGCGCTACCTGGCCGAGCGCGAGGCCAATCCTGAGTGGTTCGATTCCACGGTCCTGGTCGCGCGGAAGGCACTCAAACGGCTCTACGGCGTGTTGCACATCAAGCCGGGCGAGCGGGCGCAGAAGATCCTGTTCGACGACGACCCGCCGCCTGATAGCCGGCTGGCCCTGCTTAAGAGCGTTGTACGTCTGCCCGATCCGGCGGAGCAGGCTCGCATCATTCAGGAGGCGAAGATTCCTTTCCGGGTGGCGCTGTCGCTGGTCTCCGAGATGAGCCCAGCGGTACTCACCGCGCTGATTGACCGCATGTCTCCCCAGGAGGTGATCAACAGCATGGGCATGTTGCGCCGTCATGGCGCGCTGGCCCATCCCGAGCTGAAGCTGCTGGTCGAACTCAAGCTCGAGCAGGCACGCACCTCGCGGAAGGTGAGCACCCTCAAGACCGACGCGGCCCTGAAGGCGGTCGATCTGGGTGAGGACCTGCGACAGAAGCTGGAGCAGGTGGCCGACGACCAGATCAAGGCGCGCGGTCGGATCCGTCGCTCGACAGCCCTGCTGGTGGACAAGTCGGGCAGCATGGAGATGGCCATCGACGTCGGTAAGCACATTGCTGCCATGATTTCGACCATCTGCGAGAAGCAGCTCCACGTCTTCGCCTTTGACACCATGGCATATGCCATCGAATCGAAGGGGAGCGACTGGGCGTCCTGGAAAAAGGCGTTCCACGGCATCAACGCTGGTGGCGAGACGTCGGTGGGAGTGGCGCTGGAGTTGTTGCGTCGGCGGAAGCAGACGGTCGAGCAGATCGTGATCGTCACCGACGAAGAGGAGTACAATCCTCCCTTCTTCGTCGAGAGTTTCCTGAAGTACCGGCAGGAACTGGGAATCGATCCGCTCATCTGCTTCGTAAAGGTGCCCGATAGCACCACCCGGCTGGAGGACCAGTGCAAGCGGGCGGGGCTCCACTTCACCGTCTTCGAGTTCAGCGGCGACTACTACTCGCTGCCGAACCTGGTGGTGATGCTCGAGCCACCCTCGCAGCTCGACCTCCTGCTCGAAATCATGGACTTCCCGCTGCCAGAGCGACTTCCGGCGTGAGCGGGACGCTGGAGATGGATTTCCATCTTGCCGATAGGTGGAGGCCGAGATACCTTTCCCGTGTCCCCGCCTATCATCTCGGGGACACCTTTCATCTTCCGCCCCCCGGAGATTTCCGCTGGGGGCGGCCTCATTTGGTCTGCGGTAGCTCAACCCGGAAGCAAGCACCTCCCGCTGTTGGGTTGATCAAATGCAGGCGACCACCCAGTAAACGCGACCAGCGTCCGGCCAGAGCCAAACCTAGACCCACGCCACCAGTGGTGGCATCGGCCGATCTACCTCGACGGAATGCACGGAAAATCAGTCCACGCTCGCCAGGCGGAATTCCCGGGCCTCGGTCTTCGACCTCGAGCAGAACGCGCCCCCCTCGGACCTGGCCACGCAGCCAGAGATGACAATCCGCCGCCCCACTGCTGTATTTGCAGGCGTTGTCTAGCAGGGTGCCCAGGACCTGTTGCAATAGACTCGCATCCGTGACCAGCAGAGCACCTGCACTCGCCTCCTCTACCACCAGCACCTTCCCGGCAGATTGGCAGCGTCCACTCCATTCCGCCTCGACCATGTGCAATAGCTCGCTCACGGCGATAGGCGCCCACTGCAGGCGCGGGTTCTGGTTCTCCAGGCGAGAAAAGTCGAGCACATTGCCCACCAGACGGGTCAGGCGTTCACTCTCACCCTCCAGGGTTTCCAGGTACTGACGACGCTGGTCTTCCTCCTGTATAAAGCCACCCCGTAGCATCTCCAGGTAAAGGCGAATGGTGGTCAAGGGCGTGCGCAGTTCGTGGGTGACAGCCGAGACGAAACGAATCCGGCGTTCGGACAGATCCAGCAGCGACCAGCCGACCAGGCCCACGGCTCCCAGTGCGACGAGAGCCGCCGCCCAGGCCAGGCTCAGACCGATCCGCAACGGAGTCCAGCCGGGGTCATCGGCCGAGCGAAGTTCACCCGGTTCCAGACGGAGGGGCAGGGTGGTCATGGTTGCCCCTAGATGAGTGGTGGAAGCATTTTCCACAGGCTTGATGCTCGCCTCTGGGAACAGGTCGCGGACTTCCTCGACGAGCAGGTCGCCAAGCAATTCTTCACTCAGGACAAAGCCCTGGCATATCTCCGTTTTCTCCAGCTGCACCAGACGTAGAACGATCAGGCGGCGGCCCTCTCCCGTCGTCGGCAGCCACAAGCCCGTCATCGGGGTCAGGCTAATGGCCACTTCAGCATGAACGGTCTCAAGTTTGAATAACTGAAGGTTACCGGAGGGTCCATTGTAACTGTAGGTGTTGTTGCGATCACCCCGATTGTTATCCTGGAGAATCTGCCACGTATCCATCCACTCTTCGCCGTTGCGGAAGAAATTGAGCAGCGCCACCTCCTTGCTTACCTTCTGCTCCATGTAGCCACGTTGCATGGTGTTGTTCAGGGTGTAACCCAACTTCGATTGCAGGCCGCTTCGGCTACCAAAGTCGCGCACGTTATCCTGCTGTCGAGGTTCGATCGAGTTGTTCATCGACAGCTGCTGTTCGTTACCCTTCTGCGCCAGTAGCACCCGGTCGCGAATGCTGGATTCTCCGACAGACATGCGCGCCTCGGTCAGCAGCCGAGAGGCGGGCACCTCAAGGCGCAGCTGATTGAGGAGCGCTCGCCGGGCCGCCGTCACGTTGCCAAACTGAATGGGGCCGGGTCGAGCGCCGAGCCAGGCGTGCATCGCCTGAGAAAGCACCTGGGGCGACTCCCAGCCGCGCGAATCGGTCTGGAAGTGCAGTAACATCCAGGGGGGCAGTTCGGCGTCGAGCAGGGGCGAGGGTTCGAGTACGGAGCCAGGTAGGGCCGGTTTCCCGCGATGATCGAGCGCGATGGGGGGAGCGAACACAGCGCTGTAGTGGGTGAACGGTCGGCTTTCTTCGCGAGCCAGGACGGCTCCGATGCGACTATCTAGACGCCAGAGAGCGAGACGGAGGCGTTCGTCGAATTCTACCTGGCGTTGCTGTTCGCGTTGCTCGGTTTCCAGCTGCAACGCGGCGCGCGTGACCCAACCCAGGCCTCCCACCACCAGCAGGGTGATGAGGCCGAAGGCTGCCAGTCCGCCGTAGGTTCCCTGGAACAGTCCGCGCATGGAAGATTACTCGCTGGTCTCCACGGGAAGTAAATCCGGTCCGGCCATGTAGCCATGCGCCCGCACGGTGAGGACGGCCTCGGGAGTGGGACGCCCCGCTGGATCGCGCAACTTGGTTCGCAACCTGGCAATGTGCATGTCGATGGTGCGAGTCTCGACGCCGACGGGTTCGATGCCCCAGACGCGGGCCAACAACTCCTCGCGCGACACGGCCCGCTTGCGGTTGGCGATGAGGAAGGCCAGGATGCCGCACTCGGTTTCGGAAAGTTCACTGCGGTTGCCTTCGCCCCAGTCCACCTCGCGGCGTTGCAGGTCGATGACCGCCTGGCCCAGGCGCGCCCGCTGTACCTCGCCGGTGCGTCCGTACGACCGGCGCAGCACTGCCTCAACCCGGGCAAGTAGCTCCCGCGCGGAGAACGGTTTAACGACGTAATCGTCCGCTCCCATTTTGAGCCCGCGCACACGGTCTTCCTCGCCGCCTCGCGCGGTCAAGATGATGACAGGCACTGTCGGCCGAACCTCACGCAACTGACGCAGGACGGCCATGCCATCCAGGCGCGGCAGCATCAGATCGAGCAGTACCAGGTCCACACTGGCCCGGGAGGCCTCGGCCAGGCCGGTTTCGCCATCGGTTGCCTCTCGAATCTGGTACCCCGACAGCCGGAGCAGATCGACTACCCCCCGCCTGATGGCAGGTTCGTCTTCGACGACGACGATGTGGGGAACCTTCATCGGGGTGTCTCGTGCAAGAGGGGCTCCACGATCGATTGTACCCGGGAAGGGTCGCAGATTCTGTAACAAGATGTAACGAGGTGATCCCTAGAACCCCTCGTCGCGCAGTCGACCGAACAGGTTGCGATAATGCGGGAGTCGATCGGCCAGGCTGTCCTTCACTCCCGGTTGCGGCCAGTTGATCAGGCTGACGTGGTCACCTTCCCACACCTCGCACGATTCTCCCCAATGAGCGGATTGAATCGAGACGACCCCATCATTGGGCCCCTCGGAGCGGAAGACGATGGGGTAGGAGAGGCTCCAGGTAGGATTGCGCCAGGTGTGGGCGTGGCGGGCGGCCACCGAGAAGTAGCGGACTCCGGGCTGATCGAGTACGTCCTCGTTGAATGCCTTGCAGCGCACTGCAGTCAGGTCGTCGAACGCTTCGCGCGAGGCCTGGACCAGATCGAAGACCGGAGCCACAAGCGGGGCCAGATGGCCGGCGGCCCAGTCCGCGAAGGGGCTACCCCGATGCGGAGTCCCGAGGGTGGTCAGCGACAGGACCGAGGAGGCCATGCCCAGCTTGGAGATCATGTAACGAGCATCGAGCCCGCCCATGCTGTGAGCCACGAGGTGGACGGGTTCGTCGGGGATATGTTTCTGCAAGAAGCTTCGTAGCTGATCCGCCCGACAGGCAATTGAACTGGTCGGACTCAGGGACGCGGCCAGGACACGATTACCGGCTGCTTCCAGCGCGGGGATCACCCCGCGGAAGTAATCGAACCGCATGATTCGGCCCATCTGAATCCGTGTAAAGCCGAACAGCCCATGGACGAGGACAATGGGGCCATGCAGACGGGGCATCAGGGAGGTATCCATCGCGCTGTTCTCGGGGAGAGGAACCTGATGAATTATACGTGAAGAGGCAGCGAGAACAGGAGAGGTTTGCCTCTGATCCAGAGGTCTCCTACGATCAACTCCAGTCCTAAGAAGAGGCATTCCCCCAGGTGGAGCATTCAGGCATGGCAGTCCAACAGGTGGCACCGGGCAAGACACGAATCGGCTGGATCGGCACGGGCGTGATGGGTCGATGGATGTGCGAGCACGCCATGAAGGCCGGGTACAAGGCGATTGTGTACAACCGCTCGAAGGAGAAGGCGCAGCCCTTGCTGGACGCCGGCGCGGCGTTCGCCTCTACTCCGCGTGAGGTGGCTCAACAGGCCGATGTGATCTTCGCCATCGTCGGCTTTCCCCGGGACGTGCGCGAGGTTTTCCTGGGAACCGAGGGCGCTCTGGCGGGCAGCAAGCCCGGCAACATTCTGGTGGACATGACCACCAGTGAGCCGTCCCTGGCGCAGGAGATTTACGAGACAGCAAAGGGCAAGGGAGTCCACGCCGTCGATGCCCCCGTCTCTGGCGGAGACGTCGGGGCACGCAATGCGGCGCTGTCGATCATGATCGGTGGTGACGCTGCAGTGGTCGAGGCGATTCGTCCCCTCTTCGAGACCATGGGCAAGACGATCATTCACCAGGGAGCTGCCGGGGCCGGCCAGCACACCAAGATGGTGAACCAGATTCTCATCAGCTCGACGATGATCGCCGTCTGCGAGGCGCTGCTCTACGGTTACAAGTGCGGGTTGGACCTGGAGACGGTCTTCAAGTCGGTTTCCGTCGGTGCCGCCGGCAGCAAGGCACTTGAGGTGCTGGGTCCGCGCATCATGCGCGGTGACTACGAACCTGGCTTCTACGTCGAGCACTTCATCAAGGACATGGGGATCGCGTTGGCGGAAGCCGAGAAGATGAACCTGTGCCTGCCGGGTCTAGGCCTGGCGAAGCAACTCTATGAAAGCGTCCGCGCGCTGGGCTATGGTCGCAAGGGTACCCAAGCGCTGATGCTGGCACTGCAGACGATGTCGAACGTGAAGCGGTAGGAGTGGCGAGGTGCGATTGGGCTATCGGCGTCTCGTTCGGTGTTCAGCGGGAACCTATCGTCGCGGGAAGGGCCAGCCGCAAGACGTTGATAGTGCCGTTTCCGGTGAGCACCAGGAGGTGTCGACCATCTGGTGCGAACGCTACCTGCCACATGTTGTGGGAAGGGAGGCCGACTCGAATGGTCTGCACCAGTCGAGATTGTCCGGCTGGGGCTGCCAGGTTCCACAGGCATACAGTACCGTCCAACCCGATGGAGGCCAGGATTTTCCCGTCAGGGTGAAAGGCGACTCCGACCGTGGAATTCTGCCCGGACTTCAGCTGGAACCGCTCTTCACCGGTGGCGACGTCCCACACCAAAACATTCATGCCCATTCCATTTCGGCCGCTTGAAACCGCCAGCAGATGACCATCCGGGCTGAATGCTACGCTGGTAGCTTGTTCTCTCCCCTGACCTGGAGCGACGAATAACCGGCCAGGCTTCCCGGTGGCTGCATCGAGAAGCTGTACCCATGCGTCCTTCCCATCCCCGGGACTTCGACCGAAGATGGCCAGCGACCGGCCGTCCGGGGTGTAGGTGAAACCGTACTGGTTGCCTTGATCGGAGTGCCTGGTCCACAGCGGCTTCTCCCCCTTCTCACCCCACACAGCCACCCAGCCCGACGAAACATTAAAGTCTGCGACCTGTTTGCCGTCCGGGCTAAATGCAATGCCCCAGGGGTGAGTGGAGGGCGTTAGACTGCCGCGGACCTTTGCCGATTCCACATCCAACAACTTTACAGTTTCAGGAGGCCAGGTTGCTGCCAGCGTTTTCCCGTTGGGATGAAGAGCAACCGGTCGCAGCCACATCCGGGACACCGACCAGAATGGCTGCTCACCCAGTCGCACGGTGCTGGTCCGCCGGCCGGTGGCCAGGTTGTACAACGTTACTGGTCCCTCGGTAGCGGCCGCTGCCAGTGTTCTCTCGTCCTGGCTGATCGCCATCCCGGCGAACGACCGGGGGGCATCGTCCACTCGCCGTTCTCGACCGGTAGCAGTGTCAAACAACTGGATCGCACCGCAACAGCTAGCAGCCGCCAGCATTGTTCCGTCGGGGCTGAAGGCGAGTTGCGGCAGGCCGTTTCCCCCACCACTGATCAGCGGCAAGGTGTGTATTACCTTGCCCGAAGTCAGATCCCACAGGTGGACCTGGGACCAATTACCCACAGTCGCCAGACGCTTACCATCAGGGCTGAATGCCAGTCGGACGATCTGGTCTTCAGCCTTCAGCGTGCGCAGCTCTTTGCCGTCGTGAGCGTCACGGAAGCGCGCGGTACCGTCGGAACAGCCGGCGACCACCTGCTTGCCGTCAGGAGTAAACGCCACAGTGTCAGCGATGATCCCCCTGGGGAGACGGAGGGTGTGGCGGACCTTCCGCGTGGCCATGTCGAAAACTTCCTGTTTCCCGACCGCCTCTCCCGGGTAGCTGATATAGTCCCGCCAGGCCAATGCTACCATTGTTCCGTCGGGGCTGAGGGCGGTATTCATCAATTCGTGCCCCTCACGCTGCAGCAGTGCCTCCTCCTTGCCGGCCTCCAGATCGAACCGCACGAGGGTATCGTGCCGATACGACTTCCCTGGTAACCAGCTCACTTCTGAGGTGAGTTCTGGCCCTAAAAAGAGAATCGACCGAAGCTTCTTGACATTCCCGGAAGGTCGCCCATTGCCGAGGGGGACGGTGGCGATCCGTGGTGTTTCTGCTCCGCGCACTGTCAGGCCAACCAGAGTCCATTCTGGCCAGGTGGCGGCTTCTACATGCCGACCAGTGGAAACATCCCACAACCGGATTGTTAAATCCTCCAGTCTCCCCGACAGCAGATACTTCCCGTCGTCGCTGAACCTCATCGCGGATACCGATCCCCCATGGCGCATCCGCCCGGTGCCAAAAACACTCACCAGCTCCGGCGGCGCCTTCGCCGGGTCGCCACCACCGGCCAGCGCCAGCTCGTCCGCTGGGATGTCCTGCCTCCGAAGCCCGTCGAGCGGGCTGGCTGCTGGCACGAAGGGGGCCGGTGCAGGTGGTTTCGGCCGGGCCAGTTCGTCGACCGTCGCTCGCACCACTTCCTTGCCGCCGCGGTGGATGCGAAACGCCTTTGTCGCCAGCTTCACCCCGGTATCCGGATCATAAAACTCCACTTCTCCCTTGCCCGCGCGCAGGTGGAACTCGCGCTGCTTCACCCGATCGTGCAGGACCGCTCCGTCCTGCTTGACTACCACCTCCATGGCTGGGTCATCCACCTCGACAACCAGCTCACCGTTCGGCGAGGCCAGCCGGACAATCATCGGCGCCAGTAGCGTGGCCCCTCCCACCAGCAGCAGTGCCAAAGCCACCAGCAATGCTAGTCGAGATCGACGACGGCGCGGCGTCGTATGCACCGCTGTCGTCTGATCCAGGGATGCCTCAGGCGCGTGCGTCGCTGAAACACCAGTAGGAGAGAACCCATCCAGTGGAATGTGGTCCAGGGTAGAGGCTACCTCGTGTGCAGATGCCGGACGTCGGGCTGGATCTTTTTCGAGAAGACGCATGATGAGTGAAGACAGGGCGACGGGCACTGCTGGGTTGATTGTCGCTGGTGCCGGTGGCGTTTCGGTCGCCAGTGCCGTGAGGATGGCGAACGTATCGGGGCCAGCGAACGGCGCGCGGCCGGTCGTCATCCGGTACAGTACGCAGCCCAGCCCGAACAGATCGGCTCGGCCATCGATCGACAGACCACGGGCCTGTTCTGGAGCCATGTAGGCAGGGGTGCCCACCACCGTGCCGGATCGCGTCAACCCTGCTTCCTCGGTCACCAGGCGCGCCAGCCCGAAGTCAAGCAGCTTCACTCGTCCACCGTGTACCTTCTCGATCCACACGTTGCTCGGCTTGATGTCCCGGTGGATCAGACCGGAGTCGTGCGCTGCTGCCAGTCCGTCGGACATTTGCCGTCCGATGCGAACCACCTGTGCGGTGCTCAGCGCGGTGCCTTTGGCGAGCAGCGTTTCCAGTGAGGCACCCTGAAGAAGTGGCATCGCCAGGAACGGGACGTCACGATCCTCCCCCACCTGGAAAATGGGAACGATGTGGTCATGCTCGACCGCAGCCATCGCCCGTGCCTCCCGGACGAACCGCTGCCGGGCAGAGGAGTTATGATTGGCCCGCGGGCACATCACCTTCAATGCAACTCTCCGCTGGAGATGGATGTCCTCGGCCTCGAACACGATGCCCATGCCGCCTCGACCCAGCAATCGCAGCAACCGATAGCCCGCCAGTCGCCCTAGCTCATCTGGTCCCTCCGGCGAAGCCAGGAAGTCGAAGCGCTCTTCCGTCCCTTCCCCTGAGAGGTGGGAAGGTGTGTCAGCTGAGTAGCTTTCCGAAGGTGATGCCTGAGGAGATGGGTTTCCCGCCCCCAGCGTCGCCTCAGCGGTTGCGCCTTCACTCATTGCCAATAACTTGGCCCGCTCGATCAACTGTCGCACAGTTTCGCTCGGCACCCCGGCTGCAGGTGTCGACTGCGACCGCATTGCTTCGATAAGGGTGTCGTCTACCTGCACAGTGCGAATCGTACGCAGACAGGTGTCGCAGGTAGCCAGGTGTGCCTCAAGGGCCAAAGCCTCGTTCTCGTGAGAGTGGCCGAGAAGCATCTGCAGCCATCGTTCGGGCTCAGGGCAGGGAGAAACCTGGACCATGGCAGCACCTCCGCTTGCGCAACTACGATCAGGGAAGACGTCTCGTCAGCCAATCGGCATCCTCGCGCAGATGCCGGCAGGAAGGTTACGACCCTCGAGCCGCAAACCTTTCACGCAATGTTGGCGAGGCAGAGAACGGACTTACTCCATCAACCCCTGAAGCTCGTTGCGGAGTCGGCGCACCACCCGGCAGCGGGCGATGTGAACAGCATTCTCACTGATGCCCAGTTCTGTTGCCACTTCGGCGGCGGGCCGGCCCATGACCACCACCTCCCAGCATGCCTGCCAGGTGGTTGGTTGAAACTCGGCGCGCATCAGATCGAGGGCGCGGCCCACCAGGTGCTGGCGGTACTCCTGCTCCCAGAATGGGTCCGCCTCAGTTGGTGCGGCCTGAGCGGCGAGAGCTGCTTCGTCTCCGGGAAGGGGCAACTTCCCGCGCTGCTTGAGGTTGTCGCGCCAGCGGTTGAAAGTGACGGCGCGCAGCCACGAGCGAAAACTCTTCTGCGGATCGTAGACAAAGCCAGGCATCTTCTGGACCAGAGCGGCCAGGACATCCTGCACGAGGTCGGCAGCGTCGGATTCTTGCAGGCGGAGAGAACGGGCCCAGTGGAAGAGCAGGGGGGTGTACAACTCGACGAAACGCTCCCACGAATGGCGTTCATCAGGTTGGCGGAGACGCTCTAGCAAACTTGCGGGTGTCGTTGTCATGGCGGCGGTTCTCCGCGCCGAACTCCGACCGGGGATAGTACGGTCTATACCGGGTGGCGTCTGGGTGCATGGCTCCCTGGCTACAGGCGGAGATAGGATATGGGGAGGGCTCGATCAGAACCAACAGGACAGCCAGGTCAGCTTTGTGGCTGACCTGGCTGAAGCCTCGCGCATCCTTGATCATGTCGGGACCGAAGTTACCGTTTTGGTTCAGGAGGCATGCCACCAGATTTCTGAGTGTGGAACTCCCGGTTGAACCCTTCCGGATCGACGGGATCGAGAGGGTCTGGCCGGGCTGTCGCAGGGGGGGCATTCTCCAACCGCGGCATTGGCATCGGTGGCATCGGAACCATCGGCACCGGAGACACGGCCGGACCAGACCTGTCTGGAGTGGCGGTGGGAGGAGGAACACCGGGCCCTTTCGCCTCGCGATCCTGGCCGAACTTTTCGTCCGTCCGGGGGCTAGCGCGGCCCTCGGTACCGATCACGCTGGCGTGGGCCTCCTCACGCAGGTGAGGGTTGGTCTCCGCCGTACGCACCACCCAGTATTCCAGCGATCTGAAAGCAGCGGCCTGACGATTCTTGAGTGGCGCCTGAGTCATCCCCGGCCCGTGGACGGTAAGCGCCTTGGAGAGCAGTTTGCTGGCTCCGGGGTCGCGGCCATTCATCTGGGCCAGCACCGACGCCAGGTTCTTTTCCAGTGACCTGCGGCTCGCCAGCCCCGTACCCTGGACGCGCGTTAGCTGGAAGCTGCCTCCTCGACCTGCCGTGTGGCAGCTCACGCAGGCATTCATCAGGATGGGCTGAATCTTGGTGGCGAACAGTCCCAGCGACTCCGCGGAAACCTCGACGCGCGGGCCCTGTTCCTCTTCAACTGTTTTGCTGGCGGTGGCAGACACCTTGGTCTTGGCCTGGGATTCGCGCAAATGGCTCAACATGCGACGGATCCGCACATCCTGAGGACGCAACTCCGAGGCAGCCTGTACCTCCTCGATGGCACGATCGCGCAGGGCATGTTGTCGGCACCATTCCGCCAGACGCAACCGCTCATCCGTGTCATTGAGATTGGCCCGGCCGCGCAGGAACAGAAAAGCCTCGTCGAGCGAGGAACATAATTTCAGCACCTTGCTGGTGGGAATCCACGTCTCCCCAATCAGGCGCTTGATGCGATACTGATCGCCCACGCGCTCAATGTCACCGGTGAGGGTGCGTTCGTTCTCGAGCACCAGCACTTTGCCGACTTCCCGAGCGGGTGTGGCAGAGTTTGAAGTGGGTTGCATGGCCTGGATATTCAGGCCCAATGCGGCCAGGAATAGCCCGCCGCCCAGCGCGATGCCGATTATGTTTTTCATGGCGGACGGGTGATACTCTGCCCTCACGCCAGGGTCAAGAGCGGTTTTTTCCTGCAGGGTCTGATGGCACAGATAGGTGGATTATGGCTAATGGATAGGCGCAGATGGGGAGGACGTTGAATAATCGCCGCTCGGGTTTTCCGAAGGTGACGGCTTGCTAGAGGCTGGACGGGTCGCTAGAACAGCGTCGAATTCTCTCGATGGGCGCGCTGGTTTCGAGCTGGCCTGTCTCTACGTGTCCCAGAGAGGTTTCGGGGATTGTCTGGGGGCACTCCCGAAAGCATGGTTCTCGTTCTTCTTCCCCAAACAGCCTCCCCCAGAAAGGAACGTCACATGGATCTGGGTTTCATGGGCGAGTGGTGGTTCATGGGTTTGATGGTAGTTCTCCTCCTGGGTCTGGTGGGGGTGCTGATGTTCCTCCGCAACAAGAAGGACGACGAGTAATCGCCTTCTGGTTCCAGGAACCACAAAAAGATTCCTCCCGCCGAGTTCGTGACCACGAAGCCGGCGGGAGGAAATCGAAATCGTCGTTGTGAATGTTTGGCAGCCTATCGCTTGAAGCGCGACTCCACCGCCCCCCAGTCTCCCACCAGCGCATCAACATCCATCGTCTTGCGATCGCGCCAGATTTTCATGCTGATGCGCTGTCCCGGCGGCATGATGCTGATCCGATTGATGAATTGGTTCTCGTTGAGAACCGCAGTCCCGTTCACCTCCAGAATTACATCTTTGGGACGCAGCCCTGCCTGGGCAGCCGGCGTCTCGGGATGCACCCCATCCACCAGGGCACCCTGCGCCTTGCGTAGACCCAGACGAATCGCTTCGGCCGACTCGAACCCGGGTGCCAGCTGGACCCCCAGGTACCCCCGGGTGATGCGTCCCTTGTCAAGCAGTTGAGCCGCGATGGTCTTGATCAGATTGATCGGGATGCTGAACGCGATGCCCGAGTTGCTGCCCGAGGGCGATGCAATGGCCGTGTTCAAACCGATCACCTCGCCATCGAGGTTCACAAGTGGACCCCCGGACGACCCGGGATTGATGGCCGCATCGGTTTGCAGGAACTCCTTGATGCGGATGGTGGTACCCAGGCTGACCTGCCCACGATCCCGGGCGCTGATGATTCCATGGGTGACCGTCTGATTCAGGCCAAAGGGCGAACCGAAGGCCAGCACCCAGTTACCCACCTTCATCCGGTCACTATCACCCATGGGGGCGGGCACCACCGATTCACTTTCTGGGATAGCCAGAAGAGCGATGTCGGTTTCGGGGTCGGTCAGGACGCGCGCCGGTTTGAGAATGCGGTTATCCGACAGATTGATGGTAATCTGGCCAGGCGGAGCCTGACCGATGACGTGGTTATTCGTGACGGCATAGACCCCAGGCCGACCCGGAAACCGGACCAGCACTCCGGAGCCGGAGTCATCGACTGACTTGGATTTTCCTTCCTTGACCGCGGGCTTCACCGCCTCGATGGCCACCACGGAGGGGGCCATCTTGCGGGCGGTCTGCTCGAAGGCATCCCGAAGACCAGCCAGGTTACGACCAGCTTCGGGGGTATCCAGGGGCCGGGTCGCGTCCGGCGCCTGGGCAAACACATTGGAACCGCGGGGCGAGGTCAGCCAAACCGCTGACATCCCGCCCAGATAGGCACAACTCCCGAGAAACACGGCCACGAGAGCCTGTTTCATCACCCGGACCCTCCACTCCACCGTTGATGCCCTGGTGGTTCGTGCAGCAGTTCCACAGATGGAACCGGGGAACCAGCAGGGGTCACCACCTCGTGCCCAATTGTATCCCCTGGCCAGGCGCGATCTTGAGCGAGGAATGAGTGAGAAGAGAAAAAGAACCGTTGCCCTGTCGGCAGAGACGGAAAAAAGCCTGCGGTCGCTGTCTCTTGCGAGGTCAGCGACCGCAGGCAAAGGTTCACCCAATGATGTGTTACCGATTGCTAGGCAGATCCAGATCGAGATCGGAGAGACGAACCTCGCGCGGCTCCTCGGCACTGGTGTTCACGTCGTAGACGCGCTCCCAATCGCCACTCGCACCCCGACCATGCCAGTCGGGATACTGCTCCATTTCTCGCTGACATTCGATGCACAGCGTCGAATAGGGCAGGGCGTTCAACCGGCCCACGGCGATCTTTTCGCCGCACGATTCGCACTGCCCGTAAGTGCCCTGTTTCAGCCTGTGTAGGGCTCGCTCGATCTGGCTCAGCTCGCGCGAGTCTAGTTCGGCCAGGTGCGAGGCCATCTCGTCGCTGCCGGCTTCGAAGGCCACGTCGGCGGAATCGCCCGTGGAATCGACCCGGAAGTTGCGTAAACTGTCCAGGTCCTCTTTGAGTTTCTTGAGAATCTCGGCGCGACGAGCCAGCAAGGTCTTGTGCAGCCGGAGTAAGGCGTCTTGTCGTGCCATGGTGTCCACCTCGGTTTTATCAGCCTCCCTCGTGGGTTGCAGATCGGTTCCTCGGTGTTCCGGTTCGAGGAGTGATGACGATCTGCTCTCGATGGGAGAAGTTCGCGGAAAGAGTGCTTTTTAGGCGTGCAAGGTGTGTGCCGGTTCCATAAAATCTACATAATTTTACAGCTTCGTACTCTAAGTCGTTCTTTTGCATGCCATTGCGTCGATTTCCTGGGTTAAGCCTCTGATGCGCTCCTCCGCACACCTGGTTGACAATTGAACAATTCCCTGCCGCTTTTTCGGCACACCTGGGCAGGGAGGTGTCATGGCTGGCAAGTATAACGGGTCGATGTCCGAGGTCGATATCGCGAGGCAGCGCTAGAAACGAATCGATCAGGCGCAACCTTGCGCGGAAGGCAGGATTGCTACGACCCGCACCCTCGGCATAACCTGAATAGTGTTGCAATGTTCGATGCGGCTGCGCGATCGATGCTAGGGGCCGCGTTTTTGAACGCGCACCAGCACCCCAGGCTGACCACGCAGCCGTTCCAGGGTCAGGCGTCGTTGCACCGGCTCGGCATAGTGCCATTGCTCGATCACTCGGTGCAGGTAGACCTGGCGCGAGATGCGCTGCGGTTTTCCCACCAGCTTTACGATCTCTTCCGCCTGAAGGCCTGGCTTCAATTGATCGATCCGAAGCAGACCAGGCTGGGTAGCATCGGGCGTGTCCTGGCCCATCGCGAGGAGGGCCAGGACAAGGCAGGTGTGAGACATGGGACCTTCTCGGGCTGATTACCTGGCCTGTTGAGAGCGAACAACCGCCATTTCGTATCCAGGGGCCAGATACAGGACGCGTGGGGTCAGCAACGAGCGCAGCAGTTCCTGATCCATGGGCAGGCCGTTGCCCTGGGTCGACCCTGCCGACTGACTGAGCAGCAGATCCGACAGTGTCCTCGGCTTCTGATACTTGATCGCCTGATACTCGCTCAGATTGGCCAGCGTGGCGGCCGCCTTGACTGCGTCCTCCAACGAACCGATTTCGTCGATCAGGCCGAGCTCCTTGGCCTTTATCGCTGTGAAGATGCCGCCATCAGCGCGATAGCGTGTGTAGGGTTTGTTGTCGCCTTTATGCGCCTGCGGATCGGGCTGCAGCGGCGTCACCTCGAACCGTTCGAGCATCTTTTGCCGGGTCAGTCCTGGTCGGCCCTTGGCCACCACGTCGAGAAACTGACCGTAGGCGTCATTCACCATGTCCTGCATTAGCTGCTGCTCAGTGGGGGACATCTCCTTGAACAGCGAGCCGGAATCCTTGACCGCTCCGGCCTTGATAGTGCGCATGGCGAAGCCGACCTTCTGGGCCAGCTCCTGAACAGTCGGAAAGGAAGCATACACACCGATCGAGCCGGTAAGGGTCGAGCGTTCGGCAAAAATCTTGTTGGCCGGGGCCGCCACGTAGTATCCACCCGATGCCGCCAGGCTGCTCATGGAGACAACCAGGGGGCGAGCGGCGATCTTCTTGTCCTCGTCACCATTTTTTAGCTCGAGGATGCGCCGGTGCAGCTCGTCGCTGGCGGTGATGCTACCCCCCGGGCTGTTGATGCGGAGGATGGTGGCCTTGACCGCTTCATCTTTGCCCGCCTGTTCGATCTGCTTGTACACGGAATCGAGCAGGCCTTCCATGATCGCCCCATCGAGGGAGATGATGGCGATGCGGTCGCGGGCAGTTTTCGATCCGGCGAAATACTTCTCGGTCACCGAGATGGAAGCCGTCGCATCACTGCTAGCTCGCATAACCAGGCCCGCGCACAGCAGGACGATCAGGCCGAAGGCCAGCACGTTCACCAGCAGGCTGACAGCAAAGGCACATCCGACCAGGGACGAACCCCGGGGAGGGGGCGGGTAGGGCGGATACTGCGCTGGGAGCGGAGATTGACTCATGGAGATGATCTCGAGGTGTGTGAACCAACCAGGTGGTTGGTGGTATTGTTCATCCGTGCCATCTGCAACGATGATAGGGTGTTTCCACTCCCGAGAGAAGCCACTACTGTGCTGGCCAGCCATGGAGAGAAACGGTAGGCTCGATCCCAGTGCAATCGCCTGTGAGAGGGTGCATCGTGACACTACGATGTTTGATCGATGGTCTGTTGCTTCCTGCCCGAATCTTCCAGCGAAGCCGCCGCGTCGTCGCCTACGACGGTGGCGAATCGTTCACGCTGGAGGCGATCGAGGCCATGTACTACGAGGTGGTACGCGCCTCCCGGGAGGAGTGGCTGGCTGTGGAGCAGGGGCACTACCGTCTGTTGCGTCAGGCGGTCGATTTTTCCTGGGAAGAACCACCTTCCCCGGCGAAATCGTGAAGAAACACTTGTCACTCGCGCAGGTGTCTGCTAGAGAATATGTACACGGAAGGGGACGTAGCTCAATTGGTTAGAGTACCGGACTGTCGATCCGGTGGTTGCGGGTTCGAGTCCCGTCGTCCTCGCTCTCTTCGAGCCGCACTCAAACTCAGGTGCGGCTCGCATCATTTCCTCTCTCCCTCAGAGCAGTGCTGAAAAAAGCGCTGCCCTGCGGGGGTCTGATTTTGTTGCAGCCTTCGTCGCAACTAGTAGAATCATCTCTGTCCTACCCACCGCGTGCGATCTCCGAGGTCGAATCATGCAGCATCCCACCACCGAGGCCGAAACCGTTCGCCAACTCGCTGCCGCCTACGCGCAGATGACCGAGCAAATCTCCAAGGTGATCGTGGGGCAGACCGAGGTCATCGAACAGCTGCTCATGGCGCTGTTTAGTCGCGGTCATTGCCTGCTGGTGGGCGTACCTGGCCTGGCCAAGACGCTGCTCGTCTCCACGGTTTCCCGCATTCTTCACCTGTCGTTCAAGCGCATCCAGTTCACTCCCGACCTGATGCCTGCCGACATCACTGGCACCGACATCCTCCAGGATGACCCGCAAACCGGCCGGCGTCAGTTTGTCTTCCTCAAGGGGCCGATGTTCACCAATATGCTCCTGGCGGACGAGATTAACCGTACCCCGCCGAAGACCCAGGCCGCGCTGCTGGAAGCGATGCAGGAACGGCAGGTGACGGCAGGAGCGCATACCTATCCGCTGCCCGACCCGTTCTTTGTGCTGGCGACGCAAAACCCCATCGAGCAGGAAGGGACATATCCCCTGCCCGAAGCACAGCTCGACCGCTTCATGTTCAACATCAAGGTGGGCTACCCCAGCCGAGATGAAGAAATCGACATCATGAAGCGCACCACCAGCACCCACAAGCCGACCCTGCATCCGCTGCTGGATGCCGACCAGATTCAGCAATTGCAGCATGTGGTGCGCCAGGTAGTGGTGGCCGACCACATCTTTGCCTACGCCGCCGACATCGTACGTTCGACCCGCCCTCGCGAGCCAGGCGTGCCGCGCTTCGTCACCGAACTGGTCGGCTGGGGTGCGGGGCCGCGTGCCTGTCAGTTTCTCATCCTGGGGGGCAAGGCGCGGGCCATTCTGCACGGCCGGCTACATGTCACCACCGAGGATATCCGTGCAGTCGCCTTTCCCGTCCTTCGCCATCGGCTGGTGACCACCTTCCACGCCGACGCCGAGGGTGTGACCACCGACGACATCATCAAGAAGATCCTCCAGGCCATTCCGCATCCGCAGGAAGAAGCTGCCGCCAAGGTCCTCCGAGCCTGATCATGCCGCTCACCTTCGATCCGACCTCGTTGGCCCGTTACGGTCAGCTGACGCTGATCGCTCGCAACCTCGTCGAGGGGTTCCTGACGGGCGTCCACAAGAGCCCCTACAAGGGCTTTTCTGTCGAGTTTGCCGAGCATCGCCAGTATTATCCCGGCGATGAGATCCGCCACATCGACTGGCGCGCGGTGGCCAAGACCGATCGCTACTACATCAAGGAGTTCGAAGAGGAGACCAATCTCAAGGCGCATCTCCTCGTCGATGCCTCGGGAAGTATGGCCTACCGGGGTAAGACCCAGTCGAAGTTCCAGTTCGCCCAGTATGTGGCCGCCTCGCTTGCTTACCTGATGCTCCACCAGCGCGATGCCGTCGGCCTGACCATTCACGACACCCAGATTCGGCAAGTTATCAAGCCCAAAGCCACCTCGAAACACCTGCTACACTTGTTGCGTGGGCTGGAACAAACCACGCCTGGCGGTGAGACGGCCCTGGCACCGCTGTGGCACCAGATTGCCGAGCAGCTCAAGCAGCGTAGCCTGGTCATCATCCTGTCGGATTGCTTTGGCGACACCACAGGCCTTCTCCGCGCCTTGCAGCATTTCCGCCATCGGCGACACGAGGTGTTGTTGTTCCACCTGCTCGCCCCCGAGGAGATCGAATTCCCATTCAAGAAGTGGACTCAGTTCCGCAACCTGGAGATCGCCGGCGAACGAAAGCTGGTCGATCCACAGCAGCTGCGGAAGGAGTATCTGGCCAACTTCCAGCGCTTCTGCCAGGAGCTGCGCGAGGCCTGCGGACGCACCCACGTGGACTATCATCTGTTTAGGACTGATGAGCCGGTTGAGCGGGCACTGGGGATCTATCTGACTCGCCGGCAGCAATTTCGCTGAGAAAGGAGATCGCCGATGTTCGCCTTTCTCGAAACCTTTCTCCTGTCCCCATGGATGCTCGTCGGCCTGGGTGTTCTGGCGGTCCCTCCCATCATTCACCTGCTCAACCGCCGGCGCTTCGAGGTGGTGGACTGGGGGGCGATGCAGTTCCTCCAGGTCAGCGAGGTGACCCGGCGTCGGCTCATGCTCGAAGAACTCATGCTCATGCTGTTGCGCATGGGCCTCCTGGGTGTCCTGGTGCTGGCACTAGCGGGGCCGTTTCTTGATGCCCGTCTGCCTGCCGGTCTGGGCTCCCGGCCAGCGCGCGATCTCGTCTTCGTGCTCGATGGTTCGGCCAGCATGGGGGCTACTGACGACGTGGGTGGTCCCTCGCCCGATCAGAAGGCCCGGGAATGGATGCTGTCCCTGCTGGACGAGCTGGGTCCCGATGATGGCGTCGCCCTGCTGGTCGCCCGCGACCAGGTTGCTCCCGTCGTGCCCACGCTGTCGGTCGATCGCAAACGTCTGCGCGAGCGCATCGAAACCTTGCCCGTACCGACGGGAGGAGCCGCCTGGCCCGATGCCCTCAAACAGGCGTTCACCGTGCTGGAACGCAGCCAGAAGCTGCGCCGCGAGATCATCCTGCTGGGCGACGATCAGAAATTCTCCTGGGCCGATACCGACACGCTCTTTCGCTGGGAGCTGGTCAGCCACGAACTGAACCTGGAACGACTTGGCGATCAGCGGCCGAAGATCTGGGCGGTTAACCTGGCCCCGGGTCGACTCGCTCATCCGCCCAACTACGGTCTGGCACCCTTGAGCAATAACAGGCCCGTGGTCTCGGTCGATCGCGAAATCCTCTTCCGGGGTGAGCTTCTGGTGGCCGGTCAGCCGCGCTACTCCGCGCCCTACCGCCTGCGACTTGAGGTTGATGGCAAGCAAGTGCGCGACCTGCCTCCTCCGGGCGGCAAGGGCGGAGAACTGCCTGTTCCGCGTGATGGCAAGCTGCCCTTCTCCTTCCCGCATCGCTTTACCCGGCCGGGCTCACATCTCGTCAGTGTCATCCTCGAAGCCGATCCCCCCGCCGATGAACGACCGCCCGGCTACGTCATCCGGGATCGTATTCCTGGGGATAACCGTCAGGATTATTCCGTCGAGGTGCTTTCCGCCCTGCCGGTCCTGATTGTCGATGGCGGTTCTGCACGAGCCACCTCGCCTCGCCGCCGAACCGACTTCCTGCGTGATGCGCTGTCGCCGGCCCGGGATCGGAACCCTGCGGTGCAGGCCCGGGTAGTGCCGGCGGACGATCTTCAGGCACCGCTTTTCCAGGGAGAACTCCGCCCCCGGGTGGTTATTTTGCAGGATGTAGCCCGCCTGCAACCTACCCAGGTCGATCTGCTTTCCAGCTTCGTGGCCGAGGGTGGCGGACTTTTCGTGACCCTGGGCGAACGGGCCAACGCGACCTGGTACAACGAGACGCTCTATCGCAACGGCGAGGGCTTACTACCCGCTCGCCTCGACGGCATGGCTGGGGATGAGAAGGCCGCCGCTGATGTGGCCCGACCCGATGCCGCCTCGTTCAAGCATCCGGTACTCGACCTCTTCGAGAAGGTGCAGGCGGGCGGACTGGCCGATGCCCGCTTTCCGCGCTGGTGGAAGCTGACGACGCCAGGCCGTCACTCCGCGGGTATTCCGGTGGGGCAGCTGGAGTATCGCGGCGGCAAGACGCCGTTGCTGGTCGAACGCGCCTTTCAGGCGGGGCGCGTCCTGGTCAGCGCGGTGCCGCTGGATAACACCTGGGGAACCAATCTGGTCGATCTTCCCGCCTTCGTTCCTCTGGCTCACGAGGCGGTCTACTACCTGGCTGGAGCGCGCTCGGCCGATTTCAACCTGCGAGCGGGTCAGCCGCTACGCTGGCGCACCCTGGCCACCTCGCTGGATGGCTTCCTGCTTCGTCTTCCAAGCGGAGAGGAACGCCCGCTCTCCGTCGCTCCCGGCGATGAAGGCACCTTTCCCGTTCAGTGGATTCGCCAGGATCCGGGGAACCAGCTGGTGTTCGAGGGCGTGCGCGAGCCCGGTGTCTATCGGTTGACCACTCCGGACGCTGGCGTGGTCTACTACGTCGTCCCGTCCGATCCACGCGAATCCGATCTTACTCCGTGCAGCGCCGAGGAGCGCGCGGTGGTGGCCCAGCGTCTGGGGATCGTGGACGAAACGGATCGCGAAACGATCCTGGGGTCGGCCGAGAGCGAAACCCGGCGGCAGGAGTTCTGGTGGATCCTCCTGGTGGGGTTGATCGGCCTGTTGTGTCTGGAAGTTTGGATGACCCGACGCCTGGTCCTGAATCGCTGAGCCGGGAGGTTACCGCGCTATGATCTCGATTCCTCTGCCCTGGCCCGATTCGTCGTTGCTGCTCTCGCTCCCCCTGGCGAGCCAGGCTCTGTGGTTGCGCCTGGTGGCGGCCTTGCTCCTGGTGGGGCTTCCCGTCGTTTTGTTGATCACGCTTTATCGCTATGAGCTACGCCTGGTGACGCGTCTGACGGCGCTGGTGCTTCTTCTGCTTCGGTTGACCGCCCTGGTCCTGGTGGCTGGGCTGGTCGGTCTGCAGCCGATCCTGGCTCGGGATCATGGCACTGAACTGCCCGGAAAGGTGATCCTGGCGGTCGATCGCTCCTCGAGCATGGATATCTCCGACCCGAACTACACTTCCGTCGAGAAGCTGCGCATCGCCCGGATACTGGGGCTGCTCAAGGATCGCGTTAGTGAGGGGTTGTTCGATGCCTGGTTGGCCGACCATGAGCAGCGGCGCGAACCGCGCATGGTCCTGACCGACGAGTTCGCTGGCGATGCCGACCGTCGTCGGACTGCTTCCGAGCAACGTCAGAAGGTTCACGATGAGCTGATTGCCACCGTGGACGAGTTGACGCGTGCCGGCCTGATCTCCCGACTGATCACCGACCAGGGGCTGCTGGCGCGTCTGCAGGCCAAGCACGAGGTCGAGATCGTCGGCTTCAACCGGGAGGCATGGGAGCTGTCAACCGAGCAGCTGGGCGAAAAGAACCCGGAAAGCAGCCGCGAGAGTATGGGCTACACCGACCTGCGCGCACCGCTGGATCGCGCCCTGGCCCGCTCCGGAGCGGGCCAGGGCAAGCTGATTGGCGTGGTGATGTTCAGCGATGGGCAGCACAACACCGGCGCTGCGCCAGCGAGCAAGGCGCGCGAGCTGGGTGAGCGCAAGGTGCCCATCTATCCCGTCGCCGTGGGAGCGCGGCGCGGGCCTCCGGATGCTGCGATCATCTCGGTGCGCGGTCCGGAGCATACGGTGTTCAAGGACGTGGAGGCGGTCTTCGATGTGAAGTTCAAGGTGGCCAGCTTGCCGGCTCAGGACTTCCTCGTCGAGTTGATCCGCGAGGGACCGGAGAAGACAGTCCTGGCCAGCCGCCAGGTTCAGCACGACGGGCAGGATCGTGTCTACACGGAGAGCTTCCCTCTCAAGATGGACACACCTGGGACGCAAACCATCCTGGCAACGATCCGTCCGATCTTACCGACCACCCGGGAGCTACGGACAGACAATAACCGCATGGCGACGACGGTGAGCGTGGCGGACGACCGGGCCAAGGTGCTGATCGTCGATGGCGAGGTGCGATGGGAGACGCACTACCTGATGACTGCCCTGGGCCGTGACCGGCTGGTTGACCTGGAAACGATCGTCTTCGAGCAGCCGCGGTTGAACAGCCGCCTGGGGAACGACGAGCGGAAAAAGATGGGGCTACCCGCTCAGACCTGGCCCGAGGAGCCGGACGCCCTGGCAGGCTACCAGTGTATCATCCTGGGCGACGTGGATGCCGCCAACCTCCCACTGGCGCGGCGGATGGAGCTGGAAAAGTACGTGGCCGACTCCGCCGGCACGTTGATCATCCTGGCTGGCAAACGAGCGATGCCCCTGGGATATGGCGAGGGGCCCGCGCCAGGCGAGGGTGATCCGCTCCGCCGGCTGCTTCCCATCGAAAACCCGCGGGCGCTGACTCCCGAGGCCGGCTTTCCGCTGACGCTGACCCCAGCTGGCCGAGAGACGCGCTTCATGGAGCTGGATGCCAGCGTTTCGGACAACGATGCACTCTGGGCCGGCCATCCGCGCCCGTGGATGTGGGCCGTCGCAGGACGAGCCAAACCTGGGGCCACGGTCCTGGCCGGCTTCCTTGATCCGCGTGACTCACGCAGCACTCCCAGTGAGCGGGAGCGCGAGTCGGCCATTTTCGCCCGGCAGAACTATGGCTTTGGTCGAGTGCTCTATGTCGGCATCGATGGAACCTGGCGCTGGCGTTACAAGGTGGGCGACCTGTACCATCACCGCTTCTGGGGTCAGGTAGTGCGCTGGGCCGCGGCCGACCGTCCCCTGGTGGTGGGCAATCAGTTTGTGCGCTTCGGCACGCCCCAGCCAGTCTATCGTCCAGGCGAACCGGTCGAGGTGGTGGCCCGGCTGGCCGACTCCCTGGGGAAGCTGCGCACCGACCTGGTGGCAGGGGCACGGGTGCTGAAGTTGGACGAAGGCAAGGATGGCGAGCGACCCGTGGCGCTGGCACCGCTCGACCGCCGCAGCGGTCAACCACGCGTGCTGGAGAGCAAACTCCGCGATCTGCCGCCCGGTCGCTACGCCGTAGAGCTAGCCATCCCCGAGCTGGCCGACAAATTGATGGGACCTGGGAAGGGCGATCAGCCCGCAAAGCCTCTGCGAGCCAGTTTCACCATGCTGCCGCCCGAGAGCAAGGAAAACATCGACGTCGAGCTGAATCAGCCCCTGCTCGACGACCTGGCCTCGTCGTCGGGTGGCCGTGTCTTCGCGCCGTGGGAAATTGGCGACCTCGAATCGTTATTACTACGGCAGGGCATCACCCACATCGAACACAGTGAGCAGAAACTGTGGCAGTGGTGGGGATTCCTGGCCATCGTAGTCGCCCTGCTCACGCTCGAGTGGGGCCTGCGTAAAACGGCGGGGCTGCCCTGATCGCCTCGCTGGCGCATACCTTGTTCCGGGAGATGGATGAACATGCCGAAACTGACTGTCGAGGGTGCGGGCACCTACGAGGTACCTGCCGGAAAGAGACTTGTCCTGGCTCTGACCGATGAGGCGGGCGTTGATCAGCTCCATGCCTGCGGCGGGAACGCTCGCTGCACCACCTGTCGGGTGGAGATTGTGGCGGGCGAACCGACGCAGATGACCACCGTCGAAAAGGATCTCCTGGCTGCCCGGGGACTCACTGGTGTCCGTTTGAGTTGCCAGGTGCTGTGTGAGCAGGACATCACCGTCAAGGTGATCAGCCGCCTGGCGGGTAGCGGCCGGGCCAACGCGGGCAATCGCCCCACCGACGGACTGGCACCACAACCCGTTACCTGGACTTCCAAGTAATTGTCCCACCTCCGAATCCCCGAGCATCCCCCATGCGCCAGACCTTGTTCCTGGTTTTCTTCCTACCTTTGTCCCTGCTTCAGGCCGCAGACTGGCCGCAGTTTCGCGGCCCTTCCGGCGATGGCCATGCCCCACAGGCTGACGGGCTGGTGACCGTGTGGAATGCGACCAAGAACATCGTCTGGCGCAAGGAGATCCCCGGCTCGGGGTGGTCATCGCCAGTGGTGGTGGGTGGCAAGATCTTCCTGACGGCTGCGGTGCCCATCGACAAGAGCAAGGATCTTTCGCTGCGGGCGCTGTGCCTGGATGCACGCGATGGTAAGGAACTCTGGTCCACCGAACTGTTCGTGCAGGAGGCAGCCAAGGCGCCGAAGATTCACGGCAAGAACAGTCATGCCAGCCCCACACCCCTAGTCGCTAATGGTCGGCTGTATGTCCACTTCGGCCATCAGGGGACGGCCTGTCTCGACCTCGCTGGCAAGATCCTCTGGAAGAACAACGAGCTGAGCTATGCTCCGGTTCATGGCAACGGCGGCTCGCCACTCCTGGTCGGCGATGTGCTCATCTTCTCGACGGATGGGGCCAAGGTGCGCGAGATTCTCGGCCTGGATGCCGGGACGGGCAAGATCCGCTGGCGCACCAAACGTACGGGGTCGGCGGCGCGGAACTTCTCGTTCTCCACTCCCACGCTGATCGAAGTAGAGGGCAAGCGGCAGGTGCTCAGTCCGGGTAGCGACGTGCTGGGCGCGTTCGACCCGACCACTGGTGAGGAACTCTGGTACTGCAAGTACACGGGCTACTCGGTCATTCCCAAGCCGGTCATCGGGCACGGGATGGCCTTTATCTCCACGGGCTACGATCGGCCTTCTGTCCTGGCCATCCGCCTGGGAGGCAAGGGCGACGTCACCGAGGGGAACATCGTGTGGAAGAGCGACCGCAACGCCCCGCATACGCCCTCCATGCTGCTGGTGGGGGCCGAGCTGTACATGGTGTCCGACAATGGGATTGCCTCGTGCGTGGACGCTCGGACGGGAAATGTTCACTGGACGAAGCGTTTGCCGGGGAACGGCTACTCCTCCTCGCCCATCTTCGCGGGCGGCCACCTCTACTTCCTCTCCGAGAATGGCATCTGCACCGTGCTGAAGGCAGGAACTACCTACCAGGAGATCAGCCGCAACGAGCTGGGCGAACGCACTCTGGCCTCGCCTGCAGTGGCGGACGGTGCGTTGTTCCTACGCTCCGCCACGCATCTATATCGCATCGGCAAATGAAGGAAGTGGTCCGCGTGGGGTGCATGCACACCCGTGGCCCGCGCAGACGGCACCTGGATGCCCATTCCCCGCGGGATCTACCCGGGTTGGGAGTGGTCGATTGTGTCTGGTTAGGGTAACCTGAACCTCGATGACCTGGACCTTCGCGACCTCCGACCCCCCCATGCAATGACCCAGGCCGAGCTGCAGCAGAAGCTCCGACAGGCCGACCCCGGTGCCGTCCTGGTTTCGGCCCGTATCCTCGAGCGCATTATCCGGGAGGATTGTCACCTCCCGAACATGCACTGGAACGTCCCGCACTACAAGAGCTACGTCTGTGATCGACAGCTTCTGTTCCGCCACTGCGAGCAAGCCGACCTCGAACTTGAGCCTGACCAACTCCTCCCCGACACCGTCCTCCTGTTATTGCGGCCTGATCAGGAGGAGATGTCGAGCCTGGAGCAGGCCCGTTTGCTGCTCAAGTACTGGCGCCGATTGTTCCATGCGCGCATCCACCAGAAGCTCGAATCGCTGATCCGCGAAGGCGTTCTCACGGAGAGAAGCGTCCGGGAACGAGTGGCTGAGATTGGGCGAACCGAGTTCGAGGAAGTCCGGCAGGTGCTGGTGCATGACCGCTGGCAGCCCGAGACCGCCAGCGACATGGCCGTCTACGTCGAGTTCGCGGCCGTTTATCTAGAGTTGCGCTATTTCGCCGCCAGCTTGCTGCCCAACTACTTCCCGGGTATCCGCGACTTCGGCAAGATCGAGGCCCTGCTTAGCCGGGATGTGGAAGGCAAGCAGCTGTATGATGCCACTCGACTGGAGGGCGCCTCGGATCCGGTCCAGCCGGTCGATTCGCGGTCAGATGACACCCAGGAGCTGTACTGGAAGCTCGTCCGGCTTGCCCAGCAGGAAGCCCTGCAGGACAACCTGGTCGGTGCTGCCATACTGCGCATGCGCGCCTCGCGCGTGGCGACGGCTGCGCAGACGCTGCCCACGCGCATGGAGGCGGAGAAGGACATCGCCCAGCTGGGCAAACGGCTGCAGGCGGCGCTGCATCTTACCGACGCGGAGTGCGGCGACTGGACGCGCTTGCTCATCCAATTGCTCGAAAAGGCCGACCAGGGCATCCGCCCCATGGAGGCCCGCCTGCTGGGCGACCTGCTCCTCGTTTGCCAGGATCACGAGGAAGAGATTTACACCCTCGACCTTGTCGAATATGTACTTTCGGGTGGCAAGCGGCCCATCAAGCGGCCTTTGCCCAGCCAGCGCCAGGTGCGCATTGCCCAGCATTTGCGCGCCGCTCTGAGCAAACTAACGCCTGTCCGACTCTCCGACACCGACCGTGGCCAGCTGACCAGGCTGATTCAGCACGCCCTGAGCAAGACCGAGGATAACCTCCGCGCCCGGTTTCGTCCCGTTCTGAGCACTGCTCTAAACGACGTGGGACTGAAGTTCACCGGGCCGCTCGAAAAGGCCGCGTTCGAGAAGATCGTGGCCGAGTTGCTCGATCGCATCAGTAGCTACGGATATCTCACTTTCGCCGAGCTGCGCGATACGTTTGCTCGCAACCAGTTGAAGCTGCGCGACCTGTCGGATCCCGAGGATTTCGTGCGGGGCGACTCGTTGATGCGGCTTGACCGGCGGTTGGCTTCGCTGCTCGATGGGGTGTACCGGCCCAGCGAGTTCTATGTCCGCTGGCTAGAGCGTTTCACCTCGTTGAAGTTCGGCACCCTGGGCGGCCGACTGCTGACACGGTGGGTGACGCTGCCACTGGCCTCCGCATGGCTAGTCCTTTTTGTCCTGGGGATGCTACTCTCTCACCTGGTGAGTTACCGGAACTATCCCGAGTTGTACACCGTGGCGCTGGTGTTGATGGGGCCAGCCCATCAGAGCGGGGACGTGACGGGCGAGATGGCTGCCTCGATGGTCGCCTCGCTGGCGGCCATCGAGAGTTGTGGACCGTTGCACTCGCTGGGGCCCTACGTGGTTGCGCGCGAGCAGCTGGTGCCCCACCGCGCGCCCAGTTATCTCTGGCACATGGGGCTGTTGTCGTTAGCTGCCCTGTTCTCGCTCGGGTTGATGCACTCAGCCCAGTTTCGCGGCCAGTTCTACCGGAGCCTGCTGCTGACCTGGAAGGGGCTCCACCATCTGTTCTGGACACTGCCCCTGCGCCTGGTGCCCATCGGCGTGCTCACACGCCTCCTGCGGAGCTGGGGCTTCCAGCTATTGTGGTGGTACCTAGTGAAACCCGGGCTGCTATGCGGCCTAATCTACCTGGCCTGGCACCCGCCGTTTCACAAGTGGTACGGCGCGGTTGCCATCTTCATTCTCGTTACCTTCCTGCTCAACTCACGCCTGGGCCGGGCCACCAGCGAGGCGGTGCGCGATGCAGTGATTCATCTGGGGCTGCTGGTGCGGTCAGGCCTTCTACCTGGGCTGTTCCGTTTAATCACGCAGCTGTTCAAGCAGGTGCTGGAAGCGATCGAGTACGTGCTGTTCCGCGTCGATGAGTGGCTGCGGTTCCGCTCCGGGGATGGGCAGGTGTCTCTCGTGGTGCGTACCGTGGCGGGGGCGCTGTGGTTTCCCATCGCCTTTCTTTCGCGCTTCTACATGGTGGTGCTGATCGAGCCGATGCTCAACCCGGTCAAGTTACCGGTCACGTCGTTGGCGGCCAAGGTGATGTATCCGATCATCTATACCTCGGGGATCAACACCTCGGTCACCCAGGTGCTCATGGAAGCCTACGTTCCGGGCTTCCTGGCTCGCCCGTTCGTGGAAGTAACGGTCTTTCTTCTGCCCGATGCAGTGGCATTCCTCATCTGGGAAATGAAGGAGAACTGGAACCTTTACCGTGCCAATCGCGGGGCCAGCCCGCGCCCGGCTGCCTTCGGGTCGCACGGCGAGACGGTCCGGGGCCTGTTGCAACCAGGATTCCACTCCGGCACCGTGCCACGTCTGTACAGCCGGCTTCGCGCGGCCGAGCGCACCTCGCTTTCCTCTCGAAACTGGAATGCTCCCCGGCGCATTCGTGGCGAGATTGAGGAGGTGGCTCACGCGGTTCAGACGTTTGTTTCGCGCGAGATGGTCTGGATCCTTCGAGAAAGCAGCCGCTGGTCGGTCAAGTCGGTCGCCGTGCAGTCGGTGGGCCTGGGTACGAACCGCATCCGCATCGAACTGGAACACCTGGATCACCCGGCCAGCCCCGCCGAGGTGGAGATGGAGTGCCATCAGGGATGGCTGGTCGCTGGCATCGCCACGCCTGGCTGGATCGACCTCATTCCGGCCGATCAGCGCCGGGTGCTGGAGGCCTGCCTGGCCTATCTGTATGCGCGGTCGGATGTGGACCTGGTGCGTGAGCAGGTACGCCGACAGTCGTCTGCGCCTCTCGAACTGATCCAGTTGACTGAGCGCGACCTGTTACTGTTCACCACCGACAAACAGGAGATCCGCGTGCCGCTGATCGAGGAACTGCACCGGATGGGATCGCAGTGCGAGGGAGATCGCTACCGCTTTCCGGCCCGGGCGATCACCTGGACCGCCTGGGAAGCTGCCTGGCAGGCTGACCAGCAGGGCCAGCCGTTCCCCGAACTCCCTGGCATCACTGGTCAGCTACTTCCCCCGCCACCTACCACCTCGCACGCCGTCCTGTCTCTGCCTGCTTCGCCGGCTCCGGTAACTTTGGCCGTCGAGGACGTCTCTTCTCCGTGACGCAATCCAGGTGCGGGGGTTTCTCGTCGATAGAATGGACGTTGCGGTGGTATCAGGCCTGAGCAGGAGTCTGCCATGATCGTGCGCGCTCTGTTGATCGTACTGACGCTGGCCCTGGGCGCTGTCCCTGGCCCGGCTGCGCCCACCCCCGCGGAGAAAAAGCCCCGCGTCGAGGTGGTGTTCTGCCTGGATACGACGGGCTCGATGGGAGGACTGATCGAAGGGGCCAAGTCGAAGATCTGGTCGATCTGCAATCAGATTGCGGGAGGCAAGCCGAGCCCCGATCTGAAAGTCGGTCTGGTCGCTTACCGCGACCGGGGAGACGAGTATGTCACGCGCGTGGTCGAGCTGACGGATGATCTCGACGCCATTCACACCCAGCTGAAGAAATTCCAGGCGGGCGGCGGCGGGGACGGTCCCGAGAGCGTCAACCAGGCCATCGATGACGCAGTCAACAAGATCAAGTGGTCCACCGAGAAGCGGACCCTGCGCATCATCTTCCTGGTGGGCGATGCTCCGCCACACATGGATTACAAGGATGATGTGAAGTATCCCGACACCTGCAAGAAGGCCGTCGAGAAGGGTATACTCATCAACACCATCCAGTGCGGAACCGACGCCGAATGCGCCCGGGTATGGCGTGACGTGGCAGTGAAGTCAGAAGGTTCTTACGCGGCCATTCCGCAGTCGGGTGGTGTGGTGGCCATCCGGACGCCTTACGACGCTGACCTCGCGAAACTCAACGCCGAACTGGCCGATACCACGCTCGCCTACGGCACGATGGCCAAACGTAGGGATGCGGACGCCAAGGTGGCCGAGGCGAAAGCGCTTCCAGCTGGTGCGGCTGCTGACCGGGCCGGCTTCGGGGCCAAGGCCGGCAAGGGCGCTGTGAAGGGCGACCTGATTGACGACCTGCGAGAACGCAAGGTCGATCTCAATCGGGTCAAGGATGAGGAACTCCCCGAGGCGTTGCGTCGGCTCAAGACCCCGAAGGAGCGCGATGATTACGTCAAGACGGTCGAGAAAAAACGCAGCGACATCCAGAAGAAGGCCGCCGAGCTGGATAAGAAGCGCGGCACCTTCATCGCCGAGGAGATAAAGAAGACGCGCGGTAAGGGCGGAGACAGCTTCGACAGCAACGTTCTTGAGATGCTCCGGAAACAGGCCAAAAAGTTCGAGATCGACTACTAGTTTCGAGGCAATCTCGATTCACCGGGGCCTGGAACGGGACCACCTCCCTGTTCCGGGCCCCGGTGCGTTGTCGGGTTATGCTGGCAGAGTGCTGGAACATTCGCGAGAATACAATAGCCAGGGAGCAACGGCCTGCGCTCTCCACGGAACCACTCATGCCAGCCCCATTGCTGAAATGTCCTCGATGCTCGCGGGTGAACCCACCGGATGCGCTCTTTTGCTACCAGGATGGGGCCGCTCTTGGAGATCCATCCCGTCGCCAGGGTGCGAATGATCCTGCGCGGATGCGGTTTCCCCTGCCGTTTGTTTTTCCCTCGGGCAAGGTGTGCCACACCTTCGACGAGCTGGCGCTGGCCATCCAGAGTCAATGGGAGGCAGCCCGCGACCTGATGCGCGACCAGGTGTTCGCCAACTTCTTCGCCGGGATGGGCCGGGGTGATCTGGCCATGCTGGCGCGCCAGGCCGCCCACGGTTCGGATGACGACGTGGCTCTCGATGGGCTTCTCCGGCAACTGCCCAGCTCGGTGGTTTCGCCCCCCTCGGTTCTGGTTGATCCGACAGCCATCAACCTGGGCACGCTGCGGCCAGGCCAGGATGTACGCTTCGAGATCCACCTGGTTAACCGCGGGATGGGGCTGCTGACCGGTTCCATCACCTGCGAGGATGGGCCCTGGCTCGTCCTGGGCGACAGCGCTCTGCGCTCGCGGCGCAAGGTCTTTCAGTTTCTGCACGAAACCAGCGTGGCGGTGCACATTCGGGGGAAAGCGCTGGCCGCCAGCACCAAACCGCTGCAGGCCCAGCTGGTCATCGATAGCAACGGAGGTCGGGTTCAGGTCCCGGTCACGATCGAGGTGCCCGTGCAGCCCTTTGGCGAAGGAGTCCTGACCGGTGCGCAGACCCCGCGTCAAATTGCCCAGAGGGCACGCGACCATCCCAAGGAAGCGGCCGACCTGTTTGCCCGGGGAGCGGTCGCGCGCTGGTATGAGATCAACGGCTGGACCTACCCGGTGCAGGAGCCGGCCGCCTCGGGGCTCGCTGCAGTCCAGCAGTTCTTTGAGGCGCTGGGCCTGACCACGCCGCCTCGCGTCAGCGTGTCGGTTCATGAGATTCAACTGTCCGGACGCGGCGGCGATGCCCTGACTGCTAACCTGCAAGTGGTGGCCCAGGAACGCAAGCCGGTGCTGGCCCATGCGCGGTCGGATCAAGACTGGCTGCAGGTGGGCGGGGTGGACCTGGATGGAAGAACCGCCACGGTGCATCTCAACGTGCCCGAGGTGCCCGATCGGCCTGGTGAAACTCTGCTGGCCCGTGTCACCGTCCTGGCCAATGGGCGACAGCGGTTTCACATCCCCGTGCATCTGCAGGTTACCGGACCGGCGGCGGTGCGTCGGCGTACCGCGGCGCGGCAGGAACCGGTGCCCGCCAGCGTCCCTGCGTACCTGGAGCATCTCGATGAGGTGCTGCCAGTAGTGGAACACCTCGACGATACTCCTCCCGTGCGAGCCGTCCAGACTGTCGACGAGGAAGTGACACCGGAAGTCCCGACGGTCATTCTCGGACGCTACTTCCTCGCCGGCTTGCCGGTGCTATTCCTCCTATTTGGATTGCTGGTGGCGCTGGTGCGCGACGTAAGCGCCTGGATGAAGCCAACCTCGGTGGCGACGACGCTGCCGGAGGACATTAGCGGGCTACCACAGGAGCTGTGCATCGAATACCAAGAACGCGAAGAACGGGTGCTGATCGGCTTCAATGGACGGGCGAAGCCCTCAGCCGACGGGCAGGGAAACAGCGACCTTCGGCCCGCCTTCTGGGAACCCAGTATGCGGTTCGGCCTGGCCCTGTGCCGGACGGGCCGACTGGGAGGGGCTCGCAAGCTGACCTACGACGAACGCGGCCGTACCAACAACGTGGTGGTCCGGCTTGATGGCGGCGAGTGGTTGTTTGGCGATCGCCCCTTCCGAGAAACCGATGGACGATACATCGAGCAATGGCCGGGTCGTTGGCTCAACCGAGTTGAGCAGGTGGATCGAGGCATGCGCGATGCTCGACGTTCGACCTGGATCTACGACCGAGAGCAAGTGACCATCACCCAGACAGTGGGCCTGGTGCCTGGCGCTCAGTCGAGTAAGATTGATACCTGCCTTGTCCACTATCACATCGAAAATCGCGACCGTCGCACACACAATGTCGGTTTGCGCTTTCTGCTCGACACCTACATTGGAGGCAACGACGGGGTGCCCTACCTGGTGCCGGGACTTCAAGAACTGTGCAACACCCGGCTGGAGTTGAACGGCCCCGGATCGATCCCCGACTTCATCCAGGCGCGGGAAACCGAGAACCTAGAGCGACCCGGCACCATTGCCTCCATTCAGTTGCGGGTGCCAGGGTTGGAACCTCCGTCGCGCGTCACCCTGGGAGCCTGGCCGCACCCCGACCTGGGCGACCAATGTCGTCAGGAGAAAACGGGATGGGCAGTGCCCGTGCTGTCGATGAAGTCGATGAGCCCGGCCGACTCGGCCGTGGTGATGTACTGGGACCAGCAACCGCTGGCGCCGGGGAGAAGCCGGGAGGTTGGGTTCGCTTATGGCCTGGGGAGCGTATCAGCCGGCGACACGGGTGGAATGCTGGGGCTCAGCGTGGCCGGAGCATTCGTTCCAGGGGGCGAGTTCACACTGACAGCTGAGGCGCGCAATCCGACGCCGGGACAGACACTGACGCTCGAACTTCCTTCGGGCTTTAACCTGGCTGCCGGAAGTCTCCAGGCGCCTGTTCCGCCCTTGCCACCTGGGGCAGCCACTCCCATTAGCCCGGTGGCCTGGCGCGTGAAGGCCGGCCCGCGCGATGGGACTTTCCCGCTGCGCGTGCAATCCAGTAGCGGCATCTCGCAGAAGATCGACGTCCGCATCCGGGTCCGGGGCATCTTCGGGAACTGAGACCATGTCGTTCCGCTGGTACATCTACTACTGCGCCCTGCTGGGAGGATGCGCCGGCTACCTGGGCTGGGCTCTCGGACGTTGCGTCCCCTTCGAGCATCACCTGCTGCAGGCGCCGTTGCGCGGCATGTTCGTGGGACTCTGTATCGCGGTGGTGTTGACTCTGGTGGACTGGCTGTGGAACTTCCGGACCGGGGCCTTTGCCGACAATTTCGGCCGCCTGCTGCTCGCGGGTGTGGCCGGAGCCCTGGGTGGTGTGGTGGGCGGCTTCCTCGGGCAACTGCTCTACAGCCTGACGCAGCAAATCCTCTTCGTCCTTCTGGGATGGACGGGTACCGGGATGCTCATCGGCGCTGGACCAGGTTTGTTCGATCTGGTGGTGCGGCGCGGCACCGGGGGAGAACAACCTCGACCGGCTCGTCGCAAGGTGATCAATGGCATCCTGGGTGGCACCCTGGGCGGCTTTCTTGGCGCCCTGGTCTATCTATTGCTCCTGGGTGCCTGGCGACTGGTCTTCTCCAACCGCGTGGACGACTTCTGGACCCCGACGGCCACGGGCTTCATCGCGCTGGGAATGTGCATCGGCCTGATGATCGGCTTGGCCCAGGTGCTCCTGAAGACAGCCTGGATCACGGTGGTCTCAGGCTTTCGCGCCGGTCGAGAATGGGTGCTCTCGCGCGGTGAGATGACCATCGGCCGCGCCGAGGGTAGCGACATCCCCCTGTTCGGCAATAGCGCTGCAGAGAAGGAACACGCCCGGCTGATCTTGCGCGAGGGAGATTACTACATAGAGGACCTCAATACTCCGCAGGGCACCTTCGTCAACGGCGAACGTGTGAACCGTCCGCGTCTCCTTCGTCACGGCGACCTCATCGAGATTGGCAGGTCGTCGCTCCGGTTCGGCGAACGCATCAAACGCGAAGGGGCGTGACCAGATCGGACGCAGGTTACCTGCCTTCCTTGATAGTGTGGTGCTTCTTCACTTCTCCGCAGGGATGTCCCACTGGCAAACATAACCCGGACGATGCTGCTTCGACTCATTGGGCTGATCGGACCACTCTCCTCCGCGATTGACCATGAGGAGGGCATAATGCTCCTCACCATCCTTGTTGTTCGGCTGACCCTTGAACCAGTTGGAGTAGACCAGGGGTTTGCCATCGATCCAGATCCACTTGCCTTCTTCCATCACATCCGTGGCTCCAATCCAGGCCTCGACGAGGCCGGCCTCGTCCACAAGTCGGGTGACTAAAGCGTTCTCTTCCTTCGACCGGATGATGACGAGATTTCCACCCAGCTCCTCGCATTTGGTCGAGGCCTCCCGCCAGCTCAGTTGAGGGGTGAACACCTTGTAGGCCTTTCCAGCGAAGCGCACGGCCTCGGCTGGGATGACGGACTTCCTCTCGGCTACTCCCAGCGCACGCAGACGAATGTTTCGGAAACGGATGCGTCCGGCGTGCGCCTGTAGGCCGAGATGGCCTACCAGCGGCCAGCGGTTGGGCGCCACCTTCGTCTGGTTGTTGCTGCCATCCGGATTCTGCCCTGCCGTCGTCCACTCGTCGAGGTCGGCCTCGATCACCTTGGTACCGTTGACAATCACCGTGATGGCCCGGTCCTTCGCGGTGATGCTGAGGGTGTTCCAGGCATGGCGACGCGAGGGATCGGATGTCGGCGCCAGTAAGCCATACAGCGCGCCATTGCTCTGGGATGTCGGCGAGTCGGTCGGTTTATCTATCTGAATCTCGGCGGCGTGGCCCACCCAGTCGGTGCGGTTCGTGGCGCGGAGGATAACACCACTATTGCCATCGGTTTTGTACTCAACTTCAAGAGTGAAGTCGCCGAAGCGCTCGGTGGTCCACAGGTCGGCCTTCGCTCCCTGGTTGAGGAGTTCGCCTCGATCAACGGTCCACCCTCTGGGGGGAGGACCGCCCTCGGCTGATTGCCAGCCGGTCAGATCGCGACCATTGAACAACGCCTTCCAATCGCGCTCCAGATCGGGGGGCGGTGGCGGTGCCTCATCTTCAGTTGGTGGTGCAGGCACTTCAGGGGCTGGGGCCTTGGGCGCGCGGGCCACGACGCGAGGCTGTAATGTGATTTGCACCACCTGCTTTTCACCGCGCTTGACAGTGAAGGACCGCGTTACCGTCTCGAAGTCGGCGCCGGTGACTGTCAGACCATGCTCGCCCGCTTGCAGTTTAAGAGGACGATCGAGACCCGCTAACTCCACCTTCTCGCCATCGAGCTTGACCTCGACTGGTGCTTTGGGGTCGCTAAATTCGATGACGACATCACCATAGCGGGTGCGCAAGGTAACCACCAAAGCGGCGGTAATGGTCGAAACAAGCAATAACCCAGCGATGACTCCATAGAGAAGCATGGAACCATCGCCCTGCTTTTTCCGCCTGGGTCGCTGGGTGGATGCACCCCGGCCAACACGAGTGGTGGCAGCGGGCAGCGTCTCGACGGGAGCAGTCTCCAAAGGTTCAGGGGCGGTTGGAAGCGACGATTCATGGGTCATGGTCGCCATGTAGTCTGCGAGTTCCTGTGCGTCGCCGAACCGGCGGTCGGCACGCGAGGCAACACAGCGCTTGATAGCGGCAGCCGTCGCATCGGGGACGTGAAGCTCGCGGAGGTCCTCGTCGAAATCGGCGCCCACCCCGCGTCCCAGGTCGCAGGTGAGCAACTGAAACCACATCACACCCAGGGCATGCACGTCGTCGCGGGGGTCGGGCCCCTGGCCGCGTACTTGTTCTGGCGAGGCGTAAAGCGGAGTGTGGCTGCCGCGCAAGGTCTGACTAAGTAGATCGCCTCGACTGACACCATGCGTGGAGGCTGCGATCTGCTTGCGTGCGGCGATTCCTCCGATCCCAAAGTCGGCGATCTTCACGTCAAACTTCCCGCCATCTTTGCGCACTACCAGGATGTTGGCGGGTTTGAGATCACGATGGACGATGGGCGGTTGCATCCGATGCAGTGGGCCGATGATGCGTGCGAGCTTGAGCACCACCTGGGCGGCGAGAGGAACACGCTTTGCCAGGGGTAGGCGGAGCCAGTCGTGCATCAGCCCGGTGACATCGCCACCGTTGATGTACTCGAACGCCAGACAGGGTGGGTTATGGTCGAGATGGGCTGCTTTCAACTCGACCACGCCAGGTCCGCGCGTCTCCGCCATGACGCGCTGCATCAGCTGGGCCTCATGGCGGAGAAAGCGAGTGGCATCCTGGTCGAGGCAAAACTTCAGCGCGACTGGAGGCTGGGACTTATCGGAGGCGTGTTCAGCGCGCCACACCTCGCCGAATCCTCCCACGCCGAGGAGATCGCCGAGAATCCAGCGGTCGGCGATGCGATCTCCCCCATAAAAGCGCGGGGGGCGAGCGGGTAACAGCCGTAGGAAGTCATCGGGCTGTTTGAGTGAAAACCCGTTCGGCACACTCTTGCCGGATGGATCAGCCGGGCGGCGAAAGGTGGCGCGGACCGAAGCGGGAAACTGCTCGAAGTAGCTCAAAAAAGCCTGTTCGACTCCTGGCTGATTCAGCTGCTCCGACAGAACCTTGTCGGCCCTGTGCTTGATGCTATCGAGGAGGGCCCTGGCCTCGCTTCGGATTTCGCGCAGCCCAGCCTGAGCGATGGCCTCGACCTGTTTCAGGCTCTCCTCCGCATTACACTCTCGCTTGTAGCGATTGTGGGCATCGTTGGCGATCTCGTACAGGCGTTCTCCGAATGGGACCACGCCGAGCATACACTTGAGCCCATGGGCGGCGACCGCTTCACCCACACAACGGATGAGAATCTGATAACCAGGCATGGCGAAGGGTTGCATCAAGGATTCGGGCGAATCTCCGTCGTTCGCGCGAACGCCCTACTATACCGGTCGGGGTTGAAGAATGTCCACGATCAACCCCGCTTCATCAATCGTCATCCCCTGACGGAGCTTCCACCAGGTCGGGCCGTGGGCGGATGAGCAGGACCAGAACAATGGAGACGATGGCGGTGGCGGCAAAGGTGCTGAAGATGATGCGCAGCGGCACGTCGCGATCGCGGAGGATGCCGAAACCCCAGTCGGCCAGGCCGCCACAACTGATGCTCACGAGGTTCATGATGCCGTAGCCGGTGGCGCGCAGCTCGGGGCGAACAATCTGGCACAGGATCGGCATGTTGTTACAGTCGAAGAATCCCCAGCCCAGTCCGAAGAGGATGAGAAACAGGATGGCCAGGGTAACGGTGGTGGCGTTGCCCACGCCGTAGATGGCCGGCACAATCATGCACATCCCCAGGGCGCTGACGTGAATTCGGCCGCGATGGCTGAACCGCATCCAGCGGTCGGCAGCCCAGCCGCCCACGATGGCGCCGACGATGGCGGCGACCTGCCAGTACACGGTCGCGGCCACGCCTGCCTCGCCCTGTCCCAGGACAAATTCACGTTTCAAGATGGCTGGCATCCAATCACGCACCACCCAGCCAGCCAGTGCTGGCAGAGTGAAGTACAGCACCAGGAGCAGAAACGACAGGTTGCCCAGCAGTTCGAGAATCCCGAAGAGCGGATCGAGGAGCGAGGATCGCTGTGGCGGTGCAGTGCGTACGTCGCGCAGGTAAGCGAGCAACGGCAGGGCGTACAACATTCCGAAGGTGCCGGAGGCCTGGAAAGCGAAGCGCCAGCCCAGGTCGGGGTTGGCGGCGATATACCCGGCGTAACCGCCGGCGATGACTCCACAATAAATGGCCATCTGGTGCAATCCCACCGCGCGCGATCGTGTGGTTCCGGTGTGGTAGTCGGCAATCAGCGCCAGGGCGGCGGGGATGTAGAACGCCTCGCTGATACCCATGAACGAGCGCGTCCATAACAACTCCTGGTAGGTGGACACCTGACCCGTCCACCACGTCACCGCCGACCAGACGAACAGACTTCCGCAGATGGTCCAGCGCCGGCTCAGGCGGTCCGCCACCAACCCACCCAGGGGGCTGAGAAAGGCATAGACCCATTTGAACTGGCCGAGCATGAAGCCCCAGTTCTCCTGCGACTCGATGCTCGGGATGTCCGTCATGACGGAGCCCTGCATGGACGCCAGCATCTGCCGGTCGAGGTAGTTTAACAGGGCCACAGGCAGCAGCATGAGCACCACCAACCAGGGCCCACGGGAGCGGGCGATAGTTTCCTGGGAGGGGGTCATGGTTTGGCCTTTCTGGGGGGTGCCTTCTCCTGAGGGGGGGCATCCTTGCGAGCCAGCTGGAACATCGCCTCGGACTCTCGACTCCACTGGGCAGCCATGGAGCGTACCCGGTCGGGATGCTGGTCAGCCAGATTCTTCGACTCGGTGCGATCGGTCCGCAGGTCGTACAGCTCCCAGGGACCGTCCTTGCCAGCAGCCACAATCTTCCAGTCACCGACGCGCAGGGCCCGGTTGCCCTCATGGAGCCACCAAATAGACTCTCTGGCCACGATCACGTCTCGGGCAAACGTCGGCATCAGGCTGCGCCCAGGGGCAGGAGGGACTGGCTCGCCCTGTACCTTCGCCGGAGGTTTGCCCCCGCATGCCTCGAGGATGGTGGGAACCACGTCTATGACGTGGGAGGGTGAGCGGCGCAACTCGCCACGGGATGCGAAACCACTGGGCCAGTGCGCGATACAGGGGGTACAGATTCCGCCCTCATGGACCCAGGTTTTGTGCCGACGAAACGGCGTATTGCACAGGCTGGACCAGCCAGGACCCAGGCAAAGGAAGGTCGCCCCGCTGCCACTCGCCGCGGCGAGATCGTGGCCGTCGCCACGTACCATGATCTCGGCTGTGGCTCCGTTGTCCGAAAGGAACAGGATCAGCGTGTCATCTAGTTTCCCCTGGCTTTTTAGCAGGGCGACGATGCGGCCTATTTCTCGGTCCATACGATCGACCATGGCAGCATGAACCGCCATCTTGCTGGCCTGAAACTCGCGCTGCGCGGGCGTCAGCGACTTCCACTCCACCGGGCGGTTGACTTCGTGAGGGCCCAGTTTCTTCATCGCCTCGGGGAATGCGTAGGGCGGACCGACCTCGCGCTCGATAGCGGCCACCTGCGTGGCGATACCTAGCTCCCGCAGGCGTTGAGCGCGTTGATCACGCAAGGCATCCCAGCCGGCGAGATAGCGCTTTTTGTATCGGGCTACATCCTCGGGTGGAGCATGCAGAGGAAAATGCGGAGCGGTGAAGGCCACGAAGCTGAAGAACGGCTGGTCGCGATGGTTTGTCGCGTGCTCAGTGAGGCAGCGCAGTGCATGGCTGGCGATGGCAGTGCTGGAGTAATACCCATCATGGGCATCGACCGGCGGCAACGCGCGGTCGTCCTCTGTGTGGCGTTTCGGCGCGAAATGGCGGTCGTGATCCTCCAGGCTGTACGACCGATCGAACCCAGCCACCAGCTGCTTGCCGTCGATGTGCCATTTGCCCGAATGATACGACCGGTAGCCCAGGGGTTTGAGCATGGCTGGAAGCAGCACCGCCCAGCGGGGCCGGACCCCGCGCCCGCCGCTGGGAATACCAGGGACAGCATCGCGCCGCACCTGCTGGGCATAGTAGCCCGACAGGATGGCCGCCCGGGTGGGCCAGCAGCGGGCGGTGTTGTAGAACTGCGTGTAGCGCAGCCCGTTCCGCGCCAGGGCGTCGAGATGGGGGGTGGCAATTTCTCCGCCGTAACAACCCAGGTCAGAGAAGCCCAGGTCGTCGCAGAGGATGAGCAGCACATTGGGCCGGGCTGCCTTGCTGGCCGCCAGCGTTTCGGGGGGAAAGATCAACCACCCTACCAGGCAGACTGACACCAGGAGCGCCTGCCAGAGTGTTCCCATTGCCCGACGACCGAGCCAATCTGGGAGCATGTTCTGATTTACATCACGACAAAGCAGTGTGAGACCCTGGAGGCGTGTGGCCATGCGCGGGCTCCAATGATCGATTCGAACCAGGAGGGGCGGACTGGTTAATTGAGATAGGAGAGTGGTATGGGCAGATCAATCAGAAACCGTCGCGGAATGGTGAGTAGACCAGCGGCCATCGCGGCTGCGCCCAGCTGGCCCTGCACCCTCTGAGCGACACTCTCCTCGTTCAGGTAGCGACACAGGTCTTCGAGCCGGCCCACATCATCCTGGGGATCCAGAATGGTGAAGGTGGAGACCGCTCCGCAGTAAATTCCCTCTACATCGACGAACGCTTCGAGCCGATGCCCTGGCCCGGCCACGCCTGCTAGCAAGACCTTCGGCCGGCGGATGCGCATCAGTCGGCGATACAAGGCCGGAGGCATGTCGGCGTCCAGGCGGACGCGAGGGTACTGAAAGGTGCGGCGCAGATAGCGGCAGGGGGCGGCTCCCCACAGACAGCGCCCCGGATCGACGAGGCCAGCGGTTACAAAGCGCAACTGGCTACCCTGGGGCTGCTCCTCCAGGAAGGGACGCAGCTCGTAGGCCATGCCAGTGGTCATGCTCGCCTGGAGCTCAAAGCGCTGGCCCAAAGGGACGGCGACTGGATCGGCCTCGGCGCCACCCTGCATGTCGGCCCACCAGTTGTCCGTTTTCAGCCGGACCGAAGAGTGTGGTGGTGATAGACCCACGACGCAGGCGTGACTACCTCCGAGTACCAGGGCGACGATCCGCACCTGGGCCGACAGAAACGGACCCGCTCCATCCTGGCAGCCGATGCATGATGGTGGGCGCGTCTGGTTCAAGCGTAGCCGGAGCTTGCTTGCGGCAGGCGCATTCAGAAACGCGCGGGGAAGCACCAGCCCGGCCGTGCCCGTGGATTGTAATAGCCCATCGACGAGCGCCAGGAAGTAGTAGCTGTAATCCGCAGTGCCACCCAGTTCGGGGAACCGTTGGCGTAGTGCTGCCTTCTCCTCGGCTGCGATTCTTCCCTCGATGGCATTGTGAAAGGGAGGATTGCCGAGCATGACGCTGAACCCACCCTGGCGTCCCACCTCGGGGAAGCATTTCCACCAGTCGAGGAACAGGGCGTTATCACAGCGAATCACATCGCACAGTCTGCTCTCAAGATGAGCAGACTTTCCGGCAAAACAACTCAGGGTGAGTCGAGCCAGACGAACAGCGTCTAGATCCCGGTCCACTCCAAAAAGGCAGTGGCGCACCACTAGCTCAGGCGCCTGGGAAGCCAGGGCAGGACATGCCTCGCTAACTCGGGCGGCCAGGTACCGCCCCGCCTCGAGTAGAAAAGCACCGGCGCCACAGGCCGGGTCACATACCTTCAACGCGAGTAGCTCAGAAACAGAACGCATGCGCCAGGCGGACCGTGGAGCTCCCTGGGCTGGCCCGTCATAGACCTGCGACTCGAGCGCCTTGAGCACCAGCGGAGTGGTGAGCGACTGGGGCGTGTAGAAGCTGGCCCGAGCCCGGCGTACCTCGGTAGCCATCCCGAGCGCGTACAGTTCGCCCAGCTGTTCTAAGGAAGCACCCTCTGCCTCCACCGGTGTCTGGCTGAGTTGCTTTCCTGTGAGTCGAGGACAATCGTGGGAGTCAGGGTTTCGGGCCGACATTCTTCCAGACCGTGACCGGATAGTTCACCGTGGGGGAAACAAAGTGACCAACGACGAGGTCGAGTCGGCCAGTGCCGTACAGATCGCCGAGGACACAGGTGACGTGGTCGCAATCGGTCTCGGCGAGCACGTGCGGATCGAACTTGCCGGGAGTCGTCTGCTCGAACAGAACGATGGCCGGAGGATTACGCGCGGCACGATCCTTGAAATAATCAGCCGGGAGAAAGCTGACGGCAGCGATGGCAAGCTTGCCGGTCCCGAACAGGTCGCCGGCGACAGCGCGATGCACTCCGAACATCGGAGCGACGGCATGATGCTTGAACTTGCCTTGCCCCAGGTTTTCGAGCCACTGCACGCTGTGGAAGGGCTTGAAGAGGTAAGGGGCATCCAGCACATCACCGTTGGTGTACAGAATGTCGAGGCGACCATCCCGGTTGAGATCGACCAGCTCGATGCCGCTGCTGCCGTAGCCTGGGTGAGGGCCGGCGTAGAGCGTCTCCTTGCGAAACTTACCATCACCCTGGTTGATAAAGCCGACGATTTGTTCGTGTTCCTGAGCAAAAAGTGCGACGAAGTCCGGTTTGCCATCGCCGTTCAGGTCGGCCACGGGGACGTGGATGGCGCCATGCCGGGGATCAAGCACCCTGGTGACAAACCGGGGGCGATTCCAATCGGTGGTCTTGTTCTCCAGCAGCACGAGTTCGCCTGCGGAGTGCCAGCCAAATGAGGCGACCACCAGATCGAGCTTTCCTGTCCCGGAGAAGTCCGCCACGCTGACATCCGCCACCCGGCCCACGCCGAAGAGGAGTGTGTGCGACTGAAAAGTGCCATCGCCCTTGCCGCGTAACCAGACCACGCTGCCGCAGGCGAGATCGGTGGGGGTAAAGTTGCCCAGGTCGGCCACGAGGAGATCTTGCAGGCCATCCCTATCGAGATCGACCACACGACACATGGCCGGGTGGGGCACGCGGGCCAGGACCTTCCAGGTGGGTTGCTCGTCGGCCAGGCGCAGATGAAGAATCAGGCCGTTCTTCATATCGCAGGCTAGCAGCGCCTTCGGACGTTTCTCGGCGGCAACCGGCGGATTAGTCTTCACTGGAGGCAAAAAGATGCCATCCGGGACGATCTGCACGTGGGAGATGGCAAACTTTCCTGGAACGTCCGGGCCCGGATAGCCGATCTGCTGGAAACGAAGGCTTAGTGGGCGCTGACTCTTGAGCGGCGGAGTGGCTGGGTACTCTTCCGGAGCACGTTTCTCGAAGTATTGCACGACGGTGTCGATAGGAGGCGCGTTCAGCGACATGCCCGACTTTTCATAGAAGCGGTATGCCTGCTCCACCTCCTTGCGCCAGAACCGTCGCGGGTAGCTGTCTGGGGATGGATAAGCATGACAGGCGACGCCGCAGAGATGCTGCAGCTGTGCCTCGAGCTGCGGGGACTCCTCCACGGTTTGTTCGGTGGGTAGTCCTGTGGTGGGGGGAAGTTTCGATGAAGGAGAAGGAAGCGGCGGCCAGAGATGGTACCCCAGCACGCCAAGGCCCACCAGTGTCACCAGGATTGGGACACCAAGCCAGACGCTACGCATCAAGGCCATCTCCGGGAGCGGGCGACAGGGGCTCACCAGTTCCAAGCACCAGAAAAACTGGCATTCCGCCCGTTTGGATCATATCGCGGAGTTCAGGTGACGCGATAGGGCGGACCCAGGAAAGTGGGAAAAATAGACGAACGGCACTTGACTGGGTTGGCGTGCAGGGAATATGAAACAAATCTGAGGGATTAGTTAGATTGACTCGTTTTCTCTCCCATCGCCCTCATTCTTTAGGAGCAGGGTATGCCTCGGTTAACGTTCCGCTGGCGCGGGCGTGGCTTTACGCTCATTGAACTGCTGGTTGTCATCGCAATTATTGCCATCCTCATTGGTCTGTTGCTTCCCGCAGTGCAAAAGGTGCGTGAAGCCGCAGCCCGCATGACCAGCTCTAACAATCTGAAGCAAATGTCTATCGCCCTGCACAACCTGGCGGGCACCTACGACGGCAAACTTCCTCCGGCCTACGGGTACTATCCGTCTGGAACCGGTGGTTGGGATGTCAATGGGAACGAAGGGTCCATCTTCTTCCACCTCCTGCCGTTCATCGAGCAGGATAACATGTTCAAGGAGTCGGTCTGCTACTCCGGCAGCACTCCGGTGGGCAAGCTGGGATACCAGCTCGAATGGGCCGGCAAACCCCGCATTGTGAAGACGTTCATCGCTCCCGCTGATTCGACCAACCTCGGCGATCAGCCCTATTGCAGCTACCGGACCAATGGCCTGGCCTTTTGCGTGCCGGTGGGTAATCAGACCAGCTGGGCCGGGCCACGTCTGCCGGCCTCCTTCTCGGATGGCACTTCCAACACTGTCTCCTTCGCGGAAGGCTTCGGCCGACCGGGTGCGGGCACAGCGACCAGTCCCTCAGTTGAAGTGAAGTGGTTTGCTACCATGGATGTTCCTGGGTATGCGCCCAACGGCGGCCGGGCCAACGGGCCCATCTTCTGGGTGGATGGCCCTCCGGGTTACACCAATCCCCCGCTGTTCAGCGGAGCTCCTGAACAAACAGTGGCTGTGGGCGATTACTTCAAGCCCCAGGTGCTTTCAGGTAACGTCGTGCAGGTTGGTCTAGTAGACGGATCTGTCCGCCGCATTGCCACCAGTATCTCTCCGTTGACCTGGTACCTGGCCAATCACCCCTCTGACCGACAGGTCCTGGGCAGCGATTGGTAAGGGTAGGTGGTTTCTCTCCTCCGTTCTCCAGGTTGGCCTGGGTGAGGTATCTGTTCGATGCTGATGATTCGTGTATCCGCTTTGACAGCCGTGGTCGTGTTCTTTTCTCTGGTCGCGACCGGTTGTGGCCCAGGTAAAGCTGATGTTTCCGGCACCGTGAACCTGGATGGTAAGCCCGTCCACTCAGGAAAGATCGTCTTCATTCCTGCTCAGGGTGTGGCGGTATCCGGCCCGGTCGATAATGGTAAGTACTCTCTCAAGGGAGTTCCCTCGGGCGAGGCCGTGGTCACCGTGGATAACATCGACGTCCGCAAAGCCGTTGAGCAGGCGTCCAAGTACTCGGAGCCCAAGGGAGGTACCGGCGCAGGGGCTGTCCCTGGTGGCGCAGGTGCCAATATGCCTCCCGAAGCCAAGGCTGCGCTGGAAAAGCAGATGCAGGCCATGGCTGAAGGGGCGAAGCGGACGAAGGATTTGATTGCCAACTATCGCGCCATCCCGGAGAAGTACGCGGATCCCAAGGCGACTGATCTCAAGTTCAAGGTGGGCAGCTCCGCCACTTTCGACATTGATCTGAAGTCGAAGTAATACTCGGAATGGCTCGCCCTGGGGTTCCGACCTCGGGGAAAACCTTCGGGCAGCCCAGCTGAACCCGATCCACTGGAATCTCTGGTGGTTCGGGTTCGTTCTTTTCCGCCTGCGCTCGTTCAACTTCGCTAGAATACATTCCATGCTGATGCGTGCCTGGCTTCGCTTGGCGACCCGCCTGAGTGCGGTGGTCCTTCTCCTGCTGCTGGTGGCACTGGGGGGTTGGCTGGTCTTTGCGCACTACCGGGCGGAGTATCACATTCGTCGCGCCACCGCAGCCCTCCAGCTGCAGCGCTACCGCCTTGCCCTGGCGGAGTACGAAGAAGCCCTGCGGTATCGGCCGCGCAGTGCCCCTTTGTTCCTTATGGCGGCGCGGACGGCCCGGCAGTCGGGTGACTTATCGACGGCCAGGCAGTATCTGGCACGGTGTCGGGAACTGCAACGCGGTGTCTCGGAAGAGCAACAGCTGGAGGGCTATTTGCTCCGTGCCCAGGCGGGTGAGCTGGACGACGTTCACCGCTTTCTGACTCCTTACATCGTCAAGGATGGCCCGTTTACGCCCCTGGTGCTCGAGGCCCTGGTGCGCGCCAACATGGCCAAGTTCCGCGTTCAGGCGGCGCGCGAGCATCTATCGCACTGGCTCACATTGGAGCCCAACAGCGTGGAGGCGCTCTTTCGCCGGGCTACCTGGTACTCGCAGCAGCAGGCCGTCACTGAGGGGCGTGAAGATTTCCGTCGTGTGCTGGAACTTGACCCCCAGCGCACGGAGGTGCGGCCCGCCTATGCCGAGCTATTGCGGGCGGATCGCAAGTTTGCCCTCGCGGCCGAGCAGTTCAGCGCCTTGCTCGAACAGAAACCTGGCGATCGTACCGCCATTCTGGGGCTGGCGCAGTGTTATCTGGACCTAGCCAAGATCGAGGAAGCAGGCCGTCTGCTAGACAAGCTACCCGAGGAAGAAGATACCGCGGAGGCGAAGTTCCTTCGCGGGCTGCTCGAGCTACGTCGGAATCAACCTGCCAAGGCAGAAGGGTTCCTCCGCGATGCGTTGCGGCGCGATCCGGGGCACTTCGACGCCTGCTACAACCTGATGCTTTGCCTGCGGCGTCTGGGGCGAGAGGATGATGCCCGGGAGATGCACGCGCGGTTTCAACAGATCGATGCCGACCAGAAACGGCTCATTGTCCTGACGACCCAGGAGCTAAACGCGGCTCCGACCAGCGCGAAACTCCACGGGGAAATGGGTGAAATCTATCTGCGCCTGGGTCATCCCCGCCAGGCAGTCCACTGGTTCAACCTGGCGTTGCGGCTTGATCCCGGGTACCGGACAGCCCACGAGCGTCTGCGGGACTACTATGACAGCCTGGGTCCCGAGGGGCGCGAGCAGGCTGAGTATCATCGCCAGCAACTCGCGGCCCAGTAATCCATCGTCGCCTCCAGGGAGCTTCTGCGATGCTTTCTAATGAGGCCATTCCGGCGAATTCCCCCACTGTCAGCCGTGCAGGCGGGGTGTTGCTGGTCCTGGCTGCGCTCCTGGCTGCGATGCTGGCGTCGGTGCCTGTCCAGCATGCTGACTTCTGGGGCCACCTGGCTGCTGGCCGCGCCTTCGTGCAGAGAACCAGCCAGGGATACGCACCGTTGCTCGATGCCTCGCTGCCCTCCTCGGGGCCGACATCGGGCTGGTTGTACGACGTCGTCCTGTATGGTGCGTACTCCCTGCTGGGCGGCGGCGGAGTTCTGGCGCTGCATGCGCTGCTGGCGGCACTCATCCCCGTTCTGGCGGTGCGGGCGGTTTCGCCCCAGGGGACGAACCTGGCCGGCGGGGTAGCGTCTGTGCTGATCGCCCTGGTCCTGGGTCCATGGCTGGTGGTGCAGCCGGCGTTTCTTGCTCTCGTGTTTGTCGCAGCGCTCCTGTACTTGCTTCCCCGGGCGGCCGAGGTGAATGGCGCTAGTAGTGGCTGGTCGATCGTTGGCCTAGTCATCCTGTGGGCCAACCTGGACAACCGGGTCGTCCTCGCCCCTGGGGTGGTTGGTCTGGTGGCTCTTGGCGAGTTGCTTCGTGGGGAACTGCCTCAAGCTCGGCGGCTGAGCGTGTGGCTGCTTCTGGCACTCGTGGGCACCATCCTCAGTCCAAGTCTATTGGCTCCCTGGCTACACCTGCCCGGCTGGTGGGCGGCTCTCGAATCGGGGGCCGTGGAATCCGGGCGGGGACTGGTAGCAGGACTGCGGGGTCAACCGCCTGCCGTGGCGCTGAGCCTGGCCGGGCTCGTTGGGCTAGCACTGGCTGGGCTGGTCATCGGCCGAGGGGGACCGGCCTGGCGCCTGGCTCCACTGGGAATTCTGCTCGTAGGTGCCGCGCTGCTCCATGCAAGCTGGGTGCCGTTCCTGGCCCTCGTTGCTGGCTCCCTGGCTGCCACCGCCCTGGCGCAACCCGAAGAAGCTCGCACCTGGCGGGCTGCCATTCTCCGAGGCGCGTTTGTGATGGCTGCGCTGGCACTGACTGTTCTGGCCTGGCCCGGCTGGCTACAAGGTGGGCAGCAAGCGCAACGCTGCTGGCGAGTCGATGTCGATGCCTCTCTCCGCCAGGCGGTCGAACAGCTTGCCCGGTGGCGCGGTTCGGACACTGGCCCACAGGCCCTGACCCTTTCGCGCGAGGCCGCGGCCTATGCAGCCTGGTTCACGCCGAATGTGCCCCCAGGCGGCACTTTGACATCGGACGAGCGCGAAACTGTCTGGATGGGGTTGGTGGGGCAGGGTGATGCCTGGCGTACCCTTTTTCGCCAGCGTGGAGTGCGCTTTCTGATCGTCAGCAACGCGACGGCCCAGCCGGGAGCGAGCGTGGTGGCCCGGCTGGCGGCCCTGTCCGCCGAGTGGCCGCTGATCTACCTGCGTGGCAACACCGTCATCTTCGGCTGGAACGATGGGGCTGGAAGCCCACTTCCCGAGGTGGTCGATTTGCAGGCGCGGGCGTTTTCGCCGGGTCCGGCCGACCGGGCTCCCTCGGTTGGCCCCGAGCCCGGGCCGTGGTGGTCCGCCTGGACGCGACCCTGGCCTCCGATGACGCAGGATCGAGACGAAGCCGCCCTGTACCTGGCTTTTTTCGACGCCGCCCGTCCCGAGTACCAGCGTGCTGCCAGCCGGGTCTGGATGGCAGGCACCACGACGGGCCTGTCCAGCGCGCTGGGAGCAGGGCAGGGGGGACCTGCCGTCGCCTTCTGGGATGTCGCTGCCCGCATGGTAGCTACGCAGGTCGGCTGGTCATCCTTTATCGCGGGTCAGGATGATGGACCGTACGGGGCCACGCTTCTGGCGGTGCGGGCGGCCCGGCGAGGCCTGGCGCAGAACCCCGACGATGCCCGCTGCTGGTTCCTGCTGGGCGAGGCCTACCTGCGGCTGGCCCAGGCAACGCGCGAACGCGACTGGCGGCAGCATCTCACGCCGTTCGACCGCATCCGCAAGACCCAGGCAATCGCCGCCTTCACCCAGGCCGTGCGACTGCGGCCCGACTCGGTGGGGGCACATGGCCGCCTGGTCCGCCTTTATCGAGAGAACGGCAGCATGGATCTGACGCTGGATCATCTCACCCGCTTGCTGGCCGCCACACGCAGTCGAGGCCCTGGTCCGGGTCAACCTCCGGCCGAATTCGCCGAGGAATTGCAGCGTCTGGATCGCGAGCGCACCACACTGGAGGTCGAGGTGCGCAAGCGCGAGCAGATGGCGGCCGAATATGCCGGGCAGAACAGCACTCTCGCGGTGGCGCGCGAGGCCCGATCAGCCGGGCTGTATGAACTGGCCCTGCAGACCCTGTTGAAGTCGGACGCCTCGGAGTTTGGCGCCGAGGGGTCGCGCCTCGAACTGGATCTGCTGCTGTGGACGGGGAGGCTGAACGACGTGCGGGCCTGGGCCATCCCTGAGCTGCGCGAAAGCCTGGGCGATGTGGCCTACCTGGAGGTGCAGGCGCGACTGGCGGCCTCCGAGGGCCACTATGCCCAGGCCGAGCAGCAACTCAGCGAGCTGGCAACCAGTCTGTTACTGGGTCCGCGCTGGGCCCGACCTGCTCGTGAGCAGGCCATTCAGGAACTGGCACGGTCGGTACTGCTGGTGCCGGGGGCCAACCCTAGCCCGGCTAGCTTGCTGGTGTCGGCCTATCTCCGGCTGATCTACTTCGAGGAACTGGAACAGGCGGGGCTGGCCCTGCGGCAGGAAGCCAACGCCTTGGTGGTGGCGGGGCTAGTGGCGCTGGAGGCTGGCGAGGTGGAGCAGGCCCGCGCGCATCTGCTCCGGGCGCGGGCGACTGCGGGGACAGCAGGGATCAGCGGCCTAGATTTCCCCGGCCGACAGACCGCCGACGAATGCCTGCAGTGGCTGAACGCTGCCTCCAGGCGCCCCTGATCTGTCCAATGCAGGAAAAGGAGGAGCGATGATGGAGCAAAAGCGGCGGGGGCTGGGGATGCTCTCCCTGGGAGCCGCCTGCCTGGCTGCCTTTGCCCTGGTGGTTGTGGCCATGAAGCTGCAGATTAGCTCGAACCGCTACGTCAGTACGGGGGACCTACTCGCGGAACTTGCCGACTCCGAGATCCTGGACGATCCCACACCGGCCGCTCGGTCCTGGCCGCAATGGATGGGGCCCACCCGCAATGGGCTGGTATCGATGCCGGAACTTCCGCGGCGCTGGTCAGGCCGGGGTCCGCGCGTCCACTGGCGAAAAACCAGCGACGAGACCTATGCCTCGATGGCGGTTGACCAGGGCCGGGTGTTTACACTGCTCGCCGAGGAGGGACGCGAATCGGTCGTATGCTGGGATCTCGCCAGTGGAGAAGAACGCTGGAAACACCCCTTCGAACCCGGGCAGACGTTTCAATATGGTGGTCCTCGCGCCACCCCGGCGCTGGCAGCAGGGCGCGTGTATGGGTTCAGCCAGGCGGGGGTGCTGGTCTGTCTGGAAGCCAGCAACGGCCAGCTGGTCTGGTCGCGCGATCTGGTCAAGGAATTGGGCGCGGTGCCTGGTCGCTGGGGGTTTGCCTGTTCGCCCCTGGTGGAGGAAGGCAAGGTCTATATCTGCCTGGGAGGCAAGGCAGGCCGATGCCTGGCCGCCCTGGATGCCAGCGATGGCGCCACCGTCTGGACGACCGAAGACGATCCGGTGGGCTACAGCTCGCCCATGGCAACCACCCTAGGTGGCGTGCGGCAGGTACTCTTTTTTACGGGCCGTCGGCTGTTGGGGGTGTCTAGGGATGAAGGCAAGTTGCTGTGGGAATATCCCTGGCCCACTGAGTTCGAGGTCAACGCGGCCACTCCAGTGGTGATCCGGACTCGCAACGCCGGTGGCGAGGGGGTCTACGTGTTCATTTCGTCGGGCTACGGTAAGGGATGCGCACTGATCAAGGTGGAAGTGCGCGAGGGAAGCCAGTGCTTTCGGGCCCGTCGTGTCTACGAATCCGATGCCCTGTGCTGCCATTTCTCGACCCCGGTCCGTCGCGGGGCTTACCTCTACGGACTCGACGAGAAACGAGACCTGACCTGTCTCGATCTGCGCACCGGCGAGGCGGTCTGGCGCTTTTCCCGCGATGAGGATGCAGAGGGGCTGCGCGGCGTGGGCTACAAGAAGGGATCGCTGGTGCGAGTCGATGATCTCCTCCTGGTCCTGGGAGAAGACGGCAAGCTGGCCCTCGTTGAGGCCACGCCGGACGCTTACCGGGAACTGACCGCGATTCGACCATTCCGCGAACGCTGCTGGACGCTACCCGTGTTGGCCGAGGGACGTCTCCTCATTCGCGACTGGAAGCGGGTGCAGTGTTTGGACCTGCGACCGTAGTCCCGGAAACCTTATACCGGGATACTGTGTCGAGACTCGATCTTCTGCTGGATGGCTAGGTCGAGGTCATCGATGTCCAGCATCAGTTCACAGTGTGGGGACAGATGTGGCGATCGCAGCAACGCCAGCGCGCCTTCGTTGCCGATGGCGTTGCCTTCCAGGTTCAGTGACGTCAGAGCCGCGAAGCCCGGCCAACGGGCAAGCACCTGAGCCCCCAGGTCGCCCAGGCGGTTTTGCTGCAGGTGCAACTCGCGCAGGCGGTTGCCGGTGAGCCTTTTGACCAGGTGCTTGACGCCGAACGCCGTTAGATTGTTGTCGGTCAGGTAGAGATAGCGCAGCGTGGGAATCGCATCCCAGCGCGCTAGTCCTTCGGCGCCTTCGTCGCCGATCTGATTGTTCGAAAGATAGAGAGCTTGGAACTGGCCCGAGGCGGGGGCTCTTCCGAGGGAGATTGCGCCCGCGGATCCTAGATGGTTGTCATCGAGGTTCAGCACCCGAAGAGTACTCATCCAGGTTGCGCTGGCCAGTGCCTGGCCCGCCTGCGAGGCGAGCCGGGTTGCGCGGAGGTGAAGCGTTTGCAATGCGGGAAATGCCCTGGAGTCGGCCAGCGCGGACAGCCCATTGTCGCCCAGGGGGTTGCCCGACAGAGCAAACTCAACCAGGTGGGTGAATTGCTGTCGGCGAGCGAGGCCGCGGACCCCCGTGGCGCTGATCTCGTTGTGGCTCAGATTGAGCGTTCGCAGTTGTGGAAGTCCGCTCGACGTGCCTAGCGCCTGGAGCCCCACAGAGCCCAGGCGGTTGTTCTGGACATCGAGATGGTGAAGTTGCTGTAGCGACGCAGCGCTGCAGAGCACCTCGATACCCGTTAACCCAATCCGATTGTTCCCCAGGTGGAGGGAGCGCAACTGGCCAGCAAAGGGCGCCTTCGCCAGCAGCTGTAACCCCTCCGGCCCCAGCCCCGACCCATTCAGGTCGAGCTGTTGCAGCCAGGGAAGTCGGTCGCAATTCCACAACTCATCGAGCAAGGTGGGTCGGGCGGCATGAACACCCAGGGTGCGAATACGCTGCAGACCGTCGCAGAAGAAGAACCGCTGCGCATCCGATGGCGATGCAAGCACGGTGTGGACCTGTGACACTGGACCGTGGCGGAACAGTCGAGCCGCCTGTTCAGCGAATACCTCCGGAAGGATTGAAACCCCGTTGAGCAGCCCACGAGAGAAGGTGTAACTCTGGAGGTGGGCAACCAGAGGCCCCAACCATTTTGTCTCTAGGTTTTGGAGGACCAGCATACGATCCTGCAACTCGTTCATGCGCGGATCATCGAGGTCCATCTGACTCATGGCGCATTGCAGGCGGATCCACTCGGCCCGTTCAGTTTTTCCCTGATCGTCCAGCCAGTCAGCGTAAATGAGTCGGGGCGTATCGTCGTCCGGATGTTCAGCGATGTCCTCCAGAAATGCTTGCTCCTGGTCCACGGCGCGGTCTCCAGACGAAGGCGAGCTTTCTCGGCGATGGCATGTACTATAGAGGAGAGGAGTCCGGGACGCCTAGAGGGTTAAGGGAGCCAGGATGTCGCAGGAACTAAACCGGCTCACCGAGGAAATCCGCCAGCAAGAAGTCCAGATTCGCCAGGGAGGTGGCCCCCTAGCAATCGCACGTCAGCACGAGAAGGGCCGACTGACCGCCCGCGACCGGATCACGGGGTTAATCGACGAGGGCACCACCTTCTTTGAACTGGGCCTGTGGGCGGCCTGGAACATGTACGCCGAGTGGGGAGGCGCTCCAGGCGCGGGCGTGGTCACTGGAATTGGCACCGTGTCGGGCCGACGCGTGATGGTGATTGCCAACGATGCCACGGTCAAGGCCGGGGCATTCTTTCCGATGACCGCCAAGAAGGTGCTGCGCGCCCAGCGCATTGCCCTGGAGTGTCGCCTGCCCCTGGTGTACCTCGTCGATTCCGCCGGGGTGTTTCTGCCCCTCCAGGACGAGGTGTTCCCCGACGAGGACGACTTCGGCCGCATCTTCCGCAACAACGCGGTGCTGTCGGCCACCGGCGTCCCGCAGTTCGCTGCCATCCTGGGCAACTGTGTGGCGGGTGGAGGTTATCTTCCCGTCCTGTGCGACAAGTTGCTGATGACCGAGGGTAGCGCCCTCTACCTGGCCGGCCCCGCCCTGGTCAAGGCGGCCATTGGGCAAACTGTCGATCACGAGGAACTGGGAGGAGCCCGGATGCATGCCGCAATCTCGGGCACCATCGACTACCGCGAAAAAGATGAAAAGTCGTGCCTGGAGCGGTTACGGCGGCTAGTGGCCGTCTTGCCCGCCGACTACCGGACCACCAATCCGGCGATCCCTTCGGGCCGACCCACCGAGGATCTGATCTACCTCTTTCATCCCAACCCGCGCCAGGAATACGACATTCGCGATCTGTTGCCGTGCTTGCTCGACGAGGGCCCCTTCGACGAGTACAAGGCCGATTATGGACAGACGCTAGTGTGCGGCCATGGTCGGTTGGGAGGCGTTGCTGTGGGCGTGGTGGCCAATCAGCACCGACGATGCCGCCCCGCCGTGGGACCCCTGCAGTATCCGGGTGTGATCTACGTCGATAGTGCGGATAAGGCCGCCCGCTTCGTGATGGACTGCAATCAATCGCGCACGCCGTTAATCTTCCTGCAGGATGTGAACGGCTTCATGGTAGGCCGCGACTCCGAGCAGGCAGGAATCATCCGGGCCGGTGCCAAGCTGGTAAACGCCATTGCCAACAGTGTGGTGCCCAAGCTGACGGTGATTCTGGGAGGTTCATTCGGGGCAGGCAACTATGCCCTGTGCGGCAAGGCATTCGACCCCCGGTTCCTGTTCGCCTGGCCCACCGCGCGCTACGCTGTCATGGGCGCCGACCAGGCCGCCAGCACGTTGCTGGACATCACCGTGAATAACTTGCGGCGCGCAGGCCACGTGCCTGAGATGGAGGAGATGGAGGAGTTGCGCCGGCGCGTGGCGCGCAGCTACGAGGAACAGACCGACATTCGCTACGCCGCTGCCCGCCTGTGGGTCGATCGTATTCTGGATCCTGCCGAAACCCGGGAGGCATTACTACTGTCGTTGGAACTGGCCACGAGATTTGACGAAGGCAAGGAATTCCGCACAGGAGTTTTGCAGGTGTGACAAGGGGGTGGCCCGCCAGTAAAGCTTGCGAGCAAAGAATGCAAAAGTGAGCGAAAAATCGCTCTTGTCAACTGGGCACCGGTTTGCCATAAAAATGTTACGGAATGCGAGCCCCGCTAGCTCAACTGGCAGAGCAGCTGACTCTTAATCAGCGGGTTGTAGGTTCGAGTCCTACGCGGGGCACTAGAAATACCAAGGGGTTACGTCGATCCCTGATCACTCTGGCAGCGGTTGTCAGAGAAGTTTGTCAGAGAAGTTTGCTCCCGGCCGGGGTGCCAGCCCTCCGAGAGCGTTCTTCGGGAAGCCGTCCGTGGCGTCCGGTGACTACCGGAGGCTTCCCGACCATGCCGCACACCCCCAAGCCGTTCTACCGCGCGCCGCGCCGCACCTGGTTCGTCGCGATCGGCAAGCGCCAGCACAACCTCGGCAGGCACCCCGACGGGCTGCCCGAGCCGCGCAAGGGCCGCGACGGCTCCTGGATTGTTCCGCCCGAGATTCTCCAGGCCTACCACGAGAAGATG
>JAXMAV010000010.1:0-356500 GCA_046350255.1 Gemmataceae bacterium
CGAATTGAAGCCTCCAGTCGATGCTGCTCCACGTCGATCTGCCAGCGTTATCCACGGTCGAATGGCCGTGGCCGAATTGAAGCCAGCCGGCACTGCGGAAGACGTCGATCACCGCTCCGCGAAGTTATCCACGGTCGAATGGCCGTGGCCGAATTGAAGCCACCGCTCCTCGATGGCTTTCAACTGTTCATCAGTCACGTTATCCACGGTCGAATGGCCGTGGCCGAATTGAAGCCGTAGGCTCGCCGGGAGGCCGGGTCGTCGTAGGGGCCGTTATCCACGGTCGAATGGCCGTGGCCGAATTGAAGCGGGAAAATACCGACGCTGACGCAGCCGCGTTCCTGTCCGGTTATCCACGGTCGAATGGCCGTGGCCGAATTGAAGCGTCCAGGCCTCCCACCTTCACGGCCTTCATGTTCCGCGTTATCCACGGTCGAATGGCCGTGGCCGAATTGAAGCAATGGCGCGGAGCAATTCCGCCTCATATCCTCTGGCGTGTTATCCACGGTCGAATGGCCGTGGCCGAATTGAAGCCGGTAGATCTCTCCCCCACCAATCACCATAACTTCGTTATCCACGGTCGAATGGCCGTGGCCGAATTGAAGCTCCATCACTAGCCCCAGCACTGAGGGAGCCTCTTTGCGTTATCCACGGTCGAATGGCCGTGGCCGAATTGAAGCAATTTCGCTGCTACCCAGTTCAAATTACCAACACAAGGTTATCCACGGTCGAATGGCCGTGGCCGAATTGAAGCGGGCAGGCCCTCGACTTCCTCCTCCTCCACGGGGGGTTATCCACGGTCGAATGGCCGTGGCCGAATTGAAGCGGTAAAGAGAGTTACGCTAAGCTAAGCTAAGGGAAGATGTTATCCACGGTCGAATGGCCGTGGCCGAATTGAAGCTCCTGCGCCAGAGCAGCCTGAGCGTACCGGGTCTGCGTTATCCACGGTCGAATGGCCGTGGCCGAATTGAAGCCCAAGACACTGGCCGATGTGCCCACCTGGGCGTGGGTGTTATCCACGGTCGAATGGCCGTGGCCGAATTGAAGCGTTGCTCAATCGAATCTCTGCGACGTACATTGCTGGAAGTTATCCACGGTCGAATGGCCGTGGCCGAATTGAAGCATGGCCCAGCTGGGACAACTCCACCAGCAAGCAGCATCGTTATCCACGGTCGAATGGCCGTGGCCGAATTGAAGCTTGCTGTAGCGCATTCCACTTCACCATTCCTTACGGTTATCCACGGTCGAATGGCCGTGGCCGAATTGAAGCTGTTGAGTGCCCATATTTGCCAGCTGGCAATGGTCAAGTTATCCACGGTCGAATGGCCGTGGCCGAATTGAAGCCACCCATCGTTGGCCATACTGCCCCGGTAGAATGTGGTTATCCACGGTCGAATGGCCGTGGCCGAATTGAAGCGCTCTCAAAAGGACACCTCCCGCCATTCGCGGTATACGTTATCCACGGTCGAATGGCCGTGGCCGAATTGAAGCTGGGCGATATGGTAGCAACTCACCACCCAGAACTTGCGTTATCCACGGTCGAATGGCCGTGGCCGAATTGAAGCTGGTCAAGCATCTCATTGGCCAAGGACGCGAATAGGTTATCCACGGTCGAATGGCCGTGGCCGAATTGAAGCTCCAGATCCAGATAGGCTCGCCAGTTGCGTTCGATGTAGTTATCCACGGTCGAATGGCCGTGGCCGAATTGAAGCGCGGAAACGGTCGTCAGCGAGATGCCTCGCTTCGAGTTATCCACGGTCGAATGGCCGTGGCCGAATTGAAGCGTCCCGATGGATAGATTCTGCGCGGCCGAGCTTACTCGTTATCCACGGTCGAATGGCCGTGGCCGAATTGAAGCTCCACCCAGCTAGCGCCCAGAAAGATGCATTCCCCTGTTATCCACGGTCGAATGGCCGTGGCCGAATTGAAGCCAGACCGGAGGCGTCCGAGGTGATACTGTGCTGATAGAGTTATCCACGGTCGAATGGCCGTGGCCGAATTGAAGCCACGCGCCCACCTGCACGCGCGCCCACTGCCACCCAGGGTTATCCACGGTCGAATGGCCGTGGCCGAATTGAAGCCTGCACTGTTCGCCCCTTCCATCGACTCGACCCAGGGGTCGTTATCCACGGTCGAATGGCCGTGGCCGAATTGAAGCGCTGACTCATCCCCGTCCTCGTCGAACTGGATGGACAAGGTTATCCACGGTCGAATGGCCGTGGCCGAATTGAAGCTCCCAGATCTCGATGAACGATGCGAACTCGTGACCCACGCCGTTATCCACGGTCGAATGGCCGTGGCCGAATTGAAGCTTCTCTGCCGGGGTCAATTTGGGCAGCAACTGCCTTATGTTATCCACGGTCGAATGGCCGTGGCCGAATTGAAGCGCTGATGGCTTGCGTGGATTACGACGCGACTGGTGGGGGTTATCCACGGTCGAATGGCCGTGGCCGAATTGAAGCCGGGATTGTCGCACTACATCACCGTCCCACCTGCGGAGTTATCCACGGTCGAATGGCCGTGGCCGAATTGAAGCTTCGCTCCTCCTGACTTATGGACATGAGCTCCATCTTGTTATCCACGGTCGAATGGCCGTGGCCGAATTGAAGCAGCTGTCGTTTTGACGAGATACTTGCGGCTCTTCTCGTTATCCACGGTCGAATGGCCGTGGCCGAATTGAAGCGGCTTTGTCCTTGGCAGCCTGACTGGCGGCTTCCACGCGTATCCACGGTCGAATGGCCGTGGCCGAATTGAAGCTCGCGGCATGTCGGCCGGCGATCCGGGAAGCCCTTGATCGCTTCGTGCCCTGACCCGGCAAACCCTCCTAACTTCCCCCGCCCTGTCACACTTGCCCCCGCCTTGGCGTAATCTAAACTGGCGGAGCGATGCTCGCCGGGGGATACGACCAGGCCGTATCCCCCCTTGCAATCCCGCTTGCGGAGGTGTTCCTCCCGTGACCAGTCAACAGCGCCACCACCTCGTCCGCGCCGCCCGCGCTGCCGCCGCCCGCGCCTTCCTCACCTCGCCAGGCGGAACCGCCTACGGCGCCGCTGTCCTCTCCGTCTCTGGACAGATCCACCAGGCCGGGCAGTATTCTTCCTTCAACCACGTCACCAATGTCCACGCCGAACAGGCCGTCCTCGTCCTCGCCACCATGGCCGACGATCCCGACGTCCTCGCCCTCGCCGTCGCCTCCACTGGCGATGATCCTGTCACCCGGCCCTGTGGTGTCTGCCGCCAGATCATGGCCGAACACGCCACACGCACCGGCCGTGACTTCGAGGTTCTCATGGCACACCGCCACGGCGACGGCCACGACTCCGCCTGCCTCAGCGAACTGCTCCCATTCGGCTGGACTCCCGGCCACGGCTCGTCTCCCATCACCCCCGATCTCCGCACCACCCCGCTTCGCCCGGGTATCCCCATCGATGGGAGGCCACTGCAAGCCGGCGATCACGTCGTCCTGAGCGATGGCTGTGTCGCACTGGTCTGGGACGGCGCTTTCGACTCCACGGGCTCCCTGGTCAAGATCAAGTACGCCCCTGCAGACGCCGGCGCTCGTCGCAAGCTGCCTCACTCCTACACCGAGCCCCTGGCCTACCAGAAGGAACTGCACGACCTCGGCTGGGACCGGCCCACGCGCTTCGGGGCACGGGCCAGCGTCGTCGGGGAGGGCAATGTGGCCGCCCTGCTGCCGGCGCTGCCGCTGGGGCCTAACGTCGGTGAGCTCCCCAACCCGCTGCCCGGCATCCTCACTGATGCCGGTGTCGATCTTGCTGGACTGCGTGTGTCCGGCTCGCGAGCCATCGGCCTTCACCGCCAGGGGTCCGACTGGGATCTCGTCGTGCCCGTCGCATCCGGCCAACTGCCCGCTCTCCGCGAAGCACTGGCAGCCGCAATTGAACGGGGCCAGTTGTCAGTCCCGCCGCACTCGGGCACCTGGCGTCTGCTCGACCGCATCTTCCCTGGCGGCCGCTCCGCCGCCCTGGCCCAGCGGCGCTACGCCGACACTGTCCACAGCGGTGGCGTCTCGGTTGCCCTCATTCTGGTGCCGCCGTCGGCCCCACCTGTCTGCCTCCGCGACGACTGGCAGCCCGCTGGCCGGGCTGTGCTGCACGGCACCGTCCGCGAGGCCTCAGCCGCATCCTACAAGCGAGCCGAGTACGCCCTCGAAGACGGCGAACACGGCCTCGTCCGCGTGACCTGTTTCCACAAGAGCGCGAACCTTCTGCGCAGCGGCGATGTCCTCTCAGTCCGTGGCTGGCTGCTCCACCGGGGTGATCAGCGCTGGCTGATCCAACTTCTGCCCCAGCCCGACGGCATCCTGTGGTGGCAAACCGCTCCGTTCCGAACGCCCTCGGAGTCTACCCTGTGAACGACTGGTTCCGAATCTCCATCGCTGATTCACAGGTTCATGTCAAATTCCTTCTCTCGCTCAATCGCTTCTGGCCCCCAGAGGTGCTGCGTCAGCGGCCTCTGCCCATGCCCGAAGTCGCCGGCACGCCCGTGACCCTGACCGGGGCCGGGGCCGTCTGGATGTATGCTCACGCCGCCGCCGTCCTGCGTGCCGCCGGGGCCAGAGAGGTCCGCGTGCTCACACCGCGCAGGCCCGGCGAGTCCGACGACCTAGAGGGAAGCACCAGCCAGCTTGTCACGGCCGGACACCGGCACTGCGGCGCCCTCCTCTCCATTAGCCTGCGCCCCTTCCCCCCGCTCTGCCCCGCTGCCGTTGACCTGCTTCTGGAACCGCGTCTGGAGGAGTTGTCCCGCCTACGGCCGGGCGAGCTGACCCTCGCCGGCAGGGCCAGCGCCGAGGTGTACGCGCGGGCCGCCTTGGCTGCTATCGACGGCGGCGTTCGGCGGATCAGCTGCTGGTCAGCCCGCGACGGGCTGGTCGTCGTCTTCGACCCCGACGGCGCCCAGGTCGGCTGCACCATCGCCCGGCCCGATTGGCTCGCCCAGGCCATGCCGCGGCCCGTCCGACCCGTGGTCGTCGGCGTTGCCGGTGACCCCAACCGGGGCAAGTCGGTCTTCAGCGCCGTACTGGATTGGTACAGAGAACGCATCGGCTGCGACGGCTGGAAGCTCGACTGCGACGGCCAGGCGCCGACGCCGCCGTGGTATCTCAGCATGGTCGGCCAGATGCCTGAAGCCGAGGTGCTCCTGTTGCGCGAGGCTCACAAACGCCCCTGGACCCCTGAGATGGAGGCCGACATTGCCCGGCAGATCCGCCTGGCCCGCGAGATCTTCAGCGTGCTGATCGCTGACCTGCCCGGAGGCAACCACAAGGTTAGCCCGGCCCAACGAGTTCCGCCCGGCCGCGAACGTATTTTCGCCGAAAATGACGCCATCGTGCTTCTCGCAGGCGACAATAACTCGGAGCAGGCCTGGCGCGAGGCGCTGCGCCCACACGGTCTCGATGGGCGGATCGCCGCCGTGCTGCGGTCCAGCGAACCCGACGCCCTGCCGGCGCTGGTGACCAACCAGGTGGCCGATCTGTGGCGTGGCGAGGTGCGCGGGCTGGACCGCAAAAGGACGACGGCCGAGCTGGGCGAGGCGTTCCGCCCCGGCCTCGACCGGCTGTGGCCGGCCCTGCTCGATCCAGCTCACAGGAGGTATCGCGCGTGAGCGAAACATCAAGGACACTGCTCCTGGCCGGCGTCGGCCCGCACGCCCGCCGCTTCTACCTGCCGGCGATCGCCGCGCTTGGGCCGCGTCACGGGGTCGGCCTCGCCGCAGTCGTGGAACTGGAGGCCGGCCGCGCCAGCGCCACACGGGCATTGCAGGAGACCGGCCTGTCCGCTGAGGTGCTGACCGTCCCCCGCTTCGAGACCGAATTGCCGGCAGAGGCACGGCAGACGCTTGATGCGGCGGCCGACCGCCTGCGTCCCGCGGCCCTGGTTATCGCCACAGACCCCCTGTCGCACCGCCCCTACACCCTGTGGGCGCTGCAGCGAGGCATGGATGTCCTGCTCGACAAGCCGATCACCACCCGCCGCAATGCCGTCAGCAACTCGGCCGCAGCGCGCGGCATTGAGGAAGATTTCAACGAAATCCTGGCGGCCTGGAAGCACGCCCGCCAGAGCCGCAGGGTTGTCGTCTCGGTCTGTGCTCACCGCCGCTACCATCCCAGCATTGACGCGGCGCTGGAAGTGGTAGGTGACGCCTGCGCCCGCAGCGGCTGCCCGGTGACAGACATCCATGCTCACCACGCCGATGGGCAGTGGCGTCTACCCGAGGAGATCCGCACTCAAGACCACCATTGCTACCACGCCGGCCACGGCAAGGCCTCGCACAGCGGCCACCACTTCTTTGACTGCATCCACCGCTTCTTCGCCGCCGGCCGGGCCAGCGGCAAATCGGCCGACGCCTTCCGCGTCTACGCTTCGTTCATCCAGCCGCACGGCCTGTTGCGCCAGCTGAACCGCGGTGATCACGAGCGGCTGTTCGGCCCGGACTACGCCGCCGCCTGTCCCCTGAGCGACGAACAGCTCGACGTTCCCTTCCGCTCCTTCGGCGAGGTGGACCTAAACGCAGCGATCACCTTCCTTCAGGGAGGCGTCGCCGTCGGCCAAGCCTCGCTCAACCTGCTGCACAACAGCTTCAGCCGCCGCGGCTGGCTGCGGCCCGCCGAGGACCTGTACAAGGGCAACGGTCGGGTCAAGCATGAGCACCACCGGGTCCACGTCGGGCCGTTCCTGGCCGTGGCGATTCACTCCTACCAGGCGAAGTCCGACCACGCCGCGAGCGACGAGGGGGACCTGCGGCCGGGCGGCAACAATCACTTCGAGCTGCATATCTTCCGCAACACACGCATGATAGGCGGCGCCGAGGTCGAGGTGGTCCACCTCGACGAGGTGGGAAAGTTCGACCGCTCGCGGCTTTACATCGAGCAGGTCAAGGAAGGCGTGGTCGGCGAGTTCTTCCGCTATCTGGCCGGCGAACTGCCCGAGGGGGAACTCCGCTCGCCGCTGGCCGACCACGCCGTCCCGGTGCGCATGATGGCCGCGGTGTACCAATCACACGTCAACGCCCAGCGGGGAGACAACCCGCTAATCGAGAAATCGATGCAGGGGTGAGGCATGGAGCAAACGGGACTTCTGCAACAGGCGAGCGGGATCGAGGCGGTGGCCTGGGGGCTACATGATGGCGGCGTCGAGTTCGTCACCGCCTACCCCGGCTTTCACGCCCACGACCTGGCTGACCACCTGGACATCCCTACCTTCTCAATCAACGAGAAGAATGCCCTGGCGGTCGCCTGGGGTGCTAGCCTGGCGGGTCTACGAGCCACTGCGATATTCAAAAACGTCGGTCTCAACGACGCTGCCGATCCGTTCGTCAACGCCTGCGTGCTGGGCGTGCGTGCTGGGCTGGTCCTGGTGGTGCTGGATGACATCGACGTCGAACAGTCGCAGATCCAGCAGGACTCGCGGCCCTACGCCGAGTTCCCCTGCTCACTGTGGCTGGAGCCGCGCTCCGTGGCTGACGCCTACGACCTGGCACGGCAGGCGGCAGAGCTGTCCGAGCACCTCGAGACGCTCGTCGTGCTGCGTTTGACCAACTTGCTGACCCAGGCCAGCGGGCCGGTGAGACGCTTCCCTGTGCTGACAGGGCGAATGGACTTCCGGCGCGACCCGCAGCGCTGGGTGGCTCACCCGGCCCACGGAGAGATTCAGCGCCAGCGACTGCTGGCACGCCAGGAGGCGGTCGCCGCCTGGGTGGATGCCGCCTGCCCAGTGCCGACGCTGCCAGCGGATCGTCCCGTGCTGATGACAGCCGGCATGGCTTCGCTCGCAGGGCAGCCGCCCGACCTGATTACCTTCACCCTGCCGCTGCCCCGGCCCTGGCTTCAGGCGCTGGCGTATCTCAACGCACCAATCATCGTCGAGGAACACGGCGGCCCGTACCTCGCGGGCAAGGTGGCTGCTGCCTTGGGCGCCACGCGAGTGCGGCCGTGTCCGGTCCGCGCGCCTGGCTCCGTGCGGGAGTATCGTAGCACAGAACGATATGAACCGCTGTACTCGCTGCTGCGCGAGGTGCCGGGCCGCGTTGTCGTTGGCGACCTGGGCGGGCACACCATGGACCCGGCGGGGACGGTCGACGCCTGCCTGTGCTACGGCTGCTCCGTCGGCGTTGCCACCGGGCTGGCGCTGGCCGACTCAACGGCGCGGGTCTTCTGTGTCACGGGCGATGCCGCTTTCCGCCATTCCGGCCGCCTCGCGCTGGAGGAGGCGGTCGCGCGTCAAGCTTCGCTGGTCGTGATCGTCCTGGACAACGGTGGTAGCGTGGGCACTGGTGGGCAGCGACTGCCGGGCACCTGCTGGGCCGATGTGCCCGGCCTGGAGCGGCACGACTTGGGGTTCCCTACAGAGGGCGCGGTGGAACCACTGCGCAACCTGCTGGAGCGGCCGGCCCGACCGCGACTGGTCCGACTGGGGACAACGTTTTAAAGGAGGCCGCGATGTACGTGCATTTCGAGGGGCTGGACCTGGCCGGCAAGAGCACCATCTGCCGGCTGTTCCGCGAACAGGCCGGGGGCGAGTGGGCAATTCACCACAACGCCCTGCTCGCGGACAACCCCATCTGTGCCCTGGCCGACCGGCTGCGTCGGGAGGGCGGCGGCGAGGAGTCGGTCGGCTGGCTCTACCACGCAGCGCTGCTGTTCGACCTGGAGCGGTTCGCGCCGACGACGGGCAACGTCCTGCAGGACTCGACCATTCTGTTGCGCTCGCTGGCCTACCACAAGGTGCGTGGCACGGCCGGCCTGGTGGAACGTCTGGAGACCCTGCTCGGGCGGCACCCGCGCTTCGACCGCTCCTTCGTGCTGGTGGCTGACCACACCACCCGGTTGCACCGCCTTGGGATCCGCCGACCGCAGAACCTCAGCCCCGAGGACTTCCTGGTCCGCGACGAGCCGGCGCGGTTCTACGCCATGGAGAGGGTGCTGGTCGAGTACGCGACCAGCCACTTCGGTGCGACGGTGCTGGACACCAGCGGCACGCTGGACGCCAACCGGCTGGAGCCGGTGTTCCACCAGTTACCGGGGCCTCGGCCCGATCAGGCGGGGGACTGAAGGGCGACGGCCATTTCGGTGAGGCGGGCGGCCAGGGCAGTGGGGACGGCCGGAGATAGCAACTCGGCCAGACAGCGGTAGTACCAAAGGGTGCCTTCGCGGCCACCGCCGAACCGCTCGAAGACGGCGTCGCCGCAGCGGGAGCGTTCGGCGAGCAGGTTGGAGAGGTTGTGAACCTTGTCGGTGGCGACGATGAGCAGGGCGTCTGAGGGGGTGGTTTCGAGCCGCGCAAGGAACGCCTGCTTGCGGTCGTGCCAGCAGGCGCTTTTGAGGTGGATGGGTTCGCCGGTGGCGGCGACCAGTTCGGCGACGCGGGGGCCGAAGTCGGCACGGATCCGGTCGAGGATGACCTGGCCGCCCTGGTCCTCGGGGGCGTCGTGCAGAAGAGCGGCGATGGCCTGGTCCTCGTCGCCGCCGTGCTCGAGGACGAGGGCACAGACGGCCAGCAGGTGCGAGACGTAGGGGACGGTGGTACCCTTGCGGCACTGGGCGCGATGGACGCCGCTGGCCAGCAACAGGGCGCGGTCGAAGCGGTCGGTGAGGGCGGGGTCGGGCATGGTCTGGCTCTCCTGGATACCAGCATCACTGTTTGCGCCAGCAATCGTAACGCTCGGTCCCAGGCCGGATGCGTTGATCCTCTCCCTGCTGCTCGTGCCGACAGTAGAGCAGCCATGAATTAACAGGCGCGACCGCCTCGAGGGCCAGGGTGAGCGGCTTGAAGGCCGGCGTCAAATCGAAGGCCACCTGGTCTGGTGGCACCCCCTCGGCAAATTCCCGGAGATGCTTGCGTGCCGAGGCCAGTTCGACGTCCCTTTCCCCCGAAGCAAGTTCACGTACGACGCATCGTGCCCCGCCCTTCTGAAGACGATCCTTCACCTTGTCGAGTACCTCGGACAGCCGCGGGTTCTTCAGATCGGTACACAACAGCAGACAGTGGCGAACGCCCAGCGCCAGAGGTGCCATGGCCACGATGGAACGCTCCAACCCCACTCCCGTTACCAGGTGCGTGGGGCGACACTCCGGGTTGATTGCTGCGCGGCAGCGGTAGACGGCCGGGGACAGAAGGCCCCTCCAGTAGAAGTCATTGGCCGTGCCGCGGCTGACCAGGGCGTGGTAGCGGCGCTGGAGTTCCTCGTCGTGCTCCGGACCGGGTTCAGTTCCCAGTTCTTCCAGGTACGGTTGCAGGAGGCGAGCAGCGCGAGGTGTTGCGCTGGACGAAACTGGCGCCAGCAGCGACACCTGCAACTTACCCGCGGGTGCCCTCTTCCAGTCATCCACATCCGGCTGATTCTGGGCGGGGACGAAGATCCGACGGGCGTCCCATTCCAGTGCCAGGTTCAGCTTCGCCTGCAGGCCATCGACCCTGCCGACGCCGTACACCTCATCCCAGGCCACCGAGGCCCAGACACCTGCGTCGGGGGTAAGGCCATCCCGGGCGAGTTGCAACCCGCCGGCCAGGGCGGCCCAGGCCGACTCCACACCAACCTCGCCGTCCAGATGCGACAGGTCGATGACTTCCTCGCTCGACGGCCTCGACAGCGAGAGGCCCCACTTAGAGGACGCGGCATCGGGGAATTGTCCGCGGACCCGTTCTGCCAACCGGGCCAGGGAGCGGGGCAGGTGCGGGTCGTCCTCGCCTCGTTGCCAGCGCAGGGGAAGTAGAAACGCGTCGCGCAGCAGTTCCGATCTACGCGGATTGACGAACACCACCCAGCAGCCTCCTGGCTCACACGGCAGGGCGGGCCGCTGCTGGTACGCCCTGAAGGCAGGCTGCCGCCGGGCGGCCAGTTCGATGGCCACTGGGCGCAGCCACCAGGGAGAAAGCCAGCCCAGTGTGTCGACGGCCCCCCAAGCGGCGGCTTCCGAAAGCGACTCTCGGCTGATCGATTGTAGGATCGCCCAGGTCATCCTGGTCATGATCCAGTTTCCAGCAGCCACACTTGCTGCTCCTCGCCCACGGCCAAATCACACTGCCTTCCCGCCTGCCGGGCAGCGGCGACGACTGCCAGGTCGAAGTCGGCGTTGGCCTCGGCGTCCAGGATGGCGACACAGCCGGCGAGGCGGGCCGGCCATCCCACCAGGGCGACAGCGGGACTCGAACCCGCCAGGAAATTCACCCGGACCGTGCGCGCGGAGAGATCGGCCGGATCGGCGACAAGGACGGCCCGAAATTCCCCGCCTGGTGAGCGCCAGCGCAGTCGGACGAGGCCACCCGCCGTCGCCCCCTGCGCCGCCATGGCCAGCGGCGTCGGTAGCCAGGCCCAGCCCGCCTTCGGTGACCCAGGCGTGAAAGACCGCCGTAATGCTCGCGGCCGTAGGGCTGCCTCGGCCTCCTCCAGCGCGTCGAGGATGAGCACGTACTTGTCCGCCGTGGCGGTCAGGTCGGCATCGACGGCGGGTAGATCCGGCCGAGCGCATGGCCGATGCCCTGGACGAGCACGCCGGCGGGGAAGAAGCGGTCGGGGTTGTCAGCCAGCCAGGCGTGACAGCGCCCGAGCCCTTCCTCAAGAGCGTCATTGCTGCCCGGCCCGAGTGCCCAGGCGATCAGGTCGGCGTCGTCGAGGTCGGCGAGCAATTCCGCCGCCCAGTCGGTCAGTTCGGCGTCACCGACGCCCTCGTCGCAAGCGTCGGCGAGAGACGACGCCTCGCGGAGCCAGCCGTTGGGGTCAGGGACTGACGCGGCCCTTTCCGCCAGATCGGCAAGGTTGGTGCGGACCTGCTCGCAAGCCGTTTGCCACGTCTGCTGGCGCCCCGTAGCCGCGATCAGGTCGGGCCGGCATCTCTGCAGGCGCCCGAACAGGGCGAGACAGTCGTAGGGTTCGCCGAGCAGGTCGGCGGCGACGGCTTCGAGGAACTGATCGAGCCACAGATCAACCAGGGAGGACGGGTCGGGTATTCCCTGGTGCGTGGCTGTGAGGGTGTTACGGATGTACGGGGTGTCGCTAGTCATGGCTGCCCTCCGGCTCCGCACCGCTGTAGGTGGCCGCGCCAGTGTTCGAGGTCCAGCTGGCTCATCGGGGGAAGTGTGTCTTTCAGAAGAGCGTCGGCGTGGCGGACTCTCCCGTCCAAATCGCGGGAGTGGTGGCGCCCCCGGATGAACTGGACCGCCGGGCGAACGACCCGGTAGAACAGGTGCTCCTCAGCTGACCAGTTCGCCTCTCGTCGCTCACGATCTCGTTGCTCCCTGGGCGGTAACCCGCGGCGCATCAGGCGGCGTTCGCGACTCAAGGCCGGCCGATCCTCGGCTTTCGCCAGGCTTACGGCCTCGGCGCTTCCCTGGCCGGGGATGTAGACGGTGGCCACCGCACCCCGCTCGATGAGCACCAGGACGCCGGTGACTCCCAGTGCGACGGCACAGCCACCCCCCTCAGCGTACCAGCAGAGCACGCCAGCCTGTTGCGTTGCCGCGGCGGCCGCAGCCCGGTAGTGGTCGAACAGGGCCTGGGCGCTGGCGCCTTGCGAGTCCCGGGCCGTCTCGGCCAGATGACTGCGTTGTAAACCGTCGTGGGGGTCGATGTGGTGGGCGAGGTCCGGCACCACTAGCAGCCAGGCCAGACACTCCGGGGCGGTCAGCAGGTGATGGATCAGGTGCTCGACGGCGGAACGCCAGGAGGCAAAGAAGGGAACCGGCTCGCGGCCCGGCTGCGGGTGTGGGATGTGGCCGCGATGCAGTTCCGGTGTGGATGCTGTCGTCATCAGTCAACCTCCCGGCCGTGACCACTGAGCAGTCGGGCGAAGCCATGATCATGCCACGCCTGGGCGCCGATCCGATTCTGGGCCTCTCTTCGCGACCGAGACACCCACTGGGCGAGCTGTTGGTAGGAGACACCAGGGCTGTCGTCCGTGTTGAGGACCGCCAGCCAATCGTTGTAGTTGATCCCCTCACCCAGTTGTGGAGTGAGGTTGTCCCAAAGTACCGAGAGAGAGGGCAGGCCTGGACAGAATCGGCGGGCCTGCTCTGCTGGGCGCCAGGGTAGCCACCCGGTAGCCCGGTCGGCCAGCACCTCGGCCGCCAGGGTGCCATCCGAGCAACTGCGGTCGAGGTCAGCCAGCTCATGGCGCAGGTGAAACAGGAACACCGCGAAGTAATCGACCCGCCCTGACGAGTGCCAGGCGTACCGATCGAGGTCGGCCCGCATATGGGAGAAGAGACGCGCCAGTTCCTGAACCGTGATCTCATCCCCGCCTGGTCGTGCTGGCTCGTCTCCGCGAAGCCCCACCCCGGGAAGGCCCCGACGACGGCGGCGCAGGTCACAGGCGTGGTTGTGCAACACCCTGTACGCCCAGCCCTGGAAGCTCCCCTCTTTGGACAAAAAACGTGACAACCTGGCGGCGATGTGCGCGTAGCTTTCGTCGAGGAGATCCTGGCGGAGCTGCGGGTCGGCGTGGACCATGCGGGCTGCGGCATGTGCGGCCTCGGCGATGAATGGTCGCAGGGCGCACAGGGCGCCGTCGCGACTATCCGCAGGGGTGGACGGATCGGCGGCTACCTGGGCGAGTTCCTCGGGTGTGGTCGGAAGATCGGGGTGGCCATTCGCCATGGGCAACCTGGGAGGGGGGGCTTTGGGTCCGGGTCGCGAACTTCCTCCCATTATCACTCCGGCAAGAAGGCGGTCAAGAAGCCATTGACAACGAATACGTCGCGGCCGTTGGGAGGTTGACAGGGGGGGAACCCAATGAGCGTGTGTCAAGGATGGCCGGAGGGCTGCGTAGATCTAGGCGGAGAGAGAATCCGGCCAACGACGAAAGGATAGGATGTGCTCGAACTGGTGCGGGCGAAATTGACGTGGTGGAAGGTTCGGCTGATCTGCTCCAAAGACGTGGAGTTGCGGTGGCTGGCCGCGGCCCGCCGCGAGGGGCACCGGCTGGAGGAAGGCTCTGACGAGGAGGGAGGATACGCCCTGCTGGCGGTGGTGTCCGACGAGCTGCCGGTCGGGGAGTTGGGACAGCTAATGGAGGAGGACGGGATGAGCGGTTGGCTGGAGCAGGTGGAGCCTGAAAAATGATGGGAGAGTTGGAGCGTGGAAAAGTCACTCATTGATGATTGATGAGCGGTGACGGGAGCTCTATATACTCTCCATCCAATCACATCTTAACGACAGGCGTGCGGCCGATTTAACCCCTGAAGGGGTGGAATATGTACACCAGGTGACGCGATAGTAACGTGAGGTGGTGCAGATCCGATGGGAAGACCGGACAGGGCAACTGTCTCAGGATTGGACCTGCCGGTGTGACGTGTCCGTGCATCCGCTGATTGGAGTGCGATTCAACAGACCAGAGGGGGTCAGCTGCCCCGCAACCGGAGACCAGCCCTTGCACATCGTTCTGATCGAGACATCTGGCAACCAGAACTACATCTTTGCCACCAATACACTGCGCGAGAACGTCGGCGCGTCGCAGTTGACGTACGAGGCGGGGATCACTTTTATCAAGGAGGCGATCAGCGGTGTCGCGGGGATTACGACGGTCGTCTCCGCCTCCGGCAAGGCGATCCTGCTGGCCGAGAACGAAACCGTGGCCCGGACGGTCGTGTCGCACGTCACTCTCAAGGCGCTGAAGGTCGCGCCTGGACTCGACGTGCGCGGCGTTATTGGTTCTGCAATTGGCCCCGGCGACTCGCTCCACGACCGGATCAAGGAAGCACATCGACTGCTCGACCAACTGCGGTCTCGTTTGCCGGGGCCGGCGGTGCGTTTCCAGCGGCTGCCTGTGGTCGCCGAGTGCGCCACCAGCGGGCTGCCTGCGGCGACGATTGTCACGCATGGTCATGAACCTGGGGCGCGGTCGGCCGTCTCCATAGCCAAGCTGACGGCGGCACAACATGGCTTGAACCGCATCCGCGATCTCGTTCAGCGGTCCAGCGCGATGGCTCGCCTGCCGAACTCGACGACGGAGTTGGAGGACCTCGGCTGCGACTGGCTCGCCGTCGTCCACGCCGACGGAAACGGGCTTGGCCAGGTGTTCCTCGATTTTGACCAGTTCACCTCCGGCAACGACCACTATCGGGAGCTGCTCAGGGCATTCTCGCAAGCACTCGACCGCTGCACCGAACAGGCTTTCTGTAAGGCGCTAGCTGTGCTGCGGCCACGCGGCAAGCATGAAGTACTGCCCATTGTCCCGCTGGTGCTGGGCGGCGACGACCTCACCGTCGTCGTCGATGGCCGGCAGGCGCTGAAGTTCACCAGGACGTTCCTCGACGCGTTCGAGCACCAGACGGCGGCAGACCCATGCGTCTCCGGCATCCTGACCCAGGCAACGAAGCAGGCGAAGCTTACCAGCTGCGCCGGCGTTGCGATCGTCAAGCCGCACTATCCTTTCCACGCCGCGTATGAGCTGGCGGAATCGCTGCTCAAGCAAGCGAAAGCGATTGCCAAGGATCCCTCCCAGACGCGCCCTCCGTTCTCGGCCCTGGATTTTCACGTTCTCTACGATGCCAGCGGTCCTGACCTCGAACGCATCCGGGCTGAACTGACAGTCGATGAAGGCACGACTTGTCTGATCGCGCGGCCCTACGCGATCACCTCTGGCGTCGATATTCCGCGACGACACTGGGATGACCTGTGTCAGCGGGTCGCTGCTGTCCGTGCCCGGGACATCAACCAGCGCCAGCGGTTGCCCAACAGCATGCTGCACGAGCTGCGCGAGGGACTGTTTTTTGGGCGCCTGGTGGCCGAGGGCCGGCTCGGGCTGGTTCGGGAGCGGTACCGGAATCAGCAGCCCGCCCCCCAGGTACCCGACATCGATTGGCTTCTGGTGAACGGCAGGCTGTTCTGGGAAGAGAACGGCGGGTACCGGACGGCCCTGCTCGACGCGCTTGACGTGGCCAAATTCTGGGAGGGACAGCAATGAGCGCCCACTGGACACTGAACGACACCTTCATGATCCGGCTAACCATGTTGTCCGACTGGCACGTCGGCTCCGGCATGGGTCGGCCCGGTAGCGTGGACCGGCTAGTTACTCGCGATGCCGACGGCCTGCCGTTCGTACCAGCCAAGACGCTGCGCGGCATCTGGCGAGACGCCTGTGAACGGTTAGCGCGCGGCCTGGACAATGGGCTTGATGGGAGATGGAGTTCGCTTGTCGATCGCGTCTTCGGCAGCCAGCCAGCGCTCGGTGCGCATGGGCCGACGCGCCTGCATCATGACCCTGCCGCGAAGCCGATTGAGTCTGCCCTGATGGTGCGGCCTGTCCGTCTTTCTCCCGAGCTTCGGCAACGGGTTCGGGGTCAGGGCGCACTCATCGAGGCGATGACGTTCGTCAAGCCCGGCGTCAGGATCGACCGCCGCAGCGGCCGGGCCCAGACGGACTTTCTCCGCTTCGAGGAGATGGCACGCGGGGGCACGGTGCTGGAGGCCGTATGCAGCATTCACCTGCCACCGGCATCGGAGGAGCTGCGCGAGGCGGTCAGTGCCCTGCTGCTCGCCGGGACCAGGCTCGTCGAGCGTCTGGGCGGCAAGCGTCGGCGAGGTGCAGGCCGTTGCGAATTGGTAGTTCTGAACCACGCAGCGGACCATAAAGTCATCACCTGGCTGGAACACCACCAGGACCCGCCGGACTGGCCCGACAATCCAGCCATCGCCTCCTCCCCAACCTCGGGTAAAGCCGTGCCTCCGTGCGACCCCTGGGTTACCGTGCCGCTGGTGCTGCAACTAACCAGCCCACTGGCAGTGTCGTATCGCACCGTTGGCAATGTCGTCGAAACGCTGGATTACTTGCCCGGCTCCTACCTGCTGCCGCACATCACGACGGTGCTGGGGTCATTCGTGCCCGACATTCGCCAGGCCATCCAGCGAGGTGAGGTCCGCGTCTTGCCTGCGACGCTGGAGATCGGAGGGACGCGCGGCCGGCCAGTGCCGCTGGCCCTGTTCGCGGACAAGATGCATCCCGAACAGGTCGTCAATCGGCTCCTCTTGGAGGAGCCAAGCGCCCAGGCCAAGCAGCTGCGCGAAGGCTACATCGCTGCGGGCCATTCGCCGCGAAAGCCGCCGAAGGTCGTTCAGACACATAACACAGTCGAGGACCGCCGGCAGCGGCCAACGACTGATGTCGGTGGGGTGTATACCTACGAGGCGATCTCGCCGGTGGACGAGGGGCAGCCTGTCCGGCTGCGGAGCGAGCTACGGCTGCGCAAGAGCCTGGCGGACAGTCTGCCGCCGGGATGGACCGACAGGCTCAGCAGGCCGGTCGTGCTGGGCCGGTCGAAGAAGGACGATTACGGCGAGGTCATCCTGGAGGCGGGCCAGGCCTCTTCGCTCCCGTCATCGGTTCACGGCGGTAACGAACTGATCGTGTGGGTGCTGTCGGACCTGCTGCTGCGCGACGATCGTCTGCGGCCCGCGCCAACGGCCGAGGCACTTGGGAACGAACTGGGACGCCGGCTTGGCGTGATGCTCACGGTCCGCGAACCCGACCACCGGCTCAGCGCACTGATCCGTGTCCGACGGCTGGACACCTGGCACGTCGGCTGGGGATTGCCGCGGCCATCGCTGGTCGCCATGCAGGCGGGTTCGTGTGTCGTGTTCAGTTCCAACGAGCCCATTGATTCCAGCCGACTCCAGGAGATCGAGGCAAGCGGCATTGGAGAGCGTACCGCAGAGGGCTACGGGCAGATTTGCATCAACGATCCGCTCCTTGCCACGCCGCCGACGTTGGCTCGAGGAGAGACCCTGGTGAAACAGCAGCACCAGCCAGCGGGGCCGCTGACTTCGCTGGATGCCGACAACCTGGCCTGTGCCCACCTTCTCGAAGCAGAGGTATGGAAGCAAGGCATCCGCCGGGCGGCGCTGGGCATCGCTGCCGACCGGGCGCGGCGTCAGGACGTGCTGCGGTGGGACGTAGGGAGCAGCAGGCCGCCCATGAGCCAGCTCGGCGGCCTGCGCAGCCAGATCAGTCAGTTGCTCCAGCGCGAAGGAGCAACCACCGCCATCAGCTGGCTGGAGCATCTCAAACAGAACAAGAAACGCGAAGGCAAGTGGCCGGATGGAGCGATCCACGCACTCCTCGCACTGCTTCGACAGCCAGAGCGAGTCTGGGAGATACTCGACTATCAGCAATGGTCCACGCTAACCGAGGGGGCGCAGGATCGACTGAAGCGAGACCTCTGGCCACTGGCGGTGCGGACGTTGATCGATGCCTGTATCCGGGCACACAAGCGGGAAGTGGAGGTGAAGCATGGCGCGTGACATTCTCTGTCGCTTCCGGCTGACAGGCACACTTGTCGCCAGAACGCCGCTGCACGTCGGGGGTCATGGCGACGACGTGGACACCGACCTGCCCCTGGCGCGCGACGGGCGGGGTAACTTGTACGTCACCGGCACCAGCATCGCCGGGGCGGTACGGCAGTGGTGCGAGCAGGCATTCGGCTATGTCGCCATGAACGCACACTGGGGGTGTCAGGAGGGCGACCAGGGACACGCCTCGTTCGTGGTCGTCGAGGACGTGCCGGTGAACGAATCGTCTGCCGTTATCGTCGAGGTGCGCGACGGCGTCGGCATCGACCGTGGGCGCGGTGCGGCAGCGGAGCAGATCAAGTACAACCGTGCCATCCTGCCGCGGGGAACGGAACTGCAGTTCGCCCTCAGCGCCGAGGCGGAAGACACCGAGCAACGCCTCGCGGTGCTGGGGATGCTGACCGGGCTGCGCGAGGCGCTGGAGAAGACAGAAGTTAGACTGGGCGCGTCGAAGACTCGCGGTCTGGGGAAGATCCAACTCCAGGGCGGGAAGCTCGTCGAGGAGAGGTTCAACGACCGCCAGAGTATCCTCGAGTTCCTCAGGCGTGGCGGGACCACGTCCATCCCCGACCTCGCCGAAGCGCGTCACAGGTATCCTGCCAGGCAAAGGCCAGGGCTGCGGGTGGTGATCGACTGGCACCCGGCCGGGCCGCTCATGGTCAAGGCGGGCAATGACGGGGTCGCGGTCGATATGCTGCCGCTCGTCAGCGGCCGCGACGGCGGACTATCACTGGTGCTGCCCGGTAGCTCCGTCAAGGGGGCGATGCGGGCCCAGTGCGAGCGGATCGTCCGAACGCTGCAGGGACACGACCTGACTGGCAGCTTTCTCACCGACCTGGAGCTACCGCTCATCGACGACCTGTTCGGCCTTCGCGGGCTGAGCGACGGAGACTTTCGGCGGCGCAACTGTCCCGGCGACGAAGCGCGGGGGTTAGCGGCATTGAGCGTCGATGACTGCTACGGAAAGACTACTCTCAGCCGGGCGCACTGGGCTGCAGTGCAGGGGGCGACAACAGACACTGTTCTGCAGGATGCGTTGAAGGCGGCAAACCTGCAACGCTGGTCGCAGGCGTATCACGTCGCGGTAGATCGGTGGACCGGGGCGGCGGCGGAGAGCATGCTGTACACCGTCATCGAGCCGCACCGGGCGGAGTGGGAACCGCTGGAACTGGAGATCGACCTCGGGCGGTTGGGCGACGCGGAGCGACTTCCGGCGGTCGCCCTACTGTTACTGGTGTTGCGCGATTTGGCTCAGGGGCGGCTTCCGCTGGGCTTCGCCACGCACCGGGGCATGGGGGAGGTCGAGGTCACTTCTGTCAGGATTATGCCAAGGGAAGTCGAAGCCCCTCTGGATGGGCTGAGAGGCGTCACGGTGTCGAAACAAGGCCTCGCGAACGTGCCTGCGGCGCTGAACCAAGCGTGGCAGAGGTGGATCGAGGGAGAGGTGACATGAGCGAAATCAAGCTGTTCATCCACAGCAGCCCAGAAGGGATCTCGTTTCCAGAGGCGCTGGCGGCGTTTGAGAAGGTGGGCGGCGAAGCGATCGGACTGCTGTACTCGCCGCGATCGTGCGTCTTCGCCGTGCTGGCGGAGGGGGTGTTGCAAGGCAGCGATGGCCAGCCGATCGACCTCTCCGCTGTTTATGAGGCGCGGGTGTTCTGCAAGAAGGCCGAGCTTCGCTGGCTCAATGACCCCACCCACGAGAGGCGGCACCGCGCGGTGATGCTGAGCGAGCAGGACAGGTCGGTGGGAGAAGGCTGGCAACACAGCGATCTGTCTGTCATCGATACGCTCCCTCAGACGTACCTGTTGTGGGGCGAGGGGACGGAGGCGAAAACGCCTCTGGCCGATGGCTGGAGCCTGCTGGCCACGCCGCGCATCGGCGGGCTGCAGGTCCCCGTCGGCGAAGCCAGGAGTAACAGGCAGCGCGTGCTGCTGCACACGGTCGAATACCTGATCGAAGGGGAGTACGGCAACGTCGTGGTGGCCGACGAACGGCTGTGCCGGTTGGAGGTGATCAATGGCTGATCCGATTCGCGGCAAACTGGTGTGGCAGGGGACAGGGGACAAGCGTGTTCGGCGGGTTGTCTACCCGACGAAGAATGGCATGTCCATTCCGACACCATTCGACCCCGACCAACTGGCCGCCTCGTTGCGGAATAAGGGCGAGGATGAGATCGAGGTCGATCTGGAGGTGATGAGCGGCAAGCCAGTGCGAATTCGGCCAGTCGGCGAGTCGTTCGCGGCAGTTCACCCACAGCCACCTGCGAGCGGCCAGCGCCGCGAGGAGCAGGGCGGTCGGCGACCGCAGGGTGAGCGGCGGCCGCAGCCGCAGGGGCAGCGCCAGCCAGTGGATCAGGGACCAGAACCCGCGTTCCACAACCCGTACAACTTCGTGCCGGCTCCGCCGCGCAAGGTGAATCATCCTGAACTAGGTGACCGCAAGCCAGTGGGGCATCACCGCTATCACGCCGACCGCGTCAGCGGCGTCATCCGTGTGACGATGACAGTGAAGACGCCGCTGCTGCTACCGGATGCCGGGGCCGCCATCAACGGCAAGGACGACCACAAGACGTTCCCGGACCGGCTGGACGCGGACGGCAAGCCACTGGTGGCCCCGACGGGGATCAAGGGGATGCTGCGGTCGGCGTACGAGGCGGTGACAAACTCGCGGATGGCGGTGTTCGCGGAGCACGGAGAGCGGCTGGCGGATCGAATGCCGGCGCGCGACGGACTTGCCCTCGTCCCCGCCCGCATTGTCGCCAGCAATGGGTCGGAAGCAATCGAGTTGTTGCCCGGGAACTCGGAGATCAGCGGCTCTGGCCGACCGGCTGACAACGATCCCATGTATGCGGCGTGGTTGCCACGCTACCATCAGCAGACCGGAGAGGTCGCACCATTCGCCGTGCGATACCCAGGCGGCCAATTGCCCGAACACCGCGACGAGGTCGAGGTCTGGCTCGAACTGTGGGAGAGGACCGGACAGCATCCGTTCGCTTATTGGTTGGTGCGCAGATGCGTTCGTGCCAGCCAATCGCTCGGGCCGGCACCAGCGCCGGGCACGGGTCGGGGTCGGCATCAGCCGATAACTGGGGTGGGTATGCGTCAGGTGCGCGGTTTCGTCTGCGTGACGAACCGCAACATCGACCGGAAGCATGACGAGCGTGTCTTCTTCACGACTCGTCTTGCTCCGGTATTTCATCAACTCACCGACGACCTGCGCAACCAGTGGCGCGAGCTGATCACGAACTACCAGGCTATCCACGAAGCGGAAATCGCCAGCGGCATGACCTCCCCACCGGCATTGAACAACTCGGTGTGGTCGCGGCAGGTCGATGGGGGCGTCGGCGTGCGTGCGCTAACCCCTGGCACGCTCTGCTACGCCGCCTTCCATGAAGGCACCGTCACAGCCCTGTACCCGGTGATGATTTCGCGTCGGCTTCATGAGGCATCGCCGGCGGCGCTCCTGCCGAACTCGTCGCGGCCCGCGACAGGCTCCAAGGAACTCTCACCAGCCGACCGCGTCTTCGGGTGGGTGAGTCAGTCAGGCCAAGGCGCGTATCGCGGCAACGTGCGTGTCGGCCCAGTCACTTGCACGTCAGACGACGCCGTTGAGCGATTTACCGGCGATGGCCTGCCGCTGGCGATTCTGGGCCAGCCCAAGGAACAGCAGGCGCGGTTCTATGTGGCAGCATCGCCGCAGGGAGAGGCGCAAGCGAAGGGGATCACGAAGGAGCAGGCCAGCTATCGACAAGGTAAAGGGCTGCGCGGGCGAAAGGTGTATCCACACCATGCCGGACTACCGGATGGCCACTGGCGTGACCCGGTGACTGATCGCACCCAGCAAGCCGACAACGGCCACCACCAGGAATACCGACGCCCGCGGCTCGACGATCAGGAGCAGCGCGACAACCAGAACCGTTCGATCCAGGGTTGGGTCAAGGTGGGAACGAACTTCTCGTTCGACCTCCACGTCACGAACCTGTCGCGTGTCGAGCTGGGGGCGCTGCTTTGGCTGCTGAAACTGCCGCCGGATCACTTCCACCGCCTCGGCGGCGGCAAGCCCATCGGGCTCGGCAGCGTGCGGCTGGGCATCAACGAAATGCACACTGACCTGCGCGACGGCGAGGGCTGGAAGCAGTTCTATAGCACGCTCGACACGGTTACGCCTCCCCGGATCGATCAGACGGCGGCGGTCAAGGAATTCGAGGCAACCGTCGAGGCTGCTTATGGGGCAGGAACGGCATTCGATCGCGTGCCCTTTATCGCCGCGTTTCTGAAGATGGTAACCGGCTTCAACGATGGATTGCCGACCCACTACCCCCGTGCCCAGCATCCACCGCACCCGGAGGGTCGGGCCTACGAGTGGTTCGTGGAGAACGACCGCACCGGGGCGCACGGTGGCCCGCGCGTCTGTCTGCGCGATCTGGCGACCGACCCAGGGCTGCCTATGCTGCCAAAGTAACAGCACTGACCAACGACTCCGAAGGAAGCATCCATGTCCCGCCCCATTCTCCTCTGTACCGTCGGCACCAGCCTGGTCTACCCCAACCTGTCCGGCCTGCGCAGGACGCTCGCCGAGGACGGCGGCAAGCCCGACAACAAAAAAACCATCGCTCCCACCCTGGCCGCCGCGGCCGACCGACTCGCCGACGCCTTCGACGCCAAGAACTGGGACGCCGTCGCCGCTGCCCTTGCGGAGTTCCCTGGCGATGCCCGTCTGTGCGGCGCGGAGGTCAACTCCATCGCCAGTCTTATCAAGCACGGGTACGCCCCCGACGGAGCCGGCATTTTCTTCTTCCACTCTGACACCGATGACGGCAGGCAGATCGCTGACGTCCTCGTCCGCCTTTTCCGCCAGCGAGGGCACGATCCCGTCGAGGTCGTCGCCGTCCCCGATTTACAGGACAAGGACGCCAAGCGATTCCGCACCAAGGGTCTCCGCAATCTCGCCAAACTCCTCTGTAGCAAGGTGCGAGATTACACGCAGGCTGCCTGCGCCATCAACGCCACCGGGGGCTACAAGGCGCAGATCGCCGTCGCAGTGCTGCTGGGCCAGGCGCTGGGCATCCCTGTCTACTACATGCACGAGCGATTCAGCGAGATCATCGCCTTTCCGCCCATGCCCGTCGCTCTGGACTTTGAGGTGTGGATGCGCTTCTCGGGCTGGCTGACGGCCATGGAGAAAAACTTCGTCCCGCGCGCGGCCGTCGAGGAGGATGGCTGGGACGAGCGCTACGAGGGTCTGGTGGAGGCCGACCGCGACGAGCAGGGCTGTGAGCTACTCTCGCTGTCGGCCACGGGGCAGATCTTCCACGAGACGTTCCGCCATCGCTTCCGCACCGACTGCGACCGCGTCCTGCCCCCCACCGCCGAACCCGGCCGCAAGCGCCCAGCCGTCCTGCACGACCACGCCGTCATCAACCTGCTCAGGGGGGAGCTGATGCGGTACCTCGGACGCGTCACCGACGAGGTGCAGCAGGTGGTCCAGTGCGTGACCAGCTACAGCAACCCCGACCTGCCCGAGTACACCCGCTTCCGCGAGCGCGGCGGCGAGGTCGAGGGCGTCTACTCCGATGGCACGCGGACGGTGAAGTTCAAGGTCGAAACGACCGCCATCACTGCAGGCCAGCGTGCGGCGGTCGTTGCAGCCCTGAACGAGTGGCTCAGCTGCCAGGGTTGAAGGGCCGCGCCGCTCATTATCCCCCCTCACGAGTGGCCTCAACGCTCACTCTGCTGATCCCTGCCACTAAGCAGAACTGTGGACGATCAGACAGCATGGCTAACGGAGCGGAAGCTAATCCTACAGCCGTAGTTAATCCGGTGGACGTGCTCCTCGCCGGCGGTAGTGGCAGCGCTGCGCCCGCTGCTGGTGTTCTCGCCGCCAGTGTGACCACGCCAGCACCTGCTCGGCCTCCGGCACTCGGTCCCACACCAGCCGCAGGAGGAGCTTTCGTACCTCCGGCACGCTCAGCGGGATCAGCTTTGTGCCCCCTTTATCGCCAGCCTGGTGACCCGCGACTGGATCACGGCCACCTCTGCCAACGCGAACAGGCTGAGGGGGACATGCCGGTGCCACCCCACCCAACTCCGCACCTCGTACTCATCCAATCCGCAGTCTCCCTTGGCCAGTTCAAAGAGATCCTCGATGGCCCACCTCTCCCGCGCGACGCGGACCAACTCGTGGAGCGTCGTGCCTGGTGGGCCGCCGCAAGCAAAGTGGGCCGCCGCAAGCAAAGTGGGCCACCTCGCGCGGGTCCGCCACGCTCCGCCGCATCATCACCCACCGCACATACTCCTCTGGTTCCGGAGAGTTCAGCCGCACCAGCGCCCAGTCATATACTCGTGGCCCCTTCGCACCCTCTCCGCAACTGAGCCGGTGCCAGGCTTCCGCCGGAATGCCCGCCAGCAACGTCCCGACCCGCACCTGGCGAAGCCCGGCCCACACCGCGAAGTCGCTCCGAACTCCGACCACGTACCCCAGCCCGTGGCCTTCCGCCGTCGTACGGAAGTGGTCATCCGAGCCGTATACCGCGTCCGCCGTGACCCACTTCGCCGGCACCCCGGCAGCCACTGCCCGGTCGATCATCTGCCGGGCCAGGACGACCTTGGTGGCGAACGCGATCTCCTCCGGAACACCGGCCCCCTCACGGCGCTCGTCGTCGTTGGCCCACTCCCGGGGCAGGTAGAGGGCGCGGTCGAGCAGCGCCCGCCCCTTCTTGGTGGTGTTGTGCAACATGGATCAACATCGTCAACAGGCCCTAGTTGCACTCGCTACAATGATGTGATCGAATCCATCCTCGACCCAGGCCGGGGCGGCAACGGCCCTGACCGAAATCAAGGGAACCTCGAAGCCATACAGGGTGAACACATCCCAGAAATCCTGTTCCGTCACCGGCGTTGACGGAAACCAGCGGCCCAGAATGGCATACTGGCGGCAGTCCCGCATGCTTGCGAAAAAGACAGACCCGCCAGGACGCACCAGCGACAGAATGCGCCCCATGATCGACTTCCAGTCGTCTCTGTCTGCGGCAATGCACTCGCAACAGAAGAAGGAAGTCACAAGGTCATATTCTGCCGATCTGCCCAGAGGGTTCGGGTGCCGAAGGTCGCAGGTGAGGAGTGTCGATACACGCGAACGGTACAAGGCCTTTCGCCGCTCCAGCTCCACATCAGGATTGACCCCCTGACAAGCCAGTACGCCACGAAACAAGGCGTCCCAATCGTGTGCGTCCGAATGATTGTCGAGCCATCTTCGGATTTCAGCCAGGTTTGCCGGCAAATAGTCGGCGAGATCGATCCGATGGGCATAAGGGCTTATCGCAAAGCTGTAGTGAACGGTTGGCCCGCACCCCAGGTCGAGTGCAGCACTGAAAATGTGGCCAGAACGCTCCAGCCACCCACACAGGCACTGTAACAGAGTGGAGTCATCAGCAGTCAGGTGGGGCGTCGAGTAATACTGCCGCAAGTAATTGCGCGGATTGAAAGCCGCGGTGTACAGGTCGATTCCGGTTGATTCAGTCATTCGAGACCCCTCCGTCAGACCTGGCGACAACGATTCTCGGGGGATCGAAGCCGTTAAAGTGGGTGGATACGGATGTTGAATACGCCCCCGCGTAATGGAACGCCAACCGATCCCCTGTTCGGAGTTCGGGAAGATTGAACACACCAGGAAACGCGTCGATACTGTCACACGTTGGCCCGGCAAGGCGGCACGGCTGAATTGGCCTGTCAACGTGTTCAACCACAATAGGCATCGTTAGCCCGCCCGCAGCAGGGAGCCACTCGAAGAGGCCTTGAAAGGCACCAGCATCGAGGTAGACCCAGCGCACGCCCGCACGTGTGGCGGTTCCGACTACTGACACGACGAGAATCCCCGCGGTCGCTGCGATGGCCCGACCAGGCTCGATTGTGACCCGACACCCGCCCGGCGCAAAGGTGCGAGGTGCCGCCCGCGCGAGAACTTCACCGATGGCCCGCAGGCTGGGGACGTGAGGCGTATAGGGGACTGGGAGTCCGCCACCCAAGCTGACGATCTCCGCCGGTGAGCCCTCCTCCGCAAGCTGGGTACAAACATGGCGGCATACATTGAGGGCTTCGATCCACGTCCGAAGTGATTCGCACTGGGAACCGACATGCAGTGTCACCCCGGCAGGGCGAACTCCGACCCTCCGGGCCAATCTGACCAGTTCGCTCGCTTCAGACGGAGGGCATCCGAATTTACCACCGAGTGGGACCCGGCTTCCCCGGTTGTCTACCTCAATTCGGACGACGACCCGAGTTCCGGGCGCGAGTCGCGCGATCTTCTCGATCTCCTCGGGGGAATCAACTGCCATCACTGACACGCCAGCTGCGTGGAGTTGGCAAACGAAGTCGGGGGACTTGATCGGGTGCAGGCACATGACCCGGCTGGGCGAGACGCCGAGCGAGATGAGGGAGTGGAGTTCGTTGGCCGAGGCCACTTCGAACCCGACATGGAGGCGTGTGAGGGCCGCCACAATGCGGGGGTCTGGGTTGCATTTCAAGGCGTACCAGACTTCCGCATCTCCAAGCGCGGTGCGGATGGCCTCAACGTTTTGAATGATCCGTTGCAAGTCGAGCAACAGGAACGGCGTTGGACGGTAGCGAGTGTCGACGAAGGGACGGGATGGAGCGGAAGGTGTACCGAACACGGGTTTACCTTTTCTCTACTTCTTTTCCCAAAAATGGAACAATAATCGCCAGATAGAATCCAATATTGTCCATTTGCTCGAATCTGATTCACTACCGGTGGGGTAAAATGAGCGGACTACCCCCGACGAACGCAGCCTTTTCATCTGCCAACAGCCCACCCCACGGCCGGTAATCCCAGGTGATCTCCTCGCCCGGTAGGATGTCTCGCGTGGCAAACGTCACCGCTTTGCCTTCGTTAGTCGTATTAGGATCGTCGGCGTGGTTGGTGAACCGGTCGTCGTCAGCCGACAGGACATAGACCCGCTGGGTGAGATCGTAGTAGGCGTACCAGAACACCTGCTCCTGGGCCGGGCCCGACAAAATCCGAACCAAGTCATCGGGCAACTCCAAGTCGAAACCGGGCCGATATTCCCAGATACTTGCGCCACGGGGAATGAACTCCCGAGCGATGAGACCGATGCCGTGGATGCGGCTGACTCCGGCGCGGGCGTTGACAAGGAGCATGATGGCTTGACCTCCTGGCGACAGTTGCCCATCGTCCATGCTTCTGCCGCATTTTTTTCTGTTTCTACTGTGTTCGTTGCTCAAGGGATCGTGGTGGTAGTCGCTTGCGTTATCCTTTTTTGAGCAGTTCAAGGATGTAACTGGATAAATACTCCCGGTTTCGCTTGATGAATTCGGGGTTCGTCCAGGAACTTCCGTCAATTGTCCCTCGGCAGCCCTTGCTGCCACAGTGACAGTTGAAACCTATGTTGTGTGATCCCGAAGATGTTTCCGTTGTGTCATAGTCAAACGTCAGTTCCTCTCCTGCGTCTCTCGATCGACGGGCAACTAGCAAGATTTGCCCGCGGATTCCAACGTTCGGCTCGCAACAGTGATTGAATAATTCGGCATCATCAAGCTCAAACATGTTATCGGAGCCGAGATAATACCCGGCACCAATGCACAACGAGTGCGACGAAAAATGGGGAATAGCCGAGGACAACCGAGCAACCTCCTCGGCAGTGAACACCTTTCCCCCCCAGATCGCTACCAGTTCGCCTGCAGCGATCGGCGCAATGGCAAAAATACCACGACCGTGTATCGGTGATACTGTGACGCGACAGTTGTTGCAAAGCAGCGAGTGGATCCTCATCATTCGCTCCCATTCCCCGGATCCCTCATCGAAATCTCGCCAGGTCGGCTTTCCGGCGATTCAGAGCCTGAAAAGATCGACAGCCTGGAGACAGTTTTTCCCTGGGCGTCCTCTCCTAAGGAACTATCGCGGCCAAGTTCGAGAAGCAACACAACCACGAAGGATAGAATGATGCCGAACCATTCCAGCCGATTCGGCCGGCCACCGAAGTATGCCCAGTCGCACCAGAGCACCGCCACGGAGTGCAGGACCGAGGACAGAATGAAGACCGCGCTGAACGTACGGATGTCCCACCACAGTAACAGGCCGAAAAGAAAGAGGCTGGCCAAACAGGCAGTGGAGGCCAGAATCAGCCAGAGGAGTTGGCCAGTTCGAAACCAGGCGTAGACCCAGATGTCCCCCAGTGCGCCAGTAATGCCGATGAGGATCAGCAGTCCGTATACCAGACACAGTTTGGCAATGTCACCGGACAAGATGGCCTCCGATTTTACTTGGCCTGCGAGGTTCATTTGCCAATGACTCGCTGAGGGGAGAGTAAAGATCCGGGCGACGGTTTCTGTGGAACCCCCACAATCGTCTCGTCTCCTCTGCCTGACTCAGGTTGCAGGTAACAACCACGACACCCTCTTCTTCGCCTCCGCGGGCCAGAACCTTGCCAAAGGAATCGCTGCCGAATGAACCGCCCCAGAAAGCCAGGCCCCCCTCGATCCCGGTACGATTAACGGCTACCACGTGGACGTTATTGGCAATGGCGTGGGCTCGCTGAACATCTTCCCATGCCGACTGCCAGTCCCCCTCGGCTGGCTCCTCATCTGTGAACCGACCAATTGCCGAGGGAAAACAGATCACTTCGGCACCTGCAAGCGCGGCCAGTCGGGCAGTTTCGGGGAACCACTGGTCGTAGCACAGCAAAGGGGCAACCCGACAACCGGCCAAGGTGTACACACCGGTGCGCTCGGTGCCAGGTGAGAAGTAATGCTGTTCGTGGTAACGTTCGTCCTCCGGGAGGTGGGTCTTTCGGTAGATGCCAACCAGTTGCCCACGTTCATCAATCACTGGCGTTGTGTCGTAGTACCTGCCGTCGCCGCCGCGCTCGAAGATTGAACCTCCCAGAATGCACACCCGGTAGTGCCGGGCGAGGTTTCCGAGATAATCTGTAGCGGGACCTGGGATGGGCTGGGCAGAATGGCGTACCACGTCGTTGTGTTTGTACTGGCAGAAATAGGGTGACAGGAATAACTCGGGGAGGCAGACAATGGCAGCCCTTTTTGACGCCGCCTCTGCGATCAGTTCGCCAGCCCGGGACAGGTTGTTCTCGGCTGGGCGATCGCAGTGCATCTGGGCCAACCCAATGGTCACCAGTCTTGTCATGGGCGCTCCTTCCGTTCATCATGGTGGCAGTTCAGGGCCTGTGAAGAAATCACCTGGGCTGACGATGGGCGGGGGAAATCCCTGCCACGTATGACCATATTTGCCACGACGTTTCTGGCCCCCAAGCAGTCTGCTATGAAGGTTTTGGCCTGATTCCAGTCGAATGCCTTGCAAGAGAAGACATCAACAAAGGCGTAATTTTTCTCCTGGAAAGTGTGAATCGAAATATGGCTTTCGGCGATTACCACAAAACCTGTGATGCCCCTGTCCTCAGGCACCTTTCCGGAGTATTTGAACACATAGGGAGGTGTCACCCGGGTCATGCACAACATTTCTGGCAGTTGATTCAGCAATTCAAATAGCCGATCCAGGTCACTCAGGCGGGTTGAATCGCACTCCCCAAGGTCGAGGGTCAGGTGGATACCGAAACCTGCCATTCGGCCACCAGCCAGCCCCTTCGGGTCCCTGTTCGGTGTGACGCTCGCAAGCGAATTATTCATGTCAGCATTCATCCCTTTCGGCGCAATCGTTGGCGGAAGAACTGACGAGAAGAGGTGCTGCGGATACCACCCCACTTCACCAGCGCCCACAGAAGACTTTTTGCCCTTCCTTGCATTCTGGGTTTCACAACCTGTAGTTCCCGTTTGTTCCGGGCGAACCTGCTTTCACATCCCAGGCTGTTGTGGGCTCACTTCCGCAAATGCTGAATCCGGGCATTCACAGAGCAGACAGGACGAAATAAACGGATCTGGATCCGACACAACCCCTTGCAGAATGCTGGTTCTTGACTCGATTGTTTCATGCTCTGTCGCGTCACAATGCTTCGGATTCACTGGGATCACCACATGTTTGAATTGTGTTGGGGTTCTTGTGTTGCGCAATAACCGCTGGCCCATGGATGGCGGGGGACAGACCTTCCACCGGGACCGCGTTCTGGGAATCACCCGGAACGCAGCCTGAAAAGTGGAGGCGCACGTCACGAATCACAAACTCCTGTTACAGATGCGGAGACCAAATTTCCCTAGCTATCTGGATGCGAAGGCGAACCCAACACTAACGCGAAAAAGGGATGTTTTTCGCTTTTTTCCCCAAGTCGTCCGCAAGTGAGCGAATACGAAACACCTTGCACAGTGTGCACCCATGTCCGAGCCATTCCTGGCTCCTGGAACAGGGCGATTCCATCGGGGCCGACGGTTGACATGCTCCCCCCTTACTCGCCATGATTGGGACCAACGCAGTCGATCTTCGGTCAAACTCACCGCTGCCAATCCCAGCAAGGAGACGCGCGTGTTGCCACCCCCACCCCCAGGGGAGTTTTCTGTGCTTACCCCGGATCCGCATGCCACGGACCACTGGGGTAAGCGTCTGGAACGGCATCGCGCCTATTTGACTCTGCTGGGGGAAATGCAGTTGCGACGCCGCTTTCGCGTCAAGGTGGACCCTGCTGATCTGGTTCAGGAAACCTTCCTGCTGGCCTGGGAAAACCGGGGGCAATACCGGGGGCAATGCGAGGAATCCCTGGTGGGTTGGTTGCGGGCCATCTTTGCCTCTCAGCTCGCACAACTGGTTCGCCGTTTCACCCAGACCCAGTCGCGTGATTTGCAACGCGAGATCCTGATGGGATTCGTGGATGACTCCCGCCAGATCGCCCTGTGGACTCGTTCTTCCGCCTCCCCTAGCCGGCAGGCCTCCGTGCGCGAGACAACTCGACGCGTGGCCGAGGCGCTGGGTCAGCTCCAGCCGGATGCTCGCGAGGTGTTGTACCTGCATCATTTCGACGGCCTGAGTTTTCCCGAGATCGCCCGGCAATTGAATCGCACCGAGGGAGCGACCACGATGATCTGGGTACGTGCCCTCCATCAATTGCAGCAAATCCTGGGAGACGAGACATGAGCGAGCCTCCCTCGCGGAATGGGGATCAGGAAGACATTCCTCTCCTGGAGATGCGCCTGTTGCGCGAGTACTCGGAAACTCTGCAGCAGGGGAAAGTACCTCAGCGGGATCGGTTTTATTCCCAGGCTCCCCACCTGGCTTCCCACCTCTCCGCTCTGTTCGACCAGCTGGATTTGCTCCACCGATCGGCTGGCCATCTGCAAGAGTTGATGGGGCCGGCGGGCGGCACCTCGTTTCCGCACGGACGATTACTGGGCTCCTACCAGATCCTTTCGGAGATCGGTCGAGGCGGTATGGGCATCGTCTACGAAGCCGAAGACCTCCAATTAAGGCGTCGAGTCGCCGTCAAGGTGCTGCCAGCCACGGCGGCACTGGACCCAAACCGCCTTCGCCGCTTTCAACGAGAGGCGCAAACTGCCGCGGCGCTCCAGCATCTCAACCTGGTGCCGGTGTATCACGTGGGCCAGGAAGACGGCATCTATTACTTCGTCATGCAGCGCATCGAGGGGCTGTCACTGGCAGACCATCTGGGTCGCTGGCGCAAAGAGACACCGGAGATCATTCAAGATCGCACTTATCTGTATTCTGCCGTTCGCTGGGTCATCGAAGCTGCCGCCGCGCTCAGCTACATTCACGAGGAGGGTTATCTCCACCGCGATGTCAAACCAAGCAACCTGTTACTGACCAGGGAAGGACACATTCGGGTCAGTGACTTTGGCCTGGCGCGAGCCTTGCGTTCCGACAATGGATCTCACAGTGCAACGCTGGCCGGTACGCTGCGCTACATGAGCCCAGAACAGCTCCGGGGTGAACAGTCCATCGTGGATGAACGCTCGGATGTCTATGCGCTGGCAGCCACCCTGTACGAGCTGGTGACGCTACACCCTCCCTTTCAAGGGCCGGACGATGTTGAACTGATTCAGACGATACTCGACCGCGATCCAGACTCTCCGCGCCAGCGGAACCCGGCCATAACACCGGACCTCGACGCAGTGATTATGCGAGGACTGGCAAAGCTCCCGCAGGAACGCTATGCCAATCCGGCGGCCTTTGCCACAGATCTTCAGCGCTGGTGCGATCATCTGCCAACCACTGCGCGGCCGGTGACCTCCTGGGGCCGGCTTGTCCGGTGGTGCAGGCGCAAGAAACGCCGACTGATCCACATGGTGCTTGTGGGAGCCACGGGATTGTTCGTGGGATTGATGGTTAGCCTGGGGCTTATCTGGAAGGCGTACGAGAACGAGTATTGGGCTCATTCCCAGGAGGCATCTGCGCGGCAAGTTGTCGAACTGCAGCAAAAACAACTACTAAAAGTAATTGAGGTTCAAAGCCAGCTGGCCGACAAATACCTGGCCAGCGTGCCTGGGGAGCAGAAGCTGCAACGACGCTTATTGAAACAGGCCAGTGAGGTGCTGGAAGATCTCGCCAGAGCGGAACATGGAAGCCTCGAAGTCAAGCGGGAGGCAGCAAGGGCGTTCTGGCGTTTGTCTGCGATTGAGCATCGCCTGAATGGACCAGGACTGGAAGCAAGACAGGCAGTGGGTCGTGCAGTCCAGTACATGCGAAAGGTGGTGGAACAGGAAAGGGATCCAGCAACAGTATTGGATTTTGGCTACATGTTGCGGTGGTATGCAATCAACCTGAATGAGCAGGGCGCTCCGTTTGCCGAATACAGCGCCCTGTTCGCGGAAGCCGCCAAGGTGATAGCCGATTTGCTAGAGACAAATCCCAACCAGCCGAGTTATCTCAATCTCTATCACGATATACTGACTGACAGAGCACGATTGGAAACCCAGCAGCAGCGAATAGAGAACGCGATAACAATAAACCAACAGGCCATCCAGGTAGCAGAGAACCTGGCTCGGCAGTTCTCAAAAGGGCACCCACTGAGTTTTATCCGTCTTGCCTCGGACTGGAAAGACCGGTCAGAGTTGTTATCCACCCAGGGTTGGGTGGAACAAGCAATTGAGGCCATGCGAGAAGCAGTCAAGAACGACGAGCGATTGAAGTCACCGGAGGTGACCTTGAAGCTGGGAGATCGCGACACAACACTGTGTTGCCGACTCCAGCTAGCCAACCTCCTGATGGATGTGGGGAATCTGGATGAAGTTCCCGCTCTACTCAAGGAATTTGAGAAAACCACTCTCACCCTGATTGACCAGTTTTCGCCTGTCCCTCACCGTTTGGAAGGCCGATTCCGCTCGCTCAAGGCGCAAGCCGATCTGTCTCTGCTGCAAGGAGATAGAAACACAGCGAAACATCGCATTGCCGAAATGTGCGCCCACTTTCAGAGTATGGCCCAGCCGCGCGCCTCCTTCCGCCTCTTCGTAGCTGGGGCCCTATGCCTTTATCCTTCCGACCTGATCGAGAACCCTGGCCAGTTACTCGCCATGGCCCAGTCGATCCGGACAGACCATCCTGAGGAAAAGGACCTGGATCGGGTTCTGGGCATGGCCTATCTCCGAAACGGACACTTTTCAGAAGCACGCTCACGTCTTCTGCGCGTGGTGGACACCAGGGACCGATACTTAACTGGCCATGCACTGTACCTGCTCGCGCTGAGTTATGCTCTGCAGGGCAATACCCTGTCTGCACAACAGTACCTAAAGGAAGCCGATTCCTGGCGAGACAGTCGATGCCCTCATTGTTATGAACAACGCCTGCTCCGTGAGCAAGTCGTAACCACCTTGTCGCAGAAGAAATGACGGTATCTCACTGTACGCGACATGGTTCATTCTGCAGTTTCATGCCGACCCAACCGGGAGGAAATCCAGGGGGTTCACGAGAGAATGAGACATTTGACCACTGGTACTGCGCCCAAATTTGATCAGATAATTACGGATAGACGAAGGCGAATCCATTCAGCCACGGTCTTTGGCCCGTGGATAACCGGCCTGGTGCGAGATCAGGTGGCTTGCTGTGTCATGTGACCGATCGGGATAAGGTGCCCGGATGACACCAACTTGGCTGGTCTGCAAACTGTCACCCGAAGAGCGGGCGGCCCTCCGGCGGGTCCTTCAATCCACTGAAGGGTTCACCGTCCTTCACTCCCAATCGCTACTCACCAGTGCGAGCGGTGCCGGACCGGCGGCCGTCGGGTTGTCCACCCTGGCCATCCGCAACCCCATCCGGGCGTTCCACGGCCACGGCCTCGAGTGCCTGACCTGCAAGGCGCCAGTGGCCAAGGTGCTGCCGCCGTCTGGGACCGGAAGCACGAAGGCGGGCTCAAGGATCTGCTCCACCGGCGGCCCTGGGAGTTCGGCAAGCCGTCTGGGCTGAATTATTTCAATCCTTGTTCTTCTGGATCATCCTCTTCGTCGTCTTTGTCCACAATGACGGCGGCTCCACTGCCATGTTTCAATCCTTGTTCTTCTGGATCACCCTCTTCGACCACCCTCCAGGCCTTGCGTCTCTACCACGACCTGAGGTTTCAATCCTTGTTCTTCTGGATTGCCACCCAGCGCGGCTACCGCACGAGTACGTGCGCGGGGGCACCGCCAAGATGCTGACCCTGTTCCGACCGGCCGACGGGGGTGTGCGGATCGACGGGGCCACCACCTTCCCCAACACGGTGCTGCAACCGTGGCTGAAGCGGGAGCTGGCGACCATCGTGGTGGAGTGGCCGGCCCTCCCTCCGGCGGCCGATACGTCCCCTGCAGCGTGGGAGTGGTGGCAGGCGGGGTTGACGCTGCGGATCACGCTGCCGATGCAGTTGCCGCCGCTGCGCGTGCTGTCGGTGCTGGACCACCTGGCCGGTCACAAAACCCGGCGCTGGTCCTGTGGTTGTTCGTCCACCCCGCTGGGGGGGGCGTGGCTGAACATGACCGAGAGCATCCAGCAGGTGCTCAAGCCGCGCGCGTTGAGCGGGGAGCACCCGACCAACCCCGCCGAGATCATCCCCCGCTTCGAGTCGGTGGCGCGGCACTGGAACTTGGTCCCCACGCCGCTCATCTGGGGCGCCAAGCGGGTCGCTCGAAGAAAGTGACAGCGGGAACGTCGGCACCCCGTGGGCGGATCGGAAGCGGTGCCCCCACAACCGATCCGGCGCCGATGGTATGGCCACGTTCGAGGCAACTGACCCACTACCTGCGCCATCAACGCCACCGGCGGCAACAAGGCGCAGATCGCTGTCCCGGTGCTGCTGGGGCAAGGGAAGCGTCCCTCGTGCTGGTCGATTCTCCTGGCATCGCCCCAGCTAGTGGGCTCTTCAGCCCGGTGAATTCGGCGGGGTACTCTCGCCTCCTGCGGTTGCCTGCGGCGCCAGCAACCGTACCACCTCCGCCGCGACCAGTTGCAGCAGGCGCAGCAGTACTTTTCGCAACTCGTCTTCGCACCCGGGTTGCCTGTTGGAGTGCTCCGGTGTGTCTGGGTCGTCACTCATCGCGGACTCCTTTGCTCAGCAAACAGACAGGCCCTCGACCGTCCTGAAGGCTGGACGGTCGAGGGCCCGTAGTTAAGGATGGATCATGCGGTCAATCAGCCGCCTGGAAATCGCCCCTGGGATCGGCCTTCAGCGGCTCGAAGCGGTAGCGACGGTGGCGGTGCCGCCGCAACCGGTGGTAATCTGCAGGCGGCTCGCTCAGGGGCAGGTAAGGGTCCTCAATCCCCAGTGCCTCCATGCAGCGTGACAGCGCCACGGCCTTCTGTACGGCGGGCAGGGTAATGCCCAGTTCGCGGGCGATCTCCCGCTGCGTCAGCCCGCCTGCCGTCCGTTCCATGACGCGGTGGCGGAACTCTTCTCGCTGGGGTGGCGAGAACAAGTCCACAACCAGCGGGCGCTCCAGTACGGCGTCCAGAGCGCCGAACCCAGACGACTCCGGCAAGAGAGCGGCCAGCCGCAGGGTGAACCTGGCCCGCAAGACCGGGTGGCCGCCGTCGCAGAGCCGATGCGGGGTGACCACGATGCGATCGATCAACTGCCGCAACAGCCGGCCGAACTCCGGGGAGGTCACCGCCAGGTTGACAAAGGCCTGTTCGGCCAGGGACTTGATCTCGCCGACGCTCGGTACCGGTGACGGCGTCGCGGATGACGCGGCCTGCTGTTGCTCCCAGGCGATCTGGCTCTTCAGTCCCTCCAGACGAGTCAATTCCTCCAGTAACGCAGGGCTGTGCCCGCCTGCCCGAATCGCTGCCAGCACATTCTGGATCTCGCGCTCAGCACTGGCCAGGCGGCCAGCCAGTTCCTTCTGCCTCCGGTCGGAGTCTCCGTGCTGCCGGCGCTGTTCCTCGCGGACCATATCCACCAGCACGGGATCGAAGTCCGGCAGAGCCCCGATGGCCTCGCGAATGGCCGTGATCATCTTCTGGGCGGCGAGCGGACCGTCGGCGGTGACGGCGTTCCAGCAGTGGTATTCGTGGGCGCCCCGACACATCAGATGGTCCTTCTGGCCGTGCCCGCCGTAGACGTACGGCCTGCCACAGATGCCGCAGTCGATGTGCTGGCCCGGCCAGACCGTCCGCTTCTTCGGCACCCCCTTGCGCGTATCGACGCCGTCGCTACCCTTGCGCCGGAACCGGGCGTTCGCCTCGTCGAGTTTGGCAATCAGCCGGTCGTAGCGCATGGAGTCGACGAAGGCCAGGTGGGGGCAGTGCCGCTCCAGGCGCTCACCCAGCGGGGCATCGACTGCTTTGCGCCGACCGGTCTGGTTGACGCGCTTGCTCATCTTCCGGTTGCGGACGCGGACGCCCTTGAGGATGGGGTTGTGGACGAAGCGGGTGACCAGGCTGCAGTCCCAGCGCGCCTTGCGGGCGTAGGGGCCGGGGTTGACGCTCTTCTCGTTGAGCCAGTCGGCGACCTCGGAGTAGCTGGCCCCTCCTTCAAGTTTGCAGAACAACTACTCGATGATCGGTTCGGCCTCAAGGTCCTTCTTCAGTTCCGCGTCGCTCTTGATGCCGGGCGGCTTGATGTATCCGTAGATGACCGTCTGAACGATGCCGCCCTGGGTGAAGCGGCTGCGCAGGGTGCGGCGGATGCGTTTGGCCGTGTCGGCGTTGTACATCTCGTGACGCATGGTAGCGAAACCCGCGAGCACGCGCCAGTTGTCCTGGGCGGTGTCAACCTGATCGTTCAGGGCGATCAATCGGGTGCCGTGGTCCTCGCACAGTTCGCAGAAAAGGTGGGCGTGGGCGCGGCGGAAGATGCGACCGAGGTCCTCGGCGATGACCAGGTCGAACCTGCCCGATTCGACTTCGGCGGTGGCCTGGATGGCTTCCTTGCGGTCGAGGCACTCGCCGCTGCCCTGACCGGCGATCATCTCCAGATGATAAGGGAGGCCAGCATGGTCATCGAGGAAGCGGCGGTACAGCGCCTCCTGATCGACCAGACTACGCTGGTCCTGGTGTTCGGTGCTGATGCGGGCGATGCCCAGCACCTGTAAATCTCCCCCGCGCCGAGGCCTGAGAGGGGGATTGAGAAGAGACGTCATTCAAACACCTCCATGTCGGAGGTGCCGGGGCAACCAGCAGGGATTGACCCAGTGGGCCAATCCCGCTGATCATTCGTGAGAGTCCCTGGTCAGGGATGAATCCGGGTGACCGAGCACAAGTCCAAGGTAGAAGAAGACTTGCCGCAGCAAAAGTCCTTCCCATAAGACCTTGCGGCAAAGCGTGGCCAGTATCCCGCCCTCTCCGTTTCAGGGCAAGGACTTACGACGACGAGCTCCCTGGCCCTTTCCTCCCCCAAAACTGCCAATGTTTGCGCCAGTGGGAGCGCGCGAATTGCCCTCAAGGACTCCCAGTGGAGGCAACGACCACACATCCTCACCCAGATCGTCGATTCCCAACTCGCCGTAGAGATCGGCCGTGAGCTTGATCGTGGAATGCCGCATCAGCACCTTCACCTTCTGGATGGGCAGGACTTCCCCCTTGAGTCTGCAGAAGGTGTAGCGGAAGGAGTGGAAGTCCGCGTGTCGGCCATCCTCGGTGATCCGCTCGACCTGCGCCCAGGCCAGGTCGGCGTGCAATGTCTCATGGTGAGGCAGGGCCACGCCTAGGCCGTCGTCCGCCCTCAGGAGGCTGGATGCGCTGCGAAGCCTTGCCCAGATCGGGGCCAGGATGGGCTGCAGGATCGGGACGATCGGCACGATGTCGCAGCGTCGGTTCTTCGAGACCTCGGCGCGAAGGTGCCAGCGCGGGCGGTCGCCGGTGGGAGTCAGGTCCTGGCGCTCCATCAACCGCAGTTCCTTCCGCCGGTACCCGGACAGGGCTGCGATCAGGTAGCGCGTCCGTCGAGGCTCGGGAGTCGCGGCCAGGAGTCGCCGCAGCTCGTCGTCGCTGTAGGCACGCCGTAGCCGACGACGCCCGGCGTGGCCCACGGTGGGCGCCTCGATCCCCTCCAGAGGGCTTTCGAGTAGCCAGCCCTGATCGACGCACCAGTAGAGCAGGTTGCGCGCGAAAGCCAGGTGCTGCTTTCGGGTCAGCGGTGCCTTCCCGGCCTCAGCCATCGCAGCCAGGTAGTCGCTGAAGGCATCGCGCCGCACGTCGCCCAGGCGCTCCCAGCCGCAGCCCTCGAACACCTTGAAGATGATTCGCCTGGCCTCCGATACACGTTCCCGATGACGCTGACTCATTGGGCAGCTTTCGTCCGTCGGCCGTTGATCATCGTCAGCAGTTGGTGGCGGACGGTCTGGAAGTAGCGGAGGCTGTTCTGGACGGATGACTTCAGGTCACTGATCGCGTCGAACTGCCGGTTGTGGGTCGCCCGCCTCCTGAGCTTCTTCCAGAACCGCTCGATGGGGTTCAGCTGCGAGCTGGAGCTGGGCAGTCGCTTGAACTCCAGGTGCGGGCTCTCCGCCAACGCCTCGTCGATCAGTTTGCCCCGGTGCCACGGGGTGTTGGCGATCAGCAGCACCACGCGTTTGTGCCGGGCTTGCGGGTACGCCTTCACGACGTGCCGCAGGTGGTCGGCGAACGCCCGCTGCATCCGCCTCGTCTTGTTGCCCCCTGCCTTGCGGTCGTTGCGGTTGTCCTTCTGGAGGCTCTCCAGCGTATTGGCGTGTAACGCCCCGGTGAGCAGGTTCAGCACCCCCAGGACGTACAGCACATCCTTGCAGTCGCGCGTCCCGACCACCGGCCGGTGCCCCTTCAGGCCGAGCGTCGGGGCCAACGTCGGCACCATCTGGAGACGTGCCTCGTCCTGGCTCAGCAGCACGAGTGCGCCGGCCTGCGCCCCCTTTTCAGCGCCGCGATGTCCTCCCGCGCCTGGGCCTGTTTCTCGGGGTCGCCCCGCAGGTAGCGGTACGTCGGCCGGTACGGCCGGATGTCGAGCTTCTGGCAGAAGCGGTGCATGGCGCTGCGGGACGTGCGGAGCCGTGAGTCTTGTCGAGGTGGTCGGCCAACTCCTCGTACGTCCACCCGGCCCGTTCGAGGCCCTGCTTGGCCGGCCCCTCGATCACCCAGCGTTTGATCTCGTCGGCCAGCGCGGCGGGGATCTTGGCGGACGCTCCCTTGGCCTTGCGGGGCACCAGGCCGGCCAGGCCGCGCTGGCAGTAGGCGTTGAGCCAGCGCTGGACGGAGCGGCGGTCGATGCACAGGTCGGCGGCGAAGTCCTAGCGCCTGCGGCCCTTGTGGGCCATCAGGACGATCTGAAGGCGGTCGCGGTGCGTCCGGTCGTCGGTGGACCGGAACGCCTCCTTCAGATGCACGGCCTCCACTTCAGCCAGCCGCATGTGGATCACGGTTGCTTTCTGCCACTGGAGGCGACTTTTCCACCTCCTATCGTAGGAACCGGACACCCTCACCGGGAACGTGTATGAGGCCAGGCCGCAGGGAGTTCAGCGAAATTCGCTCGAACTGCTCGCCTGCCTCAACGGGAGTCACCGCCGCGACTACTCGGACGACACGGACCGCGACGCTCGCATCCGGAACTTCGAAATCGCCAGCCGCATGCAGATGGAGGCGGCCGGGGAACTCGGCCTGTCCACTGAGCCCGCCATGGTGCAGGATCTGTACGGGCTGAACGACCCGGCGACGGCCGCCAACGGGCACTGGCCCGGCGGTTGGTCGAACGCGGCATGCGGTTCGTGCAGATCTTCGCCCCGGCCCGGCACAATTCCCGGGACCACCACGGCGACATCAACAACTGGCTGCGCAACCCTGCCGGCAGGCGACCTGAAGCAGCTCGGCCTGCTGGACAGCACCATCGTCCTGCGGGTGGGTGAGTTCGGTCGCATGCCGATCTCGAAAGATGGCAACGGACGCGACCACAACCCGCACGGTTTTCTCGCCCTGCTGGCCGGCGGCTTTAAGGCCGGTCCCACCGACGGGGCCACAGACGAGTTCGGCTACCCTGCCGTGAAAGATCGGGTGAGCGTGCCCGACCTGATGGCGACCATACTGCACCCGGTCGGCCTCGACTATGACCTGGCGGAGTTCCCCCAACCACGGGGTGGACGAAACGCTGACCGAGCCGCGGATCACGGGGGCCAAGGACGTCATGGAGGTGCTCGCATAAAGAAACCCTGTACGGCTACTAACAGGAGTCACAACACCATGAACAAACTCTGGTCATGCCTACTGCCGTTCCTGGCTTTGCTGTCGACGGGGGCCGCGCAGGAGCAGGCGGCACCCGTGGCCGCCTCCGTCACCCGGCCGATGCATCCGATCTTGATACGCAACGAGCACGGACCGTTGCTCCGACTCGTTCTCGAGGTGCCCAAGGGACAGTCGTTGCAAGCGAAGTCCCTTGAATTTTCATTCGCCGGCACGGACGACGTGAACGACCTTGCGAAGGTGCAGTTGTTCTCGACCGGGGCCAAGGAGGGGTTCTCGTCAGCAAGCCCTCTGGGTGAGCCCCTCGCGCCGGCGGCATCGATTCGGGTACAAGTCAACCGCCCGTTGGTGGAAGGCCGAAACGTCTTTTGGCTGTCGGGCCAGTTGAAGCCGACCGCCGACTTACAGCACCACATCGTGGCATGCTGCACCAAGGTCGTGACTTCGGCAGGAGCCTTCACACCGCACGACGATGTCGGCAACGCACGCCAGCGGATCGGTGTCGCTCTGAGGAGGCAGCATGAGGATGGCGTGCATACCTACCGAATCCCTGCGCTGACGACATCGGTCAAGGGGACGCTACTTGCTGTCTACGACATGCGAAGGCGTGCCGGCCGCGACCTGCAAGAAGATATCGATATCGGGCTGAGCCGCTCGACGGACGGCGGGCGAACCTGGGAAGCACCGCGCGTCATCATGGACATGGGCCAGTTCGGCAAGCTGCCGCCGGAGCAAAACGGCTGCAGCGATCCGGGCATACTCGTTGATCAGAAGACGGGGGAGATCTTTTGCTTCGCCGTCTGGATGCATGGCAAACCGGGGAAGCATCAATGGAATGACGACGGCTCGGAGCCCGGCTTCGAGATTGGCAAGGCGGCTCAGTTCATGATGGTGCGCTCGAAGGACGACGGACGCACCTGGTCTGCACCCGAGAACCTGACACGGAAGCTGAAACAGGAAGCATGGTGGCTTCTCGCCCCTGCGCCCCAGGCGGGAATCTGCTTGCCCGACGGAACGCTTGTCATGCCGGTGCAGGGTCGCACGGGACGGGCCCGACTCGAGACCTTCGCGACTATCATGGTGAGTCGTGACCACGGTCAAAGCTGGACCGTCGGCAACTTTGGTTACACCGGCGGCAATGAGTGTCAGGCGGCCTTGCTCGGGGACGGCTCGATCATGCTCAATGTCCGCAACGATCGCGAACACTATCGGGCGGTCGTGGTGACCAAAGATCTTGGGAAGACCTGGCAGGCGCATCCGACGAGTCGCAACACACTTATCGAGCCCAACTGTAACGGCAGTTTGTTGCGCTTCGACTATGAGCAGGCAGGCAAGAAGAAGCACGTCCTACTTTTTGCTAATCCCCATTCGCAGAAATCGCGCACGCATCACACCTTGCAGGTCAGCTTCGATGATGGTCGGACCTGGCCCGACTCGCATCACTGGTTGCTAGACGTTGGACGTGGGGCCGGCTATCCGAGTCTCACGCGCGTCGATCGGGAACATGTCGGGATCGTTTACGAAGGCAGTCAAGCGCATCTGGTGTTCGAAAAGCTGGCGTTGATCGACATCCTGGAGCCGACACGTCGGCATGCGTCGCGCGAAGTTTGGCAGCGCCGGGCGTCCCCCGAGGGTGCGCAGTTTCTGGAGCGTCGTCGCCAAACACCGCCCTTTGGAGCAACCCGGTTCGATCTGACAGGATTGCGAATGGGGATGGGAACACGTCAGGAGCCGAATGTGCCCGGAACGAAGCTGGAAAAAGTCAAAGTGGCGGGCGTGCCCTGTGAGTGGGTGATGACTCCCGGGGCGGATCCAGATGTGCGGCTCCTCTATCTCCACGGAGGCGGTTGGGTCTCCGGGTCGGGCGGCAACTACCTGCCCCTGGCCGCGGAGATCTCGCGGGCGGCCAGGTGTGCCGTTCTGTTGCCGGACTATCGACTGGCTCCCGAGCATCCATTTCCTGCAGGCCTCGATGACTGCGTCGCAGCGTACAGGTGGATGCTGGCGAATGGGCCGAACGCGCCCGGAGCAGCCAAGGCCACATTCGTCGCAGGAGACTCGGCGGGAGGAAATCTCACTCTGGCGACGTTACTGGCCTTGAAGGACCGGAAGCTGCCGATGCCGCTTGGAGGGATCCCGATATCACCGGCCACGGATTTCACCCTGAGCAGCGCGGCGTTGACTCTGGTCGATGACCCGATCATCAGCGCTCGTACGATGCCGGAGTTCCGCAACCGTTACCTGGCCAAAACGGACCACCGCCATCCGCTGGCGTCGCCACTCTTCGGCGACTTTCGCGGTCTGCCACCGTTGCTCATTCAACTCGGCGAGCACGAGATGCTCCGCGATGATGCCATTCGCGTCGCAAAGAAGGCTCGCGCCGACGGCGTGAGGGTGACTCTCGAGATTTGGCCGGGAATGGTCCATGTCTTTCAGATCCGCGGGCTACCAGAATCTCGCGAAGCGATCAAACGCATCGGTGAGTTCGTGCGAAGCCAACGCGAAGCACAAATGAAAGCAGTGTCTGCCCCGACGAAAGGACAACGATCGCGGTGAACAATCTCGAACCATCCGCCCTCGGATTGGGGTGGCTGGCCATCGCTCTTCCTGGCTGCTTCGCGACGACAACCCACGCTCGGACGACTTCGAGAAGCACGTTCGCCCGCTGCTGGTAGAGAAGTGGCAGTCGTGCCACGGGCCGGAGAAGGCGAAGGGCGGATTGCGGCTCGACACCCGCACGCCTGTCGGGAAGTACCAGAGCGTCGGCTTTGGGCTGACGGCGCAACACAAGGACGGTACGCTGGCCACGTCCTACTCGTACCGCGGCGACGACGACAAAACACACCTCGAGGTGGTTCGCTGGAAGCTGCCGGCCGCGAAGGTTGTTGGTTCACTCCGCCGGGTACTATCACGTCGTGCAGGCCTCTTGGTAAGGGTGTTCATCAGAACCAACGGAGGCAAGAACTGGTCGGGTCCGTTCGATCACGAATCGCAATCCTACCGCACCCTGGTGGATTGCAATTCGATGACGAATCGATGCTGGTCTATTATTGGTCCTCAGGCGGTGCCCCAAATCCTGTCAACATGATCCGGTTTCATTTGAACCGTACACACACCGGCATCGAACAATTCCCCATTGGGGAGTAACAACGCCTGTGCGCTTTCTACCAATACACGGCGAACTTGAATGCCTGGCTCTCGACGATGTTTCCAGGCGTCCTCCGTCGCTCCGGCGATTCTCGCCACCACCAGTTACGGCCTCGGTAGGCACAAGTTTCGTTGGTGGAAGAGCAAGGGGATGAGAGAATGACATCGTCCTCTCTCCATCGACCGTACAAGGGACGAATTCATGAGCCAACCAGCACGACGAATTCGATGGAACTACCTTGTCTTCATCCTGCTGGGTGTCACCGCCCTGGGTGCCGTCCAGGCCCATCTAGGAGGGCAACAGCCCAAACCGACAGAAGTTAAAGCCTGGCCAACGCGTCGCACGGATAAGGTACTTCCTGGCACACTCCCCCTGGCACTCGACCGACCGCTCGATGAAGTTATGGTGGAGGGGATCGAGCGGCACTGTCGGCGCGAGTTGGCATCTTCCCCGAGCACGCGAGAGGGTCGGTGGAAGAGGGATTTCTCCAGTGTTGAGGCATACGTTACCAGCGTTGCGGAATATCAGAGTCGATTTCGCGTCTTGATCGGCGCAGTCGATGCCAGAATCACCGCGGACCATACAGGCGACCACCGCTTCGAGCTGGTCGCGAAACTGGGCGGCTCCTCCATCCTGGCAAGAAGCGAGCAAGTGACGGCCCACGCCGTCCGCTGGCCCGTGCTGCCCGGTGTCAACGCCGAAGGGGTGCTGTTGGTGCCCGGGACGGTCCGTGCTGGGGTGGTTGCGATTCCTGATGCCGACTGGACGCCGGAGATGTTTTGCGGCCTCGTCGGCGACTTGCCCGAATCGGCGCGGTTCGCACGACGGCTAGCGGAAGCAGGCTGCCTGGTCGCTATCCCCATGCTGCTCAGCCGCGGCGATGCCTTCTCAGGACATCCGGTCGTTGGCTTCACCAATCAGCCGCATCGCGAATTCCTCTACCGCCAGGCGTTCGAGATTGGCCGACACGTCATCGGGTACGAGGTGCAAAAAGTACTTGCCGCCGTCGATCTGATCGAGCAGCACGCCAGGCGAACTCTCCCGGCAGCGATTCCGATCGGTGTCGCCGGTGTCGGCGAAGGAGGGCTGCTCGCCCTGTACTCTGCCGCTCTCGAGCCTCGCCTGCGAGCAAGCCTGGTGTGCGGCTACTTCCAGGAGCGGGAAGGCGTGTGGAGGGAGCCGATCTACCGCAACGTCTGGCGACTCTTGACGGAGTTTGGTGATGCCGAGTTGGCAGGCCTAATCGCGCCGCGCCGGCTGGTGATCCAGGCCCTGGGGGCGAAGGAGGTGTCGGGGCCGCCTGGGGCGCGAAAGGGTCGCAATGCCAGCGCTGCGCCGGGCCGAATCGTCCACCCTCCTCTGGCCTCCATACGCGCCGAATTCGAGCGAGCTGCCGCGATCTATAGTAACCTCGGCAAGAAGCAGGCACTCGCCCTGGTTGTCGATAGTGACTCGGCCATCAAGCAGTTCGCCTCGGGCCTGGGAATCGAGTCGCACCTACCGGGCAAACTGGCTCCTTGGAAGGCAGAGGCACCCGTTGACCCAATCGCCCGAGAGAAAAGACAACTCGACGAGCTCCAGGCGCACGTGCAAGGTCTCCTCCGTCAGTCTGACAGGACACGTGATGCACGCTGGCAACCACCTCCGGCTACGGCCGCCGAGTGGGAGAAGAAGCGAATCGAATTACGCGACCGGGTGCATGGGGATTTGATCGGCCGACTGTCCTGGCGGCCGAGGGATCCCAGGGCTCGGTCGCGACTGGTTTATGACAACAAGAACTACCTCGGCTACCAGGTGGTTCTGGATGTTGCTGACGATGTAATGGCAGGAGGAATCTTGCTGATACCGACGAATCTGAAACCTGGAGAAAAGAGACCTCTGGTTGTATGTCAGCACGGGTTGGAGGGGACACCGGCAGACACCATCTCGCATGAGACAAAGCCCTATGCGTCCTACAAGGCATTCAGTGAGGAACTGGTGAAGCGCGGCTTCCTGGTGTACGCGCCGCAGAATCCCTATCGTGGCGGCGACCGCTTCCGGGTGCTGCAGCGCATGGCCAATCCGCTGGGTCGATCACTTTTCAGCTACATCATCGCCCAGCACGAACAGACACTCGACTGGTTATCGTCACTTCCCTTCGTGGATCCGAAACGTCTGGCGTTCTACGGGTTGTCCTACGGCGGCAAGACTGCCATGCGAGTGCCACCCCTGGTCGATCGCTATTGCCTGTCGATCTGCTCCGGCGACTTCACCGACTGGCCGCGCACCATCGCCTCCAACGAGGATCGCTTCAGTTACCTGTTCACCGGCGAATACGAGATCCCCGAGTGGAACCTGGCCCACGAGGCCAGCTACGCTGAGCTGGCCATGCTGATGGCCCCGCGCTCCTTCATGGTCGAGGCGGGTCATCGCGACGGCGGTCAGCCGACGGAACTGGTCGCGGCCGATTTCGGCAAGGTTCGCCGCTTCTACGACCAGTTGAAGATCGGCCCGCGTGCCGAGATCGAGTTCTTCGATGGGCCCCACACCATCCACGGCCAGGGTACCTTTCGCTTTCTCCACCAGCACCTGAACTGGCCCAACCGGCCGTGATGGTGAGCAGTAGCCAAACGATCCTGCGGCGATCTAGCAAACAGGGTCTTTCCTGTGATTGTATCCAAAATACAAAGACGTTGATCCCCGTGGGTGCTTTCCTGGAGGAGCCATGTCGCACGTCCGCCCGGTCCAAACCGTTGCTGATCAAATCGCCACGCGGTTGCGCGCCGAGCTGCACGCGGGCCGCTTCAAGCCGGGCGAGCCACTCCGCGAGGAACAGGTGGCCGAGCGGTTCGGTGTCAGCCGGCATCCCGTTCGCAAGGTGTTCCAGCAACTCGCACTGGAGGGGTTGCTGCTCGCCCGGAGGAACTGTGGGGTGACTGTGGCGTCTCCCCCCAACGCTGCTGTCTGCGAACTGCTGATGCCCATGCGGGTGCAGATCGAGACTTACGCCCTTCGGACCTGCTTCGACCGTCTGACCCGGCCGGTCCTCCAGGAGTGGCGAGAGGCGCTCTTGCCCCTCCGGCTCGCCTGCGAGGCCGGCGATAACGCTGCTCTGTTCGAGCGCGACATGGACTTTCACCGTTCATTGCTGTTGCGGGCCGGCCTCGACGATCTTCTGCCGATCTGGACGCTCATCATCAACAAGACGACCTCTTTCTACGAGCACGACCTGCTCTCCAAAGAGATGCTGCCAGCCGTTCACGAAGTCCATACCGCCCTGCTCGACGTGTTCGCTCAGGGCGATGTCGATGCCGCAGCGGCCGCCCTCTCGGATCACATCCTGAACGGCGAGTTCAACAAACGTGTCCACCGCCGCTGGCGTGCTGAGCAGCGGAGACAAAAAACCAGAGACCGCCAGGATTAATCCTGCCTGCCTTCCGAGGACGATTCATGGCCTCCTGTTTCCGCTTCCTTTGGACCTGGCTCTCTCTGGCAGCGTTTGTCCTGGTACCCGCTGCCGTTTGCGCCAACCCTGACGATCACTTCGAGAAGAAAGTCCGTCCCCTGTTGTTGTCCCAGTGCATCTCTTGCCACGGGCCCGAGAAGGTTCGTGGGGGGCTCCGGCTGGACTCGGCCGACGGGGTCGCCAAGGGAGGGGACTCCGGCCCGGTTGTTCGCCCTGGCAAGCCTGAAGAGAGCCTGCTGATCAGGGCTGTGCAACACGACGGCGACCTGAAGATGCCTCCCAAGGGAAAACTGAAGGACCAGGAGGTGCGCGACCTGGTGGTGTGGGTGCGTGCGGGAGCGACCTGGCCGAAGGCCTCCGCCGCGACGCCTTCGAGGACGCCTCAGACCGTGGCGATCCTCGAGCCCAACGCAGCGCCGTTGCGGCCCAACCTCCAGGCGTGGTATCGCGCCGACAAACTGCCACTCTCGGACGGCAAGCCGGTCCACGTCTGGCCGGACTCCAGCGGCAAGGGGCGCGATCTCGCTGCGACCGAAGGTGTGCGGACCGGCGGCGTGGGCAAGCCCGGCACGTTCGTCAGCACGGGAACCGTCAACGGCCGGGCGGCGGTGCGCTTCACCCCGGAAACCGGGTTCGCCTCGTCCCCCGACGTGCCAGTGGACATCAAGGGCGATGCGGCGCTCACGTTGATGGTGGTCGTCAATCTGAAGCCGACCGAGTCGCAACCGCCCTACGACGGGATTCTGGGCGTCGGCAATCCGGCGTCGCCGGGCAACCCCGGCAAGCCGAAGGCTGCACTCATTCAGATTGCCCGCACCGGTGAGCCGGAGTTGATGCTCGCGGGCGGTTGGGGCCACGACGCAACCCTCGGCAAGGGTTCGTTCGGCCCGCTCTGGAACCGGCCGCTTGTGATGACCGTCGTGAAGAAGCCCGGCCCGATGCGGGCCTCGACCCGGATCTTCGTCGATGGAGTGCCAGTCGAAGAAAGCCCCCTGAAGCGAAAAGTGGAGGGGGTCGATGGCATCCCGGACATTCAACACCGCGACGACATCGGCCTGTACCTTGGGAAGGCGCTGGCGTGGAGCGGCAGCATTCGCGGCGACGTGAGCGAGGCCATCGTCTTCAATGCGGCGCTCGGCGACGAGCAACGCACCGCCGTGGAACTCGGCCTGATGGAGCGGTACGGCGTGCTCCACCCGTCGGTTCTCGCCCAGAGCAAGGCAACGTTCACCCGGGAACAGAAGGCGTTCTGGGCGTTCCAGCCGGTGAAGGCGGTCACTCCTCCGCAAGTCGGGAATGAAGCGTGGGTGAAGTCACCCGTTGATCGTTTCATCCTCGCGCGACTGGAAGCTGCCGGACTAACTCCGGCTGCACCGGCGGACAAGCGGACACTGATCCGACGCGTCACCTACGATCTCACCGGGCTGCCGCCCACACCCGAGCAAGTTGACTCGTTCCTGAAGGACACCAGCCCGGAGGCGTTCGCCAGGGTGGTCGATCGCCTGCTCGAATCCCCTCATTATGGGGAGCGCTGGGGGCGGCATTGGCTGGACGTGGGCCGTTACGCCGAGACAACCGCCAACGACGCCAACGCGGTGATGCGCTACGCATGGCGATATCGGGATTATGTTGTCCGGGCGTTCAACACTGACAAGCCATACGACCGATTTGTGATCGAACAACTGGCCGGCGACCTGCTCCCGCCAGGTGGCGATTTGACGCGGGACGCAGAAAGCGTGATCGCCACCGGATTCCTGATGATCGGCCCCAAGGCGCTGGCCGAGACCGACAAGGAGCAAAGCCGTCGCGACATCATCGACGACCAACTGGACACGACCGGGCGGGCCTTCCTCGGTCTGACGCTCGGCTGCGCCCGCTGCCACGATCACAAATTCGACCCGATTCCGACCGTCGATTACTACTCGCTCGCGGGCATCCTCCGTGGCAGCGAGGTCTTCCAAAACGAAGTCCGCAACGCGACCATGTGGGAGGAACGCACACTGCTGCATCTGCCAGGCGAGCAGCCGGTCGTGGTGATGGCTCCGCGCGACCTGCGCCCGACGAATCTTCGCGTGGCGATTCGTGGCAACTACCAGACGCCGGGTATGCTGACGCCCCGGCGGTTCCTGCAGATCATCGCGGGGGAAGGCCATGCCCCGATCACGTCGTTGCAGAGCGGCCGGCTCGAACTCGCTCGGTGGATCGCGTCGAAGGACAACCCGCTCACGGCCCGCGTGATGGTCAACCGGGTGTGGCAGCACCACTTCGGCGTCGGTCTGGTGGCGACCTCCGACAACTTCGGCGCACGGGGCGAAAAACCCTCGCACCCCGAGTTGCTGGACTGGCTGGCCGGCGAGTTCGTGGCGAACGGCTGGTCGGTCAAGAAGCTCCACCGACTCATGATTCTGTCCTCCACCTACCAGACCGGGTCCAGGTCGGACGAGCGCTCCCTCAAAGTCGATCCGAACAACCGCTTCCTTGGGCGGACGGAGCGTCGGCGGCTCGATGCTGAGTCGCTGCGCGACAGCGTCCTGCTGATCAGCGGGCGGCTTGATAGTGCCATCGGTGGCAATGACTCCGGTGAACTACTCGCCAGAGAAGGAGAGAACATCGGCGCAAAGATCCTCCCGAATCGAGTGCAGACCGATCATCCGATCTTCACCACCTCAACCCGACGAAGCCTGTACCTGCCGGTGATCCGGAACGCCGTCCCGGACGTGTTCGCCCTGTTCGATGGGGCCGACCCTAACGGCGTGACTGCCATGCGCAACGAAACCACCGTCGCCTCGCAGGCGCTGTTCCTGCTCAACCACCCGTTCGTCCGGGAGCAGTCGGCTCACTTTGCCAGGCGATTGCTTGCCGGGGAGAAGGCGAACGCGGATCGGATCACGACCGCCTACCGTCTCGCCCTGGGCCGCGAGCCGAGCGAGGCCGAGATCCACTCCGTGAGTGGATTCCTCGCCGAACATCAGAAGAAGGCCGCCGGGCGGAAGCCCGAGGAGGCCCGTCTTGCGGCGTGGCAGAGTTTCTGCCAGACGCTCTTCTGCCGGAACGAGTTCCTGTACCTCGATTGACGCGGAGGCCACTCCATGACCGCACTCACACGCCGACAGATGCTGGGGGCCTTCGCCCACGGGTTCGGCAGCCTGGCCCTGACCTCATTACTCGCGGAAGAAGCTCGGGGTGAACCGGCCCCGACCGATCCGCTCGCCCCCAGGAAGCCACACTTCGAGCCGAAGGCGCGGCGTGTGATCTTCCTGTTCATGCATGGTGGGGTGTCGCACGTGGATACCTTCGACCCCAAGCCGAAGCTCGCCGAGATGAACGGCAAGCCGCTGCCAATCGCCAAGCCGAAGTTCGAGTTCGCCCCGACGGGCAACCTGCTCGCCTCGCCGTGGAAGTTCAGGCGCTACGCGAAGTGCGACACGCAGGTGAGTGAACTGTTCCCCCACATCGGGGCGATGGCCGACGACATCTGCGTCGTCCGATCGGTGAACGGCGGTAACGAGGTCTCGCATGGCCCGGCCATGCTCCGCATGAACACTGGCGACGGTGTCTTCAACCGGCCGAGCCTGGGGGCCTGGACACTGTACGGCCTGGGCACCGAGAACCGCGACCTGCCGGGCTTTTTGTCGTTCAGTCCGTCGTTGTACCATGGCGGAGCGCAGAACTATGGTTCGGCGTTCCTCCCAGCCAGCTACCAGGGCACGCGCGTTGGTGACGGCAGTACCCCGTTCGCCAAGGCGAAGCTGGCCAACGCCACCCCGACGGAGTCGGCCGACCTGCAGAGGTTACAACTCGACCTGCTGTCCGAGGCGAACCGCGAGCACCAGGCCCGCTCCGGAGCTGACGCCAGGCTCGAGGCGCGCATCGCCACCTTCGAGCTGGCCTTTCGCATGCAGGCGTCCGCCCCGACGGTCTTCGACCTGTCTCGCGAATCGGACCGCGTTCGGCAGTCCTACGGCATCGACGCGCCAGAGACCGACGAGTTCGGCCGACAATGCCTGCTGGCGCGGCGGTTGGTCGAGGCGGGGGTGCGGTTCGTGCAGGTCAACCACGGCTACCCGCGCAACTACTGGGATGCCCACGGCGGCCTGCGAAGCAACCACTCGGCGATGGCCCGGCGCGTGGACCAGCCCATCGCTGCACTGCTGGCCGATCTGAAGCAGCGCGGCCTGCTGGCAGATACCCTGGTCGTTTTTGGCACGGAGTTCGGCCGAACGCCGGCGGCCCAGGGGAACGACGGCCGCGACCACCACCCGCACGCTTTTTCGATGTGGTTGGCCGGCAGCGGAGTCAAGGGCGGCATCACGTACGGGACGACCGACGATTTCGGCTACTACGTCGCCGAACACCGCGTGACGATCCCTGACCTGCACGCCACGATCCTGCACCTGCTGGGGCTGGACCACACGAAGCTGACGTACCGCCACGCCGGCCGCGACTACCGGCTGACCGACGTCCACGGCGACGTCGTCAAGGCGATCCTGGCCTGAAGACCAGCGGTGGTTAGCGCTGCCCTAACGAAGTTAGGAGAAATGTTGGATCGCCCGTGGTTGATAGAGGCTCCAGGTTCGGGTAGTCTCGCGGATTGTGTAAGTGCCCTGCCTGCGTTGACCGTATCCCGCCGTCATCCTGATAACCCGCCGTGATGCTGGTCTATTTCGCCCACCGGATCGCGGCGTTGCCACCCCAGGGGATGAACCATGCCGCCTTCCCACCCCATCTCTCGCCGGCGGTTCCTGCAAACCGGTTCGCTGCTCAGCCTCGGACTGGGGCTGGCCGAGGTCGCGCGTTTGCGTGGGCATGCCACGGATCGCGACCGCCCCGAGGCGGACACCGCCGTCATCCTCGTCTACCTGACTGGCGGCCTGTCGCAACTGGACACCTACGACCTGAAGCCCGACGCCCCGGCCGAGCATCGCGGCGACTTCATCCGTGGCAGCACCGATTACGGTTTGTCCGAGAAACACGCCGCGGCCGTGCGCGACAACCCCTTCCACCCGGCGGACATCTGCGCCACCATCTGCCACGCACCGGGCATCGACCCCGACCTGGTGATCCACGACAGGAGCGGTCGGCCCGTTCCGGTTGCCAACGGTGGGAAGCCGATCCGAGACATTCTGGGATGAGCGAACCAGGTCGGGTCCCCAAGGTGGCCCGGCAGCGAACCAATCGAGGAGCAGTTGTGATGTACCGACCCACCGGCTTCATTATTGCGACCGGCGTCCTGGCCTGCCTCGGGACCGCCGTGCCCTGGGCGCGTGCGGCGGACGTGGACTACCGCAAGCAAGTCAAGCCGATCCTCGAGGCCCGGTGCTACGCCTGCCACGGGGCGCTCAAGCAGAAAGGTAAGCTGCGGCTGGACACCGCCGCGCTGGCGTTCAAGGGCGGCAGTTCGGGGCCGGCCATCGCCAAAGGGGAACCCGCGAAAAGCGAACTTCTCCTGCGTGTCACGGCAAAAGAGCCCGGCGACCGCATGCCGCCCGAACACGAAGGCTCACCGCTCAGCCCGGCCCAGATTGACATTTTGCGCGACTGGATCCGGGCCGGTGCGCCGCACCCCGCCGACGAGCAGCCCGAGGCCGACCCGCGGAACCACTGGGCATTCCGGGCAGTCACCCGTCCTCCGGTTCCCGAAGTCGGAGGCCACAGCCGATTACGAAATCCGGTCGATGCCTTCGTCGCGCGACGGTACGACGAGCGCGGACTGACACCAGTGACGGAGGCTTCGAGGGCAGTGTTGCTGCGGCGGTTGTCGCTCGATTTGGTGGGCCTGCCGCCAACCCTCGAGGAGATCGCCGCGTTCGAGTCGGACCGCCGGCCGGACTGGTACGAGCGGGCGGTCAACCGTCTCCTCGACGACCCCCGCCACGGCGAACGCTGGGCCCGTCACTGGATGGACATCTGGCGGTACAGTGACTGGTGGGGGCTGGGGAACGAACTGCGGAACAGCCAGAAGCACATCCACCACTGGCGCGACTGGATCATCGAATCGGTGAACCAGGACGCTCCATACGACGAGATGGTCCGGCAGATGCTCGCGGCCGACGAGTTGTACCCGAATGACCTCGGCAAGCTGCGGGCGACGGGGTTCCTGGCCCGCAACTATTTCCTGTTCAACCGCCACCAGTGGATGGACGAGACCGTCGAACATGTGAGCAAAGGGTTCCTCGGCCTGACCATGAACTGCGTCCGCTGCCACGACCACAAGTACGACCCGTTCCCGCAACTCAGTTACTATCGGCTGCGCGCCTTCTTCGAGCCGTATCACGCCCGCCTGGACGTGCTGCCGGGAGAGAACGACCTGGAGCGGGACGGCCTGCCTCGCGTGTTCGACGCCCGGCTCGACGACCCCACGTATCGCTTCATTCGCGGGGACGAGAAGAATCCGGACAGGTCGCGGACGGTCGCCCCGGGCGTGCCGGACCTGCTGTCGCCCGACTTGCCAGAGATCAGGGCCGTCGATCTCCCCGCAGAGGCGTGGCAGCCGCAGCGCCGCGCCTGGGTGGTTTCGGCGCACCTCGATGCGGCGAGGCGGAAACTCGCCGCGGCGGAAGGCGAGCGGGCGGCGGCCAGCGAGGGGCTCGCGCGGGCGAGAGCGGCCGCCGCGAAGAAGGCCGAGCCGGAAAAGCCCCTTGCGGCCGGCGCGGGGACGAAGCAAGGCGAGCCGGTCGTCGCCGAGACGTTCGAGAACCTCGACCCGAAGCGGTGGCGGTCGTTCGGGGGAGAGTGGAAGCAAGGCCCCAAGCGGCTGGAGCAGAAGCGGAACGGTGCCGAGCGAGCGGTCCTCCGTCTGCTCGCCGAGGCCCCGCGCGATTTCGACGCGACCCTCCGGTTCACTTTGCTCGGCGGCAGCATGTGGCGCAGCGTCGGTCTGGGGTTCGACGTGGCCGACGGCGACCCGACGAAGGACGGCGTCGCGACCTACCACGAGCAGAACGTGTACGTCAGCGGCTACGCGGGCGGTCCCAAGATCCAGGTGTCGTACAACGACGCGGGCAAGTGGCACTACCCGACCGGGGCCATGCGGTCGCTACCAATCACGACGAATCGCGAATACACCCTCCGCCTCCGGGTGCGCGATCGGTTGGTTAACGCGTCGATCGACGGCGAATTCCTCCTCGCCTTCGCCCTGCCGCTCGCGCGGAGGGGCGGTGCCGTGCAATTGTTCACCTTCGACGCCCTCGCCGCCTTCCACGAATTCCGCCTCGAAGCCCTCGACCCGAAGGCCGTTCTCCGCCCGCCGACGAGCGCCAATGCCGGCCCCGATCCCGAAACGGCCCGGGCCAACCTGCGTGTCGCCGAGGCGGCGGAGGCGGTGGCCCGCGCGGAAGTGACCGCCGTCGAGAGTCGGGCCAAGGCCTGGCGGGCCGTCTGGGACGAGGCAGGCGAAACCCGGACGCGCGAAACGCACGCGGCCGCGGTCCGCGCGGATCGCCTGCTGGAGGTTGCCCGGGCAAAACACACCCTCGCGCTCGCCGAACGCGGCTCGAAAGGCAAGGGGCCCGGCGCCGGTGCCGTGCCTTCCGCAAGGGAGGCCCTCGCCAGAGCCGAGAAGGCGGTTGGTGCGGAGATCAAGCCGGCGGAGAAGATCCCGGAGTTCGCCGGTGCGCGGTGGACTCCGACGCGGTTCCGCAGTTCGGGGGCCAACGACCCCGCCCCCGGGTTTCCCTCGCGGAGCACCGGACGGCGGACGGCGCTGGCCAAGTGGATCACCGACAAGCGCAACCCGCTGCCGGCGCGTGTGGCCGTGAACCACATCTGGAACCGGCATTTCGGCACCCCTCTCGTGCCCACTGTCTTCGATTTCGGCCGCAAGGGCCAGTCGCCGACTCACCCCGACTTGCTCGACTGGCTGGCCTGCGAATTCGTCGAGAGCGGGTGGAGCATGAAGCACCTGCACCGACTGATCGTACAGTCGGCGACCTACCGTCTTTCACCGTCTTCCGGGGCGTCCGGGCGGAACGCCGCGAAAGATCCGGACAACGTGTACCTGTGGCGGCGGACGCCGGTCCGGCTGGAGTCACAGGCCGTGCGCGATTCGCTACTCTCCCTCGCGGACTCGCTCGACCGGCGGATGGGTGGCCCTCCAGTCCAGGCGGCGGGGCAGGCCGACTCGCGACGCCGTAGCATCTACTTCTTCCACTCGAACAACGAGCGGAACCAGTTCTTGACGACCTTCGACGAGGCGCTCGTCACCGACTGCTATCGGCGCGACCAGAGCATCGTCCCCCAGCAGGCGCTGGCGATGACCAACAGCCGGCTGGTGCTCGATCAGTCTCGGCCGATCGCCGAGCGGATCAGCATGTATCTCGAATCCAGCGGCCGGCCTGCCGGCGATGAGGCGTTCGTCCGTTCGGCGTTTCAACTCCTTCTGGCGGGTGAACCCGGCGCGGAAGAACTCGCCGCGTGCCTGCGGTCGCTCGCCGAGTGGCGGAAACTTCCCGAGGCGGGCACCGGGCCGGCCGCGACGAACTACTCCCGGGCAAACCTGGTCTGGGTCCTGCTCAACCATACCGACTTCATCACGATCCGCTGAGGGGCAACGATGACACTACAAACAGGGTTCGCGTCGCGGCGGGATTTCCTCTCGGGGTTCGCGGCCATCGCCGCCGCCGCGGTGCTCCACCGCGATGGGATCGCCCGGGAGGGGAAATGGGCCCCGCCGGACGGGCGTCCGCATTTTCGACCGAAGGCCAGGCGTGTCATCTGGCTCTTCATGAACGGCGGGCTGAGCCACGTCGAGAGCTTCGACCCCAAGCCAATGCTGACGAAGTTCGCCGGCAAAACCATCAAGGAGACGCCCTTCGCCGGAGTGCAGGACCCGAAGAAGCTGGCGATCGAACGGTTGGTCGTGCCCGACGGCAACGGCAACCAGCGGAACACGCTCTACCCGTTGCAGATTGGCTTCCAGAAACACGGCAAGAGCGGCATTGAGGTCAGCGACTGGTTCCCGCACATCGCCAGGCAGATCGACCGCGTCGCGGTCGTCCGGTCGATGTGGACGACCGACAGCAACCACGGCGCCCAGACCCAGTTCCACTCGGGCCGGCACCAGAACGACGGGTTGTTTCCGAATCTCGGAGCATGGGTGCATTACGGGCTTGCGTCGCTGAACGACGACCTCCCGCAGTACATTTCGTTCGGCAACCGCGAGTACTGGAATAAGAAGGACGGCCACTACCTCGGGCCGGCGCACGACGCGGTGCCGATGCGCGTCGATCCGAGTAACCCGCTTGACTTCGCTCGGCCGGAGCGGCCGTTCTCGCCACAGGCCCGCGCGGTCGGCATGGACCTGTTGAAGAAGCTCAACGACCGCCGCGCCGCCGAAGCCCCCGATGACGCCGCCATCAAGGCGCGCCTGGCCTCGTACGAGTTGGCATTCCGCATGCAGCGGTCGGTCCCGGAAGCGGTAGATTTCAGCAAGGAGACGGCCGAGACGAAAAAGCTATACGGGCTGGACCTGCCGCACTGCCGGGACTTCGGCATGCAGATGCTGGCCGCCCGTCGGCTGGCCGAGCGCGGCGTCCGGTTCATCCAGGTCCAGCACGGCGCGGGAGGTGCCGGATCGTGGGACGCCCACGGCGGGCTGAAGGCCAACCACCAGCGCAACGCTCTGGCGGTCGATCAACCCGTTGGCGCGCTTTTGGAAGACCTCCACCGCCGCGGCCTCCTCGATGACACGCTGGTCGTTTTCGCCACCGAGTTCGGTCGAACGCCCGGGTCGCAGGGCTCGGACGGCCGCGACCACCACATCTACGGCTTCAGCGTGTGGCTTGCTGGCGGCGGGATCAAGAGCGGGGTCGTCCACGGCGCGACGGATGAAATCGGCTTCCACGCCGTCGAGAACCGCCATTACGTTACCGACGTCCACGCCACGATCCTGAACCGCCTGGGACTCGATTCGCGCCGCCTGGAGATCCCCGGGCGCAAGCGACTCGACATCGACCACGGCGAGCCGATCAAGGGGATTCTCGCATAGCACTCACACGGAGTAGCCATCATGATCCGGGTTGTCCTAACCCTGTTTTTCCTCTCGCCGGGCCTGGTCTGCGCGGGAGACCTGACTGACGCGAAGCCGAGCCAGGCTCCCCAGGCGGTCAAGATCTGGAGCCAGGCTCCCCATAATGCATTCACCGATCTGGTCCGCTTTCAGGGGCGCTGGTTCTGTGTGTTCCGGGAAGGGAAAGCCCACGTGTCGCCCGACGGGGCTTTGCGGGTGTTATCCTCGACCGACGGAGTAAAGTGGGAATCCGCCGCGCTCATCAAGTCGGACAACTCCGACCTCCGCGACGCCAAGATCACTGTGACGCCTGATGGGCACCTGATGCTGTGCGGAGCCGAGGCGCTGCACGACCGCTCCAAACACAGCCACCAGTCGTTGGCCTGGTTCTCACGGGACGGGCGAACCTGGAGCGAGAAACATCCCATCGGCGATCCCGACTTCTGGCTGTGGCGGGTGACCTGGCACAAGGGGGTCGCCTACGGCATCGGCTATGGGTGTGGGAAGGACAGGTCGGTTCGGCTCTACGCGAGCAAGGACGGGAAGAAGTTCGACACGCTCGTCGAGCGGTTGTTCGAGACCGGCTACCCGAATGAGACGTCGATCGTCTTCAACGGAGATACGGCCTACTGCCTGCTCCGGCGAGACGGCACAGGCAAGGGGAACAACACCGGGATGCTTGGCGTGTCGCAGGCCCCGTTTACGAAGTGGGAGTGGAAAGACCTCGGTAGGCGGATCGGCGGGCCGCACATGATCCGCCTGCCCGACGGCCGTTTCGTTGTCGCGGTGCGACTCTACGACAAGAAGCAACGCACCTCGCTGTGTTGGCTCGACCCGCTCGTGGGCAGTCTGACCGAGTTCCGCGCCTTGCCGTCGGGCGGGGACACCAGCTACGCGGGCCTGGTGTTGTACCAGGATCAACTCTGGGTCAGCTACTACTCGTCTCACGAGGGAAAGACGTCCATCTACCTGGCGAACGTGCCAATCGAGAATCCGGTCCGCGACATCGGCTCGCGGCGCGAACTGTTCGTGGACCGCTACCTGATCGAACGGTTGGAAAACACGACCTTGAGGTTGCATGAGCCGCGGCCGACCCCGCCGATGACGGAACCAGCCGACAACATGGAGTACGGGACGGTCATCAAGGATGGCGACCATTTCCGACTGTACACTCGCGACGGCCGCGGGGCCAGGTTCGACGGTGACACCCGCGAAGTCACCCGCTACTGCGAGAGTAAGGACGGGATCCACTGGACCAAACCCAAACTCGGGCTCACCGAGATCGATGGATCGAAGGCAAACAACGTTATCCTCAACGAGGCCCCATTCTGCCACAATTTCTCCCCGTTTCTCGATCGTCGCCCGGGCGTGCCCGCCGACCAGCGGTTCAAGGCGCTGGCGGGGACCGTGAAATCGGGGTTGTTCGCGTTCGTCTCCGCAGACGGCATTCGCTGGAAGAAGTGGCGAGAGAAGCCGGTCATCCGCTACACCAAGGAGTACGCATTCGACTCGCAGAACGTGTCCTTCTGGTCCGAGTCCGAGGGATGCTACGTCTGCTACTTCCGCCACTTCCTCGACAAGCAACTGCGGTCGGTCTGCCGCACGACGTCGACGGACTTCGTGACGTGGTCCGAGCCAGTGCCGATGAAGCCGAACTTTCCAGGAGAACACCTCTATACCACACTCACGCACCCCTACTTCAACGCCCCGCACATTTACATCGCCATGCCCACGCGGTTCCACCCTTCCCGCGGGGAGAGTACCGACATCCTGTTCATGACCGCCCGCGGGGACGCCCCGTACGACCGCACGTTCCGCGAGGCGTTCATCCGGCCGGGGCTTGACTCCGCCCGCTGGGGTAACCGCTCGAACTACGCCGCCCTGAACGTGGTCCCCACGGGTGAGGCCGAGATGTCCATTTACGTCACCCCGTTTCGCCGGCTCACCCTCCGCACCGACGGTTTCGCTTCGGTCCACGCAGGAGCCGACCCCGGCGAGATGTTGACCCGACTACTCCGGTTCACCGGTAAGGAACTGGTCGTCAATTACTCCACCAGTGCGGGGGGCAGTCTTCGCGTTGAAGTACAGAACGAAGCCGGCAAACCGGTTCCCGGCTTCCGCCTGGAGGATTGTCTGCCGTTGGTGGGGGACTCCGTCGGACAGCCAGTCCGCTGGAAGAACACACCGGACCTCTCGCGGTTGGCCGGACAACCGGTGCGGTTACGGGTCGTCCTCCAGGACGGCGACCTCTATGCGATTCAGTTTCGGCAGGGGGAGCGATGATACCGAACCGAAACGACACGGGTCGGGTGCGCAGGACGTACCATCAGGTCGTCCTCGCCGGCATATTCCTGGCGGCCTTGATGTCGAACTCGACGACGGCGGCCGATCCGCCGTGGTACGACGATCGCAAAGATCTGCTCTGGTACAAGGACGATGCCGGGAAGTTGCAGCCGGTGAAGACCGAGCGGGACTGGGCGCGGCGTGCGGCCCACATCCGCGCGAACATGGAACTGGTGATGGGCCGGTTGCCGGAGAAGTCGAAGCTGCCGCTCGACCTGAAGATCGGCGAAACGACCAAACTCCGGCACTACACGCGGCGGCATGTTACGTTTGTCGTCGAGGAGGGCGACCGCCTGCCGGGTTGGTTGCTCATCCCACACGGGGCAAGCGAGAAGGAGCGATGCCCGGCGGTGATCTGCCTGCCGGGGAGTTCCGCGCCTGGAAAAGACATACCCGCCGGACTCACCGCGAGTGCCGACCGCGCCTACGCCCACGAACTCGCCGAGCGCGGCTACGTCTGCCTGGTTCTCGATTACCCCCTCCTGCACTCGGCGGAGTACAAGACCGATCCCTACAAGTTGAAGTACGACAGCGCCACGATGAAGGGGATCGTCAACCACCGCCGGGGTGTCGATCTGCTGCAATCGCTGCCGTACGCGGATCCCGACGCCATCGGTGTGATCGGCCACTCGCTCGGCGGGCACAACGCTCTGTTCCTCTCGGTCTTCGATTCGCGCGTGAAAGCGGTCGTCTCCAGCTGCGGATTCAACGTCTTCGCCAAGCACAACAAGGGCGACGTCCGGGCGTGGAGCAGCAGGTACTACATGCCGCGCATCAGGACGGTGTACCGCGACATCCCCGCGAAGATCCCGTTCGACTTCACCGAGCTGCTTGCCGCGCTCGCCCCGCGGCCGGTATTTGCGAACGCCCCGTTGCACGATGCTCCGGACTTCGAGGTATCTGGCGTGAAGGACTGTTTCGCCGCTGCGATCCCGGTCTATCGAAACATATTCAACGCGGCCCATCGCCTCGTCGCTCGCCATCCCGACGCCGGCCATGCGTTCCCCACCGCCGAGCGGCAAGCCGCCTACGCATTTCTCGACCGTTACCTGCGGGCGAAGAACGGTAGCAACGAACTGAACTGCGACCTGGCCGCACGCTGGCTGGCGGTGAACGAAGCACGTGAAGTTCCTGCCAGGTACGTGCCGGATCTGGGTAAGGGGAACTTCACGTTCACGAAGTGGGTGAATGTCGCTGACAAACTGGATCGCCCAACCGGCGACCTGCTCAGCCGATACGCCCCAAAGGCGCGCCGCGGGTATCATCTGACGCTGACGTCCAGTCCCAGCGTGACCGCGAACCAGGCCAACGACCGGCACCTTCAGTTCGGCATTGATGACAATCGCGCGACGGAGTGGCGCGATTGCGGACGGGCCGCCAAGACGCAGCTCGCGTTCTCGATGGCGGTCTGCGAAGGTTCGCTGTACGCGGGCACTGCAGGGTTGGCGGCAGCGCAGGTCTTCCCGGGATCCGCTCGGAGGTCGACGGCCAAGGGCCATCCGGTCAGCCCGGCGGAATTATGCGCCACGATCTACGCGTGCCTGGGCATCGACCTGGATACGCTCATTCACGACCGCACTGGTCGCCCTCAGCCGTTCACGCTTGGCAGGAAACCGATTCGGAGCATCCTCGCGTGACGTGTACCGAAACGGCATCCCACCACATGAACGGAGATATCAATGGAAAAGATCACCCGCCGGCGAGCCTTGCAAACTGGTGCGATCGCCGTCGGATCTGTCCTTACCGAGAACGGTTCGGCCGCGGAACCGAAGGCACGCATCAAGATCGGGCAGATCGGCGTCGGTCATGCGCACGCCAGCAAACTGTCCGTCTACCGCGACTCACCGGACTACGAGGTCGTGGGCATCGTCGAACCGGACGAGGGGCTTCGCAAGGCCGCGGTGAATGCAGCCGCATTCAAGGGGTTGAAGTGGCTTTCGCGCGATCAACTACTCGCATCGCCCGGCCTCCAAGCGGTACTCGTTGAAACCCGAGTCCGAGACCTGCTCGACAACGCGGAGGCGTGCGTTGCAGCCGGCAAGCACGTTCACATTGATAAACCCGCGGGCGAGTCGCTGCCGCAGTTCAAGCGTATTCGCGAAGCCGCCGCCAGGAAGAAGCTCCTCGTCCAGATGGGCTACATGTACCGCTACAACCCGGCGGTCGTGCTGCTCCGCGAGTTCCTCAAGAAGGGCTGGCTCGGCGAGGTCTTCGAGGTTCACGCCGTGATGAGCAAGGTCGTCGACCCGGCCAGCCGAAAGCAACTCGCGGAGTACAAGGGCGGGATGCTGTTCGAGCTGGGCTGTCACGTCCTCGATCTGGTTATCGGCGTCCTGGGCAAGCCGCAGAGCGTGGCGTCATTCAACCGTCATAGCGCGAAGGTCGACGACGGTCTGGTCGACAACATGCTCGCCGTGCTGAACTACCCGAAGGCGACCGCGACGGTAAAGTCCAGTTCCCTGGAGGTCGAGGGCTTCGACCGTCGGCATCTGGTGGTGTGCGGCACCGGGGGGACGTTCCACATCCAGCCGCTGGACAACCCGTCGGCTCGCGTGTCACTGTCGCAGGCCCGCGGGGAGTACAAGAAAGGCACGCAGGAGATCAAGTTCCCGAAGTACACCCGCTACGCCGATGACGCCGCCGACATGGCGAAGGTCATTCGGGGAGAGAGGACTTTCCACTTCAGTGCCGAACACGATCTGGCCGTGCAGGAAACGTTGTTGCGGGCCTGCGAACTGCCGTTGGACCGGTGAACTGAGGCAGGAACATCCGGCACGCGAACAAAGGGAATGATATGGTGACCATGCACCTTCAAGCACGACGGATGACAATTCTTGCGATCTTCGTCGCGGTCGGTTCTGCCTTTGGGGCCGATGGGCCACCGACTGTGACGATTGCCAATCCGCAGCGGTTGTCGGCCGATCCGATCCCTGTGGAACGTGCTCCTCTCGGTGAAGCCGACGACTACAAGCCGTGCATCGCCCAGTTGCCTTCGGGTGAGTTGCTTCTGACCGCGTTCCACCAGCACAAACGCGACGGCAACAAGGTGATGGAACAGACCCTGCTGTTCCGCTCGAAGGACGGCGGCAAGAGCTGGTCGAAGGCGGAGAAGCTCGACCTGCTCGGTCGTGAGCCTTATCTCACGGTGCTGAAGGACGGCACGATCTTCATCACCGGGCATCTGCTGGCCAACGACGTCCGCAACAAGTGGGGCTACACCTGTGGCTTCCTGCACCGCTCGACCGACGGCGGGAAGTCGTGGGAGTCGATCCGCGTCGAGTCGGAGGGGATCAAGCCGAAGGCGTCCAACCACACGACCCGCAACGTGCTGCAACTGGCCGACGGGACATTGTTGCTCGGCGTCGATTACGACGGCGGCGACGGCCCGTACCTGATGTGGCGCTCGAAGGACAACGGCAAGACGTGGGACAGGACCGGCAAGTGCCAGCCGAAGAACTTCAAGAGCAAGTATGGATTCTTCGGGGGCGAAACCTGGCTGTGGCAGACGAAGTCCGGCAAGATCTGGGCACTGGTGCGGGTAGATAGCGTCGAGTTGCCGATCAAGGACAGGCCGATCCAGGCGAAGAACGACCAGGCCGACCACTTCATCCTGTTCTCGTCGAAGGACGAGGGCAAGAGCTTCGACCGCGTCCGCGATTTCGGCGACTACGGCGAGATGTACATGTCGCTGCTACGCTTACAGGACACGCGCCTGCTGTTGACCTTCACCGTCCGCGATCTGAAGCCGCCGCTGGGTGTGCGGGCGATTGTGGGGCGGGAAACGGACGACGGCTTCGAGTTCGACTTCGCGAAGGACCGCGTCATGCTCGACACCCGCACGCCGGTCGGGAAATACCAGGGAGGCGGCTTCGGGCCAACGGTGCAACTCAAGGACGGCACGCTGGTCACGTCCTACTCGTACCGCGGCGGCGACGACAAGACACATCTGGAAGTCGTGCGCTGGAAGCTGCCGGCCGCGAAGGTCGTGCCCGTCACCGGACACGACATCAATCACCCGAATCCGTTACCCGGACCCGGTAACACCGGGTCCTGGGACACGCACGAGGCCGCGTTCCGGCATTTGAAGGCGTTTCTGTTCCCGCCGACGGACCGGGAAGTCTCCGCGGTGTTCGACGACGTGCTGATCGTAATGGCCGACACGTCGCCCAATACGAATGGAAAGTGGGACACCCACGGCGACCTCGCGAAGCCTCTCGCCAACCATCTCCGGGAGTCGGATCAGGGGCTCTCGGCCCTGCTCGACGACCTCAGCGGGCGTGGCCTGCTTGACACCACGGTCGTGGCGTGGATGGGGGAATTCGGCCGGACCCCCAAATTGAACACCCGGACAAATGGAGGACGCGACCACTGGCCGCACTGCTACAGCGTGCTCCTGGCCGGCGGGGGCATTCGAGGCGGACGCGTCGTTGGCTCCTCCGACGCGCTGGGGGCCTTCCCCCGCGATGGTCGGGTCCACCCCTCGGACATTCTGGCGACGATCTACCATCTTCTGGGTGTGCCCCTGGAGACGGAGTTGCTCGATCCCCTGGGCCGGCCGCATCGCCTGTGCAGCGGAAAGCCGATCGCGGCCCTGCTCTAGCAGGGGTGAGGACAGGTGCCTTGAATCCATTTACCCCGCCGGGCCAGAACCATCGATCCGAGACCGGAGCAACCATGACAGCGAAACCGTCACCACCCCACCAGGAGCGGCACTTTCTCTCCCGCCGTGAGGCCCTCCACACCGGTGGCCTCGGTGCCGGTGCCCTGATCGCCGGGGCCCTGACCTGCGGCGCGCGGGCCAACGCGGCCGCACTCGACCGCACCTTTGGCCGCGCGAAGAGCTTGCTGTTCCTGTTCCTCTCTGGCGGCCCGTCGCAGTACGAGACGTTCGACCCAAAGCCGGATGCCCCGGCCGAGATTCGCGGCGTTTTCAAGCCGATCGCTACCAACGTCCCCGGTGTGCGCATCTGCGAACTACTGCCGCGAACGGCCCGTATCGCCAACCGGTTGTGTATCGTCCGCTCGATGTCCACCGGCGACCCCAACCACGAGTCGGGCGGGTACTGGGTCAACACCGGCCACCCCTACCGCGGCACGAACATGCGGGCGACGCACCCCACCGACTGGCCGACGTTCGGCTCCATCGTCAAGATGCTGAAGCCGAGCAAGCAGGTCCCCTTCAGCGCGGTGGTCCTGCCCGAGCCGATCATCGCCAACCCCGGCATCTTCCTGCCCGGCCAGAACGGCGGCTTCCTGGGGCAACGCTGGGACCCGGAGTACTTCCGCTGCGACCCCACCGAGCCGGGTTTTCGCATCGAGGGCTTCGAGTTGCCGCCGGACCTTCCCTCGGCCCGCCTCGACGCCCGGCGGTCCCTGGCCCAGCGGATCGACCGGGCCGCGTGGGTTGCCCAGGCCGACGCGGTCCGTGGCCAGGACCGGACTATCCGCGAGGCGATGAGCATCGTCGGGTCCCGCACTGCCCGCGAGGCGTTTCGCCTCGACCGCGAACCGGAGGCGGTCCGCGACCGCTACGGGCGCACCAAGTGGGGCCAGTCGCTGCTGCTGGCTCGCCGCCTGATCGAGGCGGGCGTGCGCATGGTTTTCGTCAACTGGCCGCGTGAGCCAGGCGACATCAGCGCCGGCAACCCGCTGTGGGACACCCACTCGCAGAACAATCCGCGCATGAAGGATGTCCTCTGTCCGCAGTTCGACTGGAGCTTCCCGGCACTGATCGATGACCTGCACCAGCGCGGTCTGCTAGACGAGACGCTTGTGGTGGCCATCGGCGAGATGGGCCGCACACCGACCTTCAACGGTGCCGGCGGTCGGGACCACTGGGGAAACGTCTGGCCGTTCCTCCTGGCCGGGGCCGGCATCCGCACGGCCCAGGTGGTCGGGGCCAGCGACCGCCGCGGGGCGGAAGTTCACGACGGGAAAGTGACTCCATCCGACCTGACGGCCACCCTGGCCCATCTGCTGGGCATCGGCCACCACGCCATGTTCCGCGACAAGTCCGATCGTCCCCACCGGGTCACCGACGGCGAGCCGATCCGCCCCGTGCTCGCCTGGAACCCGCTGGCACCAACCGCAGCCTCGACCGCAAGCTCTGGCAGCGATGAGAATCTGCTGGCCTGATTGACCTGGGTCCTTCAGGCTGGGTAGCGCCGGCACAGGTGCGCGGCCAGGGCGGAGAGGAAGGCCTCCCGCGCCGCCCGCCGCGAGAAGGTATGGTCGGCGTCCTCGATGAAATGGACTTCAGCCTTGCCAGCCCGGCACAGGTTCTCCATCTCCTTGCCAGCCCCGGTCTCCAGCAGATCGTAGCCGGGGTCCGAGCGCGAGAAGAAGAAGGACAGGTGCCGGCCCGCCTGGGCGATGCGCCGCAGGTCGGCGGGAAGGTCTTCCTTCTGCGGGTGGCCGGCCAGGATGTCCAGGTCCGGCGTCTCAGCCTTGCCACCGCCCCCCAGACGGCCGAAGACGGCGCGGACAGCCTCGAAGAGGCCCAGGCTGGCCTGCCCAGTCAGCAGCTTCAGCCACTTGTCGGGCCGGAAGATGGCCCTCAGGATGGCCCGGTCCCGCTGGAGCCGGTGCGCCGGCGAGCGGTCCAGGAGCATGCCTTCCTTCCAGTAGAACGTCAGTGGGTTGATGACGACGCACTCCACCAGGGCAGGGCAGCGCAGGTGGGCCGCCGCCTGGAAGGCGGCGTAGGCCCCGGAGCACAGGCCCATCAACACGACGCGCTCGGTCCCGTGCTGCTGCTGTACGTGGTGCAGGGCGAGGTCGATGTCGCGGAACATCGTCTCGGGGTAGGTGTGGTTCTCGCGGGCCGGGTCGGGGGCATCGCTGTCGCCCAGGCCGCACAGGTCCAGGCGGAGGCAGCAGAAACCGCGCTGGGCCAGGCTCCGCGCCGCCAGCACGTGCAGACGGTTCGGCCCGACATGGTTGGCCGCGCCGGCGTTGAGCAGCACCACGAAGGGCCAGCCCGGCGGCGGGTCCTCGCGCGGCTGGGTGACAATCCCGAACAACCCGCCATCTGGCCCGAAGCTGGCCGCCTTCTTGCGCAGCCCGGTTCCGGGTAGGACCGCCTCAACCGGCCATGAGTCACCCGCCTCCTCTCTACCCTGGACCGCCGTCCCCATCCACTCCACCACGCGGGCGATGGCCTCGTGCGGCACCTCTGTGTAGTGTGGCTCGGCCATCATGCGGGCGTATCCCGGCGCGGCCACCTCCGCCACCTCCGCCCCCAGCGCTCGCAGGTGCTTGGCCAGCGCGGGTTCTGGCGGCATGTCCTCGCGCCCCAGGACCAGCACCCGGCGTGAGCGCGGCGAGGCTTTCAGCAGGTCGAGGGCGGACAGGTCCGCTGCCGTTTCGTCGGTCAGCACGAACCCCGCCGGCTCGATCTCGCCGGCGGCGGGGGGCGGCCCTTCCGCCGCCAGGCTCAGCGCCTTCATCTCTCGGACGAACGACCGGCCTCTGGTGACAGGTGCCCACAGGACCAGCCCATCGACCGGTTCCTCGGAGGCCGAGATCCCAGCGAGCAGAGCCCCCAGGCGCAGGCCGACGAGCGTGACCTTCTGGCAGCCCAGTTCGCGGCGCAGCCAGCCGCGGGCGTCGGCGACGCTCGACAGCTGGGCGGCGACGAGGCGCGGCGAGTCATCTCCTCCGGCGGAGTCACCGGTGCCGAAGTAGTCGAGGCGGAGCGTGGGGAAGCCGGCGTTGGCGAGGGCGTCGGCCAGGTGGCGCAGGGCGCGGTGGCTGTGGACCTTCTCGTGCCCCGTTGGCGGGCACAGCAGCACGGCATGCCCTCCCATCGTCCCGTCACAGGGCCGGTGCAGGAAGGCGAACAGTGGCCCGTCGCAGCCCTGGATGTAGAGTGGCGTGCGCCGTGGCCTGCCGCTGCAGGCAGGAGGGACCGAGTTGGAAGAGTGGGGCTGCATGGTCATTGGTCCTGGGTGGACCCCCTGGGCCGGATGGGCACTGGGACGGCCAGGTTCAGCGCCTCGGCGAACGCCCGAAGCCTGACGCCTGTGCCTGCGGTCGGCGTGAGGCGCACCGTTTTCGGGCGTAGCGGCGCCAGGTGAAAATGGTTGTCATCGGGCAGGTAGCCCTTCGCGTCGAGGCTCACCCCGCGGAGCAAGCGGGTGGCGTGCAGGGTCGCCACGAAGGACCCGTCGCCCGCCGGAACAGCCTCGGCTTCTAGCCCGCCCAGCACGGGGAGAGGCTCGCGCGGCTCGACGAAGTGGAAGGCCTCGCTCACCACGCCGCCCTCATTGAGAAGGGTGGCGACGGAGACATCGTGCCCCGGCGGGCCGAAGCGGTAGGCGTAAGCCACGTCGTGGAACCCGTCGAGCAGGGCGTCGGATCGGAGCAGCAGGCGCCCGCGCGGCGGCACGCGGCACGGGGCCTCGCCGTGTGCGACGACGACGTGGCCGTCCTTGAGCAGCGCCAGCTCGACGCGGCCCTCCAGCGGCGTTGCCGCCTCGTTGATCACGTGCAGGTGCAGGCCGTCGAGGCCCTCGTCGGTCAGGAGGAGTTGGCGGGGTTGCCAGGCGCGCTTGAGGGCGAAGTACGGGGCCTTGGGACGGCCCAGGCTGTCGATGATGCCCCAGCCCGCGCCGGGCCAGAGGTCCTTGTAGAACCAGGTGATCGCCCCGGTGCAGCGGCTGTGCTGGCTTCGCCACTCGGAGAAGGCGAGCGTCATGACCTCGCCGGGGACGGCGCGGCTCAGTTGCAGGTAGCGGGCCGGGTCGAAGGAGCGCAAGCGCACGGGGTCCACGCCGAAAAGCAGGCGAAGGTAGAAGTCGCGCACGTCCTCGAAGTCGTAGCCAGACCCGGTGTCGCGAGGCACGCGCTGCTTCCAGCGCGGGTGGTGCGTGACCGCCGCCGCGCCGCCCATCACCTCATCGACCGTTGCCTGCTCGGGGATGTTGGCGAAGCCGAGGCATTCGGAGGTGAAGGCGACGTCGTCCTTGCGCAGGTCGCCGGGCGAGCGCAGGTACGCGCCCAGGCCGTAGTAGTGCGAAACGCCCTCGCGGACGTGGAAGGGCAGGTCGCCGCCGCTGGGGGACGAAGGCACGTAGCCGGCATCAGGGATGAGGTCGCGGCACAGGCCCGGCAGGCCGGAGGCGAACCACTCGCTGCGCCACAACTCGCGCGGGGCGCCGCGCATGGCCGCCTGCTGCTCCACCTCGCTGCCGCCGCACAGGACGGCGACACACGGGTGGGGCGCGAGGCGCAGCAGCTGCTCGCGCGCCTCGGCCTCGATCTCGGCGCGGAAGGCGGGGTCGTCCGACGGGTAGTCCATGTTGGCGAACATGAAATCCTGCCAGACGAGCAGACCCAGTTCGTCGCACAGGCGGTAGAAGTCGCCGCTCTCGTAGGTCATCGTGCCGCCGATGCGGATCATGTTGGCCCCGGCGTCGCGGGCCAGGCGCAGGTCGTGCGCCAGCGTCAAGGCGTCGCCGGGCGAGAAGATGTCGCCCACGGTCCAGCACGCGCCGCGGCAGAAGATGGGTTCGCCGTTGACCTCGACGCGGAAGCCGCCGTCCTGCCGCACAGCCAGTTCGCGGAAGCCGACCGCCCCCAGTGGGGACGTGTACCTTCGCGTGCCGATGTCCACGTGCATTTCGCAGGGGAACAGCGGCTGCCCGCCGTGGGTGTGCGGCCACCAGCGCGGGGCATCGGCCACGCGGGCCGATCCGCTCAGGCGCCAGGCGTCGCCATCGTGCGACACCCCCAGTGGCACCTCGCGTCTGGCAAGGGCGAGGGAGGCCGCCGGGCGCACCGGCGAGGCGATGCGCGCCGCCAGCCGGACGATCCCGTCTCTGCCTTCAAGCGAGGCGGAGACGTGGAGATCGGAGACGGCGAAGGGGCGCGTGTCGAGGCGCACATCGCGCCAGGGGCCGACCGCCGGGACAGCCGGCGACCAGCCGGGGATGCGGCCCAGAAGGCTCGTGCGGACCCAGCGAAGTTGCTGTTCGGCGACGAGGGCCGTTTTCCAGCGTGGGCGCGGGCGCTTCCGCCTGAGTTCCTCGGCCACCGAGCGGAAGCCGATCACCAATTCGTTCTCGTCGCGGAGGTGGGGGGCGAGGTCGATCCGCCATGAGCGGAACATGTTGGCCGTCGCCAGCAGGCGCTCGCCGTTGAGCCAGATCTCGGCGAGCGTCGCCAAGCCGTCGAAGCACAGGCGGCACGGCGTGCCGGGCGAGCGGAAGCTCGTACGGTACCACCAGTCCTGGGCTTCGAGGTCGGCGGGTCGGTCGAAGTCCCATCGCCCCGCGGCGCGCAGGGCTGAGGCCGCCGTTCCGGGGACCGGGGCGGCCAACCAGTCAGCGTGCGAATCCAGCTGGCCGGGATGCGTGACGGAGCCGGGAGGGCGGGCGCAGCAGGACCACGGTCCGAGGACCGCCTCTCGTTCCAGCTGCTCCTCGGCCATCGTCGCCCTCCGGGGTCAGAGATACGCCGCCTTCAACGTCTTCTTCGACGACTCCCACGCCTGCGCCATCGCGTCCAACGGCGACAGGTCCAGCGGCTTCTTACGGGTGACGGCGCGCGCCAGCTGGAACTGCAGCGACTTGGCCCCGGTCGCGATCTTCGCCATCTCGCCCGCCGGGCCTTCGAGTCCGCCCAGCCAGCGCAGGTAATCGCCGGCGAGTTCGAAGCACGCTCCGAACTGCCGCAGCGTGGCGAACGAGTAGCGGTGGAAGTGCTCCAGGCCCAGCGCCACCAGTTCGGGCAGGTCGGCCTCGAAGCGGGCGCGGAACGCCGTGAAGGGGTTGTCCTGGGGCATCCGCCGCAGGTGGCCGCGGAGGAGGCCGATAGACGCCGCCCGGAGGTCCGGGCCCGACAGCGCGCCGCCGCGCGGTTTCACCAGTTCGACATAGGGGGGCAGGAAGGCAGGGTCGTCCTGGTGCAGGCGCAGGGCGTTCACAAAGTCGTCGCCGGACAGTTCGTAGTAGCCCTGGTTGTGGAAGTAGCGAAGGCGTTGACCGGGAACGTCGATGGCCACCGCCAACACCGAGGATTTGACGTGCTCCAGGCGGTAGGCGGTGCCAGCGGTGTCGGGGAGGTGGAAGGAGTCCAGTTCCACGATCACCGGGTGGCCGCGCGACACCTGCTCCTCGATGTGGCGCGCCAGCGGCTTCCAGATGGCGAGTTCCTGCACGTCGATGCCGTAGAGTTCAAGCAGGTCGCCGAGGTGGGGCTTGAAGAAGGTCCACTGGTCGCCCTCGAAGTCGATGGCGAGGGTGAATGGCAGGGCGGCGAGGGGGTCGTGGCCGCTAGCGTGCAGAAACTCGATCCAGATGTCGGTGTAGCAGTTGGTCTCCGGCCAGACCCGGTCCTCGCGGTGGATCGCATGGCGGACGTAGGTGGCCGGGTCGAGGTCGAGGGCGTGCTTCATAGGTCGAGGACCTGCTTGACGCCGGACGGCCAGCGCGACGGGTCGAAGCCGTGGGCACGGAACAGGGCCAGGGCGACGCGCTCCAGGCCGAAGCCGATGCATGCGCTGTGCGCTGGCTTGCTGTCCGCGGTGTGGATATCAAAGGCGTGGCCGAAGTGATCGAGGTGGCAGTTGCACGACGCGATTGCCGTCGGTCGCTCGGCGCAGGCCACCGTCGCCACCAGTTCGAACTTCAGGTCCTGCTCCTTCTGCGACGCGGCCATCATCTTGCCGGCGCGGCCGAAGAACGGGTCGTTCGCCACCACCGGCTTGACGTCCAGCCCGACGGCGCGGAATATCTCGATACAGGTCTTCAGCCAGTGGTCGCGGTGCTCCAGGGCCTGCTCGGGCGTGCCCAGGCGGACGAACTCGCGCATGCGGAACATCTGCATCCGCGCCGGGTCCGGCGACGGCTCGTGGCGGAACACGAAGGAGCGCAGGTCCACCAGCCGGCCCTGGGGCGGCAGTGTGCCCTTCGCCGTCGGGTAGAGCGGGTAGCAGGTGGCGGGCGTGAGCATGAGGTCGGTGGCGGCGAGGTCGCCGGCCCAGTCGCCGCCGGCCTGCTGCTTCTCCAGGAGGGCGAAGTGCTGGCGGTCGCCGCCAGCGAAGCTGTGGATGGATCCCATCAGGTTGGGAAAGTTCCGAAGATGGTCGGTGGCGAGGTAGTTGGTCCGGCTCAGGAGCGGCGGGAAGCGCATCACCTCGGGGGCCAGAGGAGCGCTGACTTTCGTGACCAGCCGCTCGAACTGCTCGATGACGTGCTCAAGAGTGCCGCTGAGGCCGTAGGCGCCGGGCACGCCCAGCGGGATGAGCAGGCCGGCAGCCACCAGTTCAGAGCGGTATCGGTCGTAGGCGGCGTCTTCCGGGTCGCGGGGGGTGCACATGAGGAGATCAGCCTTCCCGGTGGGCCAGCAGCATGGCCGCGTTGAGCTTGAGGATTCGGTCGTTGTTGACCATCAGGGCCGCCCCGTAGGCGTCGCGGAGGTGCCGCGCCAGGCTGAATTTCGAGTCGTTGCGGTAGCCGGAGATGCCGCAGACGAGCATGGCGGCGCCGACGATTTCCACAACCTGCTGGGCACTGGACACCTTGAGGTTGTTGGTGCGGATGGCGAAGCCGAAGCCGGCCAGGGCGTCGGGGTCGCCGCGCTGGAGCAGGTCGAGGTACTCGCGGGCGTGGCCGGCAATGTTTTGTCGCATCTGCTGAAGCTGCGCATCTACCTCGGCGAGGCGCAGGGCCGACAGCGGCACCTCGCCAGGCGTCTTGCGCGCCTCGGTCCGGACGAACGCCCTCGCCCGGTTGACGGCGTCGGCGGCGATGCCGGCCCACAGAGACGCCCAGACGACGTGCGCGTAGGGGTGCATCGTTTGGGCCAGGATCTCGGCGAATGGAACGGGCAGGATCTGCTCGGCCCTGCCGCACGCGGTGACCTCGAAGCCCGAACTGCACGTGCCGCGAAAGCCCAGCGTGTCCCAACCGGAGATCGGCACGGCGGTGTAATCGCCCTTGTGGACGAGGACGTGCGACTGCTCGCCGGGGGCGGCGCTGGGTGAACTGCGGCAGGTGATGAGGATGTCGTCAGCGGCCTCGCCGTAGGAGATCACGGGGGCCTTTTTCACCAGGCGGAAGGTATCGCCGGTGACCTCGAGGGCGCAGAGGCTGCTGCGCAGGTCGCCGCCCACGCCTACCTCAGTGGTGGCCGAGGCCAACAGGCGCTGCTCCTCGACGAGGCGGCGGAGGTAGTCGCAGAAGAACGCAGAGCCGAGGCCGTGGTGCACGAGGCAGGCGACCTGGATCTGGTGCATGGCGAAGATCATGGCGGTGGAGCCGCAGTGCTGGCCGAGAGCCTCGCACAGACGCCCAACCTGGACGACGTCCAGGCCCATACCGCCGAACTCCTCGGGGACGTAGCAACTGAGCAGGCGGGCCTGGCGCAGCGCCGCGAGGGCCTCGTGCGGGAAACGGGCGTCGTGGTCCACGTCGGCGGCCCAGGCGGCGAGCACCTCCTTGCCGAGGGTATGCACCTTCTGCAAGAGGGCATCGAAGGAGCCGCGCGGGCGGACGGGGGACGGGTGGGGCATGGACGGTCCTCGCGGAGCGGGACGAGGGGTCAGCAGCGGAGTTCGTTGACGGCCTCGGCGATGGATTCGAGGCTGGAGAAGGTCTTGCGGCTGAGCATCGAGTCGGGGAACTCGATGTCGAAGTGGTTCTCGAGGGCGAGCATCAGGTTGACGGTGGCGAGGGACGTTAGGCCGGACTGGTGCAGGTTGGTGTCGTCCATGAGGGTGCTGACGTCCACGGAAAGGTGTCCGTGGCGGGCGAGGATGTCGCGGATGGCGGGGATGGCGGGGACGCCGGAAACCACGGTTGATGCTCTCGGGTTGAGGTAAGGGAGTTAAAACAAAATAGCTCATTATCCAGCAGGGTTCAACGTGGGCCTGTACGAAATCTTGTGTCAGGGAGCAAAGGCGGTGTAAGCCAGATCACGTGCTGAGGTTCAAGGGCCACCGGCACTCGAACAGGATGGCGAGGTGGTTCGGCGCTTGCTTCCGACCGACGATTGGCACCGTCCACTTCTTCGACGCCTCGTTGGTCGCAAGGTAGGTCCGCTTCAACGCGCTTTCCGCGGAGGGGTACAACTTCCGGTTCCGCGTGTGCTTCCCGACCTCGCTGGTGACACTCCCGATCGCGTTCGTCGTGTACATCTCCTTTCGGGTCTCCGGCGGGAACTCGAACATCGCCACGGTTTCCGGCCAGTGGGCGGGTGCCCGCCGCAGTCGAATGGCGTGGGTCGAGTGCGGCCAGTCCCTCGCGGTTGAACCGGGCGACCAACTGGGAGACGGCGTCACCGCTCTTGCGTCGGGCGGCCTGTGCGGCCTGCGGATAGTCGGCCCCGTCGGGGACAACCAGGAGCATGACGGCACGAGCGACTCGGACGGCCGGTGCGGTGCGCGACCGGCGGAAGCCGGTCAGCGCGAGACGTTCATCGTCGGTCAGCGCGCGTAGAGGATCCTTCCGGCGACGGGACAGGGCTGCTCCCGGTGTGAGTTACACCCAGAGAAGCCGCAGCGAGAATGATGGCCACGAGCGAGGCAAGTGAGCCACTTGCACTCGATGCCCGGCGTTCAGCGAAATGACCGCTGCATTGTTCCGGGCATGATGATGGTGCCTTGCCCTACCGGAAAGCGCATCGTCTCCTTCGTTCAGTGGTTCTGGATCCGAAAGGACCGGGTCGCCCGTTGCGACAACAACCCGATCACGGTTCCCCTCTCGGGTTCGGTGGCGGCGTGCCTGCCCATGCTGTCCTGACATGGTCCCACACGTCCACGAGGGAGCGGGTGGCAAGATCGACGGGCAGGATTGCTTCCTGGTAGAGCAGAATGCCCCCGTCAGTTAGTGCGATGATGTGCAGCGTCTCGTGGTTCATTGTGTCCCGATCGTCTCGAAGTTACTTGCAGGAGTGGCTGCAGCGCCCCCTCGGGTCTCGGACACCCTCTCCGTCTGCCCAGCGTGGTGCAGGATCAACGACATGCGGTGCGCGCCACCCACGGATGAGCAACACCAGTGAACTTGCTTGATCCGGTCTCTTCACACCGGCTATTATCTGTGTCGCTTGGAACGAACAGGTATTCGATCTCTCTCGGGAAGGATGAACCAGTAACTTCCCACGGCCCTGGAATCGCCCACTCCACCCATGACCGAGACCCCACTGAGCCTGCTCGACCGCATCCGCCAACAGGCCCGACCCGAAGATTGGGAACGGATGTGCGGACTGTACACCCCCCTCTTGCAAAGCTGGATGCGGCGCTATCCGGTGCAAGGGGCCGATGCGGACGATCTCGTGCAAGATGTCCTGTCCGTACTCATCGAGAAACTGCCGATCTTTGCCCACTCGGGTCGAACCGGCGCGTTCCGCACCTGGCTCCGCCGCATCCTGGTCTACCAGATTCGCTACTTCCTGCGGGTGAAGAATCGCGGCAATCAGCTTCCCTCGACTGACGCCGACCAGTTTCTGGATCAACTGGAATCGCCCGATAGCGAACTCACCCGCCAGTGGGACCTGGAACACGACTCGCACGTTATGCGCCAGCTGCTGGGACTGATTCGCGAGGAGTTCACCTGCACCACCTGGCAGGCCTTTGAACGCTACGCCCTGCAAGGTTGTCCTCCCAGGGAGGTGGCGGAGGAGTTAGGACTGACGGTGAACGCAGTACTCATCGCCCGCTCGCGGGTCCTGCGTCGGCTGCGCGAGGAGGCTCAGGAATTGCTCGATTGATCCCCGCGCGACATGGGCGATTGGTGAAAGGTTTCGGCTGCTCGCGTCGTTCCTTTTCAACCGAGGCCAGGAGTCACCATGCCCGCCACGACCACTCACCCCTCCATCGAACTGCTAGTCGCCTTCCATCGGGGGCAACTGCGCGGCTCCGACGCGGACATGATCGAAGACCACCTCACCTCCTGCGATGCCTGTGCGGCACGGCTCCTGACGCAACCCGACGACTGGTTCCTGAAACTGGCTCGCACGACTCAATCCCAGGATGGGGGTGCCGAGGCTCATTCCTTCCTGAACAACGCCTCGCTATTCGACACCCTGCTCCCCATCCCGGACACCGAGAAGACCGATCCGTCACCATCTCCAGGCTCGGAAGAGATCCCGGCTGAGGTGCGTGATCATCCCCGATACCACGTGTTGAAGGTTCTCGGCCAGGGTGGGATGGGCACGGTCTATCTGGCGGAACACCGAAAGATGGGCCGCCGGGTCGCCCTGAAGGTGATCCGCCCAGGGCTACTGGCCTCACAGACGGCACTGCCCCGCTTTCTGCAGGAAGTGAAGGTCACCGCCCGACTCTCCCACCCCCATATCGTGCAGGCTTACGATGCGGACGAGGCCGGCCACCTGCACTTCCTGGTCATGGAGTTCGTGGATGGGATCAGCCTGTCCCAGTTGCTCCGGGAGCGCGGTGGGCCACTACCGCTTGCCGAGGCCTGCGAGTACGTACGACAGGCGGCGCTGGGGCTGCAACACGCGCACGAACAAGGGATGGTGCATCGCGACGTGAAGCCGCACAACCTGATGATCACCCGCGACGGACAGGTGAAGATTCTCGACTTTGGTCTGGCCGGGTTCGTGCGCGACGCCAACCGCGAGGAGAGTGACTCGCTCACCGATTCGGGGGTGGTGCTGGGTACGGCCGACTACATCGCTCCGGAGCTGACACGCGATGCCCGCACGGGAGACATCCGCGCGGACATCTACTCGCTGGGCTGCACGCTGTATCAGTTGCTGGCGGGACGGGTGCCATTCGCCAGCGGATCGGTGGTCGAGAAGATGGTGAAGCATGTGATCGACGTGGCAGAACCACTCGACCGGTTACGGCCCGATCTGCCGTCCAATCTGGTCCAGGTGGTCGAGAAGATGATGGCGAAGCGGCCCGACGATCGCTACCCGACCCCGCTCGCCGTCGCGGAGGCGCTGGCTTCCCTTGTCGAGCCCCAAGGTGAAGCCAGGTCGGTTGCCGGTAAGAGAGAGAAGCCGAAGCGTCCATGGTCGCGGATGCTGGCATCGGGAATACTGGTTCTGGCCGCGCTTGTTGTTGGCGCTGGATTGGTGTTCCGCGTCGAGACCGACCACGGAGAGATGGTCATCACCACGGAACGTGACGACGTGGAGGTGGTGATCAGCAAGCAGGGGAAGACGGTCACGATTCTCGATACGAAAACGAAGAAGAAGCTGACGTTGCCCACGGGCGAATATGGGCTAACACTCCAGGGGACTGATGGGTTTACGCTCTCGACGGACAGGGTGACGATCCGTCGCGGCAAGGAGGCACTGGTCACGATTGAACGGAGGCAGAAAGGCACGGCTGGCACTGGGGCCCCGAAGCCGGTCACGGGCAAGATCGAGCTGATCCGTACCTTCGACTCGCCGACGGGGCGCGACCTGGGTGGGCCGATCATTTCGCCCGATAACCGATTCGTCGTGGCGAATATCAGCCCGGCCGGTGCTTCCATGCCCCGATTGTTGGTGTGGGATCTGGGGAACGGGAAGCTGGTGCGCGACATTCCTTCGCCCGCGGCCACGTGGTTCACGGGGTATGCTTCCCTGGCCGGGGGCCGGGTGATCAGTGTCTTCGATGCGCGTCCGCACGCGTGGGATTTCACCTTCCGGATGTGGAACATCACAACCGGCAAGGAGTCACGCATCGAGGCCAGCGAGACGAATTGGCCCTGTCAACTGGAGGTGGACGACAGGGGCAACCACCTGGCTTACGCTCTGGCTGGGAAGGACGATAGCACGGATGCCTACCAGATTCGCGAACTCGCCACGGGGAAGATCAAGGCCACCATCGAACCGCTGCGGCACAAATCGCTCGAACGAGCCGCGCGGTTCACGCCCGATGGGAAGCATCTGCTCACCGTCGATCGGCTGCCCCCGCGCGATGACATTCCGCAGCATGAACTGCGCTGGACCTCGGTGAGCAGTGGGCGCGTGGAGCGGCGGCTCACACTCTCCCGGTATTTCGGCGGGAGTCAGATTGCGCTTACCCCCGATGGCCGTGCTCTGGTGGTGATACGGCACGACAGGGCGACCGGCTACGCGGCGGAGTTTCTGGAGATCGAGACGGGCAAAAGCAACCGCACTCAGGGGTTCGGCCCGCGCGAGGGGTTAGACTCCGCGTACCTCTCTCCGGATGGTCGTTTGGGAGTACTGATCAACCTGGACAAGTCGATGCGCGTCTACGATCTGGTCGATGGCCGGGAAGTGGATGCCATCGAGCCAAGGTTTGTGGGGGCGGCAAAGGTGTCGTTCTCACCAGATGGGTCGCTGCTGATGTTGCACAACCTGGCCGGAATGGCGGTGTATCGCCTGCCGGGGGCGTGTGCCGACGTGCGCGCCCTGCCGCGCCAGGTCGCATCCGCCACCACGGCCGACTTGCCGACCCAGCCAGGTTTCATGCGGGCATTTCCAGTCCGCACCGGGATCAAGGATTTCTGGCCCTGTCTCTCACCCGATGGCCGACTCGTCGGCATGATCGGGGAGGAGCGCACAGGAATCGGGGCGGATACCGTGCAGCTGTATGAGGTCGCAACCGGGAAGAAGTATCGCCAGATCGGCTTCCCTGGACGACGTCTCACTGGAATGGATTTCACGCCGGACGGCAAGCAAATCCTCACCGGCTACGCAGTCAGCGATGGCTCGTTTGACTACCACCTGTGGGACGTGGAAAGTGAGAAGGTGCAGCGCGTCGCGCTGGGGCCGTTCCACTCCTGGCACAGCCAGGCACGATTCTCAGCCGACGCCACGCGCTTTGCTGCCTCCACGGGGTCGGAGACGCTGGGATACCGTGTGGTTTACGACATTCCATCGGGCAAGACTCTGGCCACGGTTCGGCCGCATACCGACGCGAAGCACGGATTCATCCTGAGCGTGCTGACACCCGATGGAAAGCGCGCAGTGTCGCTGCGGACGTGGAAGACTGCTGATCCCAAAGCGGGGACCCGAAACGATCTCGTCGTGACCGATCTGGCGGATCAGAAGGACCACGTCTATCCGTTGGGTCATCACCTATTCGCCGTGGGGTTGGCGATCGATGCATCCACGGGAGAAGCGACCACGATCGCCTATGAGGAGGTGAAAGGGTCGCCCCATTACTGGATTCAGCGGTGGAACCTGGACACAGGAAAACCTACCTTCGCGGCGACGATTAGCCGGGAGGGGCTTGGGTCGGCAGCGATGACGCCGGATGGACGGCGGTTCGTGGTGACGAATCGAAAGATAGGCGCAGAGAATCGGTTCACGATCCGCGTACTGGATCGCGAGGGCAAGGAGGTCCATCGTACGACGGATCCCGACGGTGGCCCGTTGCACCTCTCGGCCGACGGGCGGTTGCTGGCGATCAGCACTCGGAGCGAAGTACGAACGATCCGATTGCCGGACCTCCCACCGAAGCCGGGGCACGTGCGGAAAATCACACTGCCACGAGAACAATTACCCGCATATCCGGAACTGTCTGCCGATGGAGCACGGGTGGCAGTGGCGGTTAATCCTGGGGGGGGAGCCGGCGCGGGGCGGATGCTGGTGTTCGATACGCGTAGCGGCAAACGGATCGCCACGCTGGAATCACCGGGATTATCGTTCACCGCGTATGCATTCCTTCCCGACGGGCGATTGCTGACCACGCACGAACATCCGAGCAAGAGCCACCACCTGTTCCTGGTCTGGGATCTGGCCACGGGGAAAAGCGAACCGCTGGGGAAGCTGACGAGTCACGTCAGCTGGCCACGCCGGATGGGGATGAGCGCGGATGGGAAGTATGTCTGGGTGCAATCGTTCCGCAGCCGGGAGCTGGCGGACCGCTACGACATCTACGAAGTTGCCACGGGGAAACGTCATGGGGTGAAGAATCCAGAAGCGAACATGAGCCGCTGGTACTGGCAGATGTTCAGCCCGGACTCACGGTCGCTGCTGCTCCTGGATCAGATCCAATCCAAAGGTGCGGATTCACTTTCGCAAGTGGTGATCGTATCCACGGCGACGGGAGAGGAGCGCCGGGTGGAGGTGAAGACGGGGCCATGTCCACTGGGCTTGCGGGACGATGGCAAGACACTCATGATTCAAACCGGCAACAGGCAGAAAGAGGTGGTTGCGCTGGGCATCGATCTGACCACGGGTAAGGTGGTCCGCGAGCAAACCCTTGGGGTGGTTCCCGAGTTGGGGTTCCTGCGCGGAACACCGGATGGTCGATTCATCGTGATCGTCTGCACTGACCGCACCGTGCGGTTCTACGATGCAACCAGCGGACGGGAAGTCTATCGCAGCGAACCGCTGTTTTTTCCCAGCACATTGAACTTCTCGGCTGACAGTCGCTACGTCACGCTGGGCGATGAGGGATATGAGTTTGAGGTGTTTCGTTTGCCGGAGCCCTCGACGAAGTGAACGCGAAAAAATGTGTCGGACTCTGAAAGGTTCGGCGGAGTCGCGCAGTTCCAGGGTATGCGTGCTCTCCCCCACCTACATCGCTGGTTAACACTGGCCACCTGCCTGATGCTGGGCATGGCTGCGGTTGCACTGTCGTACGCACTTCGGCGGGAGCCCCCTGCTCCCCTGGCTGCAACGGCCGTCGAAGACGACCCGGAGCAACTGCGCGAGCGTAATCGACTGGCGGGAGAAGCCCGACGTCTGGAGCTTGCCGGTCAGTTTGACGACGCGATTGCTCAGTTGAAGAAGCGAATGGCCCTGGAGCAGAAGGTGCTGGGGGCGGATCATCCGGAGCAGGTGGCCACCCTGCTGGAACTCGGCCGTCTCCACACGGAGGGGGGAACCCTCGCCGAGGCTCGACAGGCGTTCGAGCGGGCGAAGGTGCTCGCCCCTGCGGATACGTGGCAATTCCGCGATGCAGAGGCAGGATTGGCCGTGCTCGATGCCTCCCATGGTACCCACCAGGCGGTTCGGCAGGAATTGCGCAAGGCGCAAGCGCAGGCCGAAGCGGGAGAGTTCCTCGCGGCGGTCCGCACGGCCGAGCAGGCGCTGGCAACGGAACCGACTGGCCGTACCCGAAGCGAGACCCTGTTTGTACTCGGATCGATCAGTCGCGAACATGGCGACACCTACCCACGGGCGGCCGGGTACCTCACCAGTGCCCTCGCCGCGATTCAGCAGACCCATGGTACCGATCACCCACTCCGGGCCGAATGTCTGTGCGCACTGGCGAGCCTGGAGGAAGACCGGGGCGCATTTATCCCGGCCGAGCAGCACCTCAAGGAGGCCCAGGGAATCTTCAAGACCACTCGGGGGGAGCGGTCACGGGAATATGCTTCGGCGCTGCGGCAGCTGGGCCGTATGTACGCGGCATGGTGGATCTCCGATTCCAGCGACGTGTGTCTGCGAGCGTTACAAATTCGAGAACAGATCCTCGGTCGCGAGCACCCCGACTGCGCGCAGAGCGGCATCGACCTGGGTGTACTGGCGCTGAATCAACACGACTACCAGCGCGCGGTCCGGCTTCTGCGGACGGCAGTCACCGAGTTGGAGAAGGCCCACGGCACTGACCACCCGCGGGTCGCGGAGGGATTGAGCTGGCTGGGGGCTGCCCATACGCAGCGGTGCGAGTACACACAGGCCCGCGTGTGTCATCGCCGCGCGCTGAAGATCGTGGAGCGCGCACGCGGTCCCCGGCATCTGCTGTATGCCCGCTACACGGTGCCGTTCGCCGTGCTGTGTGGCGACAGCGAACGCGATTACGTTCGCCCGCGGCGCATGCTCGAACAGGCGGTCCGGGCGCGCGACACCCTGGGGTGTGGCGAACACCCCGAACAGGCGTACGCGCTGTCGATGCTGGCGATGATGTACGAGGGCATCAACCAGACAGGCGCCACTCGTGAGCCGGCGAAAGCCACTGCGAGCTATGCTCGGGCCAGGGAACTGTTTGAGCGCATCCCGGCAGGCAAGTTGAACCCATACTACGTCCGCACGCTGAGCTTCGAAAGCAGTGCTGCGTTCTTCTCCAATTACCGTCATCGGTCGATCGAGGAGTGCAAGAAGCTGCTGGCGAAGGCCGAAAAGGCGACGACGGCACAGCAAGCCGGGCGCGCCGATCATCTGCACCCCTTCTACCGTTACGTGGCCCGCGCCCGAAGTCGTCTTGCGATTGCCTGTGACGACGACGCCGATGCGTCCATTCGCCACGCTCTTGAGGGTTTCGAGGCTGTCCGGAGGATATACGGCAACGACCATCCCGAGCACATCACCGACAGTGTGAGCGTCCTGTACACCGCGCAAATCCGTTACCGTCGATTCGCGGAGGCACTGGCCAACATTCGCCTGGGTCTGGACGCTGCCAATCGTCTATCTGACGAACTGGGCGGCCAGGCCGAACGTAGCAGGCTCGCATTGCTGGTGCAGTATTACCTCACTCTGTCGTGTGCGCTGACCGTGGCGACCGAGCTTGCCGGCTCGCTCCAGGAAGCGGATGTGGACGACCTGTATACTCGCACACTGCGGTTTCGTGGGTTGGTAGGTGCGCGGCAGGCGGAGGATCGACTGGCGTTCGAGTATGGAGAGATTGCGCCGAAGCTGGCGGTGGTGCGCGCGGCGCGGTCCGATCTCCTGTCGCACCTGCTGACAGCACCGCAGGGGGACAGCGCTCGCGAGCACTGGCTAGGTGAACTGGCGCGCAAGACTGATGCGAAGGAAGATCTGGAAGCCGACCTGGCGGAGGCGTGTCGCCCGTATGCAAGCGGACGCGATCTGGTCGCGATTTCTGGTGCGGACGTGAAGGCGACTCTCCCGCCGGATGCGGTGCTGATCGACTACGTGCAGTATCTGCACTTCAAAGCACCACCGACTGGGCGCTATCCGATGGTGCGCGAGCCGCGGCTGGGGACGTTCGTGGTGTCGCGGGACCGGGGTCCAGTGTTCGTTCCTCTGGGGCCGGTGGCGTCTGTTCGGTCGGCAGTGGATCGATGGCGGCAGGATGTGGCCAACATCCAGGCCGGGAAGGTTGCGGATTCGGCTGCCTCTGCCAGGCAGGTGGAGCAGCTGATCTGGAAGCCGGTCACGAATCACATTCGCGGTGCGAAGCAGGTGTTGATCTCGCCGGAAGGTCCCCTGTGCTTCCTGCCATTTGCCGCACTACCTGGGCGAGAGCCGGGCAGGTATCTGATTCACGAGCATACGTTCGGTTACCTACCCTCGGGGCGCTGGCTGGTGGATCGTTCCCGCCGTCGCGTGGTGCAGCAGGCGCGTGGACTTCTCAGTGTTGGCGGAATCCGCTATGCGGGGCGACCCGGGACTATGGTCGCCAGTCGCGGCGGATTGCTCGGGGTGGGTGAATGGGATGATCTTCCTGGGAGCGAGCCCGAGGCGCAACGCGCGCAGGCGTTATTCCGCCAGCACCTCGCCCGAGATAAGGAACCGGTTGCTCTGCTGAAGGGCACGATTCAGAAGGAGCAACTGGTGGCGGCTCTGACAAACCGTCCCCGGGTGTTTCACTTCGCCGGTCACGGTTACTTCGCCGGGGATGAGGCCGCGCGGTCGCTGCTCGAAGCCACGGATGATGGGACCGAGGACGGAACCACCCTGTCTCCCCTCGAGCTGCAGACCTTCAGTCGGAACCAGCAGTTACTGTCAGGACTGGTGCTCAGTGGCGTGAACTCGGCGAGGACTCCGCAGGAGCGCAGCGCGACCGTGCTGACCGCTGAAGAGGTCGGCACACTTGATCTGCGCGGGACCGAGTTGGTGGTCCTGTCCGCGTGCGAGACGGGGCTGGGCAACGTGGCCGGCAATGAGGGCCCGCTCGGACTGCAGCGAGCGTTCCTGAACGCCGGGGTGGGTGCGGTCGTGACCAGTCTGTGGAAGGTGGACGATGCCGCCACCTCGTTGTTGATGCAGGAGTTTTACTCGAACCTGTGGGTGAAGAAACTGCCGCGCCTGGAAGCGTTGCGGCAGGCGCAGCTGAAGTTGATGCAGATGCCGGCGACGCTTGTCGCCCAACGTGGTCCCCGGCTGACGCCTGTGCCCTTTGGCCCCGCTACCCCGAGTAAGCCTGAGTGTGGAGCCGTTCTCTGGGCCGCCTTTGTCATGAGTGGAGCTGACCAGTAACCCCTATCGGAGTGACCATGCGCCCCCTATGGCTAGCCACTTCTCCCTCGACCTTGCTGCGTTCTCCTGCACGATCCAGTCAACGGTCGGGATTCACCTTGATCGAACTGCTGGTCGTCATCGCCATCATCGCCATCCTGATTGGCTTGCTGCTTCCTGCCGTCCAGAAAGTGCGTGCAGCCGCGGCGCGGCTACAGTGTCGCAACAACCTGAAGCAGATCGCCCTGGCGGCCCACTCCTTCGAGGCGGCCCATCAACAATTGCCGCCCGGAACCGACTCGCAAATGGTCGGCGCACTGGTGTATCTGCTGCCGCACATCGAGCAGGAAACCTACTTCCGCGGCTTCTCGTTCGATGATCGGTTTGCCCTGTGGTGGCTCAACCCCCTGAACCGCCCACCGCTGGCGGGGCCCCCGTGGATTTCGCCCGCAGTGCCGCGACCTCCCGCCCGGTACGGCGCAGAGGGTGAACTGAAATCGTTCCGCTGTCCCGTCGCGCCAGCGAGCTACGAGGTGCCGATGGTCACGCTCACTCGCGGGACGGCAGGTGTCGATTACAACGGGGCGGTAGCTCCGGACATGAACCTGTTCAGTGGGGCACCAGGCAATCAGATCATCACCTTCACTAACTACGTGGCGATGGCTGGCGATTACTACTACGAGCAGGGTCGCTACCGGGGAGTCTTCCAGTACCGGATCCAGCGTCGGCTGACGGACATCACGGACGGAACGAGCAACACCCTGTTCTTCGGTGAAACCGTGGGGGGAACGGTCCTGTTCTCCGGGGCCCCTCGGCCGCTGCTGGGAGTCGCGTCGATCGGAAGTCCCGCCTACTACACCACCGAGGGGCTGGCCGACGGCCGTGCCAGTTTTCTTCCGACGAATAACTGGGAGCCTCAGTTCTCGAGCCTGCATGGTGAGGTGATTCAGTTCGCCTTTGCGGACGGCTCGGTGCGCCAGTTGACGAACATCGCGCAGCTGAACGCGGGAGGATTCTCCGTCTATCTGGCGCTCGGTGGAATTGCCGACGGTCAAAACGTCCCACTGGACTGAGGAGGAGGTCCCCATGCGATACCTCGTCCTGATCGTGCTCAGCACGATGATCGGGTGCGGCGAGGCACCAACGGTCCCTCCAGTCGCAAATAGACCTCCCGCGAAGGGTGCCCCACCCCGTCCCTGGGCACCGGGGCAGAGCAAGGGCGAATGGGAAGATCCGCGTCTCAAAGAGCTGCGAACTACTTCGCCAACCACAAAGGAGCACGGACGATGACTCGCGCACTGATCTTGCTGGTGCTAATGACGATGATCGGCTGTGGAGGAGCGAAGCCGACACCGGTCGCCAATCCGAATGGTCCTCGCCCGATTCCGGGTGGCAACAAACCGGTCGGCAGCAAGACCGAATGGGACACCACGAGCAACCCCAAACCGAGGCAGTGAACCATGGCGGAGCCGCATTTCCAGACGGAACCGACCCATCTGCCGAACCTGCCGATCGCTGCCCATCAGACTCACTCGTTTGTCAGCCCCACTCCAGGCGCGGACGGCGGGCGACCCAACGTTCCCGAAACCATTGGGCGTTATCGCATCCAGGGCATGGTTGGGCAGGGCGGAATGGGGGTCGTGCTCAAGGCCCACGATCCCGAGCTGAATCGGCTGGTGGCCATCAAGCTACCGATCCTGGGTGGGCAGGGAACGCAGGCCACGATGCGTCGCCACCGATTCCTGCGCGAGGCCCGCGCCGCAGCCGCCATTGCCCATCCCAACGTCTGCTCGATTCATGACGTCGGCGAACTGAACGGTCAACCGTTCGTGGTGATGACGTTCATCGAAGGGGAATCGCTGGCCGAGCGATTGCACCGTGAGCCAACCGGGCTTCCCCTCGCCGAGGCCGTGCGCCTCATTCGAGGCGTGGCCGAGGGACTGGCCGTGGTTCATGCGGCCGGCATCATCCACCGGGACATCAAACCGGGCAACATCCTCATCGATCCGACGGGCAAACCCGTCCTCACCGATTTCGGGCTGGCGCGGGTCCTGGAAGACACCGATCACGCCACCGTGGAGGGAGCGGTGATGGGCACCCCTGCCTACATGGCTCCAGAACAGGCCGCCGGCCGTACCGCGGAGATTGGCCCCCCGACCGATGTGTATGGCCTTGGCGCTGTGCTGTATCACCTCCTGACCGGCAGGCCCCCCTTCTCCGGTCCCACCCTCTCGGTTCTGGTAAAGGTGCAGCAGGAGACGCCCACTGGATTACGGGGGATCCGTCCGGACCTCGATCCTCGCCTGATCGCCATGGTCGAGCGAGCCATGGCTCGCACTCCCAACCTGCGGTATCCGAATGCCTGCTCCCTCGCTGCCGACCTCACCGCACTTGCAGACGCCCCCCCACTCCGCGGCAGGTCGTGGCGTACCGCTCACCTGGGGGCTATAGCGGCAATCGCTGGGTGCCTGGCCATTGGCATCGGGTTGGTGGTACGTTCCCGGCCAGCCACACCCACACCGTCACCGACCACTCCTCAGACCGTTGCCACTCCTGCTGTTCTAGAACCCTCCCCAACTCCGGAGTCACCCCTCGAGGCCGAGTTCTCCATGGTGGTATGGAGCAGCCAGCCCAACGGGACGAAGCGGGGCATCCCCATTCAGCATCCTACCGCTCGTCCGTTGCTGACCGACGAGAAGGTCCAGTTTCGCATCCGCTTCAATCGTCCGTCCTACGCCTACCTCGCCTGGGTAACCCCCACCGCGGAAGTGCTGTTGCTTCACCCGGGAAACGGCAGGAGTGTCAGCCCGATTGCAGATGCTCTGCCTCCGGTCAACACTCCTGTGCGCGAGCTGATGAGTCCATCCGATGCGGAGTCAGGCTGGGAACTCGACGAAACCATTGGAGCAGAAACCATCGTTCTGATGGCGCGTTCGACACCGCTTCCCCCCAACGTGGAGCTTCGCCAGTTGATCGGGCGCGTGGACGGGACGGTGAGAGACAGGGCAGAGGAGTTCTACTGGCTCACGCTGGAACCGGGTGCCACGGTCGCTCGCTATAACCTCCCCGGGTTCGGCTCGAAACTTCGGGGGCCCCGACTCACTCCCCAACGGATCGACACCCCGTTCCTTGGGTTGATGAAGCGATTGCACACGCATTTCGATCACATCGAGGTCATCCGCTTCCATCACGCTCATCCTGGAAAGAAGTAACCTTCGCTCCAGACAAGGGTCATTGACACCCATCCGTCGCTCGACTTCCCGTTGAATAGCTTGCCCCCGGGGAAGTGATCGAGCACATGGTGAACGTCCCAGGAAGCTCGCAAATGCCTGGATGCAGGCAGGCGACAGACCGGTCACCCTGGCCTAAATGTAGGAACCATTGCGAAAGGACTATCTGCTGCGTGGAGCCCAGGCATGTTCCTCCTCAGATGCCCCTTGCTTTATTCATATTTTATTCACATTTTTCTCGATAATCGGACAACTATATCGTAAAAATACACTTTGATGCTACTGCCAGACCATGAGCAGGATTGCGTCTCTATTCCCGCCTTCTGCACCATTCTGAATGCGTCATGTACATCTTCCCCTTCCCCAGCGTGGGGGTGGCGTGCTCACTCTCACAGGGAAGACGGCTCTCTGGTCTCCGGAGGTAGCCTGCGATGCAGCGACTGGTGATGGTAAGCAAGCGTACCCGTTCGACCGCCTCGATCCCGCTTCCGATCCGAACCTGGCGCCTGGAGCATCTGGAGGCACGTACCCTGCCTGCCAGTCTGCTGCATCTGCCTGAAAACGTGGAAGGAAACCTGGCTGCCTATTTTGAACTGAGCCAGTTTAGCGGCGAGACGGTCACCGGGATTCCTGCCTCCGATGCGGCCGAACCCACCACGGAACAGGTTCGCGGCGAGCAGCAGTCGACCATCAAGCGCTTCCAGGAATTGCTGCTGCACGATAACAGCGGCGTTCCGGTTGTTCAGGTCTGGGCGCGCGAACAGGACGGGGGGGAGGTCCTGCGGCAACTGGTGGGCCTGGGACTATCACCAACGGAAGTCAGTCTGGAGCACAGGCTGATCGAGGTCCCCGTCGCCCTGACCCGGCTCCCCGAAGTGGCAGCATTGCCAGGTGTGCTGGCTGTCACGCCTGCGTTCCGACCGATCACCCGCGCGGGAAGTGTACAGACCCAGGGGGATGCTGTGCTACGCGCGGACCTGGTCCGCCAGGCCGGATTCGATGGGGCAGGCATCAAGGTGGGGGTCATCAGCGATTCTGCTCTATTCCTGGCCAATTCCCAGACCACCGCCGACCTGCCGGCCACAGTCGATCGCTATCTGGAGTTCGCCGGCAGCGACGAGGGCCGGGCGATGATGGAGATCGTCCACGACATCGCGCCGAGCGCGGCGCTGGCCCACTACTCGGGGGTGTACAGTTCCACCTCCTTTGCGTCAGGTATTCGTGCCCTGGCCGCAATCGGCAGCCAGGTCATCGTGGATGATCTGGGTTACTTCGATCAGCCTTTCTTCCAGGACGGCATTGTCGCTCAGGCGGTCAACGATGTAACAGCTGGTGGCATTGTCTACGTCTCGGCGGCTGGGAACGACGCCGACCTGGGCTATCAATCCACTTTTCGCGACGCCGATCCCGGCTCGAGCACCGATCTGCATGACTTTGATCCTGGAACCGGGGTAGATACTCGCCAGCGCATCAGTACGCCAGCTGGCTACTACAACATCCTCATCCTCCAGTGGGACGACCCGTTCTATACCACCGCCGGCGTCACCCACGATTTCAACGTCAAGATCTACGACGAGTCGGGTGCGCTGGTCGCCAGCCAGATCAGTGGAGGATCCACCAATAACCTCAGCACGCAGCAGCCCCTGGAGATCGTTCAGTGGGTCAGCAAGGGCTCGGGCGTCTACCAGATAGAGTTCGAGCGAAAGGCCGGTTCAGGCGACTCGTTGCTGAAGTACATCCTGCTGGGGGGCAATGGCACCGCAATCTCAGAGTTCGCTACCAACACCGGGACGATCTACGGCCAACCCGCCGCTGCCGGGGCCATCGCCGTGGGCGCCGTGCCCTTCCATGCGCCAAACACCATTCAGCCTTACAGCTCCATTGGCGAGGTGACCATCCTGTTCGACCCGGCGGGTAACCGCCTGGGTGCTCCCGAGGTGCGCAACAAGCCAGATGTGGTCGCTCCGGACGCCGTCAACACGACCTTCTTTGGCAATGACCTTCCCCAGGACACGGATTCCCTCCCGAACTTCTCCGGCACAAGCGCCGCAGCACCCCACGTGGCTGGTGTCGCCGCGCTTTTACTTGACGCCAATCCACATCTGACCCTGGCTCAGTTGACAGGCGCCCTGCGCACCACGGCGATCGACCTGGGGCCAGCCGGCTTCGACGATGCCTTCGGATATGGGCGGGTAGACGCAGAGGCGGCACGGCTGGCAGTGCTAGCTCTGACCGATACCACCGCTCCGACGGTTCAATTGCTCTCCCCCATCACCGAGCATGGATGGGAAGTTTCGCAAGCCGTCCTGCAGTTTTCCGAACCGCTGCCCAGCGGGGCAAGCACTCCGGCCTCCCCTGCCAACGCAGCGAACTACACGCTCCTCTCGGCGGGGCCCGATGGTGTCTTCGGCAATGGCGACGACGTGACCTACACGGTCAGCCCGTCGTATAACCAGGACACGCGAACGGTCACCCTGACCTTCTCTGCGCCGACCACGGTGCTGCCGCGCGCCAGATACCGCCTGACGCTGGACTGCACCTCTGCCCTGGCCGACCCCGCGGGTAACGCGCTCAATGGTGGCGTGGATCGAATCTTCGAGTTCACCCTGGGTTACCGCAGCGGGATTGTCCCACTCGCTGGCGGTGTGACGGCAAGCGAAATCGACCTGCGGCCCGATGGCTCGCTGGTGGTGGCCACTGCACACAATCCCATCGTCAGCGGGTACAGATGGCCCCAGGTACTGCTCAATCAGTACGATGCGGGCGGCGCCGGTCAACCAGCCTTCCATACCGCGCCAACGGACATCAGGTGGTCCTGGCGTGTCACCGGCGTGGACCTTGCTGTCAACGCCACCAGTGGAGTGGTCGGCTGGAACGACCTGGAGGAGATCTGGGTCGGCTTCCCAGACGACTACTACCAGTCCTACTACATGCTCGACGGCTCGGCCCGAACCATCGGGGACTGGCGCGTCGCAGCCTCGGTCGAGACAGGGCTCGGTCCGCGCGTGGACATGAACGCCAGCGGTGCGTTCGTCATGTGGATCCCGATGTACCACTACACCCCACCCTCGGTCGCCTACAAGGCAGAGGTCTACGGCAGGCGGTTTGACGCCACGGGGACACCTCTCGGGCCGATTTTCAAGGTAAGCGAGGAAGTTGGAACCAGCGAAGGCGATGTGGCGATGTCGCCAACCGGGGCCAGTGTCTTCGTCTGGAATCGTGGCTCACGGATCCTGGGTCGGTACATGGATGCCGGCGGCAACCTGGTGGGCAACGAGTTTTACATTGATGCGGGCGATGCCGGAGCCGACCTGCCGCGCATCGCCATGGCAGCAGACGGGTCGTTCGTCGTCACCTGGCAAACGGGGGCGGGGTCCTACTTCCGCCGGTACGACGCCTCGGCCAATCCACTCGGGCCGGCCCAGCAGGTATTCATGACCGGCTGGAACCCGGAAATCGCCATGGCCAGCGACGGCCGGTTCGCCATCGCCTGGATCGGCCCGGACGGAGCGAGCAACGGCGTGTTCGTGCAGCGCTTCCTGGCGGACGGAACCCCGGTAGGCGCGCGACGGTTTGTCAACGATACGCAGACGGCAGGCGACCAGACAGGCGCCCGTATCGCCATGCGCGACGATGGCTCCTTCGTCGTCGCCTGGGGGACCTACAACGGAACCGGCTTCGCCCGCTGGTACGACTGGGCGGGACCCGACGAACAACTGCCCTTCGGGCCTTACGTCCGCTCGATGACACCGACTCAGCCTGCCACCGGACCTGTCTCCAGCCTGACCGTCACCTTTGATCGAGCCGTTGATGCCGCCACCTTCACCGTGGGTGACGTGACCCTGAACGACCCGGTCGGCCGATTGATCGCTGCCAGTTCGGTCAGCACCACCGACAACAAGACGTTCACCATCACTTTCCCGTCGAGCAACTTGCCCGGCCGCTACCGTGTCAAGGTGGGCCCCAACGTCGCCGACTCCGCCGGCATCCTGATGAACCAGGACGGCGACGTGACCAACGGCGAGACTGCGGACGCCTTTTCCGGCTACTTCTACCGAGCGGCACCCTCCGCAGCCCCACTCGAGTTCAACGAGGGCTTCGAGGCAGCCAGCATCGACGCCCTGTCGGGGGCCTGGTCCTTTGCCAGTGACGCTGGCACCATCGTCCTGGCCAGCACCAACAGTCCGCACGGTGGCTCGCAGCACCTGCATTTCAAAGACGGCACCGGCTACCGCGAGGCCACACTCAAGCTGGACCTGTCCGCCCACTCTGGGGCCACCAACCTCGCTCTGGACTTCTGGCTCCAAGAAGTTGGCTCTTCCTGGTACGCAACCAACAATCTCGACGTGTTAGTTAGTGGCGATGGAGTGAACTGGAGCAAGGTCGGCAACACCCTCGATGTCGAGGCGGGTGCCTATGCGCGGGCGGCCTATGACCTGGACCAGGCGCTGGCCGCCGCCTCGGTGGCCATTGACGCCGATGTCTACATCAAGTTCCGCCATTACAGTTCGCACGACATCTACACGCTGACGCTCGATGACATCCGCGTCAGCACCCGCGACGTGTTAGGCCCGCGTATCGTCAGCCAGACTCCAACCGACGTTGGGACAGGTTCATTAAGCAGCATCACGGTGACCTTCGACGAGGGGATCAATCCGACCACGTTCTCAGCTAGCGACGTGACCATTTACAACCCCACCGGGCAGACCATCTCGCTGAACGGCAACCCGGTCAATAGTGGTGACGACCGCACCTTTACCTTGAACCTGGCCAGCGCACAAACCCAGGCGGGCACCTACCGCGTGCAGATCGGCCCGTCCATTGTCGATCCAGTCGGCAACCTGATGAATCAGGACGGCGACGAACTGCCTGGCGAGAACGGCCTGGCCGACGTCTACCAGGGCGTGATCACGATCCAGGCTGTTCCTCAGCCACTGCCAATCACTCAGAACTTTGACTCCGGTTCTTTCACCACCTTGCCCGGATGGAGTTTCGCAAGCAGCGGTGGTGTGACCGAGGTCAGCAATTCTGATGGGCCGCGCGGAAGTCACCACCTCCGCATGCGCAACACCGCGAATGGAACCAACAGCATTCGCGAGGCGGTCCTGGCGATGGACCTTTCCTCCGCCAGTGGAGCCACTGACCTGACGCTCGACTTCTGGCTGCAACGTGTGGGCGACACCTACAACAACGTGGGGCTACTCTATTTCAGCGGTGACGGCCAATCCTGGTCCTCGTATACCACCGGCCTGTCCACGCCGGTTCTGGGCCAGTACTACCACATGGCCATCGACCTCGACGCCGCACTGTCGGCCGCGGGTATCACGTTAGACGGCGACGTGTTCGTCAAGTTCTGGCATAGTGGCTCCTACACCAACAGCATCTATACATTCGACGACGTTCGCGTCGCTCGCGGAGTCGATGTCTTTGGGCCTTATGTGATCGAACAAGCGCCCGCCGGGCAGGCGACCGCGCCGCTGAACAGCCTGACGGTGACGTTTAACGAGGCCATCAACCCTGCCTCGTTCACTGTTTCCGATGTGACCATCAAGGATCCCACGGGGGGGATGGTCTCCCTGAGCGGCAATCCCACCCCCAGCGCTGACAATAAAACCTTCACACTCACTTTCGCCGCTGCCCAGAGCCTTGCCGGCACCTACACGGTCCAGCTGGGTCCGGATATTCTCGACGCAGCCGGCAACCAGATGAATCAGGACCGCGACGACCTGCTCGCCGAGACGACCGACGCGTACCAGGGGACATTCTGGATCGGCGTTCCTGCTGGTCAGCAGGTGCCCTACACCCAGGGTTTCGAGTCGGGCACCCTCAGCAGCCTCATGAGTTGGAGCTTTGCCTCGACAGGCGGCAGCATCGAGATCACCGACGCAGATGCCCCGCGCGGTAGCTACCATCTGCGCATGACGCATACGGCAGCGTGGACTACCACCACGCGCGAGGCGATTCTGAAAATGGATCTGGCCGCACAAAGTGGAGCCACGAACCTGGCCCTGGATTTCTGGGCCAGGCAGACCACCAGTAACCTCGCCTCGCTATCGCTTTACGTCAGTGGGAACGGCACGACCTGGACCGCGGTTGGCGCGCAACCGGGCTACCCGCTTGAGAGCACCTACACCCGCTATGCCTACGACCTCGACCAGGTGCTCGCAACGGCCGGCATTTCTCTGGATGCCGATGTCTTTATCAAGTTTGTTCATTCGGGATTCTACGGCGGTAGCGCCCTGGTACTCGACGACATCCGCATCAGCACGGCGGACGTGTTCGGCCCACGTGTCACGGGTCATTCCCCCACGGGAAACAACATAGGTCCCATCGATACGCTCACCATCACCTTTGACGAACCTATCGACCCCACCACCTTCACCGTGGGCGACGTCAACATCATCGGTCCGGCTGGTGCGACGGTTAGCCTGCTCGAGGACCCGATCAACAGTGGCGACAACCGCAACTTCACCTTAAACCTTGCCGTACCTCACAGACTGCCTGGCCTGTACACCCTGCGCGTCGGACCAAACATCCTCGACTCCGCCGGCAACCCGATGAATCAGGATGGCGACATCCAGCTGGGGGAGACTAACGGCCAGGACACCTACGTCGGCACTTTCCGAATCGATGCCGTCGCTCAGCCGTTTCCAGTCACCCAGGGCTTCGAGTCTGGTCGGCTCGGCGACCTGCCCGGTTGGGCCTTCGCCGTCACTGATGGTTCAATCAAGGTATCGCAGAGTGATGGGCCGCGGGGCAGTTACCACCTGAAGCTGGCCAACGAAACCGGCTATACTACGACAACGCGGGAGGCGGTACTAAAACTGGACCTGTCAACCCAGACAGGCGCCACGAACCTGGCCCTGGATTTCTGGGCCAAGCAGATCAATGCGAGCGCTCCGGCATACCTGTACCTGTATGTCAGCGGTGACGGCGCCACCTGGACCCAGGTTGGCACCTCCCATCTGAATGTGCCGCTCGGCACCTACGCAGGCTACGCTTTTGACCTGGATCAGGTCCTCGCTGCCGCCTCCGTCGCCCTGGACGGCGATGTGTACCTCCGATTCACGCATTCCGGCTACTATGCGGGCAGCGGGTTAACTCTGGATGACATCCGCGTCAGCAACCTCGACGTCTTCGGACCGCGGGTGACCACCCTCAGCCCTAGCGGACCGGTAGATGGCCCGGTGTCGGTGCTGACCGTTACCTTCAATGAAGCGATCAGTCTCGCCTCGTTCGTCGCCGCCGATGTCCAGGTGATTGGCCCGTCCGGAGCCTCCATCTCGCTCAGCGGCAACCCTGTGGACAGCGGCGACGGTAGGACGTTCACGCTCAACCTGGCCACGGCCCAAACGCAGGCGGGCACCTATACCGTGCGCGTTGGCCCGTACGTCCTCGACGTGGCCGGCAACCTGATGAACCAGGACAACGACCTGATCGTCGGAGAAACCAACGGCGAAGACACCTTTACCGGCACGTTCCAGGTCCGCGCTGCTGCCCAGGCCTTTCCCTACACGCAGGACTTTAACTCTGGAACTCTCGCCTTGCCAGGCTGGTCGTTTGCCTCGTCCAGTGGCACCATCGAGGTGACTGGCAGCGACGGGCCGCGTGGCAGCAATCACCTCCGCCTGACGCACACCGCCAATAGCAACGCCACACGCGACGCTGTCTTGAAGATGGATCTATCTAGCCAGTTTGGTGCAACCAACCTGGCCCTCGACTTCTGGGCCAAGAAACTCGGCGATTCCTCCTCCTCCAATAACTTCCGGGTGTTCGTCAGCGGTGATGGCACGACCTGGAGCGCGGTGACCGCTTACAATCTCCAGCCCGCATTCAACCTCTATCAGCAATTCTCCTTCGATCTCGACCAGGCGCTGGCCAGTAACGGCGTCACTCTCGACGCCGACGTTTACATCCGCTTCGCGCATACTGCCACCTACACCGGTAGCGTCCTCGTGCTGGACGACATCCGTGTTAGCAACCTGGACGCATTTGGACCGCGGGTGACCAGTCAGACGCCAGCCACGTCTGCTGACGCGCCACTGGCATCGGTGACTGTAACATTCAACGAACCGATTGACCCGGCCAGCTTCACTGCAGGCGACGTGGCCATCACGGGTCCATCCGGGGCTGCTGTGGCCCTGTCGGGTAGCCCAACGGCCAGTAACGGCAACCAGACTTTCACTCTCACCTTTGCCTCCGCGCAGACCCAGGCGGGCACCTACACCCTGCGCATCGGGCCGGACGTGCTCGACACTGCCGGCAACTCCATGAACCAGAATCAGAACGAGATCCTGGGTGAATCGGCTGACGCGTACTCCAGCACCTTCCAGATTCGCTCTGCTGCTCAGGTGTTCCCCTATGCCCAGGGCTTCGAGAGTGGCAGCCTCGCTGCCCCTGGCTGGAGCTTCAATGCTCCCACCGGCGCCATCGAGGTGACCACCGCCGATGGGCCCCGCGGTAGCTACCACCTGCGCATGAAGCAGTCGCAAGATTACACCACCAACGAGCGTGAGGCAGTGCTCCTGCTCGACCTGGCCGGTCAGGCGGGTCGCTCTGATCTCGAACTCGACTTCTGGCTCAAGTCGCTCTCGAACAGTTCCAACTACCTGCGTGTCTACGTCAGCGGCAATGGTTCTTCCTGGACACTGATCGGCAACAACCTGACCACCGGGCTGGGGCAGTACCTCCACCTCACCTACGACCTCGATCAGAAACTCGCCGCCGCCAACATCGCGCTGGACAGTGATGTCTATGTCAAGTTCGCCCACTACGGCTATTACGCCAATAATGCCATCACCATCGACGATATCCGCGTCGATGATGAGGATGTTACTTCCCCACAGGTGACGGCGCAAACGCCGTCCGGTTCGTTCAATGGTCCGCTGAATACGATCACTCTGACGTTCAACGAGGCGATCGACCCGGCCACGTTCACGGCGGCCGACGTCCTGCTGACCAGCCCGGCAGGCAACACCTTGGCCCTGAGCGGCAATCCGACACCGAGTACCGACAATCGGACCTTTACGCTAACCCTGGCGGCCAGCCAAACCCTTCCTGGCACGTACAAGATCCAGATCGGCCCTAATGTCGCTGACCTGGCAGGCAACGAGCTGAACTGGAATAACAACGAGTTGCTCGCCGAGACTGGCGATTACTACCGTAGCAGCTTCGTCCTGAATGCAACGGCTCAAACACTGCCGTTGACGCAATCGTTCGACGGCGGGAACATCGCCGCCTTACCAGGCTGGAGCTTCGGGACTGAGGACGGGACCATCGACGTAACAACCGCCTCGGGACCGCGCGGCACCAACCATCTGCGGATGACGCGGGGTACGTACACGGGAAGTTACCTCGCACGGGAGGCCGTACTAAAGCTCAATCTGGCAGGCCAGTCTGGTGCCAACAACCTTGAACTGGATTTCTGGGCCAAACAGTTGGTGGCGTCGTCGTCGAACTGGGTGGCGGTCTCGCTGAGTGGCAACAGTACCACCTGGGTACAGGTGGCGTCGCTTCAGTACCAGGACCTGAGCCAGTATCACCATGCGGTCCTTGACCTGGATCAGTTGCTGGGGGACAACTCGATCGCGCTGGACGCCGACGTCTATGTCAAGTTCACGCACATGGCATTTTACGGGGGCGATGCTGTAGTCATCGACGATGTTCGCGTCAGCACAGGGGACGCCTTCGGGCCCAAGGTGCTTGCTCACTCACCGACTGGTCCAGTGGCGGGCAGTTTGAGCAACATCACGGTCACCTTCGATGAACCGATCGACCCGACGAGCTTTACTGCCGCCGACGTGTCGCTGATCAGCCCGGCTGGACAGGTGCTGGCCCTGTCGGGCAATCCCGTGCCCAGCGGCGACAACAAAACATTCACGCTCACTCTGGCCACGGCACAAACCCTTGCAGGCAGCTACCGCTTACGAGTCGGGCCGGATGTGCTGGACACTGCTGGCAATCAGATGAATCAGGACGGCAACATCTTGCAGGGTATGCCGACCACAGACGCCTACAGCGTGAGCATTGATATCACCAGCACCGCACAGACATTGCCGGTCGTTCAGGATTTCGAAGGCGGCAGCCTGAACAACCTGCCGGGCTGGAGTTTCTCCGCCGGCGACGGCACAATCAGCGTCACCTCCAGCGACAGCCCCCGGGGTAACAATCACCTGAAGATGGTGAATGCTACCTCGTACGTCACGACGACGCGGGAGGCGATCCTGAAGCTGGACCTTTCGGCACATACGGCGGCATCGAACCTGTACCTCGACTACTGGTTCAAGAAACTGGGTGGGTCGGAATCTTCCAACAGCCTGTCCGTGTATGTCAGCAGCAACGCGGTATCCTGGGTGCAGCTGGGTAGCCCAATTAATCCGGGGGTTCAGGGAGCCTATGTCCACGCCTGGCACGACCTGGACAACGCCTTGAACACCAACGGCATCACCATCGATGCTGATGTCTACGTCAAGTTCGTCCACAGTGGCTACTACGCTGGTGCAACATTTACCCTCGATGACATCCGCGTCAGCACAACCGAGGCGGTCGGCCCGCGAGTGACGGGAACCACCCCTACCGGCACAATCGCAGGACCACTCGACTCGTTAACAGTCACCTTCAACGAAGATATCGACGCATCCAGTTTCACAGCGGCGGATGTGGTGGTGCTCGATCCAGGTGGCCAACCCGTTGCGCTGAGCGGCAATCCGGTGGACTCGGGCGATCACCGCACCTTCACGATCAACCTGGCGAGCGAGCAAACCATCCGTGGCGAGTATGTCCTGAGCATCGGCCCAGACGTACGCGACGTGAACGGCAACCCGATGAATCAGGACCAGGACGGCTTTAACCTGGAGGCCAATGGACAGGATGTTTACTCCACCAGGTTGACTTTGGGGCCGCCCACAGCACAGACACTTCCCGTGGCACAGGGCTTCGAGGTGACCAGCCTGGCTGACCTGGCTGGCTGGAGTTTCGTTACCAGTGTGGGAAAAATCGAGGCAACAACGGTTGATAACCCGTATGACGGGGCGCGGCATCTGCGTTTCTCATCTGCGTACACAGGTGCAATCAACACGCGCTCGGCCACACTGTTGCTCGACCTGTCCGCGCAGACAGGAGCTACCAATTTGGTGCTCGATTACTGGATCAAGGAGCTTTTAGGGACATCGACAAACTACCTGACCTTGCAGGCCAGCGGCAATGGGACGACATTTGTCAATCTGGGCAGCAATATCGACACCAACTCCACCACCTACACCCATCGGGTGGAAGATCTGGACGCGCTGCTAGCCACAGCGGGGATCGCTCTGGACAGCGACGTTTATCTCCGCTTCACGCATACGGGGTACTATGACGGCTACAACTTGTCGGTCGACAGCATTCGGGTGCGAACCGCGTCCACGCTGAACAATCCGCCGACGCTGACGACCATGGCCACCCTCACGGGAGCGAACGAGGACACTTCTTTCACGATCACGCACGCGGCGCTGCTAGCCGCGGGCAACGAGGCGGACCCCAACAGCGATCCGGTGAGCTTCCGCATCGATGCAGTGAGCAGCGGCACACTGACCAAGGATGGGCAGGCAATCACCCCGGGTGTCACACTGGTCGGGCCAGGAGAGAGCCTGGTGTGGACACCGGCATCCAATGCCAACGGCACGCTGAACGCCTTCACAGTCCGAGCGCACGACGGTGATCTAGCATCACTGAGTCCGGTGCAGGTCAAGGTAACGGTGACGGCGGTGAACGACGCTCCGGTGGCGACGGGTTCGGTGAACCTGACAGCCATCAACGAAGACGAGACTGCTCCCGCCAGCGGGCGGCCCTCGACCCTGTTTGCCAGCAACTTCTCTGACAGCGTGGACCAGGTGAGTGGCGGCAGCTATGCCAACACGTTGTATGGCATCGCCATCATCAATAACGCAGCGACAGCAGGCCAGGGAACCTGGCAATACTCCGTCAACGGCAGCACCTGGAGCGCAGTGGGTACTCCCACATCCGCTGCCGCCCTGGTTGTGACTGGGAACGGCTGGCTCCGCTTCCTGCCTGCCGCGAACTATAATGGCACCCCCGGTGGCCTGACAGTGCGGCTGATCGAGACAGGCGGGGCAACTCCCACCACCGGCACCACGGTGGACCTGAGCGGAGCGGGCGCTACCGGTGGCGCGACGATTTACAGCAGCGCGACGGTGTCGCTTGCAGTGGTAGTCAATCCCGTCAACGACGCGCCGGTGCTGGACAACACGGGCACGATGGCCCTGGATACGATCCTGGAAGATGCCACGACCAACTCAGGCACGCTGATCTCCTCGTTGCTCGCGAGCGCTGGCGACCGTATCAACGATGTGGATGCAGGCGCGATCGAGGGCATCGCCGTGACTGCTGCTGATACGACCAACGGCGTATGGGAGTACAGTACGGACAACGGTGGGAACTGGTCGGCACTGGGCAATGTGAGTGCCACCAGCGCCAGGCTACTGGCCAGTAATAGTGGTACCCGCGTGCGATTCGTCCCAAATGCCAACTACACGGGCACCCTGACGGCAGCGTTGACCTTCCGGGCCTGGGATCAGGCGACCGGAAGTAATGGCAACACAGCGAGCACGTCGAGTAATGGAGGTACGACTGCATTTAGCAGTGCAACGGAAACGGCTAGCCTGATTGTGTCGGCAGTTAACGACGCGCCAGTGCTGGACATCTCCGGGAACCCCGCACTCTTCCCGCTACTTGAAGACACCTTGCCACCGAGTGCCCCTGCCCTGGTGGCCGAGCGCGAGCCGAACGATGACGGCGTTGTCGGAATAGCGGCTGCGGACCTGACCGCGGCGAACGATATATCATCTAGCTTCTACCTGGTCAGCAGCTCGACTTATCGCTCTGTGGTTACCGGCACCATTAGCATTGGCAATGATGGTGATTGGGACTTCTACATGTTCTATGCTGCCCCGGGTGATAGCCTGACCGTGGCCCTCGACTCGATCACTCTACCTGATCCATACCTTCGTTTGTACAGCAGTTCAATGGCATTGTTGCGTGTGGACGACGACAGTGGCCCGGGACTGAGTTCATTACTTACTTACTCGTCCTTCTCCTCAGCCGGGTTCTACTACCTGGTGGCGGACGACCTGACCAGCGGCACTGGTTCCTATCAACTCACTTCCACACTGACGACCACGCGCTCGGTCCCCGCCACTTACACTGTTGCTCAGCTAGTTGGGGCGGCAACAACGGATGTGGACACCAACTCTCTCCAGGGTGTTGCCGTGGTTGGCCAAACCGGCAACGATGAAGGGACCTGGCAGTACCACCTGGGCTCCACCTGGGTCAATCTCCCGGGAGTAGCCGAGGCCTCGGCTCTACTCCTCCGTGACACGGATTCAATCCGTTATGTCCCAGGGGTGAACTTCAACGGAACGGCGTCGTTACTGGTGCGCGCCTGGGATCGGACGACCGGTACCAGTGGCGACTCCGTCGACCTCACCGGTTCGGGAGCGACAGGTAGCACCTCCGCCTTCAGCGCAAATGTGGAAACGATCACCATCAGTGTGACCGCGGTCAATGATGCACCCAGCTTCACCAAGGGCGCGAATCAGACTGCCCTCGAAGATGCAGGCGCGCAATCGGTCACGGGCTGGGCTACGAACTTGAGCGCTGGACCTGCGGACGAGTCAGCGCAGACTCTTAGCTTCCTGGTCACGAACGACAATAACGCCCTGTTCAGTGCACAACCGAGTATCGATGCTACTGGCAAGCTCACGTACACACCCGCAGCTAACGCCAATGGCAGTGCCACTGTCTCCGTACGCATCCAGGATGATGGCGCCACGGCCAACGGTGGCATCGATACCAGCGAAGTGCAGACCTTCACCATCACTGTAACCGCGGTCAATGATGCGCCCAGTTTCTCCAAGGGCGCAAACGAGTTAGTGTTAGAAGACGCAGGCCCGCAATCGGTCACTGGCTGGGCCACCAATATCAGCGCGGGACCAGCGAACGAGGGGGGCCAGTCGCTGCTATTTCTGGTCACGAATGACAACAACGCCCTGTTCAGCGTCCAACCCAGCATTGACGCCTCAGGCAAACTCACTTACACACCCGCAGCTAACGCCAACGGTAGCGCCACCATCTCCGTACGCATTCAGGATGATGGCGCCACTGCCAACGGTGGCATCGACACCAGCGAGGCGCAGACCTTCACCATCACCGTGACTGCAGTCAATGATGCCCCCAGTTTCACCAAGGGCGCAAACCAGACTGCCCTGGAGGATGCAGGAGCGCAGTCCGTCTCCGGTTGGGCCACCAACCTCAGCGCCGGGCCACCGGATGAGGTGGGTCAATCCCTTAACTTCCTTGTCACGAACGACAACAACGCGTTATTCAGCGTGCAACCGAGCATCGACGCTACAGGCAAGTTGACTTACACCCCAGCAGAGAACGCCAACGGTACGGCTACCATCTCCGTGCGCATCCAGGATGATGGCACCACCACAAACGGTGGCATCGACACCAGTGTTGCCCAGACCTTCACCATCACGGTGACTGCAGTCAATGACGTGCCCAGTTTCACCAAGGGCGCGAACCTGACCGTCCTTGAAGATGCTGGTGCGCAATCCGTCTCCGGTTGGGCCACCGCTCTCAGCGCAGGACCGAGCAATGAATCGGCGCAGGCTCTTAGCTTCCTGGTCACGAACGACAACAACGCCCTGTTCAGCGTCCAACCCAGCATTGACGCTACAGGTAAGCTCACTTACACATCCGCAGCTAACGCCAACGGTAGCGCCATCATCTCCGTACGTATCCAGGACGATGGCGCCACGGCCAATGGTGGCATCGACACCAGCGCGGTGCAGACCTTCACCATCACCGTGACCGCAGTCAACGATGCACCGAGTTTCACCAAGGGCGTAAACCAGACTGTCCTGGAAGACGCAGGGGCGCAGTCTGTCACTGGCTGGGCCACCAACCTTAGTGCTGGACCGACTAATGAATCGGCCCAGGCTCTTAACTTCCTGGTTTCGAACGACAACAACGCCTTGTTCAGTGTCCAGCCAGCAATTGATGCGACTGGAAAACTCACGTACACACCCGCAGCTAATGCACACGGTAGCGCTACTGTCTCGGTGCGCATCCAGGACGATGGCACCACTGCCAATGGTGGCATCGACACCAGCGCAGTCCAGACTTTCATCATCACCGTGACCGCAGTCAACGATGCGCCCAGTTTCTCCAAGGGGGCAAACCAGACTGCCCTGGAGGATGCAGGAGCGCAGTCCGTCTCCGGCTGGGCCACCGCCCTCAGCGCGGGGCCTGCGGACGAGGTGGGCCAGTCGTTGACCTTCCTGGTCACGAATGACAACAACGCCCTGTTTAGTGTACAACCGAGTATCGATGCTACTGGCAAGCTCACTTACACACCCGCAACTAATGCACACGGTAGCGCTACTGTCTCTGTACGCATCCAGGATGATGGCGCCACTGCCAATGGTGGCATCGACACCAGCGCCACTCAGACTTTCACCATCACCGTGTCCGCAGTCAATGATGCCCCCAGTTTCACCAAGGGTGCGAACGAGTTGGTGTTAGAAGACGAAGGGGCGCAGTCCGTCTCCGGTTGGGCCACCGACCTCAGCGCGGGACCCGCAGACGAGTCAGCGCAGTCTCTTAACTTCCTGGTTTCGAACGACAATAACGCCTTGTTCAGTGTCCAGCCAGCAATTGATGCGACTGGAAAACTCACGTACACACCCGCAGCTAATACACACGGTAGCGCCACCATCTCCGTACGCATTCAGGATGATGGCGCTGCGGCCAACGGTGGCATCGACACCAGCGTCGAGCAGACCTTTACCATCACGGTGACTGCGGTCAACGATGCGCCGAGTGCAGATGGGGGGTCTCTGGAGACGTTGGATGAGGACAGTTCGCTTGTTATCGACCTGCGCACCCGGGTGTTCGATGTCGAGACCTCACTCATCCATCTCGAGTACATCATCACTCAGTATCCCGCTCATGGAAGCCTCACACCCGTACCAGGTGTGCCTGGGCATTTCACCTACACGTCTCAGGGCAACTATCATGGTCCCGATTCCTTCGTGTTTCGTGTCCACGACACCGGAGACCCCAGTGGAGAGCTGAGTGGGGCCCTCGATAGCAATCCAGCCAGTGTCGCCCTGCTTGTCCATCCCGTCAATGATGCTCCCCTGCTGGACACCTTGGGCGATAGCCGCCTGACGGCGATCCCTCGCAACAGCATCCAGCATCCAGGTGATACCGTCGCGACCCTGTTAGGCCAGCGTTTCAGCGACATCGATCCCGGAGCCGTTCGGGGCATCGCTGTGGTGGGTCTCACAGGGACTTCCTCGGGGCTCTGGCAGTTCTCCGTAAATGCTGGTCTAACCTGGCAGACGCCTGGCACTGTTTCTACAAGTGCAGCCCTTCTTCTCCGTGAAGCCGACCTGGTTCGCTTTGTCCCCCAGGCAGGCTACGTCGGCGTGGTCCAACTCAATTACCAAGCCTGGGATCGGACCACTGGGCTAGCTGGTGGAGTAGCCGACCTTTCCAGTGGAGATAGTACCGGCGGCACCACCGCATTTAGCATCGCCAGCGAAACCGCATCGCTTCGGATTGGAATGACTCTCCCCGTCATCAATGAAGATAGTCGGACCCATGCTGGGGCAACGATTGGTTCGGTAGTCGGTAGCTTCCTTCAGGACGATGATCTGAATGCCCTTAAGGGGATTGCGGTCACCGGCGCCTCCGCGGCAGATCGCGGCAGTTGGCAGTATTCTCTTGATGGTGGACGCACCTGGCTTGCCCTGGGCAATGTCTCTCCAGACAAGGCTCGGCTACTTCGTGACACAACAAAGCTCCGCTTTCTGCCGGCCGCCAACTTCAACGGCCAGGCCGAACTGAATTACCATGCCTGGGATCAGACCGTCGGTAGCGTCGGGAGCCTGTATAACCTCACCAACGATCTCGCCCTGGGTGGAGCCAGCGCCTTCAGCATCCTGGATGATGTCGCCTTCGCCATTGTGAATGCCGTCAATGACCGGCCTGTACTCGATGCAGGTGGGGAACCCACCCTGGACTGGGTGCCGGTCGGGCTGGATGCCCCAACTGGGAATCGGATCGCAGATCTTCTGGGTGCTTCGGTTACTGACGTCGATGCGGGCGCACTTCAGGGTATCGCTGTGATTGGTGCCGCCCATCCACGGGGCCGATGGGATTACCAACTCGCCGGCCAATCCTGGGTGCCCATCGGGAATGTGGCCACCACCAGCGCGCTGTTACTGCGATCCGAGGATCGCATTCGCTTTGTGCCGCAACCCGGATTCACGGGGGTGGCACGTCTGACGTATCGTGCCTGGGACCAGACCACGCCGCAGTTGGCGGGAGCCCGTCTACCGATCCCGACGGGCAGTACTTCTTTCAGTCTGACGAGCGAAACGGCCTCCGTGGTGGTGAGCGCGACCAGGCCAGCCAGTAACCAGGCACCCTCGCTGAACACTTCCCTGTCTCCAGCCCTGACACCAATCAACGAAGATTTCGTCACCTCGGCTGGAAACACAATTGGTCAACTGATCGCTCAGGCTTTCAGCGACACTCCTGCGAAAGTGCTGTCAGGTCTTGCTCTGACGGGGACCACAGGAATGGCGAACGGCACCTGGCAGTTCTCACTCGACGCTGGACGCACCTGGCGTCCAGTCGGCACGGTCTCTCCCGCCAACGCACTGCTACTCCGCAGCACCGACCGGTTGCGATTCGTGCCGGCTCGCAACTTCCATGGCACTGTCGAAGTTACTTACCGAGCCTGGGATCGCACCCGAGGCACAGCGGGAGCCCGTGCTAACCTGGCCCTGGCCGGGGTGACCGGTGGCACCAGCGCTTTTGGGATCGAACAGGAAGTTGGTAGCCTAGTGGTTCGCCCGGTCAATGACCGACCTGTACTCAACGTCAAACCGGCGCCCCGGCTCACGTCCATTCTGCCGGGGACAGGCAATCCGGCCGGCAATCGCGTTAGTGATTTGCTCGGCCTTGCGGTTAGCGATTCTGATGTCGGCGCTCTGCAAGGCATCGCCCTTATTGAGGCCAGTAACGCTTTCGGCCGATGGGATTACCAACTGGCCGGTGGAAACTGGGTGCCGGTGGGTACGGTGTCCTTGAACTCTGCCCTGTTGCTTCGTCCGCAGGATGGACTCCGCTTCGTTCCACGAGGGGGCTTCAGTGGTGTCGTCTCAATTAGCTACCGCGCCTGGGATCAAACTACACCCCAAAGAGAAGGCAGCCGGGGTGTCATTCTGCCAGGCCACACCTCGTTCAGTGTTGCCAGCGAAACGGCTCTTTTGACCATCAATGCGGTCAACGACCGGCCCATTCTTGATACGAGCGGCAGCCCCGCTTTGCCTCCGGTTCTTACTAACGCCTCTACCCCCGCGAGTACCAGTGTCGCTGCCTTGCTCGGCACAGCCGTCAGTGACCCGGATCCTGCAGACCAGGTGGGCATGGCGCTCACTTCTGCTCCTAATCTGAATGGAACCTGGCAATATTCCACCGACCTGGGAGCGACATGGAGCGATGTAGGCCTCGTTTCGCCATCGACAGCCCTGCTGTTGCGTGGGCAGGACCTGCTGCGATTTGTCCCGGCGGTCGACTTCCGGGGCACGGTTAAGCTGAGCTACCGAGCCTGGGATCAAAGCGACGGGCGATCCGCAGGCAGCCGGGCCAACGTGACTCTATCGAACGCGCTCTCATTCAGTCTGACCACAGAGATCGCCATTGTTGTAGTCAACAAGGCACCTACTCTCCGATTGTAGCCCGGCTCCGCCGCCTCTGCTAAAGCAGGAGAATAATTGCCCATTCAGAGGCGACTCGTTTGATTGTTTACACTCTGTTACATCCCCGCTGTAGATGGACGGTGGGATGGGTACAACCTGCGAAGGACCACTGATCATCCTGAATGCTGCGGGATCTGGCTATTAACCCGGATTGATGGTCGAGGCTTTCAGCAAACTGACGGAGTAGTAGACTGGAGTGATGGTTCATCTCCTGTTCGCCCTGGATAGATCTCCCTGATGCTATTCCTGCGGCGACGGTCGTGGCTGTATCATTTTTTCATTCTCTCTGTCCGCGCTTTATCTCGCCTAAGCGGGCAGATCCAGAGCCGTCGCACCTGGCCGGGGCCCATCAGTCGGCGGGTATGGACCGCCTCGTCGGCCTGAGGTCGGAGTAGGTCTGGGAGGACACCCTGCAGTTGCCCCGCAGGAACTGCTGGTCGGAGCAAAACGCGGCCGCCGTCGCCGCGCAGCATGAGGAGTCGGTGTGGTCATTGGCCAGACTGGCCGAGCACTACTGCCGGGTCGTTGCCGTTCTGAAACGCTGTCGCCAGCGCGGCAGGGTCAAGGTGCGAAGCTGGCAGAGCACCGACTCGACCCACGTTTTGGGCCGCGCACGTGTCACCAACCGCATGGCCTTGGCTCAGGAAACGCTGCGCACCGCCATGAATGATTTCAGCCACTGCTGCCCCGGTTTGGCTGTACGCCAACAGGCAGCCGGCCTGGTTGGAGCGAGCAGATAGACCGGCCAGGACAGACACCACGCACCGGTTCGGCCGTCGAATGTAGCGACATGGTCGGGCGCCTGGGCTGGTCAGCCATTCCCCAGCATCCACTGGGAGTGTTAGCGCGTTCGCGCGGTCTCCTGCTCACAAGCCTGGGTTGTGGCCGGGTATTTCAGGCGCCAGGGTATGTTCCTCAAGCGAACCGTCTCGAGTCGATCTGGTAGAACTCGCGGTACACGGTTTATTCCGGCTTGCCGCCTTCCAGACGCCGGATCTCCTCCTGCAGCATTTTCTGGACACGGTGCTTGGCCACGAAGACGTGCGCCACTGGTTGTCCCAGCCGCGCTGCCACTTCCGCCCCGGCCAGGCCCTCCAGCGTTGTCAACCGGAACGCCTCCCAGGTATGCGCCGACACCCGGTCATGTACCGACTTGAGAGCCAGGTCCATCAACTCGTGGTCGAACTCCTCGGCCAACCGCTGTGCCAGGTCCGACCGCGCCTCCGCAGTCGCCAGGACACCCACGTCTGGCACTCGGGCCGTTTCCACTCGCCGCAACCCTTCGGTGAAGTCGCTCCAGGCGTGCTGCGTCACTGTCCGTAGCCATGCCCGAAAACTCCGCGCCGGGTCGTACTGGAAGGTCCGCATCGTGCTCACCAACTTCAACAGCACGTTTTGCGTCACGTCCTCGGCGTCGGCGGGCTGCAGGCCCCAGGCAGTACACCAGGCCAGGATCTTCGGTTGATAGCGGGCGACGAATTCGTTCCAGGCAACGGTGTCCTGCGAGTTTTGCTGCAGGCGGGCCAGTAGCGTCACTGGTGTCTGCGAATCCCAGTTTGTGCTCATGGCCATTTTCCGTTCAAAAGGAGTGAAATCCTAAACCGCGCCAGCCATCCCCGTCAAGGGTTGTCGTGTCCGGATATTCGTCACAATCGCGGAACCTGGCAGCCAGACGACGTAGCCCCGTCAGCGGTCCCACAGACCGCTGGGTTGGATGGCGCGCAGGACGGCCAGGAGCTCCAGGGATCTCCTTAAATTACATTACCCCCACTCAACTACCATCATCTTTTACTACACACCTCCCGACGTCTGTGTTAGTTTCGCAAGGTCGATGCCGTATAGATACTTGACTCCCCCGGTGACTCGCCCGGTGGACCCGCGAACCGGACAAAACTGTCTCGCAAGGCCGAGCCTCGCATGAACGCCTGCGTGCCTTTGGAACGTCTGAAGGACCTTCTCGATGAACGTCTGGCGCCTGCCGAGCAGACCGCGCTGGATCGGCATATCGAAAGTTGTACCATCTGCCAGGAACGGCTGGAGGACCTGACCTGTGGATTCACGTCCCTGCGCCATTTCCCCGGTAGTTTCAGCCATGAATCCCAGCGCACGGTTCCGCTGAGTGGGCTCTCCACGTCACAAACCGAGGCCAACGGTTCCGAGGGCAGTTCGTCCCTGGACTGTACAGGCGACTTCACGTCGGACAGTGACCATGGGCTGTCCTTCGCACCGGCTGTGTCAGGTGGAATCTCGCCCGGTCCGGTCGCTTCCTCGAGGGCGACGGCTCACCCAGACCTGCCTGATCTGCCCGGTTACGACGTGCTGGAGGAACTTGGCCGGGGTGGCATGGGTGTGGTCTACCGGGCCCGGCACCGACGTCTAAAAAGGCTGGTGGCCCTCAAGACCATCCGCGCCGCCGCCGCCGACCGCGAGGAGTACCGGGCCCGTTTCCGCACTGAAGCCGAGGCCGTCGCCCGCTTGCAGCATCCGCACATCGTGCAGATCTACGAGGTCGGCGAGGCCGGGGTGGTGCCGTACTTCGCTCTGGAATTGCTCGAAGGCGGCAGCCTGGAGGGGAAGCTACGCGGCCAGCCCCAACCGCCCATCGAGACGGCAAGCCTGTTGGCGACCCTGGCTCGGGCGTTGCAGGCCGCCCATGAGGCCGGCATTATTCACCGCGATCTCAAGCCCGCCAACGTCCTCTTCACAGCCGACGGCCTCCCCAAGGTGGCCGACTTTGGCCTGGCCAAGCAACTGAAGGGCGAAGGGACCGGCGAGCAGACCCAGACCGGCCAGGTCGTCGGTTCCCCGTTATACATGGCCCCCGAACAGGCCGGCGGCCACGATGTCGGCCCAGGCGCCGATATTTACGCGCTGGGAGTCATCCTCTACGAGGCCCTGACCGGCCGAGTGCCTTTCCGCGGCACCTCAGTGCTGGAGACGCTCCAACTGGTGCAGCAAGCAGACCCGGTGCCCCCCGCGCGCCTGCAGCCAGGGGTACCCTGGGACCTGGATACGATCACCCTCAAGTGTCTGCACAAGGATCCCGCCGCCCGCTATGCCTCAGCCCGCGACCTGGCGGACGATCTGCAGCGCTTCCTGGAGCACCGGCCCGTTCTGGCCCGGCGGACCCCGGCCTGGGAACGAGTGCGCAAGTGGGCGAGGCGGCGGCCGGCGACCGCCCTGGGACTGGCCACCGCGGCGGCTGTGCTTGTTGCCTCCCTGGCCGGCGGGTTGGTGTGGCACTTCACCGCCCTGGAACACCAGCGGCAGGACCAGGAGGCCATCGCCCACCTTCGCGACCGTTCCCAGGCGGCATTGCTGGTAGCCCAGGAGGCTCTGGGTCGCCAGGACTGGCACACAGCCCGCGAAGCTGCTTCCGCCCTGGCGAGTCGTCTGGAACCTGAGCCTCGCCTGGAGGATGTCCGCGCCCAGGCGGCCCAGCTTCGAGCCGTCGCCAACGCTCGGCTCGCCGAGGCCGAACAGGCGGCCGACGCCCGTGCCCGCTATAACCGATTCCTGGCCCTGCGCGACGAGGCCATCTTCCGCGACGCTGGCTTCACCGGCCTGGACACCACCCCCAATCGGGCGGCGCTGCGCCAGGCGGCAACGACTGCTCTGAGCCTGTTCCCTGCGGGTGAGCCCGAATCGCTGGCCGTGGCGGAACAGCAGCGACTCCGCGAAGCCCGTTACGAGTTGCTCCTGATCCTCGCGGCCGCGGTCGACACCCCCACCCCGGGGCAGGCCGCCAAGCCACCCACCGAAGAGGCCTTGCGCTTGCTAAACGAGGCCGCCTCCCTGCGGCCTCCGACGCGGGCCCTCGCCCTCCGTCGCGCTGCCGCCCTGGACCGCCGTGGCGACGCCGCCGGTGCCGCCACGGCCCGCGCCGAGGCTGCATCACTGCCTCCGGTTACCGCCTTCGACCACTTCCTCACCGGCCAGGAACTCTCGCGCGCCGGCGATGTCGCCCGGTTGGAGCAAGGCCTCGGTCACCTCCGCACCACCCTCCGCCTACAGCCCGACCACTTCTGGGCCCAGTACCTGCTAGCTCTCGGCCACCTGCGGGCGCCCCTGCCTCGTCTCGCAGAGGCGATCGCCGGCCTGACCGCCTGTGTCTCTCGTCGGCCTGACGATTTCCCCTGGGTCTACCTGCTCCGCGGCTACGCCCAGGCCGAGGCCGGACACGCCTCCTCCGAGGTGTCCGCTCGAACCGCCGCCTTCGAGGCCGCCGCCGCCGACTACCAGAAGGCGGCGGCGCTGCTGGCCGCCCGTCCCGAGGCAGATGCCGAGTATGTTCTGCGTGTCAATCGCGGCGTGCTAGCCGTGCGCCGCGGGAAGCCTGCCGCTGCCATCGACGATCTGCGGGCCGCCGCTCGCCTGCGGCCGGATCAGTTTACGGCCCACGCTAACCTCTCCCAGGCTTACGCCGCCGCTGGCCGCCTCTCCGAGGCCCATGCCGCTCTGAACGAGGCCGTGCGCCTCCGGCCCGACCTGGCTCTCCTCTATCGGGCGCGGGCGCGGCTGGCTCTGCTGAAGCAGGACCACGCCGCCGCCTTGGCCGACTTCGAGGCGGCCGTGGCCCGCGAGGTCCCCGGCAGTCCGCTCCTTGCTCCCGACCATCTGGAACGCGGCCGACTGCTGTTGCGGGCCCGTCGCTCCGCCAACGCTCTCGCTGCCGCTGACGCTGCCCTGAAGATCGCCCCGGATCTGGCCGGTGCCCACGCCCTGCGGGTCGCCTGTCTGCTCGACCTGGACCGGCCTGACGAGGTGCTCCGCTCCTGCGACGCCTACCTGGCCCGCGACGACGGCCGCGGTACCCGCGAGGATCGCGCCGACCTGTATCGCATCCGCGCCCTGGTACGCACCCGTCGCAAGGACTACCCCGGCGCCATCTCCGACTACCACCAGGCGCTGACCCTGCGGCCCGCGGCCGCTGAACTCCTGGCCCGCCGTGGCTGGGTCTACCTGATGACCGACGCGGCCCGGTTGGCCCTGGCGGACTTCGACCGGGCACTGGCGGAGCAGCCCAACTCGGCCGACGCCCTCAATGGCCGGGGCCTGGCGCAGGTGCGGCTGGGCAAAGTTCGGGAGGGTGCGGCCAGTGCCGAGGAAGCTGTGCGGCAGGAGCCGACCAATCCACGCACCCTATACAACGCCGCTCGGGTCCTGGCCCAGGCGGCAGCCTCCAGCGCGGGCCGCAGTGGGGCGGGCGGAGGAACGCAGGCCGACGCCTACCAGACCCGCGCCTGGGAATTACTGCGGCAGGCGGTGGCCCGCCAGCCCGAGAATCAGCGAGCCGCGTTCTGGCGAGACACGGTGGAGCGCGACGACGCCTTCACCGCCCTTCGCCGCCATCGCGAATTCGCTACCCTGGCGGCTCGATACGTCCCGCCAGCCCGCTAGATGTTGTCGGCTGCTCGTGATCTTTCACTCGACTCGCGAACCGGAAGAGTGGACTCGCTCATGACCTCGTTCCTGCCGCACTGGGCCCGTTCTCGCCGTTCCCATCGCCTGTCCTCGCGGCCCATGTACTGGCCCCGCCTGGAAACGCTTGAGGACCGGACGCTTCTGACGGTTCATCTCTTCGCCGCCTCCAACACGCCCGTCGCCCTGGCCGCCTCCTCCTCGGCCCCGCTCACCTTCACCTCCGTCAGGGTTCCGGATTCCATCCTCATCGAAAACCTGGAGGTCACGCTCAACATCCGGGGTGCCCGCACGGACGGCATGACGGTGTCCCTGTGGAAGGACGGGCTGGGCACGTGGCTGTTCCACCGGTTGCCTGGCACCGGCCTCACCAACACGACCTTCAGTGACCGCGCTGATTTCTCGATCACCCAGGGCCTTTCGCCGTTCACCGGGCGCTGGCGGCCCTACGCTGGCCTGGGCCAGTATCAGGACAAAGACGCCCGGGGCGACTGGTGGCTGGTCGTCAACAACCCGGTGAATGGCAACGCTGGCACGTTAGAGGGCTGGTCGCTGGCCATCGACGACGGGGCGGTTCCCGAGCGGGAGCCCAACAATACCCCCGCCACGGCCATGCCGCTGCCGTCGGTGCAGCGCGGCTACTCCAATCCTCTCCGCCCCCTGCCGGTCACCGGTCAGATGGCCTCCGGCGATACGGACACCTTCTCCTTCAACTTCGGCCTGGGCCTCGTCTCGGCGAGAGTGAAGGCGGATGGCTTCGTCCCGCGGCTAACCGTCATTGACAGCACCGGGCAAGTTCTGAGCCAGTCGGACGCCGCGGGGAATCTGCCACCGACGGCGACCGGTGTTCCTGGTTCCACGTACTACCTCCAGGTCGAGAGTGCCGACGGCGGCACAGGGACCTACTCCCTGCTGCCCGCCTTCCAGCCGCCCGAATCGAACTGGCCGTACATGAACCCGGACGGCACGGCGCTGGCCTCCTATTCCCTCGACTCCCCTGGAGCAGAGAAGCTGATCCCGTTCACGTCCAGTTACTCAGGTTTCTTGACCGTGACGATGGACGCAGCCGCCTGGTCCGGGCTCGACAGTCGGCTGACCGTGCGAGACGTGTCGCTGGCCGTGCTGGCCGAGGACGACAATGGCGGCGGCGGGACCAATAGCCGCGTCACCATCCCCGTGGTCGCCAATCAGCCCATCTACCTGCAGACGGCAGGGGTCAGCGGTACCACGGGGGCGTTCGATCTGCGGCTGAGCCTCTCTCAGTCCGAGCAGGAGCCCAACGACACGGTAGAGACTGCCACCGAGCGGGCCGCCCTGGCCACGCCGGTGACGGGAAGTCTCACCGCCAATGATGTCGACACCTTCCGATTCCCTGTCACCACCTCTGGTCTGGGCGTATTCAAGCTGACGACGCCGTCCTTCACCGGGCGATTGTCCGTGCTGGACCCACAAGGCGCCGTGGTGGCCATGGTCCAGACCCCGGTGGGCGGTGGCGAGGTGGAAATCGCCGCCCCGGTGGAGGGAGCCTGGTGGCCCCCGACCGCGTACTACCTGCGTGTCGACAGCCCTGACGGCGGCACGGGTGACTACGCACTGGAGACGGCTTTCCGCTGGGCCTATCCCTCCGGGCTACAGGCTGACCCGTCCACGGGGCGAGTAGTAACCACCGACTACCAGTTCGAGCCGGGCGGCTACGGTTACTACGCCGTGAACGTGCCCAGTCCGTCAACGGTGACCGTGACCCTGCAGGCGCCGAATTACTCGGGGCGGGTGCCGGCCTTCACGGTCTGGAGTGCCTGGCGCGAGTTGCTGGCCGTCAGCCCAGGCGCCGTGGACGGGCGGGCGCAGGTGACCGTGCCGGTGTCAGCCGGGACCGTGATCTACGTGCTGACGAGCGGAGTCGGGGGCACGACGGGGCCGGCGGAGCTGGAGGTGACGGCGCTCCAGGCGGAACTGGAGCCGAATGACACCCCCGAGTCCGCCCAACCGCTGACGCTGCAGGTGGCTTCCTTCGCCGAGGGCTTTCCGCGCTCCGTGTGGTTCCCCGTTGCGGGGTCGCTCAGGGCCGGGGACACGGATACCTACTCGGTGTGGTTGGACGGGTCGGGAATCTTCCGGGCCCGGTTGACCGCAGAGTCGGCGCCCGTCCGGGTCACCATCGTGGACGGCAGCGGGCAGGTACTGGGCCAGATAACTACAGCGCCAGGAGAGTCCGCCGACTGGGCGCTCGCCCTGCCGGCCACCTCGCTGTGGTTCCGAGTGGAGGCGCTCGACGGAAACACGGGCGATTACCGCCTGGAGACGTCGCTGGTGAAGCCGGCCGCCATCAACCTGTCCGCGGACGGAACGGGCTCCCTGGCGCTGGGGCTGTCCGGCCCGGGTGACCGCCGGTTGGTCTCGGTGTTCTCGCCCGCTGGGGAACTGGCCGTGACCCTGATGGGGTCGGACGGCCTTCCCGTCGCGGGTGGGCTGGTCTTCCGCGATGCTGCCATGCAACCTCTTGCGGCGAGGGAAGTCCCGGGGCGGGGACTGGTAGTGACCGCGCCGCCGGGCGGTGTGTTGGTGGAGGTGGGGGGACAGGAGGCCGGCAGCTACCGACTCGATGCAACCTTCACCCAGCAGGAGCAGGAGGACAATGACACCCCGGCGACCGCCAACCTGATCCTGTTCACCAGCGGGCTGCAGGGGGAGATCACCCGGGGCGACCGGGACACGTTCTCCCTCACCACCCCGGGTTCACTGCAGCGGTTGACGCTGACGCTGGAAACCCCTGGCTGGAATGCCGTGCTACGTCTGCTCGACAGCACGGGCAAGGTACTGGCCGAGGTGGTGGGGACGGACCGGCAGCGCGTGAGCCTGCGCGACTACGTGGGCAGCGTCGGCAACGTGTGGGTGCAGGTGGCTGGCCGGGATGGGGCGACCGGCACCTACCGATTGTTGCCCGCCTGGGAGAGCGTCTCGGTCGGATTCCTGGGCCAGGACCCAACGGCGACGGCGATCGCGGTGCCCGGCGAGGACCTGTTCTTCGAATACTACGCCACGACCTCCGGCCTGCTGGTGGTGACGGCGGAGGCGACCGATGGCTCAGGCGTGCGGCCTGACGTGTCGATCGTGGACGCACAGTTGCAGCAGCTGGGCACCGGCAGCGGACCGGGGCGGCGGTCGGAGGCCTCGGCGCCCGTATCGGCCTGGTACTCGACGCGGATTCGGGTACGCGGGGCCGGCGGCAGCACGGGCGCGTTTGTGCTCACCACCCGTGTCATCCCAGATTATGTAGGGAACACGCCCGATCGGGCGGATTTGCTCAACCCGGCCTATGGCATCCTGAAGACGGACGGGATCAATTATCCCGGGGACGTGGATGTGTACGCCGCGGAAACCTACTGGGGCGGCTCCCCTGATCGGTCGGTCCGGTTCGAGTTCGCCCCGGCGCCGGGAAGCCCGCTGCGAGCCCGGCTGGAGTTGCTCGACGACGCAGGCAATGTTCTTTCCACCTCGCCCCTGGCGACCGACTCGTCCCGCCCGGTGACCCTCACCCTGGCGCAGCAACAGTACCGGCAGTATTTCGTCCGCGTGCTTGCGGACCCTGCGGCTACCGATGCGGCGCGGGCGGGAGGCTACGTCCTGCGGATGCAGGCTGCGGTCCGGGAGGTGGAGCCCAACGACACGCCAGAAACGGCATCTCCGCCGCTGCAGGATTGGTCCGCCACCCCCAACACCCTGGCAGGAACCCTGCCCGCCGGCGACGTGGACGTGATTCCGCTGGGGGTGCAGTGGGGCCGGCTGGAAGTGGTTGTCACGGCCCAGGGGCCCTTGCGGCTATCGCTGCTAGGCGCCGACGGGCGCGTGCTCGTTGAGACGGACGGGGACCCCACTGGCGGCGCGGTTCGCCTGGCGCACTACTTCACCGGCTCTGGCCCGTACGGGAGCGGTGCGATGGTCCGGCTGGAGAGTCGAGGGGCTGGCGCGGGAGATTACTGGCTGACGTGGAAGGTGGACACTAACTCGGCGTGGCCTGGGGATGCCCCGAACCGGGTGTTCGGCTGGACCGCGCAGCCTTCGTTCTTGTTGGTGTCGGATGCAGACCGAGACGGTCGGGCCGATCTGGTCAGTGGTGGTGGTCTCGGCCAGGGCCGGGGCGACGGCAGTTTCGACTTCCTGGGCCGCCAGGTCACTTACCCGGCGCCGTGGTGGTTCTCCGGGCCAGTGATCACCGCCGGGGTGGTGGCGGACTTCGATGGTGACGGCGAGCCAGAGCTGGCAGTGGGCGGGTCCAACTCGCCCACGGTGGGAGTGGGGGCGGCCTACGCGCCAGCCGGCGCTGGGTACCTCGCTCCGCCCGCGCTCCAGGTCACGCCGGCCGGCCCGTCTTCAGGTGTTTATGCCCTGACGGCAGGAGATTTCACTGGTGACGGCAAACCCGATCTGTTGGTGGGCCTGGGTGGCACCGACGGCCCAGTGCGGTTGCTCGTCGGTCGGGGTGACCGGTCCTTCGCCGACGCGATCACCTTACCCGGCGATGTGGTGGGGACCGTGACGGCCCTGGTCGTGGGTGACTTCGATGGCGACGGGGCGATTGACGTGGCGGCCGCGACCGGTGGCACCGAACCAGGCTACCTGTGGACGTGGCGAGGGCGGGGAGATGGCACTTTCGCCGACCCTGTCCGCCAGGCGCGGTCAGCAGCGGGGGCACGGCTGCTGGCCCTCGACGCTGACGGCGACGGCCGTACCGACCTGGCTGTCACCGACCCCGCGGCCGGCACGGTCACCCTGTGGCGGGGCGTGGCGGGAGGGCTGACGGTTGGCGGCACCTGGAACGTCGGCTCGCAGCCGGGCGCCATCGCTGCGGGCGACCTCGATGGCGACGGCCGCACGGACCTTGTCGTGCTCCAGGTTGGGGCCAAACAGGCGCGGGTGTTGCGCAACGGCGGAGGGGGCACGTTCATCCTGACGCCAGCCTTTGCAGCGCCGCAGGGCCACGGCGAGCTGACCCTCGGCGACGTCAACGGCGACGGCTACCTTGACCTGGTCTTCGGGCGAGTCGAGGCCGACGCCAGCTCGGGCTACCTGTTCTGGCAGGTGACCTTCGGGCGAGGCGACGGGACGTTTGTGGCCACGCCAACGGTGCCGCAGGTCGAGGGGATCAGCCGGCCGGTGCTGGCGGACTTCAACGGCGACGGTCTGCTCGACCTGGTTACCCTGGCCGCAGACGGTCGGGGGAACACGTTGCAGCTCCGCTCTGGTCTGGGAGACGGCACGTTCCTGCCGGGCGTACAGATCGAAGCGGGGTCGGCGCCTACGGCGCTGGCGACCGGCGACCTGACCGGCGACGGCCAGGCCGACCTGCTGGTGGCGGACGCTGTGGGCAGCCTGTTCGTATTCCCCGGCCAGGCGCGCGGCGGGTTCGGGCCGGCACGGCGGTTGGATGGGCTGGAATCCCCCGGCACCATCGCGGTTGGCGATTTTGACCGGGACGGGGCGGCCGACGTGGCGCTGCTGGTGCAGAGCGGGCGGGCGGTTCAGGTGCTCCAGGGAGTCGGTGACGGCTCGCTGACTCCTGGGGCTATTTTCCTCCTGGCCTACCCTGCCTCCAATCTGCTGGCGGCCGACCTGAACGGCGACGGCACAACGGACCTGGTAGCGGGGTCCACCTCGCCAGCGGGGGGCCTGTGGGCGACCTCGCTGGTGTCACGCGGCGACGGCACGTTTCGTGCCTGGATCGAGGGACTCAACGGACCGCCCGGCCTGAATGCTGCCGCCGACTTCAATGGCGACGGCCGGGCCGACCTGGTGAGCGAGGGTGGCTTCCTGTTCCTGGGCCGCGGCGACGGATCGTTCACCGCGTCCCGCCAGGTCGTGGCTCAGCAGGACTTCATACCCTCTTTCGGGACACTCAAGTCTGTGACGGCCGGGGACTTCAATCGTGATGGCCTGATCGACCTGGTCCTCGCACAGGGGCAGAGCGACCAGTACAAACTGTGGGTCGTGTTCGGCAGGGGCGATGGCACGTTTCAGAAGCCGTACGACGCACTGGGTGGGTCGGGCACGAACCACCCCGCCATGCTCGCGGCGGACCTGAACCGGGATGGCAACCTCGATCTGTTCGTGGATCCTCGGGAACCGATCTCCGCCCCAGTCCTGCTCGGCGGGAGCAATGGCTTCCTCCAATCCGACGGCCGGCGAACGTGGTTCCAGGTCGGCGGGCCGTCGCTGACGGCCGAAGCGTCGGGGCCCATGGGGTTGGCCACGGCGGATTTCGACCGCGACGGCCGCCTCGACGCCGCCACTGCCGAACCTGCCAGCGGCACCCTGACCGTCTCCCTCGGCCTGGGCGACGGGACGTTCCGTGACTCCACGCTGTCACTGACGCCGGGCATCCAGGCGGTGGCAGCCGCCGACCTCAACGGTGACGGCCGGGCCGACCTGGCGGTGGCCAACTTCCTGGCCGGCACTGTGGCCGTCCTTTACGGCGTGGGCGATGGGACCTTCCGTGACCCCGTCTGGTACAACGTGGGACTAGGTCCGGTCGCCCTGGCTGCGGCCGACCTGGACGGCGACAACCGGCCGGATCTGGTGACGGTCGACGTGTTCGGCAATACCGTGTCGGTGCTCTGGAACGACGTCGTGGGAGGATTCACACCTGCAGCACTGCCCGTCGGCCAGGGGCCGCGCGGGCTGGCGGTCGGCGATTTTGACGGCGACGGCCGGATCGACCTGGCCACCGCGGATTTCCGCGCGGGCGGTGTGTCGGTGCTCTACGGTGCGGGCGGCCGACGGTTCGAGCCCGCTCGCGCCGTGGCGACACGCGACCGGCCGGTGCGGTTGGCCGCTGGAGACTTCGACCGCGACGGCCGGACCGACCTGGTGGTGGCTCACCTGGGTACCGACAGCCGCCTGGTCAGCCTGGTGTCGGGCGCAGGGCGCACATTTGCCTCCGTACCGTGGTGGAACACGGGGCCCAACGCCGACATCGTGACGGCCGACCTCGACGCCGATGGCCACCTCGACCTGGTCGCTGCGGGTATCAATTACTTCTCCAGTTACTCCGGGATGATCGTCCTGGGGCTGGGGCTGGACGAACAGGGTCGGCCGGCGAGCCTGGGCACGACTGGCATCCTGAACGTGCAGGCCGCCGGGTTCGCGGTGGCCGACTTCAACGGCGACGGGCTGCCAGACTTCGCGGCCCTGAACGCCGGTCGCCCCGGGCTGACCGTGCTGGCTGGCCGCGGCGACCGGTCTTTCGCTCCGCCCGATCAGCGGCTGACAGCCCCACGCAATCGGCCCGTGGCCGCTGACCTCGACGGCGACGGGCGCACCGACGTGCTGGTCGCCAACGCGGAAGGGCGGGTCCTGTTCCGCCGGGGCCGGCCGGGCACGGTCGACCTGTTCGACAGTCCACAGCCGGTCAGCGGCGAAGGAATGGGCGCTGCCCGGGACGTGACCGTGGTCCGCACCGCCGCCGGCCTCCGTGTCGTGACCCTGCAGAGCGGCGCCCGTCGGCTGGATCTGTACACCCAGGACGCGGGCGGCTTCCTCCGCACCGACGAGCTAGCCATTTCGGAGCCGTTGCCCTTCCGCGTCGTGGCCGGCGACCTCGACGGCGACCGCCGTGAGGACCTCGTTGTGCTTACCGCAGGCCGTCGCCTGGTGCCATTCTTCCAGACACCCGATGGCACCTTCACGGCAGGGCCGGCCTCGAACACCGAGTTCGCGCCCACCGATCTGGTGCTGGCCGATCAGGACGGCGATGGCCGCGCGGAGGTGCTGGTGCTCAGCGAGTACGCTGGGACCCTGGGAGTCTACCGCCTCAGCCCCAATCGCTCGCTGGCCCGGGACGGTCTGTTTGCCGCCGACCCCACACCGGCGCGGACAGCGGGGACATACAACGGGCAGAGCAACACGTGGGAGTTCTCAACCGCCGCCCTGGGCGGGCCGACGGCGCTTCTGGTCGGCCCCTTCACAGGGCCGCTCGGCACCGACGTGCTCGTGGCCCAGGGCGAGATGAATCAGGTGACCTTGCTGACGGCCAACGCCACCGGCGGCTTCGCCACGCCGTCGCCAGAGCGATCCGTCCGAGCGAGTTCACGCCCCTTCGCCCTGGCAGCCGGTTACTTCGATGGCGACACCACCTTCGACTTCGCCGTGCTTGTGCGCGACAGCGGTGAGGTGTGGGTCTACACCGGTGACGGCCACGGCGGATTCACACTCGCCTCGCGGACCCCTGCCGGTGACCGCCCGACCGGGCTGGCGACTGCCGACGCCGACGGTGATGGCCGACTCGACCTGCTGGTGACCAACGCCTACGGTGACGTGCTACCCCTTCTCAGCCAGGGCGACGGTACCTTTCGCACCTACGTTGCCGGCGGCCGCGAGGTGGCGCTCGCCGTGGCCGACCTCGACGGAGATGGCCGCGACGACGTGGTCCTCGGCCAGCGCGACCTCAACCGAGTCACCGTCAGCTATGGCGCCACCGAGGCCGGGCCGGTAGCGACCGATCTGCGCCAGGGACTGTTCGCCCCGGGCGCGGTGCGGTTGATCGACCTGACTGGCGATGGTCGGTCCGACCTGGTGGTGGCGAACACCGGCGGCAACAATGTGCTCGTCTACCCCGGCCTGCCGGGCGGCGGCTTCGGGCCGGCAGTGGGCGGCAGCCGCGGCTTCGCAGTCGGCACCAGTCCCGTGGCCCTGGCCTTCAACGATCTCGATGGCGACAGTCGCATCGACCTGGCCGTGGCCAACCGCGGCTCCGACGACGTTACGGTGCTCCTGAGCCGGGGGACGGGGGACACCTGGACGATGGTATCCGGCTCGCGGCTGCAGGCAGGGGCGATGCCGACGGACGTGGTGGTGCGAGACGCCACCGGCGACGGTCTGGCGGACCTGGTCGTCAGCAATGGCGCTGCCGGCACGGTGACGCTGCTGCCGGGTCTGGGCACCGGCTTCTTCAACGATACTGCTGCCGGGCGCATGGTTATCCCGGCGGGCGTCAACCCGGGCTCGATCCTGGTGGGTAACTTCGACCGCAGGCCTGGTCTCGACCTCATTGTCCTCAATGGTGGCGCCGGCACACTGACGCTGCTATCTAACTTCGCGTTGCCCAACCCGCTCCTGTTCACCTACGCCTCGGGCGGACTCAATCCGGTGGCCGGGGTGAGCGGTGACTTTAACTCCGATGGCTTGCAGGACCTGGTGGTGGCCAACGGCGGTGGCGAACTGGGCCTGTTCCTGGGCGGCGATGCTGGCCTGTCCCTGGTGGGCTCGGTCGCCATACCGGGCCTGTTCCCCACCGACCTGGCCCTGGCGGGTTTCGGCGAGGGCGAGGTCTCAGGCTACGTCGCAGGTGAGGGGTTGGCAGGGGCGCTGCGGTGGACCCTGTCGTGGCTGGCGCCAGAGGCGATCGCGGAGGGGGCGGTGGAGCAGGGGGCGCAACTGGTTCCCTTGCAGGCGGACACGAGCGTGCTGACCCTGGTGGCAGTGCTGTTGACGACGGCCGTGATTGACGTGCAGGCGCCAGCGAGCGGGGGCGGCGACGCGCCCTTCGAGCCAGTGTTCGCCACCTTTGTGCCACCTGCGGTGGTCCCGGTGCCTGATCCTGGGGCGGACCCGGGAGGCGACGAGTCGACTGAGGAGGAGCCCGGCAACGAGGTGGGCGAAAACCTGCCGCCGGTCGATCCACCAGCGGTTACAGACCAGGTGCTGGGCACGGACGAGGCCTTGCGCCAGGCGGCGGAGGGCCTGCGGTCCCGCTGGTTCCCCGAGCCCGCAGCGGACGTCGCGCTGGCTGTGCGGCTGAGTAACATCGTTGTTTCGCTCGGTGGCCCGGCAGAGGCGGCGCTCCGGGCGTGTGGGGCTGGCTTGCGGGCAGCGGCCGAGGTGGTATGGCTGCTGGCAGGGAACAGGCCTCAGGTCAGCTCAGCCGACCCGGCCGCTGGTGAGGAGGCTGGTGCGGCCGAGAGGAATGTCGCGGTCGCGCCGACCGACAGCTCGACCGGTCAGGAATCGAGCGTGGAGGAGGAGGGCAACGCGGCCGCCACGGCTTCTAACGACGGGTCCTGGCCAGGGCACCTGGTCCGGTGGGTGGCGTTGTTCCTGGCGGCCGTCGGAGCGGGAAGGTTGGCCTACACGGCCCAGCGGCCCCCGGACCGGTCCAGGCGGAAGCCCCGGCTGCGCAACTAGAGTGGGTTGAAGGAACTTCAGGGTCAAACCACGCGGACCAGAGCGGCCGACGGGTCGCCAGCCTCAGCTCCAGGTGCGTGGGTGGGTTGGCACTCAGGCGGAACCGGAACCTGTCCTTCGGGGCCTCGACGGACCACCACAGCAGTGGGAAGGAGATCCCATGGAACACTGCCAGCTCCGTTGTGGCGGAACAGCAGGCTCGGTTAATCGGATTCCCTGATGCTGAGATGCAGATGGTCCAGGTCGATATAGCCGGCTCGAAGCAGTTGGTTGGTATCCGCCGCATAGATCTCGAAGGACCACTGGCAGAGGTGCATCTGGGCCGGGCCGGCATCCGAGTAATCGCGCGGCGAGTCGATCTCATCCAACTCGTTGCGGGTGACGATGACCACGTTCGCGTCCAGTGGTAGATTCGCCACCCACAGGATCTCTGCGTCACTGGGCGGATCCTCGCAGATCGGCGTCACCGTGCCGGGAAGGATTGGCGGCAGGATTGGAGCCGTGAAGTCCGACCAGACCAGCCACAGGCGATCCTGGGTATCACGGGCCTGCACGACGCCTTTTGAGTCGATCAGGATGGACGCCACGTCGCTCCGGAGGGTGGACCAGTGATACCCGGCTTCCAGCCGCCGCAACTCGTGGTTGTCCCGGAGGACGTAGACGTTGCCAAACGCACTGGGGGCCAACACGAAGGCTTTTACTCCGCTATCGAGGAGCGTCCAGTGGTCACGAGCGGACAGCCGTTTCAGGCGGTGGTCCGTACCCAGGGCGTAGATGGTGCCGTCCAGCGCCTGGGATAACGATTGCACGCCACCAGCGAGGATCTTCCAGCGCAGGCCGTCCCACTTCTTGAACTGCTGGTGGGCAGTGAGTGCATAGACGGCTCCGTTGGGTGTCCTGGCGAACGATAGCACGCCTGTATCGAGGACACTCCAGCGGTTGTTTCCCTGCAGACGCCGCAACTGGCCGGCCTCATCGAGGGCGAAAATGGTGCCTGGGGGAGTCATGGCGAACGAGCGCACGCCACTGGCGAGGATGGACCACTGGCTGGAACCAGGCAGCAGGCGCTTCAGCTGGTGATCCACGGTGAGCATGACGATGGCACCATGCGGAGCCATGGCGTACGATTCGACGCCAGAGGCTACCACCGGCCAGTGCACGTAATCGGTGGCCAGCTGGTCCCTCGGATAACTGCTCCAGATCATCGTGTATGGGGCACCAGAGCCGGGCGGCACCTTGCGCAACCGATGGAATTCGTCGAGGGCGAACAGCGTTCCGTCCGGCGCCATCGTGTACGAGCGAGCGCGGAACAATGGTTGCCAGTCGGAACCGGGCAACTGTCGCCACAGCATCAGGGTGCTCGCATCGGGACCAACCCAGATGTTTCCGTTGTACCACGCGCCGAGCATGTAAATGGTGCCATCCGGAGCGGTGGTCAGCGACCGAACGGTATGGCCGGGCTGAACGGTGTTAGCTGCCCGGGTGGTTTGTGGGATCAGGCTCGCAGCGCTGGCAGCTACCCCTGGTAGTACTGCCGGCAGGGGTGTCCCCGCCACATACTCGTGCAGATGATAGGTATCGAGGTAGAGGATCTGACTTCGCCTAGCCTGGGTACTCACGTCGGTGAAATAGACCGTGGCTTTCCACATGCCGTAGTGCATCTGGGCCAATCCCAGGCCGGGGAAGTGCCGGGGAGGATCGATGCGCTCGACGAGCAGTTCCCGCACGATTTCTACGTCCCTGAAAATCCAGGCGGGTGAGGGCCAGGGGCGATGGAGGTCGGGGATGACCGGAGTGTCGTAACCCATCGAGGCCAGCTCCCGGGGGAATGGGTAACCCGGCGTCGGTGGAATAGACTCGGTCGGAGCAATGCTCCGGCTCATGCCCAGGGCGTGCAGCATGGTAAACTCGTCGGGGGGATCCTCGCTCACGGGCGGGTGATCGGGGTCGATGGCAGGCAGAACGTGGTAGCCGCCGTAGGAAGCGTAGGCAACCAGGTTGTGCTGGGCTTCGACCTCCCAGACTGTGCCTTGAGCGTCCATCGTCGCGGCTAGGACGCCGACGTCGTGGGTGTACCAGTCATACCCGCCCCGCAGCCGCTTCAACTCGTGTCGCTGGTTCAGCAGGAACAGGTCGCCGTTGGGGGCGATGTCGTACCAGGTCACCCCGGTAGCAAGGACGGACCAGCGGCCACCCACCGGGCGCCGCCAGAGCCGGGCGGCAGCGTCGAGGCGGTAATCAGCCTGGTCACGCCAGACCGGCGGTGGTGTGGTGGTCAGACTCGCTGGCGGCGTGGTCGCATCCGTGGTCACCGATACGACTGGCATGGTGGCCCGCGCGTCGCCTTCGAGAGAGGAAGCCGCTGCCGGGCGCGGGCCGCCAAGGTTGGTCAGGGTAAACGACAACCCACCCGTGGCGCCTGCGGTAGCTACGGTGACGGCGTAGGTTCCTGGCCAGACGTTGGCCCGGGCGGTCACCGAGGCGGTCCCCTGACGGGAGATGCACGCAGTTCGCCGACTTGGGCTCGCTCCTGGCCCCCAGGTGGGCGCGGTGAACGTCACAGTTCCGCCGGCCACGGGTTCAGCCGGGTCCACTGCGGCCACGGCCACGGTGAGCGGCCGGGAGAAGGGGAAGTTGACGTGGGCCGATTGCCCGGAACCGCTCGCGACGGTGAGTACGAAGCCCTGGCTCTCGAATGCCCCGATGTCCCGCACGCCGACTGGGCCGACTCCGCGAGCGTCCGGATCGGTGCCAGTACCTCTGTCGATGGCCGGACTGCCGGGCAGGAGCGCCATGGTCCGGACCCGGCCACCGTAATAGCCCAGCGGGGCGAGCATGGGTGCCAGGCCGACGCGGTTACCCTGGACGTCCTTGGCCAGGCCGCCGGAGCCGCCGCTGCCGATGAGGTTGAAGGCGGAATGATCCAGGTCGAGGGCGGTCCGGGCGGCGATGTCGTCGGGCCGGGAACTGCGGCGGTTGTCAGCCACGATCGAACTGTTCAGCGTCACGGAGCCGAACTCGTTGTAGAGGCCGCCGCCCAGGTTCCTGGCGGTGTTGTTCGAGATGGTACAGGAGGTCACCACGGATGTGCCGAGCGCGTTGTGGAGGCCGCCACCAGTCGCGGCGCTGTTCCCAGCCAGGGTGGTGGTCGTCAGGAAGACAACACCGTTGTTGAAGACTCCGCCCCCGGCACCGTAGGCCGTGTTTGCAGAGAAGATGCTGCCGGCCACTTCGAGCCGACCGAGAGCGACGCACGCGCCGCCGCCAGTGGTTGCGCGGTTGTCGCTGACGCTGCTGCCGGTCAGGATCACCGGGCCCCGTCGGACGAAGAAGCCGCCTCCCCAGGTGGCGCGGTTGCCCGCGATACACCCATCCGCAAACGTGACGAGAGCTTCGCCTGCGCTCAGGTCGATGATCCCACCCGTGTCGGCGTAGAAGCCGCCGCCGCGGCTGGCCCGGTTGCCGACCAGGAAGCAGCGGCTGAGCGTCGCGCCGATCGGCAGGCCTGGAGTCAGGCCGATCTTGGGATTGAAGGGCGACTCGTCCATCCCCGCGGCGAAGCCGCCGCCGGTCGTTGCCTGGTTGCTGCTGATCACGCAGTCGGTGAGTGTCCCGCCGCCGTAGAACCCGCCGCCGCTTGCCGCGGAGTTGCCGCTGATCTTCGCGCCGATGACCGTCATGAACTGGCCGTAATAGCCGCCGCCGAAGTGGGTGGCTTTGTTCCCGGCGAGGCCGCCGCCCCTCATTTTCACTGCGCCTGCCCAGTTGATGAATAGACCGCCGCCCGAGTCCGCTCGGTTGCCCGTGAAGGTGGTATCCACCAGCGACACGATGCCGCCGTTGTACAGGCCTCCGCCTCGACCGCTGGCCGTGTTGCCCAAGAGACGACAGCCACTCAGGGTCAGTGTGCCGTAGTTGTGGACCGCCCCGCCGTCCAAAATCGCTGAGTTTTTCGACAGGGTGCAGTTGGTCAGGGTTGCCGTTCCCCCTGCGGCAACGAAGATCGCACCGCCACTGCCGTCGGTGGACCAGTGGGTCAGCGTCAGGTTCTCCAGCGTTAGATTGCCCCCGGCTGTGACCACGAACGCCCGCAGGTCGGCCCGGCTGCCGGGGCCGACCAGGGTGATGCCGTTCTTGCCCGCCGGCCCATGAATGATGATCGGGCTGGTAATGGCCAGAGCCGAGTTCCCCTCGGCCGAGTCAGCTACCAGCGATGGCTGCAGCCTCGCCGGACCTCGGGCGGTCAACCCTGGAGCAAACGTGATGGTGGTCACAGGCACAATGGTGACCGTAACCGTCGCGGGGTCGGAGATCAGACCTTCGTTGTCTGCAACGGTGTAGGTGAAGGTGTCGGTGAAGTGGGCTTCGTTAGCCAGCCGCACGGCTTCGCGCAATGTCAGGTGGCCCGGGGAAAAGTTGCCGTCGTCGCCATCGCCCAGCGCATCGACCACCAGTACCCGGGTGAATTCACTGGGATTCGTGCATTCCAGGGCTATCTGTAGCCACTCCTCCCCATTGGGAAGCATCACGGAGACGCACTTCACCACAAGAAACTCACTGGATGGCCCGGAGACGATTGCGAAGCTTGCCGGATTCAGGGTCCCATCGGAGTCATGGTCGTTTGCAAGAACATCAATCATGACACCCAGGCTTGAGGGACTAAATGTTGCTGTGTCAGGATTGGCCACAGGCGGCTGGTTGACCACAGGACCGGCGACAGTGATCGTGACGCTCGTCGGAGTGGACGCGAGGCCTTCGTTGTCCTGTACCGTGTAGGTGAAGCTGTCGGTGCCCACGAACTCCGGGTCGGATGTGTAGACGAACACCTGCCAACCGGTCCCCGATTCGATCTCAACGGCCCCGTGAGCTGGGCCGGTGGCCACTGCCAGCGTCATCGGCTCGATTACCCCATTCAGGTCGAAATCGTTCGCCAATGCATCGATGGTCACCTCGGTGCCCTGAGATGTGATGGCTTCGTCGGGGGTGGCCACCGGGGGTGGGTTGAAGGCGTCAAGCGTGACGGTGACAGTGGCCTCGTTCGACGCCGTTCCGTGGCTGTCCTTCACCCGGTATGTGAAGGTGTCGGTGCCGGCTTCCCCGTATTGCGATGTGTACCGGAGGGTGATCGGCCCGTCATAAGCCCACAGGGTGGTATCCGGAGAACCCACACCGACCGTGTTGTCGATCCAGGCGATGTAGGGGGTTCCCGGCACCAGCCCGGGAATGTCGGCCGTGTAATGCCCTTGCTGAGCCAGGGTGGCGTCGAAGCGGTAATCGAAGTCGCTGGCGTCGAAGTACGCGAAGTCATTCGCCCCAGTCCGGACGAACAGGGCGAACTGGCCCGAGTGCTGTTGCCCGTTCACCTGCAATCGGATATGGCCGGTGTGATCGACCACACTCGAAAGGGCGGATGCCAGGCCGTTGCCGAGCGGGCTGCTGTCGTGGTCCAGAGCAAGACTCGTGGCGGTCAGCTCGACGCTACCCTGTTGGGGCCCGGAAACGATCTCAATGGAGGTGGGATCCAGAGTGCCATCGGGGTCGAAGTCGTTGGCCAGAACATCGATATCCACGGGCGTACCGCGGACCGTGGAGGCGGTGTCATCAATAGGCACCGGTGGCTGATTTGGCAGGACGGTGATAGTGACGGTGACCTCGTTGGATTGCGCACTCCAGGTGTCCAGCGCCCGGTAGGTGAACGTGTCGGTGCCGACGAAGCCCGGATCGGGGACGTATTCGACCCAGTTCGCCCCCGATCCGACCACGGCCAGCACCGTGTCAGGCGAGCCGGTGCTGACCCTGTTGTCCACCCAGGCGGTGATTTCCCACGGCTCTCCCGGGATATCAAAGAGATCTACCTCGCCAGGCGACAGGCTGCCGTCGAACCGGTAGTCGTACTCCGACGGGTCGAGGTCCGTTAAGTCGAAACTACCCAGCCGAACGTAGAGGGTGTAGTCGCCTGACTGTTGATGGCTGCCGACCAGCGCTGTGTCGCCGTGGCCGCTGACCGCCAGCAGGCCGGGCTCCGTGGTCCCCCTGCCGTAAGCCAGACCGGAAGCGAGACCGTTCCCGATTGGGCTGGCATCGTCGTCGAACTGGTACACCGTTAGCGGCCTTGTAGCAAGGCCGTGCTGCGGCAGCAACACGATCATCGGGCGGAAACCACTCAGTTCAGGCGGAACGTAGGGATCGGGGTCGGTGTCATTGCCCAGAACACCGATGTTGATCGGCGTGTTCAGCCAGGCCGTCACGGCGTCGGGCCTGGCCATCGGGGGCTGGTTGCCGATGATGATGCCGACTTCAGCTTCATTGGACGTTATTCCATCGTTGTCCTGCACGGTGTATGCAAATGCGTCCATGCGGCTTCCCGGAGAGGAAGGCGAATAAACGATTACCGTGTGGCCGGCCCCGGTCGTTTCGACACGAGCGGTTCCGAACCGCGGCCCGGACACGATCGTCAGAGAAGCTGGGTTCAGACCGCTCCTGAGGGCCGAATCGTTCGCCAGCACGTCAATCGTGACCGGCACGCCCTCACCAGTCTGGACCTGGTCACTCTCGGCGACCGGGTACGGGTTCAGGACGCTAACAGTGACGGTGGCAGGGGTCGAAACCGTTCCGAATTCATCCCGCACCGTGTAGGTGAAGGTGTAGTCACCGCTGTACTCGGGCGTATAGACGACCACCGTTCGGCCTGTGTCGGTTGTCTGGACCGTGGCGGTGCCATACTTCGGTCCCGAGACCATGGTGAGCGTGCTCGGGTCGAGTGGCCCGTCGGCGCCGGCATCATTTGCCAGCACGTCGATGCTGACCGGCCCATCATCGTAGTAGGTCACCACGGTATCCGGGTTGGCCGTTGGAACCCGGCTGAGGACGGTGACAGTGGCCTCGTCAGAAACGAGGCCCTCGTCATCCTGCACCGTGTAGGTGAAGGTGTCGATGCCGCGGTAGCCCGGCTCGGGAGTGTAGAGGATCACCGCCTGACCCGGCTGTTGCTCAACCCGGGCGGTGCCGTGGGCCGGAGCGGACTCGGTCGTCAGGGAGGCTGGATTCAGGGTCCCGTCGAGGTCGGAATCGTTCGCCAGGACGGCGATCGAGAGGTCGTCATCCGAGAGGGTGGAGACGCTGTCGTCTCTAGCAACCGGCCGGACCAGGCGGACGCCGAGGGTGAGGGTGGCCTCGTTGGAGGTCAACCCCTCGCTGTCCCGCACGGTGTACGTCAGCGTGTCGATCCCACGAAACCCCGGTTCGGACGTGTAGTCGATGAACGCCGAGGTATTCGACACTCTGACTCGCGCGTCGCCATGGAGAGGACCGGAAACGATCGCGAGCGAGGCCGGGTCCAGGATACTGTCGGGGGCATGGTCGTTGGCGAGGACTGCGGCGCGGCCAGAATCGCCGAACTGCCAGAAGAAGGCATCATCCACGGCCACCGGCGGCAGAAAGGCGGGTGTGGTACGGTCTTCGAGAAGCTCAACAGGAAGGGGTGTGCAGGGCCGTTGGCGCGGCGGGGCCCGCTGGTCCCAGAGCCAACTCGCCAGGGAGTTCATCCCGGAAAGCCACCGTCGACCTTTCTGGCGAACCATGTTCGCGAACTCCGGTGGGGTGGGCCCCATCCAGGAAGCCAGGCACTCCAGTGTCGCCAATAGGCAAGGCGGAAGGAGGTCAATGTGGTGACGCTATATACCAGTATCAACTTCCGTGCCAATGCCTGTGCCAGGGAAGCACCAAAGGCATGAAAGTCGTTCTTGGCTGTTCTCTGCATGCTGATGGCACCAATCAGACCGAGTGACAATTCGATCTGCCATCCATCAGATCCGGAGGGCTTGCCCGCATCAGATTGACGAACTGAACACCATTCTTTGGCTCTTCCAGTGCTACTTGCACTCACTGCTGTATCCAATCCGCACAGAGCCCATGCAAGCGGCAGGAAGCAGCCATGATCCGTGTCCACCTGCCCGATGGCGAGCGTGATCAGGAGACCCCTGTGCAAGAGGGCACTTTGCAGGCTACAGGCTCGTGCACATCCCTGGCACGTTCCAAAGCTGCCTTGATGTGTGGGCAGACGTTCCCCTTTCCAACGTGCCGCTCGAATCTGACCTGGCGGATGAACTTGGCCGGTTGTTTCCTCAAACCACACAGGATGAGATGGCGACCTTCGGCGTGAAGTTTGTTGGCGAGGTCTTCCAGCGCTAGCAACCCAGTGGCATCAATGGCCGTCATGTTCCGCAACCTCAGGATGACCACCGGGGTGAGGTCCTGGGAGTGGTCGGTGACGACCGACAGCTTATCTGCCGTTCCAAAGAGGAAAGGACCGTGGATGCGGTACACGGTGACATAATCCGGGATCTGCTTATCCTGCAGGACGTGGAACCGTCCATTTTCCACATACTCGCTGGTCACCTTCTCGATGGTTGTGGTCCTGGCCACCTTGCGAATGAACAGCAGTCCGGCGAGAACAATCCCGACCTGCATGGCCACCGTCAAGTCGGCGAAGACGGTCAGCGAAAAGGTGGCGAACCAGACAGCGATGGTTGCCCACGACATCTTCAGGAGCTTGGGGATCTCTCGCCATTCACCCATGTTGTAGGCCACCACCAGCAGGATCGCTGCCAGAACAGCCAGGGGGATGTGGCGCGCGAGCGGAGCCGCGAACAGGAGGACGGCAAGCAAGGTGATGGCGTGCACCATCCCGGCCACCGGCGTCCGGGCCCCCGAGCGGATGTTCGTGGCGGTGCGGGCGATTGCCCCGGTCGCCGGAATACCGCCGACAAAGGGGGCGACGATGTTGGCGATCCCCTGGGCCATCAGTTCGACGTTAGGATAGTGCTTGTCGCCACTCAGCCGATCTGCGACCACAGCAGACATAAGCGATTCGATGGTCCCCAGCAGAGCGACCGTCAGAGCCGGGGAGAGCAGGGCCGGGATCATATCCGTATGAAACTGAGGCACCGTGACCGCGGGCAGTCCGCTGGGGATGCCGCCAAACCGGGTGCCGATGGTTTCGACCGAGATGCCGAAGGCCAGGACGACGGCCGTGCCGAGGAACAGAGCAGCGATGGAACCGGGAACCTTCTTGACGAACCTCATGCAGAGGATCACCACGACAAGCGAGGCGACCGCCAGGAGAGTCGTCGTGAGCGAGGCCGTGTGGAAGTGAGTCACCAGGGCGTTCATCCGGCCCAGGAAGTCACCCGGCACGTTCTCGACCCGCAGGCCAAGGAAGTCCTTGACCTGGGTGCTGGCGATGAGGACGGCGATGCCGTTTGTGAAGCCAACCACAACCGGGCGGGGAATAAACTGGACCGCCATGCCCAGGCCGGTCAGCCCCAACACGACGAGGATGATGCCTGCCATGACAGTGCAGACCAGCAGACCATTCAGGCCGTGCTGGGCGACGATCCCCGACACGATGACCACGAAGGCTCCGGTTGGCCCGCCGACCTGCGTCCTGGAGCCACCAAGCGCCGAGATGAGGAACCCGGCGACGATTGCTGTGTACAACCCCGCCTGCGGGGACACGCCAGACGAGATGGCGAAGGCCATCGCCAGGGGCAGAGCGACGAGGCCGACCGTCAGACCGGCGGCCAGGTCGGAGAGAAACGTGGATAGGTTGTAGCCTCGGAACGACTCGATTAGCTTCGGCATCCGGATCTGCTTCATTTCCCGGCTCCCTGCTCGGTCCTCATTGCATCCCGCTCTACCTCGCGCAGCATTTCACATGTTTCATTCATGCGGGCGAAGAAGTACTCCCGCATCTTCTCCAGCACCTCCACAAGACGAGGATCTCGGAGCCGGTAAAAGATCTGGTTGCCCTCCTTGCGTGGTTCAACGATCTGCTTGTTGCGCAGGACGGCCAGGTGCTGAGAGGCGTTGGCCTGCTCGACGCCGACCTTTTCGCACAACCGGTTGACGGACATCTCGCCCCGGTCGAGGCACTCCACGATGGCAACCCGTGTGGGATGGCCGAGCGCCTGAAAGATCCCTGCTTTGAACTGCCGCACAGCGTCCGGCATGGTTTTGTCTCTGCCGTGTGACTGCTGATGAACTCGAGCATTCGCATAATCGAATCTGCAACGGGAATCCAGTGAACTCTTCGGCTGTTCACGCTGGGCAAGATAGCCCGGTATCGGAGGCTGTTCTTCCTGGCACCACACGCCCATCGTTCTGCTGCATCCGCCATCCATCTTGCTGCAAGATGTTGCAGGTCCTAGCGAAGCGAAGGACAACCTCGGCCAGCAGCACTCACAGCCATGGAGAGACGGTTCCAGGTTCGCCTCGACGAGATGATCGTGGACGACCCCGACCTCGCCGCCAGGAGACGCGCGACAACGCCCAAGTCCGCGGGCTCCTCTCCGGCCTGTCATGCAGGAACGCCGAGGCCATCACCTTCCTCTCCAGCTACGATCAGGCTGATCGAGGTTTCCCTGCGTCAGTGGACAGCCAGATCGCGGTCTTCCACCACGACGCCACCGGCCATCGCAACCAGACGGACCAACTGGTGACGCAACACGTTGCTGACGGATGGCTTAGCTGGCGGTGAAGTGGCTGTTTGAGGTTACCCCCGTGCGAACGAAGCGGAGCGCGATAGAACTAGGGGCTGTGGGTTGTCCTGCCGGGCTGCCTGGAGCTTCGGAAAACGACAACGACCAGGCACCAGGTTCGCACTCCAGCCACAGCGTTTGGCACGGCGGCTCTCCTTCCCACCCCGCTGATGGAATCCTGACACGCACTCGAAAGGATCAGTTCATGAAATGCTCGTTCAAGACCGGCAACGCGGTTGGCTTCTGTAGCCTCGTCTTCGTGATGGCGTGCTGGCTGTTGCATGGCGGGTGGGCCGCGTTCGCCGAGGATAAACCGGGACGAGGCGAGGCCAAACGGCTCGACCTCGGCGAGGGGGTGGCTCTGGAGGTGATGTTCATCCCGCCGGGCGAGTTCCAGATGGGCAGCACGAAGCAGGAAAAGGCCTGGGCCACCGGCATCGAAGGCGGTGCCACCCCGGGAACGGATCGCGAGTCGTACGAGGGGGAACGTCCGCGGTTGACCCGGGTGCGGCAGGCATTCTGGATGGGACGCACCGAGGTCAGCGTGGGGCAGTTCAAGCGATTCGTGACGGAGACGGGGTATGTGACCGATGCCGAGAAACCGGGCGGAGAAACGCAGGTGTTCGACCCGGCGTGGGACGGTTATCGACTGACGACCAAGGTGGTACATCCGTGGAAGTCGATGAAGGGCAAGAGCTGGCGCGATCCCAATTGGGGCTTCCCCAACCGCGATGACTTCCCGGTGGTGTGCGTGAGCTACAACGACATGAAGGCATTCTGTCGCTGGCTCACGCAGCGCGAGCAGAAAGCGAAACGGTTGCCGGACGGGCTGGAGTATCGGCTACCCACGGAGGCGGAGTGGGAGTATGCCTGCCGGGGCGGAAGCAAGGAGAGTCTCTACTTCTGGTGGGGGAACGATCTGGAGGAGGGCGAGGGGCGACTGAACATCTCCGCGCTGGATCTGCTCCCGGGCCGTACCAAGGCCTGGCCGCTGGCGAAGGCGCCCTGGAGCGATGGGTATGCGTTCGTCTCGCCGGTGGATCACTATGGCAAGAAGGGGCGTAACGGGTTTGGCCTGGCGGACATGTGCGGCGGGGTGTGGGAGTTTGTGATCGATCACTTCGACCCCAAGGGAGGGCACGAGGAGATCTACTACGAGAACGCCGAGAAGCGCACGGTGACCCGCCCGGTGTGCCGCGGCGGCAACTACTTTGATGTGCCGGGCAACGCGCGCTGTGCGGTGCGCCTGGGCATTCGCGACGTGACCTACTCGGATTCGCGGGATGGTTTCCGCATCTGCCTGGGTCGTCGTGTGGCGGAAGGACCGAAGTAACCGGGACCTTCCCGCAGGAAGAGGATAGGGAGCGGAGCGAGGGTCAACGGTGGGCTCTGGCGTTCTGCCTGGTGGCACGCGAACGCCAGCAGCCTGTTTTCGGGGAGGCACCATGGAGCCGTCATTGACTCGCCGGGAGTGCCTGGCAATCGGCACCGCCGGATTGGCCTGTACTGGATCGTCATTCTCTCAGAAGCCGTCGGCTCAGCCTCTTCTGGTGGCGGCGGTGGTGACCGAATGGTGGCGCAAGTCCCATGCGGAGGTCCTCCTCACCAAGATCCTGGAAGGGTGGAAGCACGACGGCAAGGAAGGGCCGGCGCTGAAACTGGCGTCGGTGTACGTGGATCAGTTTCCGAGGAATGACCTTGCCCGGGCCGTGTGCAAGAAGCACGGCGTGCCGCTCTTCGACAGCATCGAGAAGGCAGTGACGCTGGGCGGCAGGTCCATCGGGGTCGATGGGGTGCTGAGCATTGGCGAACATGGAGAGTATCCCTCCAACAAGCTGGGGCAGAAACTGTATCCGCGGAAGCGGTTCTTTCAGGAGATCACCGCCGCCTTCGAGAAGTACGGCCGGGTGGTGCCGGTGTTCAACGACAAGCACCTCAGTTCGATCTGGGCCGAGGCGAAGTGGATGTACGACCGCGCGAGGCAGCTGAAGGTACCGTTGATGGCCGGTTCGTCGCTGCCGGTCGCTTACCGGAATCCTTCGCTGGACATTCCTCCTGACAGTGAGATCGAGTCGGCCGTCGGCATCGGCTACGACGAACTGGACATGTACGGATTCCACGCCCTGGAGTGTTACCAGGCCATCGTCGAGCGGCGCAAGCACGCCGAGCAGGGCGTGAAGTGGGTCCGCTATCTGGAGGGCAAGGCGGTGTGGGAGGCGGTAGATCGGGGCTGGGTGGCGACCGACGTGATGGAGGCGGTCTACGCAGTTATCCCGAAGAGGAAGAAGACCATCCGCGAGGACAATGGGGCGGTGCTGTTTCAGTTCGAGTACACCGACGGTTTCCGCGGCGCGCAGTTCATGCTGCCCAGCGCCGAGCTGACTGGCGTGGGGGTGAAGCTCAAGGGGAAGAAGCCGATGGCCACGGCGTTCGAGGAACGGCCGGACCCGCATCATCCCCACTTCGCGTATCTGCTGAAGGCGATTGAGACGATGATTCACACCGGCAGGGCAACCTACCCGGTCGAGCGGACGCTGCTGACGGGAGGCATTCTCGACCGCATCCTGACCTCTCAATCGCTTGGGGGCAAGAAACTGCTGACGCCAGAGCTGGCCATCAGTTACAAGCCGGTGGCGTATCCCCACGCGCCCAGACCCGACTTGCTAGCCGCACCGCCGACGAGCAGGAAGTGAATGCGGGGGAAGAGCCGCGGCTGGCGATGGGGGATGCTCGAGCAGCGCTGCGGCCAGGGGGCCGACACCGGGGCCGGGACGGAAGCGCGATCGAGCCCACCGCCCCGGCCTCGCGTCCGGAAGACTGAACGGGTAGCGTGCCTTTTTTCCAGCGAAGCACGCGGCGCGGCCTGGTACGATGGGGCGGTTTGAATCCTTCCTTGCTCGAGGATGATCATGACGAGCCGCTCACTACCTTTGAACGGATGGGGTGCATCGCCGACGCGCCGGCAGGTGCTGCTGGCGGGAGCGGCCGGGCTGGCGGGGGCGACGCTCGGCGAGGGGGCAGGACGCCGGGGCAGGGGAGCGGCGAAGAGCGTGCTGTTTCTGTTCCTGCACGGTGGGGCGCCCACGCAGGATATGTTCGATCTGAAACCCGATGCGCCCGTCGAGGTGCGCGGGGAGTTTCGCCCCATCGCCACCAGTGCGCCAGGGGTGCGGATCTGCGAGCATCTGCCGCGGATGGCGAAGTGGATGCACCGGGCGGCCATCGTTCGCACGGTGGGACACAAGGCGGGCTGTCACAACACGCTGCCGGCCTACACCGGCTACGTCGAGCCGATCACCGACCTGGGCAATGCCAACCCCAACCATCCGCCGAGCATGGGGTCGGTGTGCGAGTTCCTGCGGGGTGATCGCGGCGGGGTGCCGGCCTACGTCTACCTGCCGGTGTATCTGGGGTATGGCGATGCCGCCCGTCGGCCGGGTATCTACGGAGGGTTCCTCGGGCAGCGGTACGATCCGTTTCTCAGCGAGATCGAGCCGTACGTACCAGGCTGGGTGGCGAAGCCGTACCTGCGCGAGCATCCGCCGCACGTCGAGGGGTTGCCACGCATCCCCAATGGTGTGCTTCGTGAGGGGCTGACCGCCGAGCGCTTGAAGGACCGTCGCGATCTGCTCAGTCGCCTGGAACAGTCGCGCCGGGGACCGACGGAGTACGAGCGCACCCGGGGCCGAGCGTTTGATGCGCTGACCTCGGCCACGCTGCGCTCCGCCTTCGACCTCGACGGCGAGGCGACGAAGCTGCGCGACCGGTATGGGCGCACAATGTTCGGCCAGAGCTGCCTGATCGGGCGGAAGTTCGTCGAGCGCGGCGTGCAGTTCGTCAACGTGACGTGGGAGTATTTCTCGCAGCGGCTGGGCATCCCCGACTACGGCTGGGACACCCACATGCACAACTTCGTGATCCTCAAGGATCACTATCTGCCGGCACTGGATCAGACCTACTCCGCGCTCCTGGAAGACCTCGACTCGCGCGGGCTACTCGATGAAACGCTGGTGGTACTGCTGAGCGACTTCGGCCGGACGCCGCGCGTGAACAAGGACGCTGGACGCGATCACTGGACGTACTGCTACTCGGTGGTCTTCGCCGGGGCGGGCATCCGAGGCGGGACGGTGCATGGAGCCTCGGATCGCGATGCAGCGTTCCCGCGCGACAACCCGGTGAGCCCGGCCGACATCTGCGCTACTATCTACGAATGCCTGGGCATCGACCCGGACACGCTGATCCACGACCGCATCGGTCGGCCCCAGCCGATCGCGCTGGGCGGCAAGCCGATCCGCAGCATTCTGGCATGAGGATCGTTCTCGCTCCCTCAGCACACATTCGGTGAAACACCATGAACGACGCGCCACGTTCAGGCTCCAGCGAGGATGATCTGCCCACATTGGCCCATGCCGCCCCGCCGAGTGAGCAACCGACGTTGCCTCCCCCAGGTGCCAGCGACCAGGCCACGATTCCCCCGGCAGCTCAGGATCCCCTGGTGACCGTTGCGCCGCACCAGGGGCAGCCAGTGGCGTTCAGTGATGCCCGGGCCCCAGCGGGGTATGTCATCGAACGCGAACTGGGACGGGGTGGCATGGGGGTCGTCTACAAGGCGCGAGCGCTTGCCTTGCAGCGGCCCTGCGCCTTGAAGATGATCCTGGCGGGGGTGCATTCGGGCGATGCGGAGATCGAACGCTTTCGCACCGAGGCCCAGGCGATCGCCCGGCTGCAGCATCCTGGGATCGTCCAGGTCTTCGAGATTGGCGAACACGACGGCAAGCCGTTCATGGCCCTGGAGTTTTGCGCGGGTGGGTCACTCGATGCGAAACTACGCGCGCACCCGCTGAAGCCGCGCGAGGCGGCCGCACTGGTGCAGGCGCTGGCCGAGGCGATGCAGGCGGCGCACGAGGCGCAGGTGATTCATCGCGATTTGAAGCCGGCGAACGTGCTGCTGACGGAGAAGGGCGAACCGAAGATCACCGACTTCGGCCTGGCGAAGAAGCTAGACGAACAGGGACAGACGCAGACAGGCAGCGTGATGGGCACGCCCAGCTACATGCCGCCGGAGCAGGCCGAGGCAAGAAAGGACATCGGACCGACGGCGGATGTGTATTCGCTGGGGGCGATCCTGTACGAGTGTCTGACGGGGCGTCCGCCGTTCAAGGCGGCGACGGCAATGGACACATTGGTGCAGGTGTTGACGGAGGAACCAGTGTCGGTACGGCAATTGAACCATCAGGTGCCAGTGGACCTGGAGACGATTGCACATGCCTGCCTGCAGAAAGATCCGCGAAGACGCTACGCCACGGCGCAGGAACTGGCAGACGACCTGAGGCGTTACCTGGTTGGAGAGCCAATCACGAAACGCCCAGTGGGGATAGGGGAACGGGCAGTGAAGTGGGTGCGGCGGCACAAGGCTGTGTCGGCGCTGGCTGGGGTGGCTGGGCTGCTATTGTTGCTCGGACTGATCTCCTCGTGGACACTGACGGGATGGGCGCTGAGGGAAGAGAAAGCAGCGCGGGAGGCAAAAGACTTCGCCGACGAACAGGCGATCGAGGCGCGGAACGCTCAGCGTCGGGCAGAGACGAGTGAAGGGAATACGAAAACTGCACTGGCAAAAGCCGAGAAAAGCGAAGCTGCAACGAAAACTGCCCTGGCCAGAGCTGAAAAAAGCGAGGCGGAGGCGAAGCAAAAAGCAATTGACGAGCAGAAGGCGCGGGAGGACATGCAAGTCCAGAAGACGTTGGCCGAGGACAATCTGCACAAGGCCGAGTGGGCAGTGTATGCAGGGAAGTTGCTGCTGGCACAGGCCGCCTTCAACGAGAACAACCTACCGCTGGCCTGGAAGTATCTTGGCGAGTGTCAATGGAACCTTCGGGGTTGGGAATACGCATTTCTCCGCAAAAGATTTGACACTAGCAGGCAGACACTTTGGGGACACACAAACGATGTGACCAGTGTGGTGTTCAGCCCCGACTGCAAACGCATCCTTACAGGCAGTAAAGACAGGATGGTGAAGGTGTGGGATACGGAAAAGGGCACCTTAATGCTCAATCTTGAGGGGCACACCGCCGGAGTACACAGTGTGTTGTTCAGCCCCAATGGTAAACACATTCTTACCGGAAGTTACGATAAAACAGCGAAGGTGTGGGATGCAAAGAATGGCCACGAACTCCTCACTCTCAAAGGACACACCGATAGTGTGACCAGTGTGGCCTGGAGCCCAGACGGCAAACGGATCCTCACGGGAAGTGAGGATAAAACAGCGAAGGTGTGGGATGCAAAGAATGGCACCGAGGTGCTACCACCACTGAAGGGGCACTCCTCATCTTTGGACAGTTTAGCGTTCAGCCCCGATGGAAAACAAATCATCACCGGAAGCGCGGACGGCACGGCAAAAATCTGGGATTCTGGGAATGGCCACGAACTCTTCACACTTAAAGGGACCACAAACTACGCAGTGACAAGCGTGGCATTCAGCCCCGATGGGAAACGGATCCTTACGGGGAGCAAAGACAGCATGGCGAAGGTCTGGGATTCCAAGAAGGGCCACGAACTTCTCACCCTCAAGGGACACATACAGCCTGTGCTATGCGTGGCTTGGAGTCCAGACGGCAGGCGTATTCTCACGGGGAGCCGAGACTACACGGCGAAGGTGTGGGATGCGGAAAAGGGAACTGGCCTTATCTCGCTCAAGGGACACACGAACCACGTAACCAGTGTGGCATTCAGCCCCGATGGCTCACGTATTCTCTCGGGGAGTTTGGACTACTCAGCGAAGGTGTGGGACCCTCATAAATCCACCTCAGAGCACACCCCAGCACTCATCCTACAAGGGCACATAAACAGTGTAAGAAGCCTAGCATTTAGCTCCGATGGCACACGCATTCTCACGGGTAGTAGGGACACGGCAAAAGTGTGGGACGCGCTGAAGGGGATCGAACTCGTCTCCCTCAAAGTGCCTCCTAAACTGATTACCGCTGTAGCGTTCAGCCCCGATGGCACACGCATCCTCACTGGAAGCACAGACGGGACGGCCAAGCTGTGGGATACGGAGAAGGGCACCCCACTGCTTACCTTCCAGGGTCACAAAGACAGGGTGACCAGTGTGGCGTTCAGCCGCGATGGCACACGCATTCTCACGGGTAGTCGTGATAAAATGGTCAAGGTCTGGAACGCCCAGAATGGAACATATCTTTTCTCTATCCAAGGTCATATCGGCGAGGTTACAAGCGTGGCGTTTAGCCCCGACGGCAAACGTATCCTCATGGGGGGCGCGGACGGCACGTCTAAAGTTTGGGATAGTGAGGGCGAGACCGAACTCCTCTCCCTCATGGGTCACAAAGGTGGGGTAACCAGCGTGGCGTTCAGCCCCGACGGTCAGCGCATCCTCACCGGGAGCCATGACAACACAGCGAAAGTGTGGGATGCGGAAAAGGGCACCGAACTGCTTTCCATCAAAGGAGGGCCCTTCAAATTGATAACCAGTGTCGCGTTCAGCCCAAACGGCACACGCATTCTGACAGGATTTGAAGATCCAAATAACCCGAACAGGCCAGGAGATGTGAAGGTATACGACGCCCAGAAGGGAACCGAACTCCTGTCATTCGTGGGGCACACACGCGCAATAACTAGCGTTGAGTTCAGCCCCGATGGTACAAGCATCCTCACTGGAAGCTTGGATAAGACAGTTAAAGTTTGGGACGCCCAGAATAGCAGCGAATTCTACTGCCTTTATGGGCACACTGACTGGGTTAGCAGTATCGCATTCAGCCCAAATGGCTCACGTATCCTCACGGGCAGCCTGGACAATACGGTGAAGGTATGGGATGCCCTGAAAGGCCAGGAACTCCTCACTCTCCAGGGGCACACAAGCTCTGTGGGCAGCGTAGCGTTCAGCCTAGAAGGAAAAAAGGCGTACGCATGGGATGTTAATGGAAAGGTGTTGGCCTGGGACAGCAGCACGGGCCAGGCAATTGCTGCCGATAATCCTCCGCCGCGGCCCGCTTCCGGTTCGGTCATCTCGCCCGATGGCCGGTTGACTGCCAAGCCCTATGGCTTCCAGGTGCAAGTCGTCAATCTTCTTCGGCGAGTTGCAAAAGAGCCACCTTGGCCCTTTCCTGATCGTACGGAGCGATTGCGCTATCACGGCGAGCAGGCGGCCCTGGCGGAGAAGGCGAAGCAGTGGTTCGCCGTCGCCTTTCATCTGGGACGGATGCTGCTCGATGATCCCGACAATGCCGATCTGAAGAAGCGACGCGCGCAGGCGATGCAGATGCACACGGCGGCAGGGAAGTAACGGCGACGCGATTAGCTCAGGCGCTGGATGGCCTCGCGGGCGCGGTCCTCGCCGGCGGCGAGGGCGCGGCGGTACCAGTCGAGGGCGGCCTTGCGGTCGCGCGCGGTGCCCTGGCCGGTTTCGTAGAGGCGGGCCAGGTTGTACATCGCCAGGCCCACGCCGGCGTCGGCGGCCTTGCGGTACCAGGTTAGCGCCTGGCTGCAATCGACAGGGACGCCCTTGCCGTTCTGGTACATCACACCCAGGTTGAGCATGGCCAGGGAGAAGCCAAGGTCGGCGGCCTTTTTGTACCAGCGGAGTGCCTCGCGATAGTCGAGCGTCACCCCCTTGCCGTTGTCGTAGTCCCAGGCGACGTTGTAGGCGGCATCGGGGTAGCCCAGATCGGCAGCCTTGCGATACCACTGGAAGGCCTGACCGTGATCGACAGGAACTCCCTGGCCGGTGTTGTACATGAGGCCCAGGTTGAACATCGAGCCTGACTCGCCGCCGTCGGCTGCCTTGCGGAACCACTCGATGGCCTGGCGGTAATCGATGGGCCCTCCCTCGCCGTCGCGATACATCAGACCGAGATTGCGCATCGCCAGGATGTGGCCGGAGTCGGCCGCCTGGCGAAACAGTTGCCGCGCCCTGGCGTAGTTCACCGGCACACCCTGGCCGTTGCAGTACATCAAGCCCAGGTTGTTCATCGCCTCGACGTAGTTCTGGTCGGCGGCGCGCTGGAACCACTCGATGGCACGGGGGTAGTTCCTGGGGATCTTGTCGCCGTCGCGGTACATCACGCCCATGTTGTACATGGCGATCACCGCGCCGGCGTGCGCCTGCCGGCACCAATCGCGCACGGTGGCATCCTTGATGGCGGTGCACTCCTCCGGTTCGCGCGGGGCCGGAGGTGGTGGCTGCACGGGGAGAGCCACCTGGCGCACGGGCTCGGTGGGGCGCGGCGGAGGCGGCTGCACGGGAATGGCGACGGGGTACTCGGGCTGGGGTGGGGATGGGGGAGGGGAGGGCAGGGGAGGTGCGATCTCGGCGACGGGTTTCGGCGCGGGGAGGCTGATCGGCTCGGGCTTCGGCATGGTGGCGGCGGTCCACAGGCGGCGCAGTTCGACGGCGCTGGCGGGTCGGGTTTCGACGCGCTTGGCGACGCAGCGACCCAGGAGAGTAATGAGGTCGTCGCCGAGGCCCAGGTCGCGCAGCTCATCGGCGAAGTCGGGGCCGGGGCCCTGGGCGAGATCGCCGGTGAGCATCTGGTAGGCGATGACGCCAAGGGCGTGGACGTCGTCGCGCGGGTCGGGTTCGCCGCCGGCGCGCTGCTGGGGGCTGGAATAGATGGGGGTGAACGAGCCACGCAGCGAGGAGATCATGCGGCCGGCCCGCGAGGTCTGGCCGCGCGACTCCTGCTGGTTGGCGGCGGTGGCGGTGATGGCGCCGATGCCAAAGTCGGTGATGCGGAGCTTCTTGCTTGCCTTGTCGAGGAGGATGTTCGACGGTTTGAGGTCGCGATGGACCAGGGGCGGACGCAGGGCGTGGAAGGTGCCCACGGCGTCGAGCAGTTGCTGCAACGCGGCGATGACCTGCTTGACGCGCTGGTCGGTCGGCTTGCGGGCGAGCTGATGGATCCAGTCGGTGAGGGTGCCGCCGGCGACGTACTCAAACATGAGCCAGGGGGTGTCGCCGGTCAGGTTGACATCGACGAGCGGGACGATGTTGGGATGTCGGCCGACCTGCATGACGCGGTCGATGAGGGCGGCCTCGTGGATGAGCTGTTCGCCGGACTGACCGAGGCAGAACTTGACCGCGCCGGTGAGGTTGGACGAGACGCCGTGCTGGGCGCGCCAGACCTCGCCGAAGCCGCCCATGCCAAGTAGCTGGGTGAGGATCCAGCCGGGCTTGCCGGGGAAAGCAGCGCCCGGGGCGAAGCGTGGGGGCCGGGCCGGCAGGAAGCGAAGCAGATCGTCGGGGGTGTTGACAGTCAGGCGCGCGGGGACGCTCTTGCCAGAGGGGTCGTCCGGGCGTTTGAGCGAGGCGCGGACGGCATCGGGGACGGCAGCGAGGTACTGTTCGAGTCGGATGACGTCTTCGGGGCTGGCGGACTGGCCGGCCTGGGCGAGTGCCTCCTGGGTGGCCTGGACAGCCTCCTCGCGGGCGGCGGGGGTGGGGGTCTGGGCAAGCTTCTCGATCTCCGCCTGCAGGCGGTCGTCGCGACAGCGTTCGCGGTACTTCTCCAGCGCGCGGCGGCCAACCTCGAACGCGTACGCGCCACCAGGAATCATCTCGGCCAGACCACGCAGGCCGTTCTCCACCACCGCCTCGGCAATGCAGCGCAACAGGACCATCGGCGCACCTGGAACGAGGGAGCATTCCGTGAGGTGGTTGATGGTAGCATTCCGCGAGGCTGGGCACAATCAGGCAGGCATTTGGCGCTCTGGGCAATTGACGCTGAGTGGGCAACCTGTGACAATCTCAGGAATCCAGCTCGAGGAAACTCACGTCAGGGAGGGCCGCTTGCGTCCACAGAGCAGACGAGGTAGATCGTGACACATCGGGGAAGCCGGTTCGCTGTCCTGGCGCTGATGGTAGCTGCTGTCGGGGCGGTGGTCGCCCAGGACGACCAGGGGAAGAAGAAGGACGATGCGCCGCCGGTGAAGCCGGCCGACAAGGCGCCGACGCCGATCACCCTGGCCCGGCTGGCGACGCCGGAAGGGAACAAGCTGCTGGGCGAGATGCTCGAGTATCACCTGCGGCGCGACTTCAAGGGGAAGCAGACGCTGCTGGATGCGCTGAAGGGCATCGATCCGAAGGTGGAGGCGATCCCGGCGAAGTGCAAGTTCTCGATGGCGGACGGCAAGCCGCGCATCGAGTGCGACGCCCGGCCGAAGAAGGCCGATCCGGCCGCGGAGGCGGCGCTGCGGGAGCTGGTACGGCACAGCCTGACAGAGGTGTCCACCAACGGCTACCAGAGCGGGTCAGACACACCGCGCTACACGCTGGACAAGGCGCTGATCGGCCCGCTGGCGAACGGTGTCGAGGTGCGCTGGGGAGATGCCAGCACGCCGGGGACCACGCCGGGCACGACGCCGGGGAAGCCCCCTATCGCTCCGCCGGTGCCTGGGGATCCCGTGAGGAGGCTGGAGGCGCGGCTGGCGGCCTCGGAAAAGCAGGTGATCGAGCTGCGCAAGCAGGGCGAGGAGCTGAAGTCGCAGACGGCCCGGCTGCAGGATCAGGTGCGCAAGCTGGAGGAAGGTGGCGGGCGCTGGAACATGGTGCAGGGACTGCCGATGCTGCTCGACTGGGGCTGCTGCTGGGGGCCGACGACCATGTGGGAGGTGTCGCCCTGGGCGGTGCCCGGCAGCGCGAAGGGGACCAGCAAGCTGCCCGTGCGGCTGAGCACGAAGGGCTGGAAGCGGACCGATGCCGACAAGCTCTTCTGGGTGGGGCATCGCGATTTCTTCGCGGCCGACTATGCCGAGGCGTGGCAGTCGTTCGATGCGGTGACTCAGCTGGCGCCCGGCGATGCCCGCGGCTGGTACTTCCGCGCCCTGGCCGAGCGGGCTCTGGGGCAGGAGCGCGAAGCAGAGGAGTCACGCAAGGCCGGCGCGAAGGCGCAGGCCCAGGGAAGCTCTCCGGTGGAACTGGGGCGAGCTCTGGAACGCGTGCAGGGCGCACCGCGCATCTGGTTACGGGGCGGCAAGTAAGTCAGGGTCCGTCCTGACGAAGCAGGTCGATGGGCGAGCCGACGGCCAGCGCGCGCGTGGCCGTCAGGCTGCTCATCAAGCAAACGACCAGAGAGCCGGCCAGGCTCAGTGTCAGCGCGACGACCGGCCAGCGGACGTGGAGCCAGGCCTGCCAGGGCCAGCCGAGGCAGGCGGCGATCAGGACGGTGGCCACGACCGTCAGCAGCAGGCCGAGCAGCAGGCCGAACAGCCAGACGACCACCCCTTCGAGCAGATGCACGCGGAACAGCAGGCCGGTGCTGCAGCCCATGGCGCGGAGCATGCCGATGGGATGGCGTTGCTCGCGGACGCGCGCGCGGGCCAGTAGCGTGAGCAGGAGGGCGGCTGCCCCGGCGCTGCCGAGGCCAATCCCCAGGTTGGCCCAGGCCCAGATGGCGGCCTCGCGGTCGATCTGCTCCATCTGATCGATCACCACGTCGTAGGTGGGTAGACCGACGGCGGCGGCGGCGCGGGCCATGGGGCGCAGCAAGGCGGGCTCGTCGGTCGCCAGGGTGAGACGGTTCCACTCGCTGCGTGGAGGTGGGTCGGCCCGGTCGGTGGGAGCAGAGAAGGTCTCGAAGGCGGGTTCGACGATCAAGCCTTCGCGTCGCAGCGCCTGAGCCAGTGCGCCGAGCATGGTGGCCCACTCGCGCAGGGTGGGATCTTCGTCGGCGCGCGAGCGCAGGCGCCAGGCGAGGCGTTCGTCGGGAAGTTTGTGAGGCACGGGAGGCCAGCCCAGCTCGTAGAAGGTGAAGGCGCGGCGGACCCCGTCGCGCTGAGCGGGGGGCAGCAGGTCGGCCTCGGCCCAGGCAGCGCTGACTGGCCCGGTGGTGATGGCGCGAGTGCGCTGCTCGGGGTCTTCGGTGCGAAGCTGGCGCTCGAAGGTGGGATCCAGGGCGAAGTCGTGCCCCGAGGGTAGAGAGTCCGCCTCGACCACGGCCAGCAGCGGAATCGATTGCGGCCGGTTGGAGGTGGGCAGGATCAGTTCGAGCGTCTCGGGAGTGCCATCGTCCTGAGCCAGCTCGCGCAGCATGGCAGCGCTGACGATCACGCCAGGCTCGCTGGGCTTCGGGGCGCGTCCGTTGCGCAGGGGAATACGGCCCCAGAGAGGGTCGTCGGCCGCCAGGGTGCGTCCGGTGAAGTCGTAACGTAGCCGCTGGCCGCCGCGCTGATGCGTCGCCAGCCACTGGTGGGAAAACTCGTCGAAGGGGACTTCCTGGACGCGGTCGGCATCGGAGCCGAGCCGTTCGCGTAGAGCGGCGCGCAGGGCGGCGAGGCGCTCGGGGGTGATCTGCTGCGTCACCGCGCGATCGCCGACCCAGATGCACAGAGGACGGCGGCGCAGTGCCAGGTCGTGGACAGCGCGGCTGCCGGCGGCCAGCAAGAGTGGTACCAGAGCGATGGCCAGGCACAGGGCCACGGCGAAAGCGGCGCGACGGGTGCGGCTGGCCTGCCCCGGCCCGGTCAGCCCGCGGCGGGCCAGCCAGCCGGCCAGGCCGAGCGAGAAGCGTGCCGGGCTACTCGCTGATCCAGCGGCGGATCTGCTCGGTGGGGGAGATCCCATCGGCTTGCGCCTTCCTTTCGATCTCGGCCAGGGGGATGGGGCTGGGCTGGCGCGGGCCACCAGGTCCCAGCACCACCACCGCGTCGGCCCGCTCGTGGATGACCGCGGGCTCGTGCAGCACCATCACCAGGGTGCGTGGGCGGTCCTCGGCGCCGGCCCGTTGCCAGGCGTCGAGCAGGTTCAGCACGCGGGGGGCGTAGTTGACATCCAGGCTCTGGGTCGGCTCATCGGCGAACACCACATCGGGATCGTGCAAGATCGCGCGCAGCACACCCATCATGCGGCGCTGTCCTCCAGAGAGCGTGTCCACCCGGCGGTCGGCCAGGGCGGCCAGGTCGACACCACCGGCCTCGCGGAGCAGCGCGGCAGCGCGAGCCAGCGCGGCTTCTGGCGGGGTGCCCTGGAGCAACAGCGGCAGGGCCAGGTTCTCCAGGCAGGTCAGCTGAGGCAGGAGGTAGGCATCCTGCAGGACGAAGCCGAAGCGCTGGCCGCGTAGCTCGTTGCGGGCGGCGGGGGTCAGCTGATCGTAGGCGATGGGGTCGTGCCCTGGCAGGTGGCAGGTGATGCGGCCGTGCTGCAGGCGAGCCTCGCAGAGCAGGCCGAGCAGATAGAGCAGGGTGCTCTTGCCCGAACCGTTGCGGCCGACAACACAGATGCGACGGCCGCGCGGCAGGCGCAGGTCGGCGGAGGCGAGCACCTGGGCGGTGGTGCCTCGATAGACGAAGGTGACGCGTTCCACGATGAAGAGATCGGGCCCGGCGGCGGGAGAGAGACTCACGGCACCTCCCGGTCGTAGTCGAGCCAGTACCAGAGGGTGGACCGGTCGCCGCCGAGGTGGAAGGAGCGGCGCAGCTTCTTCTCCAGCCGCACCGGGTCGCCCTGGCGCACCCAGAAGAGGTTGCCGCGCTCGTCCGACTTGCGAAGGTATTGCTCGGGGCTGTAGGCCAGGCCACGGCGCAGGTCGGCCAGCTGCTCGCGGAGCAACAGCAGGCGGTCGCGTTCGTCGGCGGCGATGCGGTCTTCCTTGAAGGTGCGGACGGCGCGGGACAGCAGCGGCGAGCGGAACGTGATGCCCTTGAGCGCGTCGAAGAGCAGGTCGGCGACGATCTGACTTTCCCCGGTCTGGGTGGCGGCCAGGCGCGGGATCAGATCGCGTAGAGAGCGACGGGCCGGATCGCGCGAGGCGAGCTTGCCCAGCCCCTCGATGAGCGAATCCAGCTCGCCCTCGGAAACGAGGAGGCGCTGGGCGATCTGCGGAGCGCCGGCTGGGGTGCGATCCCAGACGTAGCCGGTCTCGAAGACTTGGGCGCCCTTGAGCTTCCGCAGCTCGGCCAGCTTGATGCCTTCCTGATCGAGGATCTTCTCCAGCTCGGGGCCGACGTCGGCGGTGAAGCGGCCGACGGCGAGATCATCGAGCCGGGTCTGCAAGAACGCCTGCTGAGCGCGGAGGACCTCGAGCGGGCGGTGCAGCTCGCGGAGCAGGCGCTTGCGGTCGTTGCGGGTGGCGAAGTAGTCGCCCTCCTTGATGTCGGGCTGCGCCAGAGGGTTAGTCGCGCGCAGCTTGCGGGAGGCGGCGAGGATGGCCAGGGTTTCCTTCTTGAAGGCGGCGGCGGCGATCTTCTCGCCGGCTTCGAGGCCACGCAGGTCGTCGGCACGGCCGGGATCGACGTTCACCTGGTAGGGGAAGAAGAGGATGGGCGACTGGCCACGGGGATTGAGCGCCTGGGCGAGGTCGTCGAGGGTCGGGCCCTTGAAGCGTGGGCTGTCCCAGGCGGTGTTGTTGCCCATGTCACCCAGCAGGATGACGACCTTGCGCGAGTAGTCGGAAAACTGCGCCTGGCGGATGCCGGCGAGGAGGCCACGGAAGACCTGCTCGGGCGGGTCCCAGCCATCGCGGTAGCGGTCCTTGTCGCGCAGTTCCTTGCCGAGGCGAGTGACCAGGGCGGGAGTGACCTTCTGCAGGGCACTGGCCTCGACGGCGGTGGCAGGATCGACGTCGGTGTTGATGTCGCGGTAGTAGGTGACGGCGACGCGCAGTTCGCCCCGGGCACGGCCCAGGTCGTCGAGCAGTTCCTCGATGAGGCTGGCGACGACGGGGCCATAGTCGATCATGCTGGAGGTGGCATCGAGGACGAAGACCAGCTCGAGGCGGGAGGTCTCCTCGCGGAGGCGGGCCAGGCGTTGCTGCAGGCGGTTCAGCTCGTCCACGTCGAGGACCTCGGTGCCGGTGACGGCATCCTGAAACCCGGTGTAGATGCCGACGTGGCGGAGCCGGGCGCTGGCGTCGGGGGCGCGTTCGTACTTCTCGCGGAAGTCCCGGGCCTGAGTGGTGGTGTCATCCGGTTGACGTGGCCAGGGCAGGAGCAGGAAGCGCATCTGGCCGGCGGTCATCCCCTCGCCGGGCGCGGTGAAGCGCTCCTTGAAGAGAGGACGGACGGTTTTGCCCTCGTGGTCCTTCTGCGTCCAGGCCTCGAAGGCCTGCTCCGGTTTGTAGTAGACGAGAGCGGGCGAGGTGCGACGGGGAGTGGCGCTGGGCAGGGTCGAGGGCTGGTGCCACTCGAACGCCTCGCGCGTGTTCCACTCGCAGACGCGCGACTTGGGCACCCAGCCGAGGATGGTGCTGCGGTTGTCCCAGCCGAGCATGGTGGCGGCGTTGCCGAGGAGGAAATAGCCGCGCTCGGTGCCGGGTTCGGTCTCGCCCCAGATGAAGAGCAGCTTGAGCAGGCGGAGCGGTTCGGCCTGGGGAGCGCGGTCGTGCGGAGCCAGGAAGACGGGCACCGCGCTGACCTGCGACGGCGGCGCATCGCGCAGGGCGCGCGGGCGCGTGACGATGAACGCTTTGCGGTGCAGGCGCGAGTTGGGATCGACGAGCGCCTCCTCGCTGACAACGAGCTGTCGTTCCTCGACCCAGCCAACGTAGTCGAGGATGCGCGCACTGTCCGCCGCCTTGCGGACGAGGAAGCGGTAGCGAGTGGTGCCGACCTGGGTGCTGTCGATGGTGTGGAACTTCTCGAGGAACTGCAGCGGGGCCGGCTTGCCGTCGCGTGTAGGGGGAAGCTCGACGGCGGCGGGGCCGGGATAATCGACGGGGCGGTAGCCCTGGGCGGTGAGGAGCACGACCGGCTCGGCGCCGGTGTCGGAATCGCGCGCCACGGTGGTGGGCAGGGGGCCCTTGCTCATGCGCGGCCGGGGTTGGGCCTGGGTCAGGGGCACCATCCCGAGCAGAACGAGCAGCACGAGTGTAGGCTTCATGTCACTCTCCTGGGGAAGGTTTGTCGGTGGGGGCGGTGATCTCGCGCAGCCGGTCGAGCAGCAGCCGCGTCATGGCGTCGGGCTGGGCCAGCCGCGGGAGCAGATGGACAACGCCACCGCGGGCCGCGCAGAAAAGCACCCAGCCCTGGGCGCGCTCGCCGAGCTGGGGCGGCAGGTCGGTTGAGGGAGCATCGCGCGAGGCGGGCAGCAGCAGCACATCGGTGCGAACGCCCAGCTGTTGCAGGCGCTTCCAGCCGCCGGCGCGGTCGTCGCCAGGAGCCACGGCATCGGGCGAGGGACAATCGCTGCTGGCGATCAGCAGCAGCCGGCGCTGGCGTGGTGTGGCGGCATCGGAATAAAGCGCGCCCAGCTGCTCGGCCAGCTCCTCGCCTGGCGATTCGGAGACATGGTCTGGCGCTTTCAGCGAGCTGGAGAACGCACCCGGATCGGTCGGTCGCTCGCCGAGACGCACGAGGGTGTGCGCGCGGCTGGTGAGGGCGACCGCCAGTCCGAGGCGCTGCGACGAGCGATCCGGCAGCCGGCGAAACAGCTCGAGCAGGGCCGGCCGGGCGAGACGGTCGTACTCCAGCTTCCGGCTGTTGAGGACGCAGATGACCGTGTCGCGCGGCAGTGTCTCGCGCGCTGGCGCGGAGCCTGGCGGAGCATCGCGGCGCAGCTGGGCAATCTGGCCGGCCAGCGCGTCGAGCGACTTCCCCGGGGCCAGCTGATCGAGCCGCGTCCCGGCGCGGTCGAGGCGAGCGAGCTGCTGCTCCAGCTGCTCCAGCGCGGGACGCAACGCGTCGCCGTCGGCACTGCGCTGCTCGGGTGCTGGCGATCCAGGACGCAGGGCCCATCCGACGGAAGCGAGGGCCGCCCCCAGGGCGAAGGTGCCGGCCAGGAGGAACAGGCCCAGCCGGGTGTGGCCCGAGTTGGGGCGAGCATTAGCGACCATCGGCGTCTCCCCGGGGGCGAGTCGGGCGCTTCCAGTCGCGCAGGCGGTCGGTCATCTGCTCACCGAGACGAGCGATTTCGTCGGTGGGGAGCGCGGAGTAGCCCGCCTCGCCGAAGTTGGCGCGAAGCCAGTTGGAGCGGCCCTCGCGCGGAGCGCCGACCCAGAAGAAGTGGATGGGTGCGCCCTCGGGCACATCGACGGTGGGGGCGCGGAGGTCGTAGAGATCGTTGGGATTGGTCACGCACGGCCAGACGATGAAGGTGGGCAGCCCGCCCTTCTCGGTCGTGGCCCGGCTCCAGGCGGCGCGACGGTCGAGACCGCGCTGCAGCGCCTCGCCAAAGCGGCGCGGCGGACAGTGCGCGCGGGCCGGAATCGGCAACGCCGCGCCCGGCATCCAGCGCTTCTCCTCGCGGTCGCTCACCGCAAGTACGACGGTCGGCCCTACCTTCGCCTCGAGCAGGCGGATGGCCTCGCGCAGACTGGGTACCAGGTCGGCCTGGCGGTCGAGCCCCTCCATGGCGATGAGCAGGACCAGCACACGGGGACTGACGCCGGGATGGCCGCGCGCCACCACCTGACGCAGTTCCTGCTCGATGCCGGTCTCCAGCGCAACCGCCAGCGCATCGCGCTGCCGCAGGCTGGCCTGCTCGACCCGGGCGTGCAGGTCGGTGTCGCTGGCGGGCAGCTTGCCGCGCAGCGCATCGAGCAGCCGGGTGCGGAGCTGGTTGAGCGGCCCGGCCAGCATCTGGCGCAGTAAGGGTCGGCTGCCGGCGAGTAGTTCGTCACCGTGTCGGGTCAGCGTCTCGCGCAGGCGGCGGAGGTCGTCGGGGTCGGTGGGCTTCTTGTGCTCGTCGAGGAGGCGCGGGAGGGCCCGGTCGATCATGCCGCGAGGACGTTCCCCCGGAATCAGCTCCTGGTAAACATGCTCGCGCAGCGCCTGGATGGCCCGATCGACGAGCAGGTCGAGCTTCAGTGCGGCCAGGTCGAGGGGCGGGCTGGCGTCGAGATCGGCCAGCAGCCCGGCCAGCAGGGGCGGCGCCTCGCGCTGAAACAGCAGTGGGTCCATGGTCGGTCGCTGGGCCAGCTGTTCGAGATCGCGTCGGGCGGTGCAGTGGAAGCGGCCGGCGGTCTCGGCCCACGCGGCGGCGCAGCGGTCGGCCTGACGCTCCAGCGCTCCGGCCGAAATGTTCCACATCGGATGCGCCTGAGCCCAGGCGCGCAGCTGGTCGGTTTGCTCGCGGACGTGAGTCGCCGTCCGGGCGTCGATCTGTTGGACCGCCCTGGCGCTCCACTGAGCGACCAAGCCATCGAGGCGCGCCCGGAGCTGCGCATACCGCGCCAGCGCTGCCAGGTTGTCGTCGTCGGCCCGCGCAAGACGCAGGCGGTCGCTGGCGGCGCGCACCAGCGCCTGGCGTTCCTCCGCCAGCGCGCGGGTGGCCTCCTCGGTGGCGACGAGGCGGTCGTGCCAGGCGAGGCCGGTCCAGGCGTAGGTACCCGCCAGCAGGATGGCGCTGCACCACCAGGCAAGGAGAAAGCGACAGGTCATGACGAGGGGTCCTTTCGCGCCCGGGGTGGCTAGTCGGGGGGCAGCGGCGGGGTGTCGTCGTCGTCGCGTACCACGCGCAGCGTGGGGACGCCTTGGCGAAGCTGCGGCTCGGGCGGAGGCGGCTCGGGTCGGCGGATCGGCACAGGGGTTGGAGCGGGCCGCGCCACCAGCGGGCTGGCCACGGTGGGCAGCGTCCGCAGGCATGCCCGTTCGGTGCGACGCCAGAGGGCGTTGCCCAGGGCAACGACAAACGCGGTGCCGGCCAGGACGATCGCGGCCTGCCCCAGGCCGACGAGGAGCAGCCAGTGGTTGGCACGGGGGACGCCAACGAGGTCGCCTGGGACGGCCAGGAGGAACCAGAACAGCCAGCCGACGCCGACGAGGCCGCCCAGGATGCTAACGAGGGCGGCGCGATCGCCGAGATGTTCGCGCCAGAGATGCATCTGCTGACGGATGGCCGTGGCGGGATCATCGGTGATCACGCGCAGGCCCACGGTGGCCTGGCTGGCGTCGAGGATTCCCTGTGTCCAGGCGGGATCGTCGCGCACACTCAGCCGGCGCAGCAGCAGGGCCAACAGATGCACCAGCAGGATGCCGAGCAGGGCGCCAGTGCAGGCGTGCAGGGCGCAGGCCAGGGGCATCCCCAGCGGGGCAGGGAGTGCGTCGCGATAGAGCCAGGCGCTGGCTCCGGCGGCAGCGGCGCCCAGCAGAGCGCTCGTCCACGTCAGGGCGCTCGAGGGCAGCAGGGAGCGCGGCCGCGTAGCTGGGTCTGATGGCGTCGTCATGGTCCCTCCCTTCCGCTGAACACCGTGGGGGCCAGATGCAGGTGGCCGTCGCGAAGTAGCCCCGGGCAGCGCAGGCCGCGCACCCGCAGGTTGGGTGCATGGAGTTCGCCGCCGGCCTCGGTTTCGACGCGCCAGTTGGCTTCGCAGCACTCGCCGGGCCCGGGTGTCACCAGGGAGAAGCCCAGCCCCCGGGCCAGCCGGTGCAGAAACGTCGCGGCGCGCTCGGCGGTCTCTCCCTCCAGTGTATCGCGAACGCCGCCCCGACGGAAAAACTCCGTGAAGAGACCTGGCACCAGGGATGCGCGCTCGGCCTCGGGTGTGGCTGGGAGTTCTCGCAGCGCCGGCCACCTGTCGCCCAGCAGGTGGGCCAGTTCGACGAACCCATCCGGGGCCGTCCCAGCCGACAGCAGCAGGCGACCGGCCCCGGCCACTTCTCCGGCCCAGGTCACGCCAGGACGCACGCCGACCATCTGTCCGAACGGCTCGGACGAGAAGATCCAGGCTGGCGCGGCCAGGCCTTCCTGCTTCTCGCTCGGGGAGGCTGGATGCAGTGTGCCACCCATGGCGTGGACGATCTCGCGCAGCGCGGGCCAGGCCATTTCCCAGGTGGAAAGTGATGGGCCGGCCTTGGTCATCGCGCGGAGTAGCAGCTTCGCCTGGGGTCGAGCCGTGGCGGGCTCTGCCCCGTCCAGGTGATGACGTCCCAGCTGCGTGTGCAGGTCGAGAAGCGCGCGAGTGACGGGGGGTTGGTCCGCAAACACGCGGGCCAGGCGTTCGAACGCGGGCGCCAGGGGGGCGTTCTCGCGGGGGCCGAGGGAGAACACACACTGAGCCTTCGCGGCCGTCTCGGCGTAGTGGCTGACCCGGAGCAGTGTGCCGGCCGGCTGGTCGGAAAACTCGACGCCCACCTCGGGGCCCAGCGGTGTCCCGGCCGGCCAGACGATCCCTGCGGCTGTGGGACGAGGATAGCACCCCTGGCAGAACTGCTCCTGACACAGGGCGTCGAGCCATGGCAAAGCCCAGCCGGCAGGTTCGCGTGCGGCCAACTGAGCCAGCCGATGCAGCCACTTCTCGCCCGTGGGGCTATCGAGCGTGGCGCGAAAGCTGCGCTGGGCGCTGGCGCGGAGTTCGGCGAAGCTCGCCCCGGGCGTCCGGGGAACTTCACGCACGCGGTCGAACCACTGCCGGGGAGCCGCCCCGACGCCGCTCTCAGGAGGTTCCGGCAGCCTGCGCCACAGCTCCAGCGCATCGGGCCCATCCGTCGGCGCGGGGGCCCGAGGAACCTGCCACCATGCGCCCTTCAGCACACACACCACGTCGGAGCCACGGCGCACCACCAGGGCGGGCCGGCGCAGGCTCTCGTCGAGAAGCTCCGCCTCTATCAACATCCACTGCGGATCTCCCACGTCGCGCGGCTCGTCATGCAACTCGCCCTGCAGCGTCGGGCCCAGCAAGCGCGCCAGCCCTGGCGTCAGCTCGGCCCACGGCCGACCCGCGCGCCACGCGGCCAGGACCACAGCACGCGCCAGACGCACCCGATCGCGCTCGTCGGCCGGCCAGGCGTCGGTCGAGGGCAGCGCGGGGCCCACCTGCAGCGCATCGAGATCCAGTCGCGCCAGCACCGCGGGAATCCAGGCGGGGTCGCGCCCCATCTCGTTGCCGACTGCCTCCACCAGCGGCGCAATCTCGGGTGTCGTCGCGCTGGTCTCCAGCACTTGCCGGCAGGAAGTCAGCACCGTCTCGACGTCGTGGAGCAGTTCGCCATCCTGGCGGATCGGTTCGAGTAACAGCGTGGTCAACCAGGCAGCCTGCTGCCGGGCGCGGATGCGATCGAGTGTCTCGTCGCAGCGCCTCGCCAGGTCGCGATGAGCCCCCTGGTCGGCGGACATCCGTCCGACACTGGCGAGCAACAGGGGTGCGAGCGACTGCCAGACGCGGAGCTGCCTCGGCGTGGCGAATCCAGGTGGTGACGCGATCGTCGTAGGTGGCTTCCAGCTCGCCGCGGAGGGCGTCCACCTGGTGGGCAAGATCAGGCATGTCGGCCAGGCCAGCCGCCAGACGCTGGAGAGCGGCGACGAGCGGGACGGACGCAGCGGTCACAGCTCGCCTCGCTGAATGGGCGCGAAGTAGATCTTGCGCAGCTCGCGTTCGGGGCTGGGCGAGGCGAGAATGCGCCACAGCCGTTCCTCCTCGACGTCCTCGACGAGTTCCAGCACCAGGTCGGCCTGTTCGAGGCCGGAGGTGACAACAAAACTATGCGAGTCGCGGTCGAAGCGGACGGTGATGCCGGCGCGGAGCGGTTCGTGGAAGCGATAGACGAGATAGGGCCAGAAGCGCTGGTTGCCGCGACTGTCGAGATCGCCGGGCCAGTGGCGGTAGAGCAGCACCTCGCTGTCGGCGCCGGGCCGGTGGGCCACGTCGAGGTCGGACGAACCCTCGGCGAGGCGGTCGTAGCGTTCGTGCTCGTGAAGCAGGACGAGGAACTGGTTGCGCTTCAGGTCGCGGTAACCGAGCGTGAACGGGATGCGGGCGCTGAGTTCGCGGTCGAACTCGACGCGGACGTTGGTCATCCGCTGGGCGCTGGCCAGCGCCAGCACCGCCCCCTTGGCGACGGCGTTCTTGAGATCAGCGGGGTCGATCTCCAGCGGGCCGAGCGGCGCGGTCTCGCGGACGGGGAAGAGGCGTTCGTCGAGGAAGGGCACGGCCAGGCGCGCGCGCATCTGTTCGAGGAAGAGCGGGTAGCGCGCGCCGTTGCCCAGGACGGCAACGCAATCGACCTCGTGGCCGTGCGGCGTGAGCTTGTCGTGGATGAGATGGTTGCAGCGCTCGACGGAGTCGAGGACGTCGGCAAGCACGAGGGCATCGACCTGGTCGCGGCGGATCTCGATGGCGTTGAGCCGGGTGTCGATCGACTGCGCCCCAGGCCGGACGAGCCGGCGCAGGTACTGATCGAGCGGGCTCTGCTGCGTGTGCCGGTAGCGGATAGTGGCCTGGCCAGCCAGGGCGCACTTCAGGCGCTCGGCCTCCAGCCAGAGGTTCTGGGTGACGGTCCGGCGACGTTCGACCTGGGCATCCTGGGTGCGGTCGGGGTCGAAGCGCGTCGGCAGGGCCGCCTCGAAACGGTCGGCGTGGTCAGCGAGGAAGCGGGCCAGCAGGTCCGGCGCGCGCGGCAGTTCGAGTCGTTCGCCCCCACTGGCGAGGAGCACCATGGCCAGCTGGGCTGTGAGCAGGCGGAAGACCGCCTCGGTGATGTTGTCGCCCCCGAACGAGCGTTTGCCGCTGCGGCCCAGGACGGTGATGCCAAGCCCAGGCGGCAGGTGGTGCCCAGGCTCGCCATGGAGGGCAGTGGCGCGGAGCAGGCCGATGTCGGTGGTACCGCCGCCGCAATCGAAGAGGAGCAGGTGCAGCCCCTGCGGGTAGAGGTAGCGGAAGCGCGCCAGCCCATGCGGTTGCTCGAACGCCAGCCGATAGAGCAGGAAGTACCCGGCAGCCGAGGCTTCATCCAGGGCCAGGGGGAACCGACGCCCCACGTCGGCGGCGTCGAGGTCAAGGGCCCCCTCGGGCTGGGCCTGGTCCATGCTGCGCAGCCAGGCGCGGTAGGCGGCCTCCCGCGCCTGGGCGACCTCGCGCACGGAGAACGTGGTGGGGTAGGTGACGGCGAAGCAACGCACGCTGTGGCAGGTGGCCTCGCGGGCACGCTGGAGCAGCCGGCAGAAGAACAACTCGGCCGGCCGCCGCACATCCAGGGCGAACTCGACGGGCGGGTCCGACTCGAAGGCATGCAGCGTGGGATGCACCAGGATACGCCGCGCCGGACGTGGCTGGCCGGGGCTGGGCTCGCGCTCGGCTAGCTGGCGCTTGACGCTGAAGAAGATGTTGTCGGGCGAGGCGCTTCCCCCCGGCGTCACGCCGATGGCCCACCGGCACCAGTTGAGGCGATGCTCGCGATGCCGATCCGAGACGTGCGTCAGCTGCAGGTTGGAATCGACGGGGCTGGCGCTGCGGTCGAGCGCGCCAAGGATGGAGACGCCCGGATCGCGATTGCCGGCGGCTGGGCGTCCGCGCGCATCGAGCATGCGGATGGACGCGGTGGAGTCGCCCAGGGGCGGCAGCCAGGCCAGGCTCGAGGCGTTGTGACCCAGGTCGATGCCGACCAGCCCCTCGTCCCAGGTGGGCATGGTGGCGGCGTCGAGTAGCAGGCGAATGCGTTCGAGGCAGGCGTCGCGATGCTGGTGATCGAAGAGATACGCGCCGATCTCGAGCGTGAACGGTTCGCCGGACCGGTCGCGGTGATGGGCGAAGGCGAGCCGGTTGAAGTCGTCATCCTCGGTGTCGAGGATCAGCTGCAGGGTGATGTCGGCGAGACCGGGCAGGCAGGCGGCCTGGTAGTCGAAAGCGGCACGCTTGTCGGGCGACTGTGGCAAGGGCGCGCGGTGGAACAGCTCGGCGAGCGAATCGAGCGCGGAGTGATCGCTGAATGCCTCCTGCCTCTCGGGAGGTGTGTGCGGCGGGCCATGCCAGGCGCGCAGACGAAGAAACGGCGCCACGCGCGGATCGACATTGCGCGCCACAGGGCGCGGCCAGAAGAAGACCAGCCCGAACGGAAGCGTAGGACCGCGAAAAGCATAGGTCCGGGTGAGCGTGAGCGTGCGGACGCCAACGCGCGGGCGGACGTGGGGCAGCGGCACCTCGTGGAGTGGCCAGGGGTTCGGAGGCGGCAGAGCGGCCGAGTGAAACGGCGACGGGTGCATGGGGACCTCCGGGGGTCAACGCGCCTCGCGGGCCAGGTGGTCCTGGGTTTCCAGGGCCTCGCGGTAGGCCTGCTCCAGCTGCTGCAGGTGATGGCGCACGCGCACGCGCAGCGCGTGGGCGCACTGATGAGTGACGGTGCGGATCTTGTCGAGCATCAGCTCCCGGTAGCTAAGTCCATTCAGCGTCGCCTGGGCGGGAGCCGCAGAGGGGCCAAAAAGCGCGCCCTCTGCATCGAGAAACGTTGGGAACGTCTGCGCGCTGCGCCAGGCCCGATCGCGACGGTCGGCGTTGGCCAGCTCGTCCCAGTTGGTGCGCAGACCGCGCGGACAGGCAACGATGGCCACGTCCGGCGCGCGGGCGAACTCGTCGCCAACCCGGCGGAAGACAGCCGGCACCATGTCGCTGGCCAGCAGGGCGGTCAGGCGTTCTTCGAGCAGCCGGGCATGGCCGGGGAACAGTCGGCAGACGCGATCCAGCGTCTCGCCCAGGAGCCAGTTGCCCTGCGGGTAGAGGGTGTCGAAGACGCCGATCAGCGTTTCGCGCGCCAGCAGGGCCGACTCGGTGAAGTAGTCCCGCAGCTGTTCGCCGGGTTCGAGCAGCTGGCCACGCCGATCGACATGCCCCAGCACCTGACGCAGCGTGCGCAACACCTGGAGTAGCTGGCCATGGCGCTGAGGGTCGAAGCGGATTTCCTCCTCGCGTAGCTGGCAGGCAGTGCGCAGCTGATCCTCCAGGGTGTGCAGCCGGCGTTCCACCTCGCGTCGTGTTTCCGCCTCGACAGCCGCGTGCAGATCCCGGGTGATGAGTTGCCGCAAGCGGTCGATGCCACCGTTGTCGCGCAGGGCCAGGAAGGCCTGGACGAGTTCCGGAAACTGCGCGAAGCGAGTCGCCAGGTCGTCGGTCTGGGTGCGGCGGCGAATCTCGCCCGCGATGTAGTCGGACGACTCGCCATCCCACTGATTGCAGACAAAAACGATCTGCTCGGGGGTCAGCTCGCGCGAGCGGAGAAAGGCGGCGATGCCGGCCAGGATGTTGCGATCGTCCTCGGCGAAGTGAAACGGCGTCAGCACGTCGCACTTGGTGAAGACGATCCAGACCCGGCCACGCAGCCCATCGGGGAAGGCCCGGCGCAGACGAACGAGGACCTCGCCCAGTACCTCGCTATCGAGGTTATTGGACACCTCGTAGAAGAGGAGCGCGCCATTGACCTCCTGCAGCAGCTGCTCGGTGAGCAGGGTGTCGAGTACCCAGCCGGTCCCCAGGCCGGGCATGTCGATCAACTCGACCTGGCGCGGGACGATGTCGGTGACATAGTCGATGGAGACATCGCGGAGCAACGGCGCGGTGGGGTCGTCCCCCGCCGAGCCGGTGTGGTTGATGTACTGCCAGCGCCGGTCGTAGGGAGACTGCGCAATCTCCAGCGCGTCGCCGGCGCGAAGCACCTCGCGGCCATGCCGACGGCAGGCCAGCAACAGGCGCTGCAGGTACTCGAGGTTACGTTCGAGGAACAGATCGCGGCTCTGCCGTGCCTGGTCGAGCAGCGCAGGAATCTGCCCCAGCAGGACGGCATCGTCGCCAGGGTTAAGAGGACATCGCTCCGCCAGCCGCTCGACGACCAGGTCGCGCCGGCGTTCGTAATCGCTGCGCGAGAGGTAATGCAGCGTCAGGGCATGTTGAGCCGACCCAGCGGAATGCACGCGTGTGACCGTGGCGGTGCAGGCGCTGCCGGTCTGGCCCTCGAAGGCAGGCCGGCTGGCGCTGTCGGCGCGGAGCACGCGGTTGAGCGTCCGCGATTTGCCTACCTGGTACAGACCGAGGAAGCCGACCTGGTAGCGCGGTCGGCGCAGCAGCAGGTCCAGCGCGACGGCCTCGCGGGTCAGCTCTTGCAGGTCGCGCCGCGCGAAGAAGCCCGGGTCATCGAGTTCGATGCTGTTGAGCTGGGCCGCCAGCTGATTGAAGCGATCGCGCACGCCGGGCGAGTGCTGGAGCAGGGGGCAGGCGTTCTCAGGTAGCTCAGGCAGGGCCATGACCGGGGCCTCCTCGCGCCCCCTGGAGAGACACAGAACTTACTTCTTGCGGTTACTCTTGGCGGCGAGATCCTCGATGCCGCGCGACCACTCGGGCACCTCCTGACCGATGGCGGTGACCAGCTCGCGCGAGGCGGGATCCTGGATGAGGATGGCCTGGTCCTTGAACTCCCAGACGACGAGACGGAAGACGCGCGGATACTTCTTCTCCAGCTCCTTGACATCCTTCAGCGCGATCGAGCGGGTGAACCGACGGTTGCCGGTCCCCGGGATGGGCGACAGCTCGATCCAGGCCGGCTTGCTCGTCCGGGTCATGGTGGCCTCGCGGTCGGCGAGAATGGGGTTGTCCTTCTGAATCTCCTTGATGATGGTTTCGCTATCCAGGGGCTGATATTTCTTCAGCTCGGCGGCGTACTCGTCGGCGGTGAGGGGGAAGCGGATCCAGACGCGGGCGGTGCGGTCGTCGCTGACCTCGATCTCGGGAGTGTGGTTGAAGCCGTTGAAGCCGGTCCCCGGAGTCAACCCCTTCATGCCCCAGGCGGCGAACACGACGGAGAACTCGCGGGCAGCATCGACGTCGTCCACCGGGTTGGTGACCTGGATGCGATCCTTGATGACGTCGAAGAGCCGTTTCTTGTCGCCGACGAAGTTGTTCAGCACGATGAGATAATAGCGATCGCCGAAGGTGGGGAGCTTCTGCCAGTCGGTGTCCCAGGGTTTTTCCTCTCTGGCGCGCGGCAGAAACAGGGCGCGATAGCGGCGGAGCGTTTCATCCGGTTCCAGGCGCAGGGAATACAGCCCAGGGAAGAGCATGGCCAGGGGCGGATCGGCGCTGGCGGCGCCGGGCTTGCCCTTCTCGGCGGGCAGGCGAAACGCCGGGGTCAGCTTTCGCGTGCGCAGTTCCTTGCCCTTGCCGTCCTTGCGAGGCGTCTCGACCTCGACCTCGAGATCTTTCAGGGTGTAGCCGCGCTTGTGCGAGAGCAGCCAGGAGCCAGGCACCTCGGGGACGGCCTGGAGGTGGAAGTCCTTGCGTTCGGGGGCGGCGGCGGGGAGATCCTGCACCGAGTTGAGGGTGTTGAACACGACCGACGAGATGGGCCGCAGGCGGACCTCGCCGTCGAAGCGACAGCCAGCCAGTTCCAGGCCGCGCTTCAGCGTGTTGGCCATCTCGACCTGGTTGAGTCCCTTGTTATCGCGCACCAGGATGATGAGCGACCCGGAGCGCGTCGGCCTGGCCTCCTCCTTGTTCTCCTTGCTGTCCTGGGCGCGAGACGAAGCAGAGGCGGCCAGCACCAGGAGCGTCAATCCTGCAGTTCGAGCAAGAGCCGTCCAAGTTCGTCGCGACATTGGTTCTCCTCGGAAGCGAGCGCCGGGTCGGCGGGGAAGGTCTGCAGTGCGAGCAGGGCGTCGAGATGAGCCTGGCAGAAACCGGCCAGCAGCCGACGGTTGAGCGGCGTCGGCTCCAGTTCGTCGAGTTGCCGGTGCATCTCGCGCCGGATGGCCTGAACGAGCAGCCAGCGAGCCCGCTGCAGCACGCGTCGCGCCTCGGGGCCCGGTTCTGCCGGGGTGGCAGCATACGCGGCCACGATGGCCTCGGCCTGCCGCGCCGGTGGCAGCTTCGCCAGGTGCGCCTCCTCTATGGCCCGCAGCTCCGGCGGGGCCTCTTCGGGCAGAGCAGGAGACGGAGTATGCGGATCGACCATGGAGGAAGACGTGTCCGATGATGGCTCGACCGGTGGACGCAGATACCACGCAGCGCAGGCACCAGCGACAAGCAGCGTCGCCACGCCGCCCGTCAGCCCGACCAGCCAGGCCAGGGAGCGTGGCCGGGCCGAGCCGCCCCGGTAGTGATCGGACAGCGGGTGGGCCTCGACCTGTCGGGCGAACTCGTCCATGGTGGCGATCTCACCCGAGATGGCCCGCTGCAGCACGCCCCAGATGTCGGCGCGTAGGGCCGGCGCCTGACGCAACGCCGGGATGTCACGCAGTACCACCCACGGCTCCCCCGGCCGCAGCGGGGGCAGTTGTTCGGTGGGGCCAGGCGCTCGGCCGGCGAGCAGCACACAGGCCAGCAGCCGGGCGAGCAGGCGGATATCGGGTAGCGGCCCGGTGGAGGCCAGGCCCTGGAGCCGATGCTGGGCAGCGGGCAGGTCGGGGGCGCACAGATTGGCCCACTCGTCGCGCGGCGCGAGCCAGGGCTGATCGAAATCGTCGGCGGTGTTGTAGAAGCCGAGGTCGGGCAGGTGCAACGTCAGCCCGTCGGCTCCGCGCTGCACGAGAATGGCACGGGGAGTGAGGTAGCCCAGGCGAAACCCAGCTGCGTGCAGACCGATGGCGATCTGCAACAACCGCCGAACGACCGCATCCAGATCGGCCAGGCGTGGGTCGCGCCGCGCAGGGTGGTGGCTGGCGAGATCCTCGGCAAAATCCGCGAGCGTGACGATGCCCAGAGTGGCGGGGCGAGCGGGCAGGGGTTGCTCGAATCGGCGCGGGTCCAGCGGCGTCTGACGCCACGCGGTGAGCCCCAGGCGCTGGTAGGGTAGCGTGGGCTCGAAGGCGACGCAGGGCCCGACGTGACGCACCAGCCCCTCAATCGCTCCGGGAGCGAATGCCAGTGGCCCAAAGTAGGTTTCGCCCACCCGGCCCCACCAGGGAAGCGGCTCCATCACGGCCTCGAAGAATCTGGGCGTCACACCCAGGAGAGCGCAGGTGTGTTAGATCCATCCCACCTTATGGAACAAACGGACAGGGGTCCACACTTTTCGAGGTATTCTAGGAGGTGGGAGAGGGAGCCGGGATACCGGAGGGAGCGCGTCCTGGTGTGCGCGCCAGATCTGGCGCACTTCGCCCCCTGTCAAGGCCGCCCGGGGCACCTCCAACTTCCTCTTGTCCCGAGGCGCTTCCTCATGGTCAGATGCAGCACTGGTCGTTATCTCACGGTGGGGGCCCGGGCATGCGAATCGCGGTCATCGGTGGTGGGATCCAGGGAGTTGGCACCGCCCTCGAGCTAGCGCGGCGCGGTGTCCGGGTCGATCTCTTCGAGCGCGGCCCGGCCCTCCTCGGAGCGGCGTCGCGCCAGAACGAGGGCAAGCTTCACCTGGGTTACGTCTACGCCAACGATCCCGGCTTCGCCACCGCCGATCTCATGATCCAGGGCGCTCTGACCTTTCGCCCCCTTCTCCGTCGCTGGCTCGAGAGCGATCCACTCGTCAACGCGGTGTCGCGCCCCTTCCATTACCTCGTCCATCGCGACAGCCTGCTCTGCCCCGACCTGCTCGCCGACCACTACACCTGCATCTCCCAACGCATCGAGGAACGCGCCGCCCAGCCCGGCCACGATTACTGCGGCATCCCCGCTCCCTGGCGCGTCCGCCGCCTCGGTCACCACGAGCTAACCCGCACCTTCGACGACCGCCTCGTCGCCGCCGCCTTCGAGACCGCGGAGGTGGCCGTCGATCCCGTCATCGTGGCCGACCATCTTACCGCCCGCGTTCACGACGATCCGCGCATCCACGTCCATACCGGCGTCACCGTGACCGCCGTCAGCCCGCGTCCCGATGGCGTTGATCTGACCCTGCGCCTTGGTGACGACCTCCACCGCGATCGCTTCGATCAGGTGGTCAACTGCGCCTGGTGTGGTCGGCTCGCCCTGGACGCCAGCGCCGGCATCCGCCCCCCCGCGGCCTGGTCGTTCCGCCGCAAGTTCTTCCTCCGCCTGCCGCCCGGCCTTGCTCCCACATTGCCTGCCACCACCATCGTCCTCGGCCCCTTCGGCGATCTGCTTCCCTACCCGGATGGCTCCCTGTTCCTCTCGTGGTATCCGGTCAGCTGCCTCGGCCTGGAGTGTGGGCTCGAACCCACCTCGCCGGAAATGCCTACTGCCGAAGAGCAGCAGCGCATGCGCGCTGGCATCGTCCAGGCGCTCGGTCAGCTGGTCCCCGCGCTGCACCAGGTGCCGCCCGACCACTGGGACGCCGCTCGTCTCGCTGGCGGCATCATCTACGCGCTGGGGAGCACCGACGTGGACGACCGCACCAGCCAGCTGCACGAACGCCACGCCGTCGGCCTGCTCTCGCGCGGGCGGTATCACACCATCGATACCGGCAAGTACACCATCGCCCCGCTCCTCGCGCGCCGCGCCGTCGCCCAGATGCTTCCCGCTCGCGAGAAGGCGGCATGACTGCCCCGGATATCTTCATCGCCGTCCCCGTCTTCCGCGGCGCCGAACTCGCCCCCGAGACGCTGCGCTCCATCCGCGACCAGACCTACCCGCACTTCCGCGTGTGGATCAGCATCGACGACAACGACATTGCCTCGGCTGCCGCCTGCCAGCCCTTCACCGCCGACCCGCGCTTCACCCTCACCATCCAGCCGACGCGCCTCGGCTGGGCCGGCAACCTCAACTGGCTGGCCCGACGCTGCGACTGCCCCTTCTTCTGCTACTGGCAGCAGGACGACCTCACCGCCACCAACTACCTCGCCACCCTGCGCGCCGAGTTGCTCGTCCACCCGCAGGCCTCCGTCGCCTACTCGGACCTCCAGTGGTTCGGCCATCGCTTCGACCGTCAGGGCTGCCCCAGCCTGCTCGGCTCTCCCCTCGAACGCATGTTCCAGTTCGTCGAGAGCCTTCCCTTCGAGCCCCTTCGCGGGCTGATGCGCACTCAGCTCTGGCCCGCCGACCGCTTCCTCGACGAAACGTTCGACCATGGCTCTCATGCCGAGTTCTCCCTGCTGACGCACCTGGTCGGCCAGGGCGAGTTCCGCCGCGTCGATTCCACGCTCTACTTCAAACGCGCCCACGCCGCCAACACCTTCGCCGGCTGGAATGCCTGGCCCGAATCGCGCCGCCGTCGACTCTGGATGCACCTGGGCGCTTCCCTCTTCCACGCGCTGCGCGACCACGTGCCTGATCCCGCCTGGCAGCGCCGGCTCTTCGGCCTCGTCCTCGACCGTTTCACCGTGATGCGGCCCGGACGCGGCTACTACGCGCAGACCTGCGAAACGCATCCTCCCTCGGTTGTGCGTGCCGCCCGCGATCTGCTCGACCAGGCCGGCCTCGCCGGGCTCCCACCTCCTCCACCAACCGGCCCCGGCGATGGATTCGCCCGGCCCATCCACCCCGTCGTCCTCGATGCGCTCGATGCGCTCGATCGCGACGCCGCCTCCCGCCAGCGCCTGGCCCAGCGCCTGCAGGAGGAAGGCTCCGTCACCCTCGACACCCGCAGCCACGCCGATGGACTCGCCCTGCTGGGGCACGGTTGGTCGATCCCTGAAGAGTGGGGTCTCTGGAGCGACGGCGAATCGGTTAGCCTGCTCCTGCCGCCTGGCGTCGCGAAGCTGGAGCTTCAGGCGCTGCACTATCCGTCAGCACACCGACCGGCCGAACACCCCTGCCGCGTCGATTGGAGCAGCGACGGCCCCACCCGGGTCGAAACGCTCCCCCCCGGCAAGCTGGTACGTCTGACGCTCCCGGTGGCCGGGGCCACGCGCGTGGTGCTGCGCCTGCCCGACGCCGTGGATCTTTCCCAGGAACCGTTACCTCAAGCCGATTCGCGCCGGGTGGCGATTGGCCTGCATCGCCTCACGCTGTCCCGCTGATGCGATGCAAGCGCACCTCGACCGGCGATGCCGGCGCCAGCGTCAACCGGGGGCGAAACTGTAGCTGAGGCGTCACGGCCTCGATGCGCCAGTGCCGTAACAGCACCGCCAGCACCAGCACGCTCTCGATCATGGCGAAGTGGTTGCCGATGCACGTTCGCGGCCCGCCACCGAAGGGGAAGAAGCACAGGTTGGGCAGCCGTCGCGCGAGGTTGTTCGCCCAGCGATCCGGGTTGAACCGCAGCGGGTCTGGCCACCAGCGGGCGTCACGATGCACCACCCACTGCAGCATCAGCAGCGTGCCTCCGGCCGGGATGCGATAGCCCGCCACCTCGCACGGCTCCACCGCCTGACGACCCACGGCGTAGGCCGGCGGATACAGTCGCATCCCCTCGTTCACCACCCCCTCGGTCAGACTCAGCCGGGGGAAATGGCTCGCCTCCAGTGGGCCGTCGCCGGCCGCCTGCCGCACCTCGGCCCGGATGCGCTCCTGAATCTCCGGATGCTGCCCCAGCAGCCACAGCGTGTAGGTCAGCGCCAGCGCGGTCGTCTCGTGCCCCGCCAGGAACAGCGTCATCGCCTCGTCGCGGAGCTGCTTGTCGCTCATTCCGGTGCCGTCGTCCTCGTTCCGCGCGTGCAACAGGATGGACAGCAGATCTTCCTGCGTCCCCTCGGCGCGGCGGTCGCGGATCAACCCGTAGAGGATGGCATCGAGCCGCTTCACCGCTCGCCAGGCGCGAATGTTACTCGGCGTCGGGAAGCTCTCCGGCAGCCGCAGCACGCTGAACAGCCGGCTCGAAAAGCTCTCCATCACGTCCAACAGCGCCTGCGCCACGATGGGGCCTTGCCCCTCCACGTCTGCCCCGAAGAGGGTGCGTGCCGCGATCTCCATCGTCAGCTGTCGCATGTCGGCGTGGATGTTCCGCACCTCGCCGTCGCGCCACACTCCTGCCCAGCGTTCGCTGTACGCGACCATGGTGTCGGCGTAGCGGTTCACGCGCTCGCGCAGAAACGCCGGCTGAATCAACCGCCGCTGCCGCTTCCAGAAGTCGCCCTCGCTCGAGAGCAGCCCGTTGCCCAGCAGGCGCCGGTTCATCCGCAGCGCATAGTGCTTGATGAAGTTCCGGCTGGTCAGCACTTCCTCGATCGCCTCGGGGTGGCTCAGCACGTAGACCGGCTTCAGCCCGAACCGCACCAGCGCCACGTCCCCCTGCTCCCGCGCCACCCGCGCGTAGAACGACAGCACATCCTTGCGCAGCTCGCCCAGGTGGCCCAGCAGGAACCGGCCCGGAGGGCTCGGGGGCATCGCTTTGGTGGTCATGGATCATCCTTTCCACGAGGGAACCAGTCCGCGCAGCAGATGGGACTGATCGACGTAACTCGCCCGGTCCGGCGCACCCTGCGCGTGCAGATAGATGCCTTCGTGTATTGCCCCGGGTAGCACCAGAAAGCTGCTCGACACCGTTCCGCGCTCCGCCGCCCGGAAGCAGATTCCCTCGCTGCTACACAGCTCACGCAGCGCTGGCCAGGCCTCGCCCCACGACGTCAGGTTGCGTCCGCCCAGTTGCTGCCGGGCCTGCGTCACGCGCGGATCGGTAGGATCGTTCACGTCGCGGTTGGCCAGCACATGCACCCCCGGAGGCAACGGCGCCATGCGCAGCCAGTCGCCGCCGTGCAGCACCAGACAATCGCGCCCGTCGGCACACAACAGGTTGCACCCCGCATAGAGGCCGCTATCCAGCGCTGTCGCCGCCCGCTCTGCCGCCTCGCGCGCGGAACCCGCCCCGAGCAGGTCGCGTGCCAGCAGTCCCCGGCTGCGCGGCTCCGGGGGTAGCTCGCTCTTCGCGCGGTTGGTCACCGCGATCAGCACCCCGGCCGCGTTCACCCCCAGCCACGTCCCGCCCTGGTGCGGATCGACCCCACCCACCGCCAGCACTCCGTCCAGCCGGCGCGGCGGCTCGCCTCCCCGCGCGTAGAACTCTTCGCGGTTGGCCGCCACCACCAGGGGGGCATCCTCCGTCACGCGCCAGAGGACTACGAGTAAGCACATGGCTCTCTTCTCACGGCTGATGGTCGAAGCTTTCGTCGCATTGTACAGTCTACCCGTAGCGATCTCAGCCCCAACTCGCGCAGGAGCCGCACATGAGCGACAAGATTCTCCGCTTTGGCATCCTCGGCGTCGCCCGCATCAACGAACGCCTGCTGCCCGGCTTCCGCCTCGCCCAGCATGCCGACCTCCTCGCCATCGCCAGCCGCAGCGCCGATCGCGCCTGGAAGGCCGCCTCCGAGGCCGGCATCCCTCGCGCCTATGGCAGCTACGAGGAACTCCTCGCCGACCCCGACATCGGCGCCGTCTACATCCCCCTGCCTAACACCCTGCACTTCGAGTGGGCCCGCCGCGCCGCCGACGCCGGGAAGCACATCCTCTGCGAGAAACCCCTCACCCAGACCGCCACCCTCGCCCGGGAACTCGTCGATTACTGCGCCGCCCGCGGTGTCACCCTGATGGATGGCTTCATGTGGCCGCACCACCCCCGCACCACCCAGATCCGCGAAATGCTCGACCGCGGCGTCATCGGCCCCGTCCAGCGCGTCTCCGCTGCCTTCACGTTCAAGCTCCCGCTCGAACCTGGCAACATCCGCCTCAAGCCTGACATGGCCGGCGGCAGCCTCCTCGATGTCGGCTGCTATCCCATCTACGGCATCCGCTGGGCCTTCGGCGCCGAGCCCGTCGCCGTCTACGCCCGCGCTCGCTACGAGTACGACGTCGACCTCGACATGAGCGGCATGCTCTGGTTCGCCGATGGTCGTGTTGCCACCTTCGATTGCGGCTTTACCCAGCCCATGCGCCAGTGGCTCGAAATCACCGGCACCGAAGGTGTTCTCCAGGTCCACGACATGTGGCTGCCCAACCCCGAGGCGATCTTCACCGTCGAACGGGATGGCGAGGAGCCTGAACTGTTCTCCGCCCCGGGTCACCACCAGATCGCCTGCATGATCGATAACTTCAGCCAGGCCGTCCTGCACCGGATGGAGGTGCGGCCCTCGCCCGAACAGGCGGTCGCCACGCTGCGCGTGCTCGATGCCCTGGCGAAATCGGCCGCCGAGGGCCGCGAGATCGACGTTTGACCGCGCGGTGCCTACTTGATTTCGATCACGTCCATCACCACGCAGGAGATGTTATCGCGCGATCCCTGGTCCAGCGCCAGCTGGCCCAGGCCGTCGGCGCACTCCTGCGGGTCGGGCTTGTCCTTCATGAACGCCAGCAGCTGTTCGTCGGATACCACCCCGGTCAGACCGTCGGTGCAGAGCAGGAGACGGTCGCTGGCCTGGATGGGCACCACCTTGACCTCGGGGCCCTCGCCCACTTCCTGCGATCCCAGGTACTTCCACAGCACGTTCTTGTAGCGATGCGTCCGCGCCTCTGCCGCGCTGATGGTCTTGGCCTCCACCAGCGCCTGCGCGATCGAGTGATCCACCGTCAGCTGATCGATCTTTCGCCCGCGGATGTGGTAGACCCGGCTATCGCCCATCCCGGTGACGTACAGGATGCTGCTGCCCTTCCGCCACAGGGTGAGGACAATGGTCGTCCCCATGTTCTTCAGCTCGCGGTCCAGCGCCGCCATCGCCATGATTTCTTCGTTGGCCTGCACCACTGACCGCCGGACGATGTTCTTCGTCTCGTCGTTCGTCATCGCATGGCTGAGATGCTTCCGCAGCTCGCGCGGGACGATTTCAATGGCCCGCTTGCTGGCCACTTCCCCCGCCGCCTGGCCTCCCATGCCGTCCGCCACCAGGCACACCGTCATGTCGGGAAACTGCTTGACGTCGATGGAATCTTCGTTGTTTTCGCGGTAGTTGCCAAGCAGGGTACACTTGCCGATGCTCAACGCCAGGGCCATGGGGCCACCTCGTCTTTATCCAGGGAGATCTCAGGTCGAGCCTTGGGGTCCTATCGGCGGCATGCCTACCCGTCCGCCAGTTCCAGAGTGGTCGGACTCCACACCGTGGATCCAGCCGAGGGGAGCCCGGTACCGGACATGACGAGACCCCCTCCGTTATTCCATCCTAGCACGCGCCTTGAATTCCGCCAGCAGTTTCCCGCGTGCTTCGACCCCCAGTCTACAATATAGGCCTCCATCCTGGCCCGATCAACTACCAGCCTCCTCATGAGCGAGTTTACCGAGGCGATAACTCATTCTTTACTTCCCCCTCCCTTCGCACGCCGCGCTCTGTGGTCCGTTCGCACCTTGCTTGACCCCCTTCCCGCGCCTCACCTATAATCGCCTCTGGTTGTGCTCGGCCGACCCGTCCCGCGGAAAGTGAGGTCATCGTGCCCGTCCAGATGGAGCTTCGGCGTATCATCATCAGCGAGATCCACGAGCAGCAGGTCATCATGCTGCGCGAGGTCGAGGGCGAACGCAGCTTTTCCATCATGATCGGCATCTTCGAGGCCACCAGCATCGACCGCCGCGTCAAGAAGCTCCCCTCACCGCGCCCCCTCACCCACGACCTCGTCGCCAACGTCATCGAAAACCTCGGCGGCGAACTCCGCGACATCTACATCTGCGAACTCCGCGACCACACCTACTACGCCAAGCTCCGCATCCGGCAGAACGGCGAACTCATCGAGGTGGACACCCGCCCGTCCGACGCCATCGCCCTCGCCGTCACCGCCAGCGTTCCCATCTACGTCGCCGAGGAAGTCCTCGATGAAGTCTGCGGCGAATAACCAGCCAGTCCGCCTCCCTCGCTGACATCGACCTGTCACCCAACTCATCTCCGGGTCGGCTCTTGCGTGGCACCTCGCTGCCTGCCTAGAATGGCCGGCTGTTCCTGCTCACGGAGGACCGCCATGCGTCAACGACTCTGCCAGGTGATTCTGCTCTCCCTCATCGTCCTCGTTGGCTGCAAGAGCGAACGCGCCACTCCGCCGCGCGTCCAGATCGACGAGGATGAGGGCAAGACCAAGGCCAAGCTCCTCGACACGGGTGGCTCCGCCCCGAAGGTCGGCGACGCCAGCGGCGATACGCCCCCCGTCGGCTTCAACGGCGATGAGGTCGTCGCCGCCCTCCCGGAGCCCTCCAAGCAGCAGCTCTACGAACAGGCCCTGCTCGAGGCAGTCGATCACCTCGCCGAGCGCAAGTACCCCGAGGCGCTCGCCTCGCTCGAGAAGGCCCAGAAGATCAACGACACCGGCAGCGTCCAGCGCGAGATCTTCAAGGTCCGCGCCATGATCGATCAGCAAACCGCCGCCGAGAAGGCCGTCCAGGATGTGAAGGCTGTTCTCGACGACGGCAAGGCCGAGGAGGCCGCCCGCCTCGCCGGCACCGCCCTGGGCCAGTACGGCGGGGGCGATCGCGCCGACGAGCTGGCCAAGCTGAAGCAGGAAGCCGAGGCAGTTGTCACCGCCTCTGTCGATGACACTGCTCCGCGCCTGGCCGCTCTCCGCCGCGAGGCCGAGGCCGCCATCAAGGATAGCAACCTTCGCGCAGCCCTCGTCGCTCTCGAACAGGCCGTCTCTCTCGGCGAGGATGCCGCCCTGAGCAAGCAGCTGCAGGACATTCGCGACCGCCTGACCACCTACGACGACTGTCGTACCCGGGCTGCCCGCCTCCGCCGTGATCCCGCCCAGGTGGACGAGGCGCTGACGCTCCTCCGCCAGGCGAGCGAGGCCTGGTCCACCCTGCAGGTGCAGCAGGAAATCGATGAATGCCAGCTTATCCTCGAACGCCGCCGCGACCGCCTCAGCGTGGCCGACCTGGAAGTGCTGGGCGACGTCGGCCTCGCCGAGGCTGGCCGCGTCGTGGCTGGCGAGCTGCTTCCCCACTTCCGCCCCCGCTACGACCTCGTCGAACGCGCCCAGGTCAACCGCCTGCTGGCCGAGCTGAACCTCGAGGCTGGCGAGCTGGCCGACAACGCCTCCGGCCGTAGCGAACTCGCTCGCTCCACCCGCATCCGGTATCTCGTCGTCGGCAGCCTCTCCTCTCTCGGCGGCGTCACCCTGCAGGTCCGCCTCGTCGAGGTGCCTACTGGCCTCATCGTTCAGACCGCCCGTTTGTCGGCTCCCTCGGTCGAGGCGCTGGTGCCCCGGCTTCGCAACGTCGCCCTCATGCTCCAGATGACCGACGAGCAGAAACTGGCTTTCCAGGAGGCGCTGCAAGAGAAGGTCGTCGCCATCAAGCCAATCAACGACCAGCCCCTGGAAACGGTGCCGCCTCCGCCTCCGCCACCCGCTCCGCAGGCGCCTCCCCCGCCACCGCCCATCGTCACCTGGACGCCGCGTCCCCCTGCCATGGGTGGGCTGGTCATTCAGGATTTCGCCCGCCAGCCACCCGTCGTCGTCGCTCCGCAGCCGCTGGCCGTCGTCATTCCCCAGGAAGATCCGCGCCGCCATCGCCTGTTCCGTCTCTCGCTCGAGCTGGGCGATAACTGCTTCCGGCGCGGCCTGTTCCACGAGGCGCAGCGTCACTTCTCGCTGGCGGTTACCATCGGCGGTCCGCGGCGCGAACTGGCCCTACGACTCGATGCCTGCCGTCCTCACCTGCCGCCCCCGCCCATCGCGCCCGTGGTCGTCGTTCCGCCCCCGCCGCCGCCGATCTTCGTGCCGCAACCCGTGGTGGTCGCCCCGCCTCCCGTCCTCGTCGCCCGGCCTCCGGTGATCATCGCCCGGCCGCGCGTCGCCGTCTTCGGCTTCGTCTGCAACTGTCGGCCCGGCCTCGTGCCTCCCGCCGCCAGCGAGCTGCTCGCCGATCAGTTCGCCTCCTACTGTCGCGGCTCGTACGAGATCATCGACCGTGGCGAGGTCTGCTGGTACATGGGACGTCTTGGCCTGACCATGAAGGATGTCCTCTGCAACGAGATCTCCCGCCGTTGCCTCGCTCAGGCGCTCCATGCTCGCTTCTTCGTCTTTGGCACCCTGCAGGAGACCGCCAGCTTCGACGTCGAAACCCAGCTCATCGACCCGGAGACCGGCCAGAAGACCGGCACCGGCAAGATCCACGTCCAGGATCACCAGGAGCTGAAGCTCCGCATGGGTGAACTGGCCCGCCAGGTCGGCGCTCGTCCCGAGGAGCAGAAGGCGCTCGCCTCGCGCGGTGCCGCCAGCGAAAAGGCGCTCACCGAGGCGCGCAGCCTTCTGGCGAAGGATCCCGCCCGCGCCGCCGCCGTCGCTCGCGCCGGCCTCAAGGACAAACCCGATAGCGTCGCTCTTCAGGCCATCGCCACCGACGCCGATCGCCGGGTGCGCCTGGCCAAACTCGAGGAAGACCGCCGCGCCGAATCGGCTCGCCAGGCCAAACTTCTGGCCGAGGCCGCCAAGCGCGAGGAAGCCCTGCGTGCCCAGGCCGAGGCCGCCCGCGCCCGTGCCGAACGCGACGCTGCCGCCCGCTCTGAAACCCAGCGCAAACTGCTGCAGACCCAGCGCACCCGGGCCGCCGAGTCGCTCCGCGCCCAGGCCAAACCGGCGCTCGCGCGGGGCAACCCTGCCCAGGCCGTGCAGCAGCTTCAGAGCGCCGCCAATCTCCAGCCCAGCGACGCCGTCTACAAGGAGCTGGCCGAGGCTCGTCTCGCCGCCCAGAAGGCTGAGACCGACCGCACCGTGGCCGAGCAGAAAAAACGCGAGGACGCTCTCCGCGTCGAGCGCGAGGCGGCCGCCAAACGCGTCCAGACCGAGCGCGAGGCACGCGATCAGGCCGACGCCGAACGACGCAAGACCGAGCAAGCCCAGGCTCAGAAGATGCACGACAGCTTCTTCAAGCAGGCCCAGGAGCAGATGACGAAGAAGGAGTACGCGAAGGCCATCGCCGCGGCCGAATCGGCCCGCCGCTATCGCCCCAGCCCCGAGACGGCGAAGCTCCTCACCGAGGCACGCGATCAGCTGGCGCTGACCACCGCGAAGAACGAGGAGGATAAAAAGCGCCTGGCGCAGGAACGTCTCCAGCGCGAGGAGAACGAGCGCAAGCAGCAGAAGGCGCGCGAGGCCTACGCCACCTCCATCAAGAAGGCGCAGACCGCTCTCGTCGCCCGGAAGTACGACGACGCCATCGCCGAGTACCAGGCCGCTGGCAAACTCTTCGACACCGACGCCGTCCGTACCGGACTCAAACAGGCCCAGGACCTGCGCGACCGCGAGAAGAAGATGGCCGAGGCTCAGACCAGGGCGAAGGCCGAGGCCACCCAGAAAGCTACCCGGATCAAGGAATTGCTCGCCCAGGGTAAGAAGGAGCGCGACGGCAAGCAGTTCGACAAGGCGCTGACCACCTACCGCGAAGCCGTGAAACTCGATCCGGCCAATGTCGAGGCCGTCGCCGGCCTCAGCGCCGCCGAGCGCGAACGCAACGAGGAGATCCAGCGCGTTGCCCGGGCCCGGGCCCTCCGCGACCGACAGGACGCCATCGTGCGTAACCTGGCGACAGCCCGGGCTGCGCTGAGCAAGAATCAACCGGCCGAGGCCACCCGCGCCGCCCGAGCCGTCCTGGCCCTCGATCCGGATAACACGGATGCCAAGACGCTCCTGGCCCAGGCTGCCAAGGTGCCCACCACCCCCACGCCCATGCCGTCCGACAAAACCTATCGCGACGCCATGCAGCGCGCCACGAAGCTCCTGGCCGAGAAGAAGTTCCCCGAAGCGGAAAAAGCCTACGACGAGGCGCTCCAGGCCAAACCTGGCGATGCCGCCGCCATCAAGGGCCGTCGCGAGGCCATCGCCGGCACGATGAAGCCCACCACCCCCGTCAACCCGCGCGACAAGGCGTACCAGGACGCCATGGCCCGCGCTCGCGCGATGATGCAGGAGAAGAAGTTTGGCGAGGCGTTGAAAGCCTACGTCGCTGCCCTGGAGGCCCGCCCCAATGATCCCGCCGCGACCCAGGGCCGTGCGGAAGCCGCCCGCGAGGCCCGCGAGGCACTCTACACCGGCTACATGAATCAGGGCCAGGCCGCCCTCAAGGCTGGCAAGTCGGCCGACGCGCTCAAGGCCTTCGACGAGGCGCTCAAGGTCAAGCCCAACGACCCCGCCGCCCTGGCCGGCAAGAAGGCCGCCTCCCAGCCCGTCAAGCCGATGCCGCCAGTGAACCCCATGCCGCCGGTCAAGCCGATGCCGCCGGTCAAACCCGCTCCCACGAACAAGGAGCGTGACGAGGATTATCGCCTCGCCCTGGAGGGGGCGCGCCTGGCCGCCAAGGGCAAGAACCTCAAGGGCGCCGTCAACTCTTACAACGAGGCGCTCCGACTCAAGCCGGGCGATCCCGTGGCCACTCGCGAACGCAACGAGACGCTCTACACCCTGATGATGCAGCAGGGCGACCAGGCGCGGAAGGCGCGCAAGTTCGCCGAGGCGGTCAAGGCCTATGACGAGGCGCTCAAGGCCAAGCCCGGCGACGCCACCGCCATCCAGGGCAAGAAGGAGGCCGCCGCCGAGGCCGCCCGCAAGCCCTGATCCCGGATCAACGCGGCCGCCTTACCCCGCATACTACTATCATCTCGGGGGAAGCGAGAAGCCGCCTCGATCCGTCTTTGCTCGCCATGCAAGGAGCCTGCATGTGGAAACGTCTCGTTCCGCTGGTGGTCGTCGTTGTCGTGATCACCGGCGGCGTTCAGCTCTACAAGTACCGCAACGTCCTGTTCCGGCCTGACTTCACCCGGACCGGCGGCACCCTCTTCGTCGTCGAGGCCAAGGAGCCGCTCGACGAGGACACCAGCGACAACGTCATCGCTGCCTTCCGGCGCCGCTTCGACCCCGCCGACAAGCTGGGCATCCAGGTCGAGGCGACCGGCGAGCGACGCTTCGAGATCCGCATCCCCCAGGCTTCCGGCCACACCGACCGCGTCGAGCAGGTCCGCCGTCTTCTCGACCGCCCCGGACGGTGTCAACTGGTGATGGCCGCCAACATGTACGACGATGGCGAGGTCTTTCGCAGCGCCATGGCCGCCCTGGCCGCACCTCGCGCCGCCGCCCTGAATCCGCCCCCGCCCCCCCGCGACTCCCGAGGTGGCCGCGAATTCGTCTCCGCGGTGACCGGCGAGCCGCGCCGCACCTACCGCTGGGGCCTCCTTACCCCACCCGCCGTGGAGGATCTACGCCTCGATTCCGCCTCGCTGACCCGCGAGAACCCCACTGACGTGCCTCACATCGCCGACTCGCTAAAGACCGGCAAGGCCTTCGCGCCCACCATGGCCAATGAATGCCTTGTGACCGTCCGCCAGCCCGACCCCAAGAGCGACCCTCTCTTCTACCTCCTGCTCCGCGACAGCTCCGACGAGGAGACGGTCGGCAACGAGCAGATCGATCGCGCCTGGTGGGTGCACGAACGCTACTACCCCTTTCCCATGATCACTGTCCGCCCCACGCGCGACGGTGGCGACCGCCTCTTCCGCCTGACCAGCCGCGCCCAGCGCGGCAGCCTGCGCGGCGGCACCGCCCTGTGTGTGCTGGTCGATGGCCAGGTGTACGCCGCCATCCTGCACACCGTCCCGACGCGTACTGAGCTGCAGTTCCAGAGCCGCCGGGCGGACAGGGACGCCGACGACCTCACCGCCCTGCTGCGGGGCCTGCCCCTGCCGGTCCCCCTGGCCCTCATCGAGGAGCGCGAAATCGCCCCGCGCTGACGACCCACCGACGGAGCATCCCCGACCATGCCTGCCACCCCCGATTATCCCCCCGCCCTGCTCGCCCTGGTGCAATCACGTCCCCTCGCCCCCCTGGGTCCCGGCCGCCCAGCGACGGCCCAGCGCCCCCACCTGGCCGCACTGTCTCTGGCGTCATTCCACCCCCACCCGGTGGTTGACCCGGCCTCTGCCACTGCCTGCCTCGCCGGCCTCTGGCTGGCCTACGACTTCCTCGACGAATCGCACCGCCTCAGCCAGGACCTCACCACTCCCGAGGGCAGCTTCTGGCACGCCATCATGCACCGCCGCGAGCCGGATGCGTGGAACAGCAAGTACTGGTGGCGGCGGGTCGGCTCGCATCCGGTGCTGGATCAGCTGGGGAAACAGGCGCCGGCGCTGGGGTACTCGTACACCACACCCGATGCCTTTGTCGATTTCTGCGAACGCGTCCGCGCCAGCGGCACCCCCGATGAAGTGACCGCACAGCGAGTTCAGGCCCTCGAGTGGGATCTCCTCTTCGCCTGGTGCTTCGACAACGCCATCACTCAGTGACCGCCCTCTCCAGCGCTCTCCTGTCCGCCACAACGCAGGCGCGTTCGCACCGGTGAGAAGCCTCGTGCCCCGGTCGGGCCCCACTTGCTCCACTTCCCGCGGCGGATCCGGCGGAACGTCTGCCTGGCGCGGCATTTGCATTCCTGTTTGCCCCGATCACCGCCAAAAGGTGACGAAGTGGAGGAGCTCATGGCACGACAACAAGGCCGCGTCTGGAAGATGGAGCGAGCGAGTGTGACCATCACGGAGGGGAAACGTCCTCGATCCAACAAGTATGCTGGATCCGACTCGACGAAGGAGCCAGCGTCCGGCGAGCGCCAGCGCGTGTGGGTTGGTGGGTATGTCCGCGCTGGTGGCAAGAAGGTCGAGGGTTACTATCGCTCGGTCCCCGGCAATTAGCCCCATCCTCACCTGCAGGCAACGCCAGGCGCACCAGGGAGCCAGCCAGATGAAGGCCGCCGTTTCTCGAAACGATGATTGCTGCACAACGCCGAATCAGCCCACCGCCGGCGCGGAGAAGGCCTCCTTGCGCGGCGCCTACACCACCACGGGAGTCGCGGTGGTTGCAGGCGTTCTGCTGGCCATGCTGTGGTACGCCCGTGAGGTGTTCCTGCTGGCCTTCGCGGGCGTCCTGCTGGCCATTCTGTTGCACGGCCTCGCCGACCTGGTGAGCCGGCGCACGCGCCTCTCGCGGGGTTGGTCGCTCACGCTGGTGGTCCTCGCGCTGCTGGTCCTGGTCGGCGGCGGCGGGGCCCTGCTCACCCCCAGTGTGGTCGATCAGACCGAGAAGCTCCGCGACGAATTACCGCAGGCCGCGGGCAGGTTCAAGGAGGCCCTCGCACAGTACGAATGGGGTCGCCTGTTGCTCGACAACGTGCCCCCCGCCAGCGGATGGCTCCCCGACACCGGTAGCCTCTCGGTCAAGGTGCTGGGCGTCTTCTCGGCCACGCTTGATGTCGTGGCCAGCATCCTCCTCGTGCTTTGCGTCGGCGTCTTCCTGGCCATGGAGCCAGACACCTACGCCGATGGCCTGGTCCAGCTCATCCCGCCTCCAGGCCGGGGCCGTGCTCGCGCCGTCCTCGACGAACTGGGCGAGCAGTTACGCTGGTGGCTCGTGGGACGCGGCGTGGCCATTCTCTTCGTCGGCCTGTTCACGGCCCTGGGGTTGTGGCTGCTCGGCATTCCTTTCGCGCTCCCGCTGGCGCTGCTGACCGCGCTGCTCGGTCTTATTCCCTACTTTGGCCCCATCATCGCGTTGGTACCCGCCGCTCTGCTCGGCTTCATGGCTAGCCCCGGGACGGCCGCCGCCGTGGTTGTCCTCTACCTGATCCTCCAGGGCGTCGAGGGCTACATCCTGACTCCGGTGATCCAGCGCAAGGCGGGGAACGTGCCGCCAGCGCTGACGCTCGTGGCGGTGCTCCTCCTCGGCGTGCTCCTCGGACCGCTGGCGCTGGCGCTGGCCATGCCCCTCACAGTCGTCGGCCTGGTGCTGGTCAAGCGCCTCTACGTCGAAGGGTTTCTGGGAGACGAGTCTGCCTGTGTCCCCAGCGCAACGCCTTCACCTGTCGCCGCGCCGCGCCATGGCGCCAGTGCCGCTCGCACGGCTTGACCGGGGGCTCACTCGCCCGGGCGCGCCCCCAGGCGCGCGGCCGCTTCGCGGACGAGGATGCGACCGACGAGCAGGTCGGCCCAGGCGGGACCCAGGTCGTCCCTTCGCACGCCGGGCCAGCCGGCCATCTGACTCTCCGCCTTCGCCAGAACCGCCTCGCTCGCCTCTGGTTTTCCCTGCTCTGCCAGGGCCAGCGCCTCGATCGCCAGGGCCGTCACGGCGAAGTAGGTGCCCGGGTTTCCCTGGGCTCCGGCCGACCGGGCGAGCGTCCGTGCGGCGTCCACGTGCCCCTGGCGGAGTTCGGCAAGAGCCACGGCCAGCGTCACGGGCACGCTCAGGCCCGAGGCGATCTTCGCGCGCTCGGCCAGCGCAACGGCTCGCTTCAGGTCGTCGCCCTTCGCCGGCGCCAGCAGGGCCACCTTGGCGATGCGCTCGGCGATCACCCCATCGCGACTGTCGCCGAAACGGCGCAGCATCTCCGCGCGATGGCGAGAGTAAACGGGTTCGTCGTCCAGGGACGCCAGTAGCACCGCCGCCAGGAACCAGTGATAGTGATTGCCCGGCTCGTGCTGGCACGCCTCCACCAGGTCGCGCGCCGACTCTTTCCACCGGCTGTGTCTACCCAGCCAGAATCCACGCGCCGCCAGGGGCGCTGCCTGACCTGGACCGGCGGCGACGGCGGCATTCAGCCGGGCCAGTTCGGGCTCTTGCTCGCTGTCGCGCAGCAGGGTGGCGAACGCAGCCGCGTCGCGGGGGTCGGCATCCGTCATTGCTTCCCGGGCCGCCTGACGCACCAGGGCGCTCGCCGGACTCTTGCGGAAGGCCGTCAGGCCACGCTCCCGGTGGGTCCGTGCTTCGTCGCGGTTCCCCAGTCGGGTGTGGGTCAGGGCCAGCATCCACCCGATGGTTTCATCGTCGGGAGCCAGTGCCGCTCCCCGATCCAGCGCGGCCCGCGCCTTCGCCCACTCTCCCCGCACGCAGTAAGCCACGCCCAGCCGGCCCCAGCCGTTGACCGCCGACTCCGCCAGCAGCAGGCGCCAGCGCTCGGCGGCCACCGTCTGCGGGTTGTCGGTCACCGCCAGGCGAAAGCGCCCGAGGTTCTGTCCGGCGCTGAGTTCCGCAAACGCCAGCAGCACTGTCACAGTGGCGTCGGGACCTGCGCCGAACGGACGGCTCGCCGTCGCCAGCAAGCGGTGCGGCTGGCCGACCTGCGGATAGATCGACCACACCCCCGCCGACCGGCCGAGCACTCCCTGCGGATCGCCGGACAGTCCGCGCGGCAGCTGCGCCTCGCTGTAATTCACCGTCACCTCCTGCAGGGGGACCTCGGCCGGCTGGCTGGCGCCCGACGATGCCGCCAGCACCTGCAGCCGTTGCAGCAGGAAGGTCCCCTGGTTGTGTTTGGCCAGGTTCGAGGGACTGCTGAACCGCCGCCCCGGGCCGTTCCCCGGCAGGCTCGGATCCGGAAGCGCCTCCAGACGGAGCGCGAGCAGACCCGGGAGGCCGGGACGAGCCACCACCCGGTAGGTGTCCCGTTCGGGATTGGGGCCGCTGGCCAGCACTGATCCATCCGCTTGCCGGGTCAGTGTGGCGCCACCCTGCGATCGTAGCTCCACCGGATCGAGCAGCCGCCAGCCCGTCCCCGTGGCTTCCAGCAGGTAATCGCCCAGCTCTCCGGCATGCAGAGCATCGTCGGGGCGCAGGTCCCTTAGCGCCTGGTATGCCTGGCTCGCTCGCTCCTGGTATGGGCGCGCCTCCTGAACCCGCCCCTGCAAGCGCAGCTCCTCGGCCGCACTCCGGCAGGCCTGCGCCAGCTGGCGCAGCATGACGCCGTCGCGCCGGCCGGCCCGCTCTGCGTCCAGACGACGGACAGCCTCGGCAGCAAGCCCCTGGGCGAGCAGCGTAGCCGTTGCGCTGGCCGGAGCCAGCAGTTGCTCGGGCGTCACTCCGTCCAGGGGTGTGCGCTGCTGCGTCTGCCAGCGCGCCATCCACTCCTCGGTGGTCAGCAGGGCCAGGGTGCCGCCTTCCTGAATCCGGCGGAACGACAGCAGTTCCGCCCCGGTGCAGAGATCGTCGACGGAGCCGCCCTCGGCCGACGGCACCTCGGGCAGGCGGATCACCTCGAGATGAGGCTTGCCACCCAGGCAGGCCCAGCGGCCATCGGGGCTCACGTGAATCGGCCCGCCTGGCCCGATCAGCACCAGGTTGCTCAGCCCCGTCTGTCGACCGGGAAGCAGACGCTGCCCCAGGCGCCAGTCCCACAGGTCGAGCCGACCTTCGAGGCTGGCCGAAACTATCCAGCGACCATCGGGTGTCAGTCGGTTCAGAAGCCCTCCCTCGGGAAGCTCCAGCGGCACGCCCGCCGCCTGACCCCTGATCGTATCCCACACTCGCAGCAACCGGTCGGTGGTGTGCGTGACCACCAGGCGCCCGTCCGGGCTCATCTCCATGGGGAAGCTGGTCGAGGGCAAGTGCTGGGGCGACCCCACCGGGTTGCCCGTGGCCGCGTCCACCAGGCAGAGATGCTTCTGGTCGCCGTCGATCCAGGCCAGGCGCTGGGTGCCCGCCGATCTTGCCCACCGCGTGATTCCGGTGCGCGGGCCGCACTCGCGCGTGTAGATCACCTTCCCCGTTCCCGCCTCGTACGCAGTCAGGCCGCCCGGTTTCTCCCGGGCGACCACCAGCCGGCTGCCGTCCGGGCTGAAGAGGAGAGTCGGATTCACCCCGGCCGCCTCGGTACGCCAGATGACCCGTCCAGTTTTCGTGTCCACCACGACCAGCAGCCCGTTCCCCGTCGCCAGGGCCAGTCGGCCAGTCTCCGCGTGATCGGCCAGGTCAACCGGCGCGCCGCCCAGGGCCAGCGTCGGAAAGACCCTTCGGCCGTTTCGCCAGTCCCATCCGTCGAGCTGATGGCCCAGCGGGACGTTGTGCGCACCGAGAATCTGACTGTGGGTGACCACCAGCGTGCCTCCCCGGGCGAATCCAGCGCTGCGGAGGCTACCCGTCGGCTGAAGCGGCGGGCCGGCCGGCACCTGTTCATCCAGCCGCCAAACCCGAGTGACCCCGCCGATCTGGCACACCAGCAGCTCGCGCCCATCCGGGCTGAACACCCCCTGCGCGGGCAGGTCGCCACCCGGGATGCGAAAGTCTCCCTCCGGCGGTTGCGGCATCACCCAGACGCGCACCCATCGGTTGCTGGCCACGGCGACGCACTGCCCGTCCGGCGAACAGCACACCACGCGCTGCCCCGGGTACGCCGGCGCTGGCTCTGCCATCGGCTGGCCCGTCGCGGTGGACCAATGCAGCATCCCCGCGAAGCTCGCCCCCAGCAGCCGCCCACTATCCGGACTGAAGTGCAGCCAGCGGCACATGCGCAACGGTGTGGCCTGGCGCCAGCGATGCACCGTCGCCCCGCTGCCCAGGGCGTACAGCACCACCTCCTGCGACCAGGCGACCGCGAGGTATCGCCCGTCGGGGCTCACGGCGCAGTGATGCAGGTTGCTCGGATGCTGCAACGTGTGCACCGCCCGACGCCGGGCCACGTCCCAGCACGTCACTCGCCCCACCCGATCGTGAGTCACCAGCCACCTGCTGTCGGGGCTGAACAGCAGCATCGCGGGTAGGTCGGCCTGCTCGGCAGGCGCAGGCTCTCCGACCCAGGTTACTTCGAGTTGGGCGCCAGGGCGGACCACCCGAAACGCCCCCCGGCCCAGGCCGACGGCGAGATGCTGGCCATCGGGGCTGAACTCGAGGGCCGTCACCGGGTCGTCGCTGGTCACCGGTTCACCCAGGAAGGTGGCCTGGGCGCGGTCCCACACCCGCAGCGTGGCCCCGCTGACCACGGCCACACGCCTGCCGTCGGGGCTAAAGCGGAGATGAGTCACTGGCGCAGAGGTGGAGGCCGTCTGCAGCACGGTCCACGCGGGAAAGCCGCTGACACACAAGCGCCCGTCGGCCGCTCCGGTCGCCAGCGCTGTACCGTCCCGCGACCAAACGGCCGCCGTCACCTTCCCCAGTGCTGCCGGCAGGTTCACGGGTCGTTCCTCGACCACGTCCCACAGCGTCAGCGACTGCTTGAGCGGCGACGCAGGGCTGGCCAGCAGGTAGCGGTTGCTCGGATGAAACGTCAGGGCGCCGATGCTGAAGAGGTCGCAGGGCAGGGCCGCCACCGGTCGGCTGACGCGCCGACTCCACGCCAGCGCGCGCAACCGGTTGAGTTCCATGCGCTGCGGGTGGCCCTCTGACTTGCGAATCGCCTCGGCGAACCACAGCGCGGCCTGGCGCTCCTCGCCGCGCTTGTCGGCCTGTAACCCCTGCGCCACGAACAGGTCGGCCATCGTCATTCGGGCCCGCTGCTCGCTCTCCCACGCCGCGTCCCGGGCCAGCTCCGCCTCCTGCTTTTCCTCCTCGGCTTGCTGCTGGTGTTGCTGCGCAGTCAGGGCGCTCTGGCTCGACTGCCAGGCGAAGTACGACGACAGCACGGTCCCACCGATCAGAAGCCCGGCCACGACCACAAGCAGCCACGCCACCGCCGGATGCCGCTTCGCCCACAGCCGGGCGCGTTCCAGCTCGCCCACCGGCCGGGCTGTGATCGGCTCGGCAGCCTGGAAGCGGCGGAGGTCCTCCGCCAGGGCCTCGGCCGTGGGGTAGCGCTTCTCGGGCTCCTTGCGCAGGCAGTGCAGACAGATCGTCTCGAGGTCGGCCGGCAGCCCCGAGACGAAGAGGTGCGGCGGCGGCGGCTCGCCCAGCTGGGCCCGCAGCACCGTCCGGAGGAAGTTCACCTCGTGGAACGGTGGCCGCCCCGTCAGACACTCGTACAGGATCGCCCCCAGCGCGTAGATGTCGACCGCCGGCCCGATTTGCCGGTCGCCCGCCGCCTGCTCTGGCGCCATGTACTCCGGTGTGCCGACGATGGTCCCCGGCACGGTCAGCCGCGGAAGCTCCGTCGCCTCGCCTCGCGCGGTGACCCGGGCCAGGCCGAAATCGGTGAGCAACGGTTGCCCGTCGCTGCGTAGCAGCACGTTGGCCGGCTTCAGATCGCGGTGGACCACCCCCTGGCAGTGGGCCGCATGCGCCGCTCGGGCCAGCGTCTCCAGCAGGCGGGCCGCCTCGTGAAATGGCAGCGGCCCGCCTGCGAGCTTCTGACTCAGCGTGCCTCCTTCCACCCACTCCATCGCCAGAAAGGGCCGCTCTTGCCAGCAGCCCACTTCGTGGACCACCACCACGTTGGGATGACGCACCCGCGCCGCCATCTCGGCCTCGATCTGGAAGCGCAGCCGCTGCTCGGGCGTGGCTAGCTCCCCCGCAAGGATCATCTTCAGCGCCACCAGCCGCTTCAGTCCCTGGTGCCGGGCCTGGTAGACCACCCCCATGCCGCCCCGCCCCACCTCCGCCAGCACCTCGTAGCCCGGCACGGTCGGCAGCCGCCCCGCAGGGTTGTCCGCCCCGCGCACCCGCGTGGGGCCGTGAAAGACCGTCGGCGTCGTCCTGGCAGCGTCGACGGGTGCCCCGGGCAGGTCCGACCTGTTCGCCTGGTGCAGGAGGTGTAACACGGGGCGAATTCGCTGCCAGTCCTGCCGCTGCCGCTGAGACAACCTGGTGTCATCCGGCAGAGGAGCCCCCGTCACCAGGGCTTCCTCGTAAGCTGTCACGAACGAGGCAAACTCGGGGTCCTCGTCGTCAGGCACTACGGCAGGATCATGGCGTTGCATCGTTTTGTCCCATCTCCTGCTGCAGCTGCCGCAGCGCCCGGGTAAACAGCATCCGGGCGGCATCCTCGCTGCGCTCCAGCCGACGGCCAATCTCCGCGAAGGGTAGCGACTCCGAGGTGCGCCACGTCAACACCTGCTGATACAGGTGTGGCAGACCTGCAATCGCCTTCTCCAGCTGCTGCGATTGCTCCTGACGCACCACCTGCCCGCTGGGTGTGGAGTGCCCGTGGGCGATCTGAAGCCGCGGCACCTCGGCCGACTCTCCCTCGTCCAGGGGCCGTTCGCGTCCGACCTGGCGGCCCTGCACCTCGAAGTAGCGCTTGTGCAGATCGCGCAGCTTGTTGAGCAGGATGCCGCGCAGCCAGGCGCGCACCTCGTCGCCTTCCGAGCCATGAAACTGATCGAACAGCCGGCACGCTTCCAGGAAGGTTTCCTGCACCAGGTCTGATGGGTTGACCTTGGCGCGAATCTCATGACGGATCTCTTCGCGAGCGATGCTCACCAGGTAATTGCGGAACAGCTCCAGCAGCTGGCCCAGAGCCATCGACTGACCCGCCTCGGCGGCACGAAGCAATCGTTGCGATTGTTCGCTCCAATCCTCGCTGGCTGGCGACATGGCATCACCTTTACTATTGGACCGTCCCGGAGAAACCGAACGCATTGTAGCGCTCGCTCTTTCCTCACGCAACCAGCCCGCCAGGCTAGCCGAGAATCTGGCGCATTTGCGTTCGGTTTGCCGCCACCCGTCCAAAAGAGGCTATGGCATTCGTGGCGCGGGCAACCGCTCGGGGGTGCCAGGTACCTCTCCAGGAATCCTCGGCGGGAAGGGGCAGACATGGCAAAGGGCAGGGCAGAGCGGAAGAAGAACCGAGCGGACCTGCGGCTGAAGCAACGGCCGCTGGCGCGCTGGGGTCGCCTCTCCCTCGAAGCGCTGGAATCGCGCCTGGCCCCGACCACCGGGATTCTGGCTCTCGATGATCTATCTCTCACCCCCGCAGATAGAACGCTCATCCAGATCGGCGGCCTCCAGGTCGGTAACCCGCCGGGTGGGAACGATAGCGACGGCTACGACCGCCTCCAGGTCGCCAACACCGCCTCCCTGGACGGCACCCTGCAGCTCTCCCTGGTCAACAACTTCATCCCCGCGGTGGGAGCGGAATTCGAGATCCTCACCGCCGGCACCGCGCTCTCCGGCGCCTTTCACCACGCCGAGGGATTGTTCTCCATTCCCGGTGGCGACCGTTACTTCCGCCTCGTGCAGGAGCCGCACACCCTGAAGCTGGTGGTCACCGCTGCCCCGGGCGGCCTGACCTTCACCCCGGCCACCTCCGCGCGCGATAGCTTCGGCGAATTCCTCAACGACGACTACTTCCACGTCACCCAGTTCACCTACACCGGCACCATCTCGGCCCCCCGCTTCGTGGACCTTGCCGGAACATTCGCCTTCGAGGATCGCGGCTCGACCGTCGTGGCCGGCTCCTCCGACGCCGCCATCTTCCTTGGTACCGCCTACGGCGCCAGTAACCAAACCGGCCTGCAACTGTCCGACGCGCAGCTGGGCCTGGTTCTCACCGACACCGGCCACGCCATGACGGCCTCCGGCTCGTCTGCGTTCGTCGGCCTGGCTGGCCTGAACATCGCGGCCACCTTCGACGTCCAGACCAACACCACCGGCCAGGCTGTCCATGTCTCCGTCCCGACTCCCGCCGGATCGGTCGTTGTGCAGGTCGACGCGGAGGACGACAACGGCAACGCTCCTCGCTCGTTCGCCGGCACCGGCACCATCTCAGTGAGCAACCAGTTCACCCTGGAAGGCGACATCGCCCTCACCGAGATTGCCACTGGCATGGTCCTCGTCGATGTGACTGACATGCAGATGTCATTGACCACCGGCGATCTCGAAGTCTTCCGTTTCGGCGGCCTCGTCCGCTTCGGCATGGATCACCATCGCGGCTTCCAGCTGCTCGACACGTCGTTCAACGACGTCCACGTCCTCGGCGTCGATGTCCTGCCTGGGGCCAGCTCGGTCAACTCGCTCACCTACCCCGACGACGAGCTGGGGCCGGTGCAGTTCACCTCGCTCTTCGACGCTGTCGATGTGGCCGTGCTCAATCGTCGCCGCTATCTCGACCTGACCTTCCAGAGCCCCACCAACCAACCGATCGATCCCGACTCCATCCTCGACAACGATCCGGAGTTCCTCTTCTCCGGGTCGGCCTTCGAGGACGCCGTGGTGGATTACGTCGTCCAGCTCGACACCAACACCTTCCGCTACTACCTCATCGACGGCAACACTTCCAACACCGCCGACTCGTTCAAGCACGACCTCTTCCGCGTCAACGAGAACTTCAGCAACACCCGGCTGAACCTCAACATCATCGCCAACAGCTGGAAGGACACCGACGGCGTGGGCAACGCCGCCACCGTCCTCGGCATCGACGTCCGCTCCGGTATCACCGTCACCAGCAGCGATGTCGAGCTGGGTCCCCTGGTGCTCAAGGGACCCTTCTTCAACGTCGAGGAGCTACAGTTCAAACCGCTGGCCAACCCCGCCGACGGGGCCACCCTGGTGACGTCGGTGGCCGTGGGCGTCGATGAGGCATCTCTGAAGTTCGGCGGCGATTCGCCGAAGCTCAAGACGGGTGTGACCGGACTGCTGGGCACATTCGGCGTCGAAACCGTGGTGACCCCCGCTGGCATCGCCGGCGCCTCACCGCGTCTCCGCGTTCGCGTCGATAAGGTCGAGGTCGAAATCAAGGACGTCGTCAAGGCGTCGGCCACCGGCGTCTACGTCACCTTCGACCCTCTCAAGGATCGGGACCACGACGGCATCGTCTCGTCGGATGAGCAGACTGCCTACAACCAGCAGGAGATCGTCCGCGTCGATTCCGCCTCGGTCGAGATTCCGAAGATCAACCTGACCGGCAGCCTCAACCCGTACACCCGCCCCAGCCCGGGCATCGACCCCAATACTGGCCAGGTCATCCCCGGCACCACCATCCCCGGTCTGTCGGTCCGCAACGATGGCTTCCGCCTCGGCGAAGCCAGCCTGCACTACGCGGGGGATCTGTCGTTCGGCGGCATGGTGCAGATCAAGGGGGTGGCCGCGGGTGTGCAGGACCTGGGCGTCACCTTCGGGCAAGAGTTCGAGTTCGACGGCGCGGTCTTCATCGCCGCGGACGAGGCGATCCTCTTCCCCGGCAAGAAGTTCGAGATGAAGCTGACCGATGGCCCCGACTCCGACAGCGAGGCCGTCCGCACGACGCTCAAGTTCACCGACAATCTGCCCAGCGGCTTCGCCTTCAAGGTGGACACCGGCGATCTGAAGTTCGGCAACTTCCTGACCGTACACGCCTCCAACTTCGAGATCGACACCACCAACACGCCTCCCTTCCCCGTCGTCAACTTCGGCTCGCTGGCCGCCACCATCTCCGCCGGCCCGCTCAAGCTGGGCGGCGAGATCCGGGATTTCGGCTTCCTCAACGACGGCACCATCCGCACCGGGCCCGCCTTCGGTGTCTTCGTCAGCGTCGATAAGGTGGATGGCAAGAGCTTCCAGTGGCCCGACTGGCTGCCCATCCGCCCCACCGAGTTCGGCATCCAGTGGCGCGACCTGCAGAACCACCCAGAAGAGTTCAAGCTCATCGTCTCCGCGGCGGTGGAGAGCATCAAGGGGCTCCCCAAGCTCGATTTCTCCGGGTCGATCCAGGGCATCGAGATCGACGTCGGTCTGCTCCAGCAGGGGCAGTTCCCCATCACCGGCATCGAGTCGATGGGCGTCTCCGTCTCGGGTGACCTGTTTGGCGGCAAGGTGAATGGCGGACTCATCGGCGGCATCATCAAGCTCGACTCGACCGGCGCCGAAATCTCTCCGCTCGACCAGATTACCCCCATCGCCGACCGCGTCTTCTTCCTGGGCGTCGAGGGCGGCTTCACCATCTCCGGCCAGGGCGGCTTCACCCTTCGCTTCGCACTGACCGAGAAGGGCCCCCTGGGGGTGCAGGTGACCGGCGACCTCCCCGAGGGCATCCTGCTCGAGCCGATCAGCGGGCTGAAGCTCTCGGGCTTCTCCGGTGGCGTCGAGTTCTTCAAGTCGCTGCCTGACGCCTACAAGCCCGAGGATCTGCTCGATCCCAACTTCGCTCCGGCCCTCACCAACGCCAGCAAGCTCGACGCCGACCAGTGGCTTCAGGCCACCCGTCGGCAGGTGATCGCCCAGTACAACTCTCTGAAGGAGAACCCCGTGGCGGGGGGCTTCCTCGCCGCCTTCCGCAACCCGCTCCTCATCTCCGGCGGCGGGCAGATTGTCTTCCACACGCCCGAGTCGGTCCTCAAGATCAACGCCGAGGTGCGCATCTCGGTCGATCCCAACCTCGACGAGAACTTTGTTCCCCTGGGCCTCCCGAAGGTCAAGCTCCTGCTCACCGGCGACATCCTCCTGTTCGGTGGACTGCAACGCTCGCCCGCGCGCATCTTCGCCGATCTCTCGAAGATCGAGGACGGCACTGCCAAGCTGCTGCTGATGGCCCAGGACATCCCCGCCGGCACCAACCCGCTCCTGCTCCCCGTGCCCATCCCCATGTCGCTGGAGCTGCGGGGCGCCGTCAGCCTGAAGTACTTCGGCCCCAATGGCGAGGAGGTGGACTTCTACGACGATACCCCCACGCCGACCAGCCCCACGGCCCAGTTGATCGACCCCGCGCAGGACGGCCAGATCAGCCAGGGCAAGCTGAGCCAGAACCGCTACGTGGACGTGCAGTTCTCCCCCTCGCCCGACGCCACCCTGGACGCCGCCTCCATCACCGACGCCGACCCGGAGCTAGTGCTTGTCCTGCCCGATGGCACGCGCCTCACGCTCGGGGGCGCCGCCGTGCATCCCGAGGGCGCGGCCGAGAACGTCTATCGATTCACCCTGCCGGGAACCCTGGCCATCGACCTGGGCGAGTACGAGATCCGGCTACTCCCTGGTTCGTGGCAAGACAGCCTCGGCCAGCAGGGGGCGGAGCAGTTGCTGCGTTTCGCGGTCGTCGGCGCCACGGTCGAGCTGGCCGGCCCGACCAACAACGACCGCATCGATCGCGCCGCCATCCATCAGGCCGGGCGCCTGGCCATCCGCTTCCAGCCCACCCCCGGTGCCGTCCTCGACCTCGGCAGCATCCTCGATGCCGCCCCCGAGGTCGCCTTGACGGGCCCTGCGTCCGCCGGCGTGAGTCTCGGCCAGCCTGTGCGCGACCTGCAGGACGATCTTCTCTTTTACTATCCCTTCACCGGCACCTTTGGGGTCGGCCCCGTCGGCGTGACGCTCCTCGACGGCGCCTGGACCGATTCGCAGGGCAATGTCAGCGGCGCTCGCTCGTTCGCCTTCACCGTGACCGGGCCCGAGGTCCGCCTGCGCGACCCCGCCGACGGCACCACCGTCGCCGTTGCCGAGCTGAACCAGCGCGGCTACCTCGAGGTCTACTTCACCCCATCCGGCGGTGTCGCCGTGGACCCGGTCAGCTTGACCGATGCGGCCCCCGAATTTGTCCTATCCGGCGCGGGTGCCGGCGTGAGCGTCAGTGGCGTCGCCGTCCCCGTGCCCGGCGAACCCAACGTCTACCGCTACGCACTCCTGAGCGCCTTCACCCAGGCCGGCGCGGTCACCGTCGAGTTCCTCGGCGGGTCGTTCCAGGATCTTCAGGGCGTGGCCTCGGCGTCCCGCACCGAATCGTTCCGGCTCGAGGGGGTCGCCGCCCACCTCGTTAGCCCAGCCCCGTTCTCCACGGCAGGGGTGACGCTACTCAACAGTCGTGGCTATCTCGACGTCCGCTTCACCCCGACGGCTGGCGCCACCCTGGACGAGGCCGCCATCCTCGACGCTGCCGCCGAGTTCACCCTGGAAGGTCTCGCTGCTGCTGACGTGGTGATCGACGGCGCCCCGACGCCGCTGGGTAACGGGCTCTATCGCTACGCCTTCACCGGGGTGTTTCAGCCCGGCGCGGTGACCCTCCGCTGGATCGCCAGTGCGGCCGCCGATTCCGCTGGATTCCTGACGACGCCCCGCGCCGACACCTTCCGCCTCGAGGTGCCCGCGGTCGAGCTGGCCAGCCCCAGCGACCGGCTCCGCGTCGATCGGTCGAAGATCAACGATGCGGGTTACATCGACGTCCGCTTCCTCGACCGCACCGGCCGTGGCCTTGCCGAGGCATCCATCACCGATGCCGACGCCGAGTTCCAGCTCCTGGTGCTCGATGAGTCGGGCCAGAACTGGATCGTCCACCCCCAGGTCGGTGTCAACGGCGCCGCCCTGCGAAATCCCGATGGCTCCTACCGCTACTTCTTCTCCAACGCCTTCAACCCCGGCGTCGTCCGGGTCCAGTTCCTCGAAGGCTCCTTCACCGACGTGGACGGCGCCGCCAACCTCGCGGCCGAGCAGCAGTTCGTCGTCGTCAACAACGCCCCGAGCTTCGAGTTCCAGATCGAGGGCCACCTCGTCTATCGGACCGGCTTCAAGTCCCGCCTCTTCGGCGATCTGTCCAACCCGGATCAGGTCCGGGACCTGCTCAAGATGCTCGAGCCGATTGTCGGCGAGATCGGCGGCAACGACGAGGCCGGCATGCAGGCGCTGCGCGATTTCGTCGCCGGCATCGACACCGGCCTGTCGATCATTCAACCGTTCCTCACCCAGCCGCTGATCACTCTGGACGGCTTCATCCGCTTCGGCTCGGAAATGCTCGTGGGCCCCGCGTCCGAGATTCTGGGCGCCCGCACGACGCTGGATATCTCCGGTGCCATCGGCGTCTATCTGCTCGGTCCAGTCGGGGCCGCTGCGGGGCGCATCGTGCTGCAGGTCGATGGCCACGGCATCAACGTGTGGGGCGTCGCCGAGCTGCGAGCCGAGCTGAAGGTACTGCGCAAGGCGGGCATCGACCTCCAGGCCTTCGGCGTGCTGCAGTTCAACACCACCGGGGTTGAGCAGGTCGAGTCGCTCACCCTCAAGGGCATGGGCCCCAACGGCAGCGACCTGACGCAGACCTACCAGATCGAACCTTACTCGCTGATGGTGGCCGCGGCCGGCAAGATGATCTTCAGCGTGCCGACGTTCAACGACGCCGCCCCGTTCGGGCAGGAGATGTTCCGCATCAATGCCGTCGCCTCGCTGAACATCAGTTCCGAGGGGCTGGCCATGTTCGTCAAGGGCGACCTGGAGATCGGCCCGCCCGACGTGCGTCTGCTCGACATCGACGCCCTGGGCGTGTTCATCATCAACGATCAGGGCTTTGCCGGTGACGTGCAGGTGTCAGCCACCGTCGGTGACATCCCGGCGCTCAAGGACTATCTCCAGCTCGACGTGTCGGCTCGCGTCGTGTTCAACGTCACCGGCCAGGCGCAGCAGGTCAAGATCCTCGATCGCTTCCTTGATTTCCTGACGCCGGAGTTCAAGGCGCTGCTCGTCGATATCGAGAACCCCTTGCCGCCGGGCTACACGCAGACCTTCGCCAACACTGCCACGAAGGCCTACGTCGTCCCGGCCGCGCCGCCCCCGCCGCCCGTGGACGACGGCACCCCCGCGCCCGCCGGCCCCTACATCGTCATCGCCGCCCAGGGCAACCTGATGGTCGGCGGAGCCTTCCGACTGCACGGCGACTTCTACTTCGAGGTGAACGCCACCCCCGAGATGTTCGTGACGCTCAACGGCAGCATCGCCCTCGATCCCCTCGGGGCGGCGGCCATCAGCGGCACCTTCCACATCGATCGCCACGGCGCCTACGGCGGCCTGCAGATTGGCGCCAGCCTCGATGTCGGCCCCCTGTCGGTCTTCGGCGCCGCCCAGTTCGAGTTCAACACCCAGGCGATCCCTGCCCAGGTCGCGCGCTACCGCTTCGACTTCGACCGCGGCCAGGTCACCGACGAGCGCGAGATTGTCACCCTCGGGCCCGGCGCCTTTCGCATCCACGTCGCCGGCCATCTCAAGCTGGCCAATTCGTTCGACCTCCAGGGCCAGTTCCTTCTCGAAAACCAGCCCGACATCATCGCCGTCCACATCGACGCGAAGTTTGACGCCTTCGGCGCCAACCTGCTCACCGTCAACGGCGATGCCGCCATCGTCAAGACCGGCGCGACCGGCTTCGTCGCCAACCTCGCCGCCCAGGCCCAGGCCCCGTTTGCGCTCGACGGCGTCTTCGAGATGCAGGCCAACTTCCTCCTGCAGATCAACACGCGCACCGGCAACGCCCAGGACGCCTACGACCTCGGCCTTGCCCGCGACAGCTTCCTCGTCCGCTTCGATGGCTCGCTCAACCTGCTCAGCGTGCTGGAGCTATCCGGCAGCGGCTTCATCGAGTACAAGCTCGGCGTGTTCCGCATGCAGGTGGCGATGCAGACCAGCTTCTTCGGCCTCGCCAGCCTCAGCGCTAGCGGCTTCTTCAGTAGCGAGGGCGAGTTCGACCTCTACCTCGGTGGCAGCTTCAGCATCGGCGCCCCTGGCTTCCTCGGCGTCCAGGCTGGCGGCAACATTCACATCTCCCTGCTGGACAGTAACGGCACCGAGGCGTTCGGTGATGGTAACACCGTCCTGCGCGTCAACGGCGGCCTCGGCGGTACCTTCTGGGTCTTCGGCTTCTCCTTCGGTGCCAACGTTGGCGTCAACTTCGCCAGCGACACCGGCGTTCTCTCCATCACGCCGTCCATCACCATCAACCTTCTCTTCTTCTCCATCACCCACTCCACCACGTTCAACCTCGGCGTGCTGAAGGTCAACCCGCCCGTCTACGTTGCCGGCAATGCCGACGACACCTTCGGCCAGGCATTCCGCGGCGGCGCCCTTTACCTGAACATGGGGCCGCGCGCCGCCCTGCGCAACTACGACGTTACCGAGACCGGCGAACACTTCTCCATCGAGTACGTGGGCCCGGACCCCGACCAAGGCGGACACATCGTCCGCGTCACTGGCAATGGCCTGCGTCGCACCTACCGCGGCGTGACCGAGATCATCGCCGATGGCGGCACTGGACGCGACCTCATCGAGACCGACGCCGCTCTGCCCGTCCCCGTCACCTTCCGCGGCGGCGCCGAGAATGACCGCCTCCTGCATCGCGGCTCTGGGCCCGCCTTTCTCCAGGGCGGCGACGGCCAGGACGAGATCGAAACCCACGCCAATGTCGGCCCCGTATTCCTCGACGGCGGCGGCGACAGCGACACCCTCCGCCACCTCGGCACCGCACCGGCCACTCTCGTCGGCGGCTTCGGTGACGACACCATCCAGGGCGGTCTCGGCGACGATCGCTTCGTCTTCGCCGAGGGCTACGGCTACGACCTGCTGACCGACGCGGGCGGCATCGCCACGCTCGACTTCGACACCGCCGTCAGCAGCCTGCACGGCTCGCTCACCACTGCCGGCGCTCTGATCAACGGCTCCTCCACCACCCGTCTCCACTCTGCCGACGCCTTTGTCCGCGTCGATGACGGCTCCGAACTGCTTGGCCCGACCTACGCCCCGGTGCGCCTGGTCCACGACGGCGGCCACCGACTCGTCGTCCAGCACGCCGGCCATCCGTTCGCCGAGGGGGACGAGATCGAGATCGCGACCCCCGACTCCACCCTGGGCACGGCCCTGCGCACCAAGGCCCGCTGGCGCATCACCGAGGTGACCGCGGCCGGCTATGTGCTGGAGCTACCCGCCGACCAGACCAACCGGGGCGTGGTGGCGAAGGTGTACTATTACGACGACGCCGGCGTCTCCCGCAGCCGCGACACCGTGATCCTGCACGACGGTAACCGCACGGCGACGGTCTACCATCCCGACCACCCCGTCGCGGTTGGCGACACCATCTACCTCGTCAGCCCCGAGGCCAGCTACTACAACGGCGAGTTCACCGTCACCGCGGTCGGCGCTGACTGGTACGCCCTCGACGTCCCCTTCGACCTGGTGCGCGACTCGGCCAGCACCGACTTCGGCGTGGCCAACCTCGTCCTCGGGCTGGGCGACGACCGCATCGACACCGACGTTGCCCAGGCCGTCGAGACGACCCTGACCGACCGGCGATTCGGCAAGGACGAGGTGTTTGTCTCTGGTCCCTTCCCCAGCGCCGTCACGCTCGAGGCGGGGCGCTTCCTGGCCTCCGACCTGCGGCTGACGTTCGCGGAGGGAATCGACCGGCTCACCCTGTTCAGCCCGACGCAGGCGCTGACGCTCAACAGCGCCACCGGGACCGCCGACCTGGGCGCCCTGGGCCTGCGCGTCGTCGCCGACCTAGTCGATCTGAACACAGCCATCGACGCCGGCCATCTCGTGCTGGAAAGCCGCGCCACGATTACTGTCGATCATCCCGTCAACGTCTCGCATGATGGCTACATCGACCTGCGGGTCTTCGGCGACAGCGCGGATATCGTCCTGGAACAGCCGCTGACCGTCTCGACCGGCGACAGCCAGGATGGCCTTGGCGACGGCTGGATCCGCCTCCTGGCCCCGGATGGCTCGATCACTGGTAGCCAGGCGTTGAGCTTCGTCGCGCCGAATAGCCACCTCATCTACAAGGCGAAGAACGCCCCCACCGGCACACTCCAGACGCACCTCGAGAAGCTGACCTTCGCCTACGGCCCGCACGGCACCCCAGGCGATGTCTCCATCGTCGAACAGGACGGCCTGATCCTGACCAGCCTCGACGACTACGACACGCCGTTCGCGCCAGATCTGGTGTACGGTGACGGCACCTTCGCCGGCATCACCTGGTTGACCACTGCCCCGGCCGGATGGCTCGACCAGATGCGCGGAGGCAGCACCCCCGGAGGCAGCAGCCCCTTCGCCCTGGTAGTGCCGGCCGGCGCGCTGCGCCTCCAACTCCTGGCGGAGGATTCCCTCCTTTACCTCGAATCCGGCCAGATCACCACGCAGGCCGCCGGCCAGGACATGACCTTCCTCGCCGACGACGTCAGCTTCCGCTCGGGTGCCGCGCAGGTGATCGGCACCGGCCGTCTGAGCATCCAGGCCAACCAGGCGGTGTGGAACTACCGGCTGGGCACCGCAGGCGAGAACGCCGCCGGATCCGATCTGCTCCGCAGTGCCTTCGCTCGCAGCATGGACCTGACCAGCGGCGACCTGGCCGCCCTGGCGGACGGCTTCGCGCAGATCACCATCGGCCGCAGCGACGCCGGCAACACCATGGTCCTTGGCGATGCCATGGACGCCGAGTTCATCAAGTTCACGGGTCAGGAGCGCCTGCGTGACGCCCGCTTCCGCGACCCCACCCTGCTCCTCACCGACACGCTGACCGTCGCGGGCGATGTGGAAGCGACCGGCACGCTCGAGATCCGCGCCGCCGGCAGCGCGGTGGTGGAGGGGCCAAACCTCCACGTGCCCACCGGCGGCATCGACTCGGGGCTCGAGGCGCTCCAACTGATCCTGCAAGTCGGCCAGGATCTGCAGGTCAACGGCTGGCTCCTCGCCGCCGCCCTGCTCGACGTGGCGGTCCACGGTGAGGTGACCATTGACGTCGGCGCTCGTCTGGAAACGCGCAACGACGACAACACCTTCCGCCTCGACGCGGGAGGCAACCTGAGCATCGCGGGCGAGGTGAAGGCCGGCGGCCTGCGCGGCAAGCCGCAGCTGAACGCTGACGGTGCCATCTACCTGCGCGAAGGCGGCTCGATCTCCGCCCCGGGCGCGGGCGCTCAGATCGATATCCAGTCCGACGTCCGGGTGACCATGGAACCCGGAACCGCGGTGCTGGCCGGCGTGACCTTCGACCACTCGACCGGATCGCCGATCCCCACCGTCACCGGCGCGGGCTCCAGCGTCCGCATCCGCTCACCGCAGGAACTGTTCCTCCCCGGCACGGTGGCCGCCAGTGATGGCATCACCCTCGAGGGCGGCCCCTCGACGCTCGATTACAGCGCCTACTTCCAGTCGCGCTTCCCGTCCGAGCATCCGCTGCACGCGCGCAGCCACTATGCCATCCTGGTCACCGGCACGCTGCTGACCTTCGGCGACGCCCGTGACCTGGTGCTGAGCTCCACGGACGACGTGATTATCAGCGGCAACATCGACCTGCGCGGAGCCGGCTCGAACCTGATCCTGCAGTCCGACCGCTCGCTCTTCGTCGAGGGTTTCACCACCCTGGCCAGCGGCAACATCACCCTCTACGGCGGCGTCGCTCTCGATGGCACCGACCGTGTCGGCGCTGACGAAACCAGCGTGACCGTCTACGAGGGCTCGCTCCTCACCACCGGGAACGCCAGCAGCCGGATCGACGTCCGCGGGGCAACGAACATCGCGCTGCTCGGCTCGCTGGTCGCGGGTGGCACCGTCACGAGCACTGGCATCCACTGGGCCAGCCCCGGTGATGCTGCCATCACCGTCCGCGCCGGGCAGCAGATTCCGTCGCCGCCGCCTGGCCTCTCGTTCCGTCACGCTTGAAGGCGGCACCCCAGGAGCGGACGCCGCCGGCCTCAGCGTCGTGATCACTCCGACGGGTGGTCTCAATGCCGCGGGCCTGTCCGCCGACGCTCAGGCCACCGGCGAGGTGCGCATCACCGCCGCGGGCGACCTGGAGATGATGGGCCGGATCGTGTCCGGGGCCACGCTGATCGAGAGCGGCGGAACCACCACCTTCGACTGGTCCGGCGCGACTCGCCGCGCCTCCGACGTGACCCTCGTCGCCACCGGCCGGGCCTACCTCGGCGGCAACACCGTCAACAGTGTGGGCGACCCGATCACCGTCGGCGGCTTCATCCACTCCGCCCGGTCCATCACCCTCGCCGGCGGCACTCACGCCAGTGGCACTGGCCTGCTGATTCATCCCAACAGCGAACTTTCCACCCACGGCGCCGCTGGCTCCATCGACCTGACCAGCCAGCAGGATGCCGAGGTGCGCGGCCGGATCGCCAGCGGCGGTGAGATTGTTCAGGGCGTCGTCACCCTGTTCGACGGCGAAGCCACCGTGCGGATCGAGGCCGCCCACCAGGTCCGCATCAGCCGCGAGGTGGCCGCCAGCCAGGGCGTGACCATCATCGGCGGCATCGATCCGATCGAGGCCGACCCCCTGTCGGGCCACAGCGTTGTGGTGGCCGGCACCGGGCTACTTCGCACGTCGGCCGCCAACGCCGTCGTGGAGATTCGCGGCCCCCAGAGCATCACCCTGCTCAGCCCGCTCGACCTGACGGCCTACAACGTCCAGGCGCCGGGCGCTGGGTCGCGCATCACCATCGCCTCGGGGGACCGTCTCACCATCGGCGGCCGGCTGCAGAGCTACCGCGACATCACGCTCAACGGCCTGAGCCCCACGACGGGTGACCCCACCGAGGGTTCGACCGTCGAGCTGACCGAGACGAGCCTGCTGGAGACGATCAACGGCTCCATCACCTTCGATGCAGGCAGCTCCGGCCTCGTCCGCGGCAGCCTGACCGCAGGGGGTACCGGCTCGGATATCACCATCCACGGCGCCGCCAACGACCTGGCCATTCAGGGCCACCTCAAGGCCGCTAACGCGATCGTCCTGAACATCCCTGGCGACCTCGACGTTTCGGGCGACCTCCTGGCCGGCAACCGCATCGCGCTGACCGCCGGGGGGGTACTCACTCTGCGCTCCACCAGTGACGTCGCCACCACAGCCGCCCATGCCGTCGTCGCGCTGACGGCGCAGGGCACCATCCTGCTCGATGGCGCCGTGGGCGGCCATGCCACTGCCTCGACGAACGACCCGGCCGCCATGCCCTACGCCGCCGAGAGCCTTTCGACCACCACCGTCGAATCGCAGGCCGGCAACGTGACACTGACCGCCGCCTCGGGCCGCCTGCAGGCCGGTGCCGCTCTCACCGTTCAGGGCGGCCTGATCGAACTGGCGGGTGTCGTTCGCACCACCTCCGCGACCGCTGCGCCGGGCAGCTTCGACGTGCTGTTCGACTCGCGCGGCCTGTTGCAAATCACCGGTGATATCGACGTGGCCGGGTCGCTGCTGGCGATGTCGCCCACGCTGGTGACTGTGTCGGACGGCACTCTGCGCGTCAGTGGTAACCACCGCCTCCGGATCGAGGCACCCCAGGTCACCGTAGGCACAGCGGATGCAGGCGGCATGGTCGCCTCCGGGGGCAGCCTGGAGATCGCGGCCACCGACGTGGGCCTGCGCTCCGGCACGCAGCTTCTGGCCACGGGAAACAACTCGCTCGTGCGCATCGACGCGGACTACCTCGATGTGGCTGGCAGCATCCGCGCGGGTGCCGATCTCAACACCGCCTCCGCCCTCGTCTGGACTGGCACATCGGCTGACGTCGATCTCCACGTCCGCGAGATGCTGACGCTCACCGGCAGCATCCGGGCCACTGGCGCCATCGACATCGCGGTGCTGGGCGGCTCGGCGGCCGTCGGCTACTCCTCGGGCGCGTTCAGCACGGTCCAGACCGATGCCACCGGCTCTGGCGCGCTGACTGCCACGAACCCCAGCTCCATCACCATCATCACCGACCGCGACCTGCACCTCGACGGTTCGGTCCTGGCGTCGGACGACGGGGCCGACATCAGCCTCGACGTCGGCAAGTTGCTGAAGATCGACGGCTTCGTCCAAGCCGACGACGCCCTCCGACTCTCCGCTGGCGAGGATCAATCGTCGCTGAGCATCTATCTGCGCGGCACGCTGAATACGGGCATCGGCGGCAGTATCACGCTGACCGCGCCGAAGCAGATCCTGCTCGAAGGAGCCATCGGCCAGTACCGTCCCGAGGGCAACAACGCCGTCATCGACGTGGGCAGCGTCACCATCACCACCTCCGCCGCCCTGGACGTGCGCGGGCCGCTGCTCGCCCAGCACCAGGTAGACCTCGCCGCGACGCAGATCAACGTGCTGAGCAGCGGTGTCATCCGTGTGTCGAACACCGACGGGAAGGTCGAGGCCCGCGCCGTCGAGAACCTGCTGGTCGCCGCCGGTGGGCAGGTGCTGTCGTCCGGGTCCATCCATCTGTTCGGCACGAACGTCCGCGTGAATGGCATCGTCGAGAATGACAACGGCAGTGAGACGCCGCGAGTGCTGCTCAACGCCGTCGAGTCGGTCGTCGTCGCCGGCACGGTGACCTCGAAGGGCGACCTGCATCTGAACGCTGGCGTCGGCGCTGCCTGGTCCCTCGCTCAGCTGACCGGGGCCATCGCCTCGGCCGACCTGACCGGCGGCCTGGTGCGCGTGGAGGGGGCCGGCAAACTGAGCGCCACCGGCACCGTGAAGGCGGCCGCCGGCGAGGACATCGAGCTGCAGGCCGACCCCGAGGCGCCTGGCGTCCAGCGGCCGGTGCTCACCCCCACCCTTTCCATGCTGCCCCAGACCATCGACGTCGTCGTCGGCCATCGGCAGGTGGCGGCCGGGGTGGTCTACACCCCCCTGGTGCGCTGGGTGGACACGCGCGTCGAGATGCAGACCGGCGTCGAGCAGGTCAAGAGCGGCAACTACTTCCACACCATGGACGTGACGCTGACTCAGGACGGGTACTACAACGGTGTGACGAAGCGCGAGTATTTCATCCACGGCATCGATTACGCCAACAGCCTCGCCGAGCAGCAGAACAACGCTCCGGTCATCGACTGGGCCGGCGATGCTCCCGCCGCTGGCGCGACGTTCAATCAGCTTAGCGACGCTCAGCGTGCCATCGTCCTGGCCGCGCTAGGCTACCTGCCGCTGTTCGACTTCAGTTACGCCAACGCGCAGGAGCACCGCACGCAGCAAGGTTCGACCTCGGTCGTGCCGTGGACGCCCTACTGGAGCACTGCCGCGTCGCACATCGTGCAGATGGCGCTGCCCGGCCTGGAAGGCAAGTACATCCGCCTGCCCATCGACGCCGAGCTGGATCTGGTGCGCGTCGTCACCCAGGGCGTTCCCACCACCTCGACAGAGACGGTGGGCAGCTTCAGCGAAACCGCGGTCGTCCGCTACGATCAGGACCGCTCCCGCTACACCGGCTTCGACGACCTCGACCGGAGCGCCGAACGATTCGCTGTGTCCTATGTCGGCGATGGCCGTCGCACTTACACGGTCATCGACGGTTCCGGCGGAACGGTGAACACCCCCCCGGTGTGGGGCACCAGTGTCGATACCGAGGTCGGGGTGGACGCACTCGGAAAACTCGTGCTCGCCCCGCTCGGCTTCCTGCCCACCACGGCCTCGCTCACGAGCCTGGGGCTGGTCCTTGTCCGGCCCGACCAGCGGGTAATCGATCCCAGCACGAATCTACGGCTGCAGTTCGAGCCGGACGCCAAAACCATCTACGATTTCGTCCCCTACCCGTCGATTCCTCTCGCGAGCGGCTTCCGGACTGCGGCCCCCGCGGATGCGGCCTTGCGCGGTGGTCAGGTGGCGGTGATCCTCTCGGCGGAAGACAACTACTGGGCCGATCAGGCCTCTCCGGACGATCAACTTGTCCTCCTGGGGTTCTACGCCTACCCGACGGATGGCATCAATTATTTCATCGCATTCTACGATCAGACTCGGATTACCTACACCAACTGGGCACCGGGGCAACCGGATCAGTTGAACGCGGCAGGAAGCGCAGGCGAGTTTGACGTCGTCACCATCGGCGCGAGCGGTCTGTGGTACGACATCGTCAACTTCGCAACCGGAGGCATGATCAACAGCGGCTACCTCCTCCAGCGCTCGGCCGTCGAAACCTTCTACGACTACACCTTCGACTGGACCTCGCAGGCCCACGTTGTTCAGGACACCCGGCTGACACTCGGCTACCAGTGGGTGAGCAACACCCACGACCTGTTCACCGAGGTGCCGGTGGTCGAGCTGGTCGATGCGAAGGTCGCCGTGGTCGATCAGGTTCCCTCCACCAGCTGGGTCGCCCAGCCGATCACCGAGCAGCAGACCGTGCTGCGACCGACGCGGGTGATGGTGCCTGGCGCGGCCACCGAGGTGGCGGTCTTCTCTGGCGACTCACTGGCGTCGGAGTCGGCCATCGTCCTTGATGCGGGCCGCGACGTGACCCTCTCTGGCCTGGTCACGGCGAAGAACGCCGCTGGCACCGCCGGCGCCATCTCCATCGACGCTGGGCGCAACTTCTACATGACCGGTGCGAAGCCGGCCGGTGCCGACGAGACGATGCAGGCCGCCACCGCCGGCATGTCGGCCGTGTCGCGCATCGCCATCACCGCCGCTGGCACGTTCACTCTCGCCGAGTCGATCAGCATCACCGCCGCCGACGAGAACGCCGCTGACTCCACGTCCAATGCCATCGTCGTCACCGCGGGCGACAGCGCGATTATCCGCGGCACCCTCTCGACCACCAACACCCGGATCGGTGAGGTCACCGTCCGCGCCGGCGACGAGATCGAGCTGAAGGGGGAGATCGTCTCGGGCCACGTTGTCAACGTCTTCGCCGGCACTGACGGCGTTGGCGGCATCAGCAGCGACATCTACGGCCGCATCAAGACGCTGGGCAGCGAGGTTCACCTTACCGCCGGCAGCCTCGGTGGCGACATCGTGCTGACCGACCTGTTCATCGAGACGGCCGGCCCGTTCGAGATCCTGGCGCCGGCTGGCTCCATCACCAACACCGGCGGCCTGCTCCAGGCCGGCTCGCTGAAAGTTTTCGCCCGGGACGGCGCCGATCTCGGCTTCGTCGAGGTGGGTGCCGTTGATGCCGAGGTCACCGGCGCCGGCGGCATCAAGCTCTACGCCTTCGGCTCCATCTCCCTCGACCGCCTGGTGACCGCCAACGGCCCCATCGACATCACCGGCACCGGCAACGTCGAGTTCGGCAACGTCCTACCCGGCGGCCCCAACGGCACCCTCCGGGTGGATCCGCTAACCACCGTCAGCGGCAACGTGCCGTTCGCCGATCCGCTTTATCTCAATGTCGCGGGCGGCACCACCATCACCACTGCCACCAGCGAGCTGCACCTCAACGTCGTCTCGCCCGGCAACGTCACGGTGCATCACACCGGCGATGGCGCGCTGACCGTCTACGCCACGGTGGCCAACGGCTCCTTGACCATCGACACCGGCGGCGACCTGATCATCATCGACGTGGAGGTGCTGACGAACCTGGACGGCCGGGAACTCACGCTTGTGGCGGGCGGTGATGTGATCGTCGGCCGGATCGTCGCCGGTGCCTACGCGGCCACCGCCGCCGACTCCGCTGCCATCCGCACGACCCTCGGCCTGGCCGAGGATACCCTGCTCACGTCGCTGACCTCTGTCTCGATCCAGGCCGGCGGTGCGATACGCCAGCTGGCCGCCGGCGACCCGGACGTCGATATCATCGCCGGGTCGCTGACTCTGAAGGCCGGCACCGGGATCCCCGGCCTCGAACTCGCCGTCAACCAGCTGACCGAGGTGACCACCACGACGGGCCCCATCACCCTGACCGACGTGGATAGCGTCGGCGAGATCAGCCAGGGGCTGGACGTCGTCCAGGTCCGCGCCAACGAAGGAACGGTGACCATCACCGCTGCCGGCTCGCTACTCGTCGGTTCCGTGACGGCCGGTGGCGCCCTGCACCTCACCTCCTCTGCTGGCGGCTTCGAGCTGCGCGACCACGATCCACTGCCGGCCGCGCTGTCCTCCACCGGCATCACCAGCATCCACGCCGGCGCGCAGGTCTTCCTGACCGGGCCGGTCACCACGGGCGGCCTCGTGGTCGACGCGCAAGGCGCGGTTCAGATTACCCAGGCGATCGCAGCCGCTGGCTCCGTCTCCATCGTCTCGCACCATAGCCATCTCGTGCTCGGAGCCGACATCCAGGTTCGGGCCAACGGCATTCTCGACGAGCTGCTCCTCGCCGCGCAGGGGAACCTGAACCTGGCCGGGCGCACCTTGCCCACGGTGACGTCGAGGCTGTCGCTGACGGCGGGGGCCGAGATGATCTTCAGCCTCGCCCAGCCGGCGCTGATCGTTACCGGCGCCAACGGCGAGCTGACCATCACCGCGGGCGGCGATCTCGTCTTCCTCAGCGAAACGCTTCTGCAAGCCGACCATCTCGCCCTCGCCTCGACCGGCTACATCGATGCTGATGGAACCGCCCACGGCGGCCACCTGTGGGTGATCGGCTCCCCGCGCGGAGCGACTTCCCCGACGCCGCGCACCGTGTCCCTCGCCGCAACTAACGGCCTGCACCTGCACCAGGGGGTGACGGCGGCCGAGGTGCTGCGGCTGGCGGGAGGTGAGGTGTCCCTGAGTCGCACCGGCTCGTTGCGTCTCTTCGAGGAGCTGGCCATCGCCAACGGCGTGAATGATCCGACCGTGCTCGCCGCGGTCGCGGGCTCCGTTGGGTTCCTCAGCGCCCCGACCATCGAGATCGCCGGCGGCACCACCCTGCGGTTCGACCAGGGCACGCACTTCGAGGACCAGCTTCGCACCACCCACCCCATCGTCCTGCTCGATGGCATCATCGTGCTCGACGTCTCCGCCAGCGCCGATGAAACCACCGCAATCACCCCCGGCGCCGCCTTGCCTCTGACGTTCACCGGCTCCGGCGGCCTGACGAAGCGCGGCGCGGGCACGTTCGAGCTGGCCACCACCAACACCTTCACCGGCCCGCTCCAGGTGGAAGGCGGCACGTTGCTCCTCACAGGTAGCACGTCGGCGAGTACCTCGGTGACCGTGACCAATGCCACTCTCGCTGGCACCGGCACCCTCGTCGGCCCGCTCACCATCGGCAACGGTGGACACCTGATCGTCGGTACCGCGCCGAACCAGATCGCCACCTTCCGCACTGGCGCGCTGGTCTTCCAGACCGGCTCTCACCTGTACCTCGACCTGAACGCCACCCAGCGCGATGCCCTGATCGTTACTGGCTCGATCACCATTCACCACGACGCCGCGGTCACGGTGATCGGACTCGATGGTTTCGTCATGCCCGAGGCGTACACCCGCTACACGCTCGTCCACAACGACACCAGCGCGGATGCCGTCATCGGCCGCTTCCAGCACATCACTACACGCAACGACCTCGGCGTCGAGCTGATCGCCGGCATCCTCCACACTGGCGGGGACGGCAACGACCTCGACCTCGAATCCGGCCTCGACTACGGCGATGCCCCCGCCGGGTATCCCGTCCTCCTCGCCGACAACGGCGCCAGGCATGTCATCCTGGGGCCGAAGCTCGGCAACCTGTGCAACGTGGAGTCCGAGGGCGCTCCCTCGGCCAGCGCCAGCAGCGACCCAGGCGACGACGGCGTGACTTTCCTCACCACGCTCGTTTCCTCGGCCGTCTCGCCCACGGTGGCCAGTCTGACCGTCGACCTGGAGAACGCTGGGGCCAGCAACCTCCTCGATGCCTGGATCGATTTCAACCAGGACGGCGACTGGGACGACGTCGGCGAGCAGATCTTCGCCAGCGTCGCTCTCGGCACCACGAGTGGCCGAACGACGCTCAGCTTCACACTCCCCGCTGGCGCCAGCGTCGGAACCACCTTCGCCCGCTTCCGCCTCAGTAGCGCCGGGCACCTGCTCCCCACCGGCTTCGCCAGCGACGGTGAGGTGGAAGATTACCAGGTGACGATCGTGCCCAGCGGCAGCCCCGCGTCGGTGACACTGCCGTCCGGAGGCACCACCACCGTGGATGTCGCCAGCGGCCAACTTCGCGTCCGCCAGCATGGCATCACGCTCTTCCAGGCTCCCGCGCCCGCGGTCGGGGCACTGGCGGTCCATGGCTCCGATGCCGACGACAACACCCTCGCCCTCGACTTCAGCACCGGCAACCCCGTCCCTGCTGGCGGCATCACCTTCCACGGCGGCACGGGCGGCAACGATGCCCTGGTGCTCCTGCGCGGTGCCTCGACGGGCCTGTTCGACACCATCACCCACACCTTCACCAGCCCGACCTCCGGCAGCGCAGCGCTCGATCCGGACGGTCCCAACGGCGCTGCAGCCTCGTGGATAAGCTACAGCGGCGTAGAAGGCGCCAGCGATTCGCTGGACGCGCTCCACCGGGCGCTGCAGTTCGCGGGCGGGGACGAATCCATCACCCTGGCGGATGCCTCCGGTGCCAGCATGACGGTCCGCTCGACCGCCGGCACCCCGCTGACCTTCGCCAACCCCGCCAGCCACCTGACCCTGGACGCGGGTGACGGCGACGACAGCGTGACCATCCTCTCTCTGGACACCGACGGGCCGTTCGATGCGGGCCTCACGCTCGAGGGGGGCGAAGGCAGCGACGCCATTCGCCTCGAGGCTGCCCTGACCCCAGCGGCGCACCACAGCGTCGCCTTCACCGCCGAGTCGATCGCCGTGCTCGCTCCGATCGCCACCACTGGAAGCAGTAGCATCCACCTGCTGGCTGGCCAGGCCCTGACGCTTGGCGCATCCCTTTCCGCCAGCGCCGACGTGACCCTCGCAGCGACCACTGGCTCCATCACCGGCGCGGGTAATGACGGGGTGGATGTGCAGGCCAACTCCCTGTCCGCCGACGCGGCCACGGGCATCGACCTGAACACTCAGGTCACCAGCCTGACCGCCACCACGCGAGGCGCCGGCTCCATCACCATCGACGAGGCCGACGCCCTGGTTCTGACCGACGTCACCGCGGCCAACGGCGCCATCCGCATCACCACCGGCGGCGCACTCGTCGTCGGCAAGGTTGCCTCGACGACCGATCAGGACGACAACGCCATCGTCCTCCAGGCGCGGACGGGCAACGTGACGGTCGGCACCATCAACACCACGCCGCACCTCCACGGCGACGTCCGTGTCGAGGCGCTCCAGGGGGCCATCCTGGACGACCAGTCCGACGCGACGGGCATTCTGGCCGACGAGCTGTTCCTCGCGGCGATGCTCGGTCTGGGTGAGGCGGCCGTCTCCGGCCAGCTCGACTTCGACGCGGTCAAGCTGATCACGCACACCGAGGGCGGCAACGCGCACCAGTACCTCGGCGAGGCCAACGACGTGGCGTTCCTTCGCGGCGATGCCGGCGCCGGCACCCTCTACCTGGTCAACGGCACCTACCGCCTCGGCGCCGGGGACGACAACCTCGCCAACGCCAGCGGCGTCCATCTCGCCAGTCAGGTTGCCCTGGAGCTGCAGGACGAATCGGAAGCCATCGGCTCTCTCGCGGGAGAGATCGGCGCCACGCTTCGCCTCGGCCTGGGCACCCTCACCACCGGCGCCAGTAACGCCAGCACCACCTTCGCCGGCACCATCACGGGCAGCGGCGGCATCACCAAGGTGGGTGCCGGCATCTTCACCCTGACGGGCGCCAACACTTACGCTGGCCTGACGACGCTGAAGGAAGGCACCCTGAGCGTGCGGACCAGCGCCAACCTGGGCAACGGCTCGGCGACGAACGATCTGGTCTTCCAGGGCGGCACACTCCGGACGACGGGTTCGTTCACCACCGGACGCGAGGTGAAGCTGAGCGCCCCGGGCGCGACGCTGGACACCGCTGCGGGCACCAGCCTGGCGCTGACCGGGCTGATCACCGGAAGCGGCACGCTGACCAAGACCGGGGCCGGCACGCTGGTGCTGGTGGGCAACAATCGCCACGCCGGCCCCACCACCATCACCGCTGGTCAGCTCCAGGTCAACGGTCGTTCCAGCCTGGGCACCCTCACCACGGCGACGGCGAGCGTGAAGCGTGGGGCGAGCCTGATCAACCATGGCACGATCCGCGGCAACGTTCACGTCGATGCCGGCGCGACCCTGCGCGGCCGGGGCCGCATCCTGGGCAACACCATCGTCCGGGGGAATCTCCGCCCCGGCGACGCCAGCCGGCCCGGCGTCCTGACCCTGGGCGCGAACTCCGGCAAGCAGCTCCACCTGTCCGGCACCGCCCACTTCCGCATCAACGGCGCGCAGCACGATTCGATCACCACCAACGCCCGGGTGACCCTGTCCGGCAGGTTGCTCCTGACCTTCGGAGCCGCCCCTGTGGCCGGAGCGCAGATCACCATGATTCGCAACCAGAGCCAGCGGCCCATCCTCGGCACCTTCCAGGGGCTGCCCGAAGGGGCCATCCTCACCATCGGTCCTGCCCGGGTGCAGATCACCTACCGCGGCGGCGCCAGCCAGCGCGACGTCGTCCTCCGCGTCCTCACTGGCCGCCGCATCAATCGGTAAGGGAGGTAAGCGCTGACTCTCCAGTTGGCGGCAGTTCGACGGCCCAGCCAGGCGCGCGGATTCCTTCAGCCGCGCGCATCAGGATCGACCGGCCTGGACGCCCATCGGTTGGGGGATGATCGAGTGGACTGCCTGCGCTCGGTTCGGCCTGGCAAAAACCGCCAAGGCGACCTCAACGCGTAGCGCGCCCACATCCCCGAACGCACCTTCACGAAGTGATGTGCCACCGGGCCAGCGTTCCATGGTCGCTCACGGAGCCCCGCCGCGTCGGCACTCGCACACCTCTCGACAGGTTTCCCACCTTTCACCCCACGAACTCTCTCCCTCTCGTTGGCGTATAACCTTGTATGTCGCGCCGTCGGTTATACAATGATATACCGAGTACCCTGCTGTTCTCCTCCCGAGATTCCGCGTGATGCCGCCTGCATCGACGACATCCTGGTCCGGCCGTTGGCTGCACACCCTGGCCACCTACGACTGCTTCCCCGCGCTCAGCGCTCGCGTTCGCCGGTTCGTCTATCACCCCCTGGGAGTACTCACACTGGCCGCGCTGGCGTCCCTGCTGTGTGGGCTGTTCCTGCATGCGCAGGGCTTCGTGCTGTGTGGCGGCGTCGTCGCCGTCCTTGCGCTGGGTCTGCTCTGGCCCTGGCTCACCCTGCGCGGCCTGACAGGCTCGCTCAGTTTCGACCGGGCCCGCGCCACCGAGGCAGAAGCGGTCGAGGTCGAGTTGCACCTGCGCAACGGGCTGCCCTGGCCCGCCTGGGGACTGGCCGTGCGGGGCGGCTTCGGCGCCGAAACCACTCAGCCTGTGGCCGGCATCGCCACGGTGCCGCGCCGGCGAACTGTCCTGTGTCGCTGGAGATTCCAGCCGCGTTGCCGGGGCATCTACCCCAGCGTCGCACCGGATCTCACCACCGGCTTTCCCTTCGGCCTCTGGGAAAATCGCCGCGCGATGCCCGTCCAGGCTCCGCTCGTCGTCTGGCCGCGCACCTATCCCGTCGGGCCCATTCCTCCCGTCGGCGGCGACCGCCAGGTCGAGGGCAACGTCTCGCGCAGCAAGGTTGGCACCACCGGCGACGTCCTGGGGGTGCGGCCCTACCGCCGGGGCGACTCGCCAAGGCGCATTCACTGGGGCCAGTCGGCCCGACACGACCGGCTCATCGTCTGCGAACTCCAGGCAAACTCGCGCCCGGTCATCCAGCTTGTGCTCGACGCTGATCCGCACGTCCACGCCGGCACCGGGACGAACTCCTCGCGCGAGTGGGCCATCCGTCTCGTGGCCAGCTTCGCCAGAGGATGGCTCGAAGAGGGCGCGCAGGTGGGACTGACCTGGGGCGGCGACGACATCCCACCCGCCTCGGGCCAGGCGCAGCTGCACAGGATTCTCGACGCTCTGGCCGCGCTTCCCGAGGCGGGACACAAGCCGTTGGCCGAGGTGCTGGCCTGCCCGAAGTGCCAGGGCTTCCGTGATGGCCTGCAGGTCATCGTCACCACCGATGGATCGCATGCCCACCAGCACTGCGCGGCGTGCGAGGCCGAGGACCAGCGGTGGGTGGTGCTGAAGGCTGGAGCGTTCGGCGAGGGCGCGACGGCTCCGACCTGTGGAGGTTGCCCGTCGCCCTGGCTGTTGATTGAGTCACCGGAAGCGATCCCGGCCCTGCTTCGCGGCGGTTGGAGGGAGGCGCGACATGGCTCCTGAGTTCGCTCACCTGGTACGCCGGATAACGTTCGTCCTGCTGGCACTGGCGGCGGTGGCGGTCGAGGTGGCCGCCAACGACCGCCGGGCCGTGCTGCAAAGCGTGGCTCTGGCAGTGGTCTGGGCCGCACTCGCGGCCGCCATCCACGGGTGCGTGCCGCTGCCCGCCGATCCGCGACGTAAGCCGCCCGTCTGGGTGCTGCTCCTCTTGCTGAGCCTGGCCGCCGCTCCGCTCGCCGTCGAACCGCTGCGGCGCGACTGGATGGGCGATGGCTACCCGCTCGAACTGCAGATGGTCTGCGGCCTGCGCAACGTCGGCCTGGGGTTGGCGGCCTGCGCTGGCTGGCTGTTGTGTCTCCGTCTGGCCTGCGTCGTCAGCCTGTTTCTCATCCTGTTCGCCGCTGCCATGACGAACCATCCGGCGGTGATGGTTGTCCTCGGCCTGTACACGGCGACCGGCAGCGTGTGGCTCATGCTCGTCTACTGGGCTGGGCTGAAGTCCGTACTCGTTGCCGCCGACAGCACCATCGCCATCGAGGTGCAGGCGAGCGACCGGCGCCTCCCGTGGTTGGGGCTGGGGTGCCTCGGGATCGCACTCTGCGCCACCATCGCCCTCGTTGTGATGGGGCCGAAGCGGACCGCGCTGGCGCTGGGCGAGTGGCTGCCGACCTCGGGAGGGACCGGCGCAACCGACCCTTTCGCTCGCTACGGGATCGGCGACGGCCCGGAAGAAACGGCGGGCGAGAACGCCCGGGCGGCGGGCATGGTCGAAACCGACCGGATGATCGAGGACAACAAGAACTCACTGATCGATGCCGTCAGCGACATGTACGGTACGCCGCACCGACCACGCAGGGACCAGGAGCGCATGGTCGCCGCCGGCCAGGCGGAGATCATCGAGAATCACGGCAAACTGCCCGACAATCGCCGCCCCAGCCGCGACTTCGACACCTCTCGCCAGGGACCGAAGGACGCGAAAAAGCCTGGCAGCCAGAAGGCGCGCGGCCTGTTCGAGGTGCAGGGGCGCACCCCACTCCACGTCCGTGTCGTTGCCTACGAGACTTACGACATCGCCGAGCACCGCTGGCTCGAGGCGCGCAAGCCCGCCAGCCGACTGATCGAGGCCGAGGGCGGCGACTGGATGAAGCTGGGACAGTTCAAGGACTCCGGCTGGTATCTGTGCGACGAACGCCACCGGCTCAAGGCGGCGAGCATGAAGAGCAACCTCGTGCCGACGCCGGCGATGCTCACGCGCTTCCGCATCCACAAGGTGGACCGGGCGGATTACTACGAGTGGGACTACGATGGTGTCGTTACTCTGGCAGGTCGAAGCCGGACGCCGCCGGGTGTGGTCGTCACCACTGACTGCCGGACGCTGGATCCAGGTCGGCTCCCCAGTGCCGCCTTCGGGGCCGATGGGACCTACCACGGCACGGTCCCGGTCTTGCTGGAGGTGCCAGACACCATCCGGTCCGATATCGAACGGCTGGCGCGTGTGTGGGCAGACAACGAGCCTCGCGGCTGGCCCCAGGTGGCGGCGGTGCTCACCCGGCTGCGGGCCGACTTTACCCTGGACCGGAACGCCGCCGCGCCCGCGAACCACTCTGCTCCGGTGCTGTGGTTCCTGAACGAATCACGGAGCGGGCCCGACTACCTGTTCGCCACCGCCGCCGCCATGATGCTCCGTTCGCTCGGCTACCCGGCACGCGTCTGCCTGGGCTACTACGCCTCACCAGATGCCTACGACCCCGAAACGGCTCATACTCCGGTCCAGGCGACCGACCTGCACTTCTGGCCCGAAGTACGCTTGCAGGACGGCCACTGGCTGGTGGTCGAGCCGACGCCTGGCTTCGACGTGCTGGGACCATCGTTGCCACTGACCGAGCGCCTTCGGTATGCGCTTGCCACGGTCGCGGCGTGGGTCTGGCTCCATGTCATCGAGTGCACCATCTTCCTCGCCGCCCTGGTGGCCGCCTGGATCTGGCGGCGTGAATGGCTCGACGCCCTCGCCGTCTGCCTGTGGAAGTGGTTTCCCGGCCGCACCTGGCGCGAGCAGGTCCTGCATGCGGTGGCCATCCTCGAGCGCCGGGGCCACTGGGTCGGCAAGGCACGGCCTCGCCGCCAGACGGTCCTGGGCTGGCTCCGACGCACGCTGCCTCTACCTGCCTCCCTGGATCCCGATCTCGACCAGCTGACCCGGATGGCCGAGTGGGCCGCCTACGCCCTGGACACGCCACCACCCTGGTCCGAGGCCGAGGTCCTGGCCGTCTGCCATCGCGTCCTGGCCGGCTGGTCCCTGAAGCGATGGCGATCCCCCCACCCCACCCCCGCGATGGGAGCCTGCCCGTGATGAGTACCTTGATCCATGATGCCCAGACGCGGACTGCGACCAGTCTCCGACAGATCGATGCTCTGCGCGCAGCACTGAATCACGCCTTGCGCGGCAAGAGCGACGTCGTCGAAAAGGTGCTGGCCTGCCTGCTGGCGCGGGGACACCTCCTGCTCGAGGACCTGCCCGGCCTGGGCAAAACAACCCTGGCCAAGGCGGTCGCCGTGGCGGTCGGCGGGAAGTTCGCCCGGGTGCAGTGTACGCCCGACCTGCTACCCGGCGACATCACCGGCTTCAGCGTCTTCAACCAGAAGACGCGCGAGTTCGAGTTCCAGCCTGGCCCCGTCTTCAGCGACGTCCTCCTCGCTGACGAGATCAACCGCACCACCCCACGCACCCAGTCGGCCCTGCTCGAAGCGATGGCCGAGCGCCAGGTGACCGTCGACAACCTGCGCCACACGCTCACCCCGACCTTCTTCGTGATCGCCACCCAGAATCCGGTGGAGCATCACGGCACCTACCCCTTGCCCGAGGCGCAGCTCGACCGCTTCGCCATGAAACTGTCGGTCGGCTACCCTGACCGCAACGACGAACTCGATCTGCTCGCCGCCGCCGTTGGTCATGTCGACGACCGGCCAGGGCACGAGGCCGTCCTGGCCGAGGGGGAACTGGCGGCTCTCCAGGAGCGGGTCGCCCGCGTCACGGTGCAGCCCAACGTCCAGGCCTATCTGGTCGATCTGGGCCGCGCCACGCGAGCGCATCCCCGGGTGACCCTGGGCCTCAGCCCGCGAGGCCTGCTGATCTGGCAGCGCGTTGCTCAGGCCTGGGCGTTTCTGAAGAACCGCCCATTCGTCACGCCCGACGACGTGCAGGAGGTCGCCTCCCCGGTCCTGGGCGTCCGGCTCGGCCTCGTGCCCGATGCCACCGAAAGCATCATCGATCAACTCCTCGAAACCGTGGCGGTGCCGGTCTGACCGGTCTGACCTGCTGGAGCCATCCCTCATGGATATTCTCTGGAGCGTCCTCCTCCGCACCGGGCAGACCGCCATCGAGGCTTCCTCGACCCTGGTGGTCGGCTTCTTCGTCGCTGCCGTGATGCGCGTCATGCTCGGCGCGGCGGGCACGCGCCGGCTGTTCGGTGGCGAGGGACTGGGCGGGCTCTTCCGTGCCTGGGCCATCGGCTCCCTCTTGCCTGTCTGCTCGTTCGGCGTCATTCCGGTGGCACGCGAGATGCGCCGGGCTGGTGTTCCCAGCGCCACCATCCTGGCCTTCATCCTGGCCGCCCCGCAACTGAACCCCCTGTCGTTCCTCTACGGCCTCACCCTCTCCGAACCCATCGTCATCATTTGCTTCGTGATCGCGACCATGGCGCTCGCCATCGCGGGTGGCGAGATCTGGAAACGCCTCTTCGAGACGCCCGCCGACACCTTGCCACCCGGCGACGAGCCAACCCCAGCACCGGGCCTGAAGCGACTGGCAGCGGTGTTCGTCGCGGCCAGCCGCGAGGCATTCGGCCCGACCATGCTGTATGTTCTGATCGGCGTCGCCTTCACCGGCCTGCTGGCCGGCCTGTTACCGCACGGCATCCTCGGCACCTCCATGCGGCACGACGACTGGCGCTCCCCGTCCCTCATGGCCCTGATCGGACTACCAGCCTACTCGGGCGTGCTGCCGGGCATGATGCGGATCGGACTGATCTTCGAGCATGGCAACTCGGTCGGCGCAGGCTTCGTGCTGTTCGAGCTGGGTGTCGGCTTCAACCTCGGGCTGATCGTCTGGCTGATGGTGCTGTTCGGCTGGAAGCGACTGCTGGCCTGGCTCGCCATCCTCCTCGTCCTGGTGCTAGGGGTCGCTTACGGCATGGAGCAGCCCCTGTACTTCGCCAGCGAGGAGGCCAGCCACACCCACGCCTTCGACGATTGGACCAGCCCCTTCCCCTTTGGCACGGGCGTGACCGCCGAGATCGTGCGGGCCAAGCTGCTTCAGAAGATCGAGGTGTTGGAACCGTTCGCACTCGCAGCCCTCGCGGTGCTGCTCCTGGCAGGCGGGCTGCTGGCTCGCTTCGACAAAACTGGACGCCTGGAGAGGTGGTTCGCGACCGCCCCGCCGAGCGTGGATCGTCCGAAGACCGTCTGGAACCGGGACGTACCGGGGCCTGTCCTCGGCGTGGTCGCGCTGCTGGGGCTGGTGGTGTTCAGTGTCGTTGCACTCTACATCTACTACCCCGATCAGAAGCAGGCGTTCGAGGAGATCGTTCGGGTCCGGGCCGATGCCATGAGTGCCGTCCGCGCCGGCAAGAAGGAGGAGGCCACTCGCCAGCTCCAGCTCTGGGACCTGCTGACGCGGAAGCTCCAGGTCGGTGTCTTCCTCCGCACTGGCAAGATGGATCCCGAGGTCGGCAAGGCGACCGAGGACCTCCGCGAGCGGCTGGAGGAGCTGCGCGACGCCCTCCTGGCCGATGATCTCGTCGCCGCCCGGGATCTACTCGTTCCCGTGGAGGAGGCCTACCGCAAATGCCGTCAGCACTATCGCGACGGCGAGCAGGCTCCCCCCAGCTGACCCGCTGCCACCGGCTCGTACCGTGAACTAATCAGCCACCCGGACGGCCGCACGGAACTTCTCGCGCTGGAATCGCTCCTTCGGGAAGAACTCGTCGCGCAGGATGATGTTGATTGCCGCGTCCAGCGCAGTGCCGCCAAATCGGTCCACCTGGGTCTGCCACAACCGTACGTCGCCCGCTGTGAGCTGCGTCAGCCGCGCCCGGTATTTCTTGCCGCGCTCCACGCTGTACTTCGTTCCCTCGTACAACCCCGGCACCGGCGCCAGGACCAGCGGGATAGCGTAGGCCGGCCCTCCAGGAAGGTTCGTGGTGGCCGTCTGTCCGATCTTCAGTTTCAGCACCGCCTCGAACGCTTCCTTCCACAGCACGGCTTCTGCCGCGGGTAGGCTGGTGACGCGCTGCAGCAACGGGGCTGCCGCCCGCGCGTTCCAGTGAAGCCCGTCGAACGCGACGCTGAAGCGCGTCGCGAAGTAGGTGCGACAGGCCTGCCGACTCAGCCCTGGCTCAAACTTCTGGCCGCGCAGCCGTTCCAGCTCCGTCGCCCACTTCTCGAACTCCTCGGGCGGTAGCGCCTCCAGACGCCTGGTCACCTGCGCCAGCCCCTCCACGGTATATTCGCCATCTCGCCCGGTCACCACCAGCGGCTCGCCGCCTGGCGGCTGGATCTGTGTGAGTTTCTGCTTCGCCGGTACGTCCTGCTTCGTGTCTCGCACGGTATGCCGGTCATCATTCGCGCCGCCGCGCGGCAGTGCCCGGACCGGGACAGCAGGAGTCGGTATGCCTGCGCCTGCCAGGAGCCGTACTCCGGCGCCCACCCCGCCGAGCGTGACAGCCGACAGGAGGACCAGCACCGCCACCGTCTTGAGTTTCGTCGTCAGCATCGCCTGCAACACCCCCGTAACCAGCGCTGCCACTCCGGAGGAGACCGCTCCCGCGCCGAGCGCTCCCTGCGTGCTCAACAGCACCAACGGCGGCACTGCCACCGTCTGCGAAGCCAGCAGCGTTCCCACCGACGCTCCCACACCGCGGCGGGCCAGGCGTTTCGCCAGCAGCGCTCGCGCTCGCGCCAGCCGACCGCCCACCGTTCCTTCCGGCACCCCCAGCTGGGCGGCTGCCTCTTTCCGCGTCCGTCCCTCCAGGTCGCACAGCACCACCACCGCCCGGTAGATGGCCGGCAACACTACCAGCGCCCGATCCAGCTCCTCACCTTCCGAGAACACCTCCGCCGGGGGCGCCGCCGGGGGATGCGGCAGGTGGGTCAGTGGGCTTTCCCGCGTGCGTCTCCGCCCGAGGGCCCGCCGCGCCTGCAATGTCGCCTGATGCGCCACCCCGTACAGCCAGTTGCCGACCATGCCACGCGGCGAGACCGACTCCGCCTTGCGCACCAGCACCAGGAAGGTGGCCTGGAAGGCATCCTCCGCCTCGTGATGATCGCGCAGGGCCCGCAGGCACACGCCCCAGACCATCGGGGCATGACGCCGCACCAGGGCGGCCAGGGCCATTTCGTCGCGCTGCTCGACATAACGCCCGAGCAGCTCGTCATCTCCGAGGGCGCTTCCGTCGGCAGGCATCACGCAGCGATAGAGCTCGTCGATCAGTCGGTTCGCCGCCATGGCTCTCCTCCGTTGGCCGCTCTCCCTACGCTCTATCCCGGCTGCTTGCCGGAGTAGACGAGCAAGGCGTGTGGCCGCCCCTCGGTCTCTCTCCTTCTATCCGCCGCCCTCCCACGATTTGATACACAGGTTTCCCTGCCCGCGCCAGGAATCACTACTCGCGCCCCAGCACCCGATCCAGCGCCCAGCAGCCGCGCACGTGAGTTCCTCCGCTGCGTAGATGGTGCAGGATCTCCCCATCGGAGCAGCCGGCCTCCTCCAGCGCATCGGCCAGGATCGCCAGACGTACCGGATCAAGCTCTCCCGAGGGGGCGGATCGCTCGGCATAGGCTGTCTTCGCCAGTTCCAGCACCGCCGGCGTGAGACACTCCGGGGCGAGCGTCCCGGGCCGGAAGTGATCACCGAACAGATCGCGCAGCCGTGCCACTACCTGCCGACGGATGTTCTCCATCGCCTGCCGTGCTTCCTCCTCGTGTTCGTCGCCCCCGGCTCGATACCAGGCGGTCTGCTCCACATCGTACAGGACACAGGTCACCCGAACCGCGTAGGGGAAGGCATCGCGAAACGAGCAGGCGTTGGCCACCGCGTTGGCCGCCAGTTGCCGTTCCAGAAACGCGCTGTCCGGCCCGTCACCCATCTCATCGCTGGCTGCATCCAGATCGCTCGACACTTCCCACGCCTCCTGGCTGGCGCGGGCCAGGTCGGTGGGGGTGGACAATCCGTCGGCCGCACGCTCGAGCTCCTCCAGCGCCTCGCGACATTCCTCGCGATCCAGTTTCTCCCACACCAGGCGGATGCACGCGCTGGCCAGCAGCCGGAGTCGCCGCTCGCTCGCCCTTCGCTTCACCGCCTCCAGCAGACGCTGTGGCTCCTCGCAGCGCAGCCATGCTTCCTCGTCCATGCGCTTCTCCGCTTGCTCATCGGCCCCCAGCGACCAGCGTAGCACGCCCCCACTCCTTCAAACAGGTCACGCGGCGAGCCAGCGCCCCTCCCGGACGCCAACCCACCGCGTGCCATGGTTTTCCGCGCGCGGACGACTCAATCCTCGCCATCCTGCCCGCCGACGACGGTCAGCGCGGTCGGCTTCCCGCCCACCTTGAACGTCGCCACCACCTCCAGGCGCTTCAGATCCAGCATCGACACCGTCCCGTCGCCGGGATTGCTAAAGAATCCGTGGCGCCGATCCGCGTCGAAGGCCAGATCGTGGTGGCCGAAGTGTCCCTCCACGGCGCTCGTGCCCACCTTCAGACGCTTGATCGACCGGGCATCGCTACAGTCGCCGTCGCCGTTCGGATCCAGGTCCACCACCTCCAGGGCCTCCTCGGCCTCGCTGCCCTTCGTTCGATCGTGGAACACCAGCGCATAGGCCTTGCCGGCCGGGGTGACCGCCACGTGAGGTGTCGTTGCCTGCGTTCCCTTCGCCACGGTGAGGGGCACCAGCACCGGCTGCGGCTCGGATTTCCGCGCGTCCAGCAGCACCAGCGCGGCACTGGCCTGCTTCCCCGTCACGCACAGGACATAGGGCCCGTGGTTGGCGAATGCTCCCGTGCGCCGGGGCTTGTCGCCCTCCTTGCCGAGGGAAATGTGATGCACCTTCACTGCCTCCGGGCGTAACTTCACCTCGCGGTCGGCCTCCACCCAGCAGATCCCATCCGCGGGCGCAAAGAACACCTTACCCGAGTTGGCCGTCGCCCCATGGATCACGCCCGTCGGCAACCGGAACGAGTACGCGATCGCGCTGGGCTCCTTTCCGTGGATCGGCGTTACGTCCACTCGTCCCTGGTTCGGCCCGCCGCCATCGATCCACGCGCCATAGCCGACGCGATCCTCCACCACCGCCAGGGTGATGTGGTTGCCCCCGCCCGGGACGAAGCGCGGCGTGCCCTTCTTCCCCTCCAGGTACTCCTTCGGGTCGATCCGCGTGTAGCCATTCAGTCGATCGTTCGCCAGGAAGAACTTGCCGCCGTACAGGTACAGATGCGCCGGGTTCCCCTGCCTGGTGTCCAGCCGGCTATCGACCACGCGCGGCTTCCATTTGAAGCTCCAGTGGCCGTGGTCGCCGTGGTCGGTGTACCCCACCCCCGACTTTACCAGCATCCAGCCGCTCTTGTAGGCGCCCTCCTCCTCGTCGCGCACGCCGACGCAGAGCATCCGCTCGGCCTGGCTCATCTGCACCAGCTTCTGCCGCGCCGGGTCCAGTCCGGCAAACCCCTCCACTCCCTGAAGCGGCGCGAGCCCATAACCCTCTGCCGTCTCTTGCACGTCACCCCAGCGCAGGCTGCTCGTGGCAAGATCCTGCACAAACAGCCGCACCAGCGGTCGCTTCTTCGGTGCCGCGACGGCCGGTTTCGCTCCCCGCGCCTCCGGCCGGACGACCAGCGGCAGCGCCGCCACCACGCATCCCAGCGCCAACCATACACGTACCATGGTGAGATTCCTCCCGTGTCCTGAGTTCGATCACTGATTCTCCGCCACCACTTCGCCTCCCGCCCGGGTGGCCATGGCGCGCCACGTCTGCAGCGCAATCGCATCGCGGACGAAGCGCACGCTGCCATCGCCGAACGCCACATTCACCCCGCCCGAGAAGTTACTCCGCGCCGAGAGCCAGCCCATCCCGTGCGCCGTCGAGTCCGGCACCGTGCTGTTCGGCGTCAGCGCCGCCGTGAATCCGTTGGCCGTGGCGTTGCCCCAGATCCACGATCCGCCCCGGTTGCCTCGCCACGAGGTCGCCGTCTGATGTTCTGTCGCCCCGATCGGCGGGCTGACTCCATACCCCGGGCTGGCTCCGGTGGGGCCGGTAAACAGCCCTTTCCCTGCCAGGCTCGCCACCTGGCGCCGACGCTCCTCGCCGGTAAGGTCGGTGAACGGCTTTGTCAGGTTCACGTTCATTCCCAGCAGCGTCTGGGTCATGAACATGGTGTTCGATGTCCCATCCATGATGTCCGCGAAGCGCAGGCCCTGACCGTAGAAGAACATCCCATCCGTTGGGAAGCGTGTGTCGTAGCCGTTGATGGCTGCACCTCCCGCACCCCCATCGCCTGACCCCAGGTTCACCACATAGCTCGTTCCGGCGTGGGTGCCACCACCGGAGTTGATGGTGAACAGGGGCGGCTGCCCATCGGCCGGGCACAGGAAGGTCTTCAGCACTGTCCCCGCCGCTCCGGCCGCGGCCGGATTCAGCTGAAACGACGGCGTCGGAAACACTCCCACGAACAGCGGCTGGGTCATGTCGAACGTCCGCCCCAGGTTCTCCTGCTCGAGGTACGGCAACAGCTGGGCATGGACCGAGTAGCCGAACGACGTGGCATTGCTCGGCCCCGCGGGCAGCATGCCGGGCAACCGCCCCGTCGCGCTCTCGTACGCGTGCAGCGCCAGCCCCAGTTGTTTCAGGTTGTTCTGACACGACATCCGCGCCGCCGCCTGCCGGACCTTCTGCACCGCGGGCAGTAGCAGGCCGATCAGGATGGCGATGATGGCGATCACCACCAGTAACTCGATCAGCGTGAAGCCTCGTCGTTTCCTCTCCCTCGCCGTCATTGCTCGCTCCTTCCAGGTGTGACAGTATAACCAAGTAATACATTGTGAGTAATACTTTGTAATACATATCCTCTGAACGGCAAGAGAGAAATCCGCGCCGCTGCAGAAAAACCGCTCGTCTGCTGCTACAACACCCTCTGCCCACTTCCTGGAGAACCCTCTCATGGACGAAGCCACCGGCACCGTTGCCGAGTTCACCTCCGAGGCCGAGGCCTTCGTGGCCCTCGCTCAGCTGGCCGGGGAGGGCATCCGCGCCCAGGTCGCCACTCTGGGCGGCTCCGGTCTGCCCGTCGCCCCCTTCCGCGTCGTCGTCGCTCCCGAAGATTACAATCGCGCCATGGTCGTCCTGGGCCAGGGCGACGAAGGCATCCTCGACGAGGGCTGGGAAGAATCCGCCGAGGCCGCCCTCGACGGCTGGATCTGCTCGCTCTGCGATACCCCCAACGACCTCGACGAGGCCTTCTGCACCGCCTGCGGCGGCTCGCGCCTGGATGTTCGGGCCGAGGATATCGACGACGAGGATTAACTCGACCGTTCCGCCTGGGCAGATCGTGGCGACCCGGTCAACCCTGCCGGTTGCGCCTGCCTGCCGATGCGCATGGAGATCGTGACGCGGTCGGCGCTGCTGGACAACGCGCGTGGGGCATGGTGTAGTTTTCCGGAAGGGTTGCTCGCTCCGGAGAAGATGCCATGTACGAGCTGACCGAAGTGATCGGAGAGTTCGCCACCGAGGCCGAGGCCCAGGTGGCCCTGGTGCGGTTGAAGATGGATCGCATCGACGCCCGTCTGGTGGGTCATGTTCCCTGTGCGGCCAGCTTCTGGTTGCTCGGCCGCCTGCCGTTCGTTCCCATCCACATGGTGGTGCCACGCTCCCAGGCCGACCGTGCCCGCTTCATCCTGGCGGCTGCCGGGGTCGAGGTGCTGGAGCCGGACTGGGAATCCCTGGCCGAGCGCGCCGTCGATGGCTGGATCTGCGCCGGCTGCGACAGCGAGGTCGATCATTCCGACGACACCTGCCCCATCTGCTCGGCCTCGCGCTTCTGGGTGGACGACGAGTAATCTCAGCCCTGGCCGCGTTCCTGGTCAAGCAGCCGCTGCTTGCGCGCCAGCCCCCAGCGATAACCGCCCAGTGACCCATCGCCCCGGATCACGCGGTGACAGGGGATGATGAGCGACACCGGGTTGGTGGCGCAGGCGCGGGCCACGGCGCGGGCGGCGCTGGGCTGCCCCAGGCGCTCGGCCACCTCGCGATAGGTCCGGGTCTGGCCGCGCGGAATCCGCCGTAACTCCTGCCAGACGCGCCACTGAAATGCCGTCGCCTGCACGTCCAGCGGAAGATCGAGCGCCACCTGCGCTCCTTCCAGGTAGCGCCGGCACTGCTCTGCCCACCCGGCCAGGGCGCCATCTTCCCGGGTGCGCTGGGCGGCGGGAAACTCCCACGCCAGCTCCTCTTCCAGCTCGGCGGCGGCATCGCCGAGGTACACGGCGCTGACGCCGCGCTCGGTCCCGGCCAGCAACAGAAGCCCCAGCGCACTGCCCACCAGGGTGTACACAATCGTCTCCGCCGCCCCGCCTCGCCGATAGGCGCCCGGCGTCATCCCCAGGTGGTCGGCAGCCGACTCGTACACCCGGCTGGTGGAGCTGTAACCCGCCTCGAACACCGCCGCCGTCACCGGCCGATCGTCGCGCAGCTGCTCTTTCAGCCGGTCGAGCCGACGGGCGGCCAGGTACTCGCGCGGCGAGATGCCCAGGGTGCGTTTGAAGGTGCGCTGCAGATGGCCCGGGCTGAGCGCGAACGCCTCCCCCAGGTCGGCCAGCGTCAGCGGTTCGTCCAGGTGCCTGTCAATCAGCCGGCAGACGCCCTCGACGAGCCGGGCGTGGTCGCGTTCCGCCATGATCTATCCCTCCGCGAGCAGGCTAGCACACGGCCGTCGCCTCGCACTATCCGATTCTTGCGCCGCAGCTGCCCGCGACCCCCGCCGCCTGTATAATGTCCCCCTGGAGTAGCGAGGCGGTCCAGTCGTGACCGCCCTTTCGGTTTCTCGCTGGAGCCGACGGGCCATGGTAGAACCTGCCGATCCCGACGACGCCCCGCGTCGTCCGTACAAGGAATACGAGGATCCCCACTTCCACGACGAGGATGAGGTCACCCCTCCGGCCGTCGACGATCAACCCCGGCCTTCCGCGCCTCGTAACCCCTCCCCCCCCTCCCGCAAGCTTCCCCCGCCGCCCCGGCGCTTTTACGAAGACTGAGACCCCCTCATGCGCGTCAACAACGTCAAGAACGCTCTTCGGGCTGGACAGCCCTCGGTCGGCACCTGGCTTTCGCTGGGCAGCATCACGGCCTCGCGCTTCCTCGCCCGCGCCGGCTTCGCCTGGCTCACCATCGATATCGAGCACAGCCTGGTGGACTGGGAAACCGCCACCCACATGTTCGCCACCATCGCCGACGCCGGCTGCACCGCGCTGGCCCGGGTTCCGGCCAACCGACACGACCACATCAAGCGCGTCCTCGACAACGGCGCCCATGGCGTGGTTGTCCCGATGGTCAACAGCCGCGCCGAGGCCGAGGCGGCTGTCTCCGCCTGTCTCTACCCGCCCACGGGCGACCGCTCCGTCGGCGGCAGCGTCCACGCCCTCAACTTCCAGTGCTCGCCCGCCGAGTACTACGCCCGCGCCAACGCCGAGGTGATCGTCGTCCTCCAGTGCGAGCACATCCAGGCCGTCGAGAACGCCGATAGCATCTTCTCCGTCCCTGGCATCGATGCCATCTTCGTCGGCCCCAACGACCTCGCCGCCAGCATGCGCAGCCCCGACGGCAAGCCCCCCTCCGCCGAGGCCACCGCCCAGGCGATGAAGACCATTCTTGCCGCCTGCAAGCGCAACAACGTCGCGGCTGGCGTCCACTGCTACAGCCCCGATGACGCCCGGGCCCGGATCGAGGAAGGCTGGCAGTTTATCGCCATTGGCAGCGAGCTGCGCATGATGATGGACTCCGCCAACGACATCGTCCGTCGGACCGGCCTTGGCCCCCAGGGCGAACTCGCTCGCTACTAAGCCAGTCTCACAGGCTCAAGGGTAGGTGGATTTCGAACACCGTCCCCTGTCCCGCGGAGCTCTCTACCTGCACCTTGCCGTGCAGGTAGCGCTCCGTCAACAGCCGCGCCAGGTAGGTATACGGCCCCCGGTCGCGCCGGCTGGTATTCGGCGTCTCGCGCTTGAACATCTGCATCTGTTCTTCCGGCGTCAGCACCCCGTCGTGCCGCAGCCACAGCACCACCTGCCGGTCATCGCTAACCTGGTAGCCCACCCGGAGTTCGCCTCCCTCCGGTACCCACTCGCGCTCACCCTCCAGCAACGTCGAGAGCACCCGGCGTAGCAGCATGGTGTCGGTGCGAATCACGAGCGGCTCGCCCGGCTGCACCACCAGCCGCCTCGTTCGCGGCGTGGGGAACCGCTGCCACCAGTCGCTCGCCCACTGCATCACGCCGGGCAGGTCGGTGTGCTCGGGCACCGGCTGCAGGTCGCCTTCCTCGGCTGCCGCCGCCTGGTGCTGGTAGACGATCTGGTCGAGCAGGTCCTCGGCCGAACGGATCAGCTTGCCGGTCAGCCCCGACAGTTGCGCGTCGAGTTCAGCCGCACCCACGCGAATCTCTGCCGACAGTTCGCGCACCACGTCCGCCGAGTTCATCATCTCCTGCAGGAACACCTTGTGCAGCATTCGTCGCCGTAGCGAATCCGAGATGTCCGACATCGTCACCAGGTAGATCGGCTGGTCCTGCAACACCGGCAACGCGAGGAACCGCGCCTGCACGTCGAACGCGCCGGGCAGCCCATCCATCTCGGTGGTCACGTGGCAGATGCGTTCGATGGGCAACGGGCACCCCTGCATCGCCTCCGAGACTGTCTGCGCCAGACCGCACAGTCGGCACCGCGGCGCCGTCCCACAGCCGTCACGCCCGTGGGCCGCTTCCACACAGCCAAACGCCTCGCCGGGACGCTTGCCGAGCAGTTCGTCCTCGGACTGCAGCCCCAGGAACGCCAGCGCCTTGGCGTTCGCCCCCACGATCTGCCGCGTCCCGCTGATCACCAGGCTGGGAGTAGGCAGCGCCTCCATCAGTGTCTTCATCAGCGGGTTGGCTTCCAGCTGCGTCGATAGATGCACCACTTCCGCCAGCGAGGCCCGCTCGCGCGGTGGCTTGTACTGCGTCCGCCGCTGCCCCAGCAGCTCGGACACCGCCTCCAGCACCTGCTCCGCACTCTGGAACCGCTCGGCCGGATCCCGCGCCGTCAACCGGCTCAGTACCCGCGCCGTTGATTCGCGCACGTCCGGCCGCTCCTCCCGCACGTCCGGAAACGGCGAGTTCATGATCATGTAGAACAGGTGCAGGAGATTCCGGGCCTGAAACGGCATCTTCCCCGTCAGACACACGTACATCGTCACCCCCAGGGCGTAGATGTCCGTGGTGATGTTCGCTGTCCCCGCCTGCTGGCACAGCTCCGGTGCCAGATAGATCGGCGTCCCCGCCAGCCCCCGCGCTGCCGAGCGCGGCGTCAACGTGCCCAGCTCCTGCAACGATTTTCCTTCGTGGACCAGCAAGGCCGTTCCCAGGTCGGCGATCACCCCGCGCCCCGTCTCGTCGAGCAACACGTTGGCTGGCTTGATGTCCCGGTGGACCATCCCCAGCCCCTCGATCACCTCCAGCCCCTCGGCAATGTCGCGCACCAGTTCCAACGTGTGCATCTCGTCGAGCTTGCCGCCCGACTTCACCAGCAGATCGTCGATGCTGCCACCCGGCATGTGCCGCAGCGCCAGGTATAGCCGGCCCTGCTCCTCGCCCGCGTCGAACACCTCGAGGATGCGCGGATGATGGAAGCTGGCGATCAGCCGGGCCTCGCGCAGGAACAGCTCCTTGGTTTCTTCATCCACCTGCCGGTCGGTCTGCAACACCTTCAGCGCCACGCGCCGCCGTAGCAGCCCGTGCGACGCCAGGTAGACCGCGCCGAAGCTGCCCTCGCCGATCAGCGAGAGGATCTGATAGGGACCAACCGAGGCAAACGGTTCGAGGGGGACGTTCATCTTCTTCCCTCCGTCGTGGACGGAGTAGCTGCACGCGAGAGGCGTTCCACCCCTGGGGCCCGCGCGTGGGGACCATTTTAATTCTACTGCATGTTGCCGCGCCAGGCTGCCCTCAGCGCCGCCAGTGAGGATCAATTCCATCCAGAGTCCAGGCAATTTGCTCCTCGGCGCCGGGTCGACGCGCCAGCATCTCCCGTAGCTCCGGCACTGCTTCGCGCGCACGCGGCCCCAGCCGGTGTAACCCCGTCAGATATCCCGCCGCCCCCGACGACGTGCGTTCCTCGCGCAGATGCTCCAGGAGCACCGGCACCGCCTTCTCCACCGAGGGCCCCAGGTCGAGCAGCTGCGACGCCAGCCGCCGTGAGTCGAGGGGCATCCCCGGCAGCCCCGTCGGATCGTCCCGCACCCAGTAGATGCGCTCCGGCTGATACAACTGCGGCTCCAGCAACAGCGCCAGCGCCAGCCGCGCCGTCCGCACCTCTCGCGCTGCCGACACCAGCGGATCGCGCAGATACCAGCGCGGCTCCAGCTCGTCGAGCAACGGGACCAGTTGCGGCGCTCGCTCTCGATCCAGCTGCGCCATCAGCCCCGGCACCGCCTCGGGTCCCAGACCGCGCAGCGCCTCCCGGATTGCCGCATTCACCGCCGAGGCCCGCTGGCCCAGCTGCGCCGAAAGCACCTCGATGGCCGGCAGCCCCATCCGCCCCAGCGCGGTCGCTGCCTCCACCGCCAGCGCATCGTCTCCTTCCAGCACCTCGAGCAGCGGATCGAACGCCCGCGGCCCCAGGTAGGCCAGGGTCCGCACGAAGTCCGGCCGGCGCTCTGTCGGCACCGAACGCAACCCCGCCCCCAGGATTGGTGCGGCTGGCGCTCCGTAGCTCCCCATCCGCTGCAACCGCTCCAGCGCGCACCCCTCCGTCTCGGTGATCGCCTGGCTCGCCAGCCGCAACGACGCTTCATTCCAGCCCGGCCGTATCGTCAGCGCCAGCAGGCCCCCCACCACCGTCAGGCCCAGCAGCGCCACCGCCGGCCGCTGCCTCAGCGAAACCGCGAAGTCACTCTCGATCAGCCGGCGGAAGATGGTCCGGCGGGTCGCCGGGTCGTCGTGGGCGTGGTAGATCTCTTCCAGATCGTCCGCGCTGAGCCCCGCCCCGCCCAGCCAGCGCAGGCTGCCCCAGCGCCCCACCCGTTGCAGCCCCCAGCCCACTCCCACCAGGATGCCCGCCCGAACGGTCACGGCCAGCAACGTCAGCCACCAGTAGCCCGGCGGTCGACTCAGCGAATAGCCCGCCAGGGGCAGCACGTCGCCCAGGTCGACCACCTGCACCACCTGGTCAGCCGTCCACATAGCCACGTCGCCCAGCGTGGGCCACGGCTGGCTCCCCAGGTCGCTCTGCATCGAGATCCACGCGCCCATTCCGGTCGCCATCGCCGCCCCGATGGTGAACAACCCCGGCAGCACGAAGACCTGATGGAACGCCGGCGGAAACGTCTCGAGGAACCAGCGCAGCCCCTGCCGCCACGCCCGCACCACGTCGAACCCCAGCGACAGCACGAACACCGCCACCACCGTCTGGAGCGCCAACACCAGCCCCAGCGTCGCCAGGCTGCGCGGCCAAATCGTCGCCAGCGGCAGCTCGGTGGCATCGATCACGTCGAGCAGATCGAGGCCGCGCAGCGCGTGCGCCAGCGGGAACGCCAACCACTCCCACCACGCCGGGGTGCTGGTCCAGTGGAAGTGCTGCATCCCCAGGTAGCAGCCCATTTGAAACGCCAGCAGCCCGGCCAGCCCCACGAAGCAGATCAACTGCGTTGCCGCGTCCCAGGTCCGGCCCGAGTGCGCCACCAGCCGGACTCCATGCACCAGCTGCATCACCAGGAAGCCGACGGTCAGTCCCAATGGGACGAGCGCTGCGCCTCCCTCGCTGCCCGGGTCCTGCCACGGCACCCGCAGCGCCAGCCCCAGCCCGACGAACAACCAGGTACACGAACCCAGGGTCAGGCGGAAGGTCTGGCGCGACAGGTCAGCGGCCGAGGTCATGACACGACATCCCCCCTTGCGCGCTCCGGAACCCGGAACGTCAGCGGGGTGAAAGCCCCTTCAGGGGAAACAGACGCGACGGCGTGTGCTGCGCAGTCAGCACGGCTTCCAGCTTCCGCACCATCTCCGGGTGGTCCGCCGCCACATTGCGACTTTCCTCCGGATCCTCGCGCAGGTTGTACAGCTCGAGCGCGACGGGGCCCTTCATCAGCCCGCGCCGCACGCCTTTCCATTCGCCCACGCGAACCGCCTGCTGCCCCCCATAGCCCTGAAACTCCCATACCAGCTGCGCGTGCGCCGGCTGGGTCTTCCCGCGCAGCGTCGGCAAGAAGCTGATGCCATCCACCCCTGGCGGAATCCGGGAGGAAGCGCCCACCACATCCATCAGAGTAGGCAGCAGGTCCGGGAAATAGGCCACGTGTTCGCTCACTTTTCCTGGCGCGATCGTACCTGGCCAGCACGCCAGCAGCGGCACACGTAGCCCTCCCTCGTAGACCGACCCCTTCCGCCCACGCAGCTTCCCCACCGACTGGAAGAAGTTGGTGTCCACGCCGCCCACGTCGTGCGTCGCCCCGTTGTCGGACGTGAACAGGACCAGCGTGTTTTTATCGAGATCTAGCTCGTGCAGCTTCTCGCGCAGCCGGCCCACGGTCTGGTCTAGCCGGGTGATCATCGCCGCGTAGGCAGCTCGTGGTGTCGGATGCGGCGAATAGCCCTTCTTCCCGTCGTAGGCTGGGTCTTCCCACTTCTTCGCCAGGTACGGCTTCAGCCATGATGGCTCGGCCTGCAGCGCCAGGTGAGGCAGGGTTAGCGGCAGGAACAGGAAGAACGGCCGGTCGCGCTGCTTCTCCACGAACGCCAGCGCTTCCTGCTCGAACAGGTCGTGCGAATGCTGCTTGCCCGTCCGGATCTGGTTGTCTGGGTACTCCACCCGAGCGGTGTTTCGCCACAGGTACTTCGGGTAGTAGTAGTGGGCGTGCGCCTGACAGTTGTAGCCGAAGAACAGGTCGAACCCGCGCTTCACCGGGTCGCTTTCCGAGCCGGGCGGCCCCAGGCCCCACTTCCCCATGGCTCCGGTGGCATACCCCTCGCGCTTCAGCAGTTCGGGTAGCATCACCTCCGAGGTCGGCACCGGGGCCTGCCCCTCCTTGCCCACCGAGCGGTTATCGCGGATCCAGGCATGCCCACCATGTTTGCCCGTCATCAGACAGCATCGCGACGGCGCGCACACGGGCGAGCCTGAGTAGAACTGAGTGAACCGCAGCCCCTCCGCCGCCATGCGGTCCAGGTGGGGTGTCTGGATCTTGCTCTGCCCGTAACAACCCAGTTCGCCGTAGCCCAGATCGTCTGCCACGATCAGGATCACATTGGGCTTCGGCGCGGCCAGCGCCGAGCCTCCCCATACCAGGGCGATCCCGGCCGCTAGCCACCACATGCTGCGCATGAAGGCAATTCCCCGTAGGCTGCCCATCCTTCGGTCGCCACCACGCCCCCGGACCTACTTTGCTGCCGGGGCTGGCTCGGCGATGATCATGATCATCGAGATCTGTGGCTGATTGTCGTTGATGAGGTCCATCACCGCCTCGTTGTCCGCATCCTTGCCCTTGCCCTTGCCCTTGGCCGGTTTTGGCTTGGGGGCGGGACTGGTCGGCTTCTTCATCACCAACGTCACCTGCACGATCTGGTCCGTCTGCACGTCGCCGAACTCGGCCTTGAACCCGGGCATCTTCGGATCGCTGCCCTTCAATTCCTTCAGCTCGGCCTTGGTCATCCGCTTGATCTTGCCCTTCTCGTCGAACTCTTCCTTCGGCCGCGCCGTCCGCACGATCACGTCATCGGTCGCCGAGAGTTCGATATCCTTGGTCGTCATCTGGTACATGGTGGCCTGCGCTCGCATCAGCGCCTGCCGGGCCTGCAGCATCGCCTGCGGGTTCCCCCGCGCATAGGCCATCTGCGCCTGCGCCTGGGCAATCGACTGCAGGGCGCCGGGATTGATTGTCGGCACGCTCACCTGGAGGCGGATCATCCGCTTGTCTTCATAGATGGCGCCGATCTTGCCCGTCAGCACGCCGGCGCGTACCATCTTCGACTCGGCCGGCGCGTCCGAATCCTTGTCCTTGTCCTTGTCCGCCTTCTTCTGGGCGTCCGCGGTGGACCCCAGCAGCAGCATCACCGGAATCGCCAGTGTCGCCACCCACCTGAGCGCGAATCGCATCGTCCGCCCTCCTCGGTAAACAGAATCTCACGCGCACCCCTGTATTGAACCCACTCTAGCCGCATTCGGACCGCCGGGCAAGTGGCAACCCGCTGGCGCGCACCCGGTTGACCGCCGCGCACCGGGACCGTACAGTGGTGGTATTCAGGAGAGCTTGCCACCCGATGTTGAGTCGACGAATCATCCCCTGTCTGGACATCGCCCAAGGTCGGGTTGTCAAAGGCGTCAATTTCGTGAATCTCCGCGACGCTGGCGACCCTGTTGAGGTGGCCCGCCGCTACGAGGAGCAGGGCGCCGACGAACTCGTGTTTCTCGACATCTCTGCCAGCCATGAAGGCCGCGCCATCCTCGAAGATGTCGTCCGCCGCGTGGCCGAGCAGATCTTCATGCCCTTCACAGTCGGCGGCGGGATCCGCACCCTTGACGACGCCACCCGCCTGATCCAGGCCGGCGCCGAAAAGGTCAGCATCAACTCCGCCGCCGTGAAGACGCCCGAACTGATCCGCGAGGTCTCGCTGAAGTTTGGCCGCTGCGCCACCGTCGTTAACATCGACCCGCGCCGGGTCCAGCGCGATGGCCGCACCGTCTGGGAAGTGCACATCAACGGTGGTCGTCTCCCCACCGGGCTCGAGGCCGTTGCCTGGGCTCGTCGTGTCGAGGAACTTGGCGCCGGCGAGATCGTTCTCACCTCAATGGATGCCGATGGCACCAAGAACGGCTACGACCTCGAAATGACCCGCGCCGTCTCCGAGGCTGTCTCCATCCCCGTCGTCGCTTCCGGGGGCGCCGGCCATCCCGATCACCTGTTCCGCGTTCTTACCGACGGCAAGGCCGACGCCGCTCTCGCCGCCAGCATCTTCCATTATAATGAGTTCAGCATCCCCGCCACCAAGTCCTATCTGGCCCAGCGAGGGGTGCCCGTTCGTCTACTGTCCGATGATCACGTCCCTTCGAGCGTTGGGAGAGCCTGACCCATGAGCAGCCACGGTCACGAGGGTGGCGGCGATGTGCCCGCCATGGACAAGCCCGGCGACAAGCCAAACTTCGGTGGCAAGGAGCCCGAGGCCAACAAGCTCTTTCGCATGGTCATGAAGAACGAGGCTTCCGACCTCCATCTCAAGGTCGGCCAGCCTCCGATGATGCGCCTCCGCGGTGATATCCGCCGCGTTGATATGCGCCCCCTCACCCAGGAAGACATGGAACGTCTCCTGCTGCCGCTGCTCACCCCCCGGCAGCGCCGCATCCTCGATGAGGAAGGTGGCGTCGATTATTGCCACGTCGTCGGCCAGGACGAATGCCGCTTCCGTGTCAGCCTCTTCCGGCAGCGCGGCAAGCTCTCTCTCGTCTCCCGGCGCGTCAATAACTTCATCCCCAGCTTCAAGGATCTCGGCCTGCCCGACACCATCGAGAAGCTCTGTCAGTTCTCCGAAGGTCTCGTCATCCTCGCCGGCGTCACCGGCTCCGGCAAAAGCACCACGATCGCGGCCATGCTCGACTTCATCAACGAGCGCGAGCCGCTGCACATCCTCACCGTCGAGGATCCGATCGAGTTCACCTTCACCGATCGGAAGTCGTACATCAACCAGCGCGAGATCGGCATCGATGTCCGCGACTGGCACAAGGCGCTCAAGGATGCCGTCCGTCAGGATCCCGACGTGATCCTCGTCGGTGAGTTGCGTGACGTCGAAACCTTCGAAGCGGCCGTTCACGCTGCCGAAACCGGCCACCTCGTGTTCGGCACCATCCACGCTTCCAGCGCGGCCACGACCATCAACCGCATCCTCGACCTGTTCCCGCCCGAGAAGCACGGCGCCATCCGCAAGGCGCTCGCCAACAATCTCAAGGCCATCGTCGCGCAGAAGCTGGTCAAGGGGCTGAAAAAGTCGCGATGTCCGACCAACGAGATCATGATCGTCAACCCCACCATCAAGAAGCTGATCGAGGAAGGCGAGGATCTCAAGCTCGCCGACGCCATCAAGCTCTTCTACCAGGAAGGCATGGTGGACTTCACCGAGAACCTCAAGCGCCTCGTCGATAACGGCGACATCGACAAGGCCACCGCCCTGGAATGGGCCCCCGACCCCGAGAAGCTCAAGATGGCGTTCAAGGGCATCAAGGTGTCTGCCTCGGGCATTCTCTAGCCGGGGAACGCCCAGGCGGGCCCAACCCCGCGGGAGCAGCGATGGCCGACCTACTCCTGGATTCGTTCGGCGCGGGAGGGCCCTTCCTCGGGGCTCTTCCCGAGACGCTCTGGGCCGCCACCTTTCCGCGCGGCCCGGGCTTCTACTTCAACCCGTTCAAGCTCCTCGCCGTCTTCGCCCTCTACCTCGCCTGGGTCCGCACCTGCTGGTGGGTCGATCGCGACGCGCAGTCTGTGAACCTGCCCACCGCCCAGTGGAACCTCATTCTCCTGGGCTGTGGCGCCCTCGGCCTGCTCCTCGTCTGGAGCCTGCCCATCTTCCTCGCCGGCTTCGCTGCCCTGGTCCTGCTCTACCTCGCCCCCACGCTCATCTACGTCGGCATGCGCAATAACCTCGTCAGCGACGAGCAGAAGGTCCTCACCCCGCACCACCTCCGCAAGGTCGGCAGGCGCCTCCTGGGGCTGGGCGGCCGCGAGAAGACCGAGGAGAAGAAGAAGGGCATCCCCGTCCGCTTCATCGGCAAGAGCAGCTCCGGTGGCGAGGCCGACGCTGTCCGCGTGCGCCGCGCCGCCGAGTCCGAGTACTACCGGGCTGCTCTCGAACTCGTCTTCGACGCCATCCAGGCCCGCGCCACCGACATCCACCTCGAACCCACCAAGGAGGAGATGACCGTCCGCTTCCGCGTCGATGGCATCCTCTCTCCTTCCAATGGTTTCGACCGTGATTCCGGCGATGCTGTCCTCAACATCTTCAAGGTGCTGTCCGACATGGATATCACCGAGAAACGCAAGCCCCAGGACGGCTCCTTCAGCGCCGAGGTTGACGTCGAGTCCGAGGGCGTCTCCCAGATGCGTCTCGTCGATTTCCGCGTCGCCACCTCCGGCAGCGTCTCCGGCGAGAAGATGGTCATGCGGTTGCTCGATCGCTCCCGCGCCATCAACGATCTCAGCCGGCTCGGCATGCGCGACCGGCTCCGCGATGTCATCCACACCATCGTCTCGCAGCCGCACGGCATGTTCGTCGTGTGTGGCCCCACCGGCGCTGGCAAGAGTACGACGCTCTATGCCTGCCTCTCCGAGATCGACCGCTTCCAGAAGAATGTCATCACCGTCGAAAACCCCGTCGAGTATCACATCGACAACGTCACGCAGATCGAGGTGAACCCCAAGGCGGGGAAAACCTTCGCCACCGAGCTGCGCAGCATCCTTCGCCAGGATCCCGACGTCATCTACCTCGGCGAAATCCGCGACCAGGAAACCGCCGAGATCGCCTGCCAGGCCGCCCAGACCGGCCACATGGTCTTCACCACCATCCACGCCAACGATACCCCCACCGCCATTGTCCGTCTCCTCGACCTTGGCGTGCAGTCGTTCATGGTGGCCAGCGCGCTCTCCGCCATCCTGGGCCAGCGGCTCGTCCGCGTCCTATGTCCGCGCTGCAAGGTGCCCTACCGCCCCAACCCTGAACTCCTCCGCCGCGCCCACCTTCCCGCCGACCGCATCAAGGCCTTCTACCGCCCCCCACGCCCCGACGAGATGGGCGAGGACGAGGAGGGCAACCCCAAGGTGTGCGAGTACTGCAAGGGGACCGGCTATCGCGGCCGCACCGGCATCTTCGAGCTGCTCGTCATCAACGACCGCATCCGCGAGATGATCAAGGACAACCCCAACATCGACGTCATCCGCCAGGAGGCCGTCAAGGCCGGCATGGCCGTCCTCCAGCAGGACGGCATGCGCATCGTCATCGAGGGAGAAACCTCCATCGACGAACTGCTCCGCGTCGCCAAGTGACCCCCTCTCCCGGAGTCCCCGGCCATGCTCATCTTTCTGACCCTGGGTGTGATGGGGGCCATCGCCTACGCCTCCCTGCGCGAGGGGCTCCTCACCGCGCTCTCCACCTTCGTCAACGTCGTCATCGCCGGCCTCGTCGCCTTCAACTTCTTCGAGCCGCTCGCCAACCAGTTCGAAGACCTCTTCCGCGGTAGCTTCCTCGTCGGCTACGAGGACGCACTGGCCCTCACCGCCCTCTTCGCGATCACGCTCGGCCTGCTCCGCGTCCTCACCAACAACCTCGCCTCCAGCGACCAGGATTTGCCCGCCCTCCTCCAGCAGGTTGCCACCGGCGCCGTCTCTCTCGTCACCGGCTACCTGGTGGCCGGCTTCCTCGTCTGCGTCTTTCAGACCCTCCCGCTCGAAGAGAAGTTCCTCGGCTTCGAGTACCAGCAAGAGCCCAGCGTCCCCAACAAGATTCGCAGCCTCATCCCGCCCGACCGCGTCTGGCTCGCTCTCATGCACCAGGGGGGCAAGGCTGCCTTCTCGCAGGAAGACGGCGCCATCTTCGATCCCCAGGGGACCTTCTCGCTCCGCTACGCCAAGAAACGCCGCACCCCCTCCACCCCCTGAGCGAGCCTCTCTCGTCGGTCGAGGTCGGAACTCCCCCGGAAGCTCCCGTGCCGTCCCTTCGCCTGGATCACCTGACGAAGCACTACCCCGGCCAGCCCCGCGCCGTCGATGCCGTCTCCCTCACGCTCGCCCCAGGCGAGCTGCTCACCATCGTGGGTCCCTCCGGCTGCGGCAAGACCACCCTCCTGCGCCTCATCGCCGGCCTCGACGAGGCCACCTCTGGCCGCGTCTTCCTCGACGACCAGGAGGTCACCACCTGGCCCCCCGCCCGTCGGCAGGTCGCCATGGTCTTCCAGCACCCGGCCCTGTTCCCCTACCTGACCGTGGCCAGGAACCTCGCCTTCGGTTCTCCCCGCAGCGGCGAGCGCGATCAGCGCATCGCCAGCACCGCCACTCGCCTGGGCCTGGCGCAGCTACTGAACCGCTATCCCGATAGCCTGTCGGGCGGCGAACGCCAGCGCGTCGCCCTGGGGCGTGCCCTGGTCCGCCGGCCCGCGCTCTTTCTCCTCGACGAACCGCTGACCAGCCTCGACACCCATCTTCGGCTCGACCTGCGGCGGCTCATCCGCACCCTGCAGCGCGAGGAGCGCATCACCACGCTGCATGTCACCCACGACCAGGAAGAGGCCCTGGCCCTCGGCGACCGTCTCGCCGTCATGCACCAGGGGCGGATCCATCAGGTCGGCACCCCGCAGGAGCTGCACGACCACCCCGGGAACCGGGTGGTGGCCGGCATTCTCGGCTCGCCCCCCATGAACTTTCTCGATGGCCAGCTCGACCCGCATGGCCGACCGTTGGTCCTGGGCTTTCGCCCGCAGAGTGCCCGACTCGACCATGACGGCCCCGGGATCGCCCTCGTTCTTCGGGTCACGCTTGTCGAGGCACTGGGCGAGCACTGCGACGTGACAGGCGTCACCTCAGGCGGGGAGAGCTGCACGGTGCGCTTCCCCGGACGCTCGCGCGTGCACGAGGGAGAATGCCTGGATCTGCGCATCCCACCCGAGGTCTGCCACTGGTTCGAGCCCGGCCCGCAGGGTATCCGCGTGAGCCCCTAGCGGTGCGACATTTCCATGCTGGCCCACGGCGCCTGGTTGCCGCGCAGCCGGCGCGCCAGGCGCTGGGCATTGCGCCAGAGACGCTGGGGCAGTAACCCCACCGGTTCGTCGCGTAGCCGTTGCATCATCCGCGCGAGCCGACCCTGTGCCGCGGGCGCAGTCGCGCCCACGTGGCGTTCCACCATACGCTCCAGCTGGAAGAAGTCGTCCGATTCGAGGATCTCGGCGTACCGCCCCGCCGCGTGCTTCCGCGGGCAGTAGTAGCCCTCCGCCACCGGCAGCGCCACCCAGTGTCCGCGCTGGCAGAAGAGGTTGAACCCGAACTTGTTGCGCAGCCCCCAGTAGACCTCGTTCGAGGGTGGCGGCGCGGTCGTGGGGTGCCACGTCGTCTCGGTTCGCTCCGCAAGGAACTCCAGCACGCGCGGCAGTTCTGGCTGCCGGCTTCGCCAGCGCCAGTGCATCAACGGGCTGCGCAGGTAGGGCTGGATGCGATACGACGCCCGGGCGTGCAGCGCTCGCAGCGACATGCTCCGGCCATCCTGGGGGCCGTGATAGTCGCAGTTGCTTCCACTCGTGTTCGGATGCCAGGTGTGGTAGAGGAACTCGTCCTCCAGCCAGCGCTCGCCCTCGCCATGGTAGTTGCACAGCCGGAAGGTCATCTCGTAGGGGCCACACATGTAGCCCAGGTAGTCGGTGTGCTCGTCGGCTCCGCCGATGGCCAGCAGGTCGTCGCGCCGCGCTGCCAGGCACGCCCCCATGTTCGCATCATGCAGGCGATCCCAGTGGCTCAACACCCCTGCCGTGGCATGCCCGTGCCAGTTGCCGCACTCGGTCTGGCACACCTCCTCGAACGAGGGATAGTTGAAAGGATAGTAGCGCCGCGAGTCGCTGCGCACCTGGTCGAGATGCACCACTCCGTGGGGCGCTGCCTCGAACGCGGCGATGATCTTTTCGATGAAGTGGGGCGTGTACATCGCGTCCGAGTCGGCGATCACGCAGACGTGGCCCCGCGCCGCCAGCAGCCCCACGTTGTAGAGGCGATGCTTGTGGTAGATCGTTTCCTCAGGATAGCCCAGCACTACCCAGCGATCGACCCCGGGACGTCCCTGGCCGGTCTGCGCGATCATCTGGCGCAGGCCGGCCGGCTCGCGGTTGAAGAACTCCACCCAGATCAGCTCGTAGTCCTCGCGCGGTACCGTCTGCTGATTCAGGTAGTGCAGGCTGTGAAAGCTCTCCCGCACGCCCCAGTCGAGCAGGATCAGGCTGACCTTGGGCCGACGCACCGGCTGATCGAGGAGCAAACGCGGCTGGCAGCGCATCGCAGGATTTCCTGTCGAGAGAGGAAAAAGGGCGAGAGGCCGCGTTGCCTCTCGCCGGGGGCGACGTCAGGTGGGCAGCAGGCCCAGGTCACGCCCAATGCGACGGCACAGACGGATCGGCAGCCGGTGCAGTGGCTGCGAGCGGAACTTGCGCCACAGCCGCTGCGGTACTGCCGAGGAGGGCACGTGCTTCAGATCGGTGCCATACTCCATGTTCAGGAAGACGTTCCGCGCCTGACGCCGCACCAGCTCGAACCAGTAACGGTTGCAGGGGCCGATCTTGTCGGTCAGCTCCATGTTGTTGTAGGTCGGGGTGTTCCCCAGCCCCGCGCCGCCCTCGCGGACGTAGAACGGCTCGTGCTGGCGCCACAGGACGATCTTGTAGAGGTCGTACAGCACCACCGACAGCGCGATCAGCCAGCTATCCACGTTCGACTGCCAGCCGAAGTTCTGGCACACCTCGATCAGCCGGGTACTGATCACCGGCGACCACTCGCCGATGGAGACGACCCACTGCCGGATCATCGCCTCTTCCTCGTAGCGGCCTGCGTAGGATTCGATGGGAGGCCGACGATACCCCAGGATCACGAACTCATCCTGGATGCCCAGAATCTCCGAGACGAAGCCCGGCCGCGTGAACTTGAAGTCGTCCGCGGTCATCAGGCAGAAGCGCGAGCGCGGATCACGCTGGGCGAACAGGTACTCCTGCGCGTGATGCAGCCCGTGCCGCCCCTCACCGCGCGAATAGACCCAGGAACGGATCTGAAAAGGATACTTCTTCAGCTGGTCGTCCGACACCCGGTACGGGTCGTCGTCGTCGAACTTGATCAGGAACTCGACCTGCGACCGTTCCTGCGGGGTGGTGCAGTCGGCCATCGATTCGAGCAGCCCCGGCAGATTGCTCGCGGGATTGTCCTTCACCCGCGAACAGAACAGCACACTGATCATGGCGCAACCCTCCCTGGTGATGAAATTCCGCTCACGCCGACCGCGGGTAAACCTGCTCGAAGACCCGGGTCAGGCCCTCGTTCCACTGTCGCAGGTGGAACCGCTCGGCCACGTCGGCCCGCGCTGTTCCGCCCAGCCGCTTCCGCAACGCCCGATCCTCGACCAACCGGCTAATGGCATCGACCAGCCGCCCCACCATCGCCGGGTCCGGCTTCCGCAGACTGCTGTAATCCTCGCGCAACAGCCCGCACGAGGGGTCCATCCAGGCGACCTTCTCGCGCCCGGGTACCACCAGGCAGTTCCGCTCGCCCTCGACGTACTCGTTGAACCCCCAGCCATCCGACGCCACCACTGCCTGGCCGTGCGCCATCGCCTGCAGCACCGAGACGATGTGAATCCGCGCGGCCGGCAACAGGTAGATGTGCGAGCGCCGTTGTAGCTCGTGCATCTCTGCCGGGCTCAGAAACCGGGTGATGATCCGCACCCAGCCTTCCTCGATCATCCGCACGTGTCGATCCACCAGGGTCGGCAGGGCCGTCCGCATTGTCAGCCGCAGGTGCGGATATCGCTTGCGCAGGATTGAGAACGCCTCCAGCACCTCGTAGCCGCCGCGTACCTGGAAGCCGACGGCATACTGATGCCACGAGTTGGTGAATAGCAGATCCAGAATATCGTCGTCGTCGTGATCGACCACGGCGGGCGGCAGTTCCACTCCCATCGGCACATGAAACGTCTTGGCAGCGATGGTCGGGCTGTCGAACAGCACCGGCAGCGACTCGGCCGTCGCTCGCATGTGCGTGACGATGGCCCGACACTCCGGCGCCTCCAGCATCGTCCGCAGGACCGGCCAGCACGCCAACTGCCGGGGTTGCAGGTGGGCCGTGTTGCCGTTGTGGAAGAACGGGTAGAAGAGCGACGTGGTATCTTCCACCTCGATCATCCACGGGCGCTGGCCGTAGGTGAACGGGACGCTGGTGAAGAAGACCAGCGGCGAATCGTCGGGCAGCATCAGCTGCGACTCGAAGTGTCGGCTGTGGAGGAACCGCAGCACCGGCACCAGCCCACATCCCTGCCGGCGCAGGTGATGGTACAACCGTCCCACGCTGGCCAGGACCTTGCCGACCTTGCGCGGCCCATACCGCACGGTGTTGCGCGCCAGCATCCCCACCGAAGTGGCCACCGCGCTCACCGCCCGGCCCACCAGCGCCAGCCTGGTTCCCAGCCGACGGACCCACGTCGGCCGACGTGGAATCGGCGCTGGCGGATTGGGCGGCACCCAGCCCGACCGTACGAACGAGAACCCCGTGGGCGGCGTCTCGGTGTGGTTGAACTGTGGATGCGCCCCACAGTTGCCGAACCGCCGAAACACCGGCAGCCAGCCGGCGAACTCGACCGGGCGCACCGTCTGGCGCGCTGCGATCCGTTCGCGCAGCGCCGGTTCGCTGGGAGCGCTCAGCATCTCTGGCCGGTTTCGCTGGAACGGATCGTTCAGATCGACTGGCCCCAGCGCCTGAGGCACGCCATAGCAGCGACCCTGCCAGCGATACAGCAGGTACGAGTCACACTCGCCCAGCGCCTCCGCGCGCAGCCGCTCGGCGTCGAAATCCTCCAGGAGCAGATCGAGATTCTCTCGCGTCGGCGCCGCCAGCACCGCGGGATGTTGCACCACCTCGCGCCAGCGGTTCCAGTCGATTGGTCCAAACGCCTCCGGCACCGCGTAGAACCACTCCTCGTGTTCCACGATACGATAACCCGGTTGCGGCGCAGCAGGATTGTCGAGCAACGATGCGGGACGACTGCGCATGAGACCTCCGTGTCGTGCGCGGCAGGCCCTCCTCGGCCGTCCTGGCCGCTGGGCCGTTCTCTCAGAAGGAAGGTGGCCCAGGTTACCCCAGGGAATCACACCAGGTCAACGCCAACCGCGCATTCCCCCCCGTCGCGAGCCCTTCCCCGTCCCGCCTGACCCGGGAGGCCGGGCTCCCGCGCGGCGCTATTTCGCCTGCATCTTCCAGAAGTCGGCGGCGGGCTTATCGTTGATGTACTCAAGCGAGCGGAGGCGGCGCAGCGGAGCGTCGCGCAGGGGGTCGTAGTCGAGCCAGATTGTCTTCAGTGGCAGGTCGAGCAGAGGGGTGATGCTTTTCACCTGGGTGGAGGGGAAACTCAGCTCTTCGAGCGTGGCGATCTTGCGAAGGGGAGTCAAATCGGCGACGGGGGTTTCGTCGATCCAGAGTCGCTGGAGGCTCAGGCCCTCCAGGGGGCGAAGGTCGGTGAAAGAGTTGGCGCCGAGGTTGAGGCTGCGGATGTTGGTGCCGCGTAGGAACTCGAGCTGCGTGAGGCCACAATCGTAGAGTTGGAGGTGGTGGAGGTTCCCGGTGCGGAAGACCTTGATCATCTCGCGATCGATCGTGGCGCCGTTCATGAGGAGCGACTCGAGCTTCAGGGCGCGGAGGGGCATCAGGTTGGTGACTTTTGTTTGGCCGATGTCCAGGTAGACCAGCGGCAGCGAGGCGATGGGGGTGAGGTCGCTCAGCGGGCAGTGGCAGACACTGAGCCGGGTTAGCTTCAGGTCGCGGTAGGGGCGCAGGTCGGTCAGGGCGGAGAAGTGGATATGCAGCTCCCTGAGCGAGCGGATCTCGCCGAGGACGGCGAGGTTGGTGCCCTGGGGAACCTGCCAGAGACAGAGATGCTCCAGGTCCCGGTCGCGCACCAGGCGGTAATCGACGACGCGGTTGGTGCGGAGGCTGAGCGAGGTCAGCGGTAGCTCCTTGAGAGGAGACAGGTCGGCGACCTGGCAGAAGCCAGCCTCGCTGTTGTAGTGGCCGATCTCGAGGGTCGTGAGCTTCATGCCGCGAAGGCAGGAGAGATCGTCCAGCCGGCAGGCCTCGACCATCTTCAGGTGGGTGAGGTGCGGCAGGGCGCGTAACGGCGTCAGATCGCGCAGGTTGCCCACGATGAGGCGCTGGACCTGGCCCTCGTGCATGGCGGGAGGTTCCGCGAAGATCGGTTTGCTGTCGGGGTTGCGGCGGAGCAACTCGGCCTCGACGGCGTCGAGGGCGGCCTGGGGAGCCAGCGCCTGGGTCTTTTCGAGCCAGGGGGCAGCCAGCGGCGGGAAGGTAGGCGCCTTCTCGGGCAGCGGGGGCGGCAGCGGTGGATTCAGGAGGGTGTCGCCGTTCCGGACCTCGACCTTGCCCTGGAGCAGATCGACGCGGAGATGCGTGACCTCGCCCTTGCGGATGGTAAACTGCTTCGTCTGAAACTCCAGATCGCCGCGCTGGACGGTGAGACCATGAAGACCGGCGCGGAGGCGCATCGGTTCGCCGGCGCCCTGAATCTTGAGATCTTGCCCGGTGAGCGAGACCTTGATATCTGGCGCGTTGACCTCGACGCGCAGGGTGCCGTGCGGCGTCTGGAAGTAAATGAACGAGGCGACGGCCAGGATGCCGGCGCTGGCCAGGGTGACGAGGGCCACCATCCAGCGGCGGCGAGGCGAGCGGGGCAGGGCGGGTACAGGCTCCAACGGGACGGTAGACCGTTCTTCACGAGCCAGGCGGGCGAGGCGCTGGGCAACCTCGTCTGTGGAGGTGGGCCGCTGGGAGGGATCCTTGCTGAGGAGCTGGGTGATCAGGGCGGCGAGATCGGGCGGCAGCTGAGGGTTGAGCGTGGCCGGGGGAGCCGGATCTTCCATGGCCAGGGCCAGCAGCTGAGACATGGCATCCCGGCCGGAGAAGGGAAGTCGGCCGGTGGCCAGGCGATAGAGCAGGACGCCGAAGCTGAACAGGTCGGAGCGGAAGTCCATGGTGTCGCCGCGGGCCTGCTCGGGGGCCATGTAGGCGGGAGTGCCCAGGAGGACGCCCGGCCGGGTCAGCGGATCGACCTCGGCACTGGAGGTTTCGCGGACGAGGCCGAAATCGAGAAGGATGGGGGCGTGGTCGGCGGAGTGATCGAGCCAGATGTTGCTGGGCTTGATGTCGCGATGAATAAGGCCGGCCGCGTGGGTGGCGCGGAGGCCGGCGATGATGCCGGAGGCAATGGGGAGCAGGCGGTCGAGCGGGACAGGGGTGGTGCCAAACTGCGCCAGCCAGTCTTCCAGCGAGACGCCTTCGAGCAGGGGCATGACGAAGAAGGGGACGCCCTGGTGTTCGTCCACCAGATAGATGGGGACGATGTTGGGATGTCGCAGGCCGGCGACGGCTCGGGCCTCGCGGAGGAAACGCTCGCGCATGCTGGCCTTTTTGGCCAACTCGGGGCGGATGACCTTGAGCGCCACGGAGCGTCCGAGAGTGATATCCTCGGCGAGGTAGACCGAGCCCATGCCGCCCTGGCCGAGCGGCCGCACCAGGCGATAGTTTTGTGGCTGAAACACCAGAGGCGACTCGCCTGGACCGGTCTTCGTGGCATCGGCGGGTGGCTGGGAGCCAGAAGAACGGTCGGATGCGTGAATGAGCGTCGGCTCCACAGTGTTCACCGGAGGCACCGTGGTGCCGGCATCGGGGGACACCTCGGGGGGCGGTCCCTGGGTGTGATTCATGATGGGTTGGGCTCCTGGTCCCAGGTCTGGCGAATGGCCTGGAGTCGGCGTTCGACAGCCCGGTGCGACAGGTTGAGACGTGTGGCGATCTCCTCGATGGTGTGGCCTTCCATCTTGAGTAGCGCGATCTGGCGCTGCTCGTCGTCGGCGAGCTGATCGAGGAGGCGGGTGAACTGCTCGGCGATCTCGACGGCAAAGGCGGGCGAGGGGGTGGAACCGATGATGGTCTCGAAGGCGGGAGTGTCGCCGGGCAGGTCGCTTTCGCCGAGGACCTTGCCGCCGCCCCGTTTCTGGCGTGTGGCGTTGCGCTTGTAGGCCTGGGCCTTGCGTGCGGTGAGGGTGACGAGGATCTTCCAGAGATCTTCGCGGGCGCTGAGCCGAGAGAAGCGTCCTTCCTCGACGCCGTTGCAGAAACTCTTGAAGGCGCTGAGGGCGATGTCTTCCTCGTCGAAGGCACGGCGGGCACCGGGAGGCAGGCGCTTCTCGGCGAGGCGGGCCATCTCGCGGAAGTAGCGTTCCCACAGGTGCTGGGCCGCCTGGGCGTCGCCCCCTTGCAGATCCTGTACCCAGCCTGTGACGCTGCGATCTGAGGTCATGGTCCACACCTCCCAGTTCATCAAGGTTGATCGAGTATATCCGGCCCAGTGAAGAAAAAAGATGAAAAGTAGTCGGAACGTGGCGGGGTCGAATGTCGTATGATCATTACCTTGCATAGTGATCTCCATCACCTCCCCCTGAAGACCTCAGGCAAAAGGATCGATCATGGCCCACAATTCCCCCAAGGCTCTGCCCCGCCTGTTCGCCCTGGAATCGCTGGAAACGCGCAACCTGCTTTCGGCCACGCTGGTGGGTAGCGACCTGACCATCGAAGGGGGTTCGGGCAACGATGTCGCCTACGTGGAAAGCAAGCTCATCAACGGGGTTGAGACATTGCAGGTGAAGTTGAACGGTGAGGTGACGACGTTCGATCCCAACCAGGTGCAGAAGATCTACTTCTACGGCAAGGACGGCAACGACACCTTTACTGCGGCTCAGACGCTAAACATCGGAGTGATCGCGCATGGCGGAGCTGGCCGAGACACCCTGATCGGCGGGGCAGCAGCGGATGCCCTCCATGGGGAGGGAGGGAACGACATCATCCGTGGGCGGGCGGGCGACGACTGGATTCACGGCGAGACCGGGGACGACACGCTGACCGGTGGCGATGGCAACGACTGGATCTATGGTTATAGCGGGAAGGATACGCTCTTCGGCAATAGTGGGAAGGATCACCTGTTTGACGGAGTCGGGGCCGACAAACTGTTCGGCGGATTGGGCAACGACTCGCTGGTGTCGATCGATGGCTTCAGCAACGACCTGCTCTTCGGGGAACTCGGACGGGATAGCTTCTGGTTCGACCGCAACGGGGCGAGCCGGGACCAGGTGCTGGACAAGGCGGCGAACGAGCAGGTGAACATGCACGCAGTGGCCAGCTTCGCCAACGGGGCGGACCGGTCGCTGGATGGCGACAACATCACCGATCCGACCGATGGGACGTTCTACAAGAACTTCGGCAACCGCTACCTGTTCAACGGAACGCCAGGGGTGAACGACGTGGACCAGAACCACCTGGGCGACAGCTGGCTGCAGGCGGCCATGGGAGCCATGGTGAAGGCGAGTTCCAACAGTATCGAGCAGACCGTGGCGGACCTGGGGGATGGGACGTTCGCGGTGCGGTTGGGCGGAAAGTACTATCGGGTAGACGCCGACCTGCCGACCAAGAGCGAAGCGAGCGAGGAGCTGGTGTACGGCGGGTTCGGCTCGGGTGGGACGCTGTGGGCCGCGTTGATCGAAAAGGCCTACGCCTTCCACCGGGATGGCTCGAACACCTATGCGTCGCTCAACGGTGGGCTGATCAAGGATGCACTGGCGGCGATGGGGGCGAAGGACACCGGGCTGAAACTGTTCAGCACCTACGCCAACGCCACGGCGATGCTGCAGGACATCCAGGCGAAGTTGAACGCAGGGCTGGCGGTGGGAGCCGGTGGGATCGACCAGGTACCTTCCGGAACGCCGCTGGTGACGAACCACGCCTACACGGTGATCTCGGTGAACTTCGAGAGTGGTGTGCCGGTGTCGATCACCCTGCGGAACCCGTGGGCGAAGGACGGCGGCGGGAGCACGGACGGCAACGATGACGGCTACGTGACGGTGACGGGCGCTCAGCTGTTCGCCACCACCGGCGGCAAGGTCCAGTGGGGCAAGCCGATCCGCTGAGATGCCGTGCATGGAGCCTGGAGAATACTCCTGGCCAGATGGGGCGGGTAGAGAAGTCAATGGCGCGACGGCTCGTTTTTCCGGAAGGGAAGACGAGCCGTCGGCGTTTGAGGTAAGGCACAGCCTTCGATCCTATCCCCTCGCGGCAAGAAAAAGGAAGAAAAGTGGTCGGAATGTGGCGGGGTCGGACGGCGGATGGTCATTACCTGGCATGGTGATCTCCATCACCTCCCCCTACGGACCTCATTCAAAAGGATCGATCATGGCCCGGAATACTCGCAAGGCTTCGTCCCGCCTGTTCGCCCTGGAATCGCTGGAAACCCGGAATCTGCTGTCGGCCACGCTGCTGGACGGTGTCGTCACCATAGACGGAGGCTCGGGGAATGATGTGGCTTACGTGGGTAGCCGGGTCATCAACGGCGTGAACACGCTGGAAGTGAAACTGAACGGCGAAGTGACGACGTATGATCCCAGCCAGGTCCAGCAGATCCGCTTCAATGGCTACGCCGGAAGCGACACCTTCACGGCCGCCCAGAATCTGACCATCAGCGTGGTGGCCTATGGAGGAATGGGCCGAGACACTCTGATCGGCGGAGCGGGGTCGGATTATCTCTATGGCGAGGGTGGGAACGACATCATCCGCGGGCGGGGCAGCGACGACTGGATTCAGGGCGACGCAGGCGACGACAACCTCAGCGGGGGTGACGGCCGGGACTGGATCTATGGTGCCGCCGGCCGCGACACTCTTTTCGGCAACGGTGCCAAGGACTACCTCTTCGGCGGCGCTGGTGCCGACAAGGTGTATGGTGGCCTGGGCAACGACCTCCTGGTGTCGATCGATGGGTTCAGCAACGACCAGCTGTTTGGGGAACTCGGCCGGGATACCTTCTGGTTCGACCGCAATGGCGCGAATCGCGACCAGGTGCTGGACGGCACCGCCAGCGAGAACACGAACAAGCACGCAGTGGCCAGCTTCGCCAACGGGGCGGACCGCACCCTGGATGGCGACGACATCGCCGATCCGACCGACGGGACCCACTACAAGAACTTCTACAGCCATTACCTGTTCGATTACTACGGGGCCACGGTCAATGACGTGGACCAGAATCAGCTAGGCGACTGCTGGCTGCAGGCGGCGATGGGAGCCATGGTGAAGGCCAGCCCCAACAGCATCGAGCAGGTGGTGGGCGACATGGGCGATGGAACCTACGCGGTGAAGCTGGGGGGCAAGTATTATCGCGTCGATTCGGACCTGCCCACAAAGAGCGAGAATAGCCAGGACTTGGTGTATGGCGGCCTGGGCTCGGGTGGGACGCTGTGGGCCGCGATGATCGAAAAGGCCTACGCCTTCTACCGGGATGGCTCGAACACCTATGCGTCGCTCAACGGCGGGCTGATCAAGGATGCACTGGCGGCGATGGGGGCGAAGGACACCGGGCTGAAACTGTTCAGCACCTACGCCAACGCCACCGCGATGCTGCAGGACATCCAGGCGAAGTTGAACGCAGGGCTGGCGGTGGGAGCCGGCGGGATCAACCAGGTACCTTCCGGAACACCGCTGGTGACGAACCACGCCTACACGGTGATCTCGGTGAACTTCGAGAGTGGTGTGCCGGTGTCGATCACCCTGCGGAACCCGTGGGCGAAGGACGGCGGCGGGAGCACGGACGGCAACGATGACGGCTACGTGACGGTGACGGGCGCTCAGCTGTTCGCCACCACCGGCGGCAAGGTCCAGTGGGGCAAACCGATCCGGTAAGGAGACTGGGAGCGAGATTGGGGTCTACATCGGACGGAGGTGCTTGTCACACAGGGGGTTAGCACATCGGCCCGGCATTCCGAGAGGGATGGCGGGCCGATCCTGTTTTACCGGCAAAGTCTACGCGATCGGCACAATCGCCCCGGCTTGATTCGCCTACCCCCTCACACTACAATCACAGAAGACCAGGAGATGCCCACTTTCCTCACCACCCCAGCACTCTCATCAGGGGTCCACGCGGGGACCGAACGGGGCCGCGCGCGGGAGAATGGTTGTCTCCCTGGCCCCGCCGAGCGACGTCGAATCGACCCCCGGGCGGAGTAAACGGAGACGGATGAGATGTATGAACGGTTTACCGATCGGGCCCGCAAGGTCATGCAGCTGGCCAACCAGGAGGCGCAGCGCTTCAACCACGAATACATCGGGACCGAGCACATCTTGCTCGGCCTGGTGAAGGAAGGGTCCGGGGTTGCCGCCAACGTTTTAAAGAACCTCGACATCGACCTGCGTAAAATACGTCTGGAGGTCGAAAAGATCGTCCAGTCGGGACCAGACATGGTGACGATGGGCAAGCTCCCCCAGACGCCCCGCGCCAAGAAGGTCATCGAATATTCGATCGAGGAAGCCAGGAACCTCGGTCATAACTACGTGGGCACGGAACACCTGTTGCTCGGCCTGCTGCGCGAACAGGAGGGCGTGGCCGCCCAGGTGCTGCAAAACCTGGGGCTGAAACTGGAAGACGTCCGAGAAGAAGTCCTGAACTTACTGGGGCACAATATGGCGACGGAAGAAGGCAGCAGCGGCGCCGCGGGTGGCGAACGGCAAGCCAAGCAGGGGAAGTCGAAAACCCCCGCCCTGGACAGCTTCGGGCGCGATCTGACCGAACTCGCCCGCCAGGGCAAACTCGACCCCGTGATTGGCCGCTCCAACGAGATCGAGCGCGTCATCCAGGTGCTATCCCGCCGGACGAAGAACAACCCCGTGCTGCTCGGCGAAGCCGGCGTCGGCAAGACCGCCATCGTCGAGGGACTGGCCCAGCTCATCGTCGATAGCAGCGTGCCAGAACTGCTCCGCGACAAGCGCATCGTGGTGCTCGACCTGGCGATGATGGTGGCCGGTACCAAGTACCGCGGCCAGTTCGAGGAACGCATCAAGGCGGTCATGAACGAGGTCCGCCGGGCCAAGAACACCATTCTCTTCATCGACGAACTGCATACGCTGGTCGGCGCGGGTGGGGCCGAGGGCGCCATCGACGCCAGCAACGTGCTGAAGCCGGCCCTGGCACGCGGCGAGATCCAGTGCATCGGTGCCACCACGCTTGACGAATACCGCAAGTACATCGAGAAGGACGGCGCGCTCGAGCGACGCTTCCAGCAGATCATCGTCAACCCGCCGTCGAAGGACGAGACGATCGAGATTCTGAAGGGGCTGCGCGATCGCTACGAGGCGCATCACCGGGTGCAGATCAAGGACGAGGCGCTGCGCGACGCCGTGGACCTGTCGGATCGCTACATCAGCGCTCGCTGCCTGCCGGACAAGGCGATCGACGTGATCGACGAGGCTGGGGCGCGCGTGCGCCTGCGGGCCATGACCCGGCCGCCCGATCTCAAGGACCTGGATGCCCAGATCGAGCAGCTGAACCAGGAAAAGGAAGCTGCCGTCGCCGAGCAGGACTTCGAGAAGGCGGCGCATCTGCGCGACCAGGCCGACAAGCTGAAGAAGAAGAAGGAAACGATCACGCGCGAATGGCGCGAGAAGTCGAAGGAAATCGACGGCGTGGTCGATGAGGAAGTGATCCGCGAGGTCGTCTCGAAGATGACCGGTGTGCCGCTGACGCGCATCGAGGACAACGAGACGCAGCGGCTGCTGAAGATGGAAGAAGAGATCCACAAGAAGGTGATCAGCCAGTACGAGGCGATCACGGCCATCGCCAAGGCGGTGCGCAAGAGCCGGGCCGGCCTGAAGGATCCGAAGCGTCCGATTGGGTGCTTCATCTTCGCCGGACCGACCGGCGTGGGCAAGACGCTGCTGGCGAAGAAGCTGGCGGAGTTCATGTTCGGCGACGAGAACGCGCTGGTGCAGCTCGACATGTCGGAGTACATGGAGAAGCACAACGTCAGCCGGCTCGTCGGTGCGCCTCCGGGCTACGTCGGCTACGAAGAAGGCGGCCAGCTGACGGAGAAGATCCGCCGGCGTCCCTACAGCGTGGTGCTGCTCGACGAAATCGAGAAGGCGCACCCCGACGTGTGGAACATGCTGCTGCAGATCATGGAAGAAGGCCGGTTGACCGACAACGTGGGCCGCATGATCGACTTCAAGAACACCATCTTGATCATGACGACCAACATCGGTGCAGGCGAGATCATGGGTCGGCCGGCCTTCGGCCTGGGTAGCGGTCGGGCGCAGAACGCCGAAGCCACCTACATGGAGATGAAGCTGAAGTTGAAGGACGAGATGGAGAAGAACTTCCGACCGGAGTTCCTCAACCGTCTGGACGACATCATCGTCTTCCGTGGCCTGACCAACGAGGATCTCAAGCGGATCATCGACATCGAACTCGCCAAGGTCTGCAAGCGGCTGGCCGAGAAGAACCTGAAGCTGAACCTGACCGAGGAGGCGAAGCAGTTCCTCATCGAGAAGGGCAGCAACCGGGAGTACGGGGCGCGTCCGCTGCGTCGGGCCATCGAGCAGAACCTGGAAGATCCGCTCTCGGAAGATCTGCTCCGTGGCAACTTCAACGGCAAGGATCAGATCAACGTCGTGGTCCGCGAGGAGAACGGCGAGAAGAAGCTGACCTTCGAGTCGGTCAACACCGCCGGCCAGGGCGAACTGGTCGGGGCTGGCAGCAAGTAACCGCTGCCTAAGTCGATCCGATTTCAACCGAGGCGGTCCGGACAACGGGCCGCCTCGGTGCTTTTTTCAGTGCCCGCCTTCGTTCGAGTTCGCTTCGTCGTCGCGGCGGAAGATGATGCAGAGAGATTCGCGATCGTCGTTGGGGGGGAAGGTGCGCGGCCGGTGCGGCGAGCCGGGTTCGCCGGGGGCCCAGATCAGGTAGGGGCCATCGAACTGATAAATGGCGAGGACGACCTTGCCGAGATGAGGCTCGGGGCCGGAGACAATGCGCAGGTCCATGGCGCGGGGACGATTGGTGGGCACCAGCGTCAGGTGGCCGGTGTAAACGTCGCCGTTCCGAAAACGCATGGTAAAGGTATCTCCCTCGACCCGGAGGTGCGCCTCGCGCGGGCCGGAGAAGAAACGCCAGCTTCCCTGCAACCGTTGGGTGTCGCGCCGGATCACCTCGGCGCGCGTGGGCTCATGTTCGAGCAATCCCGACACGGTTCACCTCCCAGGAATGGGGTACGGAATGGGGGAGAGCGGCCAAGGGACGATGAGGAGTCGTTCCACTACCTCGCCGGAGGAGGGTCCCATGGCGAAAAATGATACCGCAGGCTGAAATCGGTTCAAGCAAAACCCGGCCGAGAGGGGGCCATTTCGCGGAGAGGGCCGGCGACTTTATCGATGTGTGAATCTTTTTCCTTGACAGGGATAGGGGCTGACGAAGAGAATTCGGCTCCGCAGGAAGGATCACCTTCAAGGAATGGAGATGCGACATGGCGCGGGTGTCAGTTCCAGCGCGCGAGGCGGTATCGTCGGACAGCGCTGGCGACGGGAAGCCGGTCGCCTACCTTGAAGCGCTGGACGAGCTACGTCGGCGCGGTCGGCAGCGTTTTCATCTGACCAGCGGCGAACCGGCCCGCCATCCCGACTTTGCCTGGATGCTGAACCGGGCGCTGGAACAGGGGATGTCGCTGGTGGTGCATTCGGGCGGGCTGCTGTCGAACGCGGCCGTCCGCAAGCTGGAACGCCTGGCGCCCGAGCAGGTCACGCTGGTGGTGCCGGCAATGCTGCCGGGCGAGGCCTGGCCCCACGAGCTCATCCGCCAGGTGAACCTGTTCGTACGCCTGGGACCGCGCCTGCAACTGGCGGTGCCCCGGCCCGAGGCGCTGGCGCGCGTGGACGAACTGATTGACTGGATTGACGCCTACCAGCTGGTGCGCCGTATCCTGGTGGCGGATAGCGCAGGTGCGCGCACGGTGCTGGGGCCGGACCGGCAGGCGCGGGCGCAACGGCGCGGGGTCGATCTGGAGCAGATACCGGCCGAGATTGATCGGCTGGACTTGCTGCCCGATGGCCGTGTGGTGACCCGCCGCGCCTAGTTGGGCATGGCGCCGGCTTCGCGAAGCCGGGTGCGCAGGTAGCGGGCCCGGGCGGCGTTGCGTTCTTCACCATCAAGCGTGGCGCCCATGAGCTTCTGCAGGTGGGCCGGCTGCGTGTGGATGAACAACTCGTTCACCGTCGGGATGGTGATATCGTCGATCATCTGCAGGTTGATGCCCAGGCGCACGTAGGAGAGTAGCTCCATCGTCTCCTCGCTGGTCATCATGGTGGCCGAGCAGAGGGTGCCGTGGGCCCGGGAGATCTTGTCCTGCAGCCCCTGCTTGTTGTCGCGCAGCCAGGTCTGCCGGGCGAGACGCTCGTAGCGGACAATTTCGAGGATGTTGGTCTGAATCTCGCCGAGCACCTGCTGCTCGCTCTTGCCGAGAGTGACCTGGTTGGAGATCTGGTAGAAGTGGCCCGACGCCCGGCTGCCCTCGCCGTAGAGACCACGGACGGCCAGGTTGATCTTCTGCAGGGCGCGGAAGACCTTCTCGATCTGCTTGGTGTACTCGAGGGCGGGCAGGTGCAGCATGACGCTAGCGCGCATACCGGTGCCGACGTTGGTGGGGCAGGCGGTGAGGTAGCCGAACTCCTCGGAGAAGGCGTAGGTGACGCGCTGTTCGAGGAGGTCGTCAACGCGGTCGATTTCCTGCCAGGCCTCGTCGAGGGTGAAGCCGCGCATGACCTGGAGGCGGAGGTGATCCTCCTCGTTGACCATGAGGCTGACCGTTTCCTGGGGTCCCAGGGCGACGCCGCGCGGGCCCTCGGCGGAGGCCATCTCGCGGCTGATGAGCTGGCGTTCGACGAGGAACTGGCGGTCGAGGGTGGAGAGGCCAGGGACGTTCACGTAGCCCAGCTTGGGGGAGAGGTCGAGTTTGGCGATGCGATCGCGCAGGAGGGTCTCGATCTCGGCCTTCTGGTAGCTGGAGGCACGGTTCGTGAAGGGAAAGGCAGCCAGGTTGCGTGCGAGGCGGATGCGGCTGGAGATGACAATGTCCGACTCCGGGCCACTGCCGCGCAGCCATTCTCCGCTGGTATGGGTCAGGTTATCCAGATTCATCCCTGGCTTCCTTTTCTCGAAGCAGGTCTCGTAAACGGGCGGCTTCCTCGTACGCCTCGGCCTCCACGGCTGCCTGGAGCTGTCGCCGGAGCAGGGCCAGCTCGACGAGCTGGTTGCCGGACCGGGGCCCCTTGCGTGGGGACTTGCCGGTGTGACGGGTCGAGCGGTGGATACGAAAGAGGAGGGTTTCGAGACCACTCCTGAAGACAGTGTAGTCGTGGGGACAGCCGAGGCGTCCCTGGGCGCGAAACTCCATGTAGCGGATGCCGCAGACGGGACAGGACAACCGGGCCAGTTCGTCCATCTCGGGGCCGAGATGTTGGCCGATAAGGTTTTGCAGGATGGCGGGCAGGTTGAGTTCCTGCTGTTTGATCAACTGCTGAGCCTCGGCGCAGGCCTGGCACAGGTGCAATTCCTTCTTCTGGTTGTTGACGATGTCCGTCAGGTGAACCGTCGCAGGCTTGGAGCAGAACTGGCACTTCACGCGTGCGATCCTTCCAGGCAGCCCGGGCCGACCGGGCCAGGCACAGGCCGGCTAGTTTTCCTCGAGCTGGCGAATGCGATCGCGCAGACGGGCGGCTTCCTCGTAGGCCTCGCGATGGACGGCCTGGTGAAGCTGCTTGCGGAGCTGGAGAAGCTCTGCCTGCGTCTGCTTGCTTTGCGGCAGGCGACGGGGCAGCTTGCCGACATGGCGGGTTTCGCCATGAATGTTCTCGAGCAGGGGCAGCAGTTCCTCGCGGAAGACATCGTAGTCGTGCGGACAGCCCAGGCGGCCGGTGTTGCGAAAATCGACAAACTTGAGACCGCACATGTCGCACTCGCGTTGACTACCCCCGACCTCCTCGACATCCTCGCTGGCCACCACGGGCGCTGGCTTGCTAGACGATTTGGCCTGTGGTTCGGAGAGGTATTTGTGGGCGCACACCTCACACAGGTGCAGTTCGTCCACCTTATCCTCGCTGACGATCTCGGTAATATGCAAGGTCGCCGCGTTAGGACACTTCTGGCATTTCATCGCCGCGTTCCCCTCGGGGGCAAGGCTCGCGGGCAGCCTTTCTGCGCCATTCTAACAGGGGGGGGAGTGGTGTCAAGCAGAGTGACGGCCGCCGGGCCGATGGCGTAAGGATTTACCCAGCGATAGTGGGCCGACACCCGGGATGCGGGGCATCGCCTGGGCAAGCCAGGGAGCGTCCGCGTCGGAACAGGCGCACCTCTTCCGACGCGTGAACGTCCAGCGGCACCACGTTACGAGGCCGACAGCGACTTCTCGCGCGTAGCGCCGCCAAGCTCGGGCGGCGGGGCCTGCGTCGGCAGGATGCGGTCGCCCAGCTTGCTACGCATGGCGATGCGGTTGATGACCTGGAGGAAGGCCAGGGCGCTGGCTTCGATTATGTCGGTGCTGACGGCGCGACCCGTGATGGAGCGGCCGTTGTGCTCGACCTCGACGCTGGCCTCACCCTGGGCGTCCTCGCCACCGGACACGCTGCGGACACGGAAATCCTTCAGTTGCACTTCCATGCCGGTGATGCGTTCGATGGCCTTGAAGATGGCATCGACCGGTCCGTCGCCGAGAGCGGCATCGCGGAGGATGGTGCCGTCCTGGTGCCAGAGGGCGACCGCGGCGGAAGGGATGGTGGCGGTGCCGGCGTTGCAGGTGACGGCCTCGAGGGTCCAGAGCATGGGGCCGGAGTGCATCTGCGATTCGCAGAGCGCCTCGATGTCGCCGTCGTAGATGACCTTCTTGCGGTCGGCCAGCGACTTGAAGCCCTCGAAGACCGCCTGGAGCTGCTCGTCGGTCAGGCGATAGCCCAGGTCGATGACGCGCTGGCGGAGAGCGTGGCGGCCGGAATGCTTGCCCAGGACGAGTTCGGTGCGGAGGATGCCGACATCCTCGGGGTTCATGATCTCGTAGGTGGAGCGTTCCTTGAGCATGCCATCCTGGTGGATGCCGGACTCGTGAGAGAAGGCGTTCTGTCCGACGATGGCCTTGTTGCGCTGGACGACGATGCCGGTGACGTGGGAGACGATACGGCTGGTGGGGTAGAGTTTGCGGGTGTTGATGCCGGTGCTGACCTTGTAGTAGTCACCGCGGGTCCGCAGGGCCATGACGACTTCTTCGAGAGCGCAGTTGCCGGCGCGCTCGCCGAGGCCATTGATGGTGCATTCGATCTGGCGGGCACCCTCGGCGACGGCGGCGAGGCTGTTGGCGACGGCCATGCCGAGGTCATCGTGACAGTGAACGCTGATGACGGCACGTTCGATGCCCCGGACGTGCTTCTTGAGGTAGGCGATGAGCGAGGCGTACTGGCTGGGGACGGCGTAGCCGACGGTGTCGGGGATGTTGACGGTGGTGGCGCCGGCCTCGATGGCGCGTTCGACGACCTCGGCGAGGAATTCGGGTTCGGTGCGGGCGGCATCCTCGGGAGAGAATTCGACGTCAGCGACGAACGATTTGGCGAGCTGGACGCCCTCGACGGCGCGGCGGACGATTTCTTCCTTGGCCATCTTGAGCTTGAACTCACGATGGATGGCGCTGGTGGCGAGGAAGACGTGGATGCGGGGACGAGGGCAATCGGCCAGCGCCTTGCCGGCGCGTTCGATATCGGCGGCGTTGCACCGAGCGAGGCCGCAAATAATCGGGCCCTGGACCTCGCGGGCGATGGTCTGGACCGACTCGAAGTCGCCGGGAGAGGCGATGGGGAAGCCGGCCTCGATGACATCCACGCCAAGATCCTTGAGGGCCATGGCGACCTGGAGCTTCTCGGCCAGGTTCATGCTAGCGCCAGGCGATTGCTCGCCGTCGCGCAGCGTCGTGTCGAAGATGATGACCCTGTCGGCATGGTCGGCCATGGTGAAGCACCTCAAGAAACTGCCAGGAGAAAGAGCCCCGGCAAGAAGGCGAGCGGGAGTGACCAGCGTCGCCTTCGGTGGCGAAAACAAAACAGCCCCGGAACGGTGTGCGTCCCAGGGCCACGATTCGTATTGCTCGAGATCAGAGCGACGGATGGCATGGCCGGGACGTGTCTCCACGAAGGAGAACTAGCAGGTCCGGCGGAAGTAGCAGGGGTTGTGCCATCAACAACTGGGGTGGTTAGGAGACTCGCACTATCTCACCATTCCAGACCTACTGTAGTGGAGAAGCAGCCACTCCGCAAGAGTGAACCCGGCGCGGAGGGGCCAAAAAAGTATGATTCATCAGATCTTCGCTCCGGGTTAGGAAAGGTGGGGGCTACTTGCTGGGGGGGGAAGGCGGTGGTAGAGTAGCGTCGTGTCATAACAGGTCATTCACCCTCCACGGATGCTGGTCATGGCGGCTGTCGAGGCCCCTCTATCTGCCTGCACGGTGCCGGGCTATCGGCTCGAGCGCAAGCTGGGCGAAGGCGGCATGGGGCAGGTGTTCCTCGCCAGCGAGGAAGCAACCGGACGGACGGTGGCAATCAAGTTCCTGCCCGGGACGTTCGCCTATCCGGGCATCGTGGATTTACAGCAGCGGTTCGAGCGCGAAGTTGAGCTGGCGGCGCAGATCACCCATCCGCGTTTCGTGGCGATTCTGGAGCGAAACGCCTCGCGGCCGCAGCCGTACCTGGTGATGGAGTACGTGGAGGGCGGCAACCTGCGCAGTCAGATGGTCCCGGGACAACCGATGGATCCGCAGGTGGTGGCCAGGTGGGTGGGACAGATCGTCGAAGCGCTGCGCTACCTGGCCGAGCAGCGGATCGTGCATCGTGACCTGAAACCCGAGAACATCCTGCTGACCGAGACAGGACAGGTGAAGGTGGCCGACCTGGGCCTGGCGTCGCGGCTGTCGCAGGTGGGTGCGTTCACCCAGGCGGGGCAGGTGCTGGGCACGTACGACTACATGGCGCCCGAGCAGCGCTGCCGACTACCCCTGGACGAGCGCGCGGACCAGTACTCGCTGGCGGTGATCGCCTACGAGCTGTTGACCGGTCGGCGGCCGGTGGGTCGGTTTCGCCCGGTCTCGCAGCTCAACGCGCAGATCTCACCGCGGGTCGATGCGGTACTGGGGCGAGCGCTGCAGGAGGATCCGGACGATCGATTCGACACCATCGATGCGTTTGGCCAGGCGATGGAGCAGGGATTGCGGCACCAGGTGAGAAGCCGACTGTGGCGGCCAGTGCTGGTAGGGTTACTGGGGGCAGCGGGCGTGGTGGGCGGCACGGTGGCCTGGCGCATCCAGCAGGCGCCCAGCGCGACGGAGCCTGCACCGGAAGCCGTGGCCGTGGTGGCGCCGGAGGTTGATCGGAAGCGGTTTGCGGCGCTCATTGACCAGGGGATTGCTCACGATGCAGCCATGCGGAGGACGCAGGCGGTCGAGGCGTACACCGAGGCGACGGCGCTGGATCCGAGTCATCCGCTGCCCCTGGTGCGTCGGGCGCATGCCGAGATGATGCTGCGCCAGTACGACGAAGCGCTGGCCGATCTGGAGCGCGCCCTGAAACTCGATGGGCAATATGCCGAGGCACACATCGGTCGGGGGGCGGTGTTCCTGCAGATGCAGCGCTACCGCGAGGCGCTTCTGGCGCTGGAGCGCGGCCTGGAGCTGGATCCGAATTCGGCGATGGGGCATGCGCATCGGGGACGGGCGCACCTGGCGCTGCGCGACGAGAAGTCGGCGCTGGCGGATTTCAACCGGGCGGTGGAACTCGATGGCGAATGCGGGTTGGCGTACTTCTACCGGGGGCGGATCGCCGTGAAGCAGAAGCGGCACGCCGAGGCGGCGAGCGATCTGACGCGCGCGGTGAAGCTGACGCCGGACAACCCGATCGCCCATGGCGAGCTGGCCCAGCTGCTGCTGAGCAACGTGGCGGGGTTGGGCGATGCGGAGCGCGCCAGCGACCATGCCCGGCGCGCGTGCGAGCTGACGCGGTGGGCGCGCTGGCAGGATATCGCCCTGCTGGCGCGGGCGCATGCGGCGGCGGGGCGGTATGAGGATGCGTTGGCGATGGTGGATCAGGCGCTATCGCGAAATCCACCGACCCGGGAGGAACGCCGGCTGCAGGATCAGCGTCGTGTCTGGAAGGCGAAGGTGGAGGGTAGCTCGGAGACCGGGCCATGAACCTCGTCGATGATCCCGAAATTGCCCGGTGCCTCTTTCGTGAAGCCATCGACGCTTATTTTCTCCTTGATCCCGAAGACTGTCACATTCTCGACGTCAACCCCGCGGCGCAGCGGCTGACGGGGATGCGCCGCAAGGCGTTGCTCGAACAGACGCTGGAGGAGCTGTTCACCACCTCGGGGACGCTCAAGCTGGCGCCACTGGTGCAGGGATTACGCACGACCACGGAATCGGGGTTGCTGGAGGGGTACGCTATCCGCAACGCGGCGGGGCGCCAGGTGCCGGTGCAAATCACCGTCAGCCGGATCCACACCAGCGAGCGGGTGCTGGGGCTGATGATCGTGCGCGACCTGAGCGAACGGGAGCGCGCCGCCCAGATGCTGCGGGAGCGGGACGACCGGTTCCGGCGGATGCTGGAGGGGATTGGGGCGGTGCTGTGGGAGTTGGATGCGCGATCGGAGAAGTTGCAGTACATCGCACCCCAGGTGGAACGCCTGCTGGGCTACCCGGCGGAGCGGTGGTACGAGCCGGGCTTCTGGGAGGCGCATCTGCATCCCGACGACCGGAAGATGGTGATGGAGGCAAACCGGCGGCAGACGGGGGAGGGCAAGAACCATCTGCTGGAGTATCGGATGCTGGCAGCGGACGGTCGCGTGGTCTGGATTCTGGACGCGGTGCATGTGGAGAAGGCGGCCGGGGCCGAGCGGCTCATCATGGGTTTCCTGGTGGACATCACCGAGCGGAAACAGGCGGAAAAGGCGCTGCGCTACAGCGAGCATCGGTTCCACATGCTGTTCGATCACTCGCCGGATGCCATCTTCGTGGAGGACCTGGAAGGCTGGGTGCTGGAGGTGAACCAGGCGGCGTGTCGGCTGCATGGGCTGACGGCGTCCGAGCTGGTGGGCAGGCACGTGTCGGAACTGGTGCCAGCCGAGAACCGCGAGGAGGTGCGTGCGCGGTTTGCGGCCCTGGTAGCCGGGACGTTGCAGACGACTGAGGGAATCAGCCTGCGGGCAGACGGCACCCAGGTGGCGGTGGAGCTGTCGGCGGCGCTGATCGCCCACGAGGGAGCGCCGGCGCTGCTGATTCACGCGCGCGACATTCAGGCGCGGCGGGAGGCGGAGCAATCGCTGGAGGAGTCGCGGCGGTTCATCGAGCGTGTGGCGCGGCTGTCTCCGAACATCATCTATGTGTTTGACATCCAGAAGCAGGTCAACATCTACGCGAATCGGATGATCGGGGAGGTGCTAGGGTACTCGCCGGAGGAGATCCAGGCGATGGGGACGGAGTTCCTGCCCCGGCTGACCCATCCCGACGACCTGCGGCAGCTGGCCGCGCTGTTGAATCGCTGGAAGACGGTGGAGGACGGGACGACGGTAGAAACCGAGTACCGGATGCGGGCGCGGAACGGGAAGTGGCACTGGTTCATCGGGCGCGACACGGTGTTTGCCCGCGATGCGGCTGGGCGCGTGTTGCAGATCATCGGAACGGCGGAGGACATCACCACGCGGAAGCTGGCGGCGGAGGAGGTGCTGGCGTCGAAGCGGATGCTGGAGATGGTGATCAACCACATTCCCCAGGGGGTGTTCTGGAAGGATCGCACCTCGCGCTACCTGGGGTGCAACCAGGTGGTGGCGGCGCAGGCAGGGCTGGGCTCGCCCGCGGAGCTGGTGGGCCGCACCGATTTCGAGCTACCCAGCCTGTCGACCGAGCTGGCGACCAGCTTCGTCGAGGCGGATCAAGCGGTGATGCAGAGCGGCGAGTCGTCGCTGGATGTGGTCTACCGGGTGCCCCTGACGCATGGGAGCACGGTGTGGCTGCAGACGTCGAAGATCCCGTTACAGGATGCGGAAGGGCAGAGCATCGGCGTGCTGGGCACCTGGCAGGACATCACCGAGCAGCGAAACTACCAGGATGCGATCGAGCAGCGGAATCAGCTGCTGGCGGCACTGAGTCGGATCCAGGGGCAGTTCCTGACGATGCTGACGTTGGAGCCGACGTTCGAGGAGATGTTGACGACGCTGCTGGAACGGACCGGCAGCGTGCAGGGTTATCTCTGCGAGGTGCTGACGGAGGAACAAGGGGCGCCGTTCGTGCGGTCGTACTCGATGCAGCGCGACCAGCAGGGACGACCGGCGGGGATGGCGCCGCCGTGCCAGCTGCCCCTGGCGGAGTTACCCGCGGCGCTGCGGCAGGGGGTGGAGCAAGGGCGGCCGGTGTTCATGGAGGCGCTGGAGGCGGTCTTCGGGCTGCCCGAGTCGAGGGCGGGGCTGGTGGTGCCGTTCCTGCACAATCACCAGGTGATCGGGTTGGTGGGGATGGGGGACCGGGCGCAAGGGTATGATGCGAGGCTGGTGGAGTTCCTCGAACCGTTCTTCTCGACCTGCACGAGCATGATTGTCGCCATCCGGGCGCAGCGCGCGCGGCAGCAGGCGGAGGAGACACTGCGGACAGCACTGGACGAGAAGCGGGCTCTGCTGCGCGAGATCCATCACCGGGTGAAGAACAACCTGCAGATCATCACCAGCATGATCAACCTGCAGGAGGCGCAGAACTCGACGGCGACGTTCGCCGAGACGCGCAACCGGATCCGGTCGATGGCGCTGTTGCACGAGACGTTGTACCGGACCGAGAACCTGGCGCGGATCGACCTGCGACAGTACGTGCGCGGCATCTGCTCCTACCTGCTGCGGAGCTACGGCAGCGACCCGACGCGGATCGCGCTGGAGCAGGAGGTCCACACGGTGTCACTGGACCTGGACCGCGCCATCCCCTGCGGGCTGATTCTCAACGAGCTGATCTCCAACGCGCTGAAGCATGCTTTCCCTGGAGGTCGGCGCGGTCGGGTGGAGGTGCGCATCGTCCAGGAGGGGCGAACCTGTATGCTAACCGTCAGAGACGACGGCGTCGGGTTGCCCGCCGAGACGGAGCAGGCCGGCGCCCGGTCGCTGGGGCTCCGCCTGGTCCATGACCTGACCCGGCAGCTGAATGGCACGCTGGCAACTCGCTCGGAGGCTGGTACCAGCATCACCATCACCTTTCAATACTAGTGGTTGGCCTTTCGAGCATGGCACTCTCCCGGATCCTCATTGTCGAGGATGAAATCATCGTGGCGCGCGACCTGGAAGCGCAGGTGGCCGCGCTGGGATATCTGCCGCTGGGCCCGGTAAACAGCGGGGAGGCGGCCATCGCCCTGGCGGAAGCGCATCGGCCCGACCTGATACTGATGGACATCCGGCTGCAGGGAGAGCTGGACGGGGTAGAAACGGCCGAGGTCATCCATCGACAGCTGGGACTGCCGGTGGTCTACCTGACGGCCCACACCGACGATCAGACGATCCGCCGCGCGCGGGTGACGGTGCCGTTCGGCTACATCATCAAGCCGTTCGAGGAGCGCGAGCTGCGCACGGTCATCGAGATGGCGCTGTACAAGCACCAGGCGGAGCGACGGCTGCAAGCGGCGGCGCGGCTGCACGAGGTGACGCTGGCGGGGATCGCCGACGCCGTGCTGAGTACGGATGCGGCGGGGATGGTGGCGCTGGTGAATCCGCCGGCGGAGGCGCTGACGGGGTGGCCCTCGGCGGAGGCGGTGGGTCGGCCACTGGACGAGCTACTGGCCCTGGAAGACGAGATGACCGGGCAACGACTCGGCCCGGCCGACGTGGCCCCTGGGGTGCCGGTGGACCTACGGTTGATTCCGCGCGATGGCCAGCCGTGCGTGGTCGATTGCCGGGTGTCGCCGTTGACCGACGAGCGCGGGCGGGCGGGCGGCTGGGTGCTGGTCTTCCGCGACATCACGAGCAAGCGGCAGGTGGAGGAGCAACGGCGGCGGCTCGAGGCGCAGATGCTTCAGGCGCAGAAGCTGGAGAGCCTGGGCGTGCTGGCCGGCGGCATCGCCCACGACTTCAACAATCTGCTGACAGGGATCCTGGGCTACACGAACCTGGCGGTCTATCAGCTGCCAGAGGTGTCCCCGGTGCGGGGGCTGCTGCAGGAGGCGGAGAAGGCAGCCTGCCGCGCCGCCGAGCTGGTGCAGCAGTTGCTGGCGTACGCGGGGATGGGGAAGTTCGTCATCCAGCCGGTGAACCTGACGACGCTGGTGCAGGAAATGGCGGCGCTGGTGCGGACGATGGCGTCGCGCCGTGCGACGCTGCAGCTGGAACTGAGCGACGAGCTGCCGGCCATCGAGGCCGACCCGACGCAGATCCGGCAGGTGGTGATGAACCTGATCACCAATGCGGCCGAGGCGCTTGTGAGCCGGGACGGCGTGGTGACGGTGCGGACGACGACGTGCCAGCTGGATGGGCCGGCCATCCAGGCCGACGAGGCGTTCGCGGAGGCAGCGCCGGGGCTCTACGTGGTTCTGGAGGTGAGCGACACCGGAAGCGGGATGGCGCCGGAGACGCTGCGCCGGATCTTCGACCCGTTCTTCTCGACGAAGTTTTCGGGGCGCGGGCTGGGGCTGGCGGCGGTGCAGGGGATCGTGCGGAGCCATCGCGGGCGGATCCGGGTGCAGAGCGAGCGCGGGAAGGGGACGACATTTCAGGTCTACTTCCCGGTGCTGGAGAAGGCGGCTGCGCCGGCCGAGCAGGCCTCGGGTGCGAGCGCGCGTCCGGGTCAGCCGGGCCGGCCGGGCAGGACGATCCTGGTGGTGGACGACGACGACGCGGTGCGAGCGTTCGTGACCCGGGTGCTGCAGCGCGGAGGCTTCCGGGTGGTCACGGCAGAGCATGCGGCGGAGGGGTTGGCAGCGGTGCGCGCGGTGGGTGAGACGTTGTCGCTGGTGCTGCTGGACCTGACGATGCCGGGGATGGATAGCCTGGAAGCGTTCGACCAGATGCAGCAGTTACAGCCCCGGCTACAGGTGGTGCTGATGAGCGGTTTCGGCGAGCCGCATGTGACAGCGCTGGCATCGGAGAAGAAGTTCGCCGCCTTTCTGCCGAAGCCATTTGTCGGCGAGAAGCTGCTGAGCATGATCGGCGAGATTCTCGATCGCAGCGGGCGCTAATCTGGGCCGCGTGTCCTGCCATTTCGACCTGCAACGCCCCGCTGCGCCTGCCAGGAGGGGAGCAGGTCGGCGTGGCGTCGTGCGCTGAACTCCCTGGATTCTGGGCGGTTGCGCAGCGCGGGAGATTCCGCGCACGCCGGCACAGAAGTTGCTTCACTTACTGGCACATATCGCAACGAGGAACAGGAAGCACCCCGATGGGGGGAGAGGAGACGCACCATGGATTTTAACCGATTGACGGAGAAGGCCCAGGAGGCGCTCCTGGCGGCGCGCTCGCTGGCGGCCCGACAGGGGCAGCAACAGATCGAACCGGAACATCTGCTGGCCGCACTGCTGGAGCAGGAGGGGGCGGCGTGCCAGGCGATTCTGCAGAAGGCGGGTGTCGATCCGACCACGTTGAAAAACCGGGTGGGCAAGGACCTGGCCCGGCTGCCGAAGGTGAGCGGAGGCGGCGAGCCGAACCCCGGTACCCGGCTGAGTCGGGTGTTGATGCAGGCCGAGGACGAAGCGAAGGCGATGAAGGATGACTTCGTCGCCGTTGAACATCTGCTGCTGGCGCTGCTGGAGGAATCCGGCGCGGTCGGCCGACTGCTGAAAGAGGCGGGGCTGACGCGGGATCGCTTCCTGGAGGCGCTGCGGGCGGTGCGCGGGAATCAGCGCGTGACGTCGCAGAATCCCGAGGGGACGTACCAGGCGCTGGAGAAGTACGGGCGCGACCTGACGGAACTGGCGAAGAAGAACAAGCTCGACCCGGTGATTGGCCGGGACGAGGAGATTCGCCGGGTGATTCAGGTGCTGTCGCGGCGAACGAAGAACAACCCGGTGCTGATCGGCGAACCCGGCGTGGGCAAGACGGCCATCGTCGAGGGGTTGTCGCGGCGGATCGTGCAGGGTGACGTGCCGGATGGGCTGAAGGACCGGCGGATCATCGCGCTGGACATGGGCGCGCTGATCGCGGGAGCGAAGTATCGCGGCGAGTTCGAGGAGCGGCTGAAAGCCGTGCTGCGCGAGGTGCAGCAGGCAGAGGGACAGATCATTCTGTTCATCGACGAGCTGCACACGGTGGTGGGCGCGGGCAAGGCCGAGGGGGCCATGGACGCGGGCAACCTGCTGAAGCCGATGCTGGCGCGAGGCGAGCTGCACTGCATTGGCGCGACGACGCTGGACGAGTACCGCCAGCACATCGAGAAGGATGCAGCGCTGGAGCGGCGCTTCCAGCCGGTGCTGGTCGATCAGCCGTCGGTGGAGGACACCATCTCGATCCTGCGCGGGCTGAAGGAGCGGTACGAGAGTCATCACAAGGTGCGCATCAAGGATGCGGCGCTGGTGGCGGCGGCGGTGCTGTCCAATCGCTACATCGCGGATCGGTTTCTGCCGGACAAGGCGATCGATCTGGTGGACGAGGCGGCGGCGAAGCTGCGGACGGAGATGGACTCGCGGCCGACGGCCCTGGATGAGATCTCGCGGCGCGTGATGCAGCTGGAGATCGAGGCGGTGTCGCTGCGCAACGAGAAGGACGCCGCGTCGAAGGAACGGCTGGCGCGGCTGGAGAAGGAGCTGGCGGATCTCAAACGGCAGGAAAAGGAACTGGAAGGGCAGTGGAAGAGCGAGAAGGAGGCGGCGGCCCGTCCACTGGAGTTGCAGGAGCGGCTGGAAGAGCTGCGCGTGCGGATGGAGCGGCTGGCGCGCGACGGTGACTGGGAGCAGGTGGCTCGCCTGAAGCACAAGGACATTCCGGAGCTGGAAAAGCAGATCGCGGCGGCGGAGAGTTCGACCGAAGGCGAGAAGCTGATCCGCGAGGAGGTGACCGAGGAGGACATCGCCCAGGTGGTGAGCCGCTGGACCGGCGTGCCCGTGACGAAGCTGCTGGAGGGCGAGCTTCAGAAGCTGCTGCACCTGGAAGAGGAGCTGCATCACCGGGTGATCGGGCAGGACGAGGCGGTGACGGCAGTGGCCGAGGCGGTGATCCGGGCGCGGAGCGGGTTGAAGGATCCGAACCGTCCCATCGGGTCATTCATCTTCCTGGGCCCGACCGGCGTGGGCAAGACCGAGCTGGCGCGAGCGCTGGCGGAGTTCCTGTTCGACGACGAACGGGCGATGGTGCGGATCGACATGTCGGAGTACCAGGAGAAGCACACGGTGTCGCGGTTGGTGGGTGCACCACCGGGCTACGTGGGCTTCGAGGAAGGTGGGCAACTGACGGAGGCGGTGCGGCGGCGGCCCTACTGCGTGCTGCTGCTCGATGAGATCGAGAAGGCTCATCCGGACGTGTTCAACGTGCTGCTGCAGGTGCTGGACGACGGTCGGCTGACCGACGGGCAGGGCCGGACGGTGGACTTCAAGAACACGCTGGTGATCATGACGTCGAACATCGGCAGCCAGCGGATCCTGCAGTACCAGGGCAGCTACGTCGGCGAGGTGTACGACCGGATGAAGACGGCCGTGCTGGACGAGCTACGGAAGAACTTCCGGCCGGAGTTTCTGAACCGGGTGGACGAAATCATCGTGTTCCACGCGTTGAGCCTGGACCATCTGAAGAAGATCGTGGAGATCCAGCTGGGTCGGCTGCGGGAGCGACTGGCGGAGCGGAAGATCTCGCTGGTGTTGACGGAGACGGCGCGGGACCACCTGGTGAAGCTGGGTCACGAGCCGGCCTACGGGGCGCGGCCGCTGAAGCGGGTGTTGCAGAAGGAGCTGGAGACGTCGCTGGGGCGGCAGCTGCTGGAGCGAAAGATCAAGGATGGTCAGACGGTGACGGTGGACTACCGGGGCGGCGAGCTAACCTTCCAGGCGAAATAAGCCAGACAGGGAGGCGATATGTCCAGGGATATGATCCGCCTGATGCAGGCGCTGTTCTTGCCGGGGGCCGAGGCATGCCAGGACGCCCCCTGGCGGCCGAACACCGACATCTACCAGACGACGACCGGCTGGCTGGTGAAGTTCGAGCTGGCCGGAGTGCGGGTCGAGGACATCGACCTGGAAGTGCTGGGCCGGGAGATGCGGCTGTGCGGGGTGCGGCGGGATTACGTCCAGGAGATGCAACCCCGGGCGGCCGGCGAAGGTCGGCCGCCGATGCACCATCGGATGGAGATCGCCTACAGTCGGTTCGGCCGGGTTGTCGAGCTGCCCTGCGATCTGAAACAGGCCCACATCGAAACGGAGTACCGGGACGGCATGTTGCTGGTGCACGTGGACGTGACGGAGTGAAGGAAACCCCAGAGAGGAGAGGAGGCGCACCATGACCGATCCCATCAACACCCTGCAACCGACTACTCTCCCCGAGGCGGAGCCGACGGGGCAGCATCCATTGCGAGCCGAGACAGGCCCGGGCGGCGAGGTGGTGGCCAGGTCGCTGCCGCTGTTGCCGCTGCGGAACACGCTACTGTTTCCGCATCTGTTCATGCCGTTGTCGGTGGGGCGTCCGGCCTCGCTGGCGGCGGTGGAGGCGACGCTGGCCACCGAGGAAAAGGCGCTGCTGGTGACGAGCCAGCGCGAAAGCGCGACGGATGATCCGTCGTTCGCGGACCTGTACACGGTGGGCACGCGCGCGGTGGTCAAGAAGATGGCGCGGGGCGAAGGCGTCATCGAGCTGATCGTGCAGGGAGTGGAGCGCGTGCGGCTGGTGGCGGTGGAGCAGATGGAGCCGTACCTGCTGGTGCGCTACGAGCCGTACCCGCTGCCGGAAGACGACAGCACCGAGCTGGAAGCGCTGCGGCGCGCGGTGGTGGATCAGGCGGTGCGCGTGCTGGAGCTGGCGGAGGTGCAGGCGCCGATCACGGCCGCACAGCTGGCGGCGCAGGCGCAGGATCCGCTGCGGTTCGCCTTTCTGCTGGGGTCGATGCTGAGCCTGGAGGTGGCCAAGGAACAGGCGCTGCTGGAGGTGACAAGCCGGCGTCAGGCGCTGGAGCTGTTGCACGAGTACCTGAGCCACGAGGTGCAGGTGCTGCAGGTGCGGCGGCAGATCTCGAGCAAGGTCGAGACTGAGATGACGCAGCAGCAGCGGGAGCACATGCTGCGGAAGCAGATGCAGGCGATTCAGCAGGAGCTGGGCGAGAAGAGCCCCGAGAAGGCGGAGATGGAGGAGCTGGCGCGGCGGTTGGCCGAGGCCGACCTGCCGGACGAGGTGCGCAAGGAGGCCAGTCGCGAGCTGGCGCGGCTGGAACGGCTGCCGGCGGCGGCCCCGGATCATCAGGTGATCCGGTCGTACCTGGAACTGGTGCTCGAATTACCGTGGCGCAAGGCGACCGTGGACGTGCTGGACATCGCGCGGACGCGGCAGATCCTGGATGAGGATCACTTCGGCCTGGAGGAGGTGAAGGAGCGCATCCTCGAGGACATCGCGGTGCTGAAGCTGAACCCGGAGGCGAAGGCGCCGATTCTGTGCCTGGTGGGCCCGCCGGGCGTGGGAAAGACGTCGCTGGGCCAGTCGGTGGCGCGGGCGCTGGGACGAAAGTTCGAGCGGCTGAGCCTGGGCGGATTGCACGACGAGTCGGAGCTGCGCGGGCATCGGCGAACCTACATCGGCGCAATGCCGGGGCGGTTCCTGCAGGCGCTGCGGCGATCGGGAGTGTCGAATCCGGTGCTGATGCTGGACGAGATCGACAAGCTCGGCCGCGACCACCGGGGCGACCCATCGAGCGCCTTGCTAGAGGTGCTGGATCCGGCCCAGAACAACACCTTCCGGGATAACTATCTCGACCTGCCGTTCGACCTGTCGAAGGTGCTGTTCATCACGACGGCGAACACGCTGGACACGATCCCCCGGCCGCTGCTCGACCGGATGGAGTTGCTGCGGCTGTCGGGCTACAGCGAGGAGGAGAAGCTGCAGATCGCGCGACGGTATCTGGTGCCGCGGCAGCTGGCGCACGTGGGGCTGAAGCCGGAGCAGCTGAGTATCAGCGACGAGGCCCTGCGGCGGATCATCGGCCGGTACACCCGCGAGGCGGGAGTGCGTGAGCTGGAGCGGACCGTCGGCCGGGTGGCGCGGAAGGTGGCGCGGCAGTTCGCCGAAGGGCAGACGACGCCGCGGACGGTGGAGGCGGCCGACCTGGCGGAGCTGCTGGGGCAGGAACGGGTGCGGCCGGAACAGGCGCGGCGGGATCTGCCGGCGGGTGTGGCCACGGGGCTGGCTTGGACGGAGGCAGGCGGCGACGTGCTGTACGTCGAGGCGGCGCTGCTGCCACGGAGTCCCGGGCTGCGGCTGACCGGACAGCTGGGCAAGGTGATGAAGGAATCGGCGCGAGCGGCGCAATCGTTCGTTCAATCGCACGCCGAGCTGCTGGGCATCGATCCGCGGACGGTGCGGCAGGCAGGGGTCCACATCCACGTGCCGGCGGGCGCGGTGCCGAAGGATGGCCCATCGGCGGGGGTGGCGCTGGTGAGCGCCGTGACCTCGGCGTACACGGGGATTCCCGTGGCGTCGGACGTGGCGATGACCGGCGAAATCACCCTGTCGGGGCTGGTGCTGCCAGTGGGCGGCATCAAGGAGAAGGTGCTGGCGGCGCGGCGGGCCGGGTTGAGCCGGGTGGTGCTGCCAAAGGACAACGAGCGCGACCTGCGCGACCTGCCGACGAACGTGCGGCAGGAGATGGAGATCGTGCTGGTGCGGCGGATCGAGGAGCTGCTGGCGGTGACGCTGCCAGAGGTGGCCAGCCGGCTACAGTCGCAGCCGATCGGCTAACCCAAACGCCTTCGCGGGGGCATAGAATGCTGGGGAGCATTCTTACTCTCGCGGAGGCGTTGGTATGTCGTACGATGATCGCTACAACCGGGGACAGCGCGGTCCCTCGTCGTCCTCGGTGTTGTTGCCCGTGCTGATGCTGGGGGCGGCGGTGGCGGTGGTCTTCGGGGCGTTGTCGCTGTATCGGGGCTACCTGGGTTGGTCCAACCGGGGAGGCGACCCCAACGCCGAGCCACGGACGATCACGCCGCGCGGCGCGCTGACGGAGCTGGAACAGACGAACATCCGCATCTACAAGGAGGCGCGGGTGGCGGTGGTGCACATCACCACGCTGGCGGTGCGGAGCGACTTCTTCCGGAGCAATGTGCAGGAAGTGCCGGAGGGGACGGGGTCGGGGTTCATCTGGGACGACAAGGGGCACATCGTCACGAACTATCACGTCATCCGCAACGCGGACGCGGCGAACGTGACGCTGTCGGATCAGACGACGTACAAGGCCCGACTGGTGGGGGCGGCACCGGAGAAGGACCTGGCGGTGCTGCATATCAGCGCGCCGGTGGAGAAGCTGCGGAAGATCCCGGTGGGGACGAGCGAGGACCTGCAGGTGGGGCAGCTGGTGTACGCCATCGGCAACCCGTTCGGGCTGGATCAGACGCTGACGACGGGGGTGATCAGCGCGCTGGGGCGCGAGCTGGAATCGCCACGCAAGGGGGTGGCGATCAAGAACGTGATCCAGTGCGATGCGGCGATCAACCCGGGGAACTCGGGCGGGCCGCTGCTCGATTCGTCGGGCCGACTGATTGGGGTGAACACGGCGATCTACAGTCCGTCAGGGTCGTCGGCGGGGATCGGCTTCGCCATCCCGGTCGACGAGGTGAATCGGGTGGTGCCGCAGCTGATCCGACACGGCAAGGAGGTACGTCCGGGGCTGGGGGTCCAGGTGGCGAGTGATCAGCTGGCACGGCAACTGGGGGTGAAAGGGGCGCTGGTGGTGAAGGCGGTGGAAGGAGGGCCGGCGCACCGGGCGGGGCTGCGGTCGAGCTACCGCGACCAGGACGGTCAGATCGTGCTGGGTGACGTGATTGTGGCGGTCGATGAACGTCCGGTGGCACGCATCAACGACCTGTTCACACACCTGGAGAAGTACAAGGTGGGCGAGGTGGTGGTGCTGGAGATCCTGCGCGAGGGCGAGCGCGAGACGGTGAAGGTGACGCTGGGGGCGGTGGATTGAGGGCGGGCGAAGGGAAGCGCGCCAGGCCACGGGGAGAGCGGGAATTCATTCGTCGGAATGCAGATGCACGGGTAGGATGGCGGCACTTTCGGTGGCGACCGCGATGGGAGTCGGCTGGGACCCCAGGAGGATGTGGCCATGGCCCGCAAGAAGACCGCCCGGGGAGCTGAGGTGTGGCGATTAGGGGCGGGCGTCTGCGGTGTGGCGATTGGGTGTGCGACGGCAGCGCTACTGCTGGCTGTGCTGGGGGTATACGACGTCCGCGGACCCGGAGGGTTGTACCAGGCGTATTACCTGCTCGGGGCGGGTAGTGGGCTTTTGCTCGGGCTCACCTTCCCGTCGGAGATCAGCGCGGCGGGGGAGGAGGAACGGCCCCGCGACCTAATCGGGGGGTTCCTCGCGGTCGGCGTGTTGTTGTTCGGGCTGGGGTGCGTGTTCCTGGCCTGGAGCTGGACACCCTACCGGGTCCTGTCGGTCTGCACGGCCATCGCGAAGGGAACCCCCACCTCGTCGGTAACCAGAACCACCTACCAGAAAGGCCAGGTGATCGGCTCCGAGACGGGGTACGGATTCACCTACGTGGTCGGCGGGGTGACGTACCGCGGAGGGGGTGACAGTACCACGGTGAGATACGACCCGGCCCGGCCGGACGTTTACCATTCCGACAACGGGCTCGAAGCGAAGCAAGAGCGGCTGGGCGAGGCGCCCTGGGTGTTTGCAGGGGGAGTGGCCGTCCTGGTGGTGGGGGTGTTGTTTGCGATGCGGGACCGAGTGGTCTGGGCCCAGATGTGGGCGGGAGCGGTGGTCCTGGTCCTTCTGGCAGGGGGGATCGCCACCGGGGTGATTGTCTGGGACGAAAGTACGCTGGGGCCGCGGCTGGCGGGCAAGGTGGAGCGAGCGACACCCCAATCGCCGGAGCCACCCCCGCAGGCCGGGCCGGGGGAGGTTGATCAGTCGGGGAAGGGACTCGCTCCAGCCCCATCGCGATAAGAACCGGTGAGGTCGGAAGGCCTGGCACCTGGCAGGCGGAGTTGCCTGGCAAATGGAGCAGTTTGCCCTTGCGTGGCCGTGGTGCGGGTCGGGAGAATATCGCCACGGAGAAAGAGACCCTGGTCGTGCCAGAGAGCGAGGGAGGGCCGGCGGCGCGGCGTGCTGGAGGAGGGGGCCCGGGCCCATGGTGCATCACCGAACGGCTGTCTTGCGCGGCGTGCTGGCCATGGGGCTAGTGATTGCGCTGCTGGGTGTCTCCGGGCTGGCAGTGGGACAACCATCCGACGAGGTGATCGACCGACTGCTGAAGCTGAGCAAGGAGAAGCAGCGCGCGAAGGCCGGACCGGGAGATGATGCGCTGCGCGGCTTGCAGGTACAGCGGTACAACGTGGCGCTGGAGGAGTTACGGCTACGGTGCGAGGACTTCAAGCGGAACCTGACTCCCAAGGTCACGGTGTTCGAGGCAGGGCGAAACCTGCTGCAGGCAGAGCTGGAGCTGCAGACGCGGCCGGCGGATCGGGTGAAGGTGCTGGAGGAAGTGGTGGAGCTGATGCGCTGGTACGAGAAGCGGATGGAGCAGCGCGAGAAGGATAACCTGATCACGCGGGCAGATCTGCGACGGGTGCAGTACACGCGGCTGTCGCTGGAGATCGACCTAGCGAAGCTGAAGCAGAGCCTGGCGAAGAGTGAATCAGCCCCCGGTCCCGCGCCAGGGAAGAAGGAGCCGGCCAGCAAGCCAGCGGCAACGGGCAAATAGAAGTCCACGAACGACAACGAGCGAGGCCCGCGCTGGGAGTCCGGCGCGGGCCTCTGTGTTGCGGGTTACCGGGTGGCGTAGCGCGGCTCGAAGACGACCACGAAGGCGAGGTTGTTGAAGCGTCGCCAGGGGGTCTTCACGCCCGTCTGGGGGTTGACCTCGCGGGCGTAGTGCGGGACGACGATCATCTCGAACTTCAGGAAGGGCCAGCTGGGCCGTTGCCCGGTGAGGAGCTTCTCGGCCATGCGGCGCGCTTCCTTCTGGCCGAGCGACTCGAGCCAGGCAACCAGGTCGGGTAGCTCCTTCGCGGCCATCTCCTGGGCGTCCTTCATGATCTTCGGCCAGACCCCTGGACCAGTGAGAGCGCCGTCCACCAGGTACTTACCAATGGTGCTGGAGCCGGCCCAATCGACGAAGCGGTAGGAGGCGAGGTAGACGTTGCGGTCGCCGTGCTTCCGGCGCAGCTCGCTGCGGATCTTGTCATAGTCGTTCTTCCGCTCGAACTTGACGATCTTGTTGATGGCCTCGGGGCCGGCCGACTCGAGCGCCTTGACCACGTCGCCGTCGGCCAGGGCCTTGACGGTCTTGGTGGAGATGCGCGGAGCCAGGGGACCCAGGTCGATGTTGAAGTCGACCTCGCGGCGGCGAAGGTCGTAGCTGACCTTCGCGGTCTGGGTGACGCTGTAGAGGTCGACCTTGCCCAGGGGGCCCCAGTTCTGCCGCTGGCAGTGGACCGCCTTGAGGCGCAGCATCATCTGGCCGGTTCGGACGTTGAAGCGGAACTCCTGCAGTTCGCCGTGGCCCTCGTTGCCCTGGGCGAACTTGCTGATCCACTTCTGGAGCGTCTTGCCCGAGGAGTGCTGACGCAGGTCGATGTCACCGGTCCGCTCGTCCACCTTGACGCCGGTCTTGGCCTCGGCGGCGGACTTGAAGACATTGAGCGACTCGCGCAGGTTGCTGGCGATGGTGTCGGGATCGAGCTTGCGCAGCTCCTTCATGGCGTTACGCCGGGCGCGCTCCAGTTCCTTGCGTGCGGCCTCCAGCGGGTTGAGGTCGGGAAGCTTGGGTGGCTTCACGTCCGGAAGCTTGGGCGGCTTCAGGTCGGGAAGTTTGGGTGGTTTCACGTCCGGGAGCTTGGGTGGTTTGATGTCCGGGAGACTGGGCGGCTTGAATCCACCGAATTGCCCCAGGGCCAGCGACGCCGTCGCGAGGAAGGCCAGAGAGGTCATCCAGATCGTGTGGGTCTTGAGCGACATGAGCTGCATCTCCGGGAGGGGCGAAAGTGGCTTCGTTCCGTGTACGACCGTTGATGCGTACTGTGACGGCGGCCCGGAGGTTTTTTCCGGCGAGGAGGGGAAACGCGAGTGGGGGCCGGCATCCGCCCCTGCCGGGGCGAGCCAGGGAGCGTCCATACCTGGAGCATTGTCATTGTGTCAGGTAGATCACCCGACCAGGAACGAGGGGAGCCTTGCAGTGGATTCGGGCCGAGGTGCAGGCCTTCACGCGGTTACAGCGCTCGACCATGTGGCCGGGCTGGAGTTCTGCGGCGAGGGGAGGCAGGATCGGCGGCGGGCGCGTCAGCAGGTGAAAGTGATGGACGAGTCGGGGAGGAGTAAAAGGACATGGAAGGGGAGGCCATGCGAGCGACGAAGGACCTGCGATTGGTGCAGGATATGCAGTTCTGGGGGCGCGGAGGGTGGAGGCGCACGAGGTGCTGAAGCAGGACCGTGCGCTGCACGCGCATGTGCTGGACGACGTGGGGCCATCGGTGCGGCAAGCGCGGCGACGCGACTCGAAGGTAGCCCTCGAGCCGCGTCTGGAAGCCGCCATGAAGGAACCATGAGCCGGATCAGGGCAGGTCGGGTCCTTCGGTGCCGGACTTCGGGGAGGAGGGGACAGCGGGACCGGCGGGCAACGGCGCAGGGGTGGCGGAGGGGGTAGTCACCACAGGGGGAGCGGTCACGGGCGGGGCGATTACGGGCGGAGCCACGGGCACGGGGGTGAGGACGGGCTCGGCGACCGGGGGAGTGGAGGTCGGCGGAGCCAGGGGCGGTTCCTTCGTCGAGGGAGTGGCCGGGGTGAGCGCCTGGGGGACGCGGTTGGTGCGGGACGAGTTGGAGGTAGGCGTGGGACGCAGGGTCGGCAGGACAGTGGGCTGCGACGACTTGTTGTTACTGTTGTTGGCCGACGCGGGGGGCGGGTTGGTGGTGTTGACGACGGGCGGCTCCTTGGCGTTGGCATTGAGCGGAGGAGTGTCGCCCTTCTTGGTGGTGCGATAGCCTGCCCAGTGGTAGCTGAGCAGCGAGCTGCGCGCCTGCAGACGGACGCGCATGGAGGAATCATTGGCGTGGGCCTGCTCGAGGGCGTCGCCGGCGGTCTGAGAAACGGGGCGGATCTTGCCGAGCGACTGGGCGGCCTCGGCGCGGACGGTGGGCTTCTTGTCGTTGAGGAGGGCGTCGATGAGGGCGGGAATGATCTCGGGGTGGGCGGAGGCGTCGAAGTTGCGCAACTCCTCGGCGGCGCGGGCGCGCTTGTCGGCGTCGCCATCACTCTTGAGGGTGATGATCAGCTCCGGGACGCGAGATTTCGGATCGATTTTATCCTTCTTGCGCCCGAAGATGCCCGCCTGCGCCGGGGCGATGACACCGGGCAGGAGAAGCAGCAGTGTCAACAGTCGATATGGCATGATCCGGGTCTCTCACCAGATGGTCGCCACGAGGAGAACCCTCGCGATGACCCCTTGCGGGCAGAATCGTCGCTGCTCTGAGAATCGGTCGAACCGGGAGGCAGAAACGCGGGGGAAGCGGAGAAACCGGAGCGCGAAGGCGATTGCGGGGCGGTAGTTGCCATACAGTTTCTCAGAGGGGGCTTGACGCGGAGAGCGAGGTAAGATGGATCGCCTGTATGGATTACTCCTACTGACGGGTTTGTACCCGTGGTGGCGTGCGTGGCGCGCCACCACGGGGACGACATTGCGCGGGCCGCTGGTTTGGCTGCTGACGGCGTGGTTGTGGTGGGTGGGCATGGCTGTGGGGCCTGGGGGGCGTGAGGGGCACTACGTGGGGCTGTGCCTGCTGGGGGCAGCGGGGGTGGCAGTGCTGGGAGCGCGGCGGCCCGGAGCGGCAGCGTGGAACGGCGTGGTGGGTGGGCTGCTGGCCGCCCTGGCGTTGCCGCTGGTGCAGGGGATGGGCGCGTTACGCGCGGAGCCGGCCCAGCTGCTGTTTCTGGCAGCGGTGCTGGCGGTGGGGGTGGGGAACTATGTGCCGACGCGGCTGGGCGCGGCAGCGCTGGCACTGGGTGGCTGGGCTGGCGTCGAGCTGGCGGTGCTGGCGGATTGGCTGGACGAGTTGCCGACGTGGTGGGGCGTCTGGCTGGCTGGGGTACCCTGGCTGGGGCTGGCTAGCCGACCAGGAGGCGGAGGCGATGCCCTGGATCGATGCTGGCAGCGGTTCCGAGATGGGTATGGGATAGTGTGGGCGCAGCGGGTAAGCGAGCAGTATGCCCGGGCGGCAGAAGCTGCGGGTCTGGCGGTAGAGTTGCGCTGGCACGGCGTGCAGGGAGAAGCCGGCCAGCGCGAACGAAGCCTGGAACTGCTCCGGGCAGTGTTGCGCCGGTTCGGCAGCACTGCCACGGAGCAGGTGTGATTCGATCGCGATCAGGGACCGCCGACGCGGCCACCGACGCCGCCGGGACCGCTCATACCACCCTGTTTCATCAGGCCAGGCGTCTTGCTGGCATCCTTGGCGGCGCGCTTGAGCAGGGGATCCTGCTCCATGACGTCGCGTGGGAACTCGGGGTAGCTGGTGTAGCGGTTATCGTTGACAGGAGGAGCGTTGTACTCCTCGGGCGGCTTGGGCGGCCGGATCTGGTCGCGGTTGGTTTCGCAGCCGGCCATGGTCACCCCGGCCAGGACGAGCAGTCCCATCAGGTCGCGAATCCGACGCATGATCCTCTCCCCGAAATCAACAGGCGAAGCACGGCCCGAAAACCCCCTTCGGACCAGCGCGGAGCGACATATACCCAGTGCCGCGCCAGGATCAAGAGCAGAATCTGACAGGCGGCGGTGACAGGTAATCCCTGGTTGTGTCGCAGAGGGGGGGCTTGTTATAGACGGGCTCGCGCGGTCCAGAGCGCTCTCGCCCTCGTTCGCTGTGGAGACCTCCTGATGAAGTTGCGCACGCCAGTGCTGGTGTTGATGGTGGGGCTGCTGGGTCCAGGGTGGATGGCTGCCCAGGACGCGCTGCCACCGGTTCCCCAGGGTGTGGAAGTGCTGGCGCGCGGGCCGGTACACGAGGCGTTTGCCAGTCCGACAAGCGAGCCAGTGGCACCGAAGACGGTGGGGAAGAAGCCGCCCGCGCCGGTGGAAGAGGTGCCGCCCGAGGAGAAGCCGGAAGGCGAGGTGGTGTGGATCAACGGGTACTGGGCGTGGGACGACGAGCGGCAGGATTTCCTGTGGGTGTCGGGCATCTGGCGGACGTTGCCGCCGGGCAAGCAGTGGGTGTCGGGCTACTGGCGCGAGGCCGGCGGCGAGCAGTGGCAATGGGTGCCCGGCTTCTGGACCGCGGCGGCGAAGAAGGACGAGGAACCCAAGGTGACGTATCTGCCGGCTCCGCCCGCGGCGCCGGAGGTGGCAGCGCCAGGGCAGGCACCGGCGGCCGACACGTTCTATGTGCCTGGGGCATGGGTGTGGACGGGGGCGCGCTACGTCTGGCGGGCGGGCTACTGGGCGCGGATGCAGCCGGGCTACGTGTGGGTGCCGGACCATTATCGGTGGACGCCATCGGGCTACGTCTTCGTGGGGGGTTACTGGGATCTAGCGCTGAAGCGGCGTGGCATTCTCTATGCGCCGGTGGTGATTCAGCCGGAGGTGATGGTGGTGGGGTTCACCTACACGCCGGCGTATGCGGTGCGCGACACGGTGGTGGTGGAGTCGCTGTTCGTGCGGCCGGCCGTGTGCCACTACTACTTCGGCGACTACTATGGGCCGCGCTACACGTCGCTGGGGTTCGAGAGCTGTGTCGTGTACAGCCGGCGACGGTATGACTCGATCATCGTGTACGAGAGCTACGAACGGCGCGATCCAGCCTGGGTGGGGGTTCAGATCAACCTGTTCAACGACCGCTACGTGGGGCGGGCGCCGAGGCCGCCGCGGACGCTGATCCAGCAGAATACGGTGGTGAATAACACGACGATCGTGAACAACAACACGACGATTGTGAACAACAACACGACGGTGAACAACCTGGCGATGGTGGCGCCGACGAAGCAGGTGGCGGCGACGAAGAACGCCAACCTGGTGAAACTGGACGAGGGAACACGACAGCAGGCACGGGCGCAGGCGGCCGCGGTACAGCAGGTGGCCAAGCAGCGCAGCAGCACTGAGGTGAGCCCACCAGTGGGAAGTGCGGGCGTGGCGCGGACGGCTGCGCTGACGGTGCCGAAGGCACAGCCAGTGAAGCCAGGCATGACGGCGCCGGCGATGCCAGCGGCACGTCCATCTGCGACGGCGGCGAGCCTGGAACGGCCGACAGGAGCGAAACCGACGGTGCCGACGACGGCCACAGTGGGAGCACCAGCCAATGCGGCGCGCAATCAGGGAAGCACGCCAACGGCCAGTGCTGGCGGGGCGGGGATGAATCCGGCGGGGCGGCCCTCAGGAACGACTGCGCCGAACAACCAGCCAGGGAGCATGATCCGGCCGACCTCGGGAACCACTCCGGCAAAGCCGGGAGTGCAGCCGGCGGCGCAGTGGCAGCCCGCACCGGGCCGAACGCCCCCTGTGCCGCAGATTCGCACGGCACCACCGGCGACGAAACCGCCGCAGCCTGGCATGAAGCCGGCGCAGGCGAACCCGAAACCGGCGCCAACGCGGCCTGCACCGCCGACGCGCAAACCGCCGCCCCGGGATGCGGGCGAGGCGAAGAAAGAGCAGCGGTAGCGCTGGGCGCGGGAACCGTTCAGATGGACATTTCGGGCCATTCAGGAGGAGACGAGCATGGGGTCATACCTGCCGTATTTCAGCGCTGCGGGGTCCGTCGTATCGATGGGGGCCACGCTGTACTTCTGGATGGTCCGCATGCGGCAGGAGAAACCGTGCCTGAGGCCCTATCTCGTGGACCGGGAGTTCTATCTGGGCCTGAGCCGGGAGAACGAGCGTCAGATTGGGGTGAAACTCGGGGTGGTCGTGGCCAATCACAGCGTGCTGCCCAATGCGATTCTGGGCGCCCGCATGTGGCTGCGTGGCAAGGAAGCCTGGCAGGAGGTGGGCAACGTGGCGTTTGACAAGCAAACCCCGTTGCCGTTCAATCTCCCACCCGTGCAAACCGTCCTGTTACGGCTAACGGGGACGCTGTCGTTCCCGTTCCGGGGCGATCTGGAAGAGGGAAGCAAAACGCCGACGCACTATCTGAACGCATTCCTGGTCCAGCCGCTGGAAATCAAGCTGGAGTTGCAGGCGCTCAAGGGTCGCGCGACGGGCGAGGTGTTGACCGGGCCGGGGGAAACCCGTCGCGTTGCGTGAATACCCAGGGGGTGAGGGGAGGCATTCCGACTCCACGTTCTGGAGTGGACTGCCATACAGAAGATGCAGGGAGTCCGACACCCAGCACGTGGAGTTACTTCCCATGGCGAGCGACCAACATGAGACAGTGCATCCGGAAAACAATTCGATGCGCAGGGCGCGTGGGTGGGTCGTGGTTGCCCTCGGCCTGGGGGTGAGCATGATTGCTGCGGGGTGTTCGCCGAGGCATCCCAGCAGTGGGTCGACTCGTAGTGGCGGGGCCGCCTCCTCGGCGCGGGCGAAGGGCGCCAGTGAAGCAGCTGTCGCCATCGCCGCCGGGACGATCAAGTTGAAGGAGTATCCCCCGCTGCCCTCCCCACCGCACCATGGGGAGTATGTGAAGTTACTGCGAGAGAAGTGCAAGGTGGAGTACGAGGTGCCCACCCGCCCCCCAGGAATCTCCGAGCAGGAGTTCACGGAGGAGGTTCGTGGGTGGAATGACTCCATGGAAATGGAGATCAAGAAGAGGTTCGGGGGGGATATCCTGCAGCGCCTGCAGGCAGAGGCTCACCAACGCTGGCAAGACCAGCTGAAGCCGGGGGCCAGGCCCTGACCCGACCCATGAGATCAACGCGCTCGGTGACGCCAAGCATCGCGGTGGCGACGTGGCGAGCGCTGGGGACGCGGAGCGGAGGCGAGGTGGTGGGGGATTATTGAGCAGACCACGGCAGGGGCGTGGGTGAGTTTACGTGTAAGGTTCAGTTCGATCGGTTACCATGTCCGTAGGCCGTGATCACGGCTTTGATCGAGATCGCATCACTTCGAACACACAATCCGGAGGACCTGGATCGTGCGAATCGACCCAGGGGGCGCCCGTCGATATGCCCTGCTCATCAAGGTGGCTCTCATCGTGCAGGTTCTGCACGCGCCAGGTGTATTCTCGGCTCCTAAACCAACCTGGACGTTGCCGGATCAATTGTGCCTTGGGTTTCCTTCACTTTCCCTGAGTACAGACGGCCACCAGCTTGCCTTCTTTGGCCAACTCCCTGGTGGAGGTCAGGGCCCGGTGACGTTGCAGATCTGGGATACCCGGACAAAGAAACGTCTCCTCTCCCAACTGCATTGGGAAGCGAATGACATCGGATTCACACAGTTCCTGGGCTTTTTGCCCAGGGAGAAAGGAGTGGTCGCCGCCGCCCCTCGCTGGTTGAAAAATGATGGCCGGGGCTTTTGCATGGACGTCGCGATCACCAATCTCCCCGTCGGTGGGGCCCGCGTCAAGTACCGCCTTCCACCCGGTCGCGGCGAAGTCAGCGTTCTCAGCCCCGATGGCAAAACCGTCGCGGTCACCTGTGGGCCTGGGGTCTCCTTCGCCTTGCACGACGTTGAAACCGGCAAGGAACTGCGCGAGTTTACAGGCGACGAACTTCCTGCGCCGGCGGACGAGTACACCTACGAGCAGAAGGAAGCGCTTCGCCTCAATCTCACCAAGAGCCTGGCGTTCTCGCCCGATGGCAAGTATGTCGCCGTGGGGACCAGGGGCGGTTGGGTGTCCGTGTGGAACATCGGTCAGAACACCCGCGTCTGGCGCAAACAACCGAAGGAGAAGTTCAACGAAATTCAGTCGCTGGTGTTCTCACCCGATAGCAAGCTCCTGGCGGGCTCGAACGGCTTGCTGGGTGTCTGGCGGGTCGCCGACGGTCGACAAGTGAACGAGGACAAGACCACAGCACACCAGGTACTTTTTCTATCCAACCAGAAACTGCTACTAGCCCATTCCAAAAGCTGCCTGGGCTTCATTGGCTACAACCTGGCGACGGGCCGTTATCTGAACGAGGACTGGCTACTTCCCCCAAGGACCCACCACGAGTACAAGGTAAAGCAGTGGACTCTGTCAGCGGATGGTTCGACGCTGGCGATCTGGCGTCTTGGGGAGCGGGGCATCGAAATCTGGAACGTGAAGGATCTATGGCCGAAATGATGAGCCACCATCTTCAGTAGGCCACAATCCCGGTGCAGAGAAAGGCGCCCTCACCCGAACCCTCCCCCAGGTGGAACCGAACCATGCAGCCCAACTTACGGTGTGCTTCTCATTCCGCACGGCTCCTGGCAGCGACTCTTATCGTGCAGCTTCTGGACGCGCCAAGTGTATTCTCGGCCCCAAAACCAACCTGGATCCTATTCAACCAGGAATACATCTGGGGGCCATCACTTTCCCTTAGTGCTAATGGCCGACAACTTGCATTCTTTGCACCGATTCAAGGTCGCGAAGAGGATCCAGCGACGTTACAGATCTGGGACACCCAATCCAAAAAGCGACTTCTTTCCCAACAGCAGTGGAACGACACAGACACCACATGGACCCAGTTCCTGGCCATTCTTCCCAAGGAGAAAGGAGTGATCGCTGCCGTGCCTCGCCGATTGAAAAACGATGTCCGGGGCTACTGTCTGGACGTGGCGATTGTCAATCTTCCTGTCGGTGGGGCCCGCGTCAAATACAGCCTGCCGCCTGGAAGGGGGGACCTCGGTGTGGTTAGCCCCGACGGCAAAACGGTCGCCGTTACCTGTGGACCTGGAGTCTCCTTCGCCTTGCACGATGTCGAAACCGGCAAGGAACTCCGGGTGTTCACTGGCGACGAACTGCCTGCCCCGGCGGACGAGTACACCTACGAGCAAAAGGAAGCATTGCGCCTCAATCTGACCAAAACATTGGCATTCTCGCCCGATGGTAAGTTTGTCGCCGTGGGCACCAGTGGCGGGTGGGTGTCGGTATGGGATCTAGGCCAGAACACTCGCGTCTGGCGGAAAAAGCAGAAGGAGAGTTATCGCGAAATCCAGTCGCTGGCGTTCTCGCCGGATAGCAAGTTGCTGGCGGCCACGAACGTCTCGTTGGCAGTCTGGCGGGTCGCCGACGGTCGACAGGTGAACGATGACAAGACCACAGCACACCAGGTACTTTTTCTATCCAACCAGAAACTGCTACTAGCCCATTCCAAAAGCTGCCTGGGCTTTATCGGCTACGACCTGGCGACGGGCCGTTACCTGAACGAGGAATGGCTGCTTCCACCAAGGACTCGCCACGAGTACAAGGTAAATCGGTGGACCCTGTCGGCGGATGGCTCGACGCTGGCGATCTGGCGTATCGGAACCCGTAACATCGAAATTTGGAACGTGAAGGATCTGTTCCCCAGGTGACGAGATTTCTGCCCAAAGGGCGGGTGGGGCGGTTTCGCGCTGACACCCGCCCATTTTGGTCACCGAGACCAGCAAACCCGGGCCCCGAGCGACGACGTTCGGGGCAAGCCTCCTCGGGGGTGAACCTGTCGGGGAGGAGGGGTGTCCGGGAACGAGAAGGGGGCCCGGCGAGACAGATAAATTCGCCTTGCATGGGTGTCAGGTCGTCTCTATAGTTACACTTTCCGAAGTGGGCTACTTTGCTCGCGTAGCTCAATGGCAGAGCACCGGTTTTGTAAACCGGTGGTTGTGAGTTCGACTCTCACCGCGAGCTTCCGAACGACGGGAGCAAGTGCGGGTAGGTGGCCGAGCGGCCAATGGCATCAGACTGTAAATCTGACGGACTACGTCCTACGGGGGTTCGAATCCCTCCCTACCCAATATCGGATCGGCAGAGGCGCACCAGGACGGCGAACGAGGAGGACTGAGTCGAAGGAAAGAGAATGACGCGGCAGGAGGTGGAAAGCCGACGGCCGATCTGTAAGAAGAACCGTATGCGGGTGTAGCTCAACGGTAGAGCTCCTGCCTTCCAAGCAGGACGTTGGGAGTTCGAATCTCCTCGCCCGCTCTCCCCCGGTCGATGACCAGGCCGGGGGTGGATGGTAATGGATGCTGCTGTAGCTCAGCTGGTAGAGCGCTTCCTTGGTAAGGACGAGGTCATGGGTTCAAATCCCATCAGCAGCTTTCTGTGGAACCTGGCAACCTGTAACTCTCACCGGAACCCGGCCCGCCAACCGTAAAAGCGAATCCGGGACTCGCTATGAAGCTGCGGAGGAACGATGGCTAAGGAAGTCTTCCAGCGGACCAAGCCGCATGTCAACGTGGGCACGATTGGTCACATCGACCATGGCAAGACCACGACGACAGCGGCGATCGTCGCGCGGCAGGGCTATAAGAACAAGGTCGAGAAGATCAAGTCGTACAAGGATATCGCCAAGGGCGGTACCGAACGCGACGATCTCAAGACAGTGACGATTGCCGTGGCGCACGTCGAATATGAGACGGCGAACCGGCACTATGCCCACATCGACTGCCCGGGCCACGCCGATTACATCAAGAACATGATCACCGGCGCCGCCCAGATGGACGGGGCGATCCTGGTGGTGGCGGCCAACGACGGCCCCATGCCGCAGACCCGCGAACACCTCCTCCTGGCTCGCCAGGTGGGTGTGCCTCGTATCGTGGTCTACCTGAACAAGGTCGACACGGTCGATGATCCGGATCTGCTCGAGCTCGTCGAGATGGAAGTCCGCGACCTGCTGAAGAAGTACGAGTTCCCCGGCGACGAAGTGCCGGTGGTGCGTGGCAACTCGCTGGCGGTGATGCAGGACCCGAAGAATGACGCTGCGGGTAAGTGCATCGACGATCTGATGGACGCGCTGGACAGCTACATTCCGACGCCGGAGCGTGCGGAAGACAAGCCGATGCTGATGTCGATCGAGGACGTGTTCTCGATCAAGGGCCGCGGCACGGTGGCGACGGGCCGTATCGAGCGCGGCAAGGTGAAGGTCGGCGACGAAGTCGAAATCATCGGGTTGATGAAGAACTCGAAGAAGACGACGGTGACCGGCGTGGAAATGTTCCAGAAGACGCTGGAATTCGGCATGGCCGGCGACAACGTCGGCGTGCTGCTGCGTGGTATTGAGCGTACGGACATCGAGCGGGGTCAGGTGCTGGCGAAGCCGGGCTCGATCAACCCGCACACGAAGTTCGAGGCCAACGTCTACGTGCTGACGAAGGAAGAAGGCGGCCGGCACACTCCGTTCTTCACGGGGTATCGTCCGCAGTTCTACTTCCGGACGACGGACGTGACGGGCACGGCAACGCTGCCGGACGGCGTGGAAATGTGCATGCCGGGCGACAACGTGAAGCTGACGGTGGAGCTGCTGCCGGATTCGCCGATCGCCATGGACGAAGGCCTGCGCTTCGCCATCCGCGAAGGTGGCCGGACGGTGGGCTCGGGTGTGGTGACGAAGATTCTGGCCTGAGGCCGAGACGCAGCGCGCCCCCGAGGAGGTGACTTTTCGGGGCCCGGTTGGTGGGCGTGCTCTAACAGAGAGCATGTGTCATGCGAGTTTGTGGCTGGAATGCAACGCGTGTGGGGCGCGGAACTATCGCACCCAGAAGGAAATTCAGGGCGAACCGGCTGAAGAAGTTCTGCCGGAAGGAACGGAAACATACCGTTCACAAGGAAACGCGAAAGAAGTAGAATGACTCGCACCCCAGGAAATGCAGCGGCGAGGCGGGCGGGTTCGGCTGTCCGATGAGGACAACGGAGGCGACCGAGCGACGCGAGCGACTGGGGTGGCAGGCTGAGAGTCTGGAGGGGTGTAGCTCAATTGGTAGAGCACTGGTCTCCAAAACCAGCGGTTGAGCGTTCGAGTCGCTCCGCCCCTGCTCTCGACTGTGACGGATAGGACCGGCACCCCCAGGACAGGATGTTCGGGGCCAGACCCGGCACAACGGACTGGTGAGGCCGCCCGGCAGAAACGTCGGGCGGTGGTCCAGGAGGCGGCATGAGCAGGAAGGTACTGCCACTGCCCCCTGGGAGGGTCGAGCAAGTGCTGGCGGGGATGGCCCGGTTGAGGTGAAGTCCGCCTGAACAGAACCCGGATGAACCGGGACCCCCATTCCCAGTGATCGAGAGGACAGGAACTGTCATGGCCGTGGCTGTCAAGACCCCCCAGGGAACCTCGTCTGCTGGATCCCTGACTAGCCCTGCGATCCTGAGTCTGGTCGGCGTGGTCTACCTGCTGGCCTGCTTCGCCATTGTGTTCAAGCTGCTGCCAGATCTCTGGTGGAGCGTGTGGGAGTCCCGCGGGCTGGGGGCGTACACCTTCGTGGGTGGATCGCTGCTGGCGCTGGTGGGGCTGACCCTGGGCGTGGCGCTGCTCTGGCTGGGCGTGCGACTGCTGGGACCGAACCCACCTGTGGGCATCCGGGCGGGCGTGTTCACAGGATTCGTGGGCCTGAACCTGGTGGTGTTGTTGACGCGATGGGCCAGCCTGTGGTTCGAGCACTGGTCGTATCACGGTCGTATGTTCCCGCCGTCCACCGGGCTGACGCTGACGGTGGTGGTGGGAGCGGCGCTATTGCTGGGTTGGTTGCGCTGGTTCACGCTGCCGCGGATGCAGAAGTTCCTGGTACAGCTGGAAGAGATGGGCTGGTTCCACGCGACAAGCTACAAACCCAACCAGGGTTTGACAGTACGTCGCGGCACGGTGGCCGGCCTACTGATGATCGTGGGAGCAGGCATCTACACGCTGATCAGCCATCACACGCTGGAGAAGGGTCCGCCCAACTGGGGCCTGAACCTGCCGTTTTCGGGTAAGGTGGCGGTGCAGAACTTCGGGGACACCCTGGAGTTTCTGGGACAGGACAGCGCAGCCAGCGCCGTGGGCGTGAGCCAGGTGCAGATTCGCTGGCCCGGTCCGGAGGGCAGCGAGTTTCGCGCGGGGCAGGTGGTGTCGTTCGATCGCTATCGTAGCGCAGTCGAGCGAATCCTGAAGGCGGAAACGAACAGCCCGAGTCTGGCGCCGTCGTGGGACGAGCTGGCGAAGTCGGCAGAACGGCCGGCGGCATTCATCCAGGCGGTGGGCAAGCAGGTGGTGGGCGCCCGGTTGCAGGAGATGCTGTCCAGCAACTTCTATGGGCCGGGGGTGACGGAGCGCCTGCGGGTGCGGTTTGAGCAAGCGCCATGGGAAGACCTGGGCGAGATCGTGCCGGATTTCTATCGTGAAGCGGAGACGGTGACGCGGACACGGCCGGAGCTAACGGCGGGGCCGCAGTTCCTGGTGCCGCTGGCGGTACCGGTGGTGGATCGCTACGCCCTGCGGAACATCAACGATCAGCTCGACGAATCGAAGAACGTGAAGATCCTGTTCAAGCGGGATTCAAAGTTCGAGGAAGGCCAGATCGTATCGCGTGAGGCGTTCGACGAAGAAGTGGCCCGGCTGGAGGCGGAGAAGAAGGAAAAGAGTCGCGACCGCGAGTTGCCGGAACGTGCGTCACTGACGCCGGCCTCGGGTCCGGTGATGTACGAGACTCTGACGCTGCTGCCAAGCGTGCAGTTCACGGTGCCGCTGTTGTTGCTGGCGGGCTCGTTGTGGCTGGCGTGGCGAGTGGTGAACATGCCGGCGTTCGCCGACTTCCTGATTGCGACGGAAGCGGAAATGAACAAGGTGTCGTGGACGACGCAGAAGCGGTTGATTCAAGACACAATCGTCGTGCTGGTGACGACGCTGTTGATGGCCGTCTTCCTGTTCGGGATGGACATCGCATGGAAGCAGATCCTGAGCTGGAAGTACGTGGGCGTGCTGTACATTCCCAAGGAAGAAGATACGCAGAAGAACAAGCCCACGGACCAGAAGCGCTGGTAACCCAGCGTGGCGTCGAGGGGCGGGTGAGATCCTGACATGCCGGACGATGTGACCAATCCTGAGGAAACCTCGACCCTGGACGCGGTGCCCACACCTGGGCCCGCGTCGGAGGGGGAGCCCTTAACGGAGCCGTTAACGGAGCCGGAAGGCGAGGCCACGGAGCTGGCTGACGACAACGTCGAGCTGGAAGATGAGGATGGCGGAGTGGAGGAGCCCGACGGCGATGAAGCCACGGGCGCCGAGGCGGATGCCGTCGAGCCAGAAGCGGAATCGAAGAAGGAATGGTACGTCGTCAAGGTGCAGTCAGGTCGTGAAGACACGATCAAAGAGGCGATTGAACGCCGGGTGAAGAAGGAAGGGCTGGAGGAATATTTCGGCCAGATTGTGATCCCGGTGGAGAAGTACACGGAGATCAAGACCGACAAGAACGGGAAGCGGGTGACGCGGACGAAGGAACGGAAGCTGTATCCGGGTTACCTGATGGTGCAGGTGGAATACAACGATCGGATTCTGTATCTGTTCCGCGAGACGTCGGGGGTGGGAGACTTCGTGGGAGCGCACCCCGGGGATCTCATGCGAGCGCCGACGCCGATGACGGAGCGCGAGGTGCAGCGGATGATCGGCCCGGTGGGCAAGCCGGGCGAGAAAGACGAGCCAGTATCGCCGAAGCCGAAATGGCTGCAGGAAGGCGATCGGGTTCGAGTGGTGGACGGCACCTTCAACGGGATGGACGGGATGGTCAAGCACATCCTAGAGAACATCAGCAAGGTGCAGGTGGAACTGACCATCTTCGGGCGACCCGTGGCGGTCGAGCTGGAATACTACCAGGTGGAGCAACTGTAGGAAGGGAAGAACGATGGCTCGTGAGGTGAAGGCGTTCATCAAGCTGCAGTGCCCGGGCGGGATGGCGACGCCGGCTCCGCCGGTCGGTCCGGCGCTGGGCCAGCACGGTGTGAACATCGGGCAGTTCGTACAGAAGTTCAACGACGCGACGAAGGACAACCGGGGCATGATGCTGCCGGTGGTGATCACGGTCTATACTGATCGCACCTTCGATTTCGTGGTGAAGACGCCACCGGCCGCGGTGCTGCTGAAGCAGGCGGCGAAGATTCCGATCGAGAAGAAGAAGGGCGGCGATGTAATCCCGGGCGAAGAGAAGAGCAAGGGCTCGGGGAAGTACAAGGGATTTAGCGTGACGCAGGTCCAGGTGCGAGAGATCGCGCAGCGGAAGCTGGCCGATCTGAACGCGCGCGACGTGGATCACGCGGTGAGCATCATCGAGGGAACGGCCCGAAGCATGGGGCTGACGGTGGTGAAGTAAGTCATAGAACAGAATCACCGAGCAGGTACATTTCTATCCGAATCGATGCGCCGGGGGACGGCGCATCGAAGCGTTTACGTACACGAGACGAACGACCATGGCGAAGAAGCAGAACGCCGACGCCCCGGAGAAAGCGGCCCCGCCGGCTGCCACGGACACCTCAGCCGAGAAGGCGCAGCGTGCGCCGAAGGCCACCGCGGACACCGCGGCGGCTGGCGCCCCCAGCGAGACCCCGGCGGCGGCTCCCACGCCTTCGCCGGAGGAGACGATCAAGAAGAAGGGCCGACAGCCGGGCATTCCGCCGCGGCGCGGGAAAAAACTGCGCAATCTGCTGAGGCAGCAGGAGCAGAAGATCGGCAAGGAAGGGACGGTCTCGTTGAAGCGGGCGCTGCAGGTGCTGAAGAGCCTGAAGCGGGCCAAGTTCGACGAGACGGTCGAGGTCCACATGTCGCTGGGTATCGACTCGACGCAGTCGGACCAGATGATTCGTGGCGCGATTCCGCTGCCGCACGGGCTGGGCAAGCCGAAGCGGGTGCTGGTGTTCTGCCAGGGCGAGAACGTGAACAAGGCCAAGGAAGCCGGCGCGGACTTCGTGGGCAGCGATGAGCTGATCAAGAAGATCCAGGGCGAAGGGTGGATGGACTTCGACGTGGCCCTGGCGACCCAGGACATGATGGGCCAGGTGAGCCGACTGGGTAAGGTGCTGGGTCCGCGCGGTCTGATGCCGACGCCGAAGGCAGGCACGGTGGTGCCGTCGGGTGGCGACGTGGCCCAGGCGGTGCGCGAGTTCAAGGCGGGCAAGGTGGAGTATCGCTCGGATAAGGGCGGGAACGTCCACGCGGGCCTGGGCAAGATGAGCTTCGACGACGAGAAGCTGGCGGCGAACATCACGACGTTTGTCGAGGCGATCCGGGCGGCGAAGCCGTCGGGCGTGAAGGGCAACTACATCCGGTCGATCACGATTGCCGGCACCATGACGCCGGGCGTGCCAGTAAGCATGTAACCACCACCGGTCGAGGGAGCGCCGGGGGGCGTCACCGACCGCAGAGAGCACAGCGAGAGCAAGCCAATGAGCAAGGTCATCAAGCAGATGGAGTTAGACGACCTGCGCAGCACGTTCAAGGACGTGCGCGACCTGGTCGTGCTGAGTACGGAGAAGCTGGACTCGCTGGGGGATTACACCCTGCGGAAGACGCTGCGAGCGCAGAAGATCCGGCTGAAGGTGGTCAAAAACACGCTGACGCGGAAGGTGTTCAAGGAGAACAACTTCTCGATTCCAGATAACTCGGATTACTGGAAGAAGCCGACCACGCTGGCGTTCGGGCCGGGCTCCATCGCGCAGGTGAGCAAGGCGATCGACGCAGAGCTGCGAAATCCGAAGTTGGCTGCGATGTACAAGGACAAGGTGGTGGTGAAGGGAGCGATTGCCGACGGGCAACCGGTCACCTTCGACGTCGCCAAGTCGATGCCGACGCGCGAGGACCTGATTGCCCAGATCGTGGGCATGATTCTGGGTCCGGGCTCGGCGATTGCGGGCTGCCTGACGGGCCCGGCCGCGAGCGTGGCCAGCCAGATTGCGACGCTGGCAGACAAGAAGGAAGAAGACGCGCCGGCGGCCTGAGCGCGGGCAGAGGCGAAGACGCCTGGCAAGACACAACACGAACTCTATTACGCAAGCCGCTGCGCCGCTTCACGCAGCATCAACCCGAAAGGAAATGACACCATGTCCGATGTACCAGCCGCGATCGCCGAACTGGGAGACAAGATCGCGAACCTGAAGATCACCGAGGCGGTCCTGCTGAAGGAGTACCTCAAGGAGAAGTACAAGATTGAGCCGGCCGCTGGTGGCGCGGTGATGATGACGACGGGTCCGGCCGCGGGCCCGGCGGCGGCGGAAGCGCCGGCGGCGAAGACGGAGTTCGACGTCATTCTGGACGGCCTGACGGACGCGACGAAGAAGATCGCGGTGATCAAGGTGGTCCGGGAAGTGACGGGTTGCGGCCTGGCGGAAGGCAAGACGCTGGTGGAAAGCGCGCCCAAGCCGATCAAGGAGAAGGTGTCGAAGGACGACGCCGAGGCCTTGAAGAAGAAGCTGGAAGAAGCCGGCGCCAAGGTGACGGTGAAGTAAGGTTGAGAATGCGCCTTGCCCCGGGCGTCGGAAGCGACGACCCGGGGGCGAGGAAGAAAACGGCACGAGATGTCATTTTTTGATGGCATTTTTCGTGCCAGTGTGATGCAATACAGGATCTCGCTCAGCGTATAATGGAGTCGAGGCGCGGCGATGGGGGCGAGAGAGCCACGGATGCGATCTCGCGGTGCCATCGAGCAGACCCGTTGCCACAACGGTGGAAATGCAGCGTGCCAGTACTCAGGAAACGCTCGAGCTCGCTGAAGGCGAGGCAAGGGCAGGGCCAGGCCATGGGTCTGGCTGTCTTTGTGCGCCGTGGGAGGTCTGTGGAGACCTGGCAGCGAAGTGGGAAGGCACGGAACAGTTGCGCCGATCGGGAGAGCATGACTCAACGGAAGGGGACTCTCTTGATCGTCGCTTGCTCGCACGAGGCCGCGTTAAGCGTGCTTGTCGCCTCGCATCGATCTGTGAAACATCTGAACACCCTGCGGGACCGTTCCCGACGAGGACACCTGTGAACAGCCCGGCTCTGCGGAGCCGGGAGAAGCATGGTTGTCGTCGTTGGGAATTTCGTGTCTCGTGATTGCACCCTGGGAGGAGCACCTCATGCCCGTCCCCGCTACTCGGACGATCCAGCCGACCGCGGTGCGGAACTTCGGTTGTAACGATGATACCGCCGAAATTCCCCCGCTGACGGACATCCAGACGGTTTCGTACGCGCGGTTTCTGCAGCTGGATTCGCCAGCGCAGGAGCGCGACGAGAGTGGTCTGGAAGGCGTCCTGCGCGAGATCTTCCCGATCAAGAGCTACGATGGGACCATCTCGCTGGATTACATCAAATACGAGCTGGGCAAGCCGCGCTTCGGGCCGGACGAGTGCCGCCAGCTGCGGTTGACCTACGGGCGGCCGTTCCGGGTCTGGCTGCGCCTGAACAAGCAGCCGGCGCCGGTGGAAGAAGAGGTCTACCTGGGCGACATGCCGATCATGATCGGCGGCGGGGAGTTCATCATCAACGGGGCGGAGCGCGTGGTGGTGAGCCAGCTGCACCGCTCGCCGGGAGTCGACTTCGAGGAAGAGATCGAAGGCGACAAGAAGCTGCACCGGGGGAAGATCATCCCGGAACGCGGCAGCTGGATTCAAATCCAGGTGACGAAGAAGGAACTGCTGGGCGTCAACATCGATCAGAGCGGCAAGTTTCCGGCGTTGACGCTGCTGCGCGCGCTGGATCCGAGCTTCTCGGATAACGGATCGATCCTGCGCGCCTTCTACCTGGACCAGGTGCAGACGATCCCGATTGACCTGGCGGCGCGGGAACGGCTGAAGGATCTGCTGGCGGTCGATGACGTGGTGGACCCCGAGACGGGCGAAGTCTACCTCGAGTCGATGGGGGTGTTCACCGAGGCGATGATCGACAAGCTCATCGCGTCGTCGGTGAAGGAAGTGACGGCACTGGCGCGGCCCAAGGATGACATCCTGCTGCGGTCGCTCGAAGAAGACACGAACAGCCTGCACGGTAACCCGACGCACGAGGCGGCGCTGTTGAAGATCTACCAGCGGTTGCGGCCGGGGAACCCGCCGCAGCTGGAGAAGGCGCACCAGCTGTTCGAGGAGAAGTTCTTCGACAAGAACCGGTATCGGCTGGGGAAGGTGGGTCGGTTCCGGATCAACCGGAAGTTCGACCAGGACGTCGATGACAACGAGATGACGTTGAAGGCCATCGACTACCTGAACACGATCCGGTACGTGCTGCAGCTGCGCGATCCGAAGGGGCAGGCGCAGAAGGACGACATCGATCACCTGGGCAATCGCCGGGTGCGCACGATCGACGAGCTGGCGGCGGACGAGCTGCGGAAGGGCTTCCTGAAGCTGCGGCGGACGGTGCAGGAGCGCATGTCGATCCGCGATCAGCAGGACATGACGCCGCGGACGCTGATCAACCCCAAGAGCATCTCGGCGGCCATCGAGTACTTCTTCGGTCGTGGCGAGCTGTCGCAGGTGGTGGACCAGACGAACCCGCTGTCGCAGCTGACGCACGAGCGGCGGTTGTCGGCGCTGGGCCCTGGCGGTCTGAACCGGAAGCGAGCAGGCTTCGACGTGCGCGACGTGCATATCTCGCACTATGGCCGAATCTGCCCGATCGAGACGCCGGAAGGCACGAACATCGGTCTGATCTCGCACCTGTCGACGTATGCGACGGTGGATGATTATGGCTTCCTGGTGACGCCATACCGGCGCATCGAGCAGAAGAAGCTGACCCCTGAGGTGCGGAACCTGCGTGCGGACGAGGAAGCGCAGGTGTACCTGGCGCCGGCGGACGCGATGGTGGACGGAAGCACGATCTCGACGGAACGGGTGATTGCCCGGTTCGGCGGCGACTTCGAGGCGGTGCTGGCGGACAAGGTCGAGTTCATGGACGTGAGTCCGAAGCAGATGGTTGGCGTGTCGGCGGGATTGATCCCGTTTCTGGAGCACGACGACGCGAACCGGGCGCTCATGGGCTCGAACATGCAACGGCAAGCGGTGCCGCTGTTGATCACAGAGCCGCCGGTGGTGGCGACGGGGATGGAACGGGCGGTGGCGCAGAACTCGGGCATGGTGGTGCGAGCCGAGCGCGCGGGAACGGTGTCGTACGTCGATTCGGAGCGGATTCGCGTCGATGAGCGCGAGTACGTGATGCGGAAGTTCGTGGGTCTGAACGAGCACACGTGTCAGAACCAGAAGCCGCTGGTTCGCGTGGGCGACAAGGTCAAGGTGGGCCAGGTGATCGCGGACGGGGCGGCGACGCGGAACGGCGAGCTGGCCCTGGGCCGGAACGTGCTGGTGGCGTTCATGTCGTGGGAAGGTTACAACTTCGAAGATGCGATCATCATCTCGGAGCGCCTGGTAGAGAACGACACGTACACGTCGATCCACATCGAGGATTTCGAGATCGAAATCCGCGAGACGAAGCTGGGCAAGGAAGAGTTCACGCGGGACATTCCGAACGTGTCGCCACGAGCGCTGGCGAACCTGGACGAGTTCGGCATCGTGCAAATCGGGACGTTCGTCCAGCCGGGCGACATCCTGGTGGGCAAGGTGTCGCCGAAGTCGAAGAGCGAACTGACGCCAGAAGAGAAGCTGCTGCACGCGATCTTCGGTCGGGCCGGCGAGGACGTGAAGAACGACAGCCTGGAAGTGCCCTCGGGCGTGGAAGGGATTGTCATCGACACGCAGCGGTTCAGCCGGCGTGCGGGCATGTCGGAGGAAGAGAAGAAGGCGTTCGACAAGGAGGCCAAGGAGACGGAGGCCAAGGCCAACCGGGCGCTGGCGGATCAGTTCCGGTCGCTGATGAATGAGCTGGCGAACGTGCTGGAGGTGAAGGCGGTCAAGGACCAGAGCAACAAGATTCTGGGCCAGGACAAGAACGACCAGCTGATCGTCGAGCAGGTGGAGACGTTCCGGTTCGAGAACCTGGACATTCGGTCGCCAGACAAGCTGGCCAAGGCGCAGGAAGTGTGGCACCGGCACGCGGAGCGGCTGGAGTTTCTGCGCGACGAGAAGGAACGACGGATGAACGCCCTGAAGCGGGGCGACGAATTGCCGTCGGGCGTGCAGCAGATGGTGAAGGTGTACATCGCCACGAAGCGCGTCATCTCGGTCGGCGACAAGATGGCCGGTCGGCACGGCAACAAGGGTGTGATCTCGAAGATTCTGCCGGTGGAAGACATGCCGTACATGGCGGACGGCACGCCGGTGGACATCCTGCTGAACCCGCTGGGCGTGCCGTCGCGCATGAACGTGGGTCAGATTCTCGAGACGCACCTGGGGTGGGCGGCGGCGAAGCTGGGCTTCAAGGCGATCACGCCGGTGTTCGACGGAGCGAGCGAGCAGGAGATCCGCAACGCACTGAAGGAAGCGGGCCTGCCGGAGACCGGGAAGTCGATCCTGTACGACGGCCGAACCGGCGAGCGGTTCGAGCAGGCGGTGACGGTGGGCTACATCTACATGCTGAAGCTGCATCACCTGGTGGACGACAAGGTGCATGCACGAGCGACGGGCCCATACTCGCTGATCACGCAGCAGCCCCTGGGCGGCAAGGCGCGGTTCGGCGGGCAGCGGTTCGGCGAAATGGAGGTGTGGGCGCTGGAGGCGTACGGAGCGGCGTACATCTTGCAGGAGCTGCTGACAGTGAAGTCGGATGACGTCGAGGGTCGGACGAAGATCTACGAGTCGATGGTGAAGGGGGAGAACACGCTGGAAGCGGGGACCCCAGCCAGCTTCGACGTGTTGTGCAACGAAATCCGCGGGCTCGGGCTCAACATCCAGCTCGAGAAGAAGAGAGTCTAACGCTCTCAGTCTGCAGTTGTGGGCTCTCCGCCGGGCCGGTCGAGGTCGGGCGGAGAGCGAGCGACAGGGTCCTGAGAGTACTATCGGAGGCGCGACATGAGCAACGGCGAGATCAACTACGACCGCATCAACGATTACGGCGCGGTGCGCATCAGCCTCGCGAGCCCCTCGGATATTCGGAACTGGTCGTTCGGCGAAGTGAAGAAGCCGGAGACGATCAATTATCGCACGTACCGTCCGGAGAAGGACGGCCTGTTCTGCGAGCGGATCTTTGGTCCGGAGAAGGACTGGGAGTGCGCCTGCGGGAAGTACCGCGGGATGAAGTACAAGGGGATGGTGTGCGACCGGTGTGGGGTGAAGGTAACGCACAGCCGGGTGCGCCGGAAACGGATGGGGCACATCGAGCTGGCGGCGCCAGTGGTGCACATCTGGTTCTTCAAGGCGATGCCGAGCCGGCTGGGCACGCTGCTGGACATGAAGACGACGAGCCTGGAGAAGATCATCTACTTCCAGGACTACGTGGTGATCGAGCCGCCCCCCGGCGAGACGAAGCTGAAGAAGGGGACGCTGCTGACGGAGGAAGAGTACCGCAAGGCGCGCGAAGCCTACGGTGACACCTTCGAGGCGGAGATGGGCGCGGAGGCGGTCAAGAAGCTGCTGGAGCAGCTGGACCTGCCGAAGATGTCGAAGGAGCTGCGGACGCGGCTGTCGGAGGAGCTGCAGAAGGACACCGACAAGGAAGCGAAGCAGACCGCCAAGGGTGCGTCGAAGCAGAAGCTGCGCGACCTGGTGAAGCGGTTGAAGGTGGTGGAGGCGCTGCGCGACAGCGGGCTGGGTGGGCCGCAGAACAACCCGGCGTGGATGATCCTGGAGTGCATCCCGGTGATTCCGCCCGATCTGCGTCCGCTGGTGCTGCTGGATAGCGGCAACTTCGCGACGTCGGACCTCAACGACCTGTATCGGCGCATCATCAACCGGAACAACCGGCTGAAGAAGCTGGTGGACCTGAACGCGCCCGAGGTCATCATCCGCAACGAGAAGCGGATGCTGCAGCAGTCGGTGGATGCGCTGTTCGACAACAACCGGTGCAAGCGGCCGGTGCTGGGCTCGTCGAACCGTCCGCTGAAGTCGCTGACGGACATGATCAAGGGCAAGCAGGGTCGGTTCCGCGAGAACCTGCTGGGCAAGCGCGTCGATTACTCGGCGCGGTCGGTCATCGTGGTGGGTCCGGACCTGAAGCTGCACCAGTGCGGCTTGCCGAAGAAGATCGCGCTGGAGCTGTACCAGCCGTTCATCATTCGGCGCCTGAAGGAACTGGGGCACGCCGACACGATCAAGTCGGCGAAGAAGATGCTGGAACGGAAGGACGAGCAGGTCTGGGACATCCTGGAAGAGGTGATCAAGAACCACCCGGTGCTGCTGAACCGGGCCCCGACGCTGCACCGCATGGGTATCCAGGCGTTCGAGCCAACGCTGATCGAAGGCAACGCTATCCGCATCCATCCGCTGGTCTGCAAGGGCTTCAACGCGGACTTCGACGGTGACCAGATGGCTGTGCATCTGCCGCTGTCGATCGAGGCGCAGGTCGAAGCCCACGTGCTGATGATGTCGACGAACAACATCTTCAGCCCGGCGAATGGGCAGCCGATCATCAGCCCGTCGCAGGACATCGTGATGGGTTGCTACTACCTGACGGCGGCGCGCGGCCAGGACAAGACGGGCACGCTGCAGGTGGATCGCTACGAGCCGGCGGCGATGCTGAAGGCGGTACGGTTCGCGCTGGACGAGCCGTGCGAGGAAGGCGAGGGGATGGTCTTCTCGTCGATCAAGGAGGTACACGCGGCGCATGGGCAGAAGAAGCTGGGGGTGCATGCACGCATCCAGGTGCGTCTGCCGATCGAGAAGCGGTTCATCTCTGAGATTCGGACGGACAAGACCCTCAAGGTCGAGGACCTGCCGCGCAACGCGAACGGTCTGGTGAAGACGACCGTGGGGCGCGTGCTGTTCAACGACATTCTGCACGCGAAGATGGCGTTCTACGACATCCCGATGACCAGCAAGCACCTGGCCCGCGTGATCTCGGACTGCTACCTGCAGCTGGGCCGACGCGAAACGATCGAACTGCTGGACCGCATGAAGGAACTCGGATTCCGGGAATCGACGCGGTCGGGCCTGTCGTTCGCGGCGGACGATCTGAAGACGCCGGCGAACAAGGAAAACGTGCTGAAGGCGACGAGCAAGGAAGTGGACCGGTATCTGCGCCAGTACTCGGATGGCAACATCACCGAGATGGAGCGGTACAACAAGGTCATCGACCTGTGGACGCACGCTCGCGACGAGATCACCAAGGCCATGATGGAGGATCTCAAGAACGACCGCCGCGACAACAAGCCGTACCTGAACCCCATCTACCTGATGGCGTACTCGGGTGCGCGTGGTGGCGTCGAGCAGATTCGCCAGCTGTGCGGCATGCGTGGTCTGATGGCCAAGCCGAACGGCACGATCATCGAGACGCCGATCAAGGCGAACTTCCGCGAAGGGTTGAGCGTGCTGGAGTACTTCAGCTCGACGCACGGGGCCCGGAAGGGTCTGGCCGACACGGCGCTGAAGACAGCCGACTCGGGCTACCTGACGCGCAAGCTGGCCGACGTGGCCCAGAACGTGGTGGTGACGACGCACGACTGCGGCACGACGCTGGGCGTGACGAAGTCCACCATCTACAAGGGCGACGAGATCGAACGGCCGCTGAGCGAATCGATCCGCGGTCGGGTGAGCCGCAACACCATCTACAATCCGGCGACGGAAGAAGTGGTGGTGAAAGAAAACGAGATGATCACGGTGGAGGCGGCGCGCAAGGTCGAGGCGATGGGCATCGACAAGATCATGGTGCGCAGCCCGATGACGTGCATGGCGGCGCTGGGCGTGTGCCGGCTGTGCTACGGCATGGATCTCTCGACAGGTGCCCTGGTGGAAGACGGCATGGCGGTGGGCATCATCGCCGCGCAGTCGATCGGCGAGCCGGGCACGCAGCTGACCATGCGTACCTTCCACATCGGCGGCGTGGTGAAGCGCGACGTCGGTGAGAACGAAGCGAAGACCAAGCGCGGCGGCGTGGTGAAGTACGAGCGCATCAACGACGTGATCAACGACAAGGGCGAACGGATCGCGCTGTCGAGCGGCACGGGCGAAGTCCACGTCATGCAGAAGGACCGGATCATCGAGACGTTCTCGATCCCCAACGGGACGGTGCTGCAGGTGCAGAACGGCGCCACGGTGGGCCCGATGACGGTGCTGGCGAAGTGGGATCCGCACATCACGCCGATCATCTCGGACAAGGGCGGTAAGGTCCGCCTGATGGAACTGGTCGAGAATCAGACGCTGCGCAAGGAGCGCGATGAATCGACCGGTGCCGAGCGCTGGGTGATCATGGAGCACAAGGGCGACCTGCACCCGCGCGTCGAGATCGAGGACGAGAACGGCAAGGTGATCGGCAGCTACTACATGCCAGAGCGGGCCTTCCTCGAAGTCCGCGAAGGGATGAAGGTGTCGCCGGGTACCCTGGTGGCGAAGATGCCACGAGAAGTGGCGGGCACGCAGGATATCACCGGTGGTCTGCCGCGCGTCACCGAGATCTTCGAGGCACGAACGCCCCGCGATCCGGCGAAGATGGCCGAGGTGGACGGAATCGTTCGGCTGGGCGAACGGAAGCGCGGCAAGCGGCAGATCTTCGTGGAAGAAGTGGACGAAGCCGGGAAGAAGACCGGGCGCGAGGTGGAACACATCGTGCCGACCGGCAAGCACGTCCGCGTGCAGAACGGCGACCGGGTGAAGAAGGGCGACCGTCTGGTGTTCGGTCCGCTGGTGCCGCACGAGATCCTGAAGATCTCGGGTCTGGACGCGGTGCAGAACTACCTGGTGCAGGAAGTGCAGGCGGTGTACCGCAGCCAGCGCGTGGAAATCGACGACAAGCACATCGAGATCATCGTGTCGCAGATGCTGCGCAAGGTGATGGTGCGTGACGGCGGGGACACCGGGCTGTTGCCGGGCAGCGTGATCGACAAGTTCGGCTTCCAGGCGGTCAACGAGCGCCTGAAGGAGAGCGTGAAGATCAAGAAGGTCGGCGACAGCAAGTTTGAGACGGGCAAGGTGGTGAGCAAGGAGGCGTACGAGGAAGAGCGGGCCCGGCTGGACGCGGAAGGGAAGGAGCTGCCGACGTCGGAGAAGCCGAAGACGGCGACGGCCAGCGTGCAGTTGCTGGGTATCACCAAGGCGGCGGTGCAGTCGGATTCGTTCATCAGCGCGGCGTCGTTCCAGGAAACGACGAAGGTGCTGACGGAGGCGGCACTGGCGGGCAAGGTGGATTACCTGGTGGGCTTGAAGGAGAACGTGATCCTGGGGCACCTGATTCCGGCGGGAACCGGGTTCCGGTCGCACCAGGACAGCGAGGTGCGATTGAACGCACCAGTGCTGGGGTACGACCGCGGCGCAGACAGCGCGGCGGAGGCGGAGGCGATGGAAGCCGCCAACCCGTAACGGCAAGGGACGGAAGGAGGGAAGGGCGGGCCCGGAGGTCCGCCCGACCCGGGGTGGCGGGAGAAGTCTCGCTGCCCTTGACCAGCGTGCCTCGGACGACTAGGTTAACCTATCTAGCGAATGGACGGGGCGACGAGCCGAACACGACAGGGAGCGATGAACAACTGACATGCCGACGATCAACCAGCTGGTAAAGCAGCCGCGTATTCCGCAGCGAAGCCGCCCCAAGCATCCGGCCATGCAGGGGTGCCCGCAAAAGAAGGGCGTGTGCTTGCAGGTCAAGATTATGACCCCCAAGAAGCCGAATTCGGCGCTGCGGAAGGTAGCGCGCGTGCGGCTGTCGAACAACATCGAAGTGACGGCGTACATCCCGGGTGAAGGGCACAACCTGCAAGAGCACTCGATTGTGCTGGTGCGTGGTGGCCGCGTGCGCGATCTTCCCGGTGTGCGGTATCACATTATTCGTGGCGTGCTGGACGCGCAGCCGGTGCAGGGCCGGAAGCAGGCACGGTCGAAGTACGGAGCGAAGAAAGACCAGAAATAATCTGGAGGCGACCTCCGCGCCCTGGCACCTGGCTGAGGATTGGCTGGACCGGGGCGAGGAAAGGACGAGGCGCATGTGGGCCTCGTCGCAGCACCCATCACGACAAAGGAGGTTCGTCGGTGATGATGGAACTAAATGTGACCCTGGACTTCGCGTGCACCCTGTGCCAGCATGCAGTCATCGTCACGGTGCAATGCTCCGGGAAGGATCTGGGGCTGTCGGGGGGCCAGAATCTGGCCGCGGTCAACATCCCCTGCCCGACCTGTGGACAGTTGAATCAGTTGTTCTTTGAGCCAAATGGAACGGTCCGCTCGGTACGTCCATACGCGTGCATCCGCGTGGTGCCCGAGCCATCAGTTAACTAAGGAGCCATCAGCCATCAGCCATCGGCCGTCACGACGACGGAGGACGGTTCGGGCTGAGCGCTGAGAGCCGAGAGTCAGCCATGAAGAAACGAACCGCCAGCTACACGATGCTGAGGCCGGATTCCGTGTATAACTCGGAGCTGGCCAGCAAGTTCATCAACTGCCTCATGTGGGGTGGAGAGAAGGCGACGGCCATGCGCATCTTCTACGGTGCGATGGACCAGATCAAGAAGCGTCTGCCGGACGCCAACCCCATCGACATCTTCCACCAGGCGGTGGAGAACGTGAAGCCGAGCGTGGAAGTACGCTCGAAGCGCGTGGGCGGTGCGACGTACCAGGTGCCGATGGCGGTGAACAAGGTGCGGCAGCGGAGCCTGGCGATTCGCTGGATCATTGGGGCGTCGCGCTCGAAGAGCGGCCGACCGATGTTCCTGCGTCTGGCGGACGAGCTGCTGGCCGCCTACCGTCGCGAGGGCGAGGCGATGACCAAGCGCGAAAACACGATCAAGATGGCGGAGTCGAACAAGGCGTTCGCTCACTTCGCCTGGTAAGTCGCTAGAATACACCACAGAGACACCGGCACCCACCGAGAGGCCTTCCCCTCGGCGGGTTGCTCGTGTCTCTGTGGTTCTTCATTTCCCGGAGGTGGCGCCATGGCCGCTGCGAAGATCGATCTGACCCGGATTCGCAACATCGGCGTCATCGCGCACATCGACGCCGGCAAGACGACCACCACGGAACACCTGCTGTACTACGCAGGGGCCAAGCACAAGCTGGGCGGGGTGGACGAGGGCACCACCGAGACCGATTACGATCCGGAGGAGCAGGAGCGCGGCATCACCATCTACAGCGCGTGCATCCCGTTCCAGTGGCGCGATTGTACGGTCAACCTGATCGACACGCCGGGACACGTGGACTTCACCGCCGAAGTGGAGCGAAGCCTGCGCGTGCTGGATGGCTGCGTGGTGGTTTTCGACGCCCAGAAGGGCGTCGAGGCGCAATCCGAGACGGTGTGGCGGCAAGCGAACAAGTACCACGTCCCGCGGATGGTGTTCATCAACAAGATGGACGTGGTGGGGGCCAACTTCGACAAGGCGCTGGACGACATTCGCAAGCGGCTGGGGGCGCGGCCGGTGCCCATCGTCGTGCCGATTGGCGCGGGGTCGGTCAAGGACAGCGATCGGCCGTTCGCCGGGGTGATCGACCTGCTGGAGATGCAGGCGCTGTACTTCGACCCGGACGACAACGGCAAGACAATCACCGTCGAGGAGATTCCCGAGGAGCTGCTGGCCAAGGCGCAGGCCTATCGCGAGCAGCTGTTCGACGTGCTGACGCAGTTTGACGACAAGGATCGGCTGACGAGCGCCTACCTGGATGGCCAGGCGATCCCATCGGCCACGGTGCGGGAGTTACTGCGCGAGCTGACACTGGGGCGGCAGATTCAACCGGTGCTGTGCGGGTCGGGTCGTGAGCACATCGGCATCCAGCCGTTGCTCGACGCGGTGACGTACTATCTACCCAACCCGCTGGATCGTCCTCCGGTCGAGGGGCAGAATCCGCGGAAGGAAGACAAGATCGAGAAGCGGAAGCCGGACCCGAAGGAGCCGTTCTGCGGGCTGGTGTTCAAGATCGTGGCGGACACGCACGGTGAGCTGTACTACGTGCGGATCTACTCGGGGACGGTGAAGGCGAACAGCAAGGTGGTCAACCCCGGGCGGAACGCGCGGGAGATGGTGACGAAGCTGTTTCACACGATGGCCGACCCGCACGACCGGCGCGAGCTGCCGGAGGCGTGCGCGGGTGACATCGTGGCGATCCAGGGGCTGAAGGAATCGATCACGGGCGACACGCTGTGCGAGACGCAGCATCCGATCTTGCTCGAGGCGATCTCGTTCGCGCAGGCAGTCGTCAGCCGATCGATCGAGCCGGAAAGCTCGGCGGACAAGCAGAAGCTGGTGGACACGCTCAACCTGCTGAAGAAGGAAGACCCGACGTTCACCTGGACGCTGGACAAGGACAGCGGCCAGACGCTGATGAACGGGATGGGCATGCTGCACCTGGAGATCAAGCAGCACCGGATGGAACGCGACTTCAAGCTGAAGGTGCGCGTCGGCAAGCCGCGCGTGAGCTACCGGGAGACGATCCGGAGCAAGGTGCGGACGGAAGGCGAGTGCGTGAAAAACGCGGGCGGCGGCAGCAGCGGGTTGTTCGCCAAGGTGACGGTAGAACTCGAGCCGTTCCCGGGAGGCGAGCCGACTGTAGCAGGGGGCCGAATGAAGCCGGACGTGCTGCAGGAAAGCTTCCTGGCGGCGGCGCAGCGCGGCGTGCGCGGGGCGCTGGATTCGGGCGAGCTGGGCTACCCGCTGATGAACGTGAAGGCGACCATCATCGACGGCAAGATGGACGAGGAACTCTCGACCGACATCGCGTTCGAGGCGGCGGGGGCGGACGCCATCCGCAAGGCGATGCGCGACAACATGGTGCTGCTGGAGCCGTGGATGCGGCTGCAGGTGCAGGTGCCGAGCGAGTACGGCGGGTCGGTGATCGGCGACATCAACTCGCGGCGCGGCGAGGTGCATCAGTACGAGCTACCGCCCGAGGGAAACATCGCCAATATCGAGGCGTACGTGCCGTTGGCGAACCTGTTTGACTACGCGGATCGGCTGCGAAGCCTGAGCCAGGGTCGAGGCGTCTCGACGATGGAGCCGCTGGACTATCGGCCCGCGCCGGACGACGTACTCAACCGGCTGCTGCACCCCGAAGATTACTATTGATCGTCAGGCCAGGCCGAGTAGTGGCAGCGTGTCGCGGTAGATGAGCCGTTCGATGGCGGCCGCATCGAGGCGTGGCAGGGCGGTGCCGTCGAGCATGGTATTGAGCCCGCGCAGGCCAGCGAGAGTGGCCTGGACGGTGGTGAAGGGGTAATCGGTGCCGAAGAGAACCTTGTCCCAGACGCCGTACTCCTGCACGAGCATGAGGCTGTGGTAGAGTTGGAACGGCCGGTAGTGCAGGGCGCTGAGATCGGCGTAAACGTGCGGATGCTTGCGGATGACGACGACGCACTCGCCCTCGTAGGGATGGCCCAGATGGGCGAGGATGAGACGCACCTCGGGGAAGCGGATGGCGACGGCGTCGAGGTGGCGGGGCAGGGTGCATTCAAGTGGCGCCTGCGAGACGAACGTGGTGCCGGTGTGGAGCAGCACGGGTAGCTGGTGCTTCGTCGCGTAGCGCCAGAGGGGATCGAGGCGTTCGTCCTGGGGCAGAAACCCGGCGTACATGGGCATGAGCTTGATGCCGCGCAGGCCAAGTTCCTTGTGGCCGACCTCCAGCTCGCGCTCCCAGCCGGGCTGGGTGGGGTCGAGGGAGAGGAAGCCGAGCAGGGCATCGGCGTGGGCGGCGACGTAGGCAGCGACGTCGCGATCATCGACCCACAGGCCGCTGAGACGGGCCTTGCCGCCGAAGACCACGGTGCGCACATCGGGGACGCTGGTGCGCTGATAGTCATCCCAGCGGACGGTGAGGTCGACCTCGACGCCGGCGCGGGCGCGACGGGCCTGCTGGCGGAAGTCGTCGCTGAAGTGGCGCGGGAACTCCCAGAAGTGGCTGTGGACGTCGAGGATCATCGGCGGCTCCGAGGGGCGATCAGGGGAAGTGCGGGGGGATGATGGCGGAGCGGGGGCCATCCATCATCTCGCGCAGGTAGACGGCCACGCGGTCGATGATGCGATCGAGCAGCAGGCGGCCCTTCTCGGCGGTGGCGAGGGCGGGCGTGGGATCGGGCTGATCGGTCCACATGGCGGTGCGGACGTTCTCGGGGAAGACGGCGAGGGCGAACGAGGTCTCGAACTCCTGGGCGTGTCCCGGAGAAAACAGATCGGGTTTGAGGTTGGAGGTGAGCACCTCAGCGGCGTCGTCGGGGGTGAGAACCTCCCAGTAGGGGAGGAAGTGGATGTTGGCCTGGTACTTGAGGAGGAACTGATCCCAGACGCCGCGACAGGGGCGGACGTTGCCACCATGTCCATTGAGGACGAGGACGTGGCGGAAGCCGGCGCGGACGATGCTGTCGAGGAGATCGTCGAGCACGGCCAGGAAGGCGCCGGGGCTGAGTGACAGGGTGCCGGGGTGGCGCATGTGGTGTTCGCTGATGCCGGCCATGAGCCCCTCGGCGACGACGACGTGCGGTTGGAGTCGCCGAGCGACCTCGAGGGCGACGTGCAGCACGCTGCGCCAGTCGTGTTCCATGGCCATGTGTTCGAGGTGCTGCTCCATGGCAGCGACGGGAAGGATGCAAGCGCGGAGTTCGCCGGACTGCATGCGCTGGCGAAACTCGCGCCGGGTGTGCTTGCCGATCTGCACTTCGGACATGGTCGAGGGAGCCTCCGGAGATGGTGCCAGTGGAGATGGTCTAAGGGGCGGCGGCGAGGGTTTCAATGGGAGGCAGCGCAACGTCGCGGAGAGACAGCGAAAGTGCTATGCGTTGGCGGCGGTGGATCGGGGAGAATGCGGGGTGATGCGGAGCCAGCCGCAAGGGGAGAGAGCAGCGATGGGCGAGCGCGACGGGCGAGGGCGGTTTGCGGCGGGGAATCCAGGAAGGCCGAAGGGGTCGGGGCGGCAGGGGGTGCGGGCGCGGGAGCGGTTGCATCTGTGCCGGAGAGAGCCGGAGTTGCGCAGGGTAGTGGAGGAGCTGATCGCGCTGGCAATGCAGGGCGATGTGGAAGCGGCGTCGGTGGTGCTGATGTATGCCATGGGGAGCCCCCGGCAGGAGCCCAGCGAGGTGTGGCCCGCCGACGAGCCGACCGTCACCAAACGGAGAAATACGGAGAGCGGCACCGTCACCAAACGGAGATATACGGAGAGCGGCGCCGTCACCAAACGGAGAAATACGGTGGCGCGGGAGCCGGTGAAGGCCAGTCCGGTCGGCGCGCGGTCAGGTGGGGGTAGGGAGCGGGGGGAGGTGTTCCTTCGGGACCAGGAGACGCATGGTGTAGGGGTTCAGCTGCATCTGGCCGGGTCGGAGGTGGCAGGTGAGGGCGAGCAGGTGGCGGGCGTCGTCGCGCGTCCAGCCGTGGCGTTCGGTGAGCCAGGTGATCAGCTCGCGGATGGCCTGCCACTGGGCAGCCTCGGCGGGACTACCAATGCCGATGACGCCCAGGTGGGTGGGGGTTTCCAGGCGCGGGCAGGATTGACTCTTCGTCCAGCCGCGGAGGAGCTGCACCGAGAGGCGGACGACCGAGCGCATCTCGCAGCCGGCGATCTCGCCATCGCCCTGGTAGGGGTGGCAATCGCCGAGGTAGAGGTAGGCGCCCGGGACGCTGACGGGCAGGTAAACGATGCAATCGGGGCCGATCTCGGGGGTATCGAGGTTGCCGCCGTAGCGGCCGGCCTGGGCGGTGGTGGGGACCTCGAGATCGGGGGCGGTGCCGATGCAGCCGATCATGGGGCGCGTGGGGATGCGCACGGTGTGGGGGCCGGCAGCGGTGGTGAGGGTGTGTTCGACGAAGCCGTCGCGGATGTCGACGAGGCGCGTGACCGGTTCGTGGAACCAGTCCTGCAGGTGGTAGAGGAAGGGCCAGTAGCCGAAGTAGCCGAGGGTGTCGCACTCCATGGCGTGGATGTGGACGGCGAGAGTGTCGCCGGGCTGGGCGCCTTCGACGAAGAACGGGCCGGTGACGGGGTTGCCGTAGTAGGGCCCGCGGCTGCGGAGCGAGAGGACATACTCGGCGGTGGTGGTTTCGGGGGTGCGTGTCTGGCCGGTGCGGGAGTCCTCGGTTTCGACCTCGATGACCTCACCGGGGGTGATGTGAGCGACGGGCTCGCGGTGGCGGTCGAAGGCGTAGGCGATGCGGTCACGCGGGATGCGTTTCATGGGGTTCCTCGACGGGACGAGATTGATAGCAGGCCCAGGAGACGGCCGCGAGCAGCAGGACGACGACGTAGACGGCAAAGATGGGATCCCACTGTTCGCGGCCTTCGTGGCCATGATGCTTGCGCCAATCGACGAAGGCGCCGACGAAGAATTGCGAGCCCATGGCGCCAAAGACACCCATGCCGTTCATCAGGCCGAATAGAGCACCGAGATGACGGCCGGAGATCTCGATGGCAGACGACCACCAGATGGAGAGGGTGGCCTGGGCGGCGAGGACGGAGAGGGCAGCAAGGATGGCGGCGAGGAGGGGTTGATCGGCGAACACGCTGGCAAACAGAGCAATGGCGGCGAGGACAAACGAGACAGAGCCGACGAGACGTTTACGCGGGGTGGAGCGGGCCCAGTCGGCGAGGAAGCCTCCGGACAGGGTGCCGGCTGCGCCGAAGGCCAGGCCCAGCGAGGCAAGCTGGCCGGCGACGATGTTGTCGAGGCCGCGCCCCTCCTTGAGGTAGGTGGGATACCAGGAGAAGTAGAAGTAGCTGTTGAAGGCGCCGCAGGTGGTGATGAAACCCAGCAGCCAGATGCTGGGGCAGGAGAGGGCTGCGCGCCAGGGGATGGCGGCGTGGTGGGTGCTTCCGGAGGAGCCAGGCGGGCCGATGAGTTCGAGTTCGGCGGGGTTTACGGAGGAGTGATGTTCGGGATCGTCGCGAAACCAGAGATAGAAGATGCCGGCCCAGACGACGCCGGTGAGGCCGAACACGACGAAGGCCCAGCGCCAGCCGAGATCGCGGATCAGGTAGGCAGCGACCATGGGAGCGGCGGCGCCCCCGACGAGGGCGGCGGTCTGGATGAAGCCCTGGATGCGGCCGCGTTCGCGCGGGGGATACCAGCGGGCGACAATGCGAGCGACGTTGGGAAAGGCGCCTGCCTCGCCCGCGCCGAAGAGGAAGCGGACGACGATGAGCGAGTAGAAGCCGGTGCAGGCAGCGGTGAAGGCGGTGAAGGCGGACCACCACACGGCGATTCGGGTGAGGACGGCGCGGGAACCGATGCGGTCGCCCCAGTGGCCGGTGGGCACCTCGAAGATGCCATAAGCGAGGGTGAACGCCATGAGGACGAAGCTGAACGCCTGGTTGCTGAGACCGAGGTCGGCCTTGATGGAGGTGGCAGCCTGCGAGATGCAGACGCGATCGAGATAGAGGACAAAAGCGAGGGCACACAGGAAGGCGAGGACGACGAAGCGAGTGCGGGTGGGCCGGGTCGGCGGATCGTGCATGGTGAGGTCTCCCCGTTCACCAGAGTATGGCCGGTTCGCTACACTGTCCAACAAGCCCTCTCCAGTTGCGTTCCCTCCCACGAGGCCATGCCATGCTCATCGGATATGTCAGCGATGAAAAATATGTAGCTTTGCCCGAGGTGCTGCTGGAGTTTGTGGATAGTCACGGGCGGTCGTTCGAGACGCGGTCGCGCGCGTCGGGGTCGGTGCATGCAGACCTGCACGCGGGTGACTACACGGTGACACTGTATCGGCCGGGCTATGGGAGCAAGCGGGTGAAGCTGCACCTGCCGGTGACGCAGCCGTACCAGTTTCGGCTGCTGTCGGATGGGTTGCTGGGGTACATGTGGCCGAAGTGCGTGCGCTCGGGCGAGCAGAGCGAGTTTCGGGTCCATGCGGTGGAGCAATACACACTGAGTCTGTGGCGGTACGGGTGGGAGAAAGAGCGCGTGATGGGGCTGGGCTGGCACGACGAGCACGGACCGCGCGCGACGATGCAGATCACCCCGGACGGCGACTACACGCAGACGGGGGCGGCGTTCAACAGTATCGGCTACGTGAGTCCGACGCACAAGCAGTACGTGACCGCGCCGGAGCGCAGCGGGTTGTATTACATGCACGCGCACACCATGTCGGGGTCGCACCGGTTCGCGTTTCCGTGGGTGGTGGCGCCGGCAAAGCCGACGGCGCCGGTGGCGGTGATCGCCTGCGACATCACCTGGAACGCCTACAACAGCTTTGGGGGGCGGAGCAACTACATCAACGCGGATCACCTGCCGGCGGTGCCGATCGTCAACTCGCGGCAGGAGCTATCGCGGTACGCCAGTGCGGAGCATCAGACGTGGGGTTGTCCGGCGTATGCGCCGCTGTCGTTCGAGCGGCCGGAACCGCTGAATGACATCCGGCTGGAGGAGAAGATCACCGACCCGATCGAGGGGCGCATGGCCTGCGGGGTGGCGCCGTCGGAGTGGCGGTTGATGGGCTGGCTGGAGCGCGAGGGGTTCGCCTACGACGTGTACTCCGAGACGCAGCTGCACTCGGGGGTGCTGGATCTGGCGAAGTACAAGGTGGTGATTCTGAGCGTGCACCCGGAGTACTGGACGCGGCACATGTACCTGAGCCTGAAGCGCTGGGTGTTCGAGGAAGGCGGCCGGCTGATGTACCTGGCGGGGAACGGGCTGAACTGCGAGGTGGACCTGCACGACGATCACACGATGGTGGTGCACAACGGGCAGATCAGCAGCCTGTGGCCAAAGGGGATGGGCGGGGCGGAAAGTCGGATGGCGATGCGGGTGGAATCGGAGGCGAGCCTGCTGGGAGTGGTGTTCACGCCAGCAGGAGCGATGACCGGGGCGCCGTACCGGGCAGTGGACTCATCCCACTGGTGCTTCCAGGGGACGGGGCTGAAGAACGGCGAGATCTTCGGCGAGAAGAGTCTGCATATGCGCTGCCCGGGTGGGGCGTCGGGACACGAGACCGACAAAATCTCTCCGCATTCTCCGAAGAATGTGCATCTGCTGGCGCGCGGCATGAACGTCGACGATGGCGGAGCGGACATGGTGATGTTCGACACGCCGTCGCGCGGGTTGGTTTTCTCGGCGGGGTCGATCAGCTACGTGCACTGCCTGCCGATCGACGAGCGGCTATCGCGGCTGACGAGCAACGTGCTGCGACGATTTCTGAGCTGAGAAGACCGCGTCAGGGTTTCAGTTTGGCATCCAGGTCGGCGAGCACCTTTTTGAAGTCAGGCCGCTCGCGGAGGGAGTCGAGGTCGGTATCGGTGCGAAGGAGCTTCAGGTTCTGGAAGCCACGGGCGATGGCCTCGTGGAGCATCTTCATGGCCTGGTCGGCGTAGAACTGGGCCTGCAGGGTGCGTTTCTGGGAGTCGAGGCGGTCGTGCTGCTCCGCAAGGGGAACGCAGAGGGCCAAGGCCGAGGCGGCCTCGATGGCGTGGACCGGGGGAGCCCAGCCCAGGTCGGCGAGCTTGCGTGCGGTAGCGAGAGCAGCATCGGTGTCGAGGAGGCCAGCCTGGCACTGGGTGAGCAGCATGAGGTGGTTGCGGTAGAAGCGGCGGAAGCCCGGATGGCGCGGGTTGCCCTTCAGAGCGGTGGCATGATGCGGGGCCGCCCGGCGAAGGAAAGCGAGAGCGGCGGAGTAGTCGCCGGCCTGGAGGCGAGCGTTGGCGAGATTGACGAGGGTGCCGGCGAGCTTGTTGTTGCGGACGGGATTGTCGGGCTGCAAGTCCACGAGCTGCTGCTGAAGCTTGCTACCGGCGGTGAAGGCAGCTTCAACCTCGTGGGGCTGCTTGTGGTCCATGTAGAGAAAGGCCCGCTGGTTGTGGCTATCAGCCAGGGCATCGAGGTAATCCTGGTTGGCGGGCACCTCGGCCACGAGTTTCTGGCGCAGGGCCAGTGCCTGGGCGTTGGCGGCGAGGGCGTCGTCGAGGCGGTCGGTGTCCTTGAGAATGCGGGCGAGGATGTTGTAGCTGCGAGCGAGGTCGCGGCGGTAGGCGAGCTGCGAAGCATCCTCGGCGACGAGTTTTTGGCGCAGGGCCAGCGCCTGGCGGCAGACCTCCTCGGCCTCCTTGAGGTTGCGATCCTCGAGCAGGCGAATGCTCTTACCGTGGAGAGCATTCGCGAGGTTGAGGCGATAGAGGCCGTAGGTGGGAAAGTCGGCCGCCAGGCGCCGGTAAAGGGTGAGCGCCTCGCCGTAGGCCACCTCGGCGTCGGCGGGGCGGTCGGTGTCCTCGAGGAGGTTACCCAGGTTGTGGTGCAGGCTGGCCAGAATCTGAAGCTGGTCGGGGTTGCCAGGCTGAGCGGCCACGGCGCGCTGGCGGAAGGTGATCGCTTCGCGATACAAACGCTCGGCTTCCGGGATGCGCTGGGACGCGCTGAGAAGATCGCCCAGCTCGGCCAGGTACGCGGCCAGGTATCCCAGAACTTCGCGTGCGTCGGGATGCTCGGCGAGCATGTGCCGCAGGGAAGTGATGCTCTCGCGAAACAGGGCCTCGGATTCGGGGAGACGTCCCGAGGTATTCTTGAGGAGAGCGAGGTTGGCCTGGCTGCCGGTCAGGGCGAGGCGAGTGTCGAGGTCGGCGGAAGATTCAGCGACGAGGGTGCGGCAGCGTGTGAGCGCCTCGGTGTAGAGCATCTCGGCCTGCTGAAGGCGGCCGGTCGATTTGTAGAGGTTACCGAGGATGTTGCAGCATTTTACCAGGGAGAGGCGGCAGTCGAGATCTTCGGGGGCCTCGTCCCACAACTCCCGGTAGGCGTCGGCGGCCTGGGTGAGGGCGGCTTCAGCTTCGCGGGTTTCGCCCAGATTCAGGCGGATGCGACCGACTCGCAGGAGGCCCTCGGCCCGGATGGCGCGGCTTTGCAGGTCGCCGGGTACCAGATCGGCGAGATCCTCGTACTGGCGGAGGATGGTCTGGAGGAAGTGGCGATGCTCGGGGGTAAGCGTGGAGGCACGGGCCAACTGGCGTTCGACCACCTCGGTGGAGAGCGTGCGCAGGGCGCGGATGGCGCGGAACTGCGACTCGGTGGCCAGGTCGAGGGCGCGCGCCTTGGCGTCGCGTTCGGCGTTGGCGCGGAGCATCTGCCAGAGGCTGGCAGCGAGGCCGAGCAGGAGGGTGAGGGTGACCACCCCCGAGGCGATCCAGAGCTGGCGGCGGCGGCGGACCTGCTCGGCGGCGCGTCCAAGGGCCTCCGCTGCGCTGGTTTCGGCGTGACGCAGGCGAGTATCGACGCCGCGATGGTAGGCAGTCATGCGGGCGGCAACCACGTTGGCATCGTCGGGGCGGTCGTGGGGTAGGGGGGCCAGGCAGGCGCGGGCGAGATCGAGCAGGTCGGGCTCGGCGCCACAGGTGCTGAGGCGCTGCAGGGCCGCAGTGAAGTTACCGGCGGCGGTGGCGGTGATGATCTGGGTGAGGCTGGTGCCGACGACGGCCGGCTGGCCCGTCAGGATGGTGACCAAGAGCGAGCCGAGGGCGAAGACATCGGCTCGGGCATCGACGGGTTCGCCCCGGGCCTGTTCGGGGGCGAGATAGCCGGGAGTGCCGAGGATAGTGCCGGCAACGGTGTGGGGGGAGTCTCCTGATGGTTGCGGGCGGATGACTGTGTCGGCACTCTCGTCGGGTGGGATGTATTCTCCCGGCTGCTGCTGGGGGTTCGCCGATGGAGCTGGGGGTGGCGTCTCGTGTTCCCGGGCCAGGCCCCAGTCCATGACCTGGACCTCGCCGAAGGCGCCGACCATGATGTTCAGCGGTTTGAGGTCGCGGTGCAGGATGCCCTGGGCGTGCGCGAAGCCGACGGCCTGGGCAATCTGCTCGAAGATCTGCAGGAAACGCGGACGGTCGTGGTCCAGCGTGGGGCGCTCTCGGAGAAGGGCGGCGAGGGTGCGGCCACGAATCAGCTTCATCGTGAGGAAGGGCGCGCCGCTGGGCAGCGTTCCCAGGCGGTAGACCGGCGGAATGCCAGGATGCGGCAGGCGAGCGGTGATGCGCGCCTCGGTGAGGAAGCGTTCGGGGCTGGCGCCAGGGAGCAACGTCTTGATGGCGACCTCGCGGTCGAGGGCAAGTTCCCGGCCGGCGTAGACGCAGCCCATGCCGCCGCGGGCGAGTTCGGCAGTGACCTCGTGATCGGGGATGACGGGAGGATCGACCAGTGCGGAGGCATTCCCGACACCGGTGGGTGCGTCGGTATCCACGGTGGAGGCCAGGGGCGAATCGAGGGGCTGATACTCGCCGGTCGGGACTGGGTCGGGAGGGGGGTGAGGCGCCATGGCGATCTCCTGGAGGGGAATTATCCCCAGGGCGAGGATAGCACATGGGCGCGGAGGGAATCCAGGGGGTGGGGAGGTGGGAAAAAGGCTGGAGCGCGGCAGGTGGCGCTGACGCGGTGGACTTATCCGGGACGGGGCGCGGTGGAGGGTGCGGGTTCGTCTGGTTTCATGCGATGACAGTCGGTATGCAGCGTTCCACACCTGCCGGGGAAGGGCAGGGAGGACCGCCAGGGAGAAGCTCATGGATGTCGGCCCGTTTCTGGAGCGGCTACGCGAGGACGAAGGGCTGACCAGCGATCTGGACCAGGCGGAGGCGCTGCGGATGCTCGACTGGCTGGGGGAGCAGGTCGGGCAGCGAGTGGCGAAGGCGCGGAGTGAAGAGAAGGCCTGGGAGCAGGTCGATGCACTGGCGCGACGGGCGCGGGGGATCGCCCGGGTAGTGGGGGTGTTTCGCGACGAGGGAGCCGAGGCAGCGGCGCAGCGAGCGGCGCAGGCGAAGATAGCCTGGCCGGCCGACGCGGGGGAGTTGTCGGTGGGGGAGTTGCTGGAGCGGTTGCTGCAGGGCGAGGCGAGCTGAACGGCGTTGCCGGGCGGAAACAGGGGAAGCATCTAACACGAGGAGGCCAGGATGGCCAGGTCGCGCGCGAGTGTCAGCAAGTCGATGTGGAGCCGGGCGATGAAGAGCAGCGGGATCCTGCGGGTGATCTGGCTGGTGGGTGCGCTGGCGGTGGGTGGCGGAGGGTATCTCGCGTCGCCCGAAGTGCGGGCGGTGGTGATGCGGGTGCTGCGGGCGGTGCAGACAGCCCGGCAGGATCGGCCGACTCAGCCGAGCGACTCGGCGGGCTTCGTGCGGACCTACTTCACGCATCCAGATGGGTCGGCCAGCGTGGGGGCAAACCCGGCCAGCGCGCTGGCGCAGTACGTCGACCAGACGCAGAAGACGCTGGATGTGTGCGCATTCGAACTGGACAACAAGGTCGTGGTGGATGCCCTGGTGCGAGCCGTGGGCCGTGGGGTGCGGGTGCGGCTGGTCACCGAGACGAACTACCTGGAAGAGAGCGGCGTCAAGGCGCTGCAGGCGGTGAATGTGCCGGTGGTGGATGACCGTCGGTCGGGCTCGCTCATGCACAACAAGTTCATGGTGTTCGACAACAAGGCGGTGTGGACGGGGTCGATGAACTTCACCGAGAACTGCGCCTACCGCAACAACAACCACGGGGTCTACATCGAGGACGAACGGCTGGCGAGCAACTACGCGACGAAGTTTCGCTGGATGTTCGAGAACCGGAAGTTCGGCGGGCTGCCCAGCAAGACAGACGCCATTCCCTACCCGCGCATCACGCTGCCGGATGGAACCGAGGTGGAGAACTACTTCTCGACCCACGACAAGTGTGCGCAGCATGTGATCGACACGATCAAGCAGGCGAAGAAGTCGATCCACTTCCTGGCGTTCAGCTTCACGCACGATGGCATCAGCAAGGCGATGCTCGAACGGCAGCGGGCGGGGGTGCTGATCTCTGGGGTGTTCGAGACGACGCAGGCGAGTGGGGGGCACTCGGAGTACGACACGCTGCGGAAGGCGGGGCTGCCGGTCTTCCTCGATGGCAACCCGCGGAACATGCACCACAAGGCGATCATCATCGATGGGGAGGTGGTGGTGGCGGGCTCGTTCAACTTCAGTGACAGCGCGGACAAGTCGAACGACGAGAACCTGGTGATCATTCACAACCAGAAAGTGGCGCAGCAATTTGAGGACGAGTTTCAGTATGTGCTGAGCACGGCGAAACAGATGCTAGCCCGAGCCAAGTGAGCGATTGGGGGATGGGGGAAGGGGCGGCCCGGCGCGCAAGCGTCTGGGCCGCCCCTGTTTTTTGCTGCGCAATCGTTCCTGGGGCGAGTGGCGGCGATGGCCTTTTTCTCGGCGTCGGTGAGGCGACGCAAGCGCAGGTCGCGGATGGCGCCGGTGGTGTCCCAGGATGTGATGCCGAACGGACGGGTGGGCTTGCTGGCCAGGTGGAGCGAGAGGGTCAATTCGCTGGTGTCGAGATCGACCATCTTGGTGCGATCGATCCAGGTTTCGATGCGGTCGCGGGAGATGCGAAGGCGGATGCGATACCAGCGGCCCGATTCGAGTTCGTGGGAGCGAGTCGTCACGTTCTCGGAGGCGTTGGCGCCATTGATGTTGGAGATGCCGAACACGGTGCCGCGCCAGCCGCCGACGACGAAGGAGCAGTGATCCGGGCCGACGGGGAAGGTGGTGGTACAGAAGAAGTCGTCGCCGTCGACGCGTTTGGCCTCGAAGGTGATCTCGTAATCGGTGGTCGGGAAGTCGGCACGGCTGTAGACGATGCCGGTCATCTTGCGGCCCTTTTCGAGGTAGATGGCGCCGTCCTTGACGTGGACCTTGCCCTCGTCGCCGAAGGCGATGGACTTCCAGGGGCCGAGGGTCTTGCCATCGAAGAGCGACTTCCAGCCAGCGTCCGGGGGCGGGGCGGCGGCCGAGGCGGTCAGTCCAAGGATGAGCAGCAGCGCGGGGGTAGCTCGAAACATGGGATCTCCTCTCGCGAAAGGGTGGCCTGGCGGGTATTCTCCCTGGTGAGGCCGGGCGCGTCCATTGGCTGGCGAAGAAATGGCGGGCCGACACGACCGGCGGAGACGACGAGACGACCATGAACCCCGCTATCCTGAGCACCGAACAGATCCGCGCGACGATGGAGTCGGCGCTGGCCAGCTGCGGTGGGCCGGTGCGCCGGGTGCTGCTGATCCATCCGGATTATTCGCGCAACGACTTTAGCGCCGTGGTAGCCCCGCTGCTGTACGATTTGCTGGCGGCGCGCGGGCTGGAACGGCTGGACGGACTCAACGCGGGGGGCACGCACCGGCCGATGAGCGACGTCGAGCTGCGCGAGAAGCTGGGGCTGGATCCGGCCCGGCATCCGCGCGTCGGGACGTTGTTCAACCACGAGTTCGATCGGCCGGACCATCTGCTGACGGCGGGGACGATTCCGGCGGAGTTCGTGGCGGAGAAGACGGCGGGCCATTTGCGTCAGCCCATGGCGGTGACGGTGAACCGGCTGGTGGCGGCGGATTACGACCTGGTGATCGCCCTGAGCGGGACGCTGCCGCATGAGGCGCTGGGCTATTCGGGTGGGACGAAGATCCTGTTCCCGGGCATCTCGGGACCGGAGGTGATCGGGCTGTTGCACTGGGCGGCGGTGCTGGTCGGCATCCCCAGCATCATCGGCAGCCTGGAGAATCCGGCGCGCGAGGTGGTCGATGCCGGGTCGGCGCTCATCTTCCAGTTGATCGGCGCACGACCGGTGCTGTCGCTGGACATGGTGTACACCGAGGATGCGCAGCACCGGGCAGTGGCGCGCGGGCTGTTCTGGGGGGTGGGTCCGACTGGATTCGCTCGCGCGCTGCGCGAGGCGGCGGCGCTATCGGCACAGCTGCACATCATCTACCTGGATGAGCCCGTGCAGACGGCTGTGCAGTGCATTCCGCCGCGGTACGACGAGGTGTGGACGGCGGGGAAGGGCTCGTACAAGCTGCAGAAACCGGGTGTGCTGGCCGAGGGAGCCGAGGTCATCCTGTTCGCGCCGCACATCCACTGCTTCCACTCGAAGCCGGAGATGGATGCGGCCATTCGGCAGATCGGCTACCACGGGCGCGACTGGGTGGTGGAGTTCTGCCAGCGGGAGCCGACGTTCGACCGCAACATCGCCTCGCACGTCATCAATGTTCGCGGGCTGGGACGGCTGGAGAACGGGCAAGAACGCTTCCCCTTCCGGGTGACACTGGCGTCGCAGGTCAGCGCGAGCGAGTGCGCCGCCGTCGGGCTGGGCTATCGCGACCCGGCGACATTGCGGCGTGAGGAGTTCAGCGGACTGGGCTGCCTGTGGATCGAGGAAGGGGGCCAGTGGCTGTACGCCCGGCGCGGGTAGAGAAAAGTGCGCGAGCAGCAACAAAAGGCTTGCAGAAATCGTCTGAGTGTTCTAGTGTACTAATAATCTAGGACAGACTCCCCAGATGAGCGAGCCATGCTTTACCGCATCGACCCAGACTCGACGATACCGATTTACGAGCAGATCGTGGCGCAGGTGACGTTCAGCATCGCGGCGGGTTCCGTGGAGGTGGGGGCGTTGATCCCCAGCGTGCGGGACCTGGCGGAGCGACTGACGGTGCACCCCAACACGGTGGCGCGAGCGTATCAGGAACTGGAGCGGCGCGGGCTGGTGATGGCCCGGCGCGGCAAGGGCATGGAGGTGACGGCCGAGGCGCTGCGGTTGAGCCGGGCCGAACGGCAGGAGATTCTGCGTGGGCGTCTGCGTGACGTCCTGCGCGAGGCGGTCTCCAGCACGCTGTCCCTGGAGGAGATACGCCAACTGGTCGAGGAGGAGCTGGCCCGGATCAACGGGCAGGCTTCGTGAGCGCACCCATCCCACGATCCCATCGCAGGACACCTGGACATGGAAACCGTGATTCACACCGAGGGTCTGACCCGGCATTTTCGCGGGCGGGCCGTGGTCGATCGACTCGACCTGGCGGTACCGCGTGGGGCGATCTTCGCCCTTCTTGGAGACAACGGAGCGGGTAAGTCTACCACCATCCGCATGTTGACGGGGCTGCTGCCGGCGGACCGGGGCAAGGCGACGATTCTGGGTCGAGACTGCTGGCGCGACGCGCTGGAGCTGCGGCATCAGGTGGGCTACGTCCCGGAGCGACCGCGCTTCTACGACTGGATGACGGTGGGGGAGATCGGCACCTTCACTGGGGGGTTTCATCGAGCGGGCTACGTCGGGCGTTATCGCAAAATGCTGGAGCGGTTCGACCTGGGGTACGGTCAGCGGCTGGGGGAGCTATCGAAGGGCGGTTATGCGCGCGTGGGGCTGGCGCTGGCGCTGGCGATTGAGCCGGAGGTGCTGATTCTCGACGAGCCCACCAGCGGGCTGGACCTGTTCACGCGGCGAGAGTTCCTGGCGAGCATGGTCGAGCTGGCCGGCGAGGGGAAGACGATCTTCCTTTCGAGCCATGGCGTGGCCGAGGTGGAGCGAGTGGCCAGCCACGCGGCTTTCCTGGCGGAGGGGCGCGTGCGACTGATGGGGCCCCTGGACCAGCTGAAACGCCGATTGCTCCGCCTGCAGGTGCGCCACAGCGGGGACGCACCGGAGAGTGAGGGACTGGGCACGGTACTGGCAGTGGAATCAGCAGGCAAGGAGTGGGAGTGTATCGTGCTCGACCCGGATGTCGCCCAGGTGGAGCAGCTGCGGTATCGTCCCGGGGTGCTGGCGCTGGAACAGCAGCCCTTGCGGCTGGAGGAGATGTACACCGCGCTGCTCGGCCCAGCCCGTCAGGATCGTCAGAAACCTCGCCTGGTGGAAGCGCGGGAGGAACAGCCATGATCGCCGGTCTCCTGTGGAAAGAGTATCGCGAGCAGCGAAACGTGTGGCTCGCCCTGGTGCTTCTGACGGGGTTCCTGGTGCTGGGGCTGCCCGCGCTGTTGCCGGCGGGGCCGGCGGATCAGCGGTCGTATCAGGAAATTCTGCCCATGGTGGCCCTTCTGCTGGCGTGGACCTACGCGGTGGTGTGTGGGGGGATGTTGCTGGCGGGGGAGGTTGAGGGAGGCACGCAGACCTACCTGGATGCGCTGCCGGTGTCGCGCGGGATGCTGTGGCGCGGCAAGGCCCTGGTCGGTCTGGTGTTGCTGGCGACGCACCTGGCGGTGGTGGCGGCGATGGTGCTGACCTCGGGGTTGTTGATCCAACCGGGAGTGTGGAAAGGCTGGCTACTGGCGCTTGTGGGGTTCGGTGTGGGAGGCCTGGGCTGGGGACTCTTCTTCTCCGCGCGTGCTGTGACGGTGTTACCGGCGGTGGGTCAGGCCCTGCTGGTCCAGTTCGTACTGTTCGCCCTGACCCAGTATGTCAGCCTGCTGGTGTCCCGTACCATGGGCCCCAACCAGGAGATGCCTGGCATCGGCTGGGTGGCCTTCCTGCCCGGGTGGATACTGATTCTGGTGGGGGGATGGCCCCTGTCCGTCTGGCAGTACACGGCGCTGGATCGGCAGCGCGGTCTGGAGGGCGGGGCAGGGGGAACGAGTGGGATGGCCCGGCGCGCCGCCTGGCGCCTGGCGTGGGCACGTCTGCGCGGGTTGATCGTCACGCTGGTCATCCTCAGTGGGTTGGCCCTGATACCGTTATTGATCGCGCCGCTGGTGACCTGGCCGCTGGTGGGGTGGATGCTGGGCACGCTGTGCGGCGTGACGGTGCTTTTCGACGAACAGGCGGGAGCGCGGCAGTTTCTCAGCGACCAGCGCTTGCCGCTGGCACCGATCTGGTCGATGAAGTGCCTGGTGCGGCTGGGGCTGGCCGTGGGGTGCTGTTTCCTGCTGGTGATCCCCCTGGCCATGGTGCTGCTGTTGCAGTCCGATCCGCAGCGCAATACCGACGGATATCTTCTGGTACACGCGCTGACCACCCGGTTGGCCGGCTGGCCGAGGATGATGCTGCTCTTCCTGGTGGCGCCGGTCACAATTGGGTTCGCGGTCGGTCAGCTAAGCGGCATGTTGTGGCGACGGCCACTCACGGCGGCAGTCGTGGGAGGCGCGCTGGGGTTGCTGCTGCTGGGGGTGTGGGTGCCGTCGTACCTGATGCGCGGGCTGCACATCTGGCAAGTGCTGGGAGTACCCATCGTGCTGCTGGCGGGAAGCTGGTGGTTGCTGCGCCTGTGGGCGACGGATCGCCTGCAAAATCACGAGGGGATCACCCGCCTGATTTTGCTGGGCGTGGTGGCGGTTGGGTTCCTGACTCTGGCTATATGGGCGCGAGTGGCAGAAGTGCCTCGCCTGGAGGAGCCAGCGGGGTGGACGGCGTTTCTGGAGGGGTTGCCTGCACCGGGGGAAAACCTGGCCGGCCAGCAGTGGCGAAGTGCCCTGAGTAGTCTGCAGCCCTATCAGCACGCATGGGTGGCCAGCGGACGAGGGGGAAGAGGAGCGCCCGGGCAGGAGGCGATTTCCAGCAGCGCATCGTTCCAGGAGCAGGTACGCGAGATCGTGCAGCGGGGCTGGCCCGACAAGCCGGGCGCCACGACCGAGCTGGGCGGCTGGCTGGACGAGCTATTCAAGGAACCGGTGTGGAAGACGATCGCTGATTTGGCACAAGAGCCGGTGGGAATGATCGATGATCCTCGGCAGCGCATGGCGGGACAACGGCTTACCCTGAATGAGCCCGCCCACCTGGCCGGGCAGCTGCTGGCGGTTCGGGGGCTACAACTGCAACAGCGCGGTCAGCCCCAGGTGTTCCCGGAGCATCTGGACCAGGCGTTGGCCCTGGTGCGGAGCTATTCGCGTGCGGGCACGGCCGGTCAGGTGATCGCGAGTCGGGCCATCGAGGCGTTTCAGCTGGAGGCGCTGGATCGCTGGTTGGAACAGCTGGCGGGGCGACCGGACCTGCTGCGGCGCGTGGCGCAGGTGCTCCAGAAGCAACGGGACTGGCTGCCGCCCAACCACCACGAGAACGATCTGGCCGACTACCTGGTGGGGCTCAACAGCATGGAGCACCCGGAGGAGTGGATGCGCGACATGCTGGTGCATCAGGCGAGCGTGGCCGAGCGGAACGAGGTGATGCTGCTGGGCCTGGTCAGCCGCCTTCCCTGGGAGCGAGCACGGCAGCAACGCCTGTGGCGCATGGTCGCCTTTGGATCGAACGAGGAAGTGAGAGAGTTAGAAGATTCGATCAACTTTCTGTTGCCTCTGTTTTACCATCGGGCTGGCCGGCTGGAGCGTGGGGGCGCGTCTCGCCTGGCCCGGCTGGAGGCATCGCGTCTGAAGGTAGCGCTGCGTCAGTACCAGGTGGACCAGGGCCAGTTGCCGCGGACGTTGAATGAGTTGGTGCCGAAGTATCTTCCAGCGGTGCCGCTCGATCCGGGCGATCAACAGCCATTTCGCTATCGGATCTCTCCGGGGGAGGAGATAGAGTGGCCTGGCGATGCGCATCACCCGCCGACGAAGCGCACCATCCCGGAAGGGCAGGGAATCCTCTGGGACGTGGGGCCGAACACCAAGGACGATGGAGGGACGAAATGTTTCGAGGACAACCTCTGGCTGGTCCCGTTGCTGCCGCGATAGCCACTCTCAGCGACGGCCCGGCAGGGTGAGAGGGATGTCGATCCGTTTGCCGTCGCGGAGAAGGTTGTAGATCACCCGATCGCCCACGCGGTAGGTGAGACGCACATGGGTAGCAAACTGGCGGGCCGAGAGCGACAGCCGCTTGCCATCCACCCCCAGGATGACATCGCCGGCGCGGATGCCAGCGTGGCGTGCAGTGGGAGACAGGTAGGAATCCTGCTCGAAGGCGAGACTGGCGGGGTCGAGGCCGAGGGCGCGTTTGCGTTCGACAGAGAGATCGTCGCCGCTGACCTGCGGTGCAGGGTCGAGCGAGCGCAGCGACCAGCGCCACGAGAGATCGGTCTTCCGCCAGCCCTCGTCGAGAGAGAGTTTGCCTGCATGGATGCGCCCCATGCGTTGCCACTGAAGGGACAGAGTCCCCCGGCTTGGCGCGCGATGCAGAAGATATTGCACATCGGCGATGGAGGCCACCCGCTGGCCTTCCACGGTGAGAATCGTGTCGCCGGCCCGCAGTCCCAGACGTGCCGCCGGGGAGTGTTCGCGGACGGCGGCGATCCGGTCGCCCTGGTCCATGTCGAGCGCCAGACCGAGATTCTCCGGCCAGGGGTAGATCCACAGCTGCTCACGCGACCAGGTGCCACGCTGCTGCAAGGTGTCGCGGCGAATCTCGTGGACCTGATGGCAATGGATGCAGGCTGTGGCGGGCAGTCTGCGCGCGCCGTCGTGGTCGTCGATGCGATCGGGCTTCTGTGCAGGAGCCGTCGGAGCGCGCGTGCCAGCGCGAAATTGCTCGAGAGCGCGGGTCATTGCGTAGCGCAGGCCGGCCAGCGATTGCCGGTTGTCGGGGCTTTCCGCGGTGCGGCTGCCATAGCGGCCCAGAACGCCGCCCTGGTCGTCGAGGAAGAAACCCATCCACGTCAGGTCAAAATCGAAATCGAACCGGGCCAGATCAACCCCGCGCATGCGAATCTGCCGCACCAGGATGAAGTGGCGCGCCACACGAGCGATTGGAGCCGAGAGATCGGCCACCTGCCGATCGAAGACATTGCAGTCGGGTCAGTGTTCGCAGCGAAACACCACGAAGACCGGCTTCGCCTCCTTGCGGGCCCGGGCCAGGGCTGTCTCCAAATCGGTGAGCCAGCGTGCCTCGGCCGCAGCCGCCGCGTAAGCCGATCCCAGAAAGAGGACAAGAAGAGTCAATCGAGCCATGAGCAGATTCCGGGGTGGCGCAGGGAGTGGGCGCTGTTATTGTAGCCAGCGTTGGTCCCGTCCACACCGCAGGAGATGCTGCCGATGAGTGTCATGCTGATGCTAGGTCTACTGGTGCTGTCGGCCGAGCCCGGAAAGCCAACCACGGCGGCGGAGTGGTATGCGCAGGGCAACGAGCAGATGGGCCAGCGCAAGTTCGACGACGCAGTGCGATCATTCACGCGCTGTCTGGAGCTGGACGCCAACCACCTGCAGGCGCGCGATGGCCGGGGCAGTGCGTACTTCATGGTGGGCAAGTTCAAGGAGTCGGTGGCGGACTTCGATCGCACCATCGCGGCCCGGCCGGAGCTGGCGAACGGTCACTGGCGGCGCGGCATCTCACTGTACTATGCCGGGAAGTACGACGAGGGAAAGAAGCAGTTCGAGGGTTACGAGAAGGTGGACACCAACGACGTCGAGAACGCCGTCTGGCACTTTCTCTGCGCCGCTCGCAAGGATGGCCTGGAAAAGGCGCGGGCCGGGATGCTCAACATTGGCAAGGATCGACGCCCAGTGCTGATGGAGATTTACGATCTGTATCGGGGCAAGGCAAAAGCCGAGGATGTGATTCGCGCGGCCAACGCCGACTCACTCACCGAAACGCAGCGCCAGACGGGTTTGTTCTATGCGCATCTATATCTGGGGATCCTGGCCGACCTGCAGGGGGATCCGCGGAAGGCACAAAAGCACCTGCAGGAGGCCGCCGACAAGTATCGCATCCGCCATTACATGGGCGAGGTACCGCGTGTTCATTTGCTCACCCTCAAACCAACCCGTGAGAAATGACCGCATGTCAGGGCAGGGGGACATCCTGAAACTTGAAGCGAATAGGTACTTCGAGGATGCGTGCCGGAGCACGGTACTGGAGTTTCCAATCGGCCAGGCTACCGCGTTTCTGTCCAGGCCGGTCGGTGAAATGGTAGGTGACCAGCGCGCGGCGCGAGGAGACGAACTCGACCAGGTTGCCCGAGGAGACCAGAGATTTCCGCCCATCCGAAGTGACCAGGCGAAGCTCGTTGTTGATGACCAGGCTAGATGCCTGATAGCTTTCGAGAGACTTGCCTCCAGGGGGATAGGCCAGCGATACCTGCACCGACCAGCGATCGGGGCCGACTACCAGGCGTTCGACGCGACAGATCACCTGGTCCTGCACGAGACGTCGCAGAGCGCTATCGGCCGCACTTTGCTGCAATGAGACGAGATCGGCATCGAAACGGAATGTGAGAAACTTGCTGGGAACAACCGCACGCACCTCGCCGGTAATCGAAGCGAGGCGGGACTCGGAGCGCGGCACGCCGGAGACAGTCAATTCCAGAGGGAAGGAGTATCGTCCATCCACCGGGGTGAGGGAGCCGCCTTCTTCCTGGGTCACCAGGGGAGTATTTTTGCTGTCGGTGACGTGAACCTGTCGAAGATGCGTGTCCACAAAGAGAGGGAGCAGGGAGGGCAACCAGGCGAGTTCGACCGTGACCACGGTGGAGCTCGCCTGCAGTTCGAGATCGCGCGAGGAAGTCACGCGCACCACCCGAAGGCGAAAAGGGCCGTCATAACTGGTGGGAGGCGGACGATATCCCGTTGGGGCAGAGACCAGGACCAGGCCACCTTCCCGGGCAAACTGAACACGAGCACCAGTGCGCTCGGCCAGGACCTCAAGCCCTTGCCAGAGAGATACCGCCGGTAGATCCAACGTGGCCGAGGTCACCTTGTCCCGATCGGAGCGAAGATCGGCAATCGCAAAGCCGCCGTGGCGAGACAGCTCCGCCAGATAAGTGGAAATGGGACGATTCTTCCCCTGAAGGTTCAGGGGAGGATACCACGAAGAAGAAGGATTCTGAGCAAGAAGAAGAGGGAGGCAGAAAAGCGAAGCAAGAAGAAGCCGCATGACACATCCCCAGCCAGGAAGAAGCGATGCTGTGGGAAGTATAGGGGATACAAACGCGATGAGCCCTCCAGGGATTTCTCACTGGAGGGCTCAAAAGACCCGGCAATAACCTACTCTCGCCCTTGACGGACTACCATCGGCCCTGGATGCTTGACGGCCGTGTTCGGAATGGGAACGGGTATAGCCATCCAGGTAAGGTCACCGGGAGACGCATGGATATCAAGAAGTAGCGACAAGAGATTGCACTGAATTCGACTCGTGGCACACGAGGCCCGAGGAGAAAATCAATGCGGCGAAGCGTTCGGCTATTAGTACCGGTTAGCTCAGTGAGTTACCCCACGTACACACCCGGCCTATCAACCTGGTAGTCTTCCAGGAGCCTTCGGTCTTGCGACCGGGAGACCTCATCTTGCGGGGGGTTTCACGCTTAGATGCCTTCAGCGTTTATCCGTGCCGTACGTAGCTACCCAGCGGTGCCGCTAGCGCGACAACTGGTACACCAGAGGTACGTCCCTCCCAATCCTCTCGTACTAGGGAGAAAACCGCGCAAGTCTCCTACGCCCACAACAGATAGGGACCGACCTGTCTCACGACGGTCTAAACCCAGCTCACGTACCGCTTTCATTGGCGAACAGCCAAACCCTTGGGAGCTTCTCCACCCCCAGGATGCGATGAGCCGACATCGAGGTGCCAAACCTCCTCGCCGCTATGAACGCTCAGAGGAGATAAGCCTGTTATCCCCGGAGTACCTTTTATCTGTTGAGCGACGGCCTTTCCATCCAGCACCGCCGGATCACTAAGCCCTGCTTTCGCACCTGCTCGTCTGATGGGACTCGCAGTCAAGCACCCTTCTACCTTTACGCTCGAAACCCGATTGCCGACCGGGTTGAGGGTACCTTTGGACTCCTCCGTTATCGTTTGGGAGGAGACCGCCCCAGTCAAACTGCCCACTTAGCACTGTCCGCCGCCCGGATTCACGGGTCGGGGTTAGAATTCAAGCACAACAAGGGTGGTGTTTCATTGTTCGGCTCCCCAAGGACCGGGATCCTCGGTTTATAGCCTCCCACCTACTCTACGCATGCTGGGCCTAAACCCAATACTAAGCTGCAGTAAAGGTTCACGGGGTCTTTCCGTCTAGTTGCGGGTATGTTGCATCTTCACAACAACTACAGTTTCACCGAGTCGCTGGTAGAGACAGTGATCCGGTCGTTACGCCATTCATGCAGGTCGGAACTTACCCGACAAGGAACTTCGCTACCTTAGGACCGTCATAGTTACGGCCGCCGTTTACCGGGGCTTCGGTTGCGAGCTTCGCCTTACGGCTAACCCTCTTCCTTAACCTACCGGCACCGGGCAGGCGTCAGACTCTATACTTCTCTTGCGAGTTCGCAGAGTCCTGTGTTTTTAGTAAACAGTCGCCAGATCCATTTCTCTGCGGCCCCCAGCCCTTGCAAGCCAGAAGGCACCCCTTATCCCGAAGTTACGGGGTTAATTTGCCGAGTTCCTTTACCAGCGTTCTCTCGAGCGCCTGAGAATATTCATCTCGCCTACCTGTGTCAGTTTTAGTACGGGCACCTCGTCGTCCAGCGTCGGCTTTTCTCGACTGTCCTTCCGGAGACTTCGGAATCGTAAATGTCCTCGGGCTTGCGCCACGACCACATCTAGCGGGTCGATCCCCTTCCGGCCAGCGTCCTGACGCTTTCAACCTTCGAGCGTGGTGCAGGAATATTAACCTGCTGTCCATCGACTACGCCTTTCGGCCTCGTCTTAGGGTCCGACTAACCCTGGGCGGATTTACCTTCCCCAGGAAACCTTAGGCTTTCGGCGAACGGGATTCTCACCCGTTTTATCGTTACTCGTTCCGGCATGATCACTCGTGCTTCGTCCAGGGTTCGTTACCGTACCCCTTCACTCTATCGCACGACGCTCTCCTACCACTGTATTGCTACAGTCCGTCGCTTCGGTATCTTGCTTAGTCCCGTTCATTATCGGCGCAGGACTCCTCGACCAGTAAGCTATTACGCACTTTTTAAATGATGGCTGCTTCTAAGCCAACATCCTGGCTGTCTTCGGAGTCCAACTTCCTTTCGCACTGAGCAGGATTGTGGGACCTTAGCGGGCGGTCTGGGTTGTTCCCCTCTCGACGACGGAGCTTATCCCCCGCCGTCTAGCTGCCATGGCTTGGTACAAAGGTATTCGGAGTTTGGTTCGGATGGGTAGCCGGGTAGGCCCCCATTCCGATTCAGTCGCTCTACCCCCTCTGCCAACTACCACGACGTTAACCCTAAAGTTATTTCGGAGAGAACGAGCTATCTCCACGTTTGATGATACTTTCAATCCTCCACACAGCTCATCCCCTAGTTTTTCAACACTAGTGAGTTCGGACCTCCATGGGGTATTACCCCCACTTCATCCTGGCCATGCGTAGTTCACGTGGTTTCGCGTCTATCGCCCCCAACTTCACGCCCTATTCGGACTCGCTTTCGCTTCGGCTCCGCCGCTGAACGGCTTAACCTTGCTGGTGACGACAAGTCGCCGGATCATTATGCAAAAGGCACGCGATCAGGCCGCCCTTGCGGGCATGGCCCTCTCACCGCTTGTAGGCATGTGGTTTCAGGTTCACTATCCTCCCCTTGTAGGGGTTCTTCCCATCTTTCGCTCGCGCTACTGGTTCGCTATCGGTCGTCAGGGAGTACTTAGCCTTGGGAGATGGGCCTCCCGGATTCGGACCCACTTTCACGTGTTAGGTCCTACTCAGGTGCCGAACTGATCCTTTCCCCTTTCGCCTACGGGACTTTCACCCTCTCTGGTCGAACATTCCAGAACGGTTTGGCTTGGGTAGTTGATCGTTGTGTCCGGTCCTACAACCCCACCCGGTGTCCCGGATGGTTTGGGCTATTCCGCTTTCGCTCGCCGCTACTTACGGAGTCGAGGTTTCTTTCTCTTCCTCCGGGTACTGAGATGTTTCAGTTCCCCGGGTTCGCTACCGTCACTTATGCATTCGGTGACGGCCAGTTCAGGGACCCCGGTATCAACGCTCGTTTGACAGCTCCACCGGGATTTTCGCAGTCTTCCACGCCCTTCATCGCCTCCTGACGCCTAGACATCCCCCACATGCCCTTAGTAGCTTGGCCGCATTGATCTTGCCCTCGACTGGCCCCATGACTCACGTCATAGCTCCCCTCGATCGCAGATCTGCCTCACTACTAACCCCTCGCAGACTTCTGTCTCGAGGGATGAGTAATCGATCCATTTTCTCTCTGGGCTCGTGTAGAATTCATCTGTGGATACCCCACCCAGGCTGTGCCTTCGCACTCACCTGACTGGTCATCCACCTTGGATGCAACTCTTGCCGCTACCTACTTGTCAAAGAACATCCCTACCGCCCAGTTGCTTGGCCGAAAGGGAATCGAAGCATGCCATACCTAATGGCTGGGGATGCACCGATTCTCGTCCGGTCCTGCTCACTTCACCAACCGTTCGCATTTCGTTTCGATTGGTGAGTTAAGAATCTTAGAGCTACTATTCCTGTTCGTCAACCTCTCTACTTCTTTTTTTTTGGCCTCTTTTTCGGATGGAGATGACGGGGATCGAACCCGTAACCTCCGGCTTGCAAAGCCGGCGCTCTCCCAGTTGAGCTACATCCCCGGCGATTCCCTGCAGTGGGCGTACTTGGATTCGAACCAAGGACCTCAGCTTTATCAGAGCTGCGCTCTAGCCAACTGAGCTATACGCCCTTTATCTCTCCCACTGGAGAAACAAAAAAGCCAAACCTGTTTTGGTTTGGCTCGACACGCTTCATTAAGCTTGCGTCGAGCATTACCTCAGGTGGTGAATAACAGGGATTCGACTCATACCAACAACTCCTTGCATTGACGTACAGGGGATTATAGGCGTGAGCCAACCTCTGTCAACTGGTTTTCTTCTTATTCTTCCTTCACCTGGGCAGCGGGTTCTCCGCTGGACTCCATGGGGGCGTTCTTGCCTGCATGCACGCCCAGGTAGTACGCCCCTAGCACCGATCCGAAATAGAGCAGAAACAGTGCTATCCAGCTCCAGCCGCTGGTATTGTCGCGCTCCTGCCAGCCAGCCATCCATCTGCGCCAGCGGCCTTCCTTTTGAATGCTGCGCAGCCAGCGACGACCGGGGGCGGTGTGGTCGAACTGGCGTACGGCGGTCGCCACCTTGCCCACCTGCCGTCGGGCCGTCGTGTTATCCGGGTCCACCTCCAGCACCGACAGATAGGCCCAGACGGCTTCTCCCAGCTCGCCCTCGCGGGTTAGTCGTTCGGCCTCGCCCAGGCCATCACGAAGATGCGTCACGTAGTCCGCCAGCAGCGCCAGATCCGTCTGGCACTTCCGGCAACGGCGCGCATCCTCGGGAAGCATTTCCCGGCACATCGGGCACTTGATCATGGTCGTCGGTCCCTCGGCGAGTGCGGTCGGTTGCACTTCCAATCACAGCAGGTAGGCGTAGTTCAGCAACCGATCATTCAGCACGGCGCTGGCGTCTTCCATCTTCTTCTTGTCGCCCGATCCCATGGCCATGCGAACCTGCCGGCACAGCTCCTCCAGTTCTCGGCGGTCTTCCAGGTTTTCGATGCGCGGAATGACATCCTGCTCTGTCTTTTTCAGCACCTCGATGGCGTCCTTGTACTCCTGGCTCGATTCCAGTTCGAGCGTCTGGTTGACGAGGTTCTTGTTGATCTCCTTCATCTTCATGATCTGAGCGGCGGTCAGCTCGTTCTCGCCCGTCTGCTGGATAGCAAACCGTTTCTTCTGCCCGGCGTAGGGATCGTTGATCACCACGGTCAGGATGCCGTCGTCGCCATACTCGAACGACACGTCCAGCGCTGCATCCTTCTGCGTTCGCGGCGGCTTGAACTCCCAGGGGATCTCGGCCAGCTTGACGTTCTCGGGACTGTCCGGGTTATCGTACACATCCCCTTCGTAGACACTGATTTGCACCCGATCCGCCGGGTCGGCTACGGGGTAGTAGGTCTTGTTGTACGAGCAGGGAATATCGCTGCCGCGCTTGATGATCGGGTCGAGGAAGACCCGGTTGGTGCGCTGGTCGATGGGGTTGGTGCAGAGCGAATGTTCGAGTTTGACCGAGTAGGCGTAGTTATCCAGCCCCGCGGCCCCCTGGAGGATGGCGGAGACGATGGCCGCGCCCTGGGCCACGCAGGTCATGGGATCGACGCGGTCGAACGATTCGGGTTCCTTGCCGGCTAGCTTTTCGGAGACGTAGCGCTTGATCAGGGGGATCTTCGACGTGCCGCCCACCAGCAGCACCTTGTCGATGTCGGAGGGACGCAGGCCGCGGAATTTCAGCGCCTCGTCGATGGCGGTGCCCGACTTCACCACCAGCGGCATGATGAGCCGCTCGAACGTCCCGCGCTCGATGGTTTCTTCCAGGTGCAGATGCCGTTCGGGCACCAACTCGGCCTTGCGGGCGACGGCCACCTGCTCGCTGGAAAGGTCGATCTTGGCCTTTTCGACGGCGAGCATGAACTGCTGTTTGTACGGCGAGTTGAGGATGTCGTAGCCGGTGCGATCGAGGAACTTCTCGGCGACGTGCTTGGCCAGGGTGGTGTCGATGTCATCGCCGCCGAGCTTGCCAATTCCCTTGGACGAAATTTCCTCGAAGATGCCGTGGTGGATGCGCAGGATGGTGACATCGAGGGTGCCGCCGCCGAAGTCGTAGACCAGGACCGTCTGGTCATCCTGAGCATTGAGCCCGTAGCAGATGGCCGCGGCGGTCGGCTCGTTGATGAGCGTGAGCACCTGCATGCCCGCCGCGCCGGCGCAGAGCTTGGTGGCGTGGCGGGCCAATCCCTTGCTGTTGGCCGGAATCGTCACCACCGATTTGATGAACGACTCGCCCAGGGCCTGCTCGGCGTCCTTTTTCAGGAGGCTGAACAGCATGACAGCAATCTGTTCGGTGCGAAGATTCTGGCCGACGAACGGGACGCGTTCGGGGGTCCCCAGGATGCGCTTGATCGAACGGATCGAGCGTTGCTCGTCGAAGTTTTCCTTGGCTTCCTGTCCGAAGCCGAGGGTGCCATCGCGGCGCATGGTCACAATCGACGGGGTCCACTTCTGGCCCTCGTGATTGGGCACCACCTCCGCCTGACCGAACTGGAAGTTGGCGACGACCGAGTTGCTGGTGCCGAAATCGATGCCAATATAGGGCATGGAAGGACCTCAGGGGCCGATGCGGGCGGTAACTGGGGGTTTATTCGCTGACGATGACTTTGGGCCGACGAAGGACGAATTCGGGCTGCTGACTGGCGTAGCCGCGCTCGCGCTGAGCGGCGACGAGCAGGGGGCCCATGCCCTCCACGCGCATGCTACCGACGCGCTCGTGCAACGCGGGGTTGTAGGGCGCACTGATGACTGCGTCGTAGGGATGGATGCCGTGTCGGCGCAGACTATCCTGCACCTTGCGAGATTCCACCTCGATGGCCTCGGCCCAGCGGCGCAGCGCCTCAACGTCGTCCAGGGCCGGGCGAGCCGCCGCGATGGCCTCCAGATCCTGACCGACTTCCAGCAGTTCATTCAACAGTGCCAGGCTGGCCCGTTTCTCGCCATGAATCTCCTGGCGCAGCTGCTGATAGGCGCGTTGCGTGTCGGCGGCGAAGTTGTTGAAGCTGCCTTTCAGCTCGTCGCGCACGCTGTTGACCCGGCGCTCGAACTCTTGATGCTGCCGGTTGTTGCGCTCGCGCAGGGAGATCAGCTCCTCGCACAGCCGGTAGATGGTGGACGAGCCCAGCGTCTGGTTGTCGCGAGGCGGGCGGCTGGCCTCGGCCGGGGCCGTCAGGGGCATATCGTTACTCATGCGGGACGATCCTGCTGCTGGAGATGGTGCGACGTGGAGGTCGGGGCGGTAGGTAAGGGAATGGCCCAGGGATCGAGGGGTTGCTCAGCCAGCTGTTGCAGCAACACCGAGGCTGCTGGGAACTCCTCGGGTACCGGGTGCAGCTGAATGGCGGCACGCACCTGCGCCGTCTCGGGTAACTCCACTGTAGGAGTATAGTCGGCGAGGTTCTTCTCGCTGTCAAGCGGCCGCCACAGACGCGAGCCCTGCCCGCCGTCCTGCCCATAGCGTTCCGCCAGTTGTGCCAACATCTGATCGGAGGTATCGGCGTTGATGCTGGCGACATCCGCCCGCACGCGGCGTTCGTCGTCGCTCAGGGCATCTCGCGCCCAGTTGATGTCCTCCAGCTGCACCTTGATAATGGCACGCCGGGCCCACTTGATGCGATCGGCCCAGTGTTCCTCGATCTCCTTCTTCGTGGCCGATTTGTCCAGCCCCAGCAGAAGGAAGGGGCCCATCTCTTCGCGGCCCAGGGACGCAAGTTCGAGCACCACCGGCTCCGGACTATTCCCCATCCCCTTGTTCTCCTGTGAACTTCCATCCCCCTGGCACGTCTCGCCCCGTTGCACCTTCCCACATCCTATACCTCTGGTTCGCTCGCCAGGCTTCCTTCTTCGCGCCTCAGGCGCCCATGGAGCGACACGCCTCCATCTTCTTGTCGATGTGTTCGGCCAGGTCGCGCACAATCCGCTTGTGCTCCTCGGTCTGCACCAGCGGCAAACACTTGCCGGTGATGCGCCGCAGCTTCTGAAACTCCTTCAGCAGATCGCGCATCACCTCGCGGACCGCCGCCCAGTTGATCTGATAGTTGGGCAGGCTGCGAATCTGATCGACCACCTTGCCCATCTGATCGGTCAGTTGGTCGCAGAGATTTCCCATCAGCGGGATGACGTTGCCCACCATGCCGACGGCACGCTCCTCGACGCGGGCATCGGCGGGGTAGCGCTTGCGGATGCGCTCGACCTCGTTGAGCAACTTTTCGATGTCGTTGAGCCCCTTGACCTCGATCAGGTCCAGCTCGTACAGCTCGTATTGCGGCTCGCCGGGGTTCAGCTTACGCAGCTGCTCCAGCGTGCGGCGAGCGTCGCTGGGACGTTTCGCCTGATTGTAGAGGTGGAAGATGCGATCCAGCGAGGCGCTGTCCTGCGGCCGCACCTGCAAGGCGCGCTGCATGTAGTTGATCGCCGTGGACCACTTCTCCTTGTCGGCATACTTTCCCGAGAGACGGGCCAGGCTCTCGTAGAACACCCACCCCCGATATTTCTCAATGTCCGGAGGGTGTGGTATCTCGCTGTCGATCAGGTCGAAGTAGCGGTTCCAGTGGGGGTCGGCCTCCTGCAGGTTGCCTTCCAGCTCGTAGGTCAGCGCCAGGTTCTGCTGAATGCGGGCATCGTCCGGAGCCAGCTTTTCCGCCTGGGTAAACTGGGTGATGGCGCTGTCGAAGTCGTGCGTCATGGCAGCGCACACCCCCAGCAGATTCACCAGGGCGATCTGGCAGCTCTTGTTGAAGCCACGCTCTCGCGCCAGGGGACGCAGCAGTAGTTCCGCCTCGGTCCACAGGCAGCGATCGACCAGTTGCTTGCCCTTGACCAGCCCGGCCTCGATGTAGGCCTCGCGCACAGCCGCACTGCGTGGACGCGCCTCGCTCATGGCTCGGAGCAGAGATAGCACGGTATCGAGTTGCCCCAGACCTCGCACCACCTGCAGCAGACGTTCCTCGTCCGAGGAATGCAGCTCGGCCAGCATTGGATCGGGGCGGCCCTCTCCTTTTTTGCAGGTGCGCAACAGGGCCCATAGCACCTGGAGGAAGCGGCGGTCTTCCTCGGCCCCGGGTTTGCCCTCCAGCAGGCCAATGGCGCGAGGAATCAGCTCGAGACAGGCATCGACCTGCCCCAGCGTTAACCGCGTCAGGAGCAGGTTGTAGGCGATCTCGAACGAGGTGGCATCCATCGACCAGGCGCGGGCAAACTCTCCCTCGGCCTGGGTCAGGTTGTTCTCGGTCAACGAGAGCAACCCCATTTGCAGCACCACGTTGGCGTCCGGCTTCTGAATCTTGCGCAGGGCCGTCCGCGCCTCGTTCACCTTGCCCTGGCGCTTGTAGGCCAGAAACAGGAGGTAGAGCACTCCGGCATCCTGACCGGCAGACTGGGAGGCACGTTCCAGCACCGAGGCAGCGGCTTCAAAGGCCCTGGACATGATCTATCGCCTCGTCTCGGGGGTCTTGCGGGATTCCTCGAAGAGCAGCCGCTGCCCGGCCTTGACCAGCGCCAGGGTGATAAGGCTGCCCAGCCGTCGCTCACGCAGGCCCAGGCGCCCTGCCTCGCGGAACCGATCGGCGGCTTCCTCGTAGCGCTGGCCTTCCAGAGCCTGCAGCCCGGCCAGCAGCACCGAATGGCGCAGCGGTTCATCGAGTGACCAGCGGGCGCGCCAGGTAGGATCGAGGCCGGACCACCAGACGACCGCCTCCTCGCTTGCCCCTGCCTCGTGGGCCAGTTGGGCCAGCAACGCCCGGGCATACGGGGCCGACGCACTGGTCGCCTGATCGGCGACCGCCCGGAGATGCTCGACCGCCTTGCGTTTCTCGCCCTGGTGCAAATGGGCCCACCCCAGCACGAAATGCGCCTCGGCTTCCAGGGTGCGGTTGCTCAGACAGCGCTCCGCCAGAGCCACGGCCTGGGCCGGTTGCCCCGCCACCACCTGTGCAATTGCCCCCAGGAAGTGGAACCGCTCGTCACCCACGTCGGGCCGCACCAGCTGGGGCGCCAGGCGAGCCAGGGCCTCGCGGTCGCCCGTGGCCGTCAGTAGCGCCGCCAGGCACCAGAGCGCCTCAGCATGGTCTGGCTGGGCGTGGAGGGCTTCTTCGAGCAGTGGCCGCGCCGGATCGAGACTGGACCGTGTGCGGAAACTCTCGCGCAGAGCGAGCCGCGCTCCGAGGACGGCGATGCCAGCCCGCAGCGGTCCCTGGGTCAACCCGACGGCCTGCTGAATGATCCGGGCCCGATCGTCGCCGTTGCCGCGCTCCTGCTCGAGCATGGCATGGCGCACCAGCGGCCAGTGATCGCCCGGCGCCAGGCGGTGCCAGCTGGCCAGCAACTGAATGGAGCGATCGAGATTGCCCGCGCGGTAGTGCAGGCAGGCCAGCCGGTCGTGCGCCGCCAGGCTAGATGGCGCCAGGCGGAGCAGCACCTCGACGCTCTCGCGCGCGGGCCCCTTGTTGCCGGCCTGCTCCTGATCAAGCGAGCGCCGCAACAGGAACGATTCGGCCTGGGCAGGGTAGTTCTGTCCCAGGACAGCGGGAAACTGCCCCGGCGCGAGCTGAGCGCTGCGGGCCAGGTAGGTGTATTCCACCTCGGCGAAGTCCCAGCCCATCCGGTCGAAGAACTCGCGGGCATGGCCCGACTGGGCAAAGGTACGAGCGAACAGGTCGAGGTCGTGCGGGCCGGAGAAGCCCGTGGTGGCACAGGCGCGAGCATAGAGCCAGGCATGAATCGGCTTCAGTGCGTCGGGGTGCGTCGCCTGGAGTCGGGAGTAAGCCTGAGCCGCACGAGCATCGGCCGCCTGCACCGACGCTTGAGCATCGCACAACAGCTCCAGTTCCTCGCGCGACGCCTCGACGCCGACCTTGAACGCCTCGCCGTGGACCGCCGCCACCAGGCCGGCCCACTCGGCGTTACCCAGCACGGGATACCTTGCCAGCAACTTCAACGCCCAGGTGACGTTGCGCGGTTTGTCGTCGGGGTTGGTCGGCTTGCCCAGCGCGCCACAGAGAGCCAGGTAACCTCCCGTGAAGGGGTCCTTCGGGCTCTCCTGATCCAGCGCGAGGCGCAGATGCTTGTAGGCCTGGTCGTGCTGCCCCAGCCGCGCCAGCGACAGCCCATACCCGCGCAACAGCAGGACCGTGGGCGCGACGTTCTGCAGCAGCTTGCCGTAGAGGTCGGCCGCCTCCTGGAAGCGCTCCTGACGGTAGAACGCCTGGGCCAGGGCGATCTGCCCCTGCCGAATGATCAGCGCCAGGTCGCCGCCCAGCAGCGGGCAGACGTAGCGATGGCGGATGGCCAGCCGGCGGATGTACGATTTGCCCTCGGGCAACGCCTCGATCCACAGGCGGTCTGGCGATTTCTCCCACTGGGCCAGGCCGCGCGGTCCCACGGCGCGCTGCAGGGCTCGCATGGCCAGGCCGCTATCTCCCCCCGCAGCGACGAGCGAGACGCCCATCTGGAACGTGACGAATGGGCACGATCCATCGACGCGGTTGGCATCAGCCAGATAGCGGAGTGCCTCCTGAGGGCGTCCCAGACGGTGCAGCAGCAACCCCAGGTACAGTGGCACATCGAGGATCTGCTTGCCGACCCGTTCGTGCAGGGCAAGCAGAGGGTCGAGAGCGACTTCGAGGTGTCCCTGACGCAGCTGGTCGAGCCAGGTCCAGAACTCGGCCTCGGGGGGCGCGGTCGTCGTCAGTTTCCGCGACTGGGCGATGGCGGCGTGCAACGCCTCGCTCTCGCCGGGGCCGGCGGCGAACAGCCGGCGCACCTCGACCAGGGCGGCCTCGACCACCCGGGCTTCTTCCTCGCACACCTCCTGATCGAGCAGGCCCGCTGCCGACCGGGCATGATCGAGCGCTTCATCGAAGCGGCGTTCCTTGAGCAGCTGTGCCACGCCGAGTTGATGCGCCTCGCCGGCCACGGCTTCCAGTCGCGCGCGCCAGGCGCTTGACTGGCGTTCGGGTTGCAGCGATTCGATCAGCTGGAGCGCCCCGGACCAGTCGCCCGCCTGGAGCAACCGACGGGCCCGGCGATGGGCGCGGGCGCGACGGGGGCCCGGGGCCAGCACCAGGTAACAAACGACCATCCCCGCGACAAGAGCGATGGCGAGGATCGCATAGAGCATCGACTTGGCTCCCGGGCACGCAGAAGACTCGTTCTGTCTACGTTACTCCACTCAGGCAGAGCCTTCAAGCAGCCCCCCATGGTCGCCGTCGGGTTTCCCTTCGGGTTGTAGCACCTGGTCGCGCACCTTCTCGACCTCGACGCCCAGCCGTCGGGCCTCGCGGAGGACGGCGATGGGTTCCGACTTGACTCGCTGGCTGAAGCCGTTGGCCTGGCGGGCAATCTCGGCGAGGCGGGCTTCCAGGTCGGTGCGCTTCCGGTGCCGCACCTGCTTCCACACCGCCGTCAGAAAGGCGCGGAAATTCTCCACCTCGAGCCGGGCGGCTTCCTCAGGAGGCACGCCAGGCTGGGCGGGTCCGCCAGGCAGGTCGTCGTTGATCAGTTGCTGCAGGTAGCGTGCGTACTTGGTCAGGTTGTCCCAGCACTCTCGATACAGTGGCTGGTTCTGCTCCTCGTAGGCTTGCTCGGCATAGCGTTCCTGCGTCTGCACATGCTCGAACAGTTCGTCGCGGTCGCGTCCGGTGCGCCGGGCCACCTCGGAAGCCAGGTCGAGACACTCCCGCACCAGCTGGGCGAAACGGGCCCAGGGTGGGTCGAGCCGCTCGGTACGGGCCTGCTCGGCGGTGGCCAGCAGATCGCGCAGCTCAGCGAACCGCTGGATGGCGCGGGGTTCGTCGTCGTAGTTGAGTGCCTCCATCAGGTCGGCGCGCAGCTCCGTAGCCCGGGTGCGCAGCCGGGTTCGGACTCGTCCGGTCAGCTGTTCCAGCACCTCTTCCAGCTTCTCGACCACCTGCTGGATCTCTGCCCGGGTGGGACGACGGGGCGGGGGCGGCGGCTCGATGGTCGCGCTGACCTGCCGATCGCTACCGTGCAGCCAGACGCGAACCTCGATGGCGTGACGCACGTCGATGGCGAACTCCACCTCGACCGCCGAACCGACCGGCAGCGTGCGGTCGATCTCTTCCAGCACCAGCTGGTGGACCATGCGGTTTTCTTCGTAGATGGGCACCACGATGCGCCCGGACTGATCGGCGGTGCGGCAGGTGCAGCGAAACGAGCCAGGCAGGGTGGCGCCAATCGGAGCCACGATCTGCTTGACGCGCTGCCGGCTGCGCGTGAGCACCTCGATGCCGAGCGGCTTGGTGATCAGCTGCGTGGGCAGCACCCCCTGGCCCAGCGGCGTCCCCAGCGTGCGGTGCCGTACCGTGGTCTGCACCTCGGCACGCGGCTCGCCCGCGGGATCGCACAGCGTCCACTCGATCACGTTGTCGGTGTCCGGCTGCAGCTCCACTTCCTGCACAAAGGCGCCATGCTGGTCGAGGAATGCCTCGTCGATCAGGCCCGTTGCCAGCGACCGGATGCGGACCGAGGCGCCCTCCTCGGGAAACCCCTGGACCTTGCCGCACGCCTGGTACTGCACCGCGCCGACGTTACAGGTCGGCGAGGTTAGATGCAGCTGGAGTGGAGGCGCATCGTCACCGCTCCCCGAGAAGGTGTAGCGCGTGCCGTGCCCGCTGGCGCGCAGCGCGGCGCCGTAGGCGACGCACAGATCGGGTTCGTGCAAAAGTAACTCGTGACTGCGCGTGTGGTCAGCCAGGGCGCTCTGCACCAGTCGACGTACCAGCGGCAGCCGACTCGACCCGCCGACCAGAATCACGTGGTCGATCTGCGGCAAGGCGATGCCGGCGCGGTCGCGGGCCCGGGCCAGTGCTTCGTGGCAGCAGGTGATGGTGCGCTGGATCTTGTCCTGAATCAACAGCTCGAAGGCGGCACGATCGACCCGCACCTCGAGGGAGAGGTCGCCCCCCTCCGGCAGGGTCAGTACACAGGGGACATAATGTTCCACCTGCCCGCGGGCACTCAGGTCGATCTTGACCTGCTCCGCGATCTTCACCAGCCGCGCAAAGGCTGGCGCCGTGGGAGCGAACAGCGTGGGAAGATCGACGGCGGTGGCAGCTTTCCAGCTGCCGTGTTCGAGCAGGTAGCTGGCGAGGAGCCGGTCGAAGTCGTCGCCGCCCAGGAAGGGATCGCCCGAGACGGCCAGCACCTCGTGGTCGCCGAGCCGCCGACGGATGATCGACACGTCGAAGGTGCCGCCGCCGAGATCGTAGACCAGGTAGGTGGCATCGCCGTGGTTGTGCAGCCAGGAATAGTAGATGGCGGCGGCGGTGGGCTCGTGGAGCAGCTCGACGACCTCCAGCCCGGCAAACTCGCCTGCCTTGCGGGTGGCCTCGATCTGGTTATGGTTGAAATAGGCCGGCATGGTAATGATGGCGGCATCGACCACGCGGCGCGGATCAGCCAGGGAGCGCAACAGCGACTCGCGCAGGCTGGCCAGGATGACTGCCGAGGCGCCGATGGGCGACAGTTGCTTGGGCCCGACAGGGAAGGTGCGTTCCAGCCCCATGTGCCGCTTGACGGACGCCAACGGCAGGGCGTTGGGGTCGGCCGCCAGCGCCTCGCGCCCGGCTACCAGGCGCTTGCGTCCCGCGCTCCAGGCCACCAGCGAGGGGAACGTGGGCCGGCCCTGCTCGTCCTGCCCGGTGATCAGGGTCGATCCGGTGTCGTCGAGGACGGCAATGACGCTGTTGGTGGTGCCAAGATCGATCCCAACGGTGCGGCGGATGCGTACGGAGGCCATGGGATACCGGGAAAGAGGCGCAGGATGCGTGACGCTGCCCAGTATAGCAGCCGCGCACCCAACGGGGTAGAGTTCGAGTCTGGCTTGCTCGCCGAGTCGACTCTATGGTAAAGAGGCCAGGAAGGTAGCAGACGACGAGGCGCAACAACCATGAAGATCAAACGACTGGGACAAACAGGGCTGAAAGTGTCGGAGGTGTGCCTGGGGACGATGACGTTCGCCCAGCAGGCCGACGAATCCGCCTCGTTCGCCATCATGGACCGTGCCGCCGAGGCCGGCGTCAATTTCATCGACACGGCCGACTGCTACCCGGTCCCGCCGTTGCCCGAAACCGCTGGACGCACCGAGGAGATCATCGGGCGCTGGTTGGCGGGGCGACGGGATCAGTTCGTCGTGGCTACCAAGTGTCGCATCCGGACGGGAACCGGCCCCAACGACGAGGGCCTCTCGCGCCGACACATCCTCCGCTCGATCGAGGATAGCCTGCGCCGGCTGAAGACCGACTACATCGACCTGTACCAGGCGCATTCGCCCGATCCCGAGACGCCGCTAGAGGAAAGCCTGCGAGCGTTCGACGACCTGGTCCACCAGGGCAAGGTACGCTACGTGGGTTGCTCGAACTATCCGGCCTGGCAGGTGGCGCTGGGGCTGGGCATCAGCGCCCGGCACAACCTGGCCCGTTTCGTGTGCGTTCAGCCGCGCTACAACCTGCTCTACCGCGACATCGAGGCCGAGTTGCTGCCTCTGTGTCGCGATCAGGGGCTGGGCGTCATCGCCTACAACCCCCTTGCCGGTGGCTTCCTGACCGGGAAGTACTCCACCCTGGAGGCAGTGCCTTCCGGCACGCGCTTCAGCCTGGGCCAGACCGGCGAGTTGTACCGCGAACGCTACTGGCACCGCGCCCAGCTCGAGGCGGTGCAGCATCTGCGGGCCCACTTCGACCGCAAGGGGGTGTCGCTGATCCAGGCCGCGGTGGCCTGGGTGCTGCAGCAGCCGGGCATCACCTCCGCCATCGTCGGCGCTTCGCGTGCCGATCAGTTGAACGAAAGTCTATCCGCGGTGAACCTGACCCTCGACGCTGAGGATCGCGAGGCCTGTCACCTCGCCTGGTACAGCCTGCCGCGGCCGACTCAGCCGCCCCGATAACCTCCCTCCCTCCTGGACCGAAAGGGGAACTCACGGATGAGACCCCCCGTAACGACCGAGGAGCTGTTGCTCCACCTTCGCCGGGCTGGCTTGCTCGACGAGGACCAGGTGAACCGACTGGCCGCCGCCTGGCCAGCCACCGACGAACCGCGCCCCCATGCTCAGGAACTGGTGCGGGCCGGGCTGCTCACACGTTACCAGGCGGAGCGTGTCCTGGCTGGCCGGGCGCGCTCGCTGCGTCTGGGGCCCTACCGCATCCTCGACCGTCTGGGCCGAGGTGGCATGGGGCAGGTCTACAAGGCCGAGCACCTTCTCCTGCGCCGCCTGGTGGCCCTGAAGGTGCTGGCGTGCTTCCGCCGTCGAAAGCGCGCCACTCAGCCCGCGCGGGAGCCAGGGGCGAAGTGTACTCCGCGCGTGCATTCGCATCGGCCCACACAGTTGCGCCGCGAGATCGAGACCACGGCGAGCCTGGCGCATCCGAACATTGTCGCGGCCCACGATGCCTGCCGGATCGGCAACCGCTTCGTGCTGGTGCTCGAGTACGTCGATGGGATCGATCTCGAACGGCTCCTCGCCGACACCGGCCCGCTGCCCGTCTCCTTCGCGCTGGAGCTGCTGCGTCAGGCTGCGCTGGCGCTGGGTCATCTGCACGAGCAGGGGCTGGTCCATCGCGATGTCAAACCGGCCAACTTGATCCTGACGCACACCCCGGGCAAGGAGCACGGCCCGGTGGTCAAGCTGCTCGATCTCGGGCTGGCCTGCCCGAAAGCCCTGGCCGGCGACGAGCTGTGCGGCACTCCCGATTATCTCGCTCCGGAGCGCGGGCAGTCGTCTGACACCACCGACATCCGCAGCGATCTCTACAGTCTCGGCTGCACCTTCTACGAGCTGCTCTGCGGTCGCGTCCCCTTCCCGGGCGGCCCCTGGACGGGCAAGCTGCTCCGCCATCGCCTGGAATCACCCGAACCGATCCAGGCGCTGCGTCCCGGCCTCGAACCCGAGGTGGCAGCACTGCTCGACAAGCTCATGGCGCGCGACCCCGATGATCGCTTCGCCACGCCCGCTGCCGTGGTCGCAGCCGTCGAGGCGCTTACCCGGCCTGCTCCGCTGCCGGTTCCCCAGGCTACCGCGCCGGTGACCCCCTCTCGTCCAACGCACCTGGCCATGCCGCGCCGAGCCGTCTTCGCCTGCCTGTGTCTCGTGGCCGTTTGCCTGGGCGCCGGGGCCGGGAACGTCGCCCGGAGATCGCTGGCCGCTACCATTCCCACCGAGCCCGTTCCTCACGTCGAGCCCGAGCCGCCCGCTCCCGCCCAGCCGTTCGGCGACCTGCTCAACCAGATCGAGGAAGCGCCCGATGGGGGCGTTGTCCTGGTTCCTCCGGGACGCCACCGGCTACCCCCTATTCAGATCCGCGATCGTCGGCTGACTCTCCGCGCCGCAGGCGGGAAGGTGCTGCTCGTGCGAACCGCCCCCATGAACTGGGTGCCGTTCCTGCATTCCAACCGCGACCTGACGCTCGAAGGCATCGACCTGCAGGGTGTGCCCGCCGAGGGAGCGCCGGCCCCGTTGATCGAGGTGGAATCTGGCCGGCTGAGTCTGCGCCGCTGCAACCTGCACCAGAGCTGCGCCGCCCCGGCGCTGAGTCTGCGTCAGGGAAGTGCCCTGACCCTGGAACACAGCAGCATCACCGCCCTGGGGCAGGCAATCGCGGTGCAGGTGCCCGAGGCCGCCCCGTGCCAGGTGCATCTGCAGGAGTGCCAGGTGCGTGTCCGCGAGAGTGGCGGGCTGGCCCTGCTCCTGTGGTCCAGCGACTTTCACCCGCTGCCGTCCACCCAGGTGGTGCTGGAGCGCTGCCGGGTGCGTGCCGGCCGGGTAGTTGCCTGCCGGTCGCTCAACACGCAGGTGGGCCTTTCCGCGCAGCAGAGCCACCTGGTCTTCCTCCAGGGGTTTGTCTGCCTGGATGGTCTCCCCACGGGTGAAACCGGGAAGGGCCGGCTGTGCTGGCGCGGCGAACGCAACACCATCGAGGCCGGCGGCCCCTGGATCCGCCTGGACGGGCGAGCCGTCTCCAACGCCAACGAAGAGAACCTTGCAGCGCTCGGAGACGCCCGGCCCTGAGCGGGTCAAATCGTGGATTGCTCCGTTGCGCGCAACTCTGATATTCTGAGCGAGGTTAGCAATCCATGACAGGGAGACGAACCATGCGTATCGCCGTGGGTGCGTGGGTGCTGGGTGCTCTGGTGTTGATTCAACCAGCGCCAGCGCAGAACCTGAAGACCGACACGAAGCAGAAAAGCCCCGGCGAGTCGTCGATCAACACGCCCAGCTCTGTGGGTGGCAAGCGTCTGGACGAGTGGAAGAAGGAGCTGGCCAGCGATGACGCCAGCCGCCGCGCTACGGCCATCCTGGCGGTGCTGGAGTTCGGCGACGACGCCGCCTCGTGCGTCCCGCTGATCCTGCAACGCCTGAACGACACCGACGTCAGTCCCCGGGCCCGTGCCCTGCTGGCCCTGCGCACCATGTCCATCGATGAAAAGGACGTGCCCGCCATCGTGCGCGGCATTGCCACCCGGCTGGTGCCTCCCACTGAAACGCAGGCGATCATTCGCTACGAGGCGGCCCTGTCGCTGTATCGCTACATTGCCGACGGCAGCCCGGCCATCCCGTCGCTCATCCAGGCGACGATGGATCGATCCTCGTGGGAAATCCGCCATCATGCGGTGGCCCTGCTCTGGCGCATCGGCGTAGCCACGAACAAGGACAACACGCCAGACGCCCGCATCACCGAGGCCCTCCTGGCCGCGCTCCGCTTCGAGAAGACCAACAAGGTGAAGCTGGAGATCATTCAGGGGCTGGGAATGATGGGCCGGCCCAGCAGCGGCATGTTGCTCTCCAAGGTGGTCAGCGAGTTGAGCCTCTGCGCCACCCACCGCAACCGCCCGCTGGCCATCTGGGCCTACGCCGGGCTGGTGTCCATGCAGGATGGGCAAGCAGCTGACCAGGCGCTCAACACCATCGCCAAGTTCCTCAAGAACGAGGACCTGGACACCCGCATTCAGGCGGCGGCCGCCCTGGGCGCGCTGCAGGACAAGGCCAAGAAGAAGGTGCCCGCTCTGCTGGAGATGCTGTCCGACAAGGAGCCGTTTGCCGTGCAGGCGGCCGCCAGCGCCCTGGGTGGCATCAACGATCAGAGCGATTCGGTCATCAGCGCGCTAATCCAGCTGACCGACAACAAGGACAGCTCCGTCGCAGGCGGTGGCGTCATCGGCCTGGTGCGGCTGAAGCAGAACAACGCCCGCGTCCTGGCCGTGCTCGACAAGATGCTCGAGAAGAAAGATCTCGATCGTCGGCTTCGGTTTCTGGTCGAGGATGGCATCAAGGAATTGAAGAAGCCGACGCCGAAGAAGTAATCCGCGTCCCCCCTTCACGGAGGTTCCCCGCGATGGATCGCTGGGCCCTGGCGCTGGGGTTGACCCTGGCCATGTCTACCTGCCGCGCTGACATGCCCCTGTTCTTGCACAGGAGCCTGCAGGACTGGCGCAGCGAACTGGGGGCCCACGGCGCCGAGGCACGCCGTAGCGCCGCATTTGCCCTGGGTCGCCTGGGTGCATCCGCGGCAGACTCTCTCCCCGATCTGGCGAGACTGCTGCAGAAGGATCCCGAGGTCCAGGTGCAGGAGATGGCCGCCAGCGCCCTCAGTGACATTGCACTGACACTCCCCCCGGAGAAACGTCGCCAGGGCTGGTCTCAGGTGCGTACCGCCGTACAAGAGATGGCCGTCCGCCACGATCAGGCCGCCGTGCGCCGGAGCGCGACCCATGCCATCGGCGCCTTCGGTCCCGAGGCCTCGGCCAGCGAGCCAGTCTTGCTGAAAGCCCTGCGCGACCGGGACGAATCGGTGCGACAGAACGCGGCCTGGGCCCTGGGCCGGGTGGCCCAAACTGTGGAGAGCATCCCGCTGTTGTGCCAGGCGCTGGACGACCCTAACTCTCTGGTCAGACACGACAGCGCTGCCGCGCTGGGGATGCTGGCCGACCGGCTGGGGCGTGATCGCACGCAGGATGCCGTTGCTCCGCTGATCCGGCGCGTACGCAAGGATACCGTGGTGCAGGTGCGCTCAGCGGCCCTGGCATCGCTGGCGCTACTGACCACGCCGGCACATCGGGAACTGGCCCGCGAGCTGCTCCCCCTGCTGGCGAATGCGAACCCGGAGGTGGAGCGCGGCGCCGCCTTTGCCCTGGCCGGCATGGGAGGCGAGCCGGCCCGTCAGGCGCTCGGCGTCCTGCGTCGTTACCTGCTGGACAGCGATCCCAGCTGGCAAGCGCTGGCGGCTGCCAGCCTGGCCAGTGCCGGAGCTGCCGCTCAGCCCAGCATCGAAGACCTGGCTCGCTGCCTGAAATCGAGCCCCCATGCCGAGGTGCGCCGCAACTGCGCCATCGCCATCACCCGCGTGAGCAAGGAGCTGGCCCGCACCCCCGAGCGCACGGGACTGGACGAGGTTGGCCGCCTGGCCCTGCCCGCGCTGATAGGGGTCCTGCGCGTCACACCCGTCCGCAAGTCGGCCCCCCCGCTCGCTCGCGCCGAGGAAGAAGTGCGCGAGGCCGCCATCGAGGCCATCGCGATTATTGGCTATCCGCATAATCGCCCGGCCATGCCGCTGATCCGCACTCTGCTACAGACCGAGTCGAACCAGAACATCCGCCAGCGCTGCGTCTGGGCGCTGTTTCGCTGTCTGAACCTCGACGAGCACGATCTCACTCCAGTGTTGCTGGACGCCCTGAAGGACAACCGCGAGGAGACGTTGCTGGTGCGCTACGACCTGGCCCGGGTACTGGCCCACCACCTGCGCGAGCATGCGCCCGACCGGGTGACCGAGACGCTCCTGAGCATGTTGAACAACCCCGGGTTGCGTGTCTTTCATAGTAGCGGCGCCACGGTCGATCGCCTGGCCGAGGAGGGGAAGCAGCCGACGTCGCGGACGGTGGCCATCCGGGGCGGCGATGCCCGCTACATGGCCGCCGACGCTTTGCGGATGCTCGGCAGCAAGGCCAGCCAGGATCCACGTGTGCGCTCCGCGCTGGAGACCGCCAGCCGCGACGAGGACGCCACCCTGCGCCGCGCGGCCGAGCTGGCGCTGCGCGACATCACTCGTTGAGAAGCCCACCACCTCGCACCTTGACGCCCCGCAGACGCCCGGTAGACTGGACGTAGAGCCGAAGTGGCGGAATGGCAGACGCGTCAGACTCAAAATCTGATATCCTCACGGGTGTGTGGGTTCGAGTCCCACCTTCGGCACTCAGATCATCTCCTTCAGAACCTCTCCCACTCAGCCAAACGAGCGCACGGCCTCGGTGACGTCGTGGTAGCTCAGGAGCAGATCGGAGAGTCGGCTGATGCGCAGGAGTTCCTCCAGGGGACGTGGGACGGCGCACAGTACCAGGCGGCCGCCAGCGGCACGGGCGCGGTTCAGCAGGCCGACCAGCCGGCCCAGGCCTCGGCTAGCCAGGTATTTCACCTCCGCGCAGTCGAGCACAAGGCGGCTGCGGCCCTCGCCGGCCAGCAACTGCTCCGCCTGCTGAAACATCGCCTCGGTTTCCGCGTCGTCGCGCAGCATCGGCAACTTGATGCGGAGCACCGTTACTGCTCCGTGATCCTGGCGTTCTAACCCGCTGGCCTGATGGGGATTGCTCAAGGTATCCTCGTCGTGTTGAACCCGGGAGATTCACCTAGTACCCGAAGATGGTGTTCATGTCGCGGGCCACGCCGGCCAGGTACTTCTCGTCGCCGGGGGCGATCTCGGCCGTGCCCCAGCCGGTGTAGCCCACCTCGCGCAGCGCCTTCATGACGGCGGGCCAGTCGCAGTCGCCCTTCAACAGCGGCACGTCGAACCCCTTGAAGCGGCCCTCCTGATCGCAGCGTTTCCGACTGAACTCCTTGATATCCAGCTTGATGATTCGCTTGCCCAGCACGCGCACCCACTGCTCGGGCCAACCGTACAGGACGATGTTACCCACGTCGAAATGCACGCCGATCTGGTCCGACTCGAACTCATCGACGTAGCGCGCCAGCTCCAGCGGCGAGAGCAGGAAGTTGTTCCAGACATTCTCCAGGGCGATGCGCACCCCCAGCTCCTTGCACAGGGGAAGCACCTTGCGGATCTCCTCCTGCGACCGCTTGTAGGCGTCGGCGTAGCTCACCTTCTTCGTCACGTTGGCTGGCACCAGCAGCACGGTGGTGGCACCATAGTCGCGCGCGGTGCGCAGGGCGCCCTTGAGCGCCTCGACGCCCCGGGCCCGGCTGCTGGCGTCGGGGGAACCCAGCTGGTGGGTGTCGTTCCAATGGACGGAATCGACCACGCCGGGAATCTCCAGGCCGGTCTTCTTTTTGGCCTCCAGCACGTCGGCCAGCTTGAAGTTGTTCGGCGCGTCCAGCTCGATGCCGTCGAAGCCCAGTTCCTTGACGAGGGTGAACTTCTCCAGCAGCGTCTTGCCCGGCTGCACCATGTAGTACTTGACGGCCTTCTTGAAGCCCCGAGGAGTGGGGGCCGGCGGTGTCTTCTCGTCCGCCAGGACGGCCGAGGCGGCCAGGCCAGCCGAGGCGGCCAGGAACGAACGACGGGGGAGAGGCTGCTGCATGGGAAGGTCTCAACAAGCGGGCCGGGCGAATCTCCGTGATTGTAGATTCGCCCGGCCACAATGAGGAGTCACTCCGCCGCGATTATCGGCTCGGCGGTCGGATCATCTCGACGGGAATGGCAGGCAGCGTACCCAGCGGGAAACGGGTCGTCTTGCCTTTCTTGCCCCCGTCGGGATACGCCTCCACGATGAGGTTAGTCTTCAGGCCCGGTTTCACCTTCTCGGCGTCGGCCTGAAGCACCAGGATCACCACGTCTCCATTGGTGGTGGTGTTCTTGAGGGTGATGCCCTCGGGTGGCTCGCTCAGGAGGAACTGGAGTTTGTCGGCGGCCACACCCTTGGGAATGGCGAAGCGCGCTACTCCGGCACCGCCTGGGCGGATCTTGACGGGCCCAGTTTCGAGCAGCCGGGCCGGGAAGCGCGCCCGTGCTCCAGCGCTGACAGTCACGAGCAGATGGTTCGCCGGCACCAGGTGATGGTAGGCGAACGCCTGCATCATGTCCTCGGCCGGGGTGGCGAGGCGGACCACCTTCTCGCCGTTGATCGTCGCTCGTCCCTCCACGTCCATCTGAATCGGCTTGGGACGCGGCGTCGAGGGCACCTGCACCGTCAGGCGAATCTCGTTCTGATTGGCTGGGATCTTGGCTCCCGCCAGCGAGAAATCCAGCGGAGCATATTTCAGCGCCAGCTGAATCTCGCCAGTGAATCCATCCTTGCGCAGGGCATGCACGGTGACCGGCACGAGCGAGCCGGGCCGGGCGTTGATGCTGCAAGGCGTGATACGTAGGTCGAAGTCGGGACGTGGCGCACTGAGACGCAGCCGATAGGCATGCGCCGAGCTTCCATGGCGTTGCATGTCGCCGACGTGGAGATAGTACGTCCCCTCGGCCGGCAGCGTCACCTGTAGCCGCGAATCGGCATGGTGCGTCTGCAACCCCTGCGAACGGTCCTCCTGATCGTCATTGAAGGCGATCATTTTGCCGGTCGAGTCGGTGATCTTGAGGAACGAGTCGAGCGGCGACTCGAGCCGACGCGCCCACACCTCAGCAATGATCACCTGCTTGGTGCGTCCCTCGAACTGATACACGTCCACGTCGCCGGGTTGGCCAATCTTGCCGTTGACGATGACCGGCCAGGTCAGCTTCTGGGCCACACCCTGCGAGTCGTTCGGCTCCTGCTCCTGGATCTCGGGCAGGGTGTTGACCTGGAACGGCACTGCGTTGGTGCGCAGCCCGTTACTCTCGGTGGTCAGCTGCATGATGCCGCGCTTCAATTCCTTGCCCTCGATGGTGAGGCTGGGAATGGCCAGGTTCCAGCCTTCGAGGGTCACCGCGGTACGCACGTTGGCCTGGGTGCCCAGTGGATAGATGTTGGTGATGTGCGGCAGCTCGCCCGCCTCGATGCGATAGACGAAGTCCTCGCGACCGCGGTAGATGGCGTCATGCACCTCCAGCACGTACTCACCCTCCCGGGGCACCTTGTAAGCCAGCACGGGGTCGGGTTGTTGCTTGTAGTCGTCGCAGAAGGCTACCTCGTTGCCCTCAGCGTCGTACAGAGTCATCGCGGCCTGGAACCAGCCTGGCACAGCATCCGCCAGGTAGGGAATCAGCGCCCGCGCCCGGGCGCGGAAGACAAGGTGCTGCCCCTCCTTGGCCGTGAAGCGGTAGTGGTCCACCTCGCCGGGCAGAATCTGGCTGTTGAGCACGGCGGGCAAGGTGACCTTGATCTCGGACTCGCGGACCACCTTTCGTTTCTTGACGAAGCGAGCCAGGGCGCGGCGGGGACGCGCCTCGGGATCGAAACTCTCCTTGGTCTGCCGGATCTCCGGCAACTGGCTCAAGTCGAAGACCATGGGGTTGGACATGCCGGTCTTCGCCCCCAGGCGCAGCTCGCGCGGGCCCGGTGGGGCATCCTTGGCAACCTTTACCTCGAGAAAGACGTTCTCTCCCATCACCGGGCTGACCGGGATGGCCGCGATGGCCAGCTTTTCGCGGATCTCTTGCATCTCCTTCTCGTCTGCGGCCGACTTCGTCGTCTTCTTGGCCAGGTCCTCCAGGCGGTCGCGCAGCGCGTTGATCTCGCCCTGTTTCAACGGCCGGGTCTGCCGGAGGATCTTGGCCTCCACGCCAGCCCCGGAGACCTGCACGATGGTAGCCTGTTCGAGGTACTGGCCACCCAGCTTGACCTCGAACGTCGTTCCCACCTGGCCCCCCGCGGGGTAGACAAAGGCAATGTGCGGGGGAGACGCCTGGGACCAGGCCCGCGGCGTCGCCAGCAACACGATGACCACGGGCAGCCATCGGCGAATGAACAGAGTCATGGCGCGGGCTCCCTTTCTAGATGATCTCCTTGAGACGGCCGCCCGACTCTTCCTCGTCCTTGGAGTCCGGGGTCACCTTGATCTGCAGCCCCTGCGGATGAGGCAGCTTGCCTTCCGGATCGATGCCCAGAAGTTCGTACATGCTACCGATGAGGTCGCCAGGATAAACCGGACGATTCTTGACCGATTCTGCGCGGGAGTCGGACTCACCGACCACATGGCCTCCCTTGAAGCCCCCACCACCCACCACCGCCGAGAAGACATTGCCAAAGTGATGGCGTCCGCCCGACCAGGGAGCTTCCCAGGCGACCTTGGGAGTACGGCCAAACTCGCCGCAGCACCACACGATGGTCGAATCGAGCAGCCCGCGCTGCTTCAAATCCTCGAACAGGCTGGCCAGCCCCTTGTCCAGCTCGGGCAGCTTCCGGCGCATGGCCGGGAAGTGATCCTTGTGGGTATCCCAGCCGCCGTAGTTGATGGTAACGTACGGCACGCCGCGTTCGACGAGACGCCGGGCCATCAAGCACGACTGGCCGAAGGTGGTGCGGCCGTACTTCGTCCGCAGTTCGTCCTTTTCGGTGTTGAGATCGAACAGCTTACCGGCATCACCCAGGATAAGGTCGTAGGCCTGATCCTCGGACTTGGCCAGCGCCTGCATGGTGGTCTGGTTCTTCAGGGCGCTGCCCAGGGTGTTCAGCCGCTGCATCAGGTCGCGGCGCTCGCGCATCTGCATCTCGGTGAGCTGCCCGACCAGCCCCTCGACCACGAAGCGGGCCGCTCCCGGATCACCGCCGGTGAAGAACGGTTTGTAGCGCGAACCCAGGAAACCCGCCTCGGAGAAACGTCCTTGCGGCTGAGTCAGCACGATGTAGGGCGGCACCAGGCCGCGCTTGATGGATTCGTCCTTACCCTTGAACAGGCAGACCACCGCGCCCATGCTGGGATGCACCACCCGGTCGCTGGGGTTGCGGCCAGTCTGCACCAGATAGGCTGCCGTCTCGTGGCCGTTGTTGCCGTGCGTCATACTGCGGATGATGGAGAACTTGTCGGCCTGCTTCGCCAGCTGGGGCATCAGCTCGCTGATGATCATCCCCTTGACGTTGGTGGCAATCGGACTGTTGAGCGGACCACTGTAGTCGTTGCCAGCGCTCGGCTTGGGATCGAAGGAATCGATGTGGCTGGGCCCGCCCCAGAGCCAGATCTGAATGACGGCCTTGGCCTTGCCCGGTTTGGCGGCAGCCGGCGGCTGGGCCAGCAAGCGCTGGGCCAACATGGCGCCCATCCCGCCCATCAGGCCGTGCTGGAGCATCACTCGTCGAGTGATCAGATTGCCACGCGTCTCGGTGCTCATACTTCACCTCCAGGCGGGGCGGGAGGGTCGCTCCTCGTCGCCGCCAACCACGCTCAGTGCCGGCACAGAAATTCCGCAGAGTTGATCAGGGCCCAGGCGATGTCCGTGACGGGGCGGCGCCCCCACGAGCCGGTCTGGGCATAGTCTGCCATCGCGCTGCGCTCGTCCTCGTTGGGATAGCGCGACAGGATGGTCAGGTAGAGGTCGTCCGCCAGTTCGATGGGCTTCTTCCCCGAGTTGCGCAGCGCCGCCAGGCCGGGACCCTGCTCGATCTTTTGCAAGATGTGCGTCGAGTTCAGCATGTGCAGCCGTTGCGCCGGGGTGAAGCTATTGTTGCGCTCAGATTCCATGCCGGTATCACGAGACGGCCGGCCGAACATCTCCAGAAAGGCGCTGGTGATGCTGGCATCCGCCAGCGCTACCGACCGATGGCTCTCCGGAATGTAAGTGAACGGCTCGGGGATGGGGCTCGAGTATTTCTCGTTCGTCCCAGTGATTTGACAGATGGCGTCGATCAGCACCTCGGCATCGAGCCGACGCACCGGATAGCAGGCGAACAGGGCCGCCGCCTCGGGGTGGCTGCTCGCCGGGATCGACGAGGCCTGGTAGGTGCGCGAGTTGAGGATGATCCGGAAGTACTGGCGCAGGTCGTACTTGCTCTGGATCAGCTCCTTCTCGAGATAGGCCAGCAACTCGGGGTTGCTCGGCGGGTTGTCGGGGCGGATGTCATCCGGTTCGTGGATAATTCCGCGTCCTACCAGCCACGACCAGGCGCGGTTGGCGATGTTGCGGGTGAACCAGGGGTTGTCCGGCTGGATGAGCCAGTTGGCGAAGACCTCGCGCGGGTCCTGATCCGGAGACAGCACTGCCTTCTTTCCATCGGGGAAGACCGCCTCGTCGCGCTTGATCGGCTTGTTGGGATCGAAGACAATGATCTCTTCCTTCCACTCGGATGTCTTCTTGTAGCCGATCTGCTGGAAGAACGGGGCCAGACCGTTCCAGCGCTCGGCGGGCCAGCCTTCGGGGCGCACACCCAGGAAGGTCAGCGACACCGTCTGACCGATGTTTCGCGGATCCTTGCTCTGCATGGCCCGGTAGAAGTTGGCCGGCGGATCGCGGAAGTTGCTGCCGCTGGAGGTCAGAAGCGCGCGGGCGAAGCGGTCGAACGGCATGTTCTCGCGGACACTCGTCCGCAGCCAGCGATGGTAGGCCTGCACAGCGTTGGGCCACAGGTTGATCGGGAACTCCGACTTGACCCGCAGCAGGTCACACCACTTCATCGTCCAGTAGTCGGCGAAGTCGGGATGCGCCAGCAGGATGTCGATCAACTCGCGCCGGCGCTCAGGGTTCTTGTCTTCCAGAAACTCACGGGCTTCGCCAGCGGTGGGTATGCGACCGATCACGTCGAGATAGACGCGACGGACGAAGACGGCATCGGAGCAGAGCGGGGCCGGGGGGATGTCCTTGGCCTTGAGCCGAGCGCGGACCAGGTCGTCGATCCGGCGTGACGCCTCCAGGTTGGCCGCTTCGGTGCTGCCGGAGGTAGCTTCGTTTTGGAAGACCTCGCGCAGCATCTTCTCCTGCAGCGCCTTCGCGGATAGCTGCGGGGGAAAGTTCGCCGCCGGCATCTGCCGGTTCGCCGCCGGCCGAAACACCTTCGCGGGCACCGGCGTCTCGACCACGGGTTCGGCCTCGGGTGGCGCGTCGCTGAAGAAGAACATCAGCGCCAGTGCTCCGCCCAGCAGCAGCGTCGAGACGAAGCCGGCCAGCATCACCAGGGTGGCGTAACCCAGCTTCCAGCCACGCTGATGATGGTGGTGATGATGATGCCCGTGCGGCTTGGCTGCGGGAGAAACACAGGGTGGAGAAGGCAACGCGACGCCGGGGGGCATTGGCGCCATCGTTGCCTCCCCACCCGAGTACGGGAGAGAGGTGGGTGGAACCGGGGGCAGCGGCGGAGGTGCCGCATGCGCCACGGCCTGAGGAATCGTCGTCTTGTGACTCGAACGGAGCCGGCGTACCTCGCGGTGGCACTTGGGACACCATCCCAGTGGATGATCCGGCGTGGTCTGCAGACGAACCAGGCAGTGCGTACAAACGCGCGGAGCTTTCATGGCGCTCATCCTTCGGCGGCGGGAGGCAGGACGGCGTAGGGACACGCCAGCCGCTGAGGGCAGCCCGTGGGGCAGACCGTCAGCGAGGTGGGGAATTGTTCCGCATGGCCCCCACAATGGCCATGGCAGCGTCGGACCAGAGGCAGGTGTGCAGCGGTGGGTTGTTCGTCGTGCCGGGTGAAGGCGATGCCCTCGATCTCGACGAGCAGGTCGGGACGGCAGACGTCGGCGATCAGGTAGTTCAGCGGGACGCCCGGCAGGCGCTGGTCGCACACCGCCCGGATGGCCGGGTAGTCTTCCTGCCGTTTGATGTAGACTCGCGCCACACCGATCCCTTGCAGCGTGGTGCCCTTGCCGGGCAGGCCATGGTTGGCCAGGTTCTGCTCCGAGATGAGCGCCGCGATGTTCTCTAGCGTCTCGTGCGTTTGGCCCACGGGGTCGCCGATGTGCCGCGTTTCGGAGTGGGTGATGCTGGCGGTGCCCGAGATGAACAGCGTGGTGTAGTTGCCCACCACCGCCGCCAGCCCGCGCGAGAACTTCGGACTCTGCGGGCTGTAGCTGGCCGCGTAGTCGAAGGCCGGGGTCTGACGCGGATTTTCCAGCGGAACCGCCACCACCTCGTCGCGATCGCTCACCAGCGCCAGGGCGCTGACACACAGACCGCGCCCATTGGTGCCAATGCCGGTGCTGGCCGGATAGTGGCTGGCGGGCTCCCCCTCGGGCAGGCGGTCGGCCATGAACTCGACATGGTCGTAGACATCCGCCCGGGCCCGGTTGAGTTCCTTGTAGCGCTGGGTAGCGCCTTCCTCCTCGACGATGCCGCCCAGGTACAACCAGGTCCGCAGCACCTGATCGAGTCGCGCGCCCGCCTTCGGAAGCAGGCGCTGCAGGTGCTGATAGGCGCAGATGGTCTTTTCGTAGACGCCTGGGGCGGAGGTGCGCGGCATGGCCTGATCGGCGAAGATCCACGAGACGCCATCCTCGCGGGCGATCAGCAGCTGGTCGTTGACGTGCTCGATCTTGATGCGTTCGTGGCCGCGTCCCAGGGCCAGCACCTCGACGGCGACCAGTCCGCCCGTGCAGGGCGTCTGCGGCACGAACGAGGTGGCCGGGGTGTTCTCGCCGTAGAAGTCCCGAATCATCTGTCGACAGGCGGACATCTGGCCACCATCGACGAGAAAGACCGTCAGATGCAGTAACGACTCGGCGGCGTCCAGCGGTTGCAGGGCACGATCGAGGCTGGTTAGGACGTTCCACAGCTGCTCGCGGAGCGTGAACCCCGCCTGCGGCCCCGCCGTGGCGAAGACGTGCTGGACGTCGTTCAACTCAATCACCGCGAGAGAAACGCCCTTGGTTGAGGACTGGCACTCAGCGACGGTCGCCATGATGGAACTCCGAGGTGGGGTAAGCGAATCCCCCACGGTGCAAGGGGCGTGCCACGAGGTGAATCCGAGCGCGGTTCTAGCCGGCTTCGCGCGAAATACTTCATCGCCGGCTGAGATTCCTCTCCTGCGACCGACCCGGCCCCTTCGGACGGCCTAACTCATCAGCATAGGGGGATATGTTGGCCCACGAGTTGCTCCGCGCACGCACAGCAGGTATGCGGAAACGCACACTCGCCGAGTTTTCCGGGCCGTTGGTCGCGTTCGTGGGTAGATCATCCCTCAGATCCCGCTCTCCCGGAGATGTCCACGATGCTGTCTCGTCCTCCGCGCTGGCTGCCCGTACTCTCGCTCCTGGCCCTGCTGATGTCGGGGAATCCCCTGCCGGCCGCGCCGCGACTCAACGTGGTGGTGATCCTGGCCGATGACCTGGGCTGGGCCGACCTGGGTTGCCAGGGCAGCAAGTTCTTCCGCACTCCCGCGCTGGATCGCCTGGCGACCAGCGGCATCCGCTTTACCGATGGGTATGCCTCGTGTCCGGTCTGCTCGCCGACGCGGGCGGCCCTGCTCACGGGCAAGGTGCCGTCGCGGGTGGGCATCACCGACTGGCTACCGGGTCGGCCCGATTCTCCGCAGCATCCCCTGCTTCGTCCGCCGCTGAAGCAGCAGCTGGCGCTTGAGGAAACCACGCTGGCCGAGTTGTTCAAGTCGGCCGGCTACGCCACCGCGCACATCGGCAAGTGGCATCTCGGAGGCGACGGGTTTGGGCCGACGCAGCAGGGGTTCGACCTCAACATCGCGGGAGACGCCACCGGCACGCCGCGCAGCTACTTCGCTCCCTTCCGCAACAAGGGAGGCGTCATGCCGGGGCTCGAGAAGGCCGAGCCCAACGAGTACCTGACCGACCGACTGACCACCGAGGCAGTCCGCTTCATCGAGGCCCAGCGCGAGAAGCCGTTCTTCCTCTACCTGGCGCACAACGCCGTCCACACGCCGCTGCGCGCGAAGCCCGACCTGCTGAAGAAGTATCCTGGCAAGCTGACACTGGGTCAGCAGTCGAACCCGATCTACGCGGCCATGCTCGAAAGCCTCGACGAGGGAGTCGGCAAGGTGGTCAGCACCCTCGAGCGGCTGGGGCTGCGCGAGCGGACCCTGGTGATCTTCACCTCGGATAACGGCGGCCTGGCGACGCGCGAAGGACCTGACACACCGGCCACGATCAACAGCCCGCTGCGCGAGGGCAAGGGCTGGCTCTACGAGGGCGGCATCCGGGTACCGTTCCTGATCTCCTGGCCCGGCGTCGTCAAGCCGGGGACCGTCTCGTCGGTGCCGGTGATCACTCACGATCTCTTCCCCACCCTGGTCGAGGCCTGTGGCCTGACTTCTCATGGCCCCCTGGATGGAGTCAGCCTGGTGCCGCTGCTGCGCGGCAAGGCAGCGCCGGCGCGCGAAGCGCTCTACTGGCACTATCCGCACTACGCCAACCAGGGGAGCCGGCCCAGTGGAGCGATCCGCACTGGCCGCTACAAGATGATCGAGTTCTACGGCGAGCAACGCCGCGAGCTGTTCGACCTACAGGCCTCAGTCGGCGAAGGGCGCAACCTCGCCCAGGAGAAGCCGCTGGTGGTGAAGGAGCTGGCCGAGCGTCTGGCCCGCTGGCGCAAGGAGGTCGGCGCCGTGATGCCGACGCCGAACCCGGACTACCTGCCGCATCCGCCCAATGCGCGGGGGGCGATCGTGCTGCCGGCGCAGACGGCCTTCGTGCGCGGCTCGCAGCTGCGTTATGAACCGCTGCCGCACAAGAACACCCTGGGCTTCTGGATCGACGTGAACGACTCGGCATACTGGGAGCTGACCGTGCGCCGACCGGGCAAATATCGCGTGGAGGTGCTGCAGGGCTGCGGCACGGGGCAGGGGGGCAGCGAGGTCGAGGTGAAGGTCGGCAAGGAATCGCTGCGCTTCATCGTCGAGGACACGGGCCATTTCCAGAACTTCAAGCCGCGCGACATCGGCACCGTGCAGATTGCCAGCGCGGGTCGTCACACGCTGACGATCCAACCGTTGAAGAAGGCCCGGGCCGCCGTCATGGACGTGCGCCAGGTGACGCTGACCCCGGTGGAGAAATGACCGTGCCGGAACCTCCCCAGCCGCCAGAAGATCCGCGCGTGCGCTTCGCGGGCGAACGGACTCTCCTGGCCTGGATCCGCACCGGGCTGGCGCTCATGGGGTTCGGCTTCGTGGTGGCGCGGTTCGGACTCTTCCTCCGCGAGCTGGCCTTCGCGAATGGCAAGATCCCCCCTCACTCCACCGGCCTGTCGCTGTGGATCGGCACCGCCCTGGTACTGCTGGGGGTGGGCGTCAACCTGCTGGCTCTGCGCGAGCATCGACGCTTCCTCCAGAACCTGGCGCAGAACCGCCCGTATGAGCCACCGGCCTGGTCACTGGGCCTGGGCGTGGGGCTGCTGCTGTCCGCCATCGGCATGGTGATGGCGGTCTATCTCCTGTGGCAATGAGTGCGCTCGATTCCGCGCCAGGCTGCTGCCTACTTCTGAGGTGGGGACCTCCCGCCCCGAGTCTTCGCCCGGTTTGCCTGTTTTCCTCCTGATGAGAAAGGACCATCGTCATGGCTGACAAACCGCTCCACGTGCTGGGCATCGCCGGGAGCCTGCGCCAGGCCTCGTTCAACCGGGCCGCGCTGCGCGCCGCCCAGGAGCTGGCACCCCCAGGAATGACCATCGAGATCTTCGACCTGGCCTCGATCCCGCTGTACAACGAGGACGTCCACGAGAAGGGTTTTCCCACGAGCGTCGTCGAGCTGCGCCAGAAGATCAAGCAGGCCGACGCGCTGCTGCTGGCCACGCCAGAGTACAACTATTCGGTCCCCGGCGTGCTGAAGAACGCCATCGACTGGGCCTCGCGCCCTCCGGAGCAGCCATTCGACGGCAAGCCGATCGCCATCTTCGGCGCAAGCCCGGCGTTCACCGGCACGGCGCGGGCCCAGTATCACCTGCGGCAGGTGTTCATCTACCTGAACGGGCTGATCATGAACCGGCCCGAGGTGTTCATCACCACGGCTCACACCAAGTTCGATGCCCAGGGCCATCTCACAGACGAGACGACACGCGGCCAGGTCCGGGGCCTGCTCGAGAGCCTGAAGCAGTGGACGGAGCGAGCCCACCGCGCGGCCGGAAAGTAGCTCGCCTCCCTGCTAGATGACCCGCTTCCGGAGTGGCGCTGTGTCACAGCCGCACAGAGCCACTCGTCCCACCCCTCCATTTATAGGGATAAACTCCTCTTTTATCCTTTGGAACGATTCTTGCATCTGTCCCCGACCAACCGCAAGGACTCACCAGGTTCTTCATTTTTCTCCGAGGGACGGACGCATGTTTTGCAATCAATGCGAGCAAACTCAGAACGGCCGGGGCTGCACCGAGATCGGCGTGTGCGGCAAGGACGCCGACGTGCAGTCGCTGCAGGAGATACTCCTGTACGGCGTGAAGGGGATGGCCGCGTACGCCAACCACGCCCGCCGGCTGGGCAAGTCGGACGAGTCGGTCAGCGCCTTCATCGAGGAAGCGCTGTTTGCCACGATGACCAACGTCAACTTCGACATTCCCAGCCTGCTCGACATGGTCCTCGAATGCGGCATGAAGAACCTCCGCGTGATGGAGCTGCTGGATGCCGGGCACACCGAGCGGTTTGGTACCCCGGGGCCGACCACGGTCTACGAGGGAACGCGCTCCGGACCGGGCATCCTCGTCACGGGTCACGATCTGGTGGACCTGGCCGATCTGCTGGAGCAGGCCAAGGGGCAGGGCGTGAACGTGTACACGCACGGCGAGATGCTGCCAGGCCACAGCTATCCGAAACTGCGCGAGCATGCGCATCTGGCCGGGCATTACGGCGGCCCGTGGCAAAATCAGCAGTGGGAGTTCCCCGCCTTCTCCGGTCCCATCGTGGCCACCACCAACTGCATCCTGATTCCGCCCGACTCGTACAAGGATCGGGTGTTCACCACCCGGATCACCGCGGTGCCCGGCGGCACGCGCCTGAAAGACAACGACTTCTCCGCGGTCATCAACCTGGCCAAGACGCTGCCGCCCTTGCCCGAGCGCAAGGTGCGCGAATCGACCATTGGCTTCCACCACAGCACCATTCTGGGTATCGCCGATAAGGTGGTGGGCGCGGTCAAATCTGGCGCCATCAAGCACTTCTACCTGATCGGTGGCTGCGACGGCGCAGAGCTGGGCCGCAATTACTACACCAAGCTGGCCCAGAAGACGCCGGGCGAGTCGATCATCCTGACGCTGGGCTGCGGCAAGTATCGCATCCGCAACCACGACTACGGCACCGTCGCCGGGCTGCCGCGCTTCCTCGACATGGGTCAGTGCAACGATGCCTACGGCGCCATCCAGGTGGCGGTCGGCCTCGCCAAGGCGTTCAACTGTGGCGTGAACGACCTGCCTCTGTCAATCGTTCTGTCGTGGTTCGAGCAGAAGGCCGTGGCGGTGCTGCTGACGCTTTTGGCGCTGGGAGTGAAGGGCATCCGAGTTGGCCCCATCCCACCGGCGTTCGTCACACCGAACGTCTTCAAGGTGTTGCAGGAGAAGTTCGACCTCAAGTTAATCGAACCGGAACCTCCCGTCAGCCTCTACACGCTGGGTACCATCCCGCCGTCGAGCCCGACACCGGTCTGATAGATATGGTAGTGGTATTCCCTGGGTGAAGCGGTACCGAAGTCGCGCTGGCGCGGTGGTGCGCCGGCGTGGCTCCGGGCCATTCTGTTTCTTTCTGTCGAGTTGCCATGAAAGCCATCGATGAAGCGCGTCTCGAACGGGACGTCGAATATCGCTATCGCTATCTCGCCGAGTTCATCGGCTTCGGCCCGGACGATCACGGCGCCATCCAGGCGTCGGCCATGTACCTGGGGCCGATCATCCCCCAGTTGGTCGAGGCGACCTACGAAAAACTGATGCAGTACGACGCGACGGCCCGGCACTTCCTGCCGCGCCAGTCCGGCTACGAGGGGCCGTTGCCTGGCGGCCTCGCCGACCTGGCCAGCAGCCCCCAGATTCAGTTCCGCAAGGAGCATCTCAGCCGCTACTTCATGCAGATTCTCGGACGCTCGTTCGACGGTAAGATGGCGCTCTACCTGGACATGGTAGGCAAGATCCACACCCCCCGCGCTGGTAGCACCGAGATCGATGTGCCCCTGGTGCAGATGAACGCCCTGATGGGTCTGCTGTCCGACGTGCTGACGGGCGTCATCGGCCAGCTTCCCCTCGATCCGGCCACACAGGTGCGCACCATCCGCGCCTTCCAGAAGTTCCTGTGGATTCAGAACGATTTCATCACCCGGCACTACGGAGGGGCGAAGAGCGCATCTGCTGGGGAGGACAGTCCGCGCGGACACTCCTAAAGTGAAGGGAGACTCCAACCAGGCGGCAACGGCGTCGGCGACACTCCGCGGAGGCGCGCATGGACTGGAAAGTCTGGTACGACAGCCTGGCCAAGCCGGACTGGACGCCTAGTCCGGGCACCATCGGGTTGATCTGGAGCATCCTCTACCCGATCATCCTCGTTACTTTTGGGTTTGTTCTCGTTGAGTGCCTGCGAGGCAAGTTACCCTGGCGAGTAGCTCTGCCGTTCGGCATCAACCTGGCGGCCAATCTACTCTTCACCCCCATCCAGTTCGGTCTGCGGAACATGCCGCTGGCCGCGCTGGACATCCTCGTCGTGTGGAGCACCATCCTCTGGCTCATGGTGGCGGTCTGGCCTCACCATCGCTGGGTGACACTGGCTCAGGGGCCTTACCTGCTCTGGGTCTCCCTCGCCTCGATGCTTCAACTCTCGATTACCTGGATGAACTGGAACAGGGGCTGACCTGGCCCGTGGTGGTCCCCGCCCAGGAGGCCGAGCATGACCAACGCGGACTACATGGCCCGGATGCAGCGCGACGATGAGAGTCTGGTCTCGGACGACCTGATCGCCGCCTACGAACAGGGCATCGACGATCTGCAAGCGGCAGTCCAGGGGATGACGCGCGCTCAGGTCCAGGCGCGCCCGCTACCCGGGAAGTGGTCGACCCTGGAAGTTGTGGCCCACCTGGCCGACAGCGAGATCTTCTTCACCGATCGCATCGAGCGCACCATCGCCCTGGATCGTCCCTTGCTGATGGCCGTGGACGAGCATGGCTACATCGAGCGCCTGGGCTACGCACACTTCGACCTGGACGAACAGCTGGCGCTATTCACCGCCCTGCGTCGGCACGTCACCCGCATCCTGCGCCACCAGCCTCCCGAGGTCTGGTCCCGGGTGGCCATCCACAGCGAAACCGGGCAGGTCACCCTGCGCCAGCTGGTACTGCAGCCGATTCGACATCTCTGTCATCATCTGCCCTTCATCGCTGCCAAGCGCGCAGCGCTAGCCTCCAGTCCCCCACCTGTCGAGGAGTCGTCCCCGTGATGTGCCGCGCCGTGCTGGTGGCTCTTCTGCTGATTCTCAACGCAGCCGGTGGTCGTGCCGACTCGAAGGTGACGTTCGAACGGTCCGATGCGCAATTGCGGATCACCGTGGGAGGCAAGCCGCTGGCCACCTATGTCTGGCGCGATCCCGCGATAGCGCGGCCCTACTTCGCTCAGGTGCATGCGCCCAACGGTCGGCAGGTCACGCGTAATCACCCTCCCGTGCCGGGGAAAGATGCGACGGACCACGCCACTATGCACCCGGGCGTGTGGCTAGCCTTCGGTGACCTGGGCGGAGCCGACTTCTGGCGCAACAAGGGCCGGGTCGAGCACGTGGAGTTTGTCGAGCCCCCCACTGCCACGCGCGAGGGTGGGCGTTTCAGCGTGCGCAACCGCTACCGGGTGGGAGACAAAACTCTCTGCGAGGAGGTCTGCCGGATCGGCATCCAGGTACAACCGGGCGCCTACCTGATCGACTGGACCTCGGAGTTCCGCGGACCAGCCGACTTCACCCTGGGCGACCAGGAGGAGATGGGCCTGGGTGTGCGCGTCGCCACCGACCTGACTGTGAAGGCAGGGGGCCGACTCCGGAACAGTACCGGTTCGACGCAGGTCAAGGAGATCTGGGGCCGTCAGGCGCTGTGGTGCGACTACAGCGGCGGCGAGGGTGCCCAGGCGGCTGGCGTGGCCCTGTTTCCCGACCCCCGCAACGTGCGCCCCTCGTGGTTCCATGCCCGCGACTACGGTCTGCTGGTGGCCAACCCCTTTGGTAGGAACGCCTTCACCAGGGGAGAGCGGAGCGCCATCGTCGTCCGCAAGGGCGAGACATTCCGCCTGCGCTTCGGCATCCTGGTCCACGCCGGCAAGACCGACCTGGCGGCCGCCTACCGCCGCTGGACGACCGCCCTTCCCTGGATCGAGGTCGCGCGGGACAAACGAGGGTTCGTGAAGGCGCACTCGGGCGAGCCATTTGTCCCCTGGGGGTTCAACTACGACCACGACGAGGAGGGCCGACTCCTCGAGGACTACTGGGAGAAAGAATGGGGCAAGATAGAGGCCGCCTTCGCCCAGATGAAGAAACTCGGCGCCACCGTCGTCCGCATCCATCTGCAGGTGGGCCGCTTCATGGAGCGTGCCGATCAGCTCAACCCGCAGGCGCTGGACCGTCTGGAGAAGCTGGTGGAGCTGGCCGAGCAGACCGGACTCTACCTGAACCTGACCGGGCTGGGCTGCTACCACAAGAAGGACGTGCCCGCCTGGTACGACTCCCTGAGCGAGGCTGATCGCTGGGCCGTGCAGGCGCGTTTCTGGCAAGGGGTGGCCCGCCGCTGCGCCCGGCACCCGGCCGTGTTCTGCTACGATCTGATGAACGAGCCAGTCGTCCCTGGCGGACAGCGGAAAGACGGTGACTGGCTGGGCCCCGCCTTCGCCGGCAAGCACTTCGTGCAGTTCATCACGCTCGATCAGAAGAAACGGCCGCGTCCCCAGATCGCCCGCCAGTGGATCGATCACCTGGTGTCGGCCATCCGCGCGGTGGATGAGCGTCATCTCGTCACGGTGGGCCTGGTGGACTGGAGCCTCGATCGTCCAGGGCTGACCTCCGGCTTCGTCCCGGGCAAGGTCACCGAGCGCCTCGATTTTATTTGTGTCCATCTCTACCCACAGACGAAGAAACTGGACGAGGCCAGCAAGACACTGGCAGGCTTCGCCGTGGGGAAGCCGATAGTGGTGGAGGAAACCTTCCCGCTGGCCTGCTCGGCGCAGGAGCTGGACAGTTTTATCGAGCGCCATCGCGCTTCTGTGGCGGGATGGATCAGTTTTTACTGGGGTAAAGACCTCGACGCACTTCGCCGATCCAGGAAGCTGGGTGACGCCATTCTGCTGGACTGGCTGGGTCGGTTCGAGCGACGCGGACGGGAGTATCACCCCTGACGCCAGGGCAAGGAGGCCAGGCTGGCATGAAGGTAGCGACCGTTTCGCCGGGACCCACCCCCACCACCGTCCGGGCGGCCGACGGCAGCATCTGGCCGGTCCCCCCGGGCTGGATTCTGCTTCCCCCCGGCGATGCCGCCCTGACCCGGCGGGTGAAGGCGGCCGGCGACCACTGGGTGGTGCAGGAAAAGAAGGGCCGACGTCTCTTTTCGCGTGGCGTGTGGGCCCCGGCGACGACCATCGCGCAGATCGAGCAGACCCTGGTCGGCGAACGCGCCACCCCGCAGTTTGCCCGCCGCCAGGAAGCCGACGCCCGTCGCCGGGAGCAGGTGCAGGCCGAGTATGTGGTTGCCTTCGTCGAGACGATCGAGGCGTTTTTGGCCTTCCATCCGCGCTACGCCGAGCTGAGTCGCCAGTTGGCCGAGCGCGTGGCGGCCCACGCTACTCCCGTGGGTAGCGGCACCGTGGCCCGGACGAAGCGCATCCCCATCGAGCGCCGGGCCGAGGCGGCCGTGCTGGCCTGGATGCGTCATCAAACGACGCCTTACGACAACCTGGCCATCCCCCGGGTCAAGGGGCACCGTCGGGACGTCCGCCGCCGCCTGGCCCACGATTCGCGCCGCCTGCTTGACCGCTACCGCGCCGGTCTGCCGGCGGACCCGACCTGCCCACTGCACCGCGCAGTGATGCAGACAGACACGTCTCACCCCGAGGCCAGCTAGCCGATCTCTCCCGGCATCCCTTGACAGCGC